>NZ_STGY01000067.1:0-183107 GCF_004912275.1 Glycomyces buryatensis
GTCACCGATCGATCGTGAAGACGGATGGAAGAGGCTCAGTCGTAGGTGGTCTGGTCGATGCCGTTCCAACGGTCTTCAGAGGTCCGGTTTCCGGTGGTGTCGTATGCATAGGACGACCAATAGGAGGCCGGGCCGCCGATGACGCTGGTACTGAGGGTGGCGGCGCATGCTCCGGTCCCCGCCTGGCTCCAGGCTTCGGTCAGACGAAGCCGGTGGTCGTATTCGAAGCATTGGGTCTCAGGTGCGAGCGCTTCGGAAGTGTGGACGGGCTAGTCGGTGATCGACAAGATATTCCCGACCTGGTCGTACTCGTAGGAGAGGGCCGCGACGCCATAGTTGGTGCCGTCGTACTCACCTGCGGTGTCCTTGTCGAAGTAGAACTCCGAGAGCCGACCGGTGCCTTGCTCGTAGATCCAGGTCTGCCACACCTGCCCTGAGGTGCCGCCGCTGTCGGCCGGGTCGCCGAGACTGCGTTGGAGCAGTTGCCCGTAGGGCGAGTAGGTTGCCTGGTCGACGTAGATCTTTCCGGCGCCGAAGTCAGCGCTGGTTCCCGAGACCCGGCTGGCCTGGCCCATCTCGTTGTACCCGTAGATCATCGTCTCGGGGTACAGGCCGCCGGCCCCGATCGCTCGGGAAGTCTTCAGGCTGCCGTCGGGGTGGTAGGTGTAGGCCTGCCAGTAGGACCCTGCAAGTGCTCCGGCGGTCTCGGGGAGGTGGGTGTAGGTCTGATAAGCCTGGCCTTCGGCGGTGTAGGAGCGGATCTCCTGTGTCCAGGCCTGACCGTCGACCCAGTTGATGGACTTGTGTGGCAGACCGATGCCCTTGGTAGCGGTGTCATACGTCCACTCCGACAGCAGTGTCCCGGTGTCTACCGGGCCTTCCCAGCGGGCGGTCTTGCGGCCGAGGTCGTCGTACTCGTAGGACAGCACGGCTCCGGTGGCGCTGGCGGTGGAGGTGACCTGTCCGGCGTTGTCGTAAGTGGTGGTCGAGTGGCCGGTATCGGGGTCGTCGGCCGCGGTCTGTCGCCCGCGCAGATCGTAGGTGAACGACCATTGATTGCCCGCAGGGTCGGTCACTGAAGCGAGCTGCCCCGCTTCGGTGTAGTCGTAGGCGGTAGTGTCGGCTTCGCCGGTGGGAGTGTTGCCCGTGTATTCGCGCAGTTCGACCGTGCGGCCCTGGGCGTCGAGGAACCGAGAAGTGGATCATCCCTGGTCTTGGCGCGGCCAAGTTGAAGCGGCTCCGAGCAGACGAGGTCGAGACGTGAATTGACGACATGGCGTGGGAAATGGCGCCGTCCTCGGTCAAGCGGCGGCTGAGCACACTGCGCCGGATTATCCGATTCGCCGAAGCGCACAACCACGTCGATCGGAACGTCGCAGCGCTCGTCGACGCGCCCCGCGGCCGGGCTCGGCGACCGGGCAAGGCACTCACGCTCGAAAAAGTCGCCGCGCTGCTCGAGTCCTCGCGAGGCCGACCCATCGGCTCCTACATCGCCCTGTCGGTGTTCACGGGGATCCGCACCGAGGAGGCGCGGCCGCTGGAGTGGCAGCATCTCCATCTCCGCCCGGTCAAGGGCCAGATCTGTTCCTGCGGCAGCGAGCATGCCGAGAGCCAGCTGCCGCATGTCGAGATCTGGCGTTCGGTCCGCATCGATGGGGACACCAAGACGCCCGACAGCAGGCGGACGGTCGCGCTTCCCGATATCGCTGTCGACCTGCTCGCCGAACATCAAGTACGGCAGCAGAAATGGCGGGCCCGACATGATTGGATGTCAGTCGGGATCGTGTACGTCTTCGGGACTCGGTACGACACCGTTCCCCAGGCTCAGACGATCCGCGACCAGTTCCGGGCTGCTGTCACCCGAGCGGGGATCAGGGGCTCCTGGACGCCCCGGGACCTGCGCCACACGTTCGTGTCGATCATGTCCGAACAAGGCGCTTCAGTCGAGCTCATCGCCGACCTCGTGGGCCACAAGGACACCGCTACGACCTGGACGGTGTACCGGCACCAGCTCCGGCCGGTCATCACCGAAGGCGCTGCACTGATGGATGCAGCGATCAGGGAAGCGCTCCGAAGCCAAAAGGGACGATGAAACTGGCATGTCGTGGCTGCCTTATTGGCTGCCTGCTAGCAGCCGCAAAAGGCAAACGTCTGGTTCAAGCAAATGAAAGAAGGCCCCGGTTTCCCGAGACCTTCGATTCTGTGCGCGAGGGGGGACTTGAACCCCCACGTCCATTAGTAGGACACTAGCACCTCAAGCTAGCGCGTCTGCCATTCCGCCACTCGCGCGTACACAGAGTTTATATGTAGTTTGTTTTGCCTGCCAGGAGGACCTTTTGGCCTTACCGGCGCGCGAGATGAAACTTTACAGGATGTGTGCGGAGGTGGCGCAAGGGGGGTTCGCGGTCTGGGGCGCGGGCGGGTGGCGGCTACGCTTGAGGGCATGACCGTGACCGCGCCTCGACTCCCTGACGCGGCGCTTGCACATTGGGATCTGGGTCAGATCTACCAGATGCAGCGGGTCCAGACCGGACTGATGAATCGCAGCTGGCGTGTCGATGCGTCGAGCGGGTCGTACCTGTTGAAGCTGTTCCGCGACGTGACCGGGCCCGAGCTTCAGTTCCAGTTCCATGTTCTGCAGACGCTCGGGACCTCGGGTGTGCCCGTGGTGTTGCCGACGCCGAGTCGGGCGGGGATGTCGACCATCTTCTTGGAGGGCGAGGAGTTCGGGGTGTTCCCGTGGGTCGCCGGGCGCCACCGGTCGGGGCTCTCCATGTCACGGGAATCGTGCCGGGCCCTGGGGTCGGTCATCGGGCGGCTGCACCGGACGCTTCACACGGCCATCCCGGTGGATCGGCCGCCGAAGGTCGAGGTGCCGCCGACGACCGAGGCCGCGTTGCAGAAGGTGGACCGGTTGCTGGACCTGGTCGCGGCCGGACGCGGGGACAAGACCGGGTTCGAGGCCACCGCCGAGCAGACGCTCAGGCTCAAGCGCGGGCTGCTGGTGCGGCTGGCCGACCGGCGACCGCCAGATCTGGCGCAGCAGTACACCGGCTATGTGCACGGTGACCTGCACCCGCACAACGTCTTGCACGGGCCCGACGACGCCGTCTCCGCGATCCTGGACTGGGACCGGCTCAATGTCGCCTCGTACGCCAGGGAAATGGCCCGCGCCGCCGTGTTCTATTTCACCTACGGGGATGAGCGCGGGCTGGATTGCGAGCGCATCCGCGCCTTCGCCGGCGGCTACCGCTCGGCGTTCGACGTGGGCGAGGCGGAGATCGGGCTCGCCACACATCAGCTGTGGTGGGATCGGCTGACCGACAACTGGGTCATCGAGTGGCACTACGTGCGCCACAATTCGGCCTGCGACCACCTCCTGCCCGGTCAGACCGGGCTGGTGAAGTGGTGGACCATCCACTACTCGCAGGTCGAACAGGCCCTCATGGGCCGCTGACGCTATTGCGGATGACACCGAGTGTCGCTTCTGCCACAATCGTTCACATGAGCGAACTCCCCTTCCTCCACCTCCAAGGCAGTCCGTATCGCCAAGGCGTACAACACGGCCGGCAACTGAAACGGCAGATCGCGCACAATATCGAGCTCTACCGCTCCCGCATGATCACCGCCGGACTCGCCGAATCCGAGCTCGCCGAGCGCGCCCAGCGCTACCTCGGCCTGTTCACCCGCGAGGACTCGCTCTACCGGGCGATCATGGACGGCATCGCCGACGGCTCGGGCCAGCAGCTGCTCGACATCGCCCTCCTCAATGCCCGCTACGAGTTGCTCTACAGCGCCTGGAGCGAGTTCGGCCGGCCCTCGCTCGACAGCATTCGCTCCGAATGCACGGCCTTCGGCGGGAACTCTGACGCCTTCACCGACGGCGGGGTCCAGATGGGCCAGAACTGGGACTGGTTCACCGGAGTCGAAGGCGCACTCCTGCAATGGAAGAGCGGCGAGACCACCGTGATCGGATTCACCGAGGCCGGAGTCGCGGGCGCCAAGGTCGGCATCAACAGCAACGGGATCGGCCTGTGCGTCAACGGACTCGGCGCCAGCGTCGACGACTGGCGCATCGACTCGGTGCCGTTCCACCTGCGCACCTGGCGGATTCTCCAGTCGACCACCATGCAGCAGGCCGTCGGGCACGCCACCGCTCCCCGCCCGGCCTGCTCCGCGAACTTCTTCATCGGCAGTGCCTCCCGAGGCGTCGCCACCATCGAGACCTCTCCCCTGAGCTCCCGCGTCATCTACCAGGACGGCACGCAACCACTGGTGCACGCCAACCACTTCCGCGAACCCAAGGCGCTCGGCGTCTACGAGAGCTGGCTCCAGTCCGGCCGGGTCTCGACCTACCACCGCTGCGAGCGGATGGAGACGCTGCTCCACAAGGAGACCCCGATCTCCGCCGAACGCCTGCACGCGGCCATGCGCGACCACGACGGCGGCCCGATCGCGATCTGCCGCCACCCGGTCGAGACCGACCCCGAAGAGCTGCGGACGCACACCGCGCTGGCGGTGCACCTGGAGCTGGCCGAGGGCCGCATGCACTACACCTGGGGCCCGCCCTGCGAGTCGGAGTTCGCGACGGTCGCGCTTTAACGAGGTTGGGCCTGCGACAGTTCCCAGCAGGCCACTGCCGTGGCGGCGGCGACGTTGAGGGAGTCGACGCCGGCGTACATGGGGATCACCACGGTCCGGTCGCAGGCCTTCAGCGCGGCCGGAGTCAGTCCGGGACCCTCGGCGCCGAACATGAGGGCCGGGCGCTCCCGCTCGGCGGCCGGGACGGCGCCGATGTCGATCGCGCCGTACGAGGGGCTCAGCCCGTGCAGGGTGAACCCCGCCTCGCGGATCAGCTCCAGACCGGCGGGCCACGGGTCGAGGTAGGTGTAGGGGACGGCGAAGACCTCCCCCATGCTGACGCGGACGCTGCGGCGGTACAGCGGGTCGGCGCAGTCGGGCGCGAGCAGGACACCGTCGAAGCCGAGACCGGCGGCGACGCGGAAAATAGCGCCGATATTGGTGTGGTTATTGATGCCTTCGAGGACGACGAGGCGCTTCGTGGCCGCCAGGACCTCGGCCGGCTGCGGCAGGTGCCTGCGATGGAACGAGGCGAGCGCGCCGCGGTGGACGTGGAAGCCGGTCACCGATTCGAGGACGTCGGGTCCGGCGGTGTAGCAGGGGGCGTCCTCGGCGAGGTGCGCGAGCTGGTCGGCGCGCTTGGCGTCGATCAGCAGCGACCGCATTCGGTACCCGGCCCGCAATGCGCGCGAGATCACTTGGTGGCCTTCGGCAATGAACAGGCCGTTGGGCTGCTCCATGCGGGTCCGCAGCGCCAGGTCGGTCAGCGCCCGGTAGTCGCCGAGCCGTTCGTCGGCGGGGTCGGCGATGGGCGTCACTGGGGAAGGCACTTGGTCGGGCACCCCACGATTGTGCCCGACGGGCAGGAAAAAGCCCGGAGAGGCCGGATGGCCGCCCCGGGCTTCACACTTCGGTTCTAGGACTCCGAGGAGGGCAGTTCGCCCTGAGCCTGGGTCCTGCCTCCGCTAAGGTCCTTGACGTCGCTGGCGGCCTGCTGGGCGGCCTCCAGGGCCGCCTTGGCTTCGGCGTCCAGTTCGAGGGCCGAGGTGTCGACCTCGATCTCCTCCTCTTCCTCGTCCTCGGCCGCGGTATTGCCGCCGAAGGCGTTGCCGATGCTGCCGAGGGCCTTGGTGAGCTCGGCGGGAATGACCCACACCTTGTTGGCGTCGCCCTGGGCGATCTCGGGCAGCTTCTGCAGGTACTGGTAGGCCAGCAGCCGGTCGGTGGGCTTGGCCTTGTGGATGGCGGCGAAGACCGTCTGGATGGCCTTGGCCTGGCCGTCGGCGCGCAGCACCTCGGCGTCACGCTCACCCTTGGCGCGCAGGACCTTCGACTGCTGCTCGCCCTCGGCCTGCAGGATCTCGGAGCGCTTGGTGCCCTCGGCCTGCAGGATGACGGCGCGGCGGTCGCGCTCGGCGCGCATCTGCTTCTCCATCGCGTCGCGGATGCTGGGCGGCGGCTCGATCGAGCGCAGCTCCACGCGCGTGACCTTGAGGCCCCACTTGTCGGTGGCCTTGTCCAGCTCGGCGGCGAGGCGGGCGTTGATCTCCTCGCGGCTGGTGAGGGTCTTCTCCAGGTCCATCGACCCGACGACGTTGCGCAGCGTGGTGGTGGTCAGCTGCTCCACACCTGCCAGGTAGTCGTCGATGTTGTACACGGCCGAAGTGGGCTGGGTGATGATGTAGTACAGCACGGTGTCTATCTGCACGCCCAGGTTGTCGGCGGTGATCACCGGCTGGGGCGGGAAGTTGACGACGCGCTCGCGCAGGTCCACTTTGGCGCGAACGGAGTCGACGAAGGGCACGAGCAGGCGCGGGCCGGGCTCCAGCGTGCGCCGGTAGCGGCCGAGCCGCTCGATAATGTAGTTCCATTGCTGCGGAACGATCCTGATCGATCGTGCGAGCACGATGAACAGGAATACCGCGACAACGAGGAATAGTGCTCCAACAGGGTCCATGGTTTTAACTCTGCCTCCAGACGATGACGGTGGCTCCCTTGATTTCTACCACTGTGACGCGCTCCCCGGGTTCCAGCAGCTGGTCGGGCTCCAGCGGGTACGCGGTCCAGTTGTCTCCGGCGATCTCGACCAGGCCGCCGCTCGAGTCGACCTGCTCGAGCACGGTCGCCTCCGACCCTTCGAGGGCCTTGGTCCCGAGCACCGGTCCCGGTCCCCCGCGAGAGTCAAGTGCCTGCTTGAGGAAGGGTCGCAGGCCCCAGATCGAGGCGACCGAGCCGGCTCCGAGAAAGACGATCTGGAGCCAGAACGGTGCGCCTACGGCGGCGGCGATCGCGGCGAGCGCGGCCCCACCGGCGATCATGGCGAACACCAGGGTGCCGGTGAAGAGTTCGATCACGCCGAGGATCACAGCGGCGATGATCCAAAAGAATACGGAGTCCACGCTTACAAGCATGTCATGCGCTGTCGACAAGCGGTGATCTGGCCGACAGGCGTTTGCGATCGCGGGCGGCGCCCGTGGCGCCCGGCTGGTCTATCGGCCGGGCGCCGTCCTTCGTTCAGCGTCCCCGGCTCTTCTCGGGAGCAGGCGGGCGACGCGCGGGGCAGCAGCCCTCTATCGTCGGGTCCCACGCCGGGAGCTTCCCGAGCCGCTTCAAGGGCGCGGAGGAGACTCTCTCCGCGACCAGGTCGCGGAACATGCCGACCAGGTCGGCGTCGATCTCCGGCGTCCCGGCCCGCAGGTAGCGCAGGCCCAGTCCGGCGGCGGTCTCGGCGGCCTCGTTGTCGAGGTCCCACAGGACCTCGATGTGGTCCGAGAGGAAACCGACGGGGCTGACCACGACGGTGTCGACGCCTTCGGCGGCGAGGACCTTGAGGTGGTCGTTGACGTCGGGTTCGAGCCACGGCATGGACGGCGGCCCCGAGCGGGACTGCCAGACCACGTCGTGCGGCCCGGCCCAGCCGGCGTGCTCGGCCACCAGCGCGGCGGCCTCGGCGACCTGGTCGGAGTAGCGGGCGCCCTCGGGGCCCGAGCAGTCCTCCATGATCGTGGGGATCGAGTGCGCGGTGAAGACAACGCGCGTGTTCGTCTGGTTATCGATCTGGTCCAGACTCGCCCTGAGCTGCTTCGCGAAACCGCCGATGAAACCGGGGTGGTCGAAGAAGTGGCGGATCTTGTCGATAGCCGGGGCGCTCTCGCCGACCGCGGCGCGGGCGGCGTTGATGTCCTCAACGTACTGGCGGCACGAGGAGTAGGAGCCGTAGGCGCTGGTGCAGATGGCGAGGGCGCGCTTGACCCCGTCGGCGGTCATCTGGGTGACCGCATCGACCAGCATCGGCGGCCAGTTGCGGTTACCCCAGTAGATGGGAAGGTCGATGCCGGAGGCGCGGAACTCGGCGCGCAGGGCGTCGATGACCTCTCGGCACCACTGGTTGATCGGCGAAATGCCGCCGAAGTGGTGGTAGTGCTCGGCGACCTCTTCGAGGCGCTCCTCGGGGATGCCGCGGCCGCGGGTGACGTTGCGCAGGAACGGCAGGACGTCGCCCGAGCCCTCGGGTCCTCCGAAGGAGACGAGGATGACTGCGTCGTATCCGGACATATCAGTCACGTTATGAGTCTGAACGCTCAACGCCGACCGCGTGGAAGCCGCCGTCGACGTGGACGATCTCGCCCGAGGTCGAGGGGAACAGGTCGGACAGGAGGGCGGCGCAGGCCTTGGCGACGGGCTCGGAGTCGGTGAGCGACCAGCCGAGGGGGGCGCGCTTGGTCCAGGCGATCTCGAATTCCTCGAAGCCGGGGATGGACTTGGCGGCCATGGTGCGCTGCGGTCCGGCGGAGACGAGGTTGACGCGGATGCCCTTGGGGCCCAGGTCGCGGGCCAGGTAGCGGTTGGCGGACTCGAGTCCGGCCTTGGCCACGCCCATCCAGTCGTACACCGGCCAGGCCTGGCTGGCGTCGAAGGTGAGGCCGACGATGGAGCCTCCGTTCTCCATCAGCGGCAGGCATGCCATCGCGAGCGACTTGTAGGAGAAGGTCGAGACCTGAAGCGCGGTCGCGACGTCTTCCCACGGGGTGTTGAGGAAGTTCCCGCCGAGCGCCGAGGGCGGGGCGTAGGCGATGGCGTGGAGGACGCCGTCGATGCCGTCGACGTGCTCGCGGACCTTGTCGGCCAGGCCTTCCAGCTGCTCGGGGTTGGTGGCGTCGAGCTCGATGACCGGGGCCGGCTTGGGGAGTTTGCCGGCGATCCGCTGCACCAGGGACATGCGCCCGAAGCCGGTGAGGACGACCTCGGCCCCCTGCTCCTGGGCGTACTTGGCCACCCCGAACCCGAGGGACTGCTCGGTGATGACACCGGTGATGAGCAGTCGTTTTCCGTCCAAGATTCCTGACATCTGTCCTCCGTCTTTAGATCTGTCGCACTTATTGAAATGTGGGCGGGGGGCTAGTGCCCCATGCCGAGACCGCCGTCGACCGGGATGACCGCGCCGTTGATGTAACCGGATTGGTCCCCGGCGAGCCAGGTGACGGCGCCGGCGATTTCCTCGGGGGCGGCGAAGCGCCGGGCGGGGATCGAGGCGAGGTAGGCCTTCTGCTGGTCCTCGGGGAGGGCCGCGGTCATGTCGGTCTCCACGAAGCCGGGGGCGACGACGTTCGCGGTGATATTGCGGGAGCCAAGTTCGCGGGTGATGGAGCGGGCGAGGCCGACCAGGCCGGCCTTGGAGGCGGCGTAGTTGGTCTGCCCGGCGTTGCCGTAGAGGCCGACGACCGAGGAGATGAAGATCATCCGGCCGAACTTGCCGCGGAGCATCTTGGCCGAGGCGCGCTTGGCGACGCGCCAGGCGCCCTTGAGGTTGGTGTCCACGACGCGCTCGAACTGCTCCTCGCTCATGCGCAGCAGCAGGGTGTCGTCCGTGATGCCGGCGTTGGCGACGAGGATCTCGACGGGGCCGAACTTCTCCTCGATCTCCTTGAAGGCGGCGTCGACCGAGGCGGAGTCGGTGATGTCGCACTGGACGCCGTAGAGACCGTCGGGCGCGCCGGAGCCGCGGTGGGTGACGGCGACATTGTCGCCGTTCTCGGCGAAGGCCCGGGCGATCGCGAGACCGATCCCGCGATTGCCTCCGGTGACGAGGACCGTGCGCGCCATTGTCTGAACTCCCTCATGTTCTTTGTATGAAGCCACCGATGATCGTAACGACGGCGCAGATCGGGGGCGAAGGGGCCTTCACGCACCGTGTGCTCCCCGCCTCAGGGCCACCAGACACCCCCTAGGTGAGTTTCGAGGACCAGGCGAGGCTCAGGCCGGCGGCGGCGAACAGCAGGACCATGGCGGTGGCGATGAACCACTGCGAGATGTCCTGGGCGATGGTGCGGTAGCCCAGTGACGAGCCCATGTCCTCGTAGACCTCGCGGAGCTCTTCGACGGAGGCGGCCTCGTAGTACTGCCCGGAGGTCTCCTCGGCGAGTCCGGCGAGGGCATCGCGGTCGACCGGGACGGAGACGAGTTCCTCGTCCAGTTCGATGACGCCTTCGTCCGTGCCGAAGGCGACGGTGGAGACGGGGACCTCGGCGGCGGCCGCGGCCTCGGCGGCCTCGTCCACTCCCCTGCCGGCGGTGCGGTAGCCGTCGGAGAGGAGCAGGATGCGGGCGGGGGCGAGCTGGCCCTCCGCGTCGGTGAGGACCTGCTGGACGGCCTGGAGCGAGGCGAAGACCGCGTCGCCGGTGGCGGTGGCCTCGGCGAGGGTCAGCCCCTGAATCGCGGAGGTGAGCTGGGCCCGGTCCTTGGTGGGGGGCACGGCGACCGAGGCGTAGCCTGCGAAGGAGACGAGACCGACGTTGTACTGCTGGGGAAGTTCGTTGACGAAGTCGATCGCGGCGGTCTTGGCGGCGTCGATCCTGGTCGGGTCCACATCGGTGGCCATCATGGACAGTGAGACGTCGATGGCCAGGATGACCGTCGCCCGTTCCTGGGGTTCCTCGACGTCGACCGCCGGGCGGGTCATGCCGCCGACGAGCACCGCGAGGGCGATGACCATGAGCCCGGCCGGGAAGTGGCGGCGCCAGCCGGGGACCTTCGGAACGAGCTGGGCCAGGAGCGAGGCGTTCGCGAATCGGACGGCGATGCGCTGGCGGTTGAACTGGGCCCAGACGTAGACGCCGGCGAGCGCGGCCACCGGGATCAGCGCCAGCAGCCAGAGCGGATCGAGCAGGCGGATCAACGATTCTCCTTTTACGAGGTCAGCGGTAGGCGGCGAGGTGGCGGCGCTCGGCGACGAAGGTCGCGATGTCGCGCAGCCAGTCGGCGCCGGTGGACAGTCGCAGGTGGGCGGCGCCGGCGCCGCGGATGCCCGCGGCGATCCGCCCGCGCTGGGCGGCGGCGGCCTCGGCGTAGCGGGCGCGGAAGCGGGCGTTGCCGGTCTGGACTTCGACGTGTTCGCCGGTCTCGGGGTCGATGAGGTCGAGGACGCCGACGTCGGGCAGCCCGAGCTCGGCGGGATCGAGGATCTCGACGCACAGCACCTGCTGGCGCACCGAGAGGCGCCGCAGCTCCCGTTCCCACTCCGCCTCGTCGATGAAGTCGGAGATGACGACCGCCAGGCCGCGGCGGCGGGTGTGGCGGCGGGTCTTGTCGAGGAGCTCGGCGAGGTCCCCCGGGCCGGTGCCCTTGGGCATCTGGGTGACCGTGCGCAGCAGCGAGCGCGAGCCGGCGCGCCCGGGCCGGGGCGGGATGGCCTTGGCCGGGCCGCCCTCGGTGACGACGGCGCCGACGCGGTTGCCGCCGCGGCCCGCCAGGTAGGAGAACGCGGCGACGGCATTGATCGCCAGGTCCCGCTTGAGCATGTTCACGGTGCCGAAGTCCAGGCTCGGCGAGAGGTCCACGGCCAGCCAGGCCTCCAGTTCCCGGTCGGCGACGGTGGTGCGCACGTGCGGGACGGTGGTGCGGGCGGTGACCGGCCAGTCCATATGGCGCACATCGTCACCGGGCCGGTATTCGCGCGCCTCGCCGGGTTCGGAGCCGGGGCCCGGCAGCAGCCCCAGGTAGTCGCCGTGCAGGAGCCCGTCGAGCCGCCGCGTGATGAGCAGCTGCAACCGGTCGAGCGCGCGCAGGCTGGCGGCGTCCACGTGCACCACCCGTTACCAGGCCCCCGGCTGCTGCGGGCTCGGGCCCGAACGCGGGGCCGAGTCCTGGCGGGGCGTGACGGTGGGAGCCGGCACGGCCGCGAGCAGCTGGGCGACGATGTGGTCGGCGGCGATGCCGTCGGCCATGGCGTCGTAGGAGAGGACGAGCCGGTGGCGCAGCACTTCGGGGGCGATGTCGTCCAGGTCCTGCGGCAGGGCGTAGTCGCGACCGCGCAGCAGCGCGATGGCGCGGGTGGCGCGAATGAGGCCGAGCGAGGCACGGGGACTGGCGCCGTACTGGATGTGCTGGGCCAGCGCGCCGAGCCCGGCGGCGGTCGGGTTGCGGGTGGCCATGACGATCCGCACCGCGTAGTCGACGAGCGCATTGTGGATGAAGACGCCGTCGGCGGCCTGCTGGAGCCTGAGGATGTCGTCGGAGTCCAGGACTCGGTCGGGGACGGGGGTGTCCACGCCCATGCGGAAGACGATCTCGCGTTCCTCCGCGTCCGTGGGGTAGCCGACGTTGATCTTGAACAGGAAGCGGTCGCGCTGCGCTTCGGGCAGCGGGTAGACGCCCTCCTGCTCGATCGGGTTCTGGGTGGCCATGACCAGGAACGGCTTCGGGAGCATGTGGGTCTCGCCGCCGATCGAGATGTGCTGCTCGGCCATGACCTCGAGCATCGCGGACTGGACCTTGGCCGGGGCGCGGTTGATCTCGTCGGCGAGGACGAAGTTGGTGTAGACCGGTCCCAGTTCGACGTCGAAGGTCTCCTTGGACTGGCGGTAGACGCGGGTGCCGACGATATCGGCCGGCACCAGGTCGGGGGTGAACTGGATGCGCTGGAAGTCGGCGCCCACGACCTTCGCCATCGTCTCGACCGCGAGCGTCTTCGCCACGCCGGGAACGCCTTCGATGAGGCAGTGGCCCCGGGCCAGGAGCGCCGCGAACATCCGTTCGACCAGGCCGTCCTGGCCGACGATGACCTTTTTGATCTCGAACAGCGCCTTCTCCAGCAGGGCGGCGTTCTCGGCCGGGGTCGAACGGTCGGCCTCGGGTGATGCCATGTCGGCTCCTGATCCCACGTGGTTCGGTCTGGTGCCTCCGATACTAATTCGCTCGTACGAGACCGGCGCGGCTGGCGTTCGGGTGTCGAATATTCGCGGCGACACGCCGAAGGCTTTGCCGCGCCGTTTTGACCGTGTTTTGTCAACAACCCGACAGTTCTGGTGGATTTCCTTGGCCTGCAATGGGTATAACCTTCGTTCACGGTGCGGCGGTGGGGACTTGGCCGCGTTGGCAAGCGTGTTTTGCCCGGGAGAGTGACACGCCGCGCCGATTCAATCCGTTGCTGCATTATGTCGGAGCGCTATGCTTTGGAGGCCCGCGCGGCTTCCCCCGTGGCCGCGCGGGCTTTCTTCTCTCCCACGCCACTCGCGTACTACTCCGGTGGCCTCGGAGATCTAGAATTACCCTCATGCCCCGTCGTCGACAGGCCCTCCTCCTCCCCGGCCGCAATTACGGAGTTCAAGGGCCCCTTCTGATGTTCGCCCACGTCGCGCTGCAGTCAAGGGGCGTGCGGACCTTCCCGGTGGATTGGAAGGACCCCGATTCGCTCGCCGCCGACGAGCAGACCATGATCGACGGCGTCTGCGACCAGGTCGAGGCCGTCCTCGACAACGTCCACAACGACGATCCGCCGCTCCTGGTCGGCAAGGCGCTCGGCAGTGCCGCCGCCGTTCTGGCCGCCCACCACGGGCTCCCGGCGATCTGGTTCACGCCCTTCCTCCAGCACTATCCGATCGTGCAGGCCCTGCGCCGGGCGACGGCCCCCTACCTGCTCATCGGGGGGACCGCCGATCCGTCGTGGAACCATTCGCTCGCAATGGAACTGCCCGGCGAGGTATTCGAGGTGAGCGGCGCCGACACCGGCATGTTCATGCGCGGGCGCCCGCTGGTCGAGTCCGCGCACGTCTTGGCCGACGTCATCGAGGCCATTGAGACGTTCATCGACACCGCGGTGTGGCCCCGTCGCGGCTGACTCACCGGTGCCGCAGAATTGCGGCGTGACCCTCCAATCCGATACGCACGTCTGCTCCGCCCGGGGCTGCCGTCGCGACGCCGCTTGGATGCTCCAGTGGCGCAACCCGCGTCTGCACAGCAGCGACCGCGTCAAGCAGTGGGCGGCCTGCGACGACCACCTGACCACCCTCCGCGGTTTCCTGACCTCGCGTGGGTTCCCGTGCGAGACGGTGAAGTTGGATGATTGACCTATGAATGCTCGTGCGACTCCCGTGTGGGACCTGTGGCCCGCCGATCTCGAATGGCAGCCGATGGCCCGGCAGCTGCGGACGGTGTGGGTGCTGCGCAGCCTGCTGCGGCTGGGCATCCTCGCCCTGATCGCGGCGGTGGGCCTGACGATCTGGCTCGGTTGGGACGGCCTCCTGTGGGCCCTCGGCGGGTATGTCGTCATCGCGGGCCTGCGCGCTCTGGCGGTCGCCCGGATCGTCTCCACCTGGGGTTATTCGGAGCGGGCGGAAGACCTGCTGGTGCGGCACGGGCTGCTGACGCGGCGCCTCAGCATCGTGCCTTACGGGCGCATCCAGCTCATCGACCTGTCGGCCGGACCCGTGGAGCGGATGTTCGGGCTGACGACGGTGCAGGTGCGCACCGCGGCCCTCGGCTCGACCACCGAAGTGCCCGGCCTCGACCCGGCGGTCGCCGCCGCGCTGCGCGACCGGCTCGCCGTCCGGGCCGCCGAGGTCCGGGAGGGCCTGTGAGCGCCGCACATCCGGGCGAAGCGGCCGAACCGGAGCCGACTCCCGCGGCGGCACCTGACCAATGGCCCGCTCCCCCATTGGCGGACTGGCCGATCGGACCCGAGGTCGCCCCCACCGCGAGCGCCCCTCCGCCCGGCGTCCCCCGCCAGCGCCTGCACCCGCTCACTCCGCTGCTGGAGAGCTTCCGGTTCTTCGCCGCCGCCATCGCGGCCGCCGGCATCCAGGTCGTCACCTCGCAGAACTACCTCTTCGCGGTGTACATCGCGCTGGCCGCTGCCGTCCTCGGCGGCGTCGGGAGCCTCATCTCGATCCAGTACCGCGGCTTCGTCATCTGGGGCCCGGAACTGCACATCTACGGCGGCGTGTTCACCCGCAACCACCGCACGGTGCCGCTGGGCCGGCTCCAGTCGGTGGACGTGGCCCGGCCGCTCAGGGCCAGGCTGTTCGGGTTGGCGCAGTTGAACATCGAGGTGGCCGGTTCCGATGGGACCGACGCCAAGCTGGCGTATCTGAAGGCCGACCGGGCGCTGGAGCTGCGGGGCGAGCTGCTGGCGATCGCCGGACGCCCGAGCGGCGATGTCGCCGTCGATGGCGATGTCGCCGAGACCGACGAGTCCGCCGAAGAGGTGAAGACGCCTCCCCCGGGTCAGGTCGTGCCGCCAGTGCGGGTGCGGCGCCTGGCCACAGCGTCCCTGCTGGAGGCGCTGCCGGTGCAGATTAGCGCCCTCGTCATCTTCGGGGCGGCGTATTTGACGGCCGGCTCCATTTTCGGCTTCAACCGGGTCACGACGACGGTCTGGGTCGGGTTCATCGCCCCGGCGCTGCTCGGGTACGTCCAGAGCACCATCGCCACGGTCAATAAGTTCCTGCGCAACTGCCGGTTCCGGCTGCGCCGCGACGGGCAGAGCCTGCTCATCGAGCGGGGTCTGACCGACACGAGCCATGAGACGGTCCCGCAGGACCGGGTCACCGCCGTCAGTTTCGAACGGCCGGTGCTGTGGCGGGGGCGCCGCTGGCGCCGGGTCGAGGTCTCCACGGCGGCGGCCGCCCAGTCGAGCGCCGGGGTCGGCACGCGCCTGACCACCGTGCTTCCGGTGGGCGAGCCCGACTTGGTCGCCGCGGTGACCGAAGCGGCCGTGCCGGGCCTGCCGTCCCAGTTCACGGTGGAGCGCCCGCCGAGGCGGGCGCGGTGGCGAATGCCGTTGCGCTGGAAGTGGAACGGCGCCGCACTCGACGAACAGGTCTTCGTCGTCCGCCACGGGCTGCTGGTGAACACCTACTTCGCCGTGCCGTACGCGCGGATCCAGTCGGTGACCGTGGTGCAGGGGCCGTTGCAGCGCTTGCAGGGGCTGGCGACCGTGCGGGCGATGACCGCCGGAGGCCTGGGGAACGACGCCGTCGCGTACCACCGCGACGCGCGGGAGGCCGCCTCGATGGCGGACGAACTGCGCGAGCGGGCCGACGCGGCCGCGGCGCTGGAGACGCCGCGGCTCTCGTAGCGGCGCTCACCCACCTAAAGGCGGCAGGCGTCGATGTTCGACGCCAGGATGCCGCGTGCGCCGAGCTCGTAGAGCCCGTCCATGACGCGGTGCAGGTCTGAGCGCTCGGTCATCGACTGGACCGCCACCCAGCCTTCCCGATGAAGGGGGGACACCGTCGGCGACTCGATGCCGGGGGTCAGCTCGACGGCCTGCTCCAGCAGTTCGGCGCGCACGTCGTAGGCGAGCATGACGTAGGAGCGGGCGACCAGGACCCCGCGGACGCGGCGCAGCAGCTGCTCGGTCGCGGGCGTCTCGCCGTTCCCGGTCTTGTGCACCAGGATCGCCTCGGACTTCATGATCGGCTCACCGAAGACGGCGAGTCCGGCCTGCTTGAGGGTCGTGCCGGTCTCCACGACGTCGGCGATCGCGTCGGCGACGCCCAGGGCGATGGCGTTCTCGACGGCGCCGGCCAGCTTGATGATCTCGGCCTCGACGCCCACCGACTCCAGGTTGCGGCGGACCACGCCGGGGTAGGAGGTGGCGATGCGGCGACCGTGCAGACCGGGAACCGAATCGACGGTGCCGGGACGGGCGGCGTAGCGGAAGGTGGAGCGGCCGAAGCCGAGCGCGACGACCTCATCGACCTCCACGCCGGAGTTGATGGCCAGGTCGCGGCCGGTGATCCCGAGGTCGAGATCGCCGGAGGCGACGTAGGTGGCGATGTCGCCGGGGCGCAGGTAGAAGAACTCGACCTCGTTGTCGGCGTCCATGACCTGGAGGTCGCGGGTGGATCGGCGCTGGCGGTAGCCGGCCTCGGTGAGCATTTCAATGGCCCCTTGGGACAGCGATCCCTTGTTGGGCACGGCAATGCGGAGCATGTGATGGGCCTTTCGGATGGCGCCTGAGGACGGCGTGCTTAGAGGTATTTGTAGACGTCGTCGAGCGCGATGCCCTTGGCGATCATCATCACCTGCAGGTGGTAGAGCAGCTGTGACATCTCCTCGGCGGCGGCCTCGTCCGATTCGTGTTCGGCGGCCATCCAGACCTCGGCCGCCTCCTCGACGATCTTCTTGCCGATGGAATGCACGCCGGCGTCGAGGGCGGCGACGGTCCCGGAGCCCTCGGGGCGGGTGAGTGCTTTCTCGGAAAGTTCGGCGTAGAGCTGCTCGAAGGTCTTCACGGCTCGGAATTCTACGTCCCCGCTCCGGCGGTGGCGACGCCGCTACGCTGCACGACCACCGGAGCGCACACCATGAGACCTGCGTCGCAGCGCGCGGGGCCCACGGGACGGGGCGTGAGGGGCTTTCACTGTCGGCCGATTGGCGGATATTAGGGTATTAGAACCCGGTATGGATATTAGTTTGGCCACGTGATCTAATTCTCACATCGACATTCACGAATACAGAATGTTGTTGACCGGCAACACGAATCGAAGAACAGGCAGGGCATTATGCGACGCAGAACGCTCTTCACCGCCGGAGCCGCGGCAGCGGTCGCCGGCACCGCCGCGGTCAGCACCCTCCCGGCATGGGCGCAGTCCGATGACGAGGCAGGCGCCTCGCAGACCTGGTCCTCCTCCGATCAGTGGGGGATGTGGGAGTCCGGCGAGTACACCTTCTACAACAACATCTGGGGTTCCGGTGCCGGCACCCAGACGATCTGGGCGAACACCATCGACGACTGGGGCGTGACCGCCGACCACCCGAACACCGGCGGCATCAAGTCCTACCCGAACGTCTCCTACACGCTCGGGCTGCCCGTCATGGAGATGGGCGACGTGAGCGCCACCCTCGCCGTCGACGTTCCGGCGGAGGGCGAGGGGGTCGCCTACAACAGCGCCTTCGACGTCTGGGGCGACGGCCACGCGCACGAGATCATGATCTGGACCCAGTGGACCTCCAACGTCGGCCCGATCGGCGGCCAAGTCGACACCGTCGAGCTCGGCGGGCACACCTGGGACTACTACCAGGGATCCAACGGCGCCAACGAGGTCTACAGCTTCCTGGCGCAGGAGCAGTTCACCCAGGGCACGGTCGGTCTGACCGAGATCGCCCAGTGGCTGGTCGCGCAGGGCCACATGCCCGAGGTCCAGATCGACCAGATCCAGTTCGGCTGGGAGATCACCTCGGCTGCGGGAGGCCACGACTTCACGGTCACGGACTACTCGCTGACCGTCTAATGACATCGCTTCACCTCGGGGCCGCGGCACTCGCCGCGGCCCCGTTTTTGCCGCTTACGCAGGACTAGTAATTAATTGGGTCATATGATCTAATTAACGAATCGACACTCGTGGATTTAGAATTCCGCGAGCAATCAGTGGTGTCGATTCGTCAGTGGACCCATAGAAAGGCCCTCTCATGCGACGCAGATCGCTTCTTACAGCGGCACTGGCCGCCCCGGTCGCCACGGTCGCCACCGTCGGCGGCCTCGCCTCTCCCGCCCAGGCCGCCAACTGGTCCTCCTCCGCCCAGTACGGGCAGTGGAACACCGGGCCCTACACGCTCTACAACAACATCTGGGGCCGCGGCGCCGGCTACCAGTCGATCTGGGCGAACTCCCAGAGCAACTGGGGCGTGTGGGCCGACCACCCGAACACCGGCGGCATCAAGTCCTACCCGAACGTCTCCTACACGCTCGGGCGCGACGTCTGGAGCATGGGGAACGTCTCCAGCTCGTTCAATGTCTCCAACCCCTCCGGCTCGGGGCTGGCATACAACACCGCCTACGACGTGTGGGGCAACGGCCACGCGCACGAGGTCATGATCTGGACGCAGTGGACCTCCAACGTCGGCCCGATCGGCGGTTACGTCACCAACGTCAACCTCGGCGGCCGCAACTGGAACTACCACCAGGGCCACAACGGCGGCAACCACGTCTACAGCTTCATGGCGACGAGCCAGTTCACCAGCGGCACCGTGAACATCACCCCGATCTGCCAGTGGCTGGTGAGCCAGGGACGCATGCCGCGGGTGCGCATCGACCAGATCCAGTTCGGCTGGGAGATCACCTCATCGGCGGGCGGGCGCAACTTCAACGTCAATAACTACTCGCTGACAACCTAGTAGGGGTCCCTCACCGGGCCGCGGCTCAGGCCGCGGCCTTTCGCTTGTCCCGGAAGGCCTTCTGGCGGCAGGCGGCCGAGCAGTACTTCGGCGGTCGACCGGTGGCGGAGACGGCGATCGGGTCGCCGCAGACGGGGCAGCACCGACCTGTTTCGTTATCGAGGTCGGCCCCGGTTTCGTTACGAGCTACCGACTCGACCAAGGTTTCGTTATCAATCGCGGAGTTTCGTTCTAGTGGGGGTCGCAGCCCGTCCCACAGCATCTCGGCCAAGTCGCGGGTCCGCTCGGGAGAGCCGAGGGACTGAGCCAGGCCCACATAGGCCGGGATCAGGGCGAGCACGTGACCGACGTCCAAGCCTTCACGCACCGCACCGGCCCGCTGCGCCCGTTCGAGCAGGACGCCGACCGGCGAAGAGATCACGCACTCCCCCACCATCTTCGAGGGCTCCTGCCACTCACCACGAGTCGCCAGCGCCTCGCAGAGGCCCCGGTTCCGCATCGCCTGATCGGTGGCATAGCGGAGGAAGTCGAAGAAGGCCTCGCCGGGCTCGCGGCCGTCCACCACCGCCTTCGCCCGGTCGACCACCTGGGCCACCCGCTGGTCGAGAACGAGCGCCATGAGGGCGTCCTTGGTGGGGAAATGCCGGTAGACCGTGCCCGCTCCGACACCGGCCTCGGTAGCGATCTCCCCCAACGTGACCGAGATGCCACGATCGGCGAGGAGCCGGTCGGCCGCGTCCAGGACTCGCTGCCGATTGCGCTGGGAGTCAACGCGTTCGGCCCGCTCCGTGGTCGCCTGCATCGGGTGCTCCTCTCGCCTTCGGATTTAAACGGGTGTAATGTTCCGTTTCATAAACCGGGTTGCCGCTCCCGATATTAGTCGGCAGTCCCCCCGACGGAAAGGAACACCCTCATGTCGAACGCCGACAAGACCATTCTCGTCACCGGCGCCACCGGCCGCCAGGGCGGCGCGGTCGCCGCCAAGCTGCTGGCCGACGGCTGGTCCGTCCGCGCGCTCACGCGCGACGCCTCCTCCCCCAAGGCCGCGGCGCTGGCCGAAGCCGGAGCCGAGGTCGTCACGGGCGATCTCGATGACCGGGCCTCGCTCGATGCCGCTGCGAAGGGCGCCTGGGGCGTCTTCAGCGTCCACGCCGGGTCCTACGAAGGCGGTCCGTACGGGCACGACCGCGACCATGAGGCGCGCACCGCGGCCAAGCTCGGCGCGGCCGCGAAGCAGGCCGGCGTCGCCCACGTGGTGCACTCCTCTTCGATCGGGGTGGACACGCCACTGGAATCGCAGATGGACTCCCTCCCGCTCAAGGCTGCGGCCGAGGCCGCCTGGCGCGCGGCCGGGTTGTCGCTGACCATCCTGCGTCCCGGCGCGTTCATGGAGAACACGTTCGATTCCCCGCGCGAACTCCAGGACGGCAAACTGGTCTCGGCGCTGGCGCCCGATTCGTTCGAACCGCTCATCGCGGCCGCCGACATCGCGGCGTTCGCGGCGATCGCCTTCACCGATCCCGAACGGCACAACGGCCAGAGCTACGTACTGGCCGGGGACAACCTGTCCCAGGTCGACAAGGCCGAGCTCATCGGACGGCTCGTAGGCCGGGAGGTGCCGTACGAGCGGATCTCGATCGAGCAGGTCCGCGAGTTCAGCCGCTCGACTGCCAAGGCGTTGGAGGCGATCAACGAGACACCTCTGGAGGTCGACATCCCCCCGCTGCGCGAGATCCACCCCGGACTGCTCACCTTCGAGCAGTGGATGACCGGGGTGGGCAGGCCCCTGGTCGACGCCTACTTCGCGCGGGTGGACGCCCCGAGGTCCTGAGCATGCCGAGGCGGCGACGGCGGGCCGCTCGCTCGAGCGGCCCGCCGTCGCCGCGATTCGGTCAGTCCAGCGAGCGAATCGCCAGGGCCGCACCGAGGGCGGCGTTGACCGCCTCGTAGCCCTTGTCCTCCGTAGAGTCGGGGTAGCCGGCGCGGGCGATGGCTTGTTCGAGGTTGTCGACGGTGAGGACGCCGTGGGCGACCGGTGTCGACTCGTCCAGGGCGATCCTGGTCAGGCCCTCGGTGACCGACTTGCACACGTAGTCGAAGTGGGCGGTGCCGCCTCGGATGACGACGCCGAGGGCGACCACGGCGTCGTACTTCCTGGCCAGCGCCTGGGCGGCGACCGGCAGTTCGACCGCTCCGGCCACGCGCAGGACCTTGACGTCGGCGACCTTCGCGTCGGCGGCGGCGTCCAGCGAGCGCTGGAGCAGCTGGCCGACGAGTTCGGCGTTCCATTCGGTGGCGACGATGCCGAGCGTCAGGCCGGTGGCGTCGGGGACCTTGATCTCGGGTGCTCCATGTCCGGCCATGGTCAGGCCACCTCCGCCGCGGCCGGGACCGGCACGAGCGGGGGCAGGCCGTCGAGCAGGTGCCCCATGCGGTCGCGCTTGGTCGTCAGGTAGGCGATGTTGTCAGGCGTCGAGAAGGACGGCAGGCCGACCCGGTCGATGACCTCGAGGCCGTGGCCTTCGATCCCGGCGCGCTTGTCGGGGTTGTTGGTCAGCAGGCGCATCGACTTGATGCCGAGGTCTTCGAGGATCTGCGCGCCGATGGCCCAGTCGCGGGCGTCGGCGGGCAGGCCGAGCTCCAGGTTGGCGTCGACGGTGTCGCGGCCCTGGTCCTGCAGCTGGTAGGCCTGGAGCTTGTGGACCAGGCCGATGCCGCGGCCTTCGTGGCCCCGCATGTAGAGGACGACGCCGCGGCCTTCGGCTTCGACGGCGCGGAGCGCGGCCTGGAGCTGGGGGCCGCAGTCGCAGCGCACCGAGCCGAAGGCGTCGCCGGTGAGGCATTCGGAGTGGACCCGGACGAGGACGTCCAGGCCGTCGCCGATGTCGCCCTTGACGAGGGCGACGTGCTCATTGCCGTCGAAGACGGCGCGGTAGCCGACGGCGGTGAACTCCCCGGCCTCCAGCGGGAGGCGGGCCTTGGCGAGGCGCTTGACTTGGACCTCGTTGCGCTGGCGCCAAGCGGCGAGTTGGGCGACGGTGATGAGCACGAGGCCGTGCTCATCGGCGAAGGCGCGCAGCTCGGGCAGGCGCATCATGGTGCCGTCGTCGTTCATCAGCTCGGAGATGGCGCTGACCGGCTGCTTCCCGGCGAGGCGGGTGAGGTCGACGGCGGCCTCGGTGTGGCCGCGCCGGACCAGGACGCCGCCGTCCTTGGCGCGCAGCGGGACGACGTGGCCGGGCCGGTTGAGGTCGGTGGCGAGCGTCTCAGAGTCGGCGAGGACCCGGATGGTCTGGGCGCGGTCGGCCGCCGAGATGCCGGTGGAGACGCCTTTGCGGGCGTCCACGGAGACGGCGAAGGCGGTGCCCTTGTAGTCCTGGTTGGTGTGGTGGGCCGGGGGCAGGTCGAGCCGGTCCGCGGTCGCGGAGGGCATGGCGACGCAGACGTAGCCGCCGGTGTAGCGGATGGTGAAGGCCATGAGCTCGGTCGTGGCGTCTTCGGCGGCGAAGACGATGTCGCCTTCGTTCTCACGGTCGGCGTCGTCGGCGACGATCACCGGCCGTCCGGCGGCGATGGCGGCGATGGCGTCTTCGACGCGGTCCAGTTTGATGTCGCTCATCGCGTCTCTCCCTCGGTGGACTCCGGAGCCGAGAATTGGCTCTGTGCTTGCAGCAGCTTTTCGATGTGCTTGGCGGTCACGTCGGTTTCGATGTGGACCGGGTCGCCGACGGTCTTACGGCCCAACGTGGTCGCTTCAAGGGTGGCGGGGATGAGGCCGACGGAGAACTCGTCTCCTTCGATCCAGGCGACGGTCAGCGAGGTGCCGTCGATCGTGATGGAGCCCTTTTCGACCACGTACTTGGCCAGGCCGGGCGGCAGGCGGAAGGTGACTTCCTCCCACTCGGAGGCGGGGCTGCGTTTCACGATTTCGGCGACGCCGTCGACGTGGCCCTGCACCAGGTGGCCGCCGAGGCGGGTGGTGAGGGTCGCGGCACGCTCCAGGTTCACCTTGTCGCCGACCTTGAGATCACCGATGGCGGTGCGGCGGTAGGTCTCTGCCATGACATCGGCGGTGAAGGCGTCCCCGTCGAGCATGGCGACGGTGAGGCAGACGCCGTTGACGCTGATCGAGTCGCCGTACGAGGCGTCCGAGGTGACGAGCGGGCCGCGCACGGACAGGCTTGCTGCGCCCGTCTTGACGACCTCGCCGAGTTCCTCGACGATACCGGTGAACATGGGATTGACCCCCTACATGATGCGGATAAGTCACGCACGCAGGCGGGGTCAGGGAAGATCGCGCAGGGCAACCCGAAGAGGGCCGCTCCCGCGACGCGTCTGCTCCCATCCGGACTCTAACCGTCGGTCCTGGATTCTCACCAGGTCAACCGTCCGCTGGCTGCGGACGGGTCGCGGACTCGCGGCTGTTGGGCCGCTCACCGCCGGCTCGGAATTTCACCGACCCCGCTGACGCGCGTTTGCTACATAGAAGTGTGCCACGACGGATTCGAGGGGTCTCTATTCCGTGACTGTTGTCTCAACAGCTGGGGTGGTCAGGTCTCGTTCGTCCAGAACACCGGGCGGCGCTTGGACCCCGGGGCCCGGCCGTCGGGGTAGGCCACGTAGTTGCCCGCGTGGGACTTCGCGATCGACTTCAGGGCCGTGGCCTCGGCGACCGCCTCGTAGGCGTCGGCGAACCGCCGGTGCGTCGAGAGCGCGACACCGGTCGAAAGGGTGGGCAGGCGCGAGCGGACGCTCTTGCGACTGGAGCGGTCCGCGTGCTCGATATAGCCGCGCTCGACATCGACCGGGTCGCACAGCTGCCGCACCCGGTGCGCGAAGTGGTCGTTGAGGAACCCGGTGACGGGCCGGGCGTGCTCGGGCAGGCACAGCACCGTGAAGTCGTCGCCCCCGACGTGCCCGAGGAACACCGGCGCGGCGCCAGCGTCGCCCGCGGAGGCGTAGACGCACTCGGCGAGGCCCTTGATGAACTCGTCGCCCCGCACGAACCCGTACACGTCATTGACCGCCTTGAAATGGTCGATGTCGATGTAACACAAGGCGAACGGATCACCCCGCGTGATCCACGAGTTGAGCTCGCGCAGGATCCGGTCATTCCCGGGCATCCCCGTCAGCGGCGAGGACTCGCGGATCTCACGGTGGCGGCGGATCGCCGAATCGATGCGCGCCGAGACCTCGGCCGGATCGAACGGCTTGGCGATGTAGTCATCGGCACCAGCCTTGAGCCCGGCGATCTTGTCCGCCGAGCTCGGGCGCGCGCTCAACAGGATGATCGGCAAACTCGCCGTGGCCGGATCCGCCCGCAACTGCCGCGTCAACGCCAGCCCGTCGATGAACGGCAGCTCCGCCTCCAGCATCACGATGCCGGGCCGGCGCAGCGCGATCCCTGCCAGCGCCTGGTAGCCGTCGCGGGCCAGCGCCGTATCGAAACCGTCGGCGCGCAGCCGCCCAGCCAGGAATTCGGCTATCTCCGGATCGGAATCGGCAATGAGGACGAGATCTGAGGGGTTGGTGGCCATGCGAGGCTCATCTGCTCATCGCACGGCGTCCGCGCGGGCTCGGAGGCGCCTGGCCGCCTCGGCGGGATCGGCCGCACCGTAGACGGCCGTGCCGGCGACGAACGCGTCCGCACCGGCTTCGGCAGCGGCCTCGATGGTGTCATCGGCGATCCCGCCGTCGACCTCGATGCGCAGCTCCAGGTGTCCGGTCTCGACGCGGGAGCGGGCCACGCGGACCTTGTCGAGCATCTCCGGCATGAACGCCTGCCCGCCGAAACCGGCCTTGATCGTCATGATCAGCAGCGTGTCGAACTCGGGCAGCAAGTCAAGATAGTCCTCCACAGCGGTGTCCCGGTCTATGGCGAGCCCGGCCTTGGACCCGGCCGCTCGAATCTGCTTCGCGAGCGTGACGGGGTCGGCGCTTGCCTCGGCATGGAACGTGACGTTGTAGGCGCCGAGGTCGGCATACCCCACGGCCCACCGCTCGGGGGCGGTGATCATCAGGTGGCAGTCGAGGGGAATCTCGGTGGCCGCCTTGAGCGCCTTGACAACCGGCGGACCGAGCGTCAGATTGGGGACGAAATGGTTGTCCATGACGTCGACATGGAGCCAGTCGACGGCCCCGTCCACGGCGTCGGCCGCCTCGGCGAGGCGGGCGAAGTCAGCAGCCAGCAGGCTCGGGGCGATAACGGTGTCGGTCTGTGCCACACGCACAGTGTAAGTCGCCGGAGCGCGACACAGACCGGACACCGGGTGTGCGGTCAGCCTCGAATCAGGCGGCGCACTCGATCGCCGGAACCTGCGGGCTCCCGCTGCCGACCATGCCGAACGCGCTCATCGTCTCGGTGGAGGCGATGGAACCGTTCCAGCCGACGTCCGAAGCGGTCACGGTCTTGCCGGACTGCGAGATGTCGACGTTCCAGGAACTGGAGA
This sequence comes from Glycomyces buryatensis, assembly GCF_004912275.1. Classification (GTDB taxonomy): domain Bacteria; phylum Actinomycetota; class Actinomycetes; order Mycobacteriales; family Micromonosporaceae; genus Glycomyces; species Glycomyces buryatensis. Next base: position 25,428 of record NZ_STGY01000067.1, read on the forward strand.
TCGCCTGGTCACCGGGCCAGTCCCAGGTGAGGGTCCAGCCGGAGAGCGCCGTGGTGCCGGCGGTGACGTCGACATTCGCCTGCCAGCCGCCGTTCCACCGACTGACCACGACGAACTCGGCGGAGCAGTCTCCGTCGGTCGTCCCACCGGTGGGATCCTCGCTCGGCTCGTCGGTCGGGTCCTCCGTGGGCTCCTCGCCGGGCCAGTCCGGTCCGGCGGCATCGGCCAGGGAGTAGGCCAGGTCGGGAATGAACTGCCCGGCGGCACCGGCGCAGCCGTCGGCCTCACCCGGCAACTTGACCCACAGGAACGCGTCGATGCCGTCGATGCCGGTCGCGGTCGTCGGCTTGGCGCCGATGGCACGGCCCTGCGGGTCGCACCACTCCTCGCCGAGCGGGCCGTTGCCGTTGCGGCTGGTGTCGATGACCGCGCCCTTGTCGGACCCGACGATCGACCGGATCTCGGCGGCGTAGGCGCTGGCCTCCTCAGTGGTGCGATAGTTCGAGGTGTTGATCGAGAAGCCGTCGGCGCTGGCGATGCCGGCCGCGTTCAGCGCGGAGGCGGCCTCATCGGCGGAGAGCCAGTTGGAGTGGCCGATGTCGATGTAGACGTGGGCCTCGGGGTCGGCGGCCTTGAGCGTGCGGGCCGCGTACTCCATGGACTGGTTGATCTGGGCGCGTTCGGAATCCCCGTAGCAGTCGTGCGGGAGCACGTCGGGTTCGAGGACGATGTACGCCGGGCCCGAGAGGACGGAGGCGATGTCGTCGATCCAACCGCGGTACTCCTCGTGGCTGCTCGCACCGCCGCCGGAGGCGCCGCCGCAGTCGCGGTTGGGGATGTTGTAGACGACCATGATGGGCGCCGCGCCGTCGGCGGCGGCGCCGTCGACCACTGCCGAGATCTGCGCTTCGATGCCGCCTTCGGGGTTGGTCGTGGTGAACCAGGTGCCCGCGGCGGTCGAGGCGATGCGCTCGCCGATGAGGGCGGCGCGCGAGTCGCCGCCGTTCTCGGCGACCCATCGGGCCGCCTGAGTGTTGGGGTTGGCCCACAGCGGCTGTGCCTGTGCGGCTTCGGCTTCGCTCTGGGCGGCGTCGTCGGTTTCGGCGCCCGCGCCGGGGCTGAGGAGGAATGCGGCGCTTGCCGCTGCTATCGCCGCAGCGGCCGTACCGGCCGCGATGGCGGCCAGTCTCTTGCGTCGGTTCATGTCGCGCTCCTAGGGTTGCTGTGCCGGATGCCCGGAGGAGATCAATGTTTGTCGATGTATGGTAGCGCTTCCAAATTGTGGAGTCCAGAGGGGGCTCGCGACAAATCAGCAGAATCCGGCCAGAGCATGGCGAACTTGAACCGCATTCGGGTACGGCGGCGTGAGAGCCTTCGAGTCAGACTGACTAAGCGGTCTTTCGCAGCAGCGCAAGGAACATCGCGTCGGTGCCGTGGCGGTGGGGCCACAGCTGCACGAAACCGTCCCGCTCGGAATCGGGAACCCTCTCGGTGATCGACACCGGCGCGAGGAGCTCGACGTCGGGGCGCTTGAGCGCACCGGCGGCGACCTCCACGGTCTCCTCGGGGGCGGGCGAGCAGGTCACGTAGGCGATCACCCCGCCGGGCCGGACCAGCTCGATCGCGGCGGCCAGCAGCTCCCGCTGCAGGATGGCGAGGCCGTCGATGTCGGTACGGCGCTTGCGCCAGCGCGCCTCGGGACGGCGGCGCAGCGCGCCCAGTCCCGAACAGGGCGCGTCGACCAGGACGCGGTCGGCGCTGCCGGGGGTGCCGTAGGTGCGCCCGTCTCCGGTGTGGACGGTGACGGGAAGCCCCTTGGCGGCCTTGGTGACCAGCTCGGCGCGGTGGGCCTGGATCTCGACGGCGTCGACGCGGGCGCCGCGCTGGGAGGCGAGCGCTCCGAGCAGCGCGGTCTTGCCGCCGGGTCCGGCGCACAGGTCGACCCAGGTCTTGTCGGTCCCGGTCAGGGGCGCGGCGGCGAGGGCGGCGGCGACCAGCTGGCTGCCCTCGTCCTGGACGCTGGCGCGGCCGACCGCGACCGCCTTGATCTTGCCGGGGTCGCCCCCTGGCAGGTAGACGGCGTAGGGCGACCAGCGGCCGACATTGCCGTCGGCCTTGGCGGCCAGGTCGCTCTGCTCGATGCGTCCCGGCTTGGCGCACAGGTGGACCGGCGGGGCGACATTGTCGGCCGCGAGCGCGGCGGCGGTCTCGTCGGGGCCGACGACCGCGTCGAACTCCTCGGCGATCCACTTCGGATGCGCGTGGCGCAGGGCCAGGTCACCGAGGCGGTCGCCGGAGGCGAGCCGGTCGACCCAGGCGTCGAGGTCGCGGGCGGCGACCTTGCGCAGGACGGCGTTGGTCAGGCCCGACACGCGGGGGCTGACGGCGGCCTTGACGAGGCTGACGGTGGTGGAGACGGCGGCGTGGACGGGCACGCGGGTGTACAGGATCTGGTAGGCGCCCAGGCAGAGCGCGTCGACCAGGTCGGCCTGGAGGCCGTCGAGGTCGCGGCCGGAGGCGGCGGTGAGGATCGCCTCGATGGTGCCGAGGCAGCGGAGGGTCCCATAGGTCAGCTCGGTGGCGAAGGCGGCGTCGCGGCCGCTCATGCGCTCATGCGCCAGCAGTTTCGGCAGCACGATATTGGCGTAGGCGTCCTCGGCCGAGACGGCGCGGATGGCGTCGAAGGCGACGCGTCGGGCCGATACGCCGGTGTTCAGGTCGCCGGATTCATTGCGGCTCATACAAGGCTCGGTTTCGCGGTCTGGAGGCCGCGGCCCCATGCGGCGGCGTCCATCGGCTTTTTGCCGGCGGGTTGGACCTGGTCGAGGCGGACCGGGTCAGTGGCGGTGCCGACGTGGACGGCCCGCTTGGACACGGCGACTTCGCCGGGTTCCAGGGCGGGACCTTCGGGGTCGACGGTGACCGGGCCGAGGCGCAGGCGCGCGCCGTCGAACTCGGTCCAGGCGCCGGGTGCGGGGGTGACGGCGCGGATGCGGCGGTCGACGGCGAAGGCCGGGTCGGCCCAGCGGACGCGGGCGTCCTCCACGGAGAGCTTGGGGGCCAGGGAGACGCCGTCTTCGGGCTGAGGTTCGGCCTGGAGGAGGCCGTCCGCCAGGGCGTCGACGACGTCCCTGGTCAACAGGGCTCCGGCGATCGAGAGGCGTTCGAGCAGGTCCCCCGAGGTGTCGGCGGGGCCGATCGGCTCGGTGAGCCGGCCGAAGATCGGCCCGGTGTCCAGGCCGGCTTCGAGCTGGAAGACGCAGGCGCCGGTCATGGCGTCGCCGGCGAGCACCGCGTGCTGGACGGGGGCGGCGCCCCGCCAGGCCGGGAGCAGCGAGAAGTGAAGGTTGATCCAGCCCAGGCGCGGGATCTCGAGCGCGGCGGGCGGGACGAGCGCGCCGTAGGCGACCACGGGGACGACGTCGACGTCGAGCTCCCGCAGGCGGTCCAGGAATTCGGGTTCGCGCGGCTTGGCCGGGGTGAGGACCTCGATGCCGTGCTCGTCGGCCCAGGCGGCGACGGGCGAGCGCGAGAGCTTGCGGCCCCGTCCGACACGGGCGTCGGGGCGGGTCAACACGGCGACGATCTCATGGGCCGAGGCGTGCAGCGCCTCCAGCGTCGGCAGCGCCACCTCGGGGGTGCCCGCGAAAACAATCCTCATGATTTGAAAAAGACGCCCTTGCTGTCGTGCGGTGTGACCTTGACCTTGACGTCCTCGTTATACCAGTCCTGGGCCTGGATCTCGGCCATCGCGGACTTGCGGCGATCCGAGTCGAGCCGGTCGATGAAGATGATCCCGTCCAGGTGGTCGGTCTCGTGCTGGAGACAGCGGGCCATCATGCCGGTGCCGACGATCTGGAGCGGGTCGCCGTACTCGTTGAAGCCCTTCGCGACGACGTTCTGGCGGCGGATGGTGTCGAAGTACAGGCCGGGAAGGGACAGGCAGCCCTCGGGACCGTCCTGCTCCTCCTCGTCGGGGAATTCGAGGACCGGGTTGATGATGTGGCCGATGACATCGTCCACATCGAAGGAGAAGACCCGCTTGCTGATTCCCAGCTGCGGCGCGGCGAGCCCCGCCCCGCCTTCGTCCCGCATGGTGTCCAGCAGGTCCTTGACCAGGCCCCGCAGTTCCTTGTCAAAGGTGTCGACGTCCTCTGCGGGCGTACGCAGGACCGGGTCACCGAAGATGCGGATGGGCTGGATCGACAATGTGCTGACCTCTCAACGCTTGAACTGGCCGTCTACCAGTGTCGCACTCGCCGCGCGGCTCGCAAGAGGGGTCGGCGCCAGTTGTGGCGCGCGGCGTCTTCTGAGACGTCCGGGCCTTGGACGGAGGGGCCGGTCCTGTGGCCAGGAGCAGGCCCGCCACCAGCCCTGCCGCCCCGCATGCGGCCAGCACGGCGACCCAGGCGGGCACCTGTGCTGCGAGCGCGCCCATGGTCTCACGCCCGCTTCGGCCGGATCGGGACCGAACGCAGCGACAGCGTGTAGACCGCCGCGAGCGCCGCGAGGGCGACCAGGCCGCTGCCGATCCAGGCCGCGAACGTCCAGTCATGGGCGTTGACGGTGACCTCGAAGAACTCGATCATCAGGGTTCCGGCGTAGATGAGCGCGGCCAGCACGAGCGGGGCCGCCAACAGCGCCGAACCGTTGCCGATGCGGATGGTGAGCGCGCTGACGGCCATGCCGCCGAGGGTGTAGATCGGGGCGATCATCAGGTACCGGGCCCCGGCGGCGAAGTCGCCGCCCCAGGTGTTCAGGGGTTCGGCGACGAGTTCGAGCACGGCGTGTTCGGCGAGCGCGCCGGCGATCGCGATCAGGGCCGAGGCGAGCGCGGCCAGAATGCCGAAGACGGCGAAGGCGACGGTGAATTCGCGCCGGGTGAGGCCCAGGGAGATCATGATCGGCAGCATGGTGAAGAGGTACACGCCGCCGAGGGCGGCCGGGAACCACTGGAGGATCGAGACGGCGACGCCCCAGATGCTGAAGTCGGCGCCGGGCCAGATCTGGGCGGTGACGGCCGTGGCCGCGGTGCACAGGAAGAGCGCGCCGAGGATCCAGTAGCGGCTGGAGCGTGCCACGTCGGTGAAGATGCGCAGCCCGTAGCGGTAGCGGCGGTTGTCGAGAACGGTGCTCATGGTCAGGCCTTCTTAGGTCGGATCGGTGTGTCGAGCAGGATGCCGCGGAACAGCCAGGCGCCCAGGAGGATTGCCGCGACGGCGAGGGTGATGCCGCCCGCGGCGGGGAGGTCGTCGGTGACGCCGATCAGGGCCAGCAGCCAGCCGGGCCCCCACGGCCCGGAGACGGCGAGGCCGTTGTCGACGGCGAGTCCGATGGGGATGACGGGGACGACGCTGAGCCAGCCCGTGCTCTCCCAGCGGTAGCAGCACAGTCCGATGATCGCGCCGCCGAGGAAGTAGATCAGGTAGGACAGCGGGTAGGTCGCGGTGGCGCCGAAGGCGGATCCGACCGAGTCGATGGCGTGGTCGGCGCCGTCGACGTTGACGGTCTGAGTCCAGCCGAGGGCGCGGTAGTAGGCGTGCTCGGCGAGGAAGCCGGCGGAGCACAGCACGCTCACGCCGGCCGACCACAGCAGCGCGAAGACGCCGAAGGAGACGGCGGATTCACGGCGGGTGAGGCCCTGGGCGACGAGGATGGGCATCAGAGTGACCACGAACGCGGCGCCGATGAACGCGGTGAAGAACTTGGCGGCATTGGCGGCGTAGAACCATCCGGAGTGGGCGGCCTGGGAGCCGTACGCGGCGACGATGAGTCCGGCCGCCGTGGCGATGACCGTCGCGGCGAGGATCCACCACGCGAAGTACTTGAAGGCTCCAGCGGTGAACTGGGCGCCCAGTGCGTAGCGGCGGCCGCGGAGCGAGAGGGTTCGGGCGCTCATGGGTCAGGCCTTCTTCGCGCGGACCGGGATGTCGATGAGGAGCCGGTAGCCGATCGCGGCACCGATCACGAGCGCCGCGGCGAAGGCGGCCAGGACGGCTCCCCTCCCCCAGCCCTGGGCGTACTCGGTGACGAACCGCAGCCAGTCTGGGCCTGTCGGGACGGTGCGGGACAGCGCGTCGGTGAGGCCGATGACGACCACGGCGACCGGGAAGGCGATCAGCCAGCCGGTGCCTTCCCAGCGGTAGGTGGCGGCGCCGATGATGGCGCCGCCGAGGAAGTACAGCGGGTAGGCCAGCAGGTAGAGGGCGCCATGCTCGGCCGCCTGGCCGAAGGAGGCCATCACGGTGAGCTCGCCGGAGTACTCGATGCTCTGGGTCCAGCCCATCGCGCCGTAGTAGGCGTGTTCGGCCACCAGCCCGGCGAAGACCAGGGCCCCGCAGAACAGTCCCCAGGTGAGTCCGAAGAGGCCGAAGGAGACGACGAGTTCGCGTCGGGTGAGGCTGTTGGCGATGAAGCTCGGAGCCAGGGAGTAGAGGAAGCCCCCGGCGACGATGGCGGTGAAGATCGCGCCGATGTTCGCGGTGTAGGACCAGGTCGAGGTGTCGATGTCCCGGGAGAACGAGACCAGGAACGGCAACAGCGCCGACAGGACGATCGCGGCGACGAACCAGTAGCGGTAGTACTTGAGGGCCTCCCAGGTGAGGGCCGGGCCGAGCCAGTAACGGCGGGTCGGGAGCTGGAGGGTCTTGGTGGCCGACATCGTTACGCTCCATCGCGTTCGGGGCTCGTGAGGTGGATGAAGAGGTCTTGGAGGCCGACGGGCCCGATCTCGATGCCGGAGGCGGCGGCGCGCTCGCGGGTCGGGGCGTCGAGGACGGTGACGGTGGCGCTCTTGGTGCCGCCGAGGCGCTGCTCCGCCAGGACCTCGAGCCCGACGGCGACGGCGTCGACGGCGTCGGCCGGTCCGGTGAGGGTGGCGCCCATCCGTTGGAAGGCCTCGACCGGCTCGTGGCGGAGCACGCTGCCGCGGTCGAGGATGACGACCTCCTCGAGGTAGTTGGCGACCTCGTCGATGAGGTGCGTGGACAACACGATCGTGTGCTCGCGATCCATGTAGTCGGCGAGGAGTTCCTTGTAGAACGCGTCGCGGGTGGGGGCGTCCATGCCGAGGTGGACCTCGTCGAACATGGCGAGTTCGGCGCGGGCGGCGAGGCCGCAGATGGCGGCCAGGACCGAGCGCTTGCCGCGGGAGAGGGAGCGGACCTTCTTGTTCAGGGGCAGTTCGAACTTGTCGGCCAGTTTGAGGGCGTAGTCGCGGTCGAAGGAGGGCCGGATCTCGCCGGTCTCGATGCTGCTCTTGACGGTGTCGCTGTCGTCGAAGTCGCCGCCTTCGCGGATGAGGGCGACGCGGGAGACGATCTCGGCGTTCTCCCATATCGGTCCGCCGTTCACCAGGACCGTGCCGGCGGTGGGCTTGCGGAAGGCGGCCAGGAGACTCAGCAGGGTGGTCTTGCCGGCGCCGTTGCGGCCCAGGAGGCCGTGGATCTTGCCGGCCTCGAGTTCGAGGTTCACATTGGACAGGGCTTCGCTGTCGCGGTACTTGAGGGTCACGTCCCGCAGGGACACGGAGAAGCTCATTTGAGGACGCCTTCCTGGGTCTTGAGGTAGTCGATGATGTCGGTCAGCGAGATTCCGGCCTGGCGGGCCTCGCGGATGAGGGGTTGCAGGACGTCGTCGAAGAAGCGGGCCCGGAAGTCGCCGGCGAGTTTCTCGCGGGCGTCCTCGGCGACGAACATGCCGACGCCCCGCTGCTTGTAGAGGACGCCTTCTTCGACCAGATCCCGGAACGCCTTCTGCGCCGTGGCCGGATTGATCTTGTAGAAGGCCGCGTACTGGTTGGTGGACATGACCTTGCCTCCCGGTTCGAGTGAGCCGTTCATGATCTCGGCCTTGATCTGGTCGGCGATCTGCCGATAGATCGGTGCGCCGTCATCGAACATCTCGCCTCCTTCGCATCGTGGACCGGTGCATTGGTCCAGTGGTTCATTACTTGACTAACTAACCATAGCACCATGGACCGAGGAGTGTCGACCGGCAGAGCGCGGCGTTCGCTCCTTGGGCAGATCGCCAAGGCGCAGTCAGAGCGGGAGTTCCGCTCCCAGAAGGGTCGCGTTCACCCGTTGTCGTATCTTGGGGGCTGGTGAATGGGGGCATGGGTGGGCGAGGAGATCAGGACGGCCGAGGAGGCCGCCGGCAATGAGCACGTGCTCGCGTTCGGACGACTCCTCGGGGCCGCGAACCGGCTCGAACACCTGCTGGGCCGCGCCATCGAGGAGGAATGCGGCATCACCCACCTCATGTTCGAGGTGCTGCTGATCCTGGCGCGCGTCGGCGACGCCGGAAAGTCGATGGGCGAGATCAGCCGCGCCCAGGTGCTCACCTCCGGCGGTGTGACCCGCCTGATCGATCGCATGGAGGCCGCTGGACTGGTCGAGCGCGTCGCCAACCCGGGCGACCGGCGCGGCCGCCTGGTGCGGCTCACTGCGGCGGGCGAGACCAAGACCGTCGAGGCGTCCCGCGTGCACACCGCGAACATCGAGCGCTACTTCCTGGAGCCTCTACCCGCCGACCACCGCCGCCAGTTCGCCGACGACCTGCGGATTCTCAGCCATTCCGCCCGCGACAGCATCGGACGCATGCGTTAATCGACGTGATCTGAATCGCTATCTGAGCGAGCGGAAATATCTGACTGGTCAGATACTGTTGCATCAGACAAAGCGGCTTCGCGTCGTGCGAGGCCAGCAGTCACCTTGCGAGGAGCAACGATGAACGCACCGGAAATCAAGATCTTCGACCTCGACTTCCCGGCCGGGAACAAGGCCAAGACCGCCACCCTCATCACCGGCGAGAGTGAAGCGCTGCTGGTGGACGCTGGCTTCACCCGCGCCGACGGGCACCGCCTCGTCGCCGAGATCCTCGACTCCGGAAAGTCCCTCACCACCGTCTACGTCAGCCACGGCGACCCCGACTTCTACTTCGGGGCCGAGGTCCTCGCGGACGCCTTCCCCAATGCCCGCTTCGTCGCCACCGCACCGGTCATCGACCACATCAAGCACTCCTACGAGGGCAAGCTCCAGGCCTGGGCCTCGGCAGGGACGAACCTGCCGACCCGCCTGGTCGACCTGGAGGTCCTCGACGACGACATCGTCCTGGAAGGCAGCCGCTTCGAGCTCAAGGGCGGCGTCCCCGGGTTGGCCGACCGGCACTACCTGTGGCAGGCCGACCTGCGCGCCGTCGTAGGCGGCGTCCTGGTCTTCTCCGGCCAGCACGTGTGGACCGCCGACACCGACACCGACGCCCGCTCCGTGTGGCGGGGCGTGCTCGACGAGATCGAGGCCCTCGACCCGGCCCTGGTGGTCCCCGGCCACCGCGCGCCCGGCGCCGACGCCACCGTCGCGGCGGTTCGGTACACCCGCGACTACCTCAACGAGTTCGAGGAGGTCCTCAAGAACGCCGCCGACGGCGCAGCCGTCACGGCCGAGCTCGTCAAGCGCCACCCCGACGCCGAACTGCTCGTCGCCGCCCAGATCGGCGGCAAGGTCGCGAAGGGTGAAATGGCGTGGGGCTGACCGACACCGACTTCGCGGCCTCGACGGCCCCGAGAGATGTCGTCCGGCGCCAATACCTGGCCTCGGCCGCCGGTGACCTGGCCGCGCTGCGGGTCACCCTCGCACCCGATGTGGAGTGGACCGAGATGGCGGGTTTCCCGCTCGCCGGCACCTACCGCACGCCCGAGGGCGTCACGGCGAACGTGATGGAACGGCTCGGCGCCGACTGGACCGACTGGACCGCCCACGACGACACCTACGTGGTCGACGGCGAGAACGTCGTGGTCCTGGCCCGCTACACGGCGACCAACCAGGCCACCGGCAAACCGATCGACGTGCGCGTCGCCCACCACTTCACCGTGCGCGGCGGCCTGATTGTCCGGTTCGAGCAGTTCGTCGACACCGCGAAGGTCCGCGAGGCCATGGCCTGAGTCCGGCCCGTGCACGCCGCCGCGACTCGGGCACGAGACCTTCAGGGAGCGGCCGGGGTGCCTACTCCGGAATCTGAACCGCACGAGGTCGCGCCGCCGATTCGGCGGCGCGACCTCGATTGCACCGGTCGGCCGTTTTGCGTCGAGTTCGAGGCGTTGTGTCGGTCCCCTCGGGCACCATTGCCACCAGAGCCCCCGCAACGCAGGGGACCGCTTCGAGTGAAGGGCTGATAGATGGGAAGCACCGAGCCGGTGCTGCCGCTGTTCGGCGACGAGCCGCCCCGGCCCCTGGCCGACCGGCTGCGTCCGCGGACACTCGGCGAGGTGGTGGGTCAGCAGCATCTGCTGGCCCCCGACGCGCCGCTGGGGCGCATGGTCGCGCGCCGCAAGCTGGTCTCAACGATCCTGTGGGGCCCGCCCGGGTGCGGGAAGACCACGATCGCCCGGCTCCTCGCCGAGGCGACCGACCTGGTGTTCGAGCCGCTGTCGGCCACGTTCTCCGGCGTCGCGGATCTTCGCAAGATCTTCCAGGCGGCCCAGCACCGGCACGAGGTCGGCCAGGGCACGCTGCTGTTTGTGGACGAGATCCACCGCTTCAACCGCGCCCAGCAGGACAGCTTCCTGCCCTACGTCGAGGACGGCACGATCGTGCTCGTCGGGGCGACGACCGAGAACCCCAGCTTCGAACTCAACGGCGCCCTGCTGTCGCGCTGCCAGGTGTTCGTCCTCAACCGCCTGGACACCGCCGCGTTGGAGACCCTCCTGGCCCGCGCCGAGAGCGACACCGGCCGCCTCGTGCCGCTCGACGCCGACGCGCGCGGTTCCCTCATCGCCATGGCCGACGGCGACGGTCGCTACCTGCTCAACATGGTCGAACAGCTCCAGTCGCTCCCCGAGGGCACCGGCCCATTGGACACGACCGGTCTGGCCGAGCAGATCCAGAAGCGCGCCCCGCTCTACGACAAGTCCCAGGAGGGCCACTACAACCTCATCTCGGCCCTGCACAAGGCCATGCGCGGCTCCGATCCCGACGCCTCGCTCTACTGGCTCGCCAGGATGCTCGACGGCGGCGAGGACCCGCTGTTCATCGCCCGGCGGATCGTCCGCTTCGCCTCCGAGGACGTCGGCATCGCCGACCCCGAGGCGATCCATCAGGCATTGGCCGCCTGGAACGTGTACGAACGGCTCGGCTCCCCCGAGGGAGAACTGGCGATCGCCCAAGCCGTCGTCTACCTCGCGACCGCCCCCAAGTCCATCGCCGTCTACCGCGGCCTCGGGGCCGCGATGCAGAGCGCCCGCCAGACCGGGTCCCTCATGCCGCCCCTGCACATCCGCAATGCGCCGACGCGGCTGATGAAGAACCTCGGTTACGGCGCGGACTACCAGTACGACCCCGACACCGAAGACGGCTTCTCCGGCGCCGACTACTTCCCCGACGACATGGACCGCGAGATCTACTACCACCCCACCGCGAACGGAAACGAAGCGGAGATCGGCCGCCGACTCCGCCACTGGGCCGCCCTGCGCGCCGAGCGGCGGCACGGACCTCCAGGCGAGGACGACTGAAGAGGGCGCCGAGCCGACGCGCTGTCCGGCGGGGCGACGAGAACGGCTCTAGGGGTTCAAGGGCTCTAGACGAGGCCGGAGTCGTAGGCGGCGATGACCGCCTGGGTGCGGTCACGGACTCCCAGTTTGGTGTAGACGCTGCTCAGGTGGGTCTTGACGGTCTCCCGGCCGAGATACAGGCGTTCGGCGATCTCCGTGTTCGACATGCCCTTGGCGGCGAGTTGGAGGACCTCGCGCTCGCGTTCGCTCAGGTCCGCGATGCCCGGGTGGGCCTCGGACCGCTTGGCCGTGGCCGCAGCCAGGCGTCGGATCGATTCGGGGAACAGCACGGCGTCGGTGCGCGCGACCAGCCGCACCGCCGCGAGGAGGTCCTCGATCTTGGTGCGCTTCAACAGGAACCCGTCGGCGCCGGCGCGTAGCGCCTGCCACACGTAATCGTCATTGTCGAAGGTGGTGACCACCAGGATCTTCGGGCGCTCGGCCAGTTCGGCGGTGATCCGCTCGGTGGCCTCGATGCCGTCGACTCTGGGCATGCGCACGTCCATGAGCAGGACGTCGACCCTCCCGGATCGGGCGATATTGAGCGCGTCGACGCCGTCGGCGCCCTGGGCGCAGACCTCCAGGTCGGGTTCGGCGCCGATGATGGCGGCGAACCCGGATCGAATGAGCTCCTCGTCATCGATCAGGGCGATGCGCAGCGGCTCAGTCATTGTCGGCCTTTCCGGTGGTCGTTTCGAGCGGGACGGCGGCGCGGACGATCCAGCGTCCGTCCTCCCGGGAGGTCTGGACCGTGCCGCCGAGCACGGCGGCGCGCTCGTTCATGCCGATCAGCCCCCGACCGTTCCGGCCCGATCGCGTCGGGCGGGCGGCGGGACTGGTGACGACGATCCTCGCATCGCGCTCGCCGATGTCGATCCGCACGGTCGCCCGGGCCTCGTCGGCGTGGCGCAGCACATTGGTCAGCGCCTCCTGGACGATTCGGTACGTCTCACGTGAGGCCAAGCGGCCCAATGCGCTCCGCTCCCCCGAGACTTCCAGGTCGACGGCGACGCCGGACTCCGCGGCCAGCGCCTCCAGGTCGGTCAGGTCGCGCTGCGGGACGCGGTCGGCCTCGCGGTCCTCGCGGAGGGCGCCGATGACGGCGTCGAGCTCGGCCAGCGCGTCGCGCGCGGTCTCGCCGACCGCGGCCATGGCCCGGGCGGCGAAGGCGGGGTCGGCGTCGATGACGCGGGCGGCCGCATCCGACTGGACGACCACGACCGAAAGGGCGTGGCCGACCGAGTCGTGCAGTTCGCGGGCGATGCGATTGCGAGCGGCCAGTCGTGCGGCCTCGGCCCTGGTGGCGGACAGGCGGTCGGCCGCGCCCTGCCCGAGCAGCCTGGGAGCGAGGCGCCGCATGCCCGCCGCAGTGGCGGCGACGAGTCCGATGAGGACGGCAGTTAGGAGCGGACCGAGCAGCAGGCCCCATCCGACGGGCCAGCCCAGCGCCAGGAGCGGGTCGTCCTCGACCGGGAACACTCCCCGGTACATCAAGTAGAACGCGAACGGGACCATCGCGAGCGTGACACCCGAGAGGAGGCCGCCGATCGCAGCGTGGAGGGTGAACCAGCAGCCGGTGCGCCAGCGCGAGTTCCACGACTCGTCGTCCAATGGGGAGTCGAACTCGGAGCCGAGGAGGCGGCGGGCGGCGGTGCGCTCGACCTCGCGGTCGGGCAGCAGCAGCGAGCTGGCGGCCACCAGGGGAAGTACCGCGAGGTAGACGCCGGGGTGGGTGATGCCGTCGAGGCCCGACTCGGGATACATCCAGTTGTGGACGAGGGCGCCGACCATCATGTAGGGCATCATGAGCGCCCCGCCCAGGATGAGCCAGATCCACCCTCGATAGGTGGCCCGGGACCAGAGCGGGGCGAGCATTCGCATGAGGCCATTGTGCCAATCGCGAATCGTGGGCATGAATCGTGACTCCTGCGGATCAGTTCGTCAGCGGCTGGACGACGCCGCGCTTGATCGCGTAGGCGAGCGTTGCCGCGCCGAGCGCCGGGCCCCAGATGTAGAACGGGAACGCCAGCGCCAGTAGGGGCTCGCCTTGCCGGATCGCCATCACCGGGAGGGAGACTCCGGCGATCGTGAACAGGGCGGCGACCGTGGTGGCCGGGATGATCGCGATCTTCGGAGGGACCGGCTTGCCATGGAGGCCGGGCATCCACACGGGCCAGCGCTCGCCCCACCGCTGGGTCATTCCGAGGCACAGCACGCCGCCGGTGAGGCACGCGAAGCCGAGGAACAGGCCCCACATGCGCATGCCGGGGTCGGCCTCGAGTTCGCCCGGGGACGGAGACAGGAGCGGCCACGGGGTCAGCCAGGTCAGGCGCAAGAGTCCGTAGGGAAGCGCGCAGGCGGCGGCGATGTAGGCGGCCGCCCTGCCCCAGCGGATCGCGGATTCGGGGGCGAGCCAGGCGGGGGCGCCGAGCTTGGTCCAGCGTCGGCGCAGGGTCCGCACCGTCAGCGCGGCCCAGATGACCCCGCCGGCCCCGGCCCAGACCTGGGCGAGCAGGTGGGGCGCCAGGTCCACGAATGCCCTGGCGACGTTGCCGAAGGTTTCAGCGGCCACGCCGATCGAGACCGGGCCGAAGGCGAATAGGGCCGCGAGCGCGGCGGCTTCGGCGACGAAGGCGACGATCCGGGTGATCGGCCTGCGCGCCACCAGGAGTGGGAGGACGAAGACCAGCAGCGGAATGGCGAACGCGGCCAGGTATCCGGCGGCGGCCACGAGGTTGGAGGTGGCCACGAGCAGCCCGAACACGATGGCGTACAGGGCGGTGACGGGCCACAGGCCGGCCCGCGCTCGGGCCAGCATCAGGCCGGCGGCTCCCGCCACCATGAGGGCGGTCGGGATCACGAAGGCCGGCAACGAGTCCGGGATCGGGACGGTCGGTTGGTAGAGCTCGTGGGAGAAGGGGCCTTCGCCGGGGGCGACGAGGTGCCAAAGGCCGATGGCGATGGCCAGCAGCGACCAGAGGAACGCGGCGGTGGGTGCGAGCCTTCCGGTGACAGGCCTGTGAGCGGTTTGCTGTGTCATGCATTCAGCTTCGCCGCCTGGCCGCCGCCGGGCCTCCCTCCGAAGAGCGGTTCGGCTCCCCCGGGAGGGGGAGCCGAGTTCCGGTGGTCATTCGGCGCTCACTTGCCCTCGTAGGCGTCCTTGAGCTGCTGAAGGTCGATCTTCTTCATCGGGTACATGGCCTGGGTGGCGCGCACGGCACCCTCCTTGTCGGGGCCCATCACGTACCGGTCGGCCTCACCGGGCCAGATCTGCCAGTTGACGCCCCACTTGTCGGCGATCCAGCCGCACTGGATCTCGCTGCCGCCCTTGGCGAGGATGGCGTCCCACAGGCGGTCGATCTCGGCCTGGGACTCGCAGTCGACCAGGAGGGACATGGCGTGGTCGTGCTTGGCGGAGTCGTCGCCGTTGATGGCGGTGAACTTCTGCCCGGCGATCTCGAAGTTCACGATCATGGTCTTGCCGGGTTCGCCGTGGGCGTCTTCGAGGTAGGGGGCGGTGTCGGTGATCTTCGCGTCGTCGAAGAGGGTGCAGTAGAACTCGATGGCGTCCTCGGCGTCGCCGTTGTACCAGATGTTGGTGGTGATCTTCTGTGCCATGGTTTCGGTCCTCTCAAAAGATGCGGCTCGGGTTCCCCACCCGATGACATCAGTAGAGACGATCCGAGGGGCGCGAATTCATCGATCCGACGAGGCGACTTCGCGGCCGAGCCGGCGCATCAGCTCGGCGAAGCGGTCGGCATTCCGAACGGCAGCGCCGCCCTGGTCGTTGTTGAAGTACACGTAGCAGTCGGCGGAGCCCGGCCACCGCTCGTCCAGGCGGCGGCACCACGTGTTCAGCGCGGTGTCGCCGTAGCTCGGCCAGGGTTTCGCCGTGCCCTCATGCAGCCGCAGGTAGGCCCAGGACGCCGTGTGCCAAAGCGGGTTCTGGGGCCGCCCGCCCCGGTCGGACCAGCACACGGCGGCGTCGCGTTCGCCCATGACCTGGCGGACCTCGTCGGTCCACCACGATTCATGGCGGAACTCGACGGCGACGCGTTGTCCCGGCCGGAATCGGTCGAGACAGGCCGCGAGCAGCTTGTGGTCGGCCTTGAGCCGCGGCGGCAGCTGCAACAGGATCGGTCCGAGGCGGTCACCGAGCCCGGAGACGGCGTCGCTGAGCCGGTCGACCGGTTCGGCGGGCTCGCGCAGCTGTTTCATGTGGGTGAGGAACCGGCTGGCCTTGACGGCCATGACGAACCCGTCGGGAAGGCGGTCGCGCCAGCCCGCGAAGGTATCGCGGTCGGGCAGCCGGTAGAACGCGCCATTGTTCTCGACCGTCGGATAGTGCCGGGCATAATGCTCCAGCCAGAGCCGCTTCGGGAGCCGCTCGGGGTAGAACTCGCCCCTCCAGTCGCGGTACTGCCAACCTGAGGTTCCGATAAGAACCGCCATGCCCGAATTCTCACCTCCTACAGGTCCGCGCCAGGGCCGACCCATCGCATTCACCGGCCGAATGCTGGGGATACCCACCGACCGAGTCGATGAACGCGAGTCTCCCCGCGGTATTGGAGGGGTCGAACCACGGCGACCGGGTGGGGGTCGCCGCATTCACCATCGCAGGACGCGTCCGGGGAAGTGCTCAGGCGATCTCTCTGGGATCCACCTGGACCTTGACGAGTTCGGCCTTCGAGCTGGCCCTGGCGGCCGTGGCCGCCGACAGGGCCTTCGCCAGGGCGGCGCCGTCGCGGCGGCGAACGCGCAGGAGCAGACGCTCGGTGTGTTCGTCCACCGGGATCGGGCCGATCGGTTCCGCCTCGACCTCGGTCTCCGCCGCCACGGCCGCGGCGAACTTCTCAGGTTCGCCGAGGGGGCCGGTCAGGGACGCCATTCGCACCGCCGGCGGGAAACCCAACTCGGTGCGCTCGGCCAGTTCCCGGGAGGCGAACCAGGCCGGGTCCCAGCGGATGAGCGCCTGCACCACCGGCAGTCCCCCATCGGCGACCACCACGGCGGTCCCCTCCGGCCGCGCCAACGCCACCGCATTGGCCCAGCGGCGCAACGCCTCCTCCGAAGCCGCCAGGTCGGCGCGGGTCAGCAGCGCCCAGGTGTCGAGCAGCAGGACCGCGCCGTAGCCGTCGGGCGCCGCAGGCTCGACACCCGGGGTCGAGACCACCACGACCGGGCCGGGCGGCACCGTTTCCAATCGATTCGACGCATTCGATTCGAGCACCTCGACCCCGGGGAACGCCTGGGCGATCTCCTCGACGGTCCGCTCGGCGCCGATCACGACCGCGCGGACCCGATTCGAGCCGCACTCCGTGCACTGGTGGTCGACATCGACCCGACCGCACCAGGTGCACGCGGGAGGGCGGCGCGAGCCGGTCAGGCTCAGCGGCCCGCCACAGTCCGGGCACATGGCCCGCGCTCGGCAGCGCTGGCACGACACCGCCGGGACGTAGCCTCGCCGCGGCACCTGGATCAGCACCGGTTGCTCGGCCCTCAGCGCCTTTCTCGCGGCCTCCCATGCCACCGTGGGGAGTCGGGCCGTCGATCCGGACGGGTCGGCGGCCATGTCGCCCTCGTCGCCGACCGGGACGACCCGGGGCGCGGCGGCCTGGATGGTTTCGCGGTCCCCGGTCACCGACACGGCCCATCGGGATTCGACCAGCAGCTGCGCCTGGGGGGATCGGGTGTATCCGCCGATGAGGCAGGCGGCTCCCGAGAGTTCCGCGCGTGTCAGCAGCACCTCGCGCGCATGCGGGTAGGGGGCGTGGAGGCTCACCAGGTTGTTGTCGCCGTCGTCCCAGATCGCCACGAGGCCGAGCCGGTCGACCGGCGCCATCATCGCCACCTGGGTGCCGGCGACGATCTGTACCTCCCCCCGCAGGGCCTGGAGGAAGGCGCGGTATCGCGGGGTCGGACCGGTCGCATTCGAAAGGGAGACATGGCGATCGGGGCCCAGCACGGAGGTCAGCGCCGCATCGAGGCGGGCCAAGTGGAACTGGTCGGGCACGATCAGCAGCGCGCCGCGACCGGCGGCGGCCGCGGTCGCCGCGGCCTCGGCGAGGCGGGTCGGCCAGTCCTCGCCGGGAACGGCGCCCCATACCGCCCTCGGCGACTTGCCTTCGCCGAGAGCGCGGACGAATGCCTCGCCCGCGATATATCTATTCCAGAGAGTGGGGAGAGGTGTCGCGGTGATCGGGTGCCGCTCCCGGGCCGGTTCGGTCTCGACCTTCTTCATCCGCTTGGGCAGAGCGAGGCTCAGGACGTCCGAGAGTCTGCCCGCGTAGCGATCGGCCACCGCGCGGGCCAGCCGGGAGACCTCGGGGGTCAATACCGGGCCCGGAGAGATCACTTCGAGGACGGGCTGGAAGGGGCCGCGGAAGTCGGAGGCGTCCTTCACCGCGAGGACCGTGCCCTTGAGCGGGCGCCCGCTGAAGCGCACTTTGACGCGGCAGCCCGCCGCGACTTCGCCCTGGAGTTCGGAGGGGATCTTGTAGTCGAAGTCCCGGTTCAGCTGCGGCAGTGGGTGGTCGATGCACACCGCGGCGAACGTGGTCGGGGACTCGGTCATTTGATCAGTTATACCCGGTGCCACCGACTGTTCGGGGGCACCGGGCAACGGCTTAATTCACGGCTTCTTTCAGAGCTGCGGCGCGGTCGGTCGCCTCCCAGGTGAACTCCGGCAGCTCGCGTCCGAAGTGCCCGTAGGCCGCGGTCATGGAGTAGATCGGGCGGACCAGGTGGAGGTCGCGGATGATCGCGGCGGGCCGCAGGTCGAAGACCTCCCGCACGGCCCGCTCGATGCGGGCCGGGTCGACGGTCTCGGTGCCCTGCGCGTCGACCGCGATGCTCACCGGCTTGGCCTTGCCGATCGCGTAGGCGACCTGGACCTCGCAGCGCTCGGCGAGGCCGGCCGCGACGATGTTCTTCGCCACCCAGCGGGCCGCGTAGGTGGCCGAACGGTCCACCTTCGACGGGTCCTTGCCGGAGAAGGCGCCGCCGCCGTGGCGGGCGTAGCCGCCGTAGGTGTCGACGATGATCTTGCGGCCGGTGAGGCCGGCGTCGCCCATGGGGCCGCCGATCTCGAAACGCCCGGTCGGGTTGACCAGCAGCTTGTAGTCGGCCGTGTCGAGGTCCAGTCCGGACACTACGGGGGCGATGACGTGCTCGGCGATGTCGGGCGACAGCAGCGAGTCCAGCGAGATGTCGGGCGCGTGCTGGCTGGAGACCACCACGGTGTCCAGGCGCACGGGCCGGTTGCCTTCGTATTCGATCGTCACCTGGGTCTTGCCGTCGGGGCGAAGGTACGGAACGGTGCCGTCCTTGCGGACCTCGGTGAGGCGCTGGGAAAGACGGTGCGCCAAGGCGATCGGCAGCGGCATGAGCTCAGGGGTCTCGCGGCAGGCGAAGCCGAACATGAGGCCCTGGTCGCCCGCGCCCTGAATGTCGAGCTCGTCGAGGTCGGTGCCGTCGACACGGGATTCCCAGGCCTTGTCGACGCCCTGGGCGATGTCGGGGCTCTGGCCGCCGATCGAGACGTTCACGCCGCAGGAGGCGCCGTCGAAGCCCTTCTTCGAGGAGTCGTAGCCGATCCGCAGGATCGTGTCGCGCACGATCCGGGGAATGTCGGCGTACGCGCCGGTCGTGACCTCACCGGCCACGTGGACCTGGCCCGTGGTGATGAGCGTCTCGACCGCGACCCGACTCGTGGGGTCCTCGCCCAGCAGGGCGTCCAGGATCCCATCGGAGATCTGGTCGGCGATCTTGTCCGGGTGGCCCTCAGTGACCGACTCGGAGGTGAACAGGCGACGTGCCACGGCACTCCTCAACACACATCCACGCCGCGCAGCGGCGCACTTCAACTGACTTCGCAGCTCACAAGTCTATTCGCTCCAGATCTTCCCACCAACTCGGCACGCGCGGCCGAGCAGTGTCAGTCGCGTCCACCTGCCGGGAGACGCGCTGACACGGCATCCCAGATGGCATCGGCCACCGATTCCTTGCTGGCGTGGACGAGCGCATCGATTTCGCCGCGCTCGTCGAAGATCGTGACCGAGTTCTCCGGTTCGCCGAACACGGCGCCGCCGGAGACGTCATTGAGCACCACCAGGTTAGCGCCCTTGCGCTTGAGCTTGGATTGGGCGTGCTCGGGGCCGTCGTGGGTCTCAGCGGCGAAAACCACGAGGACCTGACCTGGAGTTTTGGCCCGGCCGACGGCAGCCGAGATGTCGGAAGTCGAGGTGAGGGCGAGCTCGAGGTCGCCCTTGCGCTTGAGCTTGCGCTCCGAGGCTTCCTTCGGAGTGAAGTCGGCCGGGGCTGCGGCGAGCACCATCGCGTCCGCTTCCACAGCGGCCCTGACCGTGGCCTCATACAGCTCGCCGGTGGTCGCGACCCGCTCGACGCGGATCCCTGCGGGCAGAGCCGTGTCCACGTGGGCGGCGATGAGCGTCACCTCGGCCCCGCGCCCAGCGGCCGCGGCGGCGATGGCGATGCCCTGACGGCCCGATGAGTGGTTGCCGATGAAGCGGACCGGATCGATGGCCTCCCGGGTGCCGCCGGCGGTCACCAGGACCTTGCGTCCGACGAGATCCCGGGTGAAAACAGCGTTCACTCCGGTTCGGGTGGTGGTGGGCGACGGGCGGGCAGATGTGAGAAAACCCTTCAGGAGGGCGAAGAGCGATTCGGGCTCGGGGAGGCGGCCCGGGCCGGTGTCGGCTCCGGTGAGGCGGCCCGAGTCGGGCTCGACCACATGGGCGCCCCGCTCGCGCAGCGTCGCGACGTTCGCGCGGGTGGCCGGATGCTGCCACATCTCGGTGTGCATCGCCGGAGCGAAGACCACCGGGCAGGTCGCCGTCAGGAGCGTCGAGGTCAACAGGTCGTCGGCGCGGCCGGTCGCGGCCCTGGCGAGCAGGTCGGCGGTGGCGGGTACGACGGCGACCAGATCGGCCTGACGGCCAAGCTGGACGTGTTTGACCTCGGAGACGTCTGCGAACACGCCGGAAGCCACCGGGTGGCCCGAGAGGGCCTCCCAGGTGGCTTCACCGACGAAATTCAGCGCCGCCTCGGTGGGAATGACGGTCACGTCGTGACCGGACTCCTTGAGGAGGCGAAGCAGGGTGACGGACTTGTAGGCGGCGATGCCGCCCGACACGCCCAGGACGATGTTCACGCCCGTCCCTTAGGCGTCGGGGTCGTCGAAGGCCTTCGTCTCAAGCAGGCCCTTGTCGAGCTCGCGCATGGCGATCGACAGCGGCTTCTCCTCGGGAGTGGTCTCGACGAGCGGGCCGACGTACTCCAGCAGGCCTTCGCCCAGCTGCGAGTAGTAGGCGTTGATCTGCCGGGCGCGCTTGGCCGAGTAGATGACCAGCTGATACTTCGACTCGCTCTTCTCGAGCAGGTCGTCGATCGGCGGGTTGGTGATGCCGACGGGGTCGGCGACAGTCCCTGACACGTGTTGTCCTTCGTGTGCGACTCGTGGTGCTAACGGGCTCCGGACTTGACGATGGCCGGTGAACCCAGCAACTCTACCAGTTCGGAGGCGGCCTGCTCGATCGACACATTCGTGACCGTGTGATCGAACTCGGCCTCGGAGGCCAGCTCAGCGCGGGCCGCCTTCAGGCGCCGCTCGATGGTCGCGGCGTCCTCGGTCCCCCGCCCCGTGAGGCGGCGGACCAGTTCGTCCCATGACGGCGGGGCCAGGAACACCAGCTGGGAGTCCGGCATACTGCGCCGGACCTGGCGGGCGCCCTGGAGTTCGATTTCGAGCAGTGCCGGGAGTCCGGCTCGAAGGCGCTCTTCGACGGGGCCGCGGGGGGTTCCGTACAGGTTCCCCGCGTAGGAGGCCCATTCAAGGAACTCCCCCGCGGCGATCATCGATTCGAACTGGTCGGTCGACACGAAGTGGTAGTCGGCGCCGTCGACCTCACCCGGGCGCGGCTGGCGGGTCGTGCAGCTCACGGAGAGCCAGACCCACGGGTAGTACTCCTGGATGAGGGCCTTGACACTGCCCTTGCCAACCCCTGACGGGCCGGAGAGGACCGTCAGACGCTGTGCCGGAGCGGCGTGCGGAAAATCGATGCTCACGCGACTACTACTACCCGAAGTTAGGCCTGGTCGCCCTTGAATTCATCCAGAAGCGCGGCGCGCTGGTGCTCGCCCAGCCCGCGCAGCCGACGCGAGTCGGCGATCTTGAGCTTCTCCATGATCTGAGTGGCGCGCTTGTCGCCGATGCCCGGGAGGGCCTTGAGGACGGCCGAGACCTTCATCTTTCCGGAGATGTCATCGGTCGCGGCGGACTTCAGAACCGCGTCCAGGGTGGTCTCGCCCGACTTCAGCTTCTCTTTGAGCTCGGCGCGGGCCTTGCGGGCGGCGGCGGCCTTTTCGAGGGCTGCGGCGCGCTGTTCCGGTGTCAGTTTAGGGAGCGGCACGGGGTCTCCTTGCAGTCGATGGTTTCGTCCCTCTGGACCTTGACGTGCGGGTATCGCCAAAGCATACCCAGCTCGGGAACGGTAACCCCAGCCTCCGACACGCCTGTGACCGGGGGTGGGGCTATCTCCCGCCAAGAGAGCGGGCGATTTATTCCCTCGTCGCCGCCCGGCACTCGGCCTGCAACGCCTCGACGGCGCTGCGAATGCTCGCCACGGCCGGACCTGGCTGTGCGATTTGTCGGGAATAGGCCGGAATCGCGAAGTTTACAGCCGGTCCCAGCACGCGCGGAAGATCACTCGGCCTGCCCCCCTGCGCCCCCATGCCCGGTACGAGGATGGGGCCGTTGAAGTCGGACAAATCGTGAGCGGTGTCACGTTGACGGACCTGCGTGTGGGTGATTCCGTAAGTCGACTCACGCAGCCTGGCCTCACCTTCGCTCGCGCAGGCGCCCACAGTGGCGCCCAGGACGATGCCGTAGGAACCGAGCGGTTCGGCCTCGCCGTTGTGCTCGGCGACCTCGTCGATGATCGACTGGGCCACCGATCGGCCGTCGCGGCGGCGGGCCATCTGCACCTGCTTGCCCTCGGGGTTCGAGGTGCGGGCGAGCACGAACAGGCCCTTGCCGTGCGCGGCGGCGAGGTCGAAGGCGGGCTGGAGGGAGCCGACTCCGAGGAAGGGGCTGACGGTGATGGCGTCGACGGCCAGCGACGAGGCCGGGTCGAGGTACGCCTGGGCGTAGGCGGCCATGGTCGAGCCGATGTCACCGCGCTTGACGTCGAGGATCACCAGGGCGCCGGCCTGGCGGCTCTCGGCGATGACGCGTTCGAGCAGGACGATGCCGCCCGAGCCGAATCGCTCGAAGAACGCCGACTGCGGCTTGACGAATCCGACCGTCCCGGCGCAGGCCTCGACCATCGTCATCGCGAAGCGCTCGGCCCCGGCGAGGTCATCGTCGAGGCCCCAGTGCTGAAGCAGGGCTCCATGGGGGTCGATTCCGGCGCACAGCGGGCCTCGCGCATCGAACATGTGAAACGCGCGGGAGCCGAAATCCTTCTTTGCGGACACGGTTAGCTTCCTTTCAAAAGCACGGTCTTCGAGGAGCGTGGCCTAGGTCGTGGGTGAGGGTCGGGACGGGGGATGCGCGGCGGCTTTGGCGCGCTGCTTGGCGAACTTCTTGTAGCGACGGACGGAACCGCGGACCACCGAGGGACCGCCGTAGATCAGGCCCGAGTAGATCTGGACCAGGCTGGCGCCCGCGTCGAACATGGATGCGGCGTCATCGGGCGTCATGATGCCGCCGGAACCGATGATAGGCAACCGCCCCCCGGTTTCGGTGTGCACGAAGCGGACTATCTCTCGCGACACCTCGGTGAGCGGGCGGCCGGAGAGGCCGCCGGGCTCGGCGGCGATGGCGTCCTCGCTCGGGTCCACCCGGTCGCGTCCCAGCGTGGTGTTGGTCGCGATGACGCCGGCCACGCCGGTCTCCAGGCAGACCTCGAGCAGCTGGGCGATGGCCGATTCGGTCAGGTCGGGGGCGATCTTGACGAAGACCGGGCGACGCGGCCGCCCGGCGGCGATGCGGTCGCCCTCGGCCCGGATCGCGCCGAGCAGTTCCCGCAGCGCCGAGGAGTCCTGGAGCTGGCGCAGGCCTGGGGTGTTCGGCGAGGAGACGTTGACGGCGAAGTAGTCCGCGAAGGGGTACAGGGTCCGCAGCGAGTGCAGGTAGTCCGGCACGGCCTGCTCGATCGGCACGGCCTTGGACTTGCCGATGCTGATGCCGAGCGGGCAGTCCACGGGCGGGGCCGCGGTGAGCCGGGCCGCCAGCGCCTGGGCGCCGTCGTTGTTGAAGCCCATGCGGTTGATGATCGCGCCGCTTTTGCGGAGCCGGTACATGCGCGGTTGGGGGTTGCCCGGTTGGGCCTGGCCGGTGACGGTCCCGAGTTCGGCGAAGCCGAATCCGAGGGCGGGCCAGGCGCCGATGGCCAGCCCCTTCTTGTCCATGCCCGCGGCGAGCCCGATGGGGTTGGGGAACCGGATTCCGCAGACCTCCACGGGCGCGTTCACGCGGTTGACCTTGATGAGCGCATTGCGGATCTGCCGCTGGGTGGACACGCGCGAGAGCCAGCGCAAGGTGGTGTCGTGCGCTGCTTCGGCGTCGCCCCGCCCGATCCTGAACAGGACCGGTCGGGCCAGAGTTTGATAGAGCATCATCTACCTGTATACGTCAATTCGGGCGGTGAGCGACACGGCCACGGACGTCGCGCCGCTCACCTGCGGCTTTAAACTCGCTCGGCGCCGCGCAGGCGCTGGTGGAGTTCCTGGAGCGGGGTGACGGTGATCTCCCCGCGGGCGGCCGATTCGATGGCCTGGGTCGCGGCGGCGGCGCCCTGGATCGTGGTGACGCAGGGGATGTCGGCGACGGCGGCGGCGGAGCGGATCTCCCAGCCGTCGGTGCGGGGCCCGGTGGACGCCGAGGGCGTGGTGATGACGAAGTCGACGCCGCCGGAGGCGATGAGGCTCACCGCGTCCTGGGTGTGGGTGCCGGTGCCGCCGGAGTGGCGGGCGACCGGCGTGTAGTCGATGCCGTGGCGGCGCAGGACCAGGCCGGTGCCGTCGGTGGCGTAGACGGTGAAGCCGAGGTCGACCAGGCTGCGGATGGGGAAGACGATGGAGCGCTTGTCGCGGTCGGCGACGGAGACGAACACCTTCCCCGAGGTGGGGAGCTTCCCGTAGACGGCGAGGGTGGCCTTGGCGAAGGCGAGCCCGAAGGAGCGGTCGATGCCCATGACCTCGCCGGTGGACTTCATCTCCGGGCCGAGGAGCGCGTCGATGCCGGCGCCTTCGGTGGTGCGGAAGCGCTTGAAGGGCAGCAGGACCTCCTTGACGCTGATGGGCGCGTCGGGCGCGGTGTCGGAGCCGTCGCCTTCGGGGAGGAGCATGCCTTCGGCGCGCAGTTCGGCGATGCGGGCGCCGAGTGCGATGCGGGCGGCGGCCTTGGCCATCGGAACCGCGGTCGCCTTGGAGACGAACGGGACGGTGCGGGAGGCGCGCGGGTTCGCCTCGAGGACGTAGAGCTGTTCGTCCTTGAGGGCGTACTGCACGTTCATGAGGCCGCGCACGCCGATGCCGAAGGCGAGTTTGGCAGTGTAGTGCCGGATCTGCTCGATGACGGCCGCGCCGAGGGTGATCGGCGGGAGCGCGCAGGAGGAGTCGCCGGAGTGGACGCCGGCCTCCTCGATGTGCTCCATGATGCCGCCGATGTAGACGTCCTCGCCGTCGCACAGGCAGTCGACGTCGATCTCGATGGCGTCGTCGAGGAACCGGTCGATGAGGACCGGGTGCTCGGGGCTGGCCTCGGTGGCGCGGGAGATGTATCCGGCGAGGGTGTCCTCGTCGTAGACGATCTCCATGCCGCGCCCGCCGAGGACGTAGGAGGGACGGACGAGAACGGGGTAGCCGATCTCGGCGGCCACGGCGCGGGCCTCCTCGAAGGAGGTGGCGGCGCCGCCCGCGGGGGCGACGAGGCCGAGCTCGTCCAGGAGCTTGCCGAAGACGCCGCGGTCTTCGGCGTTGTCGATGGCCTGCGGGGAGGTGCCGACGATCGGCAGTCCCTCGGCGGCGAGGCGGTCGGCCAGGCCCAGCGGGGTCTGGCCGCCGAGCTGGACGATGACGCCGACGACGCCCGGTCCCCCGGCGGCCTTGCCGCTGGTGTGCTCGGCGTGGTGGACCTCGGCGACGTCCTCGAAGGTGAGGGGCTCGAAGTAGAGCCGGTCGGCGGTGTCGTAGTCGGTCGAGACGGTCTCGGGGTTGCAGTTGACCATGATGGTCTCGTAGCCGGCCTCGCGGAGCGCCTGGACGGCGTGGACGCAGCTGTAGTCGAACTCGATGCCCTGGCCGATGCGGTTGGGACCGGAGCCGAGGATCATGACCTTCGGCCGGTTCGAGGGCGCCACTTCGGTCTCGTCCTCGTAGGTCGAGTAGTGGTAGGGCGTGTTCGCGGCGAACTCGGCGGCGCAGGTGTCGACGGTCTTGTAGACCGGCCGCAGGCCGAGGCGGCGGCGCAGGGTGCGCACGCCGGTCTCTCCGGCGAGTTCGGGCCGCAGGGCGGCGATCTGGGCGTCGGAGCAGCCGGCGCGCTTGGCCTTCCACAGCAGCGCCTCGTCCATGACGACGGCCGTTTCGATCTCGGCGCGCAGGTCGACCAGCTGGGCGACCTGGTCGAGGAACCACGGGTCGATCTTGCAGGCCTCGTGGACCTGGTCGACGGTGCCGCCGAGGCGCAGGGCCCGCTCGGCGGTGTAGAGGGTGCCGTCGTGCGGGGTGCGAAGCGCCTCAAGGGTGTTCGCGAGGTCGGCGTCCTCGGGGTCGGGTCTGGTCCAGAACCCGGCCTGCTTGGTCTCGGTGGAGCGCAGGGCCTTCTGGAGGGCCTGCTGGAAGGTGCGGCCGAGGCTCATGGCCTCGCCGACGGACTTCATGGTGGTGGTCAGGGTCGGGTCGGCGCCGGGGAATTTCTCGAAGGTGAAGCGCGGGACCTTGACGACGACGTAGTCCAGGGCCGGCTCGAACGCGGCGGGCGTGGCCTTGGTGATGTCGTTGGGGATCTCGTCCAGCGTGTAGCCGATGGCGAGCTTCGCGGCGATCTTGGCGATCGGGAAGCCGGTGGCCTTGGACGCCAGCGCGGAGGAGCGCGAGACGCGCGGGTTCATCTCGATGACGATGATGCGCCCGGTGGCGGGGTCGATGGCGAACTGGATGTTGCAGCCGCCGGTGTCGACGCCGACCTCGCGGAGCACGGCGATGCCGAGGTCGCGCAGGCTCTGGTATTCGCGGTCGGTGAGGGTCATCGAGGGGGCGACGGTGACGGAGTCGCCGGTGTGGACGCCCATGGGGTCGACGTTCTCGATGGAGCAGACCACGACGACGTTGTCATTGCGGTCGCGCATGAGCTCGAGTTCGTATTCCTTCCAGCCCAGGACGCTCTCTTCGATGAGGACCTCGGTGGTCGGGGACTCGGCGAGGCCGTTGCCGGCGATGCGGTCGACGTCGTCCCAGGTGTGGGCCATGCCGGAGCCGAGGCCGCCCATGGTGAAGGAGGGCCGGATGACCACGGGCAGGCCGAGGTCGTCGACGGTGGCCTTGACCTCGTCCATGTTGTGGCACACGGCGGAGCGCGGGACTTCGCCGCCGGCCTTGATGACGATGTCCTTGAACAGCTGGCGGTCCTCGCCGCGCTGGATGGCGTCCATGTCGGCGCCGATGAGTTCGACGCCGTGCTTCTCGAGGATGCCGGCCTCGTGGAGGGCGACGGCGGCGTTGAGCGCGGTCTGGCCGCCGAGGGTCGGCAGCAGCGCGTCGGGCTTCTCGCGGGCGATGACCTGCTCGATGACCTCGGGGGTGATCGGCTCGACGTAGGTGGCGTCGGCGTATTCGGGGTCGGTCATGATCGTGGCCGGGTTGGAGTTGACCAGGGTGACCCTGATGCCCTCTTCGCGCAGGACGCGGCAGGCCTGGGTGCCGGAGTAGTCGAACTCGCAGGCCTGGCCGATCTGGATGGGGCCGGAGCCGATGACCAGGACGTGGTGGATGTCGTCGCGTTTAGGCATCGGTAGCAGCCCCTTCTTTGTCGATGAGCGCGGTGAGGCGGTCGAACAGGTAGTCGGCGTCGTGCGGCCCGCCGGCGGCCTCGGGGTGGTACTGCACGGAGTAGGCGGGGACGTCGAGGCAGGTGAGGCCTTCTACGACGTCGTCGTTGAGGCACACGTGGCTGACCTGGACTCGGCCGAAGTCGGTGTCGAAGAATTCGCCCGATTCCGGTGGCGCCAAGGCGAAACCGTGGTTGTGCGCGGTGATCTCGACCTTGCCGGTGTGGCGGTCGAGCACGGGCTGGTTGATGCCGCGGTGGCCGTACTTGAGCTTGAAGGTGTCCAGGCCGAGCGCGCGGCCGAGGATCTGGTTGCCGAAGCAGATGCCGAAGACCGGGACGTTCCGCTTCAGGAGTTCGCGCGTGACGGCGACCTGGTGGTCGGCGGTGGCGGGGTCGCCGGGGCCGTTGGAGAGGAACACCGCGTCGGGGCCGTCCGCCAGCAGGTCCTCGACCGTGGCTTCGGCCGGGAAGACCGTGGTGGTGATGCCGCGCGCGGCCAGGCGCCGGGGCGTATTGCGCTTGATGCCCAGGTCGATGGCGGCGACGGTGTACTTCGCGGTGCCTTCGGCCTCGTAGGTGTAGGGCTCGGCGGTGGTGACGGCGCCGACGTGGTTGGCGCCGGCCATCTGGGGCGAGGCCTTGACCTTGGCGAGCAGGGCATCGGCGTCCGTGGAGCGCGAGGAGATGCCGACCCGCATGGCGCCGGCCTCGCGCAGGTGGCGGGTGAGGGCGCGGGTGTCGACTCCGCAGATGCCGACGACACCCTGGGTGGCGAGCTCGTCCTCGAGCCCGCGCTTGGAGCGCCAGTTGGAGGCGACGCGGGAGGGGTCGCGGACGACGTATCCGGCGACCCAGATGCGGCGGGACTCGTCGTCCTCGTCGTTCCAGCCGGTGTTGCCGATCTGCGGGGAGGTCTGGGCGACGACCTGTCCGTAGTAGGACGGGTCGGTGAGGGTCTCCTGGTAGCCGGTCATGCCGGTGTTGAAGACGGCCTCGCCGAAGGTCTCGCCGACCGATCCGAAGGCCTCGCCCCGGAAGACGCGGCCGTCTTCGAGTACGAGGATCGCGGGTGCTCTGCTGGTCATACGGTCGTCTCCTCCACAAGCTTGCCTTCGAGGACGGTAGCGCGTCCGCGAAGGAACGTCGCCTGGATCGTTACCGGGAGTTCCATCCCGGCGTAGGGGGTGTTGCGGGAGAGGGATGCGAGTTCGGCCGGCACGACGGTCCAGGACCGGGCCGGGTCGACCAGGGTGAAGTTGGCCGGCGCCCCGGCGATGGGGTCGTGGCCGTGGCCTTCGAGTCGGGCGATGCGCGCCGGGGTGCGGGAGGTGCGCTCGGCGACGACGTCCCAGTCGACGTCCTCGGGCCCGCCGAGAGCGAGCACCGAGATCGACAGGGCCGTCTCCAGGCCGAGCATGCCCGGACGGGCGGCCGCCCACTCGCAGTCCTTGTCCTGCGGGGCGTGCGGGGCGTGGTCGGTCGCGACCGCGTCGACGACGCCCTCGGCCAGCGCGGCACGCAGGGCCAGGACGTCGGCCTCGCGGCGCAGCGGCGGGTTGACCTTGAAGACCGGGTCGTAGGACCGGGCGGCCTCGTCGGTGAGCAGCAAGTGGTGCGGGCAGACCTCGGCGGTGACGGCGACGCCGCGGGCCTTGGCCTCGCGGATGATGTCGACCGACCGCCGGGTCGAGATGTGGCAGAAGTGGATCCGCGCGCCGGTGTACTCGGCCAGGAGCACGTCGCGGGCGATGATCGACTCCTCGGCGACCGACGGCCAGCCGGGCAGGCCGAGTTCGGCTGAGACGGTGCCCTCGTTCATCTGGGCGCCCTCGGTGAGCCGGGGCTCCTCGGCGTGCTGGGCGATGAGGCCGTCGAAGGTCTTGACGTATTCGAGGGCGCGGCGCATCAGGCGCGCGTCGGAGACGCAGTGGCCGTCGTCGGAGAACATGCTGACGGCGGCGGCCGAGTGGGCCATGGCGCCGATCTCGGCGAGGCGTTCCCCGCCGAGGCCGACGGAGACCGCGCCGATGGGCTGGACGTCGGCGTAGCCCGCGGCGCGTCCGAGCGCGGCGACCTGCTCGACGACACCGGCGGTGTCGGCGACGGGGTAGGAGTTGGCCATGGCGCACACGGCGGTGTAGCCGCCCTTGGCGGCGGCGCGGGTGCCGGACCGGACGGTCTCGGCGTCTTCGCGGCCGGGCTCCCTCAGGTGGGTGTGGAGGTCGACCAGGCCGGGCAGGAGCACCAGGCCGTCGGCGTCGACGACTTCGGCGCCGGTGCCTTTCAACGACGCCGCGGTGATCGAGCCGGTCTCGGCGACGCGGCCGCCCGAGATGAGCACGTCCGATCGGCCCTTGCCGACCAGGTCGGCTCCCTTGATGAGTATGTCGCTCATGCGGTCTCTCCATTCGTGAGCAGGAGGTAGAGGACGGCCATGCGGACCCAGACGCCGTTGGCGACCTGTTCGGTGATGGTGGCGCGCGGCGAATCGGCCACGGCCGCGGCGATCTCCATGCCCCGGTTCATCGGCCCGGGGTGCATGACGATGGCGTGGTCGGGCATGAGCGCGAGGCGGCGCTCGTCGAGCCCGTAGAGGCGGGCGTATTCGTTGGCGGTGGGGAAGAACGCGTCGTTCATGCGCTCGCGCTGGACGCGGAGCATCATGACCGCGTCGGCGTCGGAGAGGCTGGAGTCGAGGTCGTAGGCGACCTCGACCGGCCACTCTTCCAGGTTGGCGGGCAACAGGGTCGGCGGTCCGACCAGGCGCACCTTGGCGCCCAGTTTGGACAGCAGCCACACGTTGGAGCGGGCGACTCTGGAGTGGACGATGTCGCCGACGACGGCGACGGTGCGTCCCTCGATGCCGCCGAGCCGCTGCTTCATGGTGTAGGCGTCGAGCAGGGCCTGCGTGGGGTGGGCGTGGGTGCCGTCGCCGGCATTGAGGACGGCGCCGTCGAGCCACTGGGTGAGGCGCTGCGGGGCTCCGGCGGCGGGGTGGCGGATGACGACGGCGTCGGCGCCCATGGCCTGCAAGGTGAGCGCGGTGTCGCGCAGGCTCTCGCCCTTGCTGACGCTGGAGGTCTTGGCCGAGAAGTTGACGACGTCGGCGGAAAGGCGCTTGGCGGCGGTCTCGAAGGAGGTGCGGGTGCGGGTGGAGTCCTCGTAGAAGAGGTTGACCACGGTGCGCCCGCGCAGGGTCGGGAGCTTGGGGACCTCGCGGCCGGAGACGGCGTCGGCCATCTGCCCGGTGAGCTCGAGGATGAGCTCGGCCTCGTCGCGGGTGAGCTCCTTGGTCGTCAGGAGGTGCTTCATCGCTCCTCGCCTCCGGTCAGGATGACGGCGTCGCGATCGTCGTACTCGACCAGGCGCACGGCCACGTTCTCATTGCGGGCGGTGGGGATGTTCTTGCCGACGTAGTCGGCGC
The DNA here is from genome assembly GCF_004912275.1 of Glycomyces buryatensis. Classification (GTDB taxonomy): domain Bacteria; phylum Actinomycetota; class Actinomycetes; order Mycobacteriales; family Micromonosporaceae; genus Glycomyces; species Glycomyces buryatensis. The sequence goes on from NZ_STGY01000067.1 coordinate 56,472, forward strand.
GGATGGGCAGCTCGCGGTGGCCGCGGTCGACCAGGATCGCGAGTTGCACCTGCGCGGGGCGGCCCAGGTCGAGGAGGGCGTTGAGGGCGGCGCGGACGGTGCGCCCGGAGTAGAGGACGTCGTCGACGAGGATGACCCGCTGGTCGTCCACGCCGGACTGCGGCAGGTCGGTCGGTCCGAGCGCGCGCAGGGCGCCGCCGCGGCGGAGGTCGTCGCGGTAGAGAGTGATGTCGAGGGTGCCGGCGGGGACGTCGATGTCGGCGAAGCGCCGGATGCGCTCGGCGAGGCGGCCGGCGAGGGCCACGCCCCGGGTGGGGATGCCCAGGAGCATCGTGTCGGGGGCGCCCTTGGTCTTCTCAAGGATCTGATGGGCGATGCGGTCGAGAATCCGGCCGATGTCGTCGGCGGCCAGGATCTGCTTGCCGCCGTTGGGATCACCAGGTGTCTGCCGCAGGGCAGGAGCAACCACGCGAACCTCCTTCTCCGCCTCACGGGACGGTCTGTTAAAGAACGGTTTCGTCGCGGGCCATCTTACGTCGCTCGTAACTGTGCGTGAAGGCAGACCGGGCCGAGGTGACGCTGAAAGTCGACCGGATGAGGGGTTTAGTAAGGTTTGGACAACGGTTGTGAGGGCCTTACGCGACGAAGAACACGTGTTTCGGGCACCCCAACGGCCAATGGTCACCGACCGTAGTCAACAATAGGATTCCTCTCGTACCGAAAACTTGGAGTTGATTCCAACATGGCGACATCTGACTACGCCAAGGCGCTCGGCAACCGGCTGCGCGACATCCGCATGCAGCAGGGACTGTCTCTGCAAGGCGTCGAGGACAAGTCCGGCGGCAAGTGGAAGGCCGTCGTTATCGGTTCCTACGAGCGCGGGGACCGGTCCATCACCGTCAGCCGCCTCGCCGAGCTGGCCGACTTCTACCGCATCCCCGTCTCGGAGCTGCTGCCGGAGGGCGTGCCGCTCCCCGTCGAGCAGCCCGAGAAGATCGTCCTCAACCTTGAGGCGCTGTACGACCACCCGGACCCCGACCTGGAGCACGTCGCCAAGCTGGCACGCTCGATTCAGCAGCGTCGCGGCGACTACAACGGCCGGATCCTGTCGATCCGCGCCGACGACCTGTACACCCTCGCGGTCATCTACTCGACCACGCCTTCGGGCCTGATCGAGAAGCTCGAGGACTTCGGCGTGCTGGTCCACGACCTGCAGGCCTTCTTCGCGACCGAAGAGTAGAAGCGCAGTACGACAAACGGCCGGGCCGCCCCGAGGGGGCGACCCGGCCGTCGTGTTTCGGTGCCGCTTGGCTATTCGGCCTTGGCGGCGGCGTCGAGAACCGCATTGATGAACGAGGTGTCGTCCGAGGAGCCGATCTGCTCGGCGACCCGCAGGGCCTCCTTGATGGCCACCGGCGTGTCCACGTCGTCCTCGAAGAGGATCTCGTACAGGCCGACCCGCAGGACGTTCCGGTCGACAATGGGCATCCGCTGGACCGACCAGCCCGAGGCGGCACGCGCCAGGGCCTCGTCCAGCTCGCCGCGGCGCTCGTATACGCCGCGCACCAGCTGCTCGGCGTAGGCCGGCAGGCGGGGAGCCTCAGGGTCGTCGAGGGCGCGCTTGGAGCGCTCGGTCAGGACCGTGTCGACGGTCTCGTCCCGGCTCTCGGCCTCGTAAAGGATTTCCACTGCCCGCATCCGCCACTTGGTGCGCGCGGACAGGCCTCGCCCGGTGTTCTGCTGCTTCGCCACTGCCCTATGCCCGCGAAAGGTATTTGCCGTCGCGGGTGTCGACCTTGATCTTCTCGCCGTTGTCGATGAAGAGCGGGACGTTCACGTTCGCGCCGGTCTCGACGGTGGCGGGCTTGGTGCCGCCGGAGGAGCGGTCGCCCTGCAGGCCCGGCTCGGTGTAGGTGATGACCAGTTCGACGGCGGCCGGGAGCTCGACATAGAGGGCCCTGCCCTCGTGCATCGCCACGGTCGTCTCGGAGTTCTCCAGCATCCACTCGGCGGCGTCGCCGACCAGGCCGGGGCCCAGCGGGAACTGGTCGTAGGTCTCCATGTCCATGAACACGAAGTCCTCGCCCTCCTTGTAGAGGTACTGCATCGTGCGGCGGTCGACCTGGGCGGTCTCGACCTTGGTGCCGGCGTTGAAGGTCTTGTCGACGATCTTGCCCGAGGGGATCTGCTTCAGGGTCGTGCGCACGAACGCGGGGCCCTTGCCGGGCTTGACGTGCTGAAACTCCTGGACCTGCCAGAGCTGGCCCTCCAGGTTGAGCACCAGGCCGTTCTTGAGATCGTTCGTGGATGCCACGGGCGTTCGTCTCTTTCGGTAGAGGTTAGCGATTGACCGACGGTCTATGGTAGCCGCCGCCGGGGATCCTCCCCCGTTCAGGAGCACCGGCTGTGTTCAGCGGCGCAGCTCCTACAGGGAGGCGATGTGGTTCAGGGCCGCGACGTAGCCGCCGAAGCCGAGTCCGACGATGACGCCGGTGGCGTGGGCCGACACGTACGAATGGTGCCGGAACTCCTCGCGTTTGTGCACGTTCGAGAGGTGGACCTCGATGAGCGGGGCGGTCAGCTGCGCGCAGGCGTCGCCGATCGCGACCGAGGTGTGGGTCCACGCCGCGGCGTTGAGCACCACCGGGATCGACTCGTCGGCGGCCTGGTGCAGCGATTCCAGCAGCTCGTGCTCGGCGTTGGTCTGGCGGAAGTCGACCTCCAGACCGAGCTCCGAGCCGGTCTTCACGCAGAGCTCGGCGAGGTCGGCCAGCGTCTGCGAGCCGTAGATCGCGGGCTCCCGCTTGCCGAGCCGGTTCAGATTGGGGCCGTTCAGGACGAGCACCTTCATGCCGTCAGCCTCTCATAGGCCTCGCGCTGCTGCTCGGCGGTGACGTCATCGACCACGACCGGCTTGGCCAGATCGTCGAGGAGGACGAAGCGCTGGGTGGCGCCGATGTTCTTCTTGTCGATCTTCATGACCGCGACGATCTCGTCCCAGCGCTCGGCATCGTAGGTCGTCGGGAGGCCGATGGACTCCAGGACGGCCTTGGTGCGCTCGACCAGGTCGACGCGTCCGGTGATGGCGTTCAGGTGGGCGGCGTAGACCATGCCGACGGCGACGGCGTCGCCGTGCCTCCAGCGGAAGTGCTCCAGCTTCTCGATGGCGTGGGCGAAGGTGTGCCCGTAGTTGAGGACGGCACGCAGGCCGCCCTCTTTGAGGTCGGAGCCGACGACCTCGGCCTTGACGGCGATCGCCCGCTCCACGAGCTCGGCCACGACCGGGCCCGAGGCATCAAGCGCCGCTTCGGGATCGGCCTCCACAAGCTCGAGGATGACCGGGTCGGCGATGAAGCCCGCCTTGACGACCTCGGCCAGTCCGGCCGCGAGGTCGCGCCGCGGGAGCGTCGCGAAGTTGTCGAGGTCGACCAGGACCGCGCGCGGCGGGTGGAACGAGCCGACCAGGTTCTTTCCGGCGGCGGTGTTCACGCCGGTCTTGCCGCCGACGGCCGCGTCGACCGCGCCGAGCAGCGAGGTGGGGACGTGGACGACGGGGACGCCGCGCAGCCAGCAGGCGGCGACGAAGCCGGCCAGGTCGGTCACCGCTCCCCCGCCGACGCCGATGACCAGGTCGGTGCGGGTGAAGCCTTCGGCGCCGAGGGCCTCCCAGCACTGCTCGGCGACCGAGATGGACTTGCCGTCCTCGGCGTCGGGGATCTCCATGAGGGTCGCCTCGACGCCGTCGGGCAGCAGCGAGCCGACGCGTTCGGCCAGTTCCGAGGTGTTGGCGGTGTGGATGACGGCGGCGCGGGCGGCCTTGCCGATGAACAGGGGCAGCCGCTCGACCACTCCGTGTCCGATGAGGACGGAGTAGGGGGTCTCGGCGTCGTTGACGGTGACGGTGCGGGTGCCGATCCTGGCGGCGATCTCGTCGGTCAAGGCGACGATGTCCCTTCCGGTGGTGTCGATCTCGATGTCCGCGACCTCGCGGTAGAGCGGCAGGCGCTCGTCCATGAGCCGGCGGAGCGTGGCGCGCGGGTTGACGTTGAGCAGCGGGCGGCCGCGGTCGATCTCAGTGCGCTTGACGGCCTCGGCGAGGTCCACGCGCAGGTGGACGACCAGGATGTCGGCGAGCAGTTCGCGGGTCTCGGCCGCGAGGATCGCTCCCCCGCCGAGCGCCAGGACGCCGTCGTGCTCGGCCACGGCGCGGCGCACCGCCTCCCGTTCGAGCGCCCGGAAGTGCTCCTCGCCGTCGTCGACGAAGATGTCCGGGATCGGCTTGCCCGCGGCGGCGGCGATGTCGGCGTCGGTGTCGCGGAAAACGACCCCGAGCCGCTCCGCCAGCGCGGTGCCGATCGTGGTCTTGCCGGAACCCGGGGGTCCGACCACTACCACCAGGGCCATCAGCGCACCCGCAGGTTCTCGATGTAGGTCTCGCGGTTGCGGCGGGCCTCGCCGACCGAGTCGCCGCCGAACTTCTCCAGCGCGGCCTCGGCGAGCACGTACGCGACCATGGCTTCGGCGACGACGGCCCCGGCGGGGACGGCGCAGACGTCGGAGCGCTGGTTGATCGCCTCGGCGGCCTCTCCGGTCTCGGTGTCGATGGTGCGCAGCGGTCGCGTCAGGGACGAGATCGGCTTGAGCATGGCGGAGACGCGGACCGGCTGGCCGGTGGTGATGCCGCCTTCGAGTCCGCCGGCGCGGTCGGTGAGACGCTGGGCGCCGCCTGGACCGGGGACGATCTCGTCGTGGGCCAGGGAGCCGCGGACGCTCGCCTGCATGAGGCCGTCGCCGATCTCAACGGCCTTGACCGACTGGATCGACATGAGCGCGGTGGCGAGGCGGGCGTCGAGCTTACGGTCCCACTGGACGTGGGAGCCGAGCCCGGGCGGGACGTTGTAGGCGAGGACCTCGACCACGCCGCCGAGGGTGTCGGCGTCCTTCTTGGCGGCATCGACCTCGGCGACCATGCGGGCGGAGGCCTCGGGGTCCATGCAGCGCAGCGGGTCGGCGTCGACGGCCGCGGCGTCGTCGGGGGTGGGCACGAGGCCGTCCTTGGCGCGGACGGGGCCGAGGGCCTTGACGTGGGAGACGATCTCGATGCCGAAGGCCTGCTTGAGGAAGGCCTTGGCGGCCGTGGCTCCGGCGACGCGCGCGGCGGTCTCGCGGGCGGAGGCCCGCTCCAGGATCGGGCGGGCGTCGTCGTGGTCGTATTTCTGCATGCCGGCGAGGTCGGCGTGGCCGGGGCGGGGCCGGGTGAGGGGGGCGTTGCGGGCGATACCGGCGAGTTCGGCGGGGTCGACCGGGTCGGCCGCCATGACGGTCTCCCACTTGGGCCACTCGGAGTTGCCGACGCGGATGGCGATGGGCGAGCCGAGGGTGCGCCCGTGGCGGACGCCGCCGATGAAGCTCACGGCGTCGGCCTCGAACTTCATGCGCGCGCCGCGGCCGTAACCGAGGCGGCGGCGCGCCAGTTCGGCGGCCACCGCGTCGGTGGTCAGCTCGACTCCGGCCGGGAGGCCGTCGAGGGTGACCACGAGTTCGGGTCCGTGTGATTCTCCAGCTGTCATCCATCGCAACACGTCGTCAAGTCTGCCACTGGGGCCAATGTGATCCGACACCTGGTGGAAAGCGTGTCTCAGGGGTTGGGCGAGGTTTAGGCCGCGCTCGTGGTTCGAACGCGGCCCGGTGCGTCGTGCGGTTACCGGTTGTCGAAGGCCTTGCCGAAGTCGACCAGGACGACATTGTCGTCGCCGACCACCTCCGCGTCGTGACCCGCCGGGATCTCGAACGCGTCGCCGGCGTTGATGTCCTTGTCGGTGCCGTCGTTCATGTGGACGACCAGGTGCCCCTCGATGCAGTAGCCGAGATGGTGCGCCTGGCAGGAATCGGTCCCGGCGATCGGCTTGACGTCGTTGGACCAGCGCCAGCCCTTCCGGAACTCCGAGAGTTCGACGGGCATGCCGTCGATCATCACGGTGTCCTTCTTGCCGTGGCCGCTGAGGTCCATCGACTCGTCGGGATGGCCGAAGTTCTTGACCGCTAGTTGGTTCATGATGTTCACCTCCCGTTCGAGTCTATGGCCGCATCGGGAGGGGCATTCGTCTTTCTGGAACCGACCCCGTGGGAGCGGGCCGCTAAACTCGAACGAACATGTTCGCAGGTCAACGACGAGTTACTGGAAATTTCAATAAAGTTGGATATGGAAGGAAGACGGATTGAGTAGTTCCCAACCCCCGCGAGACCAGCCCGACCGCGCCCCGGCATCGCGGTCCCGCCGGCCCACGATGGCGGATGTGGCCGCCAAGGTGGGTGTCTCTCGGGCCCTGGTCTCCCTGGTGTTCCGCGACCAGCCCGGCGCTAGCCCTGGAACGCGCGAACGGGTCTTCAAGGCGGCCTCCGACCTGGGCTATCGCCCGGACATGGCCGCCCGACTGCTGGCCCGAGGCCGCAGCAAGGTCCTCGGGATCCTGTTCACCGCCCGCAATCCGTACCACGTCGACCTGGTCGAGGCGATCTATCCGGCCGCCGAGGAACTCGGGTACGACCTGGTCCTCTCGGCCGCCGTGCCGACCCGCGACGAGCACAAGGCGATCGAGGCGCTCATCGGTCACCGCAGCGAGGCGCTGCTGCTGTGCGGACCGACCATTCCCGACGATGAGATCGCTTCCATCGTCGAGGGAATCCCGACGGTCCTGATCGGGCGCGGCCTCCGCGACTGCCCCGTCGACATCGTCACGACCTACGACCGGCCCGGTGCCCGCGAGGTGATCGATTACCTGGTCGGCCTGGGGCACAAGGACATCGTCCACGTCGATGGCGGTTCGCGGCCGGGTGCGCCGGAGCGGCGGCGCGCCTACCGGGACGCGATGCGCGGGCACGGGCTGGGTGAACACATTCGGGTCCTCCCCGGCAATCACACCGAGGAGGCCGGCGCGGATGCGGCGAGGGAGCTGCTGGCCGAGACGGGCCCGCTGCCGACGGCGGTGTTCGCGTCGAACGACCTGGCCGCGATCGGCTTGCTCGACGTGTTCACCAGGTCGGGAATCAATGTGCCCGAACAGATCTCGATCGTGGGCTACGACGACAGCCACATCGCGGGGCTCAGCCACATCGACCTGACGACGGTCCGTCAGGACGTGCCGAAGCTGGCGCAACTGGCCGTGCAGGCCGCGGACGAGCAGCTGCGCGGCGTCAGGGAACCGGGCGCGTATCTGCGGCTGGAATCGAAGCTGGTAGTGCGGGGTACGAGCGGCCCACCAGCGACTTAATCCCGCAATCCATTGACATATATGGATTTATTTGTGAAGATGTGCATGGTACCGCTCCCAATATTTTGAAAGGGACCCCATGCCGCTCCGCTTCTCGAATACCCCACGTTTCTCGAATACCCATCGGAGATCTCGCCGCGCGATAGTGGCCGCCGCGGCCGCCGGAGCCCTCGTGCTCTCGGCGGTCGGGGCCACCGTCGCCTATGCGCAGGAGGATGAACCGACCGACCTGATCGTCAACGGCGACTTCGCCGACGGCACCGCACCCTGGTGGGCGACCGAGAACCTCACCGACCAGACCGTCTCGGGCGGCGAATGGTGCCTGGACGTGCCCGGCGAGACCGAAAACGCCTGGGACGCCATCGTCGGCCAGAACGACCTGCCGCTGGTCGCCGGAGAGTCCTACGAGCTGCGGTTCAACGCCCGCGCATCCGCGCCGCTGAGCGTCCGCACCCTCATTCAGCGCGATGTCGACCCGTGGCCGACCGCCGTGGAGGAGTTCTCGGTCCTCGACACCGAGGCGCAGACCTTCAGCTACACGTTCACGGCCAGTGAGGACTGGTCAGATGCCCAGTTGGCGTTCCAGATCGGACGCAACGCCGAGCCGTGGCAGTTCTGCCTCTCGGAGGTCTCATTGTTCACCGACGCCGAACCGCCGGTCTACGATCCCGACACGGGCCCGCGGGTGCGGGTCAACCAGGTCGGATACCTGTCCGACGGACCCAAGCGCGCCACGCTGGTCACCGAGGCGACCGAACCGGTCGCCTGGGAGCTGGGCGATTCCGGCGGCGAGGTGGTGGCCACCGGTGAGACGGCGGTCGTCGGCGCCGACGACTCCTCGGGCGAGTCGGTCCACACGATCGACTTCTCGGAGGTGACGGCCGCCGGCGAGGGCTTCACGCTCACCGCCGACGGCGAGACGTCCTACCCGTTCGCGATCGGCGGCGACCTCTACTCGGACCTGGCCGTCGACGCGATGTCGTTCTACTATCCGCAGCGTTCGGGCGTCGCCATCGACGAAGCGATCGCCCCCGGTTACGGGCGCGACGCGGGACACGTCGACGTCGAGCCCAACCTGGGCGACGGCGCGGTGCCGTGCTTCGAGGACGCCTGCGACTACACGCTCGACGTGACCGGCGGCTGGTACGACGCCGGCGACCACGGCAAGTACGTCGTCAACGGCGGCATCTCGGTCGCGCAGCTCATGTCCGTCTACGAACGTGCGATCAACGCTCCGACCGGCGACCCCGACCGGCTGGCCGACGGGAGCCTGCGCATCCCCGAGCACGGCGACGGCGTCCCCGATGTGCTGGACGAGGCCCGCTGGGAGATGGAGTTCCTGCTGAGCATGCAGGTGCCCGCGGGCGAGGAGCTGGCGGGCATGGCCCACCACAAGATCCACGACGAGTCGTGGACCGGGCTGCCGCTGATGCCGGCCGACGACCCGCAGCCGCGCTATCTCTACCCGCCTTCGACGGCGGCGACGCTCAACCTGGCGGCGACCGCCGCCCAGTGCGCCCGACTCTTCGAACCCTTTGACGCCGAGTTCGCCGCGCAGTGCGCCTCGGCGGCGGAGACGGCCTGGGCGGCGGCGCTGGAGCACCCCGACCTCTACGCGCCGGACACCAGCCCCGACGGCGGCGGCCCGTACGGCGACTCGAACGTCACCGACGAGTTCTACTGGGCCGCGGCCGAACTGTTCATCACCACCGGCGAGCAGTCCTATGCGGACCAGCTGGCGGCCTCGGAACTGCACGACGGGTACGAGTTCGGGCCCGGCGGGTTCTCCTGGGGCGACGTGACCGGGGTCGCCAAGATCAACCTGGCGACGGTGCCGAACGCCCTGCCGGACCGCGACATGATCGTGGAGCAGGTTGTGGCCGGTGCCGAGGTCTACCTGGGCGAGCAGGAGTCGAGTCCATGGGACCTGGGCTACGGCTCGAACGGGACCTTCGACTGGGGCTCGAACAGCGCGGTGCTCAACGCGCTCACCGTGGTCGGAGCCGCGTACGACCTGACCGGCGACCGGCGCTACCGCGACGGGGTGCTGGTCGGACTCGACTACATCCTGGGCCGCAACGCACTCGGGAACTCCTATGTGACCGGTTACGGCAGCCACACCTCAGAGAACCAGCACAGCCGCTGGTACGCCAACCAGCTCGACCCGAGCCTGCCGAACCCGCCGGCCGGGACCCTCGCCGGAGGTCCGAACACGGTGACCTCCACCTGGGATCCGGTGGCCCAGCGATGGCTCACCGGCTGCGCGCCGCAGTGGTGCTACATCGACGACATCGGCTCATGGTCGACCAACGAGCTCACCGTCAACTGGAACGCCCCGCTGGCGCAGGTGGCGAGCTTCGCGGCCGAACAGGTCGCGGTGGCGCAGTCTCCGTCCTGCGAGGTGGAGTACCGGATCAACGGCTCGTGGACCGACGGGTTCAACGCGCAGGTCGTGGTCGTCAACACCGGTGACGAACCGCTCGAGGATCTGACGCTGCGGTGGGCGATGCCCACCGGTCAGTCCGTGGCGAGTTCGTGGAGCGCCGAGGTGGTCCAGGACGGGCACCTGGTGACGGTCTCGAAGCTCGGCGGCGGCTACCCGTTGCAACCGGGCCAGCAGTACACCTTCGGGTTCACCGGCGACAAGGACGCGCGGGCCGCCGTCAAACCCGCGTCGGTCACCTGCACGGCGGGGTGATCGGGACCGGCTGATGTGCCAGATGGGTGGTCGTCGATTGGGGAGGTCCGCAGAGCCCGAGGATATTTTTCCGCTCCCTAGGCGGCCGAATGTCCGCCTACCGAAAGTTGTAAGCGGACGTTCGATAACGACAGGAGCGGGAAAATAGACCGGGCAATGCTCCTCCCCAATCGGCGACCACCCATCTCAGGCTCGTGCCCACCCCGGCTCGGGGCACGAGCCCGAGAGCGGCGATTTTTGGGAAGGTTGAGCCCGGGAAGGGTGAGTCCGGGTACGGAGAAGGGGCGGCCCATGGTGTCAGTGGACCGCCCCTCGATGTTCTTGCTCAAGCGCCTAGCTGTTGGCCGGCTTCTGGTCCTTGGCCCAGTTGCAGACCTTGTCGACATCGGAGGTGCCGAGCAGGCCGAGGCTGCCGGCGTTGCTCCAGTCCCAGTTCAGGGCGCAGATGTTGGAGGCGACGTTGACGCCCTTCGGGTTCTGGTCCCAGCCGTTGCACAGGTCGGTGACGTCGCTCTTGGCGACGTTGAGCAGGCTGATGACGTCGCCGCTCCAGTTGCCGATGCAGAGGTTCGACAGGAAGTTGACCCCGCCGAAGTCCTGCGGGTCGTACTCGTAGCTGCCCTCGGCGACGGGAGCAGTGGTCTCGGCCGCGAGGGCCGGGGCGGCCATGCCGACAGCCATGATGCCGGCGGCGGCCGTAGCCACCACGGTCTTGGCGATAAAACGAATCACTGTCACCTCTCAGTACCTTGTGTCTTGTGTGACCTATTTGTACCAGGTCGCACCCGAACATATCGGTGTATACACGCCGATGCAGCAGAATCAAGAAATTGTCGAACATAACTGTGTTTCCGCATCAGGTAGCGAGCCAGGGTGTCACCGCGATCGCGGCCGCGGTTCCGGCGAGCATCGCGGGGCCGTAAGGGAAGTCCTTCCGCTTCATCACGAGCACCGCCACCGCTTGTCCCCCGCCGATCACGACCGTCGCCGCCAGCGCGATCGCCGCGTTATCCCAGGCGGCCCAGCCCGTCACGAGTCCGAGCAGCCCGGCGAGCTTCACATCGCCGAAGCCGAGTTGGCCTGCGGCGCAGCCGATGCCGAAGGCCGCCATGCCTGCGGCCGCGCAGGCCGCGGCGCGCAGCATCGCCTCGCCGTCGCCGGTCGCCAGCAGCAGCGCCGCCACGACGGGATACGCGGGGAGGACCAGCACGTCCGGCAGTCGACGCTCATAGGCGTCGATCCAGCCGGCGGCGATGCCGACGGCCGCGACCACCGCCAGTGCGGCCGCGTGGAGCAATCCCTCGGCGCGCCAGGCGATCAGCAGTGCCGCGGTGAGGCTGGCGACGGCGATCAGGCGCGGGTCGGGATGCCGGGCGGTCGCCAGTGCGACCGCGCGGCGGAGTCCCGGGACGGCGAGCAGGGCGGCCGCAGCCGCCCCGACGAAGGCCATTCCTACCGTTTCGGCTTGCGGCCGTTTCCGGTCTTGGCTCTCCTCGCGGCCGGGCCGCTCCCATTGCCCGCACCGTGCATGCCCAGCAGCGGACGCAGGTACTGGCCCGTGTGGCTGGCCGCGATGTCCGCGACCTCCTCCGGCGTGCCGGCCGCGACCAGGGTCCCACCCTTGTCGCCGCCTTCCGGACCGAGGTCGATGACCCAGTCGGAGCACTTGATCACTTCGAGGTTGTGCTCGATGGTGATGACCGTGTTCCCCTTGTCCACCAACCCGTCCAGCACTCCGAGCAGCTTGCGCACGTCCTCGAAGTGCAGGCCGGTCGTCGGCTCGTCCAGGATGTACACCGTCTTGCCGGTCGACCGCTTCTGCAGCTCCGAGGCGAGCTTCACGCGCTGCGCCTCGCCGCCCGACAGCGTCGGGGCCGGCTGGCCGAGCCGCACGTAACCCAGGCCCACGTCCACGAGGGTCTTCAGATGCCGGTGGATCGACTGGATCGGCTCGAAGAAGTCGGCGGCCTCCTCGATCGGCATGTCGAGCACGTCCGAGATGGTCTTGCCCCGGTAGTGCACCTTCAGCGTGTCCCGGTTGTAGCGCGCGCCGCCGCATTCCTCGCACGGCACATACACATCGGGCAGGAAGTTCATCTCGATCTTCAACGTGCCGTCGCCGCCGCAGGCCTCGCAGCGGCCGCCCTTGACGTTGAACGAGAACCGTCCCGGGCCCCAGCCGCGCACCTTCGCCTCGGGAGTCCCGGCGAAGAGCTTGCGGACCTTGTCGAACACGCCGGTGTAGGTGGCGGGGTTCGAACGCGGCGTGCGCCCGATCGGGGACTGGTCGACACCCACGACTTTGTCGACCTCGTCGATGCCGGTGATGGTGCGGTGCTTGCCGGCGACGAGCTTCGCGCCGTTGATCTTGGCCGCGAGCGTGTTGTAGAGGATCTCGTTGACCAGCGTGGACTTGCCCGAGCCGGACACGCCTGTCACCGACACCATGCAGCCCATCGGGAAGGCCGTGTCGATGCCCTTGAGGTTGTTCTCCCTGGCGCCCTTGACGACCAGTTCGCGGTCGGCGTCGGGCACGCGGCGCTTGTCGGGGATCTCGATGTGCCGCCGCCCGGCCATGTAGTCGCCGGTCATGGAGCCCTCTGCATCGGTGAGGCCCGCAACGGGACCGGAGTAGATGACCACCCCGCCGTGCTCGCCCGCGCCGGGTCCGATGTCGACGATGTGGTCGGCGACGCGGATGGTGTCCTCGTCGTGCTCCACGACGATGAGCGTGTTGCCCAGGTCCCGCAGCCGTTCGAGGGTGGCGATGAGCCGGTTGTTGTCCCGCTGGTGGAGGCCGATCGACGGCTCGTCCAGCACGTAGAGGACGCCGACCAGGCCCGCGCCGATCTGGGTGGCCAGGCGGATGCGCTGGGCCTCGCCGCCGGACAGGCTCCCGGCCGCGCGCGCGAGCGTCAGGTAGTCGAGTCCGACGTCCAGCAGGAACTGGAGCCGGGCGGTGACCTCCTTGACGATCGGCGCGGCGATCATCGAGTCGCGCTCGCTCATCTTGAGGCCGTTGAAGAATGACGAGCAGTCATTGATGGAGAGGCTGCACACCTCGTAGATCGACCGTCCCTCGACGGTGACGGCCAGGACCTCGGGCTTGAGCCGGGCCCCGCCGCACGTCGAGCACGGGATCTCTCGCATGAACTGCTCGTACTTCTCGCGGGTCCACTCGGAATCGGTCTCGTGGTGGCGGCGCTCGACCCATGGGACGACGCCCTCGAAGCGGGTCTCGTAGGAGCGCCGCTGGCCGCGCTTGTTGCGGTACGACACCTGGAGTGTCTCGTCGTAGCCGAAGAGGACGGCCTTCTGCGCCCGGTCCGGCAGGTCGGCCCACGGGGTGTCGACGTCGAAGCCGACGGCCTCGCCGAGCGCGACGATCTGGAAGAGGAAGTAGTCCCCCATGCCGACCGACGACCAGGGTGCCAGCGCGCCGTCCCGGATGGTCGCCTCCGTGTCGCGGATGGCCAGTTCGGGGTCGACCTCCTTGCGCATGCCGAGGCCGTGGCAGACCGGGCAGGCGCCGAAGGGGGCGTTGAACGAGAAGGTGCGCGGCTCGAGCTCGTCCAGCGTCAGCGGGTGGTCGTTGGGGCAGGCCAGCTTCTCGGAGAAGCGGCGGGTGCGCTGCGGGTCGTCCTCGGCGACGTCCACGAAGTCGAGCACGACGACGCCGTCGGCCAGCGACAGCGCGGACTCGACCGAGTCGGTGACGCGCTGGACCGCGGAGGCCTTGACGGCGAGGCGGTCCACGACCACGTCGATGTCGTGCTTCTCCTGCTTTTTGAGCTTCGGGACGTCGGTGAGGGCGTAGACCTCGCCGTCGACCCGCGCGCGGGCGTAGCCCTGCTGCTGGAGGTCGTTGAACAGCTCCACGAACTCGCCCTTGCGCTTGCGGGCGACGGGGGCGAGCACCTGGAAGCGGGTGCCCTCGGGCATGGCCATGATCTGGTCGGTGATCTGCTGGGGCGACTGGCTCCCGATGGCCTCGCCGCACTGGGGGCAGTGCGGGACGCCGACGCGGGCGTAGAGCAGTCGCATGTAGTCGTAGATCTCGGTGATGGTGCCGACGGTCGAGCGCGGGTTGCGCGAGGTCGACTTCTGGTCGATCGACACCGCCGGGGACAGTCCCTCGATGAAGTCGACGTCGGGCTTGTCCATCTGCCCGAGGAACTGGCGGGCGTAGGCCGAGAGCGATTCGACGTAGCGCCGCTGGCCTTCGGCGAAGATCGTGTCGAACGCCAGGGAGGACTTGCCCGAACCGGACAGGCCGGTGAAGACGATAAGGGAGTCGCGCGGCAGGTCAAGGTCGACGTCCTTGAGGTTGTGCTCGCGCGCGCCGCGCACGACGATCGTTCCCGTACTCGGGGAGTTCGTCGATCGCTCGGTTTCGGTGAGAAGGTGCTCGTTGGCCACAGCGGGAATCTAACCTTCGGGTCCGACAGTTCTGGGAGGCCCGCTGCTCGCGCGCGGACCTCCCAACGAGGCTACCCCTCCGGTACCTGCGTTTTCGGTGCCGGATGTGACCTTTCACTCAATCGAAACGTCGCCGCTAGACGTCGTATCGGTACAGGTCGTACTGCGTCATGATGCTGATCAGTTTGTCGGAGTACTTCGGGTCGGTGGCGTATCCGGCCTTGTGGATCTCGCGGGCGAACTTGTCCGGTTCGCCCTTCACCTCCATCGCCTTGGAGTACCGGGACCAGCCCGAGAGCAGCTCGCCGTGGTCGCGGTAGGAATCGGCGACATTGTCGTAGGCGCGGAAGGTGGCGTCCATGTCGAAGCAGCCGCCGGTGGGACTGCATTCGAAGGTGCCGTAGTCGCGGCAGCCGAGGGCGAACTCCCCGGGAGAGCCGAAGCACTTCATGCCGAAGATGTTGTGGTCCTCGCGGGCCAGGGCGCCCTTGCCCCAACCGGATTCGAGGATGGCCTGGGCGAGGGTCACGGAGGCGGGGACGCCGGTGGCCTTGTCGCTGGACTGGGCGGCGCTGACGTGGGAGTCGATGAATCCCTGGTTGCCGCCGCGCGGGATGGTCGGCGGGTCCTGACCGCACCAGGGCAGCCACGGCAGTCCTTGGCTCCACTTGATGTAGCCGGCCGAAACGTAGCGATTGGTGCCGATCTTGTACCAGACACTGGTCTTGGCGGCGCCGTCCACTTCCTGGCCCCAGACCTGGCATTGGACGTTGACGGAGCTGCCGTCGCCGTAGCCGCCCTGGCGGGCGGCGCCCGAGTTGGCGGCGGCGCGGACATTGAGGTCGTCGCCACCGGTGGTGACCTTGGCCGCGGTCGCGGCCTTGTTCTTCTCGGCGCACCACTGGATGATGGGCGCGTCGCCGGTCCAGGTGACGTACGCATTGCTGATCCACCGGTTGGTGCCGATGCGCAGCCAGGTCGAGGAGGCGCGGACGTGGCCGTCGATCTGCTCGCCCCGGGCCTTGCAGTGAACGGTGGGATTGGCTCCCCGTTCGAGGGTGCCGACGGCCTTGGTGTCGGTGGCAGGGCCCGAGCGCACGTTGATGCTGCCCGAGGAGGTGGAGACCACGGCGCCGGTGAGTTCGGCGTATCCCGGCAATGCGGTCACGAGTGTGACGCCGGCGGCCAGAGCGGCCACCATTACAAAACGGATGGAATTGGTGAATAGAGCCATAACCCAGCGTAAGCATTTCGAAGGTATAGATCCCCCAAATAGCGAACGTGAGGCATTTTCCCACCTTTGAGGGATTGTTCGCGAGACTCATTCACGCCTGCAAACTGCGTGAAGAAACGCCGTGTCGGCTATCACGGAGCCTGCACGCATGTCAGCGCCCCTGTTAGGAGACAATGGTCGTCGTGTCTACACGCTCTGATCTGCGAAACATCGCCATCGTCGCCCACGTCGACCACGGCAAGACCACCCTCGTCGACGCCATGCTCAAGCAGGCTGGCGCCTTCCGTGAAGGTGCCGCGGTCGACGACCGCGTCATGGACTCCGGGGACCTGGAGCGCGAGAAGGGCATCACGATCCTCGCGAAGAACACCGCGGTCCACTACGTCAATCCGGCCGACGGCTCCCAGATGGTCATCAACATCATCGACACCCCCGGCCACGCCGACTTCGGCGGTGAGGTCGAGCGCGGTCTGTCCATGGTGGACGCAGTGGTCCTGCTCGTCGACGCCTCCGAGGGTCCGCTGCCCCAGACCCGCTTCGTGCTGCGCAAGGCCCTGGAGGCCCGCCTCCCGGTCATCCTGTGCATCAACAAGACCGACCGTCCCGACGCGCGGATCTCCGCTGTCGTCAACGAGACCTACGACCTGTTCCTGGACCTGGACGCCGACGAGGAGCAGATCGAGTTCCCGATCGTCTACGCCTGTGCCCGTGACGGTGTGGCCTCGCTGAACCAGCCCAAGGACGGCACGGTTCCCGAGGACTCCGACAGCCTCAAGCCGTTCTTCGACACCATCCTCGAAGCGGCCCCCGCGCCCGAGTACACCGAGGGCGCGCCGCTCCAGGCGCACGTGACCAACCTCGACGCCGACAACTTCCTCGGCCGCATCGCGCTGTGCCGCGTCGAAGAGGGCGAACTACGCAAGGGCCAGACGGTCACCTGGATGAAGCGCGACGGCTCGCAGCAGAACGTCCGCATCACCGAGCTGCTACTGACCGAGGCGCTGACCCGCGTGCCCGCCGAGAAGGCCGGCCCCGGCGACATCTGCGCCATCGCGGGCATCCCCGACATCATGATCGGCGAGACCCTGGCCGACCCGGAGAACCCGGTGGCGCTGCCGCTGATCACCGTGGACGAGCCCGCCATCTCCATGACCATAGGCACCAACACCTCGCCGCTGGTCGGCAAGGGCGGCAAGGGCCACAAGGTCACCGCCCGCCAGGTCCTGGACCGGCTGGAGCGCGAGCTCGTCGGCAACGTCTCGCTGCGGGTCCTCCCGACCGAGCGCCCCGACGCCTGGGAGGTGCAGGGCCGCGGCGAGCTGGCCCTGGCGATCCTGGTCGAGCAGATGCGCCGCGAGGGCTTCGAGCTCACCGTCGGCAAGCCCGAGGTGGTCACCAAGGTCATCAACGGCAAGCTCCACGAGCCGGTCGAGCGCATGACCATCGACTCCCCCGAGGAGCACCTGGGTGCGATCACCCAGCTCATGGCGACCCGCAAGGGCCGCATGGAGACCATGACGAACCACGGTTCGGGCTGGGTCCGCATGGAGTGGCTCGTGCCCTCCCGTGGCCTGATCGGTTTCCGCACAGAGTTCCTGACCCAGACCCGCGGCACCGGCATCGCGCACTCAATCTTCGAGGACCACGAGCCGTGGTTCGGCGAGCTGCGCACCCGCAACAACGGTTCGCTCGTGGCCGACCGGGCCGGGCAGGTCACCGCGTTCGCGATGATCAACCTGCAGGAGCGCGGCGTCCTGTTCTGCGGCCCCACCACCGAGGTGTACGAGGGCATGATCGTCGGCGAGAACTCTCGCTCCGACGACATGGACGTGAACATCACCAAGGAGAAGAAGCTCACCAACATGCGCGCCGCCGCGGCGGACTCGACCGAGAACGTGGTCCCGCCGCGCGCGCTGTCGCTGGAGCAGTCCTTGGAGTTCTGCCGCGAGGACGAGTGCGTGGAGATCACACCCGAGTACGTCCGCATCCGCAAGGTCGTCCTCGACCAGAAGGACCGCGGCCGCGCGACCTCCCGCGCCAAGCACGGCAAGTAATTCGTAGGTAAGACGGAAGCGGGGCCCGACCGATCGGTCGGGCCCCGCTTCGTGTTCGTCAACGGAGGAACGCGTCGAGCAACGACAGCAGCGCCGAGGCGAGCAGGACGGTGCCGGTGCTCGCCCCGACCACGGCGCTGATCGTGAGCTGCTTGGCGCGGGCGATGAATACCGAGGCCACGGACGCCGCGGTCACCAGGGCGGCCACGAGGTGCAGGGCCGGGATCTCCAGCACCACGGCCACCGGGAAGAAGTGGACGCCGACGACGAAGGCAATCCAGGCCGAGATCAGTTGCGCGCGTTTCCGAACGGCCAACACCGCCGAGCCGATCCCGGCGGAGGCGAACTCGATGCCCACGACGATGCCGAACCTGGTACCCACCTGGTCGTCGAACACCGTGCCGTCCGACCAGTGCTGCCACATCAGCAGTCCGCCGCCGATGAGGGTGAGGATGCTGAGGATCGAGCCGGCCGCCAGCCATTTGACCCAGCGGCACGGCGGTGCCTCCTGCGCCCAGCCGAACCAGGCCATCGCGAAGAATCCGAAGATGGCCGCGACGGCGGCGGCGTCCCGGAGGTGCTCGGGGGTCATGAAGTCGGGATTCCGTTCCGGTGGAGGCAAAGGGGGGTACGCGACTGGACGCTACTTGCCGCCTTCACCGCCTCCGCGCACCGGAGGCGCTACTTGTCGTCCTCGCCTCGCTGGCGCTCGGCGAGGAAATGCTCGAAGGCATCGCCCAGTTCGTCGGCGGTGGGAATGCGTCCCTCCTGGAGCATCTCGTCCGCGTCGGCGGCCTCGGTGAACGAGTCGTACTGCTCCTCAAGCGACTTCACCACCTCGGCGACCTCGTCGGACTCGGCCACCTGGTCGGCGATGTCGGCGTCGACGCGCTCCTTCTCCTCTTCGAGCGAGGCGACCGGCGGCAGGTCGAGGCCGGTGGCTTCGCGGATGCCCTCCAGCAGGCGGAGCGTGGCGGCCGGATAGGTCATCTGCATGACGTAGTGCGGCACGTGGACCGACAGGCCGATCGCGTCCCGCCCGGACTCACCGAGCCGGTATTCGAGCAGGCCCGCCGCATTGCCGGGCACGGTCACCTCGTTGAACATCGGCCGATTGTCGAACACCAGCTCGGGTCGGGTGGCGTGCACGGTCATGCCGAGATCGCGGGTGTGCGGGACGCCCATGGGGATGCCCTGGAAGCCCAGGGTCAACGGCACGTTCCAGTGGTCGATCAGGTCCTCCGCGGCATCCACGAAACGCTCCCAGGCGAAGTCCGGCTCGGGGCCGGTCATCAGCAGGAACGGCCGGTCGGAGTGGTCCCTCATGAGGTAGACGACCAACTGCGGGGCGTCGAATTCCGACCAGCGGTCGATCGAGAAGGTCAGGTTGGGGCGGCGCGAGCGGTAGTCGATCAACTGGTCGACGTCGAAGGACGCCACCGGAGTGTGCTCGAATTCGTCGAAGAGGTAGTCGACGACCCCGCGTCCGGCAGATCCGGCGTCCATGAAGCCGTCCAGGAAGTGCAGCAGGACAGCGCCCCGCGCATCCGGAGGATCGGCGAGGATGTCGCACAGTGCCCAAGGGTCAACGTTCAAAACTATCGGCTCCTTCTTCCTTGACGCCTCTGATGCTAACGTCTGACACCCTCGCGCCATTCCCCTTGGCCGAGTTGTGCGGAGCTCGCTCACGCCCGCGCCCGTTATCTCTCCCACAAGTGCCTGTGGCGCCTCAGCCCCACACGTCGAACTCCGGTGGCGGGCCGTCCGCGGGGCGAACCCCGAAGTAGCTCAAGGCGAACTCGTTGATCTCCTTGAACGCCTCACCGGTGACGCCGCCGCCACCGCCCCCGCCTGGGACGTAGACGGTCACGGCCACCACGTACTGCGGGTCCTCCGCCGGCGCGAATCCCACGAAAGAGGTCACATTGCCGGGCGCGTACACGCCGTCCACGACGAGCTGGCCGGTGCCGGTCTTCCCCGCAAGGTGATAGTTCTCAAGTTCGGCATTGCGGCCAGTGCCGGTGTCGTCGGCGATCGGCGCCTGAAGGAGGTATTGCAGCGTCTGGGCGGTCTCGGTCGAGATGACCCGCCTGGTCTCGGGTTCTTCCTCGTTCTCGTCTTCGACGGGGTTGCCCTCCGAGTCGGCCAGGTGGTCGATCAGGGTCGGCGCGGTGTAAATGCCGTCGTTCGCGATCGTCTCGTAGACCGCGGCCATCTGGGCCTGCGTGGTGGTGACCTCGTGGCCGATCGGAATCGAGCCCTCGGACGTGCCCGACCAGTCCTTCGGCTCCTGAAGCAGCCCCTCGGCCTCGCCGGAGACGCCGATGCCGGTCGCCTCGCCGAGCCCGAACGCCTGCTGGTACTCGTAGACCTTCTCTGCCCCGAGGCAGTCGGCGAGTTTGATGGTCCCCACGTTGGAGGACTGGGCGATGATCCCGGCCAGGCTCAGCGTCGCATCGCCGTGCGGGTAAGTGTCCTCATAGGTCGTGTCGCCCTTGGTGATGGTCTGCCCCATGGGCATCGTGCCGTCGGGCTCGATGCAGCCCTCTTCCAGGGCGGCGGCGAAGATGATGGCCTTGTGGATCGAACCGGGGTCGAACGTCGCCTGGGTGGCGTAGTCCCGGTACTGCTCCTCGCTGTCCACATCGAACGGTTTGGCCGCGTCGTAGGTGGGGGTCGAAGCCATGGCCAGCGTCTGTCCGGTGCCGACCTCCATGACCATCGCCGAGCCGAACTCGGCGTCGTGCTCCTCCACGGTGTCCTCCAGGATGTTCTGCACCTGGAATTGCAGGTCCGCATCGATGGTCAGCTGGACATCGTTGCCCGGCACCGCCGACTGCTCGCGGTAGAAGGCGCCGGGGATCGGCTGCCCGGACTGGCTGCGCTCGTATGTGACCTCGCCGTCCTCGCCCGAGAGCCACTCGTCGTAGTTCGCCTCCAGGCCGGCCAGGCCCTCGCCATCGTCGCCGCCGGTGAAGCCGATGACGTTGGCCGCCAGGTCGCGTCCGGGCACTACCCGCCGCTCGTCGGCACCGACGATCAGCCCGGGGTCCTTCAGGTCCGTGATCTGGTCCCCCACCGCGAGATCCACGCCCCGTTGCAGGTACGCGAACATGATCGGGTCGCCCTGCGCGGTCTCGTCGGTGGCGATGATCGGTTCGAGCTCCGAGGCCGGACGCCCCAGCAGCTGGGCCAATTCGACGGCCAGTTCCGCCGGCTTCGCCTTGACGCGGGTGGGGTCGACGGCGATGTAGTTCGCCTCGATCGAGTAGGCCAGCTCATTGCCATTGCGGTCCAAAATGGACCCTCGCGAGGCCGGGAGCGGTTCGGTGGTCAGCCGCTGGTCGAGCGCGCTGGCCGCGTAGGCGGCCGAGTCGGTCACCTGTAGCTGGACCAGGCGCCCGGCGGCGACCAGCAGCAGGATCATGACGAGGGCGGACGCGAACCGCAGGCGCCGCGCCGGATTGCCGACGCGAGGCAGGTCGCGCAGCGGCCGGACCCTGGGCGCCTCCTCCTCGCGCGCGGCGGCGGGGCGGCGCTGCGCGCCCGGCGCGGAAGTGCGCCGGGTCGGACCGGGCCGCACCTGTCCGGTGCGCCGCGCCTGCGTCTCCGTCCGCACCGACTCGGTCCGCGCGGTTCCGGTCGCGGTGGTCTCGCGCTGGCGGCGCTGCCTGGAGCGGGCGGCCGCCTCCCGGCGCCGCTTCGCCGCCGCGTCCTCGGCGGGCTCGGCCGCCGCCCGGTTGCGCTCGCGGCGCGCGGCCTCGCGGTCGCGCGCCCCGTTCTCGCGTGCCCGATTGTCCTGGGCAGAATCCGACGCCGCCTCGCGGACAGTGCGTCCGCGAGGCGTGTAACGACGGGCCCGGCTGATCGACGAGGGGTCGCGCCGAGGGCTGGGGTCGGATTCGGTCATCGACGTCCTTACTCTTCACTCCATGGCACCTCGACGGTCTCACCGTCAGGCAGGTACAGGAACGTGACCTTGTCGGGCCGGACCATGCCGAAGTTGGACGCCCGGACCTCAAGGTTGTTCGGCGAGCGCAGCTCCGCCAGCTCGCTGTCCAGCTCCTGCTCGGACTGGTCCAGGTCCTGCGCCTGGCTGCGCAGGTCCTGCAGGTGGTACGCGTCCTCATTGATGACGGTGTTCAGCAGGAGCAGGCCCACGATCCCGGCCACGACCAGCGCGATGATGCCGCCGACGAACGCCGGGCGAGGCACCTCCACCGGCTCGGGCGCCGCTTCGGTCCGCGGGCTGGGAGCGACGCGGGTCCGTGTCGCCGGTTCCGGAGCCGGAGTGATGACCTCGGTCGGGCGCTCGTGCAGCGGCGCCTCGACCGGCGTCTCCACGGGCACGGTCTCGGGCTGCACGGCGAGCGAGCCGTCCACGACGGGAGCCTCGGCGGCCTCGCCGACCAGGGTCCGCCGCCGCGAAGACGCGGCGCGGGCCCGGCGACGGGCGGCCTTGATGATCTCCTCGGCGTCGGCCTGCGGCCGGCGGTATGGCGCGTTGCTCATGATTCGCCTCCTGCTCCGGTGGACGGTGCGATGCGTTCCGCGGCGCGCAGTCTCGCTGGCGCCGAACGCGGATTGCGGTCGAGTTCGGTCTGGGTCGCTTGTTGGGCTTTCCTTGTCAGGATTCGGAAGGTCGGTCCGTGGCCGGGGAGGTCCACGGGCAGTCCGGCCGGGGTGGTCGAGCTGGCCCTGCGGGTCAGCTCCTGCTTGGTGATGCGGTCCTCAAGGGAGTGATAGGACATGACCACTACGCGACCGGCCGGGGCGAGCACGTCCAGCGCGGCGGGCAGGGCGTTCCGCCAGGTGTCGAGCTCGGTGTTGACCTCGATGCGCAGGGCCTGGAAGGTCCGCTTGGCCGGGTTGCCCCCGGTGCGGCGGGCCGCGGCCGGGATCGCGTCCCGTACCAGGTCGGCCAGCGCGCGGCTGGAGGTGATCCGGTCTTTTTCGCGGGCGTGCACGATGGCGCTGACGACGCGGGTCGCGAACTTCTCCTCGCCGTACTCGCGCAGGATGCGCACCAGGTCTCCGGGCGCATACGTGTTGACGATGATCTCGGCGGTGAGTTCGTCGTCGGGGTTCATGCGCATGTCCAGGGGCGCGTCCTGGGCGTAGGCGAAGCCGCGTTCGGGCCGGTCGAGCTGCATCGAGGAGACGCCGAGGTCGAACAGGATCGCGTCGGCGGTCTCGAAGCCGTTGTCGGCCAGCACTTCCGGGATCGCGTCGTAGACGGCGCGGGCCGGGATGAAGCGCTCGCCGAAGTCGGCCAGGCGCTTGCCGGCGAGCTCCAGGGCGGTGGGGTCGCGGTCGATGCCGATGACGGTGAGTCCGGGGTGGGCGGTCAGGAGCGCCTCGGTGTGTCCGCCTGCGCCGAGGGTGGCGTCGACGGCCAGCGCGTCCGGCCTTGATGCGGCGGGCGTGAGGTAGTCGAGCACCTCGTCGAGCATGACGGGGATGTGCGGTGCATTCATGTCACTCACCTCCTTCTCACAGTCCTTCGGGCAGGTCGCCCTCTTCGATGTCGGCGAAGGCCTCTTCTTGGGCCTCCAGGTATTCGTCCCAGGTTGCGGAGTTCCAGATCTCCACGCGGTTCGAGGCGCCGATGACGACCAGGTCGCGGTCGAGTCCGGCGTATTCGCGCAGGCGCGGCGGGATGGTCACGCGCCCTTGCTTGTCGGGTTCCTCGTCGTGTGCGGAGGCGAAGAACACCCGGTTGTAGGCGCGGGCGGTCTTCGAGGACATCGGCGCTTGTTGGAGCGCTTCGGCGAGCCGTTCGAATTCCTCATTGGGGAATACGTACAGGCAACGCTCTTGTCCTTTGGTGATGACGACTCCCTCCGCCAGTGCTTCTCGGAACTTGGCGGGGAGGATCACGCGGCCCTTGTCGTCGAGGCGCGGGGTATGGGTGCCGAGGAACATCGGCGCCACCCCCCGTGACTCTCAGGCTGCGCGGCCGCCCCGGCCGCTGTGGAGGAACCCCTGTCCCACCATTGCGCCCCACCATACTCCACTCCTCCCCACCTTTGGGGGTTGTTTCGCCGGGACATCCGTGGTTCGCGTGGTGAAGTTCCTGCTCAGCGGCGGTGGTGGGGAGTGGAGTGAAGGATGCGCGACAGCCCCTTCCGTATCCGAATTTCGCTCACAATTCATTCGTCGGGGTGTGCAAGGGCTGCAAGAGGATAGGTATGCGGAGGCGGGTGGGCACCCTCAGCGACGGCCGCCGTGCCGCTCGGTGGCGGGCGCGCGACAGACTGGCACGAATCCGGGAGACATCGGGTCCGTGAACTTCTGGTGGATGGGAGTGGGGGTCTCCGACTTGCCCGTTCCGGGGGCTTTTGCGGCTTCTGCGGCGACCCGTGTCTACCCAGCGCAATGGGCCTCACCTCCGCCAGCCACTCGGCACGCCCGCGCCGAGTCATGTGACAAACTCTTCTGCATAGTCGTCCAGTCCGTTCAAGTGGAAAGCGAGCCCAGATGAGCGCGAATCTGTCCCCGCGCGCGAAATTCGCCACCGCCCTGTTGAGGACCGCGGCCGCGCTCTCGCGTGCGACCGGACGCGGCGACGGCTCGGTCATCGGCGGGCGCGTCGGGCTGATCGTCGAACCCCGGCTCCTGGAACTGCTCGCCGACGGACGCCACGTCGTCCTCATCTCGGGCACCAACGGCAAGACCACGACCACCCGCTTCACCACCGCCGCTTTGGAAGCGATCGGCAAAGTCGCCACGAACTCCTTCGGCGCCAACATGCCCACCGGGCACACCACGGCGCTCGCCAAGGCCCGCAAGGCCGAATACGCCGCGCTCGAATGCGACGAGCACTACCTGGGGCAGCTGCTGGACGCGGCGAGCCCGAAGGTGGTGGCGCTGCTCAACCTCTCGCGGGACCAGCTGGACCGGGCGATGGAGGTGACGGCGCTGGCCGCGAAGTGGCGTCAGACCCTGGAGGCCTCGGCGGGGCAGACCACCATCGTCGCCAATGCCGACGATCCCCTGATCGTCTGGGCCGCTTCGGTTTGCGAGCGGGTCGTGTGGGTCGCGGCGGGCCAGTCCTGGACCGCCGACTCGGCGATCTGCCCCAACTGCGGCTCGCACCTGGACCGCTTCGGCGAGTTCTGGCGCTGCACCAACTGCGGCCTCAACCGCCCCAGCCCCCAGTGGTCGGTGGCGCACACCGGTGAGGGCGTCGTCGGCCCCGACGGTCGCCGCTACGACCTCAATCTGCAACTGCCGGGCCGGGTCAACCGCGCCAATGCGGCCACCGCCCTGGCGGTGGCGAGCCTGTTCGGCGTCGACCCGGCGATGGCCGCGCCGCGCCTGTCCGAGGTGACCTCGGTGGCCGGGCGCTACGCTCGGGTGGAGCGCGACGGGCGGCAACTGCGGCTGCTGCTGGCGAAGAACCCGGCCGGCTGGCTGGAGTCGTTCGACATGATCGAGCAGACCCAGCCGGTGGTGCTGTCGTTGAACGCGCGCGAGGTTGACGGCTTCGACACCTCGTGGATCTACGACGTCGACTTCACCTCCCTGATCGGGCGGAAGGTCGTCGTCACCGGCGACCGGCGCATCGACCTGGCGGTGCGGCTGGAGGTCGACGGCGTCGACTTCGTCGTCGTGGACGACATCAAGGCGGCCATCGCGGCCATCGCCCCCGGTCCGGTGGAGGTCGTCGCGAACTACACGGCGTTCCAGGACATCCGCGCTGAGTTCAACCGCGTCAACTGACGGCTGAGAAGGGTTCGCACACATGGCAACTAGCACGCTGCGCCTGGTCTGGCTCTACCCGGACCTGCTGTCCACCTACGGCGACCGGGGCAATCTCCTGGTGCTGGCGCACCGCGCCCGCGCCCGCGGCATCGACGTCGAGCCGATGCAGGTCCGAAGCGACCAGCACGTCCCCCACGGCGCCGACCTGTACCTCCTCGGCGGCGGCGAGGACGGCCCGCAGGCCGTGGCCGCCGAGCGCCTGTTGGACGACGGCGCGCTGACCAAGGCCGCCAACGCCGGCAAGCCGATCCTGGCGATTTGCGCGGGTTACCAGCTGCTGGGCGAGTCGTTCTACGCCAACGGCCGCTGCTATCCGGGCCTGGGCATCCTCGACCTGCGTTCGGACCGCGGCCCCTCGCGGGCCGTCGGCGAGATCGCCGGGGAGACCGCTCCGATGCTGGGCCTCGGGTCGATCACCGGGTTCGAGAACCACGGCGGGCGCACCCACCTGGGTGAGGCGGTCCAGCCGCTGGCGCAGGTGAGCGCCGGCATCGGCAATGACGGCGTCACCGAGGGCGCCTGGGCCGGGCACGTCATCGGCACCTACATGCACGGGCCGGCCCTGGCCCGCAACCCCCGCCTCGCCGACCTCCTGCTGGCGTGGGCGATGGGCATCAACCCGAACCAGCTGGCGCCGATCGACGACACTTGGCCCGAGGCGCTGCGAAACGAAAGATTCGGCGCGCTCTCCAACGCCGAGTAACGGCCGCCCCGTTGAATCGGGAGACCGAAGGTGGCGACCCAGCGCCATCGCGAGTTAGTTTTGCCAGACAACTAACTGATCTACGTTCACCCCACCCGGAGGTCCCCCAATGCACTGGCCCAAAGGCGTCGAAGGACTCTGCTACGGCGGCGACTACAACCCCGAGCAGTGGCCCGAAGAGGTCTGGGACGACGACGTCGCCCTCATGCGCGAGGCCGGCGTCAACCTGGTCAGCGTCGGCGTCTTCTCCTGGGCCCGGCTCGAACCCCGCCCGGGCGAGTACGACTTCGGATGGCTCGACCGGGTCATGGACAAGCTCCACTCCGGCGGCATCGGCGTCAATCTCGCCACCCCGACCGCCTCTCCCCCGCCGTGGTTCACCCTCGCCCACCCCGACGCGCTGAACACGCGCCCCGACGGGGTGCGCCAGGTCCACGGCTCGCGCGACACCTACGACATCTGTGCGCCCGCCTACCGCGAGGCCTCCCGCAGCATCGCCGCGAAGGTCGCCGAGCGCTACGCCGGGCATCCGGCCCTGGCGATGTGGCACGTCCACAACGAGTACGGCTCGGCCACGTTCTCCGCCCACGCCGAGACGAACTTCCGGGCCTGGCTCCAGCAGAAGTACTCCACACTGGAGGCTTTGAACGCGGCCTGGTGGGGCTCGTTCTGGAGCCAGCACTACAGCGACTGGGACCAGATCCTCGCCCCCCGCGCCACCCAGTACCTCGCCAACCCCGCGCACGAGCTCGACTTCAAGCGCTTCACCTCCGACGCCATGCTCGGCCACTTCATCGAGCAGCGCGACATCCTGCGGGCGGCGAATCCCGAGGTACCCATCACCACGAACCTCGTGTTCGGCCAGTGGGTCCCGGTCGACCCCTGGCGCTGGGCCTCCGAGGTCGACCTCATCGCCTTCGACTCCTACCCCGGCGACCCGGGCGAGCGCGCCGAGCAGATCAGCGCCCTCCACGCCGACCTCTCCCGCTCCTGGGCAGGCGGCGGGGACTGGCTGCTCATGGAGCAGAACGCCGCCGAGATCTCCACCCCCTACGGCCCGGTCTCCAAGACTCCCGGCCGCATGGCCCGCCACTCGATGATCCACATCAGCCGCGGTTCCAAGGGCGCCATGTACTTCCAGTGGCGCGCCGGCCGCGGCGGGGCCGAGCAGTGGCACTCCGCGCTCGTCCCCCACGCCGGCAAGAACACCCGCATGTTCCGCGAGGTCGTCGACTTCGGACAGGCGCTGCCGAGCATCGCCCACACCATCGAGTCCCCCGTCAAGACCGACACCGCGATCCTGTGGAGCCCGGACTCGTGGTGGGCCACCGGCATCGGCCACCTGCCCGCCCCCATCGACTACTTCGAGGACGTCGCACAGATCCACCGCGTCCTGCGCGACCGCGGCGTCGTGGTCGACTTCGTCTCCCCCGAAGGCGACCTGAGCGGCTACAGGACCGTGTTCGCCCCCAGCACCTACGTGCTCAGCCGCGCCGCCGCCGAGAACCTGCGCTGGTTCACCGCCGGCGGCGGACGCCTCGTCGCCTCCAGCCTCACCGGAGCCGTCGACGAGCACTGCCAGGTCTGGCTCGACGGCTACCTCGGAGGCCTCACCGACCTGTTCGGCATCCGCGTCACCGAGCACCTCCCCCAACCCCCCGGAGAACTGCGGGCGCTGTGGAACTTCGGTGCGGCCGAGAAGTTCTGCGAACTGGTCGAGCTGCGCGGCGCCCAATGCGTCACCCAGTACGCCGCCGGCGACCTCATCGAGAACCAGCCGGCCGTCACCGTCAACCCCTTCGGGGAGGGCGAGGCCTGGTACGTCTCATGCAAGCTCGTGGACGAGGCCTGGGACCGGCTGTTCGAGGCACTCGAACTCCAGGGCCCCGGCGGCCAAGGCGTCGACGTGATCGACCGCGGCCAATGGCGCTTCATCATCAACCACACCACCGCCGAGACCCAGATCGGCCACGTCATCATTCCCGCCGGATCCTGGGCCGTCGACAAGACGCCCCAATAGCCGGTTTCGCCGCCTGAGGCGAGGCCGGGTCATACGCTCGCCTCTATGAGCGAAGCGAAGCCGCAACAGCAGCAGTCCTATGGGGGCATGAGCCGCCGCGAGCTGTTCACCCTGTTCGGGGCGCTCATGCTGACGATGCTGCTGGCGTCGCTGGACCAGACCATTGTGGGCACCGCCCTGCCCACGATCGTCGGCGACCTGCACGGCATGGACGACTACACGTGGGTCGTCACCGCGTATCTGATCGCCACGACGGCTTCGACCCCGTTGTACGGCAAGATGAGCGACCTGTACGGCAGGCGGCCGATCATCCTGGCGGCCATCGTGATCTTCCTGGTCGCGTCCGCCTTGGCGGGCCTGTCACAGGACATGCTGCAACTGGTCCTCTTCCGCGGCCTCCAGGGGCTGGGCGCCGGCGGCCTCATGACGCTGGCGTTCACCGTCGTCTCGGACGTGCTCCCGCCCCGCGAACGCGGCAAGTACCAGGGCTTCTTCGGCGCGGTGTTCGCGCTGTCGTCGGTGGCCGGCCCGGTCCTCGGCGGCTGGCTCGCCGAGGTCGACTGGCGGTGGATCTTCTACATCAACCTGCCCCTCGGCCTCGTCGCACTCATCGCCGTGAACCAGGTACTGCGCCGCCACACGATCCCCACCCGCCAGCACCAGATCGACTACCTGGGCGCCGCCACGCTCGTCCCGGCCGTGGTCTGCCTGCTCCTGGCCACCACCTGGGGCGGCCAGAGCTACGCCTGGACCTCCGGGGTCATCCTCGGGCTGTTCTCGGCATCCGCGACCCTGATCGTGCTGTTCATCTTCATTGAGACGAGGGCCGAAGAGCCGATCCTGCCGCTGCGCATGTTCAGGCAGGGCACGTTCAGCCTGGCCTCGGTCATCGCGCTGATCTTCGGCATCGCCATGTTCTCCGGCATCATCTACATCCCGCTGTTCTTCCAGATGGTGCGCGGATACACGCCGACCAACTCGGGCCTGCTGATGCTGCCGATGATGGGCGGCATGGTGATCATGTCGGTGTCCTCTGGATTCATGATCTCGCGGGTCGGGCGTTACAAATGGTTCCTGGTGGCGGGCTCGACGATCACCACGATCGGCCTGATCCTGTTCACCCAGCTGCACCTGGACACGCCGCTGTGGCTCAGCGCGATCTACATGCTCGTGCTCGGCTCCGGCATGGGCATGTTCATGCAGCCGTTGGTGCTCGCCATGCAGAACATCGTGAAGATCGAGGACCTCGGCGCCGGGACGTCGACCAACAACTTCGCCCGCTCGCTGGGCGGCGCGATCGGCACCGCGGTCCTCGGCGCGGTCATGAACACCAAACTGGACGACGAACTGGCGGCCGACCTGCCCGGGGCGGTGGCGCAGCTGACACCCGAGCAGACGGCCGGGTTCACCCAGGCCGACCTGGCCAATGTCATGGAGTCCCCGACGGTGGTGCAGCACCTGCCCGAGCCGGTCAAGGAGGTCGTCCAGCAGTCCTTCACGAACGGCCTCGACCTGGTCTTCACCGTCGCCGCCTCCATCGCGGCGGTCTCGATCATCCTGACCCTGCTGCTCCCGAACCTGGAACTGCGCGGCGCCATCGCCGAAGAGCAGCAGCGGCACGACGACCCCGACACCGATGCGATCAGGATCAAGTCCGACACCAGTCCCTGATCTCGAGTGCGCCGATCACCTTCGAACCCGATGGCACCGCACACCGACCTAGGGCAGGATTGAGCGATGCGCACCATCGGGTTGATCGGCGGAATGTCGTGGCAGTCGTCGGCGGAGTACTACCGGCTCATCAATGAGCTGACCCACGCCAGGCTCGGCGGGCAGCACAACGCCGAGAGCATCATGCTCACCGTCGACTTCGCCGAGATCGAGGCCATGCAGCGGCAGGGCGACTGGGAGGCCAGCGGCAAGCGTCTGGCGACGGCCGCGGTCGCGCTCGAACGCGCCGGTGCGGACCTGGTCGCATTGTGCACCAACACCATGCACCTCAACGCGGACGCGATCGAGGCAGCGATCGACAGCCCCTTCGTCCACCTCCTCGACACGGTCGCGGCGAGCGTCAGGGCCGCCGGGTTGACCACGGTCGGGCTCCTGGGCACGCGGTTCACCATGGAGATGGGCTTCTTCTCCGACCGCATGGCCGAGCACGGCATCACGGTGAGGACCCCACCGGCCGAGGCGCGCGCCGAGGTCCACGACATCATCTTCACAGAGCTGACGCTTGGCATCGTGCGAGAGGAATCGCGCGAGGCGTACCGGCGCATCATGAACGGCCTGGCCGCAGACGGCTCCGAGGGGATCATCTTCGGCTGCACCGAGATTCCGCTGCTCGTGGACGCCACCGACAGCCCCGTCCCGGTCTTCGACACCACTCGAATCCACGCCGAGCGCCTGGTCGAACTGGCGCTCGAAGCCTAGGCGAGCAGACGGACGTCGAAGCTGATCGCCCGGTAGGCGGTCTCGACCAGCAGTGCCGCCTTGGGCTCGGCTATGTCGCCGATGTGGAGCGTCACGGTGAGGTGCCTCAGGCGGGGATCTTCGAGGAGGTCGTCCACGATGCCGCCGGTGACCAGGGCATCGAAGTCGTTGCCCAGCAGGACCGTGGCGGCGGCTTCGGCGGCTCGTTTGGCCGAGGCCTTCGCCTGGCCTTCGCGGCGGCGGGCGAAGCGCTGCTGGGATTGTCCTCCGGCCTTGGTCTTGCCCTGGACGTAGGCGGTATCGGTCTTGGAGACCTTGATCCGGCCGTCTTCGACGATGCCCACCGAATACGCACCCTTGCGGGCCAACAGGACCGCGATGCGGCGGGGCTGGAGGGCGTAGTCGCGCAGGTGCTCGGCGGCCTTGATCGGGTCGTCGTCGAGCAGCCAGGCGGCGGGAAGGCCGGAGGCCAGCGCCCATTGGACGCCGGCCACCGGTCCGTCGTTCGATTCGATCGTCCAGGCGTCGCTCTCGGCGTGGTGAGAGGCGATGCCGCCGTTGCGGTCGGCGAAGTTCGCCACCCACCTCGGGAGCCGCTCGGGCTCGACCTCGACGATCTTGCCGCCGCCGGAAGCGGGGCGAACCTTGGTCATGCTTATACGTTAAAGCCCAGGGCGCGCAGCTGGTCGCGGCCTTCGTCGGTGATCTTGTCCGGGCCCCACGGCGGGATCCACACCCAGTTGATGCGCAGGTCCGAGACGAGGCCGCCCTCGGCGCCGCCGGTGAGGGCGGAGCGCGACTGGTCCTCGATGACGTCGGTCAGCGGACAGGCCGCCGAGGTCAGCGTCATGTCGAGGGTGGCGATGTTCTCCTCGTCAACGTGGACGCCGTAGATCAGGCCGAGGTCGACGACGTTGATGCCGAGCTCAGGGTCGACCACGTCCTTCATCGCCTCGAGGATGTCGTCCTCTTTGGCCTTCAATTTGTCGCTCATCAGTCGTTTCCTCCGGCTGGGGTAGCGGCTTCGGCGCGGACCAGGGCGTCCTTGAACGCCATCCAGCCCAGCAGTGCGCACTTGACGCGCATCGGGTATTTCGATACGCCCTCGAACGCGATCGCGTCCTCGAGCGATTCCTCGTCGGCCTTGCCCTGGCCCTTGGAGTTCATCAGCGCGGTGAACTCGGCCGTCTTGGCGAGCGCCTCTTCGACGCTGACGCCGTTGATGAGCTCGTACATCACCGAGGCCGAGGCCTTGGAGATCGAGCAGCCGACGTTCTCGTAGGAGATGTCGGCGACCTTGTCGCCGTCGACATGGACCCTGAGGGTGATCTCGTCGCCGCAGGTCGGGTTGACCTGGTGCGATTCGCCCTCGTAAGGGTCCCTCAGCCCGGCGCCGCGGGGGCGCTTGTAGTGGTCGAGGATGACTTCCTGGTACAGCTCGTCGAGATTCATGCAAACACCTTTCGCACCTTCTCCAACGCGGCCACCAAGCGGTCTATTTCGTCCGTCGTGGTGTAGACGTAGCCGGAGGCCCGGGTGGTGGCGGTGACGCCGAACCGGACGCAGGTCGGTTTGGCGCAGTGATGGCCGACGCGGACGGCGATGCCGTCGGCGTCGAGGACCTGGCCGACGTCGTGCGGGTGGACGTCCGCGAGGTCGAACGAGACGGTGGCGCCGCGGCCGATGGGGACGCGCGGGCCGATGACGGTGAGCCCGTCGACGGTCTCCAGGCGTCGCAGCATGTAGCCGGCGAGTTCCTTCTCGTGGGCGCGGACGTTCTCCATGCCGAGCTTGTCGAGGTAGTCGACGGCGGCGGCGAGTCCGACGGCCTCGGCGATCGGCGGCGTCCCGGCCTCG
This sequence comes from Glycomyces buryatensis, assembly GCF_004912275.1. GTDB lineage: Bacteria > Actinomycetota > Actinomycetes > Mycobacteriales > Micromonosporaceae > Glycomyces > Glycomyces buryatensis. The sequence goes on from NZ_STGY01000067.1 coordinate 88,925, forward strand.
AACTTGGCCGGGGCCTTGGCGAACGTGGTCCGCTCCATCGAGACCGTCTCGATCATCGAGCCGCCGGTCTGGAACGGCGGCATGGCGTCGAGCAGTTCGGCCTTCGCCCACAGGGCACCGATCCCGGTGGGGCCGAGCATCTTGTGGCCGGTGAAGGCGATGAAGTCCACGCCCAGTTCGGTCACGTCGACCGGGATGTGCGGGACGGCCTGCGAGGAGTCGAGCCCGACCAGGGCGCCGACCTCGCGGGCGCGGGCGACGATCTGGGAGGTCGGGTTGACGGTGCCGAGCAGGTTGGCCACGTGGACGAACGAGACGACCTTGGTGTGTTCGTTGATGACCTCGTCGACCTGTTCGAGGTCGAGCCGGCCGACGTCGGTGATGCCGATCCAGCGGAGCTTGGCGCCGGTGCGCTCGCACAGCTGCTGCCAGGGGATGAGGTTGGCGTGGTGCTCCATTTCGGTCACCACGACCTCGTCCCCGGGCCGCAGGACGAAGCGCGGGTCGGCGCCGGGCTTGACGCTGGCGTTCTGGAAGGCGTAGGCGACGAGGTTGATGGCCTCGGTCGAGTTCTTCGTGAACACCACCTCGTCGGCGCTGCGCGCGCCGATGAAGTCGGCGACCTTGGCGCGGGCGCCCTCGTAGGCCTCGGTCGCCTCGGCTCCGAGCGTGTGCACCGAACGGGAGATGTTCGCGTTCGAGTGCTCGGTGAAGCGCCGCATGGCCTCCGTGACCTGCACGGGCCGCTGCGAGGTCGCAGCCGAGTCGAGGTAGGCCAGCGGTTTGTCCCCGATCATGCGTCGCAGGATCGGGAAGTCCGCGCGGACCGCCTCGACGTCGAGCTTGCTGACAGCCTCCACTGGGCTACCTCTTTCCTGAGGACTAAGCGGCCTTGGAGCCGATGTAGGACTCGTAGCCCTCGGCTTCGAGCTTCTCGGAGAGCTCGGACCCGCCCTCTTCGGCGATGCGGCCATCGACGAAGACGTGGACGAAGTCGGGCTTCACGTACCGCAGGATGCGGGTGTAGTGCGTGATGAGCAGGACGCCGGCGTTCGTGGACTCCTTGACGTGGTTGATGCCCTCGGAGACGACGCGGAGCGCGTCCACGTCGAGCCCGGAGTCGGTCTCGTCCAGGATCGCGATCCTGGGCTTGAGCAGCTCCATCTGGACGATCTCGTGGCGCTTCTTCTCGCCGCCGGAGAAGCCCTCGTTGACGTTGCGGTTGATGAACGCCTCGTCCATCTTCAGCTCGTTCATGGCGCCCTTGAGGTCCTTCATCCAGGTGCGGATCTTGGGAGCCTCGCCGTCGATGGCGGTCTTGGCGGTGCGCAGGAAGTTCGAGACGGACACGCCGGGGACCTCGACCGGGTACTGCATGGCCAGGAAGAGGCCCGCGCGGGCGCGCTCGTCGACGCTCATGGCGAGGACGTCTTCGCCGTCGAGGAGGACCTCGCCGCCGGTGACCTCGTACTTCGGGTGCCCGGCCAGCGAATAGGCCAGGGTCGACTTGCCGGAGCCGTTGGGGCCCATGATGGCGTGTGTCTCGCCGGAGTTGATGGTGAGGTCGACGCCGTGCAGGATGGGCTTGGCGCCGTCGTCGGTGTTGACCGAGACCTTGAGGTCGCGAATTTCGAGCTTGCTCATGACTGGCTGGTTTCCTTAGGCTTCTTCGGTGGTCTTGGGTTTCAGGCTGAGGTAGACGTCGCCGTCTCGGAGCTCGACCGGGTAGGTCGCCACCGAGGTGGTGGCGGGCGGCCCGGTGGGCTTGCCGGTGCGAAGGTCGAACATCGACCCGTGCAGCCAGCATTCGAGCGTGCATCCATCGACGTCGCCCTCCGACAGCGCCACTGCGGCGTGGGAGCACTCGTCGTAGAGGGCGAATACCTCTTCGTCCTTGCGCACCAGCACGATCGACGTCCCGTGGATGTCGGCGGCGATGGCCTCCGACTCCGGCAGGTCGTCGAGCGCGCAGACGCGCAGGAAATCGGTGTCGCTCATCGAGCGACCGCCTGCCCGGCGTCGAGTCGGGCCACGATCATCTCGTTGAGTTCGTCGCGGAGTTCCTCGGACGGGATCTTGTGGACGACCTCGTTGAAGAAGCCCTTGACGACGAGGCGGCGGGCCTCATCTTCAGGAATACCACGCGATTGCAGATAGAACAGCTGTTCTTCGTCGAATCGGCCGGTGGCCGAGGCGTGGCCGGCGCCGACGATCTCGCCGGTCTCGATCTCCAGGTTCGGGACCGAGTCGGCGCGGGCGCCGTCGGAGAGCACCAGGTTGCGGTTGGACTCGTAGGTGTCGGTGCCGGTGGCCTTGTCCTGGATGAGGACGTCGCCGACCCACACCGTGTGGGCGGTCTCGCCCTGGAGGGCGCCGCGGTAGTTCACGTAGGAGCGGCAGTCGGGGACCGAGTGGTCGGTCATCTGGCGGAGCTCCAGGTGCTGGCCGGCGTCGGCGAAGTACAGGCCGTAGGCGTCGACGGAACCGCCGGGCCGGGCGTAGTCGAACGACACGTACTGGCGGACCAGGTCGCCGCCGAGGCTGACGGAGAGGTGGTCGAGCTTCGCGTCCGCGCCGAGGAGGGCCTTCTGGTGCTCGACCTGGGTCGATTCGCGGTCCCATTCGGCGACGGTGACGATGCGCAGGTGCGCGCCGTCGGCGACCGAGATCTCGACGTTGTCGCCGAGGCGGGCCGCGCCGGTGTGCCGCACGATCAGCGTGACGTCGGCGTGGTGGCCGACCTCGATGAAGGTGTGGGCGAACGTGACGCCGTCGATGCCCCCGCCGATCACGTCGATCCAGACCGGCTCGGCCACCTGCGCCTCGGGCGCGACGGACACCAGCAGGGCCTGTTCGCTCTTCGCCCAGGCGACGGCGCTGGGCCGGTCGAAGGGCTTGAGGATCGAGCCGAGCCGCTTGTCGTCCTTGGCGATCATGTCGGCCGTGACGCCCTCGGGCAGGGAGCGCACGTTGTACTCGACGGGCTTGACCGCGAGCGCGGCGTCGACGTCGTCGAGCCCGGCCAGGCGCTTGATCGGCGTGAACCGCCAGTCTTCCTCCCGGCCGGTCAGGGCCGGGAAGTCGGCGGGATCGAAGGAGCGCAGCAGCTGCGACTTCGTCTTGGGCGGTGCTTCGCCGGCGCCGTGGGTGTGCGGACGCGCGGACAGTTCAATGCTCATCTGTTTCTCTGGTTCCTAGTCCTCGCTGGGCGGCTTAACCGACCGCGCCTTCCATCTGGAGCTCGATCAAGCGGTTGAGTTCGAGGGCGTACTCCATCGGCAGTTCCTTGGCGATCGGCTCGATGAAGCCGCGCACGATCATCGCCATCGCCTCGTCCTCGGTGAGCCCGCGGCTCATGAGGTAGAACATCTGGTCCTCGCCGACCTTGGAGACCGTGGCCTCGTGGCCCATGTCGACGTCGTCCTCGCGGATATCGACGTACGGGTAGGTGTCGGAGCGGGAGATGGCGTCGACCAGCAACGCGTCGCACTTGACCGTGGACTTCGCGTGGTGCGAGCCCTCGTCGACCTTGACCAGGCCGCGGTACGAGGTACGTCCGCCGCCGCGCGAGATCGACTTGGAGATGATGGTCGAGGACGTGTTCGGCGCGGCGTGCGTCATCTTCGCGCCGGTGTCCTGGTGCTGGCCGGTGCCGGCCATCGCGACCGAGAGGACCTCGCCCTTGGCGTGCTCACCGGTCATGACCACGGCCGGGTACTTCATGGTGACCTTGGAGCCGAGGTTGCCGTCGACCCACTCCATCGTCGCGCCCTGCTCGGCGATCGCTCGCTTGGTGACCAGGTTGTAGACGTTGTTCGACCAGTTCTGGATCGTCGTGTAGCGGACGCGGGCGTCCTTCTTGACGATGATCTCCACGACCGCCGAGTGCAGCGAGTCCGAGGAGTACACCGGGGCGGTACAGCCCTCGATGTAGTGCACGAACGAGCCCTCGTCGGCGATGATCAACGTGCGCTCGAACTGGCCCATGTTCTCGGTGTTGATCCGGAAGTAGGCCTGGAGCGGGATGTCGACGTGGACGCCCTTGGGCACGTAGATGAACGAGCCGCCCGACCACACCGCGGTGTTCAGCGCGGCGAACTTGTTGTCGCCGGTCGGGATGACCGTGCCGAAGTACTGCTCGAAGATCTCGGGGTGTTCCCGCAGAGCGGTGTCGGTGTCCATGAAGACGACGCCCTGCTGCTCTAGGTCCTCGCGGATGGAGTGGTAGAGCACCGTCGACTCGTACTGGGCGGCGACGCCGGAGACCAGCTGCTGGCGCTCGGCCTCGGGAATGCCCAGCTTGTCGTAGGTCTTCTTGATGTCCTCGGGAAGGTCTTCCCAGGACTCGGCCTGCTTCTCGGAGGCCTCGACGTAGTACTTGATGTTGTCGAAGTCGATCCCGGACAGGTCGGCGCCCCAGTTGGGCATGGGCTTGCGACCGAAGAGCTTGTGGCCCTTCAGGCGGCGCTCCAGCATCCACTCGGGCTCGTTCTTGCGCGCCGAGATGTCGCGGACGACCTCTTCGGTCAGGCCGCGTTTCGCGTTCGCACCGGCAGCGTCCGAGTCGGACCAGCCGTACTCGTAACGTTCCAGAGAGGCGAGCGCCTCGTCCTGGCTCAGCTGCGGTGTCTTCTGCGTATCGGTCATCTCAAGTCTCACCTTTGACCTGTCGTAGGTTCAGTCCGGACGTTCCGCTGATTGCCGTTTCGGTGCTGGCAGCGAAACCGGACCAGGAACGTGAGTGGTACACACACCGTCCCCGTTGGCGATGGTCGCCAGGCGCTGGACGTGCACGCCCAGCAGTTTGCTGATAACGCGGGTCTCCGCCTCGCACAACTGCGGAAACTCCGCCGCCACGCCCGCCACCGGGCAGTGGTGCTGGCAGATCTGCCCGCCCGTGGCGATGACCGTCGCCGTCGCGGCGTAGCCCTCCCCGGACAGAGCGGTCGCCAGCGCCTGGGCCCGCGCCACGTGGTCATCGGGGTCGACCGCTTCCAGGGCGGCCCGGCAGCGGGCCTCCAGGCGGGCGACCTGCTCGGCGGCGAAGGCGCCGATCGCGTCATCGCCCTCGAAGCGGCGGATCCAGCGCAGTGCCTCCATCGCCATGTCGCCGTAGGTGTGGCCGAAGGATTCGCGGGCGACCGACGTGAGCTGGTAGCTCTTCGCGGGGCGGCCGCGGCCCGAGGTCTTGACCACGCGGGTCTGGACCAGGCCTTCGGACTCCATGGCGTCGAGATGGCGGCGGGTGGCGGTGGCGGTGATGCCGAGTGCGCGGGCGAGTTCGGCGGCCGTGGCGTGGCCCTGTTCGAGCAGCAGCCGAGACACTCGGCGGCGGGTGTCCCCGTCGGTCGAGTGAGTGCCGGTCGCCCTCGTCACCATTTCCACAAGGTAAATGTTACGTAATTCGCGCCGACCTGTCGAGGGCGGCCTCGGTGAGACGGGGCACGCAGGTTTGCCTAACCTCACCTGGACGGATATATAGCGGCGAAATCGCCGCAGCCCACATCGCGGGCACCTGGATCGCACCCGACTCCGGTCCCAAGGATAGATTCGCGGCGTGAATCTGTTGCAGCGGTGGTTCGCCCGGCCCGGCGCGGTGCGCGGGTGGGCGCTGGCCAGCATTGTCGCCAACGTCGGCATCATCGTGACCGGCGGCGCGGTGCGATTGACCAAGTCCGGTCTCGGCTGCCCCGAGTGGCCCCGGTGCACCGCGGATTCCCTGGTGGCGACCCCCGAGATGGGGATCTACGGGGCGATCGAGTTCGGCAACCGGGCGCTGACCGGGGTGCTCATCGCCGTCGCCGTCGGCGCCCTGCTCGCGGCCTGGCTGCGGACCCCGCGTCGCTCCTCGCTGGTGACGCTCGCGGCGGCGGGCCTGCTGTACGTGCCCGCGCAGGCGATCGTCGGCGGGGTCACCGTCTGGACGAACCTGAACCCGTGGGTGGTGGGGCTGCACTTCCTGGCCTCCATCCCCCTGGTGGCCATCTCGGTGGCGCTGTACCACCGCGCGGGCGAACCCGACGGCCCGGTGGTGCCGCTGGTACCGCGCGCGGTGACGTTCCTGGGCCGCGGCATCGTGGCGGCCACGGCCGCGGTGATCGTGTTCGGCGTGGTCGTGACCGGTTCGGGTCCGCACGCCGGCGACGCGGAGACGCCGCGCAACGGCCTGGACCCCGCGCTGATGTCGCAGCTACACGCCGACCTGGTGTGGCTGCTGTTGGGCCTGACGGTCGCGCTCATCGCGACCCTCCACGCGCTCAAGGCGCCCGAGTCGGCCAAGCGCACCGCCTACGCGCTCTTGGCGGTCGAACTGCTCCAGGGCGTCATCGGCTATACCCAGTACTACCTGGATCTGCCGGAGCTGCTGGTCGGCATGCACATGCTCGGCGCGGGCCTGTTGTGGGTGGCGGCGGTGGCGGTCCCGTACAGCCTCCGCAAGCGCACCCCCGACGAGGACGCGCAGAAGCTCCACTACGAGATCCACTACAGCCGGGAGGGCGACCGGATCGTCGAGCCCGAGGAAGCGTCGACCACGGCCTGACAGGGGAATCACTCCGGCATTCACCGGAGCGGAGGCAACCAATTACGGGACCTATTGCGCCAGTAGCGTAGAACGGGCGCACCCGCCCCGAAAGGAGCTCCGCTGTGGCAATGGCCGATGAGACCGAGGTTCCCAGGAGGCTCCGCTTCGCCGCCGGGGTTCTGCTGGCGTCCTGCTACTTGGCGATCGCGGTGCTGCCCGTCCACACGATCTACGTGGCAACGGCCCTGTGGAACGACATCAACGAGCCCTACATCCCGCCGCCGGGGTTGATCGATTACCTGGTGATCGGCGTGCCGCTGCTGATCGAGGCGGTCCTGTTCGTACTGCTGATCCGCTCGGGCCTGCGGCTGTGGGGTCCATTGATGGCCGGAGGCGATCTGACTCGCCGGGACACGCGGCGCCAGTCCTGGATGTGCGCCACCGGCCTGGTCATCTTGCTGTTCAACACGGGCTTCGTCTTCAACAATTCGAACCTTGGCGACGGTGCCTCCCTGTGGCCGAGGAGCCACCTCGCCGAGACGATCGCCTCAGGCGCCTTCAACTGGGTCGGCTGGCTCGGCCTGGTCTCACTCATCGGCATCGTGTTGCTGTTCCTCGCCGCCGCCGCGATCGCGGCGGCCACCGCCGTCAAGGCAGTGCCGCGGGAACGAGTCCCGCATCTGCGCCCGGTCCGGGCGGACTGAGCGCGACACGCCATCGAATCATTGCGATCAGCGATCCCGACCAAGTATCATGATGATATCCAAGCCAGATGGATATTATGTGAGGTATACATGTCGCTTACGCAGGTCGATATCAATGACGAGGTCTTGGCCGAGGTCATGAACCTCATGGGCACCAAGACCAAGAAGGAGACCGTGAACCGGGCACTCGAAGAGTATGCGGCACGGACGAAACGACTCCAAGCCTTTCGGCGGTTGGCTGAACGCGCTGAACGCGGCGATTTCGACGCCGCAGAGAAAGCCCACCGAGCCGCGAAGGCGGCGCGAAAAGCCGCCTTCGCGGATGCAGAGCGGGACGACTGACTGAGCGATGGTATTCCTGATCGATACCTCGGCCATCTGGGAACTCCTCAGAACTCCGGCCGCCAGAGAAGCCTGGGAGCAGGAGATCGCCTCGAAGACGGTCGGCCTCTGCGACGCCACCCGAGCCGAATTCCTCTATTCGGCGAGGAGCCCTCGGGAACGGGACGAGTTGGCGGATGACCTCGACCTTTCGTTCGGACACATCCCAGTGCCGAAGCGAGTTTGGGCGTGGATAGAGACCGCTCAGTACAAACTCACTCAGACGGGCCAACATCGCAGCGCCGACGTCGTGGACTTGATCGTGTGCGCGACGGCCGTACACCATGACCTGACGGTGCTGCATGTCGACAATGACTACCGTGCCGTCGCCTCCGTACTCCCCGAGGTCCGACAACGCGACGTCCGTCGCTGAACCGACAGCGGCCCGGCCATTCAGCCGGGCCGCCGCTAGTTCGGCTGCTTATCTCTTGCCTGATGGGTTCAGGGTTATGAAGGTGACCGAATATGGCTCGAACTCGTAGGTGAACTCATTGCCCAGGCCGTTCTGGGTTTCGGTGACAGGCGCCAGGACCGGGTCCTCTCCCAGGACGTTGTCGCAGCCGGGCTCGCAGGCGAGGGTGGTGACCTCGGCCTTCTGCTTCAGCTTGCCGCCGGTCAGCGCCACGTCGGTGGTGACGGCCGAATCCTGGGCGTTGACGACCTTCAGGGTGACCTCGCCGGTCTCGGAGTCGCGGGTGACGACCTGGTAGAGCGGTTCGACCTGCTCCTCGTCCGCGAAGGTGAAGGCCTGCTCGCCGTCGACGTAGCCGGTGATCTGGCGGCCCTCGACCTCGATCTTCAGGTCGTAGGTGCGGCCGGTCTCGATGGTGGTGTCGTGGTTGAGCAGTGTCGACTTGCCGCCGCCGGAGGCCTTCTCGACCGCCGAGGTCGTATTGCCCCAGCCGCCGAGGTTCCACCAGTAGTAGTCGTCGGAGCCCTCGACTCCGAACATGATCAGGAAGCCCTCGTCACCAGAGTCCTTGGTGGCCTTGACCTCCATCGTGTAGTTCGACCAGTCGGCGCTGCCCGCCGTGGAGCGGGCGTCCTCGACGATCGCGCTCTGGCTGTAGGCGCCGTCCGCCACCTCCCAAGTGCCCGTGGGGGTGCCGCTGGCGCCGGAGACGGTCCAGCCCTCGGCCCCGGCCGAGAAGTCGTCGGCGAACAGCTCGGTGCCGTCGGCGGCCGTGACGTTCACGTCGTCATAGGTCGCGGCGGTGTTCCACGTCGCCAGGCCGATACCGCCGGCGATGTCGGGCGAGGAGATCGGCGACGCGTCCAGGGTGGAGGAAAGGACCTCGTCACCGGTGTTGGTGCTGAACAGCTTCTGGACCTCGTAGCTGGTCGAGGCGACCGACTGGTGGTTGTCGAACCAGATCATGTCCGGCGCCCAGTCGACGTAGTCGATGTTCGACAGCAGCGGCGCATAGGACGCCATGTCGATCACGTCGCCATTGCGTTCCACCCCAGTCAAATACGAAGCTTCCGACAGCGCGTTCCACCACGAGTTGCCGCGGGAGGCGTACTCGCCGATGAAGACGTGCGGGCCCTCGCGGTCGTAGGAGTCGTAGCGGTCATTATTGGACAGGAACCACGCCGGGTCGTTGTAGTAGTGCTCGTCGACCTTGTCGGCGCCCTGCTCGCGCATGAACTCCCAGCTGCGGTCGAAGACGTCGCCCGAATCGTCCACACCGGAGTTGCCGATGATCTCGATGTCCGGGTAGGCCTCGCGGACCGCGTCGTGGAAGGCGGGGTAGTTCGCGTAGAACTGCTCCTTGTACTCCTCGTTGCCGAGGCCGATGTACTTGAGCCCGAAGGGTTCGGGGTGGCCCATCTCGGCCCGGACGGCGCCCCACTCGGAGTCGGCGTCGCCATTGGCGAACTCGATCAGGTCGAGGGTGTCCTGGACCCAGAGGTCGAGCTGCTCGGGGTCGGTGATCTCGGGCGAGTCGCCGCAGCCGGTGGTGCCGACCGGCACGACCGGGAGCGCGTCGGCCCCGAGGTCCTCGGCGAACTGGAAGTACTCGTAGTACCCCAGGCCGTACGTCTGGTTGTAGCCCCAGAAGTTGTGGTTGGTGAGCCGCTCCTCCACTGGGCCCACGGTGTCCTTCCAGTTGTAGGCCCGCTCGCGGCTGTCGGGGTCGAAGGAGCCCGTGTTGACGATGCATCCACCCGGGAACCGGAGGAATGACGGCTCCAGGTCGGCGATGAGCTCGGCCAGGTCCGGGCGCAGGCCGTTCTCGCGGCCCATGAAGGTGTCCTGCGGGAACAGCGAGATCATGTCGAGGTTCACCGGGTCGAGCGCGGTGACCATGAGCCGCCCGGAGGTCGAGTCGGCGTCGGCCGTCAAGACGGCCTCGTACTCGGCCCACTCGCCGTCCGCGGCAGTCGGAACGAGCACCGATTCGGACAGCGGATTGTTCTCGGCGTCCACCAGGGTCGCCTGGATCTGGGTGTCGCCGCCGCCGGCCCAGAAACTCAGGTCGTACGAGGCTCCGGCGGTGAGGGCCATGCCGGTGTTGTAACCGGAGTTGACCAGGGCGGTCTCGGCGGTGGCGCGGATGTAGGTCGCATTGTTCTCGTTGAGGGGGTTCGCGGTCTCGACCGACACGGAGCCGTCGACGGCCTCCCAGGCGGTCAGCGCATCGTAGGAAGCCTCGTCGGCGGTGGTGAACTCGAACGAGCGGTTCTGCACCAGCTCGGCGTAGAGCCCGCCATCGGCGGCGTGGTTGATGTCCTCGTAGAAGAGGCCGTACAAATCGTCTGAGATGGGCGTGGCGGCACTGAGATCGACCTCGATGCTCGCCTCGGCCTCTTGGGCGGAGGCCTGGGACGCGGTGAGGGTGGTGGCCACGATCGCGGCCGCGGCCGCCATCGTGACCGTTCTCGAACGTTTCAGAGGCTTCATTGTCTCCCGTCCTAATGTTCGAAATATTTGAGTACATTCTGAATGTTAACGATCACCACGTCAAGTCTCGACGCCGAATGGATCCTTTTTCCACACTCCGGGGGCGTCGGGCCCGGTGCGAGCGCGCCTTACAATCCGGCTGTGACTACGAGCATCAGCCCCGCCGACCGGATCCTGGGCTGCCTCATCGGGGGCGCCGTCGGCGACGCCCTCGGCTTCCAGGTCGAATTCCAATCCTGGCCCCAGATCGAGCGCGAGTTCGGCCCCGCCGGGGTCACCGAGCTTCGCCGAAACCGCATCTCCGACGACACCCAGATGACCCTGTTCACGGCCGAGGGCCTGCTCGAGGCCGTCGAAGGCGAGGAGGTCGCCTCGGTGCGCCGCGCCTACCTGCGCTGGTACAAGACCCAGAATGAGTACCTGCCTCCCATGGGCGCCAAGGGACTCGCCGCCCAGCCCTGGCTCTACGACCGCCGCGCCCCCGGCAACGCCTGCCTCTCCGGCCTCCGCCAAGGCGGCGAGGGAAGAGTCAACCCCGACTCGAAGGGCTGCGGAACAGTCATGCGCTCCGCCCCCTTTGGACTCCTCCACTCCCCCACTGACGCATACGAACTGGCCGAACAGTGCTCAGCCATCACCCACGGCCACCCGACCGCCGGTTCCTCCGCCGGGGCGTTCGCCATGATCACCGCGCACCTGCTGCGCGGCGAGACCGTCCAGAAGGCGGTGTCCCACGCGATGCTGCACCTGCGTCGGACCTTGGACAGGTCGGAGACCATCGACGCCCTCCAGGCCGCCTACGAGCTGGCCGGGAACGTGCCGCCCGGCCCCAATACCTGCGAGAGACTGGGACAGGGCTGGGTCGCCGAGGAGGCCCTGGCCATCGCCGTGTACTGCCTCCTCGGCACCGGCGATGTGCGCGGCGCGCTAACCGCTTCGGTCAGCCACGACGGCGACTCCGACTCGACCGGCGCGATCCTCGGCAACCTGCTCGGCGCGGCCTACGGTCACGCCGCGCTCCCGCCCGAATGGGCCTCCCAAGTGGAGGGACGCGAGACCATCGCGGGCCTGGCCGAGACGATCGGCCAGGCCCAGGGGTGATCAGTCCGTCCCAGTGAGGTTTTCGAGCGTCCACACCAGTTCGGAGGCGAGGACCGGGTCCAGGTTCTCGGGGGCGGCGGCCAGGTCCTCCTCGAGGGACCACTTGATCGGACGGGGCGAGAAGTAGACGGCGCGGATCTCGTGCTTGTCGTCCATCTCGGTGTTGCCGACCGTGATGCCCGGGTCGAGTTCGAGGTTGAGGTAGCCGCCCTCGGGCAGCGCGTAGTACAGGCCGGCCTCGCCTCCGGCGTCCATCGGAGTGCTCCGGTCCCAGCCGGATTTGGTGAGGCCGAGGAATCGCCCGGTCTCCGCGGAGTGGCCCTCGAACCGGTGCAGGCGACCGGAGGCCAGTTCCTTCTCCGTCATGGCCAGCACGGGGCGGCTCAGCTGTTTGAAGGGCTGGAGGATCTCGTAGTCGGACAAGATCGCGCCCCAGCCTTCGTTCTGGCGCTCCAGGAAGTACGGGTGGGCCAGGCGGATGCGGGCCGATTCGGGAACGCTGATCTGCTCGTCGGCGATGTCGGCGAAGGTCCGGCCCTCGTCGACGCGGAAGGTCCGCCAATCGTCCCCCACCCCGGCCATCCAGACCAGCCGGGTGGTCAGGTGGCCGACCAGCGGGTGCTCCACGAGGAGTTCCGTGAATTCGCCCCTCGACCAGGTTCGACCGTCGATCATCGCCTGTTCCAGGCGTCGCACCTGGTCGGCCGCGACGGCGCGCAGTTCCTTCTTGAGGCTTGAGAATCGCTTGCGGGAGGCCTCGGCGATCTCGGCGTCGTCGCTCTTGCCGGGCTTCGGCAGGGCCTTGCGCACCTTGCCGTCCTGGTCGGTGACGAAGGGCTTCAGCTGCTCATCGAATCCGACCTGGAATTGCCTGGGACCGTAGTCGAGGACCAGGGTCGACTCGTCGGCAAGCCCGAAGTCCGGCACCAGTCGGTCGGCGAGCTGATCCGCGCTGAGCCCGAGTTCGGCGGCGATCTCCTCCACCATCTCCTCGGCCTGGTACTGGAGTCCCTTGAACTTCACCCGCTGCGCGATCTGGTTGATCGCCTGGAGGGCCTGCTCGGTTCCGATGGCGCGCAGCACGGTCAGGCCGACCACGGCCCGCTGGTGCTGGTTCTCGCCCGGCCAGGCCCGAATGAGCGGCACCAGCATTCGAATGGTCTCGTCATCGGAGAAGTGCGCCAGCTGGGTCAGCACCCAGGAGTCCTCCGTCGGCGCCCCGGTCGAGAGCCACCGCCGGAAGAGCGCGTGAGAGAACTCCGTGAGCGAATCGCGATCGCACAGTTCCGCGACGACGCCCAGGCCGCGGTAGTCGTAGTCGGGGGTGACGATCGCCAGGACCGTCACGAGGTGCCGGATCGAGGCATCGGGCACGGCCCGCTCGCGTCCCTTCAGCAGGACCTGCGGCAGGAGCATCGGATTGACCCACTCGCCGATGGCCGGGACCTTGACTCCGATCGGTTCGAGCGGGTCGACGTCGAGTAGCTGCCGGATCGCCTGGGCCGCGGTCGGACCGTAGGTCTCGGCGGCCTCCAGCACCGCCTTCTCGCCATGGCGGTCGGAGAGGTAGAGCAGGGCCGTGGCGGCATGGGTCCTCGCCTTGCCCTGCTTGCCGACCGCGTCCGGGATCAGCAGTTCGGCGGCCTTTTGGCGGTGCCGGTCGAACCAGGACGCGGCCAGGGGGCGGACCGTCTTCAACTGCGAGTACCACTCGGCCATGAGCCGGGCGGTCTCGAGCCCGATCACCGGCAGCAGGGCCGACCGGACATCGCGATCTGAGCGAGCCGAGGCGATCACCTCGGCGATCGGCGGCTCATCGGGGCCGGCGAGGGCGCGTTTGGCGTTGTTCACGTGGTGGAGCCCTCTGTACCGGAGGACGTCGATGTCGGCCCACTGCTCGCGCTCTCCGGGTTCCCAGGCCAGCGCGACCTCGGCGGGGGCCTGGAGTCCCTTGACCGTCTTGAGCTTGGGCTTCGGCCGCCCATCCGACCAGGGCGGTTCGATCAGGAGCCGCGGCAGGTCGTCGGGTCGGGCCTCGGGGACGCGCGCGTTGGAATCGAACAGGCCGTCGATCGCCTCCCGTTCGCTCTCCTCCAATGTCTTCAGCGCGGCCTCCTTCACCTCCGGTTCGAGTGCCGCGACGAGACCGGCCAGTTCCATTGAGGTCCCGCCCTCGGCGGATTCGGACCTGACACCGATCCTCCGCAAGGCCCGGCGGGGGAAGCGGCGCACGGCCTCGCAGGCCGAGGCGAAGACGAACGTCTGGTCGAGGTGGTCGAGCAGGTAGTCCATGGCCTCGTCGGTGGGAAGCATGGCGATGGCCGACAGGGTCGCCTGCCGCTCCTGGGCCTTGAGGCCTGCCTCCTGGTCCAGGGTCGCGACCAGTGCCGGGAGGCTGTCGCCGCCCAGGTTCTCCATGAGTTGCCCGAGCAGGCGGACGACGAAGTGATAGGAGGTGAGCGCGGCGCTGGGGAGCGCGGCCAGCTGCCGCGGTTGGGTGATGGCCGACCACAGGCCGCCATCGGTGGCGTCTCGATAGGGCGGGTAAACGGCGCAGGCGTCGAGGACCCAGTCCGCCTCCCGCGGGGCGAGAACGACCGCGACCAGGCGCTGGATAGGTTCGTAGCGGTGGGCATCGATCGCCTCCCGCACTGCGGCGTACTCGTCCTCATCGAAGTGCTCGATGAGGTTCCGCATGCGGACGACGGGGGCTTCGGCGCGCAGCGACTCGAATCTGAGGTGCTCGACGCCGCGACGGTACAGCTTCGATTCGCTCAGGTAGGTGTACGGCCTGCCGATCTGGTGACTCCTCGCTCGCCCCGCGTAGAAGGAGACGAGTTCGGTGACCGCGGCGGCCGCGAAGGTCAGGCCGTGCTCGGTCCACCAGGCGTCGACGGCGATATTGCCGGGTTCATGGCTCTCGCAGTGGTCCTTGAGTATCGCGACGGTCGCCCCCGCCCCGAGCGGGTCGGCCTGGCCTTCAAGGTACGCGCGAATGTGCCCGGCGTACTGCTCATTGTGGCTCTCGGCGAGTGCCCCTTCGATGCCGCCGCGGCGCTGTTCGATCCAGCCGCGAATGCGCCCGAGCGCCTCGGGATCGGGCGGCTCGGGCGCGGTTCGCTTCGGCTTGGACGGTCGCCAGGTGGCGGGGAGTTCGAGCCGGTTCTCTTCTGGGAGTTCGAAAGGGGGATTAGACATGCCCGTCACTGTAGCGGCGGGCTGCGACAGTCCCTCGGCGTCAGGCGGCGGCCTGCACCGCCGCGGCCACGGCAGGGGCGACCCTCGGGTCCAGCGGCGACGGGACGATCAGGTCGGGCGCGAGGTCGTCGCCGACGCAGTCGGCGATCGCGCGGGCGGCGGCCAGTTTCATGTCCTCGGTGATCGCCTTGGCCCCGGCGTCGAGCGCGCCCCGGAAGATCCCCGGGAAGGCCAGCACGTTGTTGATCTGGTTCGGGTGGTCGCTGCGGCCGGTCGCCACGATCGCGGCGTATTCGGCGGCCACGGCCGGTTCGACCTCCGGGTTCGGGTTGGCCAGCGCGAACACGATCGCCCGGTCCGCCATGCCGGCCAGGTCGGCTTCGGCGACGGTGCCGCCGGAGACTCCGATGAGGACGTCGGCGCCCGCGAGGGCCTCGGCGGGTCCGCCGGTGCGGCCGAAGCGGTTGCTGGTCTTGGCCAGCTCCTCCTTGACCGGGTTGAGGTTTTCCCGGCCGGAGTGGACGATGCCGCGCGAGTCGCAGACGATGACGTCGCCGATGCCGGCTTCGAGGAGGATCTTGGTGATGGCGACGCCGGCGGCTCCGGCGCCGATGACGGTCGCGGTGAGGTCGGCGAGTTCGCGGCCTTGGAGGCGCATGGCGTTGGTGAGCGCGGCGAGGACGACGACGGCGGTGCCGTGCTGGTCGTCGTGGAAGACCGGGATGTCAAGGGCGGCTTTGAGTCGCTCTTCGATCTCGAAGCAGCGGGGCGCGGCGATGTCTTCGAGGTTGATGCCGCCGAAGGACGGGGCGATGGCCTTGACCGCGGCGACGATCTCGTCGGGGTCCTTGGTGTCCAGGCAGATCGGGACGGAGTCGACGCCCGCGAACTGGCGGAACAGTGCGGCCTTGCCCTCCATGACGGGGAGGGAGGCGGCGGGGCCGATGTCGCCGAGGCCGAGCACGGCGGTGCCGTCGGTGACGACGGCGACGAGGTTGGAGCGCCAGGTGTGGGTGCGGGCCAGGGATTCGTCCGCGGCGATGGCCTCGCAGACGCGGGCGACGCCGGGCGTGTACGCGATGGACAGGTCCTCGCGGCTGTCCAGCGGGACGGTCGATTCGATGCGGAGTTTTCCGCCCTCGTGGGCGGTGAAGATCGGGTCTTGCAAGTCGATCACGTAGATCAAGCCTCATTGCTCGGATGATGACGATCGCCGACTGTCGGACCCGGAACGATGCACCGGTGGTCCGCGTGGCTGGAGAGAACGCTGGGGATTGCCCAAGTGGTCGTCAGTGTAGCTCAGCGGTCACCAGTGTCCGGATGGCGGCGGCGGTCCAGGTGCTGGTCCGGGCGTTGTCGTCGTCTTCGCCGAGGGCTTTGGACAGCTGTATGAAATCCGCTGCGAGGCTTCGGAGTCCGGTCCGTTGCAGGGCGCCGGCGGCGCCTTCGACGCGGCGGCGGGAGGGTTCGCGGGCCTGGCGCAGACCGCGGTGGGCCAGGTCGGCGCAAGCGGTGATCGCCTCTTCGAGCGCGGCGGAGACGGGGTCGGCGGTGGCGGTGGCCGCGGCGTCGAGGGCGGCGGCGTCGTCGCCGGGGACGAGGTCGGGGACGACGGGTCCGGCGGGAGTGAGGATCGCGGTGGGTTCGATGATGAGTTCCCCGCGGTGTCGCAGGACGCGCCCGGCGATGGCCTCGGGGTGCCGGTCGAGTGCGGTTTCGATCGCTTCGAGGGCGCCGGGGGCGGCCGGGCGGTGGACGGCGCGGACGCGGGCCGTGCCGCCGTCGGGGGCGGCGATGACGGCTTCGAGGGTCTGGGTGGCGGGGTTGTAGCCGCAGTCCGCGACTTCCGCGATGGCTATGGCGCGCACCGATTCGGCGGCGACGCGGGCGCGAATGAGGCTGGGCGGCAGGGTGCTCAGCTGCCGGGCGAGCACGTCTAGATTGGTGACCCGCAGGGTCGCCGGGAGGTCGTTCCAGGAGCGTCCGAGCGGGAGCGTCTGGGTCTTGGCGAGGCGGCCGGTGCCGACCTTGAGGGTCCGGGCGGCGGTGCGGACGGCGGCTTCGGAGACGACATTGCCGGAGGCGAGCGCGTCGAGGCGGCAGCCGGCGAGTCGGCGTCCCGCCAGGTCGTGACCGGTGAGGAGGCGGTCCTCGGGGATCTCCCAGTCGCGCCGGAGGGTCAGGACCATGCCGGTCTCGGGGTGGGCGAGGAAGATCTCGGCGGTGCGGCGGTCCCCGTCGGTGTCAATTCGGCAGCCCAGGGAGGAGAGCCGGACCAGGGTCAGCGGGGTCTCGGCGGTCTCTTCGGTGCCGAGGTTCTGGGAGACGGGTGTGCCTGCGGCGCTTCGGGAGGCGCGCTCGCGGGCGGGAATCTCGGCGAGCAGGGCGGCGAAGCGCTGGGGGTCGTAGGACGCGGCGCGGTCGCGGTAGCGGCCGACGTGGTCGATGAGGTCGTTCAGGGCTCCCGCGGGCCAGTGGAGTCGGCGCTTGGTGAGGGCGGCGGCCTCGCGGGAGAGCGCGGCGGAGAGGACGCCGTCGACGCCTTCGACGCCGGCGAGCAGGACGCGTTCGATGAGGGCGGGCGCCTCGCCGAGGTCGGGGGCCACAGTGTCCCCGCCGACAGTGGAGGTCGCATCGCCCTCGGTGGCCTCGCGGAAGGCCCAGACGGCGAGGATGATGCCGAGGTCGCGGGCGGGTCCGGTGGCGTCGGTGTGGACGTAGCCGAGCTGGCCGGGCACGAGGAAGGACACGGTGCAGGTGGGGAGCTCGGCGACGGCGGGCCGGTCGGGGCCGGGCCAGACGAGTCGCGCGGTGTATCCGGCGCGGCGGGCCTTCTCGGCGGCGGTGAAGGAGTGGCGGGCCAGGGTCTCGCGCAGTTGCTCGTCGGTGATGGCGGCCGGGGAGGCGACGGTTTCCGGCTCGGCCTGGGGGGTGGCGGCTTCGCCGGTGGCGTCGTCACTGGCGCCTTGGGCGCGTTGGTAGGCGAGGACCGCGCCGACGCGGTGGCGGCACTTCGCGGCGGCCCCGCAGGTGCAGGTGGCCGCCTCCAGGCCGCCCGCCGCGGGGAGCACGGTGGTGGCGCCGTCGGGGAAGGCGGCGGTGACGGTGCCGTCGGCGGCGAGGTCGAGATCCGGGACGGTCCCGGCGTCGAGTTCCTTGGCCGCGCGTTTGACCAGGCCCCGGTTCGCCAGCGCCGCCAGGCTGTCGGGGGTCAGGGTGAGCAGGTCTTCTCGTCTCACGAGCCGAGCCTTTCCGCTACGAATTCGGCCAGGTGCGCCGGGGTCATCGCCCCGATGTGCGCGCCGACGCCGGCCAGCCGCGAGGCCAGGCCCCGGTCGTAATCGGGGTTGGCGTCCTCGTCCAATGAGGCCAGTCCCAGGACCTGGGTTCCCTGCTGGCACAGCTGCTTGACGGTGTGGACCAGGCGGCTCTCGCTGCCGCCCTCGTAGAAGTCGGTGATGAGCACGACGATGGAGCGGCGCGGATTCTCGATCAGAGTGGCGCCGTAGTCGACCGCCCGGGCGATGTCGGTGCCGCCGCCGAGCTGGACGCTCATGAGCAGCTCGACCGGGTCCTCCACGTCGCTGGTGAGGTCGGCGATGTCGGTGTCGAAGGCGACCAGGTGGGTCTTGAGGCCGGGCAGGCGGTACAGGCACGAGGCGGTCACGGCGGAGTGGATGACCGAGCCGGCCATGGAACCGGACTGGTCGACCAGGAGGATCAGCTGCCACTGTTCGAGGCGGCGGGAGGTCCGGGAGTGGAAGTACGGCCGTTCGATGGCGACGCGCCGCAGCTCGGGGTCGTAGTGCTTGAGGTTCGCGGTCAGGGTGCGGCGCAGGTCGAAGTCGCGGGCGCGGCGGTGGTTCGAGGGGCGGCGGACGCGGCTGCCGGTGAAGGTGGTGCGCACCTCCACCGACAGCTTCTCGATCAGCTGGCGCACCACCTCTTCTACGATGCGCCGCGCGGCGGCCAGCACCTGCGGGTTCATCAGGTGCTTGGTGCGCAGGATCGCCTTGAGCAGGTTCGGGTTCGGTTCGACGCGGGCGAGGACGTCGACGTCGGTGACGACGTCGGCGATCTCGTAGCGCTCGATCGCGTCGCGTTCGAGCCGCTCGATGGTCTCCTTGGGGAAGAGCCGGTGAATCTCGTCCAGCCATTCGACGGTGTCCAGGACCGAGGGTCCGTCGCCCGCTCCTTTGGCGCCGCCGCGCCGGATCCCGCGCTTGTCGAGGTCGGAGTCGCGGCCGTAGAGCCAGTCGAGGGCGGCGTCGCGGGCGGCGGCCTCGCCGTTCAGGGATCCGGTCTGCCGTTCGGAGGCCGGGCCCAGGATCAGCCGCCATCGTTCCAGATCGGCGCTCATCGCTTGTCTCCCAAGTGTTCGCGTTCCATCACGGCGTCGACGCGCGCTTCGAGTTCCATCGCGGACGCCACCATTACCGGGTCGACCTCGGTGCGGCGCACCAGGTCTCGTCCCTCTGTCCCGGTCTCGCGCAAGGCGGTCAGCTGCTCGGCGAGGAGGGCCCGCTCGCGCGGCGGGAAGAACCCGAAGGCCTGGCGCAGCGCGGGCAGCGCCTCCAGGAACTCAGTCGCGGTCATCTCGCCGACGACGCCGTCGACCGCATTGACCACGCTCGCCTCGCCCTCCTCGGCCAGGACCTCCTCGCGGGCGACGACGAACAGCCCGGCCAGCCAGTCCCCCAGCCGGTCCGGCCCCGCCTCGATGGCGGCGACCGGGCGGCCGAGGGTCCAGGCGAGCCCGGCCGCGGCCCCGCGCAGGTCGGGCGGGGCGGCCGGGTCGGCGGCGACGCGGCTCGCGGTCGCGGCGATCCCCTCGCGCGGCGGCACCAGCGTCGGAGTGAAGCGGAGCGTGTCGCGAAGTGCCGCAAGGGCGTTGATCCTGCCCGGCTCGGCCGGTCCGGGCCCGGCGCGCAGGCTCTCGGCCAGCCACAGCGCGTGCTCGGCGCAGGTTTCGATGACCGTCGCGTACAGATCGCTTCCCGCGGAACCGAACAGGTCGTCGTGGCGGAACAGCGCCAGCGCCACCGCCAGGGTCCGGCCGACGGCGGCCAGGTCGTCGCATTCGCCGATCGCGAAGGCGATCTCCCGCGCGAGGCGGTCGGTCAGGCGCGCCCGCCCGCACAGCGCGGCGCTGAACAGCAGCCCCGCCTGGGCGTTCAGGTCGCCGCCGGCGTCCGAGACGCGCTGTTCGAGGACCGTCTGCGCGGCGTCGCCGAGGTTCGCGCCGTACACGCCGGCCTCGATGACGGCCGGGAGGCGGTTCGTGTCGACCCGGAGCTCCCATTGCTCCTCTGCGATCACGTCGGATCCGGCAGTGGGGCCGCTGTCGCGTTTGAATCCGGGGATGTCCAGCAGGCGCAGGCAGTGCAGGGCCCGGCTGCGTTCGAGGTCGCGGGCGTCGGAGAGGTGAAGGGTGAGGCGATTTTCGCCGTCGAGATCGAGCTGTTCGAGGATGTCCTGGACGGAGGCGACCAGTGGCGGGGCGGGCGTGTCGGGGTGGAGGCGGCCGGTCCGCTCGCCCGCGAGCGCGGCCGTCATCTCGACCACCACCGGATGCGTTCCGCGCGTGAGGGTTCCACGCCTGGTCCAGGGGAGCGGCTGCGGGAGGTCGTCGTTGATGAGGGCGCTGGCGAGGCCGTCGAGGACGTCGGTGCGGCCGGGCCGCCCGTGTCCGCGCAGCCGCGCGAGGCCTTCGGTGAGGCTCTTGGCGCCGATGAGGTCGGCGGTGGAGACGACCTGTTTCCTGCGGCGCAGGCGAGCGGCGACGAGTTCGACCAGCGCGGCGGCGGCCCGTTCGGCGCCGTCGTCCCAGAGCCGCTGGTAGTACTCGGGCGAGGGCATGCCGGACTGGTATCCGGCGAAGGCGTCGAGCCGTTTGAACGAGTAGGGCACCAGGAAGGATCCGATGTCGGCGCCTTCCGGGGCGGCGGGGATCTCCGGCCAGGCGGCGGAGCCCGCGGCCGCGGCGAGGCGGCGCAGGGCCGGGGCGTGGAAGCCGCCGCAGATCACCAGGACCGGTCCGTCGTCCTCGGCGAGGGCGGCGCGGATCCACTGGGCCATATAGTCTTCGCGTTCGGTGTCGTTCTCGGTCGTCTCGGCCTCGCCGCGCACGAGTGCGAAGTAGTGGTCGAGCCGTTCGGCGAGCCCGTCGGATTCGGCGACCTCGACCAGGTGGTCCCAGAGGGCGTCGGGGTTGTCGACGGCGAATTCCCGGCAGAGCCGGTCGGTGGCCTCGGTGTAGCGCCGTTCGGCGTCGGAGTAGCGGTTCTCGATCTGCGCGAAGGCCCCGTGCCAGGCGGGCAGGTCGATGAACTTGACGGCGGCGCCGGACGCGCGGCCCTCGGTCAGGGCGATCCATTCGGGCGAGTAGTCGCACAGCGGCGACCACGACCGGTGGCTCCCTTCCTTCTCGCCGAGGTAGGAGTAGATCGCGATCGGCAGCGTGTGGTCGAGGGCGAGTTCGTCGAGTCGGCCGTTGAAGTCGGCCGGGCCCTCGATGAGGACGTGCGCGGGCCGAAGCGCTGCGATGGTCTCGGAGACCAGGCGCGCGCAGGCCGGCGAGTGGTGGCGGACGCCGACGACATGGAGTGGTGCCATCCGCTCAGCCCGGCAGGAGGTGGCGAGCCTCGTACAGGTCCTTCCAGTGCGGCCCTGAGCGTTTGGCGGCCTTCTGTTCGAGGTAGCGGCGCAGCCGGGCCAGGTCCTCGGCGCTGTCCTTGGCGGCGGCACCGGCCAGTGAGTCCACAATGTCCCCGGCGGCGGCCTCGCCGCCGCGCAGGTACCAGCCCTTGATGCCGACGGCGTGGGCGACCGACACGGCCTCCGCCGTCGACATGACCGACTGCATCTTGCCGTCGGCGCCCTCGGCGGAGCGCAGGTCGCGGAAGACCCGCACCAGCACCTCGAGGACGTCGCGGGCGGGCGGGACGGGCACGCCGGACCGCTCCAGCGCGGCGGCGGACTCGGTCTCGACCAGGTCGAGTTCGGTCTTGAAGTCGGCGATGGGGAAGACCGTCTCGAAGTTGAAGCGGCGCTTGAGGGCCGCGCTCATCTCGTTGACGCCGCGGTCGCGGGTGTTGGCGGTGGCGATGATGTTGAACCCGTCGATGGCGAACACCATATTGTCGCCGCCTTCGAGCTCGGGCACGGCCAGCACCCGGTCCGACAGGGGCGACAGCAGCGCGTCCTGCACCTCCAGGGGGCAGCGGGTGATCTCCTCGAAGCGGACCACGCGCCCTTCGGCCATGCCGCGCAGCAGCGGCGCGGGCACCAGCGCGCGCTCGGTGGGCCCCTCGGATACCAGCAGCGAGTAGTTCCAGGAGTAGGCGATCTGGTCCTCTGTGGTCGACGCGCCGCCCTGGATGGTGAGCGTCGAGTCCCCGGAGACGGCGGCGGCGATGAGCTCCGACAGCAGCGACTTCGCCGTCCCCGGTTCGCCGACGAGCATCAGTCCTCGGTTGGTGGCCAACGTGACCAGGGCCCGGTCGATGAGCGACGGGTCGCCGACGAACTTGCGGGCGATGCCGAGCTTCGCGTCCCCGACGATGAACGTGCGGGCGGCCTGGAGGCTCAGCGCCCAGCCCGGCGGGCGCGGGGCGGTGTCGTCGGCGGCGAGTTTCGCCAGTTCGTCAGCGTAGCGTCGCTCGGCGGGGGGCCGTTGGAGCTTCGGGTCGTTCGGCTGCTCAGTCATATCGGCTTTCTAGCGGTGTCGGACGGCGGCGGTGAGGCCGGCGAGGAGTTCTGAAGCGGTCACGGGGTCGAGCTGGTCGCCGCGCAAGGGTTTGGCGAACTTGGGGTCACGATTTCGGGTGGTCATGAGCCGCACCGAATACAGACGGTGCCATTCGTCAATGTCACGGTTCGTCACGGGCAGACCGGCTCTGAAGTCGGCCAGCAGGTATCCGCCGGGGATCTTTCGCTCGGGTCCCCACCGCATATCGCTGGCCCACTCCCCTGGCGCGGCAAGGCGGCCCACACATTCCATCAGATCTTGCAGGACGCCGGTGTGCGCCTCCAAGCCTTCGAAGCGGGTCAGCCTCCCGGTCGCGGCCTCTTCCTCGGTGAAGGCGAAGGCCGGCCGGTTGAGCTGGTCGATCGGTTGCAGGATCGAGTAATCATTGAAGATCTCGTTCCAGGCCGGAAGCTCGTCCCCCAGCAGCGCCGGGTGGGCCAGGCGGACCGTCGCCGCCTCGGGCAATTCAACGAGCCGTTCGTGCACGTCGGCGAGGCCGCCGTCCTCCGCGGTACGAAAACCGAAGCGGGTCTCGCCCAGCTCGGCCTGCCAGACCAGGCGATTCACCAGCGATCCGAGCACCGGGTGCCGGGCGATCAGCCTGAATTGGGGGACGGACCAGGTGCGGCCGTTGCACATCGCGTCGTCCAGGCGGTCGGCCTGCTCGGTGACGATCCGCTCGATGTCCTTCGTCAGCCCTTGGTACCTCGCCTTGGCCGCCGCAGCCAGATCGGCGTCGTCGCGCACCCCCGGTTTGGGCAGCCGCTGGCGCGCCTTGCCTGCGTCGTCGGTCAGGTTCGGGCGCAGCAGCTCATCGAAGCGGACATGGAAGCGCCTGGAGCCGTAGTCGAGTGCGAGCGTCTCGGGCTCGGACAGGCCGAGATCGGGGACGAGCCGGTCGGCCAGCGCCTCGACCTCCTCCCCGTGCCGGGCGGCGAGCTTCTCCGTCAACATTCGGGCCAGCGCTGTCGCGACGGGGAACTGGCGCCGCCGGGACATCCGGTAGATCACGTTGTAGGCGGCCTCGGTCCCGATGGCGGCCAGGACGTTCAGGGCGTAGTTGGGCCAGGTGAGGACCAGCGGCTCCAGGATCGCCACCGTCTCGTCGGTGCCGAAACGGGCCAGCTGCTCGACGGCCCATGTGTCGCTCGCCGGTGAGCCGGCGGAGAGCCAGCGCTGGTACAGCGCATGGGAGAACCGGGTGAGGGATTCGGCGTCGCAGTGGTCGGCGACGATATCGGTGCCGGGGTAGGACAGGCGGGGGGTGCTGAGCGCGAGGATGCCGATGAGGTGCGAGACCGCGCTTCGAGGGAGAACCGCGTCCCGTTCCTTCAATAGGACCGGCGGCAGTAGATCCGGGTCGGCCCAGGCCCCCGGATTGGGTGCTTCGCCAAGGGGCACCAGGGGATCGATGTCCAGCAGCGCCTCAACGCGCTGCACCGCCTCGGGCCCGTAGCGTTCGGCGGAACGCACCACGGCCTCGTTCCCGAGCCGCCCGGCCAGGTAGCGCAGTGCTGCCTGTCCTCCGGCGGGGCGGTGCTTGGGCGTGCTGCTGAATGCGGCCGGGACCAGCAGGGTCGCGCCGGCCTCACCATGGCGGTCGAGCCAGTCGAGGACGATGGGACGCATGCTCTTGAGGCGCAGGAACCAGTCCGCGACGATCCTGGCGGCCTCCGCGCTGCGGATCGGGACAAGTGCACCGGCGTATTTGTGTTTGGTCCGCAGGCGTTCGGCGACCGCGTCGGCGACGGGTGCGCCGTTGCGGGCGAGTTGACCCCAGATCCCGGCCTCGAGGGCCAGATCCGGCCGGTTGAGGATGTCGCCTTTGATGGCGTCCCAGAATTCGTCCTCGTCCCAATCCCAGTAATTCGGTTCGACCGCCATTGCCCGCTCGTGTTCCTCTGGTGCCCAGACGATCTCGATGTCCGCGGGCGGTTCCAGCCCGGACAGGGGTTCGGGATCCTGGGCTTGGCGGACGTTCGTCCATGGTGGTGCGATGAGGATCTGCGGGAGCCGGGCCGCGTCGGCGGTCGGCATGTCGGCCTCGGAGGTCAGGTCCTTGATGGTCGCGCGTTCGGTGTCGCTCAGGTGCGGGAGGGCGGCGTCGAGGCTGGCCGGGTCGGATCGGACGATCACGGCCAGCCTGGTCCGGTCCAGGGGCGCGAGCTTCGGCGCCCGGTCGGCGGCGATCTTGGCGGTGCGCAGCGGGAATCGCGCCGCGGCCCGCATGGCGGCGGGGAGGACCTGCGGTTCGCCACTGCGGTCGATGAGCAGCGCCGTCGCCTCGTCGCTCGGCAGGAGCGCGATGCCTTCGACGAGCATGGTGCGCTGTGCGCTGTCGAGACTTTTGTACTTGAGGGTTTTCGTCAGAATCGGCAAGGCCTCGACCCCGAGGTGGCAGACCAGCTCGGCGACTTCGCCTTCGGTCAGTCGGGCCTGTTCGATGGTCTTGCGGCCCAGGCGTTCGAGGTGGTCAACGCTCCCGACGCTCGACCACAGCGCGTGTTGCAGGCCCGTGGCTTCGGCCCGTGCGAGCTCGTCGCACGTCGAGGCGACCCATTCCGTCTCGTCGGGCAGCAGGAGCGCGGCGGCGGCCCGCTGTAGCAGGGTCTCGCGGAAGGTGGAGGCCAGAGCGACCACCGCATCGTATTCGTCCTCCTCGGCGGCGGAGGTGAGCTCGCGGGAGAGCTCGAGCGCCCCGATAAATCGCGAACCGTGCCAATGGTTGGCATGAGGGTCCCCGGCGGCGATGTACGGGATGCGGTCGCCCGCCGTGGCTCCTCCGGGGCGGTCCCAGCCGATGGCGATGCCGGTGCCCGCAATGGCCGCGCCGACCGCGAAAGGCAACCCGAACTCGATCACCCATGCGCTGAACAACTCCCGGTCCTGCGGCGTCCCGGTCCTGCTCCCCCGGTTTCCCCAGTCGCGGTAGCGGTCGGTGTACCGGAGCAGCACGGTCACCACGGCCGCGCCGGTCGGGCTCGGCTTGCCGTCGAGGAAGTCGAGGCCGGCCCCGGCCAGGTCGGGGTCACCGCTGGTCTTCTCCAGCGCCGACACCAGCTCGGAGCGGAACTTCTCGATCTGCTCCCGCACGAGGGCCGACGCATCGGGATCGAGCTCGAACCGGCCGCGGGCGCCATTGCTCCTGCGGGGCAGCACCTTCGCCGCCCACTCGGGCGGGATGTCAAGTCGATCTTCTTGCGGCACAGCGTGATCGGTCATATCCGTCTTTCCGGAGGCGGGACTGTCGCATCGAGGATATGCGGAGGGTGCGACAGTCCCGCCCTCCTATCAGGCCTCGGCGGTCAGACCGGTCAGGGCGATCAGTACCTCCGAGGCGACCACCGGGTCGATCTCGCTCAGGACCAAGTCGCTCGCACCGCCGTACCAGCCGTACGCCGTATCGCAGAATCGGACCGTCCGCAGGGTCTGCCGTTCCGCCCAGTCGGTGTATCCGACCACCAGACCGGGATCCAGATGGATGCACACGTAACCCGCGGTCGGCAGCTCGTAGTGGATCCCCGGTTCGATCCCGGCGTCCTGCGGTTCGCCCCGCACCCAACCCTTCTTGGTCATGCCGAGGATGCGTCCGTAGTCGACGGTGATGTCCTCGAACCTGGTCAGGTGGCCGGTCTTCAGCTCCTCATCGGTCAGGGCCATGACCGGCCGGTTCAATTGGTCGAAGGGCTGGAGGATCTCGTAGTCGCCCAGGATCGCCCCCCACGCCTGGCTCTCCTGCTCCTCCATCCGGAGCGGATGGGCGAGCCGGATGACCGCGTCCTCCGCCAGTTCCAGCTCCTCGTCCTCCGCGTCGGCCAGGCTCCCGTCCTCGGCGACGCGGAAGGCGACCCGGCCACCGCCGGACTCGGCCAGCCACACCAGCCGCCGTGCCAGGTGGGACACCAGCGGGTGGGTCGCGAAGCACTCCCCGAACTCGGCCGTCGTCCAGCTCCGGCCCTCGATCATCGCCTTCTCCAGGCGCTTGACCTGGTCGGCCGCGACGGTGCGCAGGTCCTTCTTCAACTGCGCGAAGCGTTTGCGGGACTCCTCGGCGAGTTCCGGATAGTCCTTCGCGCCCGGCTTCGGGAGGCTCTTGCGGGGCTTGCCGTCCATGTCGTGGAGCAGCGGCTTGAGCTGTTCGTCGAAGGCGACCTTGAACTGGCGCGGCCCGAAGTCGAGCACCAGGGCCTCCTCGTCTCCGAGCCCGAAGTCCGGGACGAGACGGTCGGCCAACTGCTCGCCGCTCAGTCCCAGTCCCGCGGCGATCGCCTCGATCTGGCTGGCCGCCTCCGCCTTGAGCGCCTTGAACTTCACCTTCTGCGAGATGCCGTGGATGGCCGCCAGGGCGGCCTCGGATCCGATGGCCCCGAGCACGCCGAGGCCGGTCACTGCCCGCTTGTGCTGGCCCTCCCCCGGCCAGATGCGGATGAACGGAGTCAGCCGCCGCACCGCCTGCTCGTCGCCGAAGTGGGCCAACTGGGTGAGCGCCCAACCGTCCTTCGAGGGCGATTCCGAGGCGAGCCAAAGCTCGAACAGTGCCAGAGAGAACTGCGCGAGCGAGCCCGGATCGCAGTGCTCGGCGATGACCTCGACTCCTCGGTACGGCAGGTCCGGGGTCGCGATCGCCACCACGGTGATCAAGTGGCGAACGGCGCCTTCGGGAAGGCACTGCTCGCTGTCCCGCAGGTACACCGGCGGCAGCATTCCCGGATTGGCCCAGTCCCCGATGTGCGGGACCTTGGCGAGCGGTTCGAGCGGGTCGGCGTCCAGCAAGGGCCGCAGCGCGTCGGCGATCCCGGGGCCGTAATCCTCTGCCGCGTTCAGCACGCATTCGGGGCCGTGCAGGTCGGAAAGTTGGCGCAGCGCGGCCTCCGCGTTCGCGCGGAGCTTCTTGGCCTTGCCGAGCGCGTCCGGAATGAGCAGTCGCGCCGCCTCGACGCCGTGGCGCTCAAGCCAGGCGTGCGCGGTGAGGCGGGCGGACTTCAGCCTGACGAGCCAGTCCGCTGCGAGCCGGGCGGCTTCGAGGCTGAGGATCGGCGCCAGCACCTCTTGAGTGTTCACGTTGCGGCTCACCAAGGCCATGATCTTCGGGAGCGATTCCTCCTCGAAACGCGCGAGGATCCTCTGCATCACATAGGCATCCGGGTAACGGTATTCGCCGTCCCACCGCCCCAGCATCTCGCGCGCGGTTTCATCCGAGCTGAAGGCGATCAGTTTGGGAGGCACATCCTTGCGATCTCCCCTGCGAATCTCATCGGCCATCCTCTCCCACCAGACATTCTCGGCTCCGGTGCGGTCCCACGGTTCGGCGAGCGCGGCCCATGTCGCCTGTTCGCCATCGGACCAAACCGGGCGCGCCTCCGCGGGTGCTTCGATCCCGTCGATGACCTCCGCCTTTCGCTTGGAGCGCTTGACCGTCCACGGCGGGGCGACCAGCAGCTGCGGCAGCTGTTCGTTCGGGGCGGCCTGCGGGGGGTCGCCCAGGAGTCCGTCGATGATGTCGCGCTCGGCCGCTTCGAGCTGCGCCAGCGCGGGTTCGAGGAAGGGATTGGTCCGGGCGACCCCGGCCAGTCGGACAAGATGCCCCGCGTCGGCGGTCGGCGCGAGTGCGGCGATGGTGCGAAGGGAGCGGACCGGGAAGCGCTCCGCGGCCTCGACTGCGGCCTCCATGGTCCGATGTTCGACCAGGTTCTGCAGCAGGAAGCGCATGGCCTGGTCCGAGGGGAGCAGCGAGATCCCGGGGTTCAGCAGCATCCGGTCCGCCGCACTGCGGAACTGATTGAGGGTCGCGGTGAGGAATTCCAGGCTTTCAGCTCCGATGCCATCGATCAGTGAGGCCAGGCTGGCGGGGCTGAGGGTGTATTCGCCGAACGACTTCAAGCCGGCGGCGGCGAGCTGGCCGCCGCTGGTGACGGACGCGTACACCAACCAGTCCGGCGAGCCGTAGGCGTAGCGCGTGGCGAGGACGTCCCGGCAGGCCTCGTCGACCCACTCCCGTTCGGTCGGCGCGATGAAGGCGGCGGCGATCCGTTTGACGACGGTGTCACGGTGGTGACTCATCGCGGCAATGGCGTCCCGGTATTCCTCGTCGGTGGAAGCGTCGAGGATCCTGCGGATTCGCACCAGTTCCGGTATCCCGTCACTTC
Organism: Glycomyces buryatensis; assembly: GCF_004912275.1. Taxonomy (GTDB): domain Bacteria; phylum Actinomycetota; class Actinomycetes; order Mycobacteriales; family Micromonosporaceae; genus Glycomyces; species Glycomyces buryatensis. The sequence goes on from NZ_STGY01000067.1 coordinate 117,633, forward strand.
TGATCCATGACCAGTTGATGTGTCCGACCTTGGCCCAATCGATAACCATGTCATTGGAGGATTGGCGACGGATATGGCGGGTGTAGGGAAGCCTCGAGCCGAATTCGAGGGCGCTGACGCCGATGCCTTCGATGGCTGCGCATGCGGCGAAGCTCAGGCCGTGTTCGGCGATCCAGGCGTCGATCTGAAGCACGTCCGCTTCTCTTGGAGTTCCCTGGGCGACGGCCACTGAGGTGGTGATCGCGGTGATCGCGGCGTTCACCGCTCCGGCTCCGACCGGATTCGCCTCGCCGCCAAGGTATTCGTGGGCGGCGGCGGCGATGGTCGCTTCGCTGCCGGGGTGGTCGATCGATTCGATGACGGGCGTGCGGCATCGGTCGAGTCTGGCGGCCGATTGGGCTTTGGCGTTCCCGTCGAGCTCCACGGGGCGGACGGAGGCGCTGCCCCGCCTGGGGAAGGCCTCGTCCAGCCATTCGGTGGGGAGTCGCAGCCGGTTCTCGTCTGGCAGTTGCATGTCTGCCTTCGCATCGGGGTGATTCACACCCGTAGCTTAGGAACCGGCTGCGACAATTTTCCTTAGATCAGGCGGTCTTGGTGATTTTGGACAGCGAGGCCAGGATCTCCGAGGCCTCTACCGGGTCGATCCGATTGCCGCGGAACGAGTCCAGATCGAACTGGAGGTCGTACGCGGAAGGGCGACTGTGGGTGAGGAAGACCGCTTCCAGCGTCTGGTCCGGGCATTCGCTGATGGCGCCGACCCAGATGCCCGGGTCGAGGTGGATCACCAGGTAGCCGGCGTGCCCGAGCTCCTTGAACATGCCGGGCTCGACCCCGCCGTCCTCGGGCAGCATGCGATCCCAGCCGGCGGAGGTCAGCCCAATGAGCGCACCGACGGGGACCTCCGCCTTCTCGAACCTCGTCAGGCGCCCGGTCTCCAGCTCCTCGGCGGTGAAGGCGTAGCTCGGGCGGGAAAGCTGTTCGAACGGTTGCAGAATCTCGTAGTCCGCCAGGGTCTCGCCCCACTTGTCGACGTCGCCGTCGAACCTGAGCGGGTGCGGCAGCCGGATCACGGCGTCCTGGGGCACCTCCAGTACTTCGTCCTCGGCATCGGCGAAGCTGCGGTCCTCGGCGACGCGGAAGGCGAATCGCTTCCCGTTCATCTCGGCGGTCCACACGAGCCGACGGGTCAGGTGCCAGACCAGCGGGTGGTTCACGAAGGACGCGTCGAACTCGGCCCTGGTCCAGGTGCGATCCTCGACCATGGCCCGCTCCAAGCGCTTGACCAGGTCCGAGGCGGCGGTCCGCAGTTCCTTCTTCAACAGGGAGAAGCGTTTCCGGCTGGCCTCGGCGACCTCGGCGTCGTCCTTGGCGCCCGGTTTCGGCAGGGACTTGCGGGGCTTGCCGTCGCTGTCCTGGACGAACGGCTTGAGCTGCTCGTCGAAGCCGACCTTGAACTGGCGCGGCCCGTAGTCGAGCACCAGGGACGCGTCCTCGCCGAGCCCGAGATCCGGGACGAGGCGATCGGCCAGTTGCTCCCCGGTGAGCCCCAGGTCGGAGGCGACGGCGGCGACCATCTCCTCGGCATGGTCCCGAACTCCCTGGTACTTGCACCGCAACGAAACCCGGTGCATCTCCCTCAGCGCCTCCTCAGTTCCGATGGAGCGCAGCACCTTCAAGGCTCGGATGGAGCGTTCGTGGAAGCTCTGTCCCGGCCAGGTAAGGATCAGCGGGGCGAGCGCCCTGACGGTCTCGGCATTGCCGAACCTCCCCAGGCGGTCCAGGACCCACATGTCCTTGGAGTCGCCACCGGAATCGATCCACTGCGCGAACAGGGCATTGCAGAAGGCCGCGAGCGAAGCCGGATCGCACTGCTGCGCAATGACATCCAGGTAGCGCCCGTCGCCAAGCGCCAGGATGGACATCAGGTGCCGGACCGAGGCGTCGGGCAGGGCCCGCTCGCTATCGACAAGCAGCACCTGCGGAAGCAAGGCCGGGATCGCCCACGAGCCGACCTTCGGCGGTTTGATCTCGCTGCCTTCGGTCGCGGCCTCGGCGAGGATCGGCTGCACGGCTTCGAGCGCTTCGGGACCGTACCGCTCGGCCGCTTGCGTGACGACCTGCGCGCCGACAGTCCTCGCCAGGTGCGCGAGCGTCTTCTCGGCAGTGGTGCGGCGCCTCCCGCGCTTGCCGACGGCATCGGGAATCAGCAGTCTGGCCGCGCCCTCCTGGTGTTGGTCGAGCCACCGTCCGGCCTGGGGGCGCATCGACTTAAGCTTCGAGTGCCATTCGGCGACCATCCTGGCGATCGCCAAGTTCTCCAGCGGCAGCAGTACATCGCAGAGACCGCGGTCCTTCTCGACCGAGGCGATGACATCATCCATGACGTCCTCGCCGAAGCGGGCAAGCGCACGAGGAGCGGTGTCCATGTTGTAGCTGATCCGATAGGGATGGTTCCATTCGTCGAGCATGCGCCGTGCCAACGGAAGCGGAGCGAAGGCGACCACGTTGCCCCCCAGACGTCCCTCGCCCGGGGCGAGATTCGATTCGAGTGCCCCGGCCCAATCGTGGGACGCCGACCCGTTGGGCCAGTAAGAGGGCTCCAGGTTCGCCCACTCCTCCTGTTCCCCTTCCAACCATTCCAGGACGGTCTGGTCCTCGGCCTCCAGCTCAAGCACGGCCTGGCGTTTATTGGCCGGTTTCTTTGCGGCCCAGGGCGGTTCGGCCAGCGGTCCAGGCAGATCCTCCGGGTTTGCATCGGGCACCCAGTCGACGCGGTCGACGATCCTGCGGATCTCGGTGCGCTCGTCATCGGACAGGGAGACGAGCGCCGCTTCGAACAGCGCCGGGTCGATCGCGTCGATGAATCCGGCGAGGCGGCGCCTCACCTCCCGGTCGGCCGTGGCGCTCGTGGCAGCGGCGAGGCGGAGCGAGCGGACCGGGAAGCGCCGGGCCGCCTCGCAGGCCGCGTTGAAGGCCCTCGGCGAGTCTAGCCGGGCGATCAGATAGTTCACCGCTTCGTCGGTGGGCACCATCGCGATTGCCTGGAGCACCCAGTCGGGACCGTTCTTATTGTGGCCGTGGGTCCCTCCGAAGGCGAACGACTGTCCGAGTGTCGCCGTGAGCGCGGGCAGACTCGCGGTCTCCAGGTTGGACAGGAGCGTCCCGAGCGTCATCATGCTGACATAGGTGGGCAGCAGGGCTTTGGACGAGAGCGCGTCGAGCTGCTCGACGGTCTTGATGAAGGGCCACAGTCCACCGTCGGTCGCCCCCGCCTGGACGGGGTACTCGGCACAGGCTTCCAACATCCAGTCGCCTTCGCGCGGGAGCAGCAGGGCTGCGATCAAGCGCCGGACCGGGGTGGTGCGTTGCTCCTCCACTGCCGCGCGCACCCGGTCGTATTCGGCGTCGCCACACTGTTCAATGGCGGCTAGGAGGGCGGCCGTTCGCGTCCGGTCTCGAAATCGACCCGCGACAGTGGAGCAGAGCCCGTCATTGAGAATCTTCGCATCCCGCTCATAGACCCGGGCATTGCTGGTCCGGGTCCATTGGGGCCTCCGCCACGCGCAGACGCCCGCACCCGCGACCAGCGCGGCGGCGGCGAATTCGAGCCCGTGCTCGATCCTCCAAGCATCGATCGCGAGGTTCGTGGAGCCCTGGTCTTGGCAGTAGCTGCCCAGGAGTTCGGCGACAACCGCAGCGCCGAGAGGATCCGGCTTGCCGTCCATGTAGTCACGGCCGGGCTGCTCGTATTCGAAGTTGTCGGGGCTGTTCAGGGCAAAGCGGAGGTCCGCGCGGTGCTCTTCGATCCATTGGCGCACTTGCTGCGGAGCCGTCGGGTCCGCTTCGGCCGCAACCGGTTCGGGTGCGAGCGTCCCCCATCCGGTCGGGAGGTCAAGCAGGGTCTCGTCTGGAAGCTTGGTCATGCGGGTTCCTTAGTTCGAGCGATGGGAGCCGAGCCGAGCCAGGTCGGCCAGGGCTTCGGCGACGGATACGGGATCGACCTCCCGCAGGGGCCGCGGATCTTTCGGAACGTCGAAGCGCGCGATTCTGGACAGCGTGACGATTCCGAGGCACTGGAGCGGCAGCGACGCTCGGGTTCCGCCCGCAATGCCGGGAGTCAGGTGCAGGATCGCGTACCCGGTGCCGCGCATGCGCTTCGCCAGTCCGGTCGGCAGCCACTCGTGCTGGCTGGAGTCACGCCGCCAGCCGCGACTCATCAGTTCGAGGACGTGCTCGATATCGACCTCGACGCCTTCGAAGCGGGTCAGGCGCGAGGTCTTCAGCTCCTCCTCGGTGAAGGTCAGAACGGGGCGGCTCAGCTGCTCGATCGGCTGCACCACCAGGTAGTCGGCGAAGATCTCGGCCCAGCGGTCGAGTTCGGCACCGAGGTTGGCCGGGTGCGCGAGCCGGACGAGGGTCCGCGCGGAGAACCTGACCTCGCGCTCGGCCACGTCGGACAATGTCCGGTCCTCGGCCACCCGAAAGGAGGTCCAATCGCGGCCGATCTTGGCCTGCCACAATAGGTTTCGCGTCAGTGGCCACGCGAGGGGCTGGCGTACCAGGCTGCGGTGAAAGTCCTCCATGGCCCAGATGTGGCCATCGATCATGTGCCGCTCCAGGCGGTCCGCCAGATCCTCGACCGCCATCTTCACATCCGGCCCGGATTCGGGGATGAGCAGATCCGACAACTGGTCCGGGCTCAGACCGCGTGCTTTGGCGGTCGCCTTGAAGCGCGCTACCGCGGCTTCGCGCAGCGACTCGCATTCGGTCCGATCCACGATCCGACCGACGCCGCGCAGCGCGACATCGCCGTCGATCGCGGCCAGCACCGCGAATTCGCGCAGGACCCGGTGATCCTGTTCGCCCCGCTTCCAGGCCAGCGCCCGCGAGGCGAGGCGGCGGGCCGTCTCATCGTCGCCGAAGCGCGCGAGCTGGGTGAGCGCCCAGCGGCCGCTGGCGGGGCTGCCGGCCTCGGTCCACTGCTCGAACACCGCCCAGGAGAACCGCGCCAAGGAGGTCGGGTCGCAGCTGCGGAGGACGTGGTCGGTGCCGGCATAACGGCAGTCGGGCGCGTCCGCGGCCATGACATTGAGCAGTTGGCGGATCGTGGCGTCCGGCAGGGCCGCCTCGCCCCCGCGCAGGGCCACCTGCGGGAGCAGCGGCAGCGTTGCCCAGGGGATCGTTCGCGGTATCCGAACGCCGACCGGGCGGAGCGGATCGAAGTCGACCAGTTCGCGGATCGCCGCGATCGCCTCGTCGCCGTACTGCTCGGCGGCGGCGCACACCAGGTCGGGGCCGCGTCGGATCGTTAGGAAGCGCAGGGCCTCACCCGCGCACCTCCACGCGCGCCGGTCCTCGCCGAGCGCATCGGGAATGAGCAGTGCGGCTGCGTCCTCGGCGTGGCGCTCCAGCCAGGCGCGGGCGATCGGGCGGGTGGGCCTGCTCCAGACGAGGGCATTCGCCATGATCCTGGCGACGTCGAGACTGACGATCGGCAGCAGCGCCCGATGGTGGAGGACGTCTGCGCGGGCGACGGCGAGGACCTGTTCGAGCAGGTCGGAACCGAACCGGGCCAGGGCCGCGCGCACGTAGTCCGGGTCGCACCAATACCCGCCGAACCGCCACCGCCGCATGACCGGTTCCGCGAATTCATCCGGCGCGAAGGCCATCACGATCACGGCCGTGCCGTCGAGCAACGGGTCGCTCTCTGCGCGTTTCTTCCACTCCGCATGGGCGATATTGCCGACGTATGGCGGCGTGGGCTCGGCCCAATCTCGCTGTTCGTCTGGATCCCAGCGGATCTCTTGGATTTGCGGGGGCGTCAGACCCGAAACCAATGTCGGTCTGCCCTTAATGAGCGGTTCCCGCCACGGTGGCGCCGTCAGCAGTTCGGGAACCATTTCGGACGGAGCCTCCGGGAGCTGCTTCCCCATGTCCACCAACGGCTCGAGCGCCGATTGGATCTCCGCATCGAGTTCGGGCAGCGCGGCGTCGAGCAGGATCGGGTGCGAGTGGACGATCACGGCGAGCCGCTTGCGCTGGTCCGCGTCCGCACCTTCGACTCTGGAAGCGACCGCGCGGAGCATCCGCTTGGGGAATCGAGTCGCGGACTCTTTGGCGGCGTTCAGGACTCTCCGCTTGTCCAGGTTGTCGACCAGGAATTCCATGGCCGCATCCGATGGGAGCGCCCCGATGGCGCGAAGGTTCGCGACGTCGCCGCTGGACCAGGTCGCCCGCTTTAGCAGCAGGGGCAGCGCCCCGGTGCCGAACCGGACCAGCAGGTCGGCGTAGTCGTGCGGGTGATGCGGCTCTGGGAGCTTGCCAACGCCCCCCAGCGTGTTGAGCTGCTTCTCGGTGGTGATCGACTGCGCCAGCAACGGTGGGAGGCTGCCTGGCCGGGTCGCGGCGGCTTCCACGCACACCTCGTCCATCCAGTCCTTCTCACCTGGCAGCAGAGCGCTCACCACGACGCGCCGGATGAGATCGGTGCGACGGGTGCCGAGTTCGGCGACCACAGCGGCGTAATCGGCGTCGGAGGCGGCAGCCAGTAGGGCCCGGAAACAGATGAGGTCTTCCTCGCTCCGCGCGGTAGACCACCAGAAGTTCTGATGAGACAGGGGAATGATCGCGACGCCGGGAGTCTCGTTCGTGCGCTTTTCGAGCGTGAGCGATTCGGCGACGGCGCTCATTGCGAACGGCAGTCCATGCTCGGCGACGAGCAGGTCGAATACAGGACGATATCGAGGCTTGTGGAGGGGTTCGCCGGGGTTCGCGGTTGCGGTCAGCACCAGCACGGTGGCGGCTCCGGCAACGTCGGACTCACCGTCCATGAACGCCAGTGCGGCAGCGGCGTACTCGTGGTTGAGAGGCAGGGCGAGGAATTCGCGATGCACTTGGTCGGCGGAAGCGAGCCTTTCGCGCCCAGCCTCGGGGTCGAGCTTGACCTCGCGCGGTTTGGTGCGGCCGCGCAGGGGCCGGACGAGGCGCAGCCAGTTCTGGGAGATGGCGAGGCGGTCCTCATCCGGCAGGGTCGGATCGGGCTTCATGCGGGTGGCTTCCTAGGGATCAGCGAGTTTCGGTCAGCTTCGTCAGGGCGAGCAGCGATTCCGACGCCTCCACAGGGTCGATCTCGCCGAAGGCTCGGGCCCGCTCCTCGTCACCGTTCCAGTCGAGGTCCCGGGGCGAGTGGTAGGCCCGGGTGAGCGTATGCACCTCATGGCGGTCGAGGTATCCGGGGAAGAGTCCGGGGGACAGCTCGACATTGAGGCAACCGCCATCGGCCAGCTCGCGGCTCAGACCCGGTTCGCCGTCGTCCGGGCCGGACTGTATGCGGTGCCAGCCGTGGTCGGTCAGCTCCAATACGCGCCCGGTCGAAACTTCGGCACCTTCGAAGCGGGCGAGGCGTCCGGTCGCCAGCTCCTCCGGGGTGAGGACCATGACGGTACGTGCCAGCTGCGCGAACGGTTGCAGGATCTCATAGTCCGCGAAGATCGAGGCCCAGGTCTGGACCTCCTCGTCCAAGAGCATCGGGTGGGCCAGGCGAATCCGGGCCGCGCTCGGCAGCTCGAAGCGCTCGTCCTCGGGCCCTGCAAAGGTGCGGTCCTCCTCGACGCGGAAGGCCGTGCGGCCATCCTCGGTTTCGGAGACCCAGACCAGGCGGCGGACCAAGTGCCGGACCAGCGCGTGGTCGACCAGCAGTGTCCGGAATTCCTCCGACGTCCAGGTGCGACCGTTGATCATGGCCCGTTCTAGGCGCCGGATCTGTTCGGAAGCGACGGCTCGGACGTCCTTCTTCAATTGGGTGAAGCGCTTCCGGGAGGCCTCGGCGATCTCGGCATCGTCCTTGACCCCCGGCTTCGGCAGGCTCTTCAGCGGTTTACCGTCCGCGGCGGTGACGAACGGCTTGAGCTGCTCGTCGAAGCCGACCTTGAACTGGCGCGGCCCGTAGTCCAGCACCAGAACCGACTCCTCCCCCAGCCCGAAGTCGGGGGCGAGGCGGTCGCCCAGCTGGTCGGCGCTGAGACCGAGGCCGGTGGCGATCGCCTCGATCTGCTGGGCCGCTTCGTCCTTGATCCCGCTGAACTTCACCTTCTGGGAGATACCGTGGATCGCCCGCAATGCCGCTTCGCTGCCGATCGCGCCGAGCACGCCGAGAGCGGTGACGGCCCGCTTGTGCTGGCTTTCTCCCGGCCAGCGGCGGATCAGCGGGGTGAGGCGCCGCACCGCCTCGTCGTCGCCGAAGTTGCCGAGCTGGCGCAGTGCCCACCCTTCCTTGGACGGCGCCTCGATGCCCATCCACAATTCGAAGAGCCCCAGGGAGAACCGCGCGAGCGAGTCAGGGTCGCAGTGTTCGGCGAGGACGTCGACGCCGACATACGGTTCGTCGGGTGTGCTCAGCGCCAACGTGGTCATCAGGTGTCGAAGGGCGCCCTCGGGCAGTGCTGCTCCGTTCTCGCGCAGCAGGACCGGCGGCAGCATTCCGGGGTCGGTCCAGTCGCCGGGCTTCGGGACCTTGCCGCCGACGATCTCCAGTGGATCGATCTCCGTCAACGGCCGCAACGCGTCAGCGGCTTCGGCGCAGTACGTCTCTGCGGCAATGAGGACGGTGTCCGCGCCTCGGCTTTCCGCCAGATATCGCAGCGCCGCCTCGGCGTTTGTTCGAAGGGCCTTGGCCTTGCCGAGCGCGTCCGGGATGAGCTGACGAGCGGCGTCCTCGCCGTGCCGGTCGAGCCAGTCCTGCGCCGACCTGCGTGCGGACTTCTTCCGCCGCAACCAGTCGGCGGCGAGGCGGGCAGCCTCCAAACCCGAGATCGGGGGCAGCAGTTCGTGCAGGTCGGTGTCCGATGCCATGGCGGCCAGGACGGGCCGCGTCGCCGCATCGCCGTGGCGGGCGAGGATCCGCTGGTACACGTCGGTGTACTCACGGTATCTGGAACTGCCGTCCCAATCCGAGAGCAGCGGAGCCGCCACCTCGGCGGAGGCATAGGCGTAGAACCTCGCATCTCGCACGGCCTCGTCTCGGCGGTGCTCGACGTCCTGGTCCCAGAACTCCTCGTCCCAGTGCTCTCCGGCGGTCTTCCACTGTTCGCGTTCGCCTTCGGCCCAAGCCAACCGCAGCCCGGCGGGTGCTTCCAGTCCTTCGATCACCACAGCCTTACGGTTGGGGCGCTTGACCGTCCACGGCGGGGCGGCCAGCAGTCGGGGTAGGCATTCAACCGATGCCACTGGAGCGGCGTCGCCGACGAGCGCTTCGATGACGCCCCTGGAGTCCCCGTCCAGTTCGGCCAGCGCGGCATCGAGATGCGGGTTCGTCCGGGCGATCCCGGCCAGCCGGGCGCGGTGCGCGGCGGAGGCATTCGGGGCCAGAGCGGCAGTGATCCGCAATGCGCGCACCGGGAACCGGGCCGCGGCGGCCTTGGATGCGGCGAAGGTGCCGTCCTCCACGTGGTGCTCCAGCAGGAATCGCATGGCCTCGTCGGAGGGGAGCAGCGAGATCGCTTCGAGCGCCATCTGGCGCGCCTCGTGGGTGCGGCCGAATCCGAGGTTCCCGGTCAGGAACGGCAGTGACTCGGATTCCATGCCTTCGATGAGCGACGCGGCGCTGGAGGGATCGTCCTCCCACGGTCCGAAGTGCTTCAGGCCCGCCGCGGCGAGCTGACCGGGCTCGGTGGCCGTCGAGTACAGGAGCCAACCGAGCGAACCGTAGTGGTCGTAATACCCGATCGCGCGCGCGTCCCGGCAGACCTGGTTCACCCAGTCCTGTTCGGTCGGAGCGATGAAGGCGGCGGCGACGCGCCTGAGAGGGCAGGTCCGGTGGCTACCGATCGCCGCGACGGCGGATCGGTATTCCGTTTCGGAGGCGACGGCGAGGTGCGCGCGGGCTCGCTTGATCTCCGCTACGGCGCGACCCGAGTCCGGCATCCCATTGAGGCCTCGCGCTCTCACATTGGCCAGGTGGCTCGTGAACACGGCCATGCCGATGAGTTCGACGGCCGCGCAGGCTGCGAAGACCAGACCGTGGTCGGCGATCCAGGCATCGACCTCCGAGAAGACGTCCTGCTTCCACGGCCGGTCGGCGACCGTCAAGCTCAGCCCGGCCACGGCGGCAGCGCCGGTCGGGTTCGACCGGCCCGCGAGGTGTTCCCTCGCGACGGCCGCGAGGTCCGGATCGGTCTTCCGGTGTTCGAGCGTCTTCAGCACGTCGTCGCGCCAGAATTTGATGCGACCAGCGAGGCGGTCGGATGCGGTCGGGTCGAGGGTCACGGGTCTCGCGGAGGGCTTGCCGCGCCGGGGGAAGGCCACATCGAGCCATTCGGGCGGCAGCTCGAGTCGGTGCTCGTCGGGGAGGCCGGGGTTCGGTGTCGCACCTGGAGGAGTCATCCCCAGCATGATAGGCGCGGGCTGCGACACCCCTCCGGACCGCGCTCACGCCGCCGCCCCGGACGGCGCGTCCGGGGCGGTGGCGTTGCGGCTCAATCGGTCTTGGTCAGTTTGGCGAGCGAGGCCAGGGCCTCGGAGACCACGACGGGATCCACATTGGTCATTTTGGGTGGGACGGGCACCTCAGGGAAGTGGAACTCACCGTTCTCGTTCAGGCGGACATCGCGGATGACCTGCTCCGGGTGAACTTCCACCGCCCCGGCGAAGATCCCCGGATCCAGATTGACCACCAGATATCCGATGCCCGGAATCCGCCGGTACACGCCCGGTTCCACCCCGGCGTCGAGCGGCGCCGCGCGGCGCCATCCCCGGTGGATGAGTCCGAGGAACTTGCCGGTCGGGACCTCGGCGCCCTCGAAGCGGGAGAGGCGGCCGGTCCGCAGCTCGTCGTCGGTCAACCTGAAGACCGGGCGGTCGATCTGCGCGAACGGCTGGATGATCTCGTAGTCGGCCAGGATGTCCGCCCAGGCGGACACGTCGTCCCCCAGCAGGACGGGGTGGGCCAGCCTGATCGAGGCGTCGTCGGGGAGCTTCAGTTCGTCCTCTGCGACGTCGGTGTAGCTGCGGTCCTCGGCGAGGCGGAAGGCGGTGGTCTCGCCGCCGAACTCGGCGATCCACACCAGGCGCCCGGCGAGGTGCCAGACCAGGGGGTGGTGCACGTAGTACCGGTCGAACTCGGCCTTGGTCCAGGTGCGGCCACTGCCCATCGCCCTCTCCAGGCGCTTGACGAGGTCGGTGGCGACGGTGCGCAGTTCCTTCTTCAGCAACGTGAACCGGCTCCGGGAGGCGTTGGCGATCTCGGCGTTGTCCTTGATACCGGGCCTCGGCAGGCTCTTGCGGAGCTTCCCGTCGTCGTCTTGGACGAAGGGAAGCAGCTGCTCGTCGAACCCGACCCTGAACCGCCGCGGCCCGTAGTCGAGCACCAGGGCCGAGTCCTCGCCGAGCCCGAAGTCCGGGACGAGGCGGTCGGCCAGCTGCTCGGCGCTCAGGCCGAGATTCGCGGCGACCGCCTCGATCTGGGCCGAGGCCTTCCACCTGATGCCCTGGAAATCGACCTTCCTGGAGATGCCGTGGATGGCCCGCAGGGCCGCCTCGGTGCCGATCGCGCCGAGCACCTCCAGGCCCCGCACGGCCCTGGCGTGCTGGTTCTCCCCCGGCCATTCGCGGATCAGCGGGGTCAGGGCCCGCACGGTGTGATCGTCGGCGAAGAGCGCGAGCTGCGTGAGCGCCCACCCGTCGGCCGACGGCGCACCGGCCAGCAGCCACTGCTCGAACAGGGCCCACGAGAAGCGGTTCAGCGAGTCGCGATCGCAGGACTCGGCGACGACATCGACTCCGGCGTAAGGGAACTCGGGCGTTCCGACGGCCAGGACCGTGATGAGGTGCGCCACGGCCTCGCCCGGCAGTGCCCACTCGCGCCCGGCCAGCAGCACCTGCGGGAGCGCGGCGGGGGCGGCCCACGGGCCGACCTTGGGCACTTTCACGCCGACCGGTTCGAGCGGGTCGAGGTCGACCAGCGCCCGGATCGCGGCGGCGGCCTCGTCGCCGAACGCCTCGGCCTCCGCGGCGACGGCATCGGCGCCGTGCCGCATCGCGAGGTAGCGCAGCGCCAGCTCGGCGCTGGTGCGGGCCCGCTTGTCCCTGCCGAGGGCGTCGGGAATGAGGAGCGGGGCGGCGGCGGTGCCGTGGCGGTCGAACCAGTCGCGGGCGGCGGCGCGGGCGGTCTTGAGGCGGGCCAGCGCGTCGGCCATCAGGCGGGCCGCCCCGAGGCTGAGCACCGGCAGGAGGAGCTTCCGCATCGGCGCCTCGGTCTTGACGCAGGCGAGGTATCCGGGCAGGCAGTCGGTCCCGAAGCGGGCCAGGATGCGCCGCATCTCGAGCTTGCCGGCGTACCAGGGCAGCACCGACCCGTCCCACTTCGGCACCAGGTGCTCGACCCGTTCGAGGGGTCCGTAGGCGAGGCACTGGAGGCCGTCGGTGGTGCCGTGTTCGCCCCAGGCGGCTATCTCGTGCCCCCATTGATTCGCGGAGTGGCGGTCGTAACCGGCGTAATACCCGTTATCGAGCCATTCATCGTGCTCGCCTTCGGCCCAGACAATGCGTTCGAGCTCCGGTTCGGGCAGGTCGAGCACGACGGGCTTGCGCTTGGGGCCCTTGCTGGTCCATGGCGGTTCCCGCAGCAGTCGCGGGAGCGCTTCGGCCTCGGCGCCGGGAACGCACCGTTCCCGGCGGGCCAGCGGCTCGACGATCTTGCGCACCGAGGTGTCCATCGTCGGCAGGGCGGCGTCGATCAGGACCGGGTCGCAGTGGAGCAGGAACGTCAGGCGCTTGCGGACCTCGGGCGTGGCGCCCTGGGCCCTCGCTGCGATGGCGCGCAGCGCGCGCCGGGGGAACCGCGCGGCCGCCTCCATCGCGGCGCCGATGGCGACGGGTTCGTCTTCGAGCTGGTCGAACAGGTAGGCGACTGCCTCGTCGGAGGGGATGGCGGCGATCGCCCTGTACGCCTGTTTGAGGTCGCTATTGGTGTAGTAGTAGTCGTCCACCGAGTTCCGGAGCACCGGCAGGGCGTCGGCGCCGAGACGGTGGAGCAGGTCGGCGACGTACGCGGCTTCGACCTGATAGCCCGGCAGGCGCATCTCGCCCAACTCTCGGAGCTGTTCGGCGGTGGTGACGGTCTCCAGCAGCAGCTCGGTGGTGTAGTCGAACGAGCCTCCCCGGAGCTCGGGGTGCTCACGGCACGACTCGGTGACCCAGTCGGTCTGGTCGGGGGCGACCAGGCAGGTGGCGAACCGCGCGACGGATCCGTCGCGCAGCTGGGCGAGCTCGGCCACGATCGCGGCGTACTGGTCCTCGGGGGCGACCGCCAGGAGCGAGCGGAGGTCGCCGAGGTACCGGTCGGTGTCGAGTCCCTGCCACTCGCTGCTGCCGACCTTCATGCGGTGCAGCGTGACAATGCGTTCGCCCGCCACCTTGCGGGTGGCGATTCCGAGGGTCAGGGAGCGGGCCACGGCGGCGGCGGCGAAGGGGAGTCCGTAATCGGCGATGAGCAGGTCAAGCAGCGGCCTGGGGGTGCGTTCGCGCCAGTTGCGGCGCCAGGCGAGCAGCGTCATGACGCCGGCCGCGCCCTTGTCGTCGCGATCGCCGTCGAGGAAGGCGAGGGTGGGGCGGGCGAACTTGGCGTTGTCGAGCCGGGCCAGCATCCCGCGCAGCCAGGGTTCGTGTTCGGCGAGCAGCTTCCGACCGGGCTCGGGATCGAGGACGACCTCGCGGGGCTTGCCGTGCCCGCGGCGGGGCCGGATATGGCGGTTCCAGGATGAAGGGAAGTGCAGCTGGTCCTCGTTGGGGAGGGCGGGGGTCTCCGTCATGCGCCAACTTTAGGGGGCGGGTGCGACTTTTCTCCCGGTCCCGTTGGGCTACATGAGGAACGAGTCGATGGCGAGGGCCAGGAACAGCAGCGTCAGGTAGCTGGTGGACCAGTGGAACAGGCGCATCGGCTTGGGGTCCTCGCCGCGGTTGACGCGACCGAGGAGCTTGTGGCACTCCCACACGAACATGGCGCCGGTGACGAGGGCGACGGACCCGTACAACCAGGTGGCGCCGAGCGGGACGGCCACGAGCGACACGGCGAGCGTCAGCCAGCCGTAGACGACCGACTCGACCGCGACGCGCTTGGCGGGGGCGACGGCCGGGAGCATCGGGATGCCGGCGGCGGCGTAGTCGTCCTTGAACTTCATTGCCAGGACGTAGAAGTGCGGGGGCTGCCACAGGAAGACGATGGCGAACAGGACCCAGGCCATCCAGGACATGTGCCCGGTGACGGCGGCCCAGCCGATGAGGATCGGGGCGGCGCCGCAGGCGCCTCCCCACACCGTGTTGTAGGGCGTGGTGCGCTTGAGCCAGATCGTGTAGACCACGTCGTAGTAGACGATCGCGCCGAAGGTGAGCGCGGCGGCGAGCAGGTTCACCAGCAGGCCCATGCCGACCACGGCGACGGCGCCGATGACCAGGCCGAAGATCAGCGCGTTGCGCGGGGGGATCTCGTGGCGGGCCAGCGGGCGCCGGTTGGTGCGGCGCATGAGCTTGTCGATATCGCGGTCGATGTAGCAGTTGATCGCGTTGGCCGACCCGGCCGCGAGAGCGCCGCCGACGAAGGTGGCGATGACTTCGAGCAGGCCGGGGAGCCCGCCGTTTTCGAGCCGGGCGGCGACGAGCATGGTGGGGATGGTGGTGACCAGCAGCAGCTCGATGATGCGCGGCTTGGTCAGTGAAACGTAGGCGCCGATGACCGTCCGGAGACTCGGCGGGGGCGTATCCGCGTCGTCGGGTGCGGGCAGTTCAATTCGCTTGGGGGCCTCGGGCTGCGGGGCGACTCCGGCGGCACGGGTCGAGTGCTCGTTCATCACCGCCCACACTACGGGCAGTGAGGTGGGGTCACGGGCTCGGGGCAACGGCTTCTACCTGCGCCTTTATGATGAGAATCTATCTCGTGTGCGGGTTCACACGACGAGTAATTTCGCCCTCCGAGAGACTGCGCATAAAGTTCGGGCTGTGTAGGTAGGGTCGAAAGGCACACGTCACAGGCCCAAACACGACGAGTTGCGAAGTGTCGCCGAATGTTGCTCGGCGGCCCGCGTACGACAAACACAAATGAGGAGAATCGCAGTGGCACAGTTCGAGTGGACTGACCTCGATCAGAAGGCGGTCGACACGGCGCGGCTGCTCGCCGCCGACGCGGTCGAGAAGGCCGGCAACGGCCACCCCGGTACGGCCATGAGTCTCGCTCCGGTCGCCCACACCTTGTTCCAGAAGGTCATGCGGCACGACCCGAGCGCCCCCGACTGGGAGGGCCGCGACCGTTTCGTGCTCTCCTGCGGACACTCCAGCCTGACCCTGTACGTCCAGCTCTACCTCGCCGGTTTCGGCCTGGAGCTCGAGGACCTGAAGAACCTGCGCCAGTGGGGTTCGCTGACCCCCGGCCACCCCGAGTACGGCCACACCGCCGGCGTTGAGACCACCACCGGTCCCCTTGGCCAGGGCCTGGCGACCGCAGTGGGCATGGCGATGGCCGCCCGCCGCGAGCGCGGCCTGTTCGACCCCGAGACCGCCGATGGCGCCAGCCCGTTCGACCACCACGTGTACGTGCTGGCCTCCGACGGCGACATCGAAGAGGGCGTCACCCATGAGGCCTCGGCGATCGCCGGCGTCCAGGAGCTGGGCAACCTGGTCCTGATCTACGACGACAACGAGATCTCCATCGAGGACGACACCAAGATCGCCCTCTCCGAGGATGTCGCGGCCCGCTACGAGGCCTATGGCTGGCACGTCCAGACCCTCGACTGGAAGGCCGGGTCCGAATACAAGGAGGACCCGAAGGCGCTGTTCGAGGCCATCGAGGCGGCCAAGTCCGTCACCGACAAGCCCTCGCTGATCCGTCTGAAGACCATCATCGGCTGGCCCGCCCCGAAGAAGCAGGGCACCGGCGGCGTCCACGGCTCCAAGCTCGGCGGTGAAGAACTGGCCGCCACCAAGAAGGTCATGGGCTTCGACCCGGACGAGTCCTTCGCCGTCGCCGCCGACGTCCTCGCGCACACCCGCAGCGCCGTCGAGCGCGGCCAGGCCGCCCGCAAGGAGTGGCAGGCCGAGTTCGACGCCTGGGCCGCCGCCAACCCCGAGAACAAGACCCTGCACGACCGCCTGTGGGCCGGCTTGTTCCCCGAGGGCTTCGAGGACGCGTTCCCCGAGTGGGAGGCCTCCGAGAAGGGCGTCGCCACCCGCGCCGCCTCCGGCAAGGTCCTCTCCGCCCTCGCGCCGGTCCTGCCCGAGCTGTGGGGCGGCTCGGCCGACCTGGCCGGCTCGAACAACACCACCATGGACAACGAGCCGTCGTTCCTGCCGGACAACCGCCAGTCCGCGAAGTTCCCCGGCCACAAGTACGGCCGCACCCTCCACTTCGGTATCCGCGAGTTCGGCATGGGCGCGATCCTCAACGGCATCAAGGTCCACGGCCCGACCCGCCCGTACGGCGGCACCTTCCTGGTGTTCTCCGACTACATGCGCGGCGCGGTTCGCCTTGCGGCCCTGATGAAGACCCCGGTCACCTACGTGTGGACGCACGACTCGATCGGCCTCGGCGAGGACGGCCCGACCCACCAGCCGGTGGAGCACCTGGCCACCCTCCGTGCGATCCCCGGCCTGGACGTCATCCGGCCCGGCGACGCCAACGAGACCGCCGTGGTCTGGAAGACCCTGCTGGGCAAGACCGACCGTCCGGCCGCGCTGGCGCTGACCCGCCAGAACATCCCGACGTACGACCGCACCAAGGTCGCCTCCGCGGAAGGGGCCGCCAAGGGCGGCTACACCCTGATCGACACCGAGGGCACCCCGGACGTCGTCCTCATCGGAACCGGCTCGGAACTCCAGCTGGCCGTCGAGGCCGCCGACACCCTCGCCGCCGAGGGCATCGCGGCCCGCGTCGTCTCGATGCCGTCCATCGAGTGGTTCAACGAGCAGGACGACGCCTACCGCGAATCGGTGCTGCCCAAGGCGATCAAGGCCCGCGTCTCGGTCGAGGCCGGCATCGCGCTGTCCTGGCGCGACATCGTGGGTGACGCAGGAGTCAGCGTCTCCCTGGAACACTTCGGTGCCTCCGCACCGTTCGAAAAGCTGTATGAGGAGTTCGGCATCACCGCTGCGGCAGTGGCGGATGCGGCCCGCTCCTCGATCAAGAAGGCACAGCAACAGTAACAACCGCTGAACTATTCGAACTAGCTGGAAAGCTGGAGGAATACCGATGAGCGCGAACGCGAATCTCGCCGAACTCTCCGAAGCGGGGGTGTCGGTCTGGCTGGACGACATCTCCCGCGAGCGGCTGGAAACGGGCAATCTGGCGGATCTCATCGCCGGACACTCGGTCGTTGGGGTCACTTCGAATCCGACCATCTTCGCCGGAGCCATCTCCAAGGGCGACGAATACGACGAGCAGATCGCCGACCTGGCAGTCCGAAAGGTGAGCGTCGACGAAGCCGCTCGCGCCATCACCACGTTCGACATCCGTTGGGCCGCCGACGTCCTCGCCACGGTCTATGAGACCAGCGAGGGCGTCGACGGCCGGGTGTCGATCGAGGTCGACCCGCGACTGGCCCACGACACCGCCGCGACCATCGCCGAGGCGAAGGCCCTGTGGTGGACTGTGGACCGTCCGAACACCCTGATCAAGATCCCCGCCACCAAGGCCGGGCTCCCCGCGATCACCGCGGCCATCGCGGCCGGGATCAGCGTCAACGTCACGCTGATCTTCTCCCTGGAGCGCTACCGCGAGGTCATGGACGCGTACATGGCCGGGCTCGAATCGGCCAAGGCCGCCGGGCACGACCTGTCCAAGATCCACTCGGTCGCCTCCTTCTTCGTGTCCCGTGTGGACTCGGAGATCGACAAGCGGCTCGAGAAGATCGGCACCGAAGAGGCCAAGGCCCTCAAGGGCAAAGCGGCGGTCGCCAACGCCCGCCTGGCCTACCGGGAATTCGAGAACGCGTTCGGCTCGCCGCGCTGGGAGACCCTGGCCGGCTCCGGCGCCGTCCCGCAGCGTCCGCTGTGGGCGTCCACCTCTGTCAAGGACCCGTCCTACCGGGACGTGATGTACGTCGAGGACCTCATCGCCCCCGGTACGGTCAACACCATGCCGCAGAAGACCATCGACGACTTCGCCGACCACGGCGAGGTCGAGGCCGACACCATCCGCCCGTTCGTGGCGGACGCCGCCGCGGTCATGACGCGGCTCGAATCGGTCGGCGTCGACTACGCCGACGTGGTCAAGGTCCTCGAAGCTGAAGGCGTGGACAAGTTCATCGTCAGCTGGAACCAGCTGTTGGAGCAGATCGAGTCCAAGCTCAAGACGGGCGGGGAGCAGAAGTGAGCGATCCGATGGGAAAGATGGAAGCCGCCGGCGGATTGGCCGTAACGACCGGCGTCGATGTCAACAAGGCCGTTGAGGCCCTCAAGTCAGAGGGCATCCCCGCGAAGGTCCTCGCCAAGGACGCCACCCTGTGGGGCCCCGAGGCCGAGGCCGAAGCGGCGATCCGGCTGGGCTGGGTCGACACCTTCGAGAAGTCCAAGGAGCTCATCGCTCCCCTGGCGAAGCTCCGCGCCGAGTTCGGCGAGCAGGGCATCGACCACATCGCGCTGTGCGGCATGGGCGGTTCCTCGCTCGCGCCCGAGGTGATCTCCCGGACCCTGGACCTGGGCATCAGCGTCCTGGACACCACCGACCCCGGCCAGATCCTGGCCGAGATCGGCGAGGAGTCCCTGCGGCGCACCGCCGTCGTCGTCTCCTCCAAGTCCGGCGGAACGGTCGAGACCGACTCCCAGCGGCGCGCCTTCGAGGCCGCCTTCAAGGGCGTCGGCATCACCGACTTCGCGGGGCGCTTCGTGTTCGTCACCGACCCCGGCTCGCGCCTGGTCGAACTCGCCACCGAGCAGGGCTCGCACCTGTTCGAGGCCGACGAGACCGTCGGCGGACGCTACTCCGCGCTGACCGCGTTCGGGCTCGTCCCGACCGCGCTGGCCGGCGCCGACATCGCCGAGCTCATCGAACAGGCCGAGGCGTTGGCCGCCAGCGCCACCGGCGAGGGCGACAACCCCGCGGTGGTCCTCGGCGCGGTCATCGCGGCCCGACCCACCATCACCATCGCCGACGACGGCACCGGCATCGTCGGCCTGGGCGACTGGGCCGAGCAGCTCATCGCCGAGTCCCTCGGCAAGGACGGCAAGGGCACGCTGCCGGTCGTCCTCGAGGGACCCGCCGCCGCCGGCGCTCGCGGTTCCGACCGGGTGTACGCCACCGTCGGGGGCTCCTCGACCGGCCTGCCCGCGGGCGGTTCGCAGCTGGCCATGCCCGACGTGGTCGTCAACGGCCCGCTGGGCGCGCAGTTCCTCGCCTGGGAGCTGGCCACCGCGTACGCGGGCTACCTGATCGGCATCGACCCGTTCAACCAGCCCAACGTCACCGAGTCCAAGGAGAACACCAACCGGATCCTGGCCGACGGCCTTCCCGATGAGCGTCCGACCGCGGTCGACGGCGACATCGAGATCTTCGGCTCGCACGCCAAGACCGTGTCAGGAGCGCTCGGCGAGCTGCTGCTGGACGCCGACTCCAAGGACGCCTACGTGGCGATCATGGCCTACCTGGACCGCCTGGACGACGCCCCGGTCGCGCAGCTGCGCTCCGAGATCGCCGAGCGCACGAACTCCCCGGTCACCTGGGGTTGGGGTCCGCGGTTCCTGCACTCGACCGGGCAGTTCCACAAGGGCGGCCGCCAGACCGGGCTGTTCCTCCAGATCACCGGAGCGGTGGGCCAGGACGTCGAGGTGCCCGACCGCGAGTTCACCTTCGCCGGGCTCCAGGCGGCGCAGGCCGCCGGCGACCGTCAGGCGCTGGAGTCGCGCGAGCGTCCCCTGGTGCGCCTGCACCTCACCGACCGCAAGCGGGGCATCACCCAGCTGCTGCACGCCGTGAGGGAGTTGAGCTAGCAGATGGATTCGGAAGCAGCCCGACTCGCCAACCCCCTGCGGGACCCGGCCGACCGCCGGCTCCCCCGCATCCCCGAGCCGTGCGCGCTGGTGATCTTCGGCGTCACCGGCGACCTGGCGAAGAAGAAGCTCATCCCGGCGGTCTACGACCTGGCCAACCGGGGCCTGCTCCCGGCGTCGTTCGTGATCGTCGGCTTCGCCCGTCGCGACTGGGGCAACGAGACGTTCGAGGAGATGGCCCGCGAGGCCGCCAAGAGCCATGCCCGCACGCCGTGGCGCGAGACGGTGTGGGAGCGCCTGGCCGGCAACTTCAAGTTCGTGCCCGGCTCGTTCGACGACGACGCCGCGTTCGACAAGTTGGACGCGACGGTCGACGAGCTGCGCGAGTCGCACGGCATCGTCGGCAATGCCGCGTTCTACTTCTCGATCCCGCCGGGAGCCTTCCCGACGGTGCTCAAGCAGTTGCAGCGCACCGGCATGTCGGACAACCGCCAGGACGGCGGCGGCTGGCGCCGCGTCGTGGTCGAGAAGCCCTTCGGCTCCGACCGCGCATCGGCCAGCGAGCTCAATGGCCTGGTCGACCGGGTCTTCACCGCCCCCGACGTGTTCCGCATCGACCACTACCTGGGCAAGGAGACGGTGCAGAACATCTTCGCGCTGCGCTTCGCGAACGCCATGTTCGAGCCGATCTGGAACTCCAACTACGTCGACCACGTGCAGATCACGATGGCCGAGGACGTCGGCATCGGGACCCGCGCCGGGTTCTACGACGACAACGGCGCGGCCCGCGACGTCCTCCAGAACCACGTGCTCCAGCTGCTGGCCATCACCGCGATGGAGCAGCCGGTCGGCTTCGACGCCGATGAGATCCGCATCGAGAAGCTGAAGGTGCTGCGGGCGATCAAGCTCGGGGACAACCTGGAGGCGACCGCCATCCGCGGCCAGTACGGCAGCGGCTGGGTGCAGGGCCGCCCGGTCAACGGGTACCACTCCGAGGAGAACATCCCGGCGGACTCGACCACCGAGACGTTCGCGGCGGTCCAGTTGGGCATCCAGAACCGGCGCTGGAACGGCGTCCCGTTCTACCTGCGCACCGGCAAGCGGCTCCCCAAGCGGGTCACCGAGATCGCGGTGGTCTTCAAGGAGGCGCCGCACATGCCGTTCGCGGACTACGACGCCCAGACGCTCGGCAATAACCAGCTGGTCATCCGGGTGCAGCCCGACGAGGGCATCACCGTCAAGTTCGGCTCCAAGGTGCCGGGGACCGGCATGGAGATCCGCGACATCTCGATGGGCTTCGGTTACGGGGAGACCTTCACCGAGTCGAGCCCCGAGGCGTACGAGCGGCTGATCCTCGATGTGATGCTGGGTGACAAGACCCTGTTCCCCGACGCGCACGAGGTGGACGCCTCCTGGGCGGTCGTCGACCCGCTGGAGGAGTTCTGGGCCGGCACCAAACCCGAGCCGTACGAGTCCGGGACGTGGGGCCCGACCGGGGCCGATCTCATGCTGCAGGCGTCCGGTCGACGCTGGCGGCGGGCCTAGAAGGGGTCTGGACATGCATTTGAAGGACACCACGACCGGCGAGGTCATGAAGGCCCTCACGGAGCTGCTGCACGAAGTCGGCGGCACCTCCAGCCTCGCGCTCAACCTGGTGGCGCTGACCACCGAGGACGAGCGCGAAGAGGTCGAACAGGCCGCTTCCCAAGCGTCCCAGGAGCACCCGTACCGGTTGATCCTGGCCATCCCGCGCGACACCGAGGCCGCCGAGCCTCGCATCGACGCCGAGGTGACCCTCGGGGAGCGCCTCGGCGCGGCCGAGGCGATCATCCTGCGTCTGGACGGGCCCGCGACGGCCCACCTGACGTCGATCGTGCTGCCGCTGCTGGCCCCGGACGTCCCGGTGGTCACCTGGTGGCTGCTCGACCCGGTCCGCTACGGACTGGAGCAGGAGCTGCGGGAGTTCGCCGACCGCCGCATCACCTACTCCGCCAGGGCGACCGACCCGGTCGCCTCGCTCTACCGCCGCGCCGAGTCCTACGTCACGGGCGACACCGACATCTGCTGGACCCGGATCAGCCTGTGGCGCTCGCTCATCGCGAGTGCCTTCGACGGGGTGGGCCAGGAGGTAGAGAAGATCGACATCAAGGCCGACGACGACGATCCGTCGGCGCAGCTGATGGCCGCGTGGCTCCACACCCGGTTGGGGGTGGCGCCGACGGTCATCGACACCGAGGTCGAACGCAACTCGGAGCACCTGCCGGCGATCGAGTCGGTGGCGTTCACGATGTCCGGCGGCGAGACGATGGAGGTCGAGCGGAACGCCGACGGCCAGACGGTGCTGCGTCAGGCCGGTCTGCCGAAGCGGCGCCAGTCGCTCCAGGGCCGGACCCTCGGGCAGCTGCTGGCCGAGGAGCTGCGGCACCTCGACCCCGACACGGCCTACCGGAAGGTGCTGGAGACGTTCCGCGTCCACTACGCCGACAGGGCCTCCGCATGAGCCGCAGCGGAGCGGTGATCGTCCACGACGACGCGACGGTGCTCGCGGACGCGGTCGCGGCGCGGTTGATCAACCGGCTCGCGGACGCCCAGGCGCACCGCGGGGAGGCCTCGATCGTCCTGACCGGCGGTCGAATCGCCGCCCGTGTCTACTCCAACGTGCTGGGCTCGAAGATCCGCGGGATCGTGGACTGGTCGAAGGTCGACTTCTGGTGGGGCGACGAGCGGTTCCTGCCGTCCGGCGACCCCGACCGGAACGAGACCCAGGCCCGGGAGGCGTTCCTGGACGCGCTGCCGGGGGTGGACCCGGAACGGGTGCACCCGATGCCGGCCGCCGACGTGGTCGACACGCCCGCAGAAGCAGCCGTCTTGTACGCGGCCGAGCTGGACGCGGCCGCGAAGGGCGAGGGGGTGCCGCCGTTCGACCTGCTGCTCCTGGGCATCGGTGAGGACGGGCACGTGGCGTCGCTGTTCCCGGACAATCCGGGCCTGGCGGTCACGGACGCTCCCGTGACCGGGGTGCACGGCGCACCGAAGCCGCCGCCCGAGCGGGTGTCGCTGACGATGCCGGCGATCAACTCGGCGATGGCCGCGTGGATCATCGCCTCGGGCGAGGGCAAGGCCGAGGCCGTGGACGAGGCCCTGATGGGCCCGACGCTCCCGGCCGGTCAGGTGCAGGCGCAGGGCCACACCAGGTGGCTGATCGACCGCGAAGCGGCCGCTCACCTGAAGCACCTGGAGCTGTGAGCAAGGCAAGCGAGAGGGAGAGGGCCGGGCGACCATTGGTCGCCCGGCCCTCTCCCTTTTCAGTGGCGCGAGGGGCGCGAGGCCGCCGGCGAATCCCAACCCGGTTCGGCGGCGGGCGCGAGTCGGCCCGGTGGTGTCAGATCAGTTCGCCGCGCCTGGCGGCGCGGGCCGCGAGAGCTTCGGCGAGGAGGTCTTCGGCCTCTTCTTCGCTGCGGCGCTCGCGGACATAGGTGAGGTGGGACTTGTACGGTTTGACGGTTCGGCGTTGCGGCGGGTTGTGTTGGTCGCGGCTGGACGGCCAGCCGCAGCAGGTGCAATCCCATTCGGTCGGGACTTCGATGTACAGCGCGAAGGACGTGACGGTCTCGTGTCCGTTGGCGCACCAGTAGGAGACGCGCTGGCGGGGCACGGGCTCCCCTCGTTCCGAGTGCAGGGCCTGGATAGCGCCGATACGGGTACCACGGATGGCGTGTCCGTTCGAGGACATATGTGCGATCGCTCCTCACAGATGGGGGATCTTCTGTGGTTTCGACCGGCACGGATCGCGGCTCCGGGATGGGGTGCCGTGAGTGTGGGTTCACGACCCCACAGTGTCGCCGTGATCGCTACCGGTCGGGGCGGCTGGGGCACCGCCCTAGCAGATTCTATGACGTACCGCACACATTGTAAAGGCGATGTCGAGTCCGAATCGCAATACACACTGGAGGAAGTGATCCCTGTCGATGGCTCCGCTCCTGGTCAGCGCGATTGCGTCAGTCGCCTTGGGACACAAGAACGGGGCCCGCCGCGCATCAAGCGCGGCGGGCCCCGTCGAAAGTCGGTGTCGCTTACAGCAGGGCCTGCATGAGCAGTCCGTAGGCGACAATGCTCGCGAACCAGATGACCGCAATGGCGATCGTGATGCGCGTGAGGTTCTTCTCGGCCACGGAGGAGCCGGAGGCCATTGAGGACATGCCGCCCCCGAACATGCTCGACAGACCGCCGCCCTTGCCCTTGTGCAGGAGCACGAGCATGATCAGCACGACACTGCTGAGCATCAGCATGATCAGAAGGGCGTAACTCAGTACCGTCATCATCGGTGATCGGGTGTCCTCTCCAACAAGATCGGAATAGACGCAGGCGTTTATTCCGGCCTGAGTCTAGCTGAACTTAGGTGTAGTAAACCGTTCGGGTCTGCGGGCGCCCACCTGCGGAAACGAAAAAGGGCCACCGTACGCCCTTGTACAGCGGCCCACATCGAGTCCGCGAGCCAGGCCCGCGGGTCGAAGCTTCTCCCCTATCGCCTAAGCACCGGCGTGTTCGGGGAACCTAACAATCTTCGCGAACTCCTCGGCGTCGAGGCTCGCGCCTCCGACGAGGGCGCCGTCGATGTCGGGCTTGCCCATGATCTGGGCGACGTTCCCCGACTTGACCGAACCGCCGTAGAGGATGCGGACTCGCTCTGCGACCGCACCGAACTTCTCCGCCAGCGAGGCGCGGAGCGCCCCGATGACCTCCTGGGCGTCCTCGGGGGTGGCCGTGCGGCCCGTCCCGATCGCCCAGACCGGCTCGTAGGCCACGACGACCTTGCCGAGTTCTTCCTCGGTCAGCCCGTCCACGGCGGCCAGCAGCTGGCTCACCGTGTGCGGCACGTGGTTTCCGGCCTCGCGCACGTCGAGCGCCTCGCCCACGCACAGGATCGGGCTGATCCCGTTGTTGAGGGCCTGGCGGACCTTGGCGGCCACCAGTTCGTCGCCCTCGTCGTGGAACTGGCGACGCTCCGAGTGGCCTACGGCCACGTAGGAGCAGCCGAGCTTGGCGAGCATCGAACCGGCGATCTCGCCGGTGTAGGCACCCGACGGGTGGGCCGACAGGTCCTGGGCGCCGAAGCCGATGGTCAGCTTGTCGCCGTCGACCAGCGTCTGCACGCTGCGGATGTCGACGAACGGCGGCAGGACGACGGTCTCGACCGCTTCGAGCTGCTCGCGGCTGAGGCTGAAGGCGAGCTTCTGCGCCAGCGCGATGGCTTCGAGGTGGTTGAGGTTCATCTTCCAGTTGCCGGCGATAAGCGGCTTGCGCTTCTCACTCATTTAGTTCTCCAGTGCTTCCAGGCCGGGCAGCGCCTTGCCTTCGAGGTATTCGAGGCTGGCGCCGCCGCCGGTCGAGATGTGGCTGAAGCCGTCCTCGGGGAGTCCGAGCGTGCGCACGGCCGCGGCGGAGTCGCCACCGCCGACCACGCTGTACGCGTCGGATTCCACCAGCGCCTGCGCGACGGTACGGGTACCGGCCGCGTAGTCGGGGAACTCGAACACGCCCATCGGGCCGTTCCAGAACACGGTCTTCGCTCCCGCGATCCGCTCGGCGAAGAGCTTCGCGGACTCGGGGCCGATGTCCAGACCCATGCGGTCGGTCGGGATGCCGGAGACCGGCACCGTGAGCGGCTCGGCGTCGGCGGCGAACTCGGCCGCGGTGACGGTGTCGACCGGCAGCAGCAGTTCGACGCCGAGTTCGGCGGCGCGGCCCAGGTAGGACTTGCAGACCTCGATCTGGTCCTTCTCCAGCAGCGACGATCCGACCTCGAAGCCTTGGGCTGCAAGGAAGGTGAACATCATGCCGCCGCCGACGACCAGCGTGTCGACCTTGTCGAGCAGGTTGTCGATGACGGCGAGCTTGTCGGAGACCTTCGCTCCGCCGAGGACCACGACGTACGGGTGCTCGGGAGCGCCCGTGAGCTTCGAGAGGACCTCGACCTCTTTGGCGATGAGCCAGCCGGCGTAGTGCGGCAGGACCTTCGCCACGTCGTAGACGGAGGCGTGCTTGCGGTGGACCGCGCCGAAGGCGTCGTCGACGTAGACGTCGCCGAAGGCGGCGAGCTGGCCGGCGAATTCGGCCCGCTCGGTGTCGTCCTTGCTGGTCTCTCCCTTGTTGAAGCGGAGGTTCTCCAGCAGCAGCACGTTGCCGTCTTCCTGGGCCACGGCCTTGTTCTCAGCGTCCTCGCCGACGGTGTCGGTCGCGAAGGCGACCTCGCGTCCCAGGATCTCGCCGAGGCGGGCCGCGACGGGAGCCAGGGAGAACGCCGGGTCGGGCTCGCCCTTGGGGCGGCCCAGGTGTGAGCACACCACGACACGGGCTCCGGCTTCCGCCAGGGCCTTGACGGTGGGTGCGACGGCGCGAATGCGGCCGTCGTCGGTGATGTTCTTACCGTCGAGAGGAACGTTGAGGTCGGCGCGCACGAGTACGCGCCGACCATTGACGCCCTCCTTCAGGAGTTCGTCCAGCGTCTTCATCAGACTAGGCGCCGACCAGCTCGACGAGGCTGACGAGGCGGTTGGAGAAGCCCCACTCGTTGTCGTACCAGCCGAAGACCTTGACCTGGTTGTCGATGACCTTGGTCAGCAGGCCGTCGATGATGCAGGAGTGCGGGTCGGTCTCGATGTCCTTGGAGACGATCGGGTCCTCGGTGTACGCCATGATGCCCTTGAGCGGGCCCTCGGCGGCGGCCTTGAGCGCGGCGTTGACCTCCTCGGCCGTCACGTTGCGCGACGCCTCGAAGGTGAGGTCGGTGATCGAGCCGGTGGCGATCGGGACGCGCAGTGAGTAGCCGTCCAGCTTGCCGTTGAGCTCGGGCAGCACCAGGCCGACGGCCTTGGCCGCACCGGTCGTGGTGGGCACGACGTTCAGGCCGGCGGCGCGGGCGCGACGCGGGTCCTTGTGCGGGCCGTCCTGCAGGTTCTGGTCCTGCGTGTAGGCGTGGATGGTCGTCATGAGGCCCTTGTTGATGCCAACGGACTCGTTGAGGACCTTGGCCATCGGGGCCAGACAGTTGGTGGTGCAGGACGCGTTCGAGATGATGTTGTGCTTCTCGGCGTCGTACTTGTCATGGTTGACACCCATGACGATGGTGATGTCCTCATTCTTCGCCGGAGCGGAGATGATGACCTTCTTCGCACCTCCCTTGAGGTGCGCCGCGGCCTTGGTGCCGTCGGTGAAGAAGCCGGTCGACTCGATGACGACATCAGCGCCGACCTCGCCCCAGGGGAGGTTCGCCGGGTCGCGCTCGGCGAAGGCCTTGATGGTCTTGCCGTTCACGGTGATCTCGCCGGGGCCGGTCTTGACCTCGTAGGGCAGACGGCCCAGGATCGAGTCGTACTTCAGCAGATTAGCAATGGTCTCGACGTCGCCGAGGTCGTTGAAAGCGACCACTTCGATGTCGGCTTCCGAAGCCAGAATTGCCCGGAAGAAGTTACGGCCGATGCGGCCGAAGCCGTTGACGCCAACGCGGATGGTCACGTGCCCATCTCCTCGCTAAACAGATTCGTATAACTGACTGAGACCAGAGGTGGTCTCGGACGCGATCCATTCAGCCGAGAGCGACGGTGGAACAGATCGCTGTTCGGCCTCGTCGCCGAGCACTCTTTGACCCTACCGCCCCGGTTGTTCACCGGGTCGCGGCTTGGGTGCGTCCCGATCATGTCACACTCGCCACAGCGGTGTGACATCGCGGTTAAGCGTAGCCCTTTCGGCCTGCGCGGGGGCGGGTTACGCCGCTAGCGCTTCTTCTTCGGCCACAGCGTCATCGGGGCCGGGAATGCCGGTCTCGATCGCGCGCTTGGTGGCCATGTTGATGAGGCGGCGGATGCGCCCGGCGATGGCGTCCTTCGTCAGGGGCGGGTCGGCCAGAGCGCCGAGTTCCTCCAGCGACGCCTGCCGGTGCTCGAGCCGGAGCTTCCCGGCGCCGGCGAGGTGCTCGGGGACCTCCTCGCCGAGGATTTCAAGCGCACGGGTGACCTTCGCGGCGGCGGCGACGGCCGCGCGGGCCGAGCGGCGCAGGTTCGCGTCGTCGAAGTTGGCGAGCCGGTTGGCGGTGGCCCGGACCTCGCGGCGCACGCGCCGCTCCTCCCAGGTGAGCACCGACGAGTGGGCGCCGAGGCGGGTGAGGAGTTCACCGATGGCGTCGCCGTCGCGGATGACGACGCGGTCGACCCCGCGCACGTCCCGGGACTTGGCGGCGATGCCGAGGCGGCGGGCGGCCCCCACGAGGGCCAGCGCGGACTCCGGGCCGGGGCAGGTGACCTCCAGCGAGGACGAGCGGCCGGGCTCGGTGAGGGTGCCGCGGGCGAGGAAGGCGCCCCTCCAGGCGGCCTCGGCGCAGCACGGGTAGGCGCCGACGACGTGGTTCGGCAGGCCCCTGACGGGGTAGCCGCGCTGGTCGGTGAGGCCGATCTGGCGCGAGAACGCCTGGCCGTCCGCCATGACGCGCAGCAGGTAGTGGTTGTTGCGGCGCAGTCCGGCGGCCACCAGGACGTGCACCTCGGAGTCGTAGTTGTAGAGGTCGTTGATCATGCGCTTGGCGCGACGGGCGACATTGCCGGTGTCGACCTCGGCCTCGACGACCACGTTCCCCGCGCCGACGAGGTGAATGCCCCCGGCGAACCTGAACAGCGCGCCGAGCTCTGCGCGCTGGCAGCAGGACTTCGTGACCTCAATGCGACTGAGCTCGTCTTTGACCTCCGAGGTCATCGCCATTCGTTAACCACCATCTTCGACCAACAGATTTCCCAATACGGCAGCGAGCGCGGCGACGTCGTGAGTGACGGCGTCCGCTGCGAGGTCGGCTGGGACCAGCTCGGCCTGCAACGATTGTGCCGCACTGTTCAACGACTCGGGTTCGGCCAGGGTTCGGGTGTCGCCTGAGATGACGTAGTGAAACCGGACACCTTCGGCGTATCGCCCCAGGGCGTCCAGATGGCCGGCGAGGGTGAGGCCGTCGGTTTCCTTCTCCTCGGCGAGGTTGAGGACGACGACGCGCCTGGCCGGTGCGGCGGCGATGGCGTCGCGCAGTTCGGGCAGCAGTAGGTGCGGGATCACACTGGTGAACCAGGAGCCGGGCCCGAAGACGTGCCAGTCGGCCTCGGCGACCGTCGCGAGGGTCTCGGGGCAGGCGGGGGCGTTCGCGGGCAGCAGCCGGACCTCGGTGACGTGGCCGTCGGCGACGGCGACGTCGTGCTGGCCGACGATGGTGCGGACGCCGTCGCCTTCGGCCAGGTCGGCTTCGATGTCCAAGGGCCGGTTGGACATCGGGAAGATGCGGGCGCGACAGCCGAGGAGGTCGCCGGCCTCGGCGAGGGCCGCTACGGGATTGGCGCTGCGTTCGAGCAGCGCGGTGAGGATGACATTGCCGACCGGGTGGCCGGTGAGGAAGTCATCGCCGCCGAATCGGTGCGAGAACAGGTCGGCGGCATCGGCCCTGACGGGGTCGGCAGTGGCCACGAGGGCCTTGCGCAGGTCCCCCGGCGGCAGCACGGGCCGCGAGGAGCGGATCTGGCCGGACGAGCCCCCGTCGTCGGCGACGGTGACCACGGCCGTGAGGTCGATGTCGAGCCGGGTGAGCGCGCGCAGCGAGGCCGACAGACCCCGACCGCCGCCAAAAGCGACGACTTTAACCATTCGCGGTCCCATCGATCGGGGCGAGACGTTGACACGTCGGGTATTCCGGTCGAGGAAGCCTAGCAACGTGAGAGAGCCAATGTCCGGGCGCGGCAGAGCGTCGGCGTGTACGCAGGTGGGGCCGCGATCGACGAGAGCGCTCGGCGGCCCGGCCGTTACTCGTTGCCGCGGTCGCGGTGGTGGGTGTTGGCCGGGAAGCCGGCCGCCACGAGGCGCCTGGCGAGGTCCTCGGCGATGGCCACGCTGCGGTGCTTGCCGCCGGTGCAGCCGATCGCGATCGTCATGTACCGCTTGCCTTCCCGCTCGAAGCCGCCGGTCGTGCCCAGCAGCAGGGAGGCGTAGGTGTCCACGAATTCCTCGGCGCCGTCCTGGCCCAGCACGTAGTCCGAGACGTCCTTGTCGATCCCGGTGTGCTCGCGCAGGGACGGCACCCAGTACGGGTTCGGCAGGAAGCGCACGTCGGCCACGTAGTCGGCGTCGCGCGGTACGCCGTACTTGAACCCGAACGACATGCAGGTGAACTGGATGCCCGGCGTCGAGGGCGCGAGGAAGGCCTCCTCGACCCTGGCGCGCAGCTGGTTCTCGTTCAGGTGCGTGGTGTCGAACAGGGTGTCGGCCGAGCCGCGCGCGGGTTCGAGCAGCTGCCGCTCGGCGGCGATGCCGTCGGCGAGCAGGCCGTCCCCCTGGAGCGGGTGGGCGCGCCGGACCTTTTCGAAGCGGCGGATGATCACGTCGTCGTCGGCGTCGACGAACACCAGGTGCGGTTTGAAGCCGGACTTGCGCAGGTCCTCTATGACGCCCACCAGGTCGGTCATGAACGCCCGCGAGCGCACATCCAGCACCATCGCGGTGCGTCTGACCTCGGCGCCGCCCGCGGCCGCGAGCTCGGCGGCCTGCCCCACCAGCGATTCGGGCAGGTTGTCGATGACGTAGTAGCCGACGTTCTCCAACGCGCGCGCCACCGTCGAACGCCCGCCACCGGAGATGCCGGTGACGATGACGAGTTCCAATTCGCTTCGGTCGTTCGAACCCGCATGCACAGCTGCCACACCCATTAGTCAAGTATTCCCGAGATCGATCTTGTTGCCGCCGCAACACGGCGCCGAACTGACAAGGCTATAGCTACCACTCGAGTCTCAATCAGCGTTGTCGCCGGGATTACGCAAATGTGTCTGGATGGCCTCCGCCAGTTTCGGCCCGATCCCGGTCACCGCCTCCAGCTCGGACTGCTCGGCCTCGCGGATCTTCTTGACCGAGCCGAACTGCTTGAGCAGCGCGCGCCGCTTGGACTCGCCGAGCCCGGGTACCCCGTCGAGCGCCGAACCCACCAGGCGCTTGCGCCGGCGCTTTCGGTGCAGCGAGATCGCGAAGCGGTGGGCCTCGTCGCGGACGCGCTGCATCAGGTACAGGGTTTCGGAGGTGCGCGAGAGGATCACCGGGTACTCCTCGCCGGGCAGCCAGATCTCCTCCAGGCGCTTGGCGAGACCGGCCAGGTTGATCGTGTCGATGCCGAGCTCGGCGAACACCTGGTCGGCTGCCGCGACCTGCGGCTGCCCGCCGTCCACGACCAGGAGCTGCGGCGGGTAGTGGAAGCCCTTCTTCGGCTCGTCGTCCTCTTCGTCGCCGGCCGGGGAACCGGTCGGCTGCTCGTTCAGTTTCGACAGGCGGCGACGCAGGGTCTCCTGGAGCGAGGCCAGGTCGTCCTTGCGCTCCCCCTTGATGATGAAGCGGCGGTACTCGCTCTTGCGCGGCAGGCCGTCCTCGAACACCACCATCGACGCGACCACGTCGTCCCCTTGGGACTGCGACACGTCATAGCACTCGATGCGCAAGGGCGCCTCGGGAAGATCCAGGGCGTCGGCGAGCTCTTCGAGGGCCTTGGAGCGGGCGGTGAGGTCGCCGGCGCGCTTGAGTTTGTGCCGTTGAAGGGACTCGTTGGCGTTCTTCTCCACCGTCTCGGCCAGCGCGCGCTTGTCGCCGCGCCGGGGGACGCGCAGGTCGACCTTGGAGCCGCGCCGCTCGGAGAGCAGTTCGGCGATGGCGTCGGCGTCCGAGGGCAGGGCCGGGACCAGGACCTCGCGGGGCACGACCTCGCCCTGCTCGCCGTAGAACTGGGTGCAGAAGCGCTCGACGAGGCCGGCGAGGTCGACCGGTTCGGGCTTTTCCACGACCCAGCCGCGCTGGCCGCGGATGCGGCCGCCGCGGACGTGGAAGACCTGGACGGCGGCCTGGAGCTCGTCGTCGGCGACGGCCATGACGTCGCAGTCGACGTCCTCGGCGAGGACGACGACCTGTTGTTCGAGGACTTTGTCCAGGGCGCCGAGGTCGTCCCTCAGGCGGGCGGCCTTCTCGAATTCGAGGTTCTCGGAGGCGGCCTGCATCTCGGCGATGAGCTGGCGGCGGATCGGGGCGGTGTCGCCGCCCATGAAGGCGCAGAAGCCGTTGACGAGCTCGCGGTAGTCCTCGGCGGAGATGCGCCCGACGCACGGGGCGGAGCACTTGCCGATGTCGGCGAGCAGGTTCGGGCGCCCGATCCGGTTGCAGCGCTTGAACTCGGTGTCGGTGCAGGTGCGGATGGGGAACACCCGGGTGAGCAGGTCGAGGGTCTGGCGAATGGCCCAGGCCGAGCCGAAGGGCCCGAAGTAGCGCACGCCCTTGCGGCGGGTGCCGCGCATGACCTGGGCGCGGGGGAACTCCTCGCCGACGGTGACGGCGAGCCAGGGGTAGGACTTGTCGTCCTTGAACATGACGTTGAACCGCGGATCGTATTCCTTGATCCAGGTCCATTCGAGCTGGAGGGCCTCGACCTCGGTGCCGACGACGGTCCATTCGACGCTGCGGGCGGTGTTGACCATCCGGCGGGTGCGCTCGTGGAGGCGGGTCTCGTCGGCGAAGTAGGAGTTGAGCCGGTTGCGGAGGTTCTTGGCCTTGCCGACGTAGATGACGCGGCGGCCCGAGTCCCGGAAACGGTAGACGCCGGGCTGGGTGGGAATGGTGCCGGGCGCGGGCCGGTAATCAACGCTCACAGGCACAAGGCTATATCGCAGGTGTGACAGGACGGCCGCACCGCCGGACCGGAGGGGGTCCGGTCCGGCGGTGCGGGGTATCGACCACTAAGGCCGTGCGGCGAGGGCGATGAGCTCCGCCAGAAGGTCGTCGACCTCGACGCGGTCCATGCCGCGAGCGGTGAACCAGGACCCCAGGTTCTCCACGTCCCGGTTCAGAAAACTCATTCCCAACGGGTTGGCGTAGATGTCGACCACCTGCGGGAGGTCGAGGACGATCAGGCGGCCCTCGTGGACGACGGTGTTGTACGACGAGAGGTCGCCGTGCGCGAAGCCCAGCTCGACCATGAGCCGCAGCGCCTCGGCGGCCTGTTCCCACAGGTTTTCGAGCTCGGCCTCGTCGGGTTTGATCTCGGCCAGGCGCGGCGCGGCGGTGCGGCCGGTGCCGATGAACTCCATGATGACCTCGGTGCCGAGGATCTGCACCGGATAGGGCACCGGCACCCCCGCGTTGTAGAGGCGGGTGAGCGCCTCGAATTCGGCTGCGGCCCAGCGTCCCGCGGCCTGCTGGAGACCGAAGGTGGTGCGCTTGGCCATGGCGCGTGCGTCACGCGAACGCTTCGCGCCGCGCCCGGCGGTGTAGTCCCCGGCCCGGTTGAACTGCGTGTGCTCGGCGGTGCGGTACCGCTTGGAGGCGAGCACGGTGCTCC
Organism: Glycomyces buryatensis; assembly: GCF_004912275.1. Classification (GTDB taxonomy): domain Bacteria; phylum Actinomycetota; class Actinomycetes; order Mycobacteriales; family Micromonosporaceae; genus Glycomyces; species Glycomyces buryatensis. The sequence continues at coordinate 150,985 of NZ_STGY01000067.1, forward strand.
GGTCGGTGTCCGGCACGGCGCGCTCGATCAGGAAGACGTCGGCCTCCTTGCCGGTCTTGAGGACGCCGAGCTCGTAGTCGACGGCGCCCAGATCGGTGATAACCCACTCCGGCCACGGCTTGGGGCCGCGCTGGAGTGGTTCGGAATCGTCCCAGATCGACCAGCGGTCGCCGGTGGGCGGTCCGTCGTCTGCGGGGGCGTATTCCTCCTCGGAACGCATGGCCTCGTAGCGGGCCTGGTCCTCGGGAGAGAAGATCTCGGTCTTCTTGTTCTTGCGGCGACGAGTGGATTCGAACGTGGAAGTATCGCTGAAATTGCGTGGCATGGGTGCCGAGCTCCTGTGGAGACGTCCGGCGGCACGCGTTCAGATCAGAGCGAGCCGACGGGAGGTGAACTGAGAATCGAGACACGGGAAAGCACAACGACAGTCATCAGTACACACCTCCAAACGCTCTGCGGCCCTTAGCTACTCAGATGAGCCCGGGCGAACTCCAATGACAATAACGGCCGACCCCGAATAGCGCAACTCCTTTTTTGCTGTGGCCTCCCACACGTCCTAGTGGCCGGCGGATTCGTAGCGTTTCAGGCCCGACCTGGCGACGAGAACCGTCAGGCCGAACAGGGCCGCCGCGACCAGCGGCGGGATCGCCAGCCAGCTGAGCGGGAGCTCTCCGGTGAGGATCTGGACCGGGATGAAGTTGACGAAGGCGAACGGGATCACCCAGATCATCGTGTTGCGGACCAGTTTGGGGTAGATGTTCAGCGGGAAGCGCGTCACGTTCTCCTGCACTTGGGCGCCCAGGAACGCGAAGACCACGGTGGGCCCCTTGAGCCAGAAGCTGGCGCAGCACAGCATCGAGATGATCGTCAGCTGCACGACCACGGCGCACAGGTAGAGGAGGACGGCGGCGGGAATGTACGCGGGCGAGATCCCCGCTCCGGTCCAGCCGACGACGAGCATGATCGAACCGGTGGTCAGGTTCGCCCCGGCCTGCATGCCGATCGCGCTGGCTCCCACTTGCATCATCACCGGCGCGGGCCGGGTCATCAGGTAGTCGAGCTGCCCCGAGACGATCTCGGACGCGACCTGCCAGATCCCGTCCCAGCCGATCTCGGTCAGGGCGTCGGCCAGCACCATGAAGCCGATCAGCATCAGCATTTCGTGGAAGCCCCAGCCGCCGATGGAGCTGACATTGGCGAACACCACCGCGATGAACGAGACCTGCACGATCTGCTGGATGACGACGACCGCCGACATCGTCCAGAAGTCGGCCGGGTACTCGGTGATAGCGCGGAACTGCGCCGCGATGAGGCGGGTGTAGGTAGAGCTCGTTCGTTTCACGTCAGCCTCCATGGATCGTGACGATCTTGACCGCTTTGCCCCAGAGGTAGCGGCCCAGGTACCACAGGGCGATCACCCAGGCGAGTTCGACGGCGATGAGGCCCAGCGCGCCGAGCTCGCCGACGCGGCCGAGGTAGATATTGGTCGGGGTCGTGGTGAAGTGGACGAACGGCAGGCACCACGCGATCACCTGGAGCGGTTCGGGCATGAACGCCAAGGGCACCATCATTCCGGAGAAGAACGCGATGATCGTCTGCCTGGCCCACACGACGCCCTGGTACCTGCGCGTCCAGAAGCAGAGCATGAGCGACAGGTAGATGACGTTCGCGACCAGCGGCACCATGAGCACGACGCTCAGCAGCGCCAGCGCCCCGGCGGTGAACGACACCGGCGGCAGCGGGTCGAACAGCACCGTCGCGACCGCGACGCCGATGACGAGCGTGGGCAGGTTCGCCGCCAGCGCCCCGATGAATTCGGCCGCGCGGGCCCGCTGGTAGTCGACCGGTTTGAGCAGGTCGATCGAGACCATGCCGTCGAGGATGCGCTGGGCCTGCATCTCGGTGCCGCCGAAGGCGAGACCGGCGGTGACGAAGCCGATGATGTAGTAGGTCCGCATGGCGTCCCAGTCGTATCCGGCGATCGAGCCGCGCTCGGCGAGCACGGTGCTCCACAGCGCCAGGGCGGTCAGGAGTTCGGTGCCGCCGAGCAGCGTGCCGACGACCCAGTGCATGCGCCAGGCCAGGCGCCGTTTCAGGGAGGCGACCGCCAGGGCCAGGTCCACCCGGGGAGAGTGTCCTCGCAGGGTGGTGAGGGATTGGGTCGTCAAATCAGTGTCCCGCCGATTCGTAGGTGCGCAGGCCGGCGCGCAGGATCAGGGCCATGATCGCCAGGGCTACGAGGGCCGCCAGCGGTGGTGCGAGGGTCCAGACCATCGGGAGTCGTCCGGTGAGGATCTGCGCGGGGATGTAGTTGATGAAGGCGAAGGGCAGCCCGAAGGTCAAGAGTGCCTTGACCACGCCCGGGTAGATCTTGAGCGGGTAGTTGCCGACGTTGTTCTGCAGTTCGACCGCCGCGAACGCGATCGGCGTCGCCCGTCCCCTGATCCAGAAGCAGATGCAGTTGAGCGAGGTGATGACCCCGATCTGAATGCCGATGGCGCTGACGAACAGGACCAGCGCGATGCCGAGCGTGGCCGGGTCGAGTCCGAGGCCGACGCCGGTCCAGCCCACCCAGAGCATCACGATTCCGACGGCGATGTCGCCGAAGGCCTGGAGTCCGACGAAGCTGGAGGCGACCTGGGAGACGACCGGCGCGGGACGGGTGAGCCGGTAGTCCAGGTCGCCGTCGACGACCATGTGGCTGAGGTTCCAGATGCCGTCCCAGCCGATCGCGACGAACGCGCCGGACATTCTCATGTAGACGACCAGAATGAGCATTTCATGGAACGACCAGCCCGCGATCGAGTCGACGGCGCCGAACAGGACCGCCAGGAACGCGAACGTCGTGATCTGGTTGAACAGCCCGGAGACGGCCATGACCCAGAAGTCGGCCGGGTATTCCAGGATGGATCGGTATTGGGCCTTCAGGGAGCGGACGTGGATGGCAAAGCCGTGCTTGAGGTCAGCCGCCATGGATGGTCACCTTCTTCACCGCGTGGTTCCAGATGAGTCGGGCCAGCCACCACAGGGCGATCGCCCAGGCGGCCTCGGCGGCCAGCAGACCGAGCGCGCCGAGTTCGCTCACTCGGCCGAGGTAGATGCTGGCGGGGGTGGTGGTGAAGTGGACGAAGGGCAGCGCCCAGGCGATGACCTTGAGCCAGTCGGGGAAGAGCGCGACGGGCACGAGCATCCCGGAGAAGAACATCAGCACCGAGTCACGCGCCCAGACGATCCCCAGGAAGCGCCTGGTCCAGAAGCAGGCCAGCGTCCCGAGGTAGATGACCCCGAACGAGAGCGGAAAGACGAGGGCGATGCTCACCAGCGTGAGCGCACCGGCCAGTGGGGAGGCCGGGGCGGGGATTCCCGCGATCAGCGCGGCCGCGCCGATGGCGAACAGCGCGCCGGGGAGGGTCGCGAAGAGCCCGCCGATGAACTCGGCGGCGCGGGCCCGCTGGAAGTCGACCGGTTTGGTCAGGTCCACCGCCACGAGCCCGTCCAGGATGCGCTGGGCGATGAGCCAGTCCCCCGAGCCGACGGTGACCGTCATCGAGAAATACCCGATGATGAGGTAGCCGCGCATGGCGTACCAGTCGTAGCCGCCCACGGCTCCGTCGGCGAGCAGGCTCTCCCACAACGCGAGTGAGGCCAGGAGGCCGGCGCCGCCGATGACGACGGTGAAGATCCAGTTGCCGCGGTAGGCGATGCGGCGCAGGAAGGTGACGCGGGCGAGCGCGAGATCGACTCTGTTCATGTCAGTGACCTGCCGAATCGTAGGCGCGCAGTCCCGCGCGGAATACCAATACCGCGAGGGCGACCGCGGCGGCCGCGGCCAGCGGCGGGCCGATCAGCCACCACCAGGGGAGCCGCCCGGTGAGGATCTGCACCGGGATGAAGCTCGCGAACGCCAGGGGCAGACCGAAGGTCAGCAGCATCCGAACCACGGCGGGATAGACCGTCAGCGGGAACCGCAGGACCTCCGACTGCATATCGAGGAGCAGGAACGCCAGCATCGGGTGGCGGCCCTTGATCCAGAAATTCGCGGCGTTCGAGCAGGTCAGCATGGCGATCTGGAAGACGATCGCGCTGGCGAACAGGAGGACGGCGATCGGTATGAGCGCCGGGCTCAGGCCAGCGCCGATCCACCCGAAGGCGAACATCGCCAGCCCGAGGCCCACCTCGCCGAACGCCTGCATCCCGACGCGGCTGGAGCCGATCTGGAGGGCGACCGGGGCGGGCCGGGTGATCCGGTAGTCCAGGCCGCCGTCGATGACGAGTCCGCTGAGCCCCCACATGCCGTCCCACACCAGCGCGTTCGAGGCGGCCGCGACCTTCAGGAACGCGGCCAGCACCAGCATCTCGTGGTAGTTCCAGCCGCCGATCGCGTTGACGTTCGCGAACAGGATCGAGATGAAGCCGAACTGGATGATCGTCCAGATGCTTCCGGTGGTGGCCATGATCCAGAAGTCGGCCTGGTACTCCAGCATGGACCGGTAGTTGGCGCCCAGCGACCGGCCGTAGACGGCCAATGCGTGCCGCATGTCGAATTCAGCCTCCATGAATCGTGACCTTCTTGACCGCGCGACGCCAGATCAGGCGCGCGATCACCCACATGGCGACCACCCACGCCAACTCGAGGGCGATGAGTCCCAGCGCCCCGGCCGTGCCGACGCGGCCGAGGTAGATGCTGCTGGGAGTCGCGGTGAAATGGGCGAACGGCAGGGACCAGGAGACGGCCTGGAGCCAGCCGGGCATGAGCGCGAGAGGCACCATCATTCCGGAGAAGAACGTCAGGAATCCGTCCTTGGCCCATTGGATGCCGTGGTAGCGGCGGGTCCAGAAGCAGAGCAGCACCGACAGGTAGCTGATTTCGAACGCCAGCGGGAAGATGAACAGGATGCTGACGGCGGTGAGGACGGCCGCGGTCGCGGAGACCGGCGGCTGCGGGTCGAACCAGAACCAGGCCGCGACGGTGCCGAGGACCGCGGTGGGCACCACCGAGGCCATGCTGCCGACGTATTCGGAGGCGCGGGCCCGCTGGAAGTCGACCGGCTTGGTCAGGTCGATCGCGACGAGCCCGTCGAGGATGCGGACTGCCATGTCCCAGTCCGAGCCGCCCCAGGCGATCGTCGCGGTCAGGAACCCGATGATGAGGTAGGCGCGCATGGCGGCCCAGTCGTAGCCGCCGACCTGGCCGTCGCCGATGATGCTCTGCCAGACGACCAGGCCCGCCAGCAGCGGCCAAGCACCGCCGGCTATCGAGAAGATCCAGGTGGTCTTGTAAGCGAGTTTGCGTTTGAGGGAGAGGACCGCGAGGGCGCGGTCCACAGAAAACGGATGCCCGCGGCGGACGGGGGACGCGGCTACGGTCATTTCAGTGACCCGCCGAATCGTAGGCGCGAAGTCCGGCTCGGTACACCAAGGCGGCCAAGCCGATCGAGAAGACCGCGGCCAGCGGCGGGCCGACGATCCACCAGGTGGAGGCGCGACCGGTGAGGACCTCCACCGGCACGAAGTTGACGAAGGCGAGGGGCACCACGAAGGTCACGAAGGCCTTGACGCCGAAGGGGAAGATCTTCAGGGGCATGCTCATCGTCTTGCCCTGCAAGTCGACCAGGAGGAACGCGATGTAGGACCCGGTGCCCTTGATCCAGAAGTTCGCCCCGCAGGCCGCCGTCACCAGCCCGAGGTTGATGGCCGCCGCGCAGGCGACGAAGAGGACCGCGGCCGGAATGAACGCCGGGCTCACCCCGGCGGCGATCCAACCGTAGACCAGCATGGCGGTGCCCAGGGCGAACTCGCCGACTCCCTGCATGCCGATGTGGGCGCTGGCGACCTGGATGAGCACGGGGGCGGGCCTGGTGATCCGGTAGTCCATGTCGCCCTTGATGACCATCGACCCCGTGCTCCAGGCGCCGTCGGACAGGAGCGCATTGGCCCCGGCGGCGAGACCCAGGAATCCCGCCAGCATGAGCATTTCCGGGAACGCCCACCCGGCCAGCACGGGGACCTGGGAGAACAGGACCGACAGGAAGGCGAACTGGAGGATCTGCCAGAACGCGCCCGATGCGGCCATGATCCAGAAGTCGGCCGGATACTCCACGATGGCGCGGAGCTGGGCGACGATCGAGCGGCGGTAGACGCCGCCGGCGTGCGCTATTGCGGTCATCGGATTGCCTCCGTGGACACTCCGGCCTTCCGGCCGGGAAGGATACGAGCTCCTGCGGCGCAGATCGAGGAGAGGCGAACGTGTCGCCTTCGCCGACCGACCACCCCGGAATCCGGTTTGCGAGACTTGTACGTACAATGTGTAGCGTGAACGTCACGACGAGGCACCGGGCCTACCGGTTCCGGTGCTACCCGACTCCCGTGCAGGCCGAGCAGTTGGCCCGCACGTTCGGGTGCGTGCGCCTGGTCTACAACAAGGCCCTCGACTACCGTCACAAGGCCTACGACCGCCGCAGAGAATCGATCGGCTACACGCAGACCTCGACCTTGCTGACCAAGTGGAAGCAGCGCAAGGACCTGGCGTTCCAGAACGAGGTCTCCTCCGTCCCGCTCCAGCAGGCCCTTCGGCACCTCCAGAAGAGCTTCTCCGGGTTCTTCAAGGGCCACACCGAATACCCGAGATTGAAGAAGAAACGGGTCCTGGCGGGGTCGGCCGAATACACCCGCTCGGCGTTCAAATGGTCCTGCGGGCAGCTCACCCTTGCGAAACAGCATGAACCGCTCAAGATCCGCTGGTCGCGCCGGCTCCCTGTCGGGGCGGCCCCGTCGACGGTGACCGTGACCCGCGACGCGTCCGGACGCTGGTTCGTGTCCCTCCTGGCCCAAGAGGACATCCCCGCCCTCCCCGAGCGGGACGAGGTGGTCGGCATCGACGCCGGAATCACAAGCCTGCTCACGCTCTCGACCGGCGAGAAGATCACCAACCCGCGCCACGAACGCCAAGACCGCGACCGCGTCGCCAAGCGACAGCGCGAACTCTCCCGCAAGCAGAAAGGCTCTGCCAACTTCCGCAAAGCCAAGGTGAAGCTCGCCCGCGCTCACGCGCGTGTGGCCGACCGACGCGCCGACCACCTGCATAAACTCACGACCCGGCTCGTTCGCGAAAACCAAACGATCGCCGTCGAGGACCTGAACGTGCACGGCATGCTGGCCAACCACACGCTCGCCCGAGCGATACAAGACGCCTCCTGGTCCACGTTCCGGCGCATGCTCGAATACAAAGCCGACTGGTACGGCCGCAACCTCGTGGTCATATACCGGTTCCTGCCCTCGTCCAAGACCTGCTCGGTGTGCGGAACCCTGGTCGAATCCATGCCGCTGTCGCAGCGGACCTTCACCTGCCCTGACCCGACTTGCGGGCATGTCGAGGACCGGGACGTCAACGCCGCCAAGAACATCCTCGCCGCCGGGCTGGCGGAGAGGCGAAACGCCTGCGGAGACGGTGTCAGACACGAACCCTCCTAGGGTGAGTGCAACTGTCGATGAAACAGGAATCCCAGCTGGCGACAGCTGGAATCCCCTCCTGGCAGGGAGTGGAGGAAGTCAACCTCCGTGCACCGTCACTTTCTTGATGGCCCGCTTGAAGATCAACCGTCCGGCGAACCACAGGCCCACGACCCAGGCGATCTCGGCGGCGATGAGACCCAGCGCGCCGAACGTGTCGACGCGGCCGAGGTAGATGTTCGCCGGGGTGGTGGTGAAGTGCGCGAACGGCATGGACCAGGCCACGACCTGCATCCAGTTCGGCATGAGCGCCAAGGGGATCATCATGCCGGAGAAGAAGCTCAGCAGGGCTTCGCGCAGCCACATGATGCCGAGGTAGCGCTTGGTCCAGAAGCACACCAGGATCGACAGGTACGTGATCCCGAACGACAGCGGCAGGATGAGCAGGATGCTCACGGCGGTGAGCGCCCCCGCGAGCGGCGTGACCGGTCCGGGCGGCCGAAACAGCAGCCACGCGCCGACGGTCCCGAATACCGCGGTCGGGACGGTGGAGACCAGCGCGCCCATGAACTCGGCGGCGCGGGCCCGCTGGAAGTCGACCGGCTTTGTCAGGTCCACCGCGATGAGCCCGTCCAGGATGCGGTCGGCCATGAGCCAGTCCTCTCCCCCGAACGCGATGGTCGCGGTGAAGAAGCCGATGATCAGGTAGGCGCGCATGGCGTCCCAGTCGTAACCGGCGATCTCGCCCGAGCCCAGCAGGTTGCTCCACATGGCGAGGCCGACCAGGAGCCCGGCACCGCCGAGGACGATGCCGAACACCCAGTGCAGCTTGTAGGCCAGCTTGCGGCGCAGCGCGATCGCCGCGAAGGCACGGTCCATCGCAAAGGTATGACTCACGGTGCGGAATCTCCGGTTCGGTCGATCGGAGGAAGGGTGGCGGGCTACTTGGTGAGCTCTCCCGCGTAGAGGCGGCGGATGACGTCCTCGATGCTGGGTTCTGAGAGCGACAGGTCGCGCGGCAGCAGTTGCGCGGTGAGATCGCCCAGGACCTCGGCGGTCGAGAAGCGGGCCGGCTCGTAGGTGACGGTGACCTCGCTGGCGGCTTCACCTGCGGCCCAGTCGTAGTCGGGGAACTTCTCGGCCAGCGCCGGCACGTCGGCCGGTTCGGCCAACACCAGGTTGACGGCCTTGGTCGTGATGTAGTGGGCCTTGAGTTCCTCGATCGGGCCGTCGTAGGCGATCTTGCCCTCGTCGATGACGACGATCCGCTCGCAGACCTCTTCGATGTCGGCGAGGTCGTGGCTGGTGAGCAGCAGGGTGGTGCCGTCGTCCACGATCTGGCGCAGGAAGGCCCGCAGCCGGTCCTTGACGGAGATGTCGAGCCCGATGGTGGGCTCGTCCAGGTACACCATCTTGGGCGCGTGAATGAGCGCGCAGGCCAGGTCGGCCCGCATGCGCTGGCCGAGGGAGAGCGTGCGTGCGAGGGCCGGCAGGTACTCGCCGAGGTTGAGCAGTTCGTCGAACTTCTCAAGCCGCGCTTTGTAGTCGGCGTCCGAGACGCCGTACATGTGCTTGAGGAGCTTGAGGCTCTCCTCGACGGGCAGGTCCCACCACAGCTGGGTGCGCTGGCCGAACAGGACGCCGATGTCGTGGGCGTTGGCGACCCGCTCGACGTGCGGGTCGCGACCCATCACCCGAACGGTGCCGTCGGAGGGCTTGAGGATCCCCGTCAGCAGCTTGACGGTGGTGGACTTCCCGGCGCCGTTGGGACCCACGTACGCGACCGCCTCGCCCGGTTCGATCTGGAGGTCGATCGAGTCCACGGCGGTGAAGTTCTTGTACTTGCGCTGCATCAGGTGCTTGACGGCACCCTTGAACCCGGATTCCTTGTCCGGGCGGCGGAAGCGTTTGCTGAGGGAGCTGGCTTCGAGAATCGGCATTCACTGACCATAAGGAAAACCGGTGGCCGGGGGCTACTGGTTTTCCGGCGGTCAGGACGCCAGCTCCGCCTCCTCCTTCGTTTCCGCGCCCTTGCTCTGCGCGGGCGGGACGGCGCCGTTGCGGCGAAGCCGGTTGCGGGCCTTGCGGGCCAGGTCGCGCGGGTTGATCCGCTCCAGCGGCAGGAAGCACGACAGGGCGAACACGTGCGGCAGGAAGCTGATGGTGACGGCCGCGAAGACGGTGATGTGGAAGCAGAAGAAGAACGCGACGATGGCGTACTGGATCTTCTTCCACTTGCCGACGAACAGCACGATCGGCGTCAGCAGCTCGAAGATGACGATGCCCCATTGCGAGGCCCGCAGCATCCACGGGTAGTCGAGCATCCAGGAGCTGAGATCGGTGCCGCGCCGCAGCAGCGCCCAGGTCAGGGTTCCCGAGTTGACCCACCCGAACCCGCCGTAGCGGAACTTCGCGAACGCCGACAGGAAGTAGGTGAAGACCACGGCGATCTGGACCAGGTTGAAGCCCCAGCCGACCCGTTCCGACAGCGTCTCGGTGTCGCCCCATTTCGCCTCGGGCATCAGCGGGAGCATGGCCAGCAGCATCATGAAGCCGAAGCTGGCGTGGTCGACCTTGCCGTAGGAGTTGGCGATGATCATCCACTCCATGTAGGCGGCCAACAGGATCCAGCCGAACAGGCGCGGCTTGTATCCGAACATCATCGGCAGCGCGGAGGCGAGGATGACGATGAGCGTGCCGGTGACGATCCAGTAGTTCGGGGCCGGGATCGGCAGGAGCCGCCCGATCATCAGCGGCTGGTAGAGCTCTTCGGGCACGAAGCGGTGCATGAAGATGTAGGGCATGTACGCCCACCACTCGACCATCAGGAAGACGCCGGCGAGGAAGCGCATGGCGGCGACGCGTCCGAGCGCGGTGGGCGGGAAGAACCAGTTCCGTGTCGCGGTCCTCAGCGTGGTCACGGCTGGTAGCCCTCCTCGTACCAGGCCACTTCGAGGACCTTCTCCTCGGCGCCGGTCTGGTAGCCGTCCTTGATCTCGTACCACCGGATGTAGATCTCGACGCCGACGATCTCGGGCCGGTCAGGGTGCGCGTTCTCGTAGGCCTCGGCGAGGTGCGCGAGCAGTTCGGGGTCCTCGCGGAAGCGGCCCAGCTGGCCTTCGAGCTCGGCGCGACGGAAGCCGGTCGTCTGGTCGTTGACGCCGAAGTGCTCGCCCTCGGTGTTGATGTACTCGAGGCGGGTCGAGTCGGCCCAGCCGTCGAGGTCCTGGGAGAACGAGTACATCTTGAAGGGCGTGAACGGGAAGTGGTCGTCCGCGCCCCAGAAGGTGGTGAGAAGGCAGAGGGCGACAACGGTGAGTGTCACGGCAACGCGTACGACTCGCCCAGTACGAGTCAGGGGTGCATTCCCGGTATGGTCGTTTGGCACCGGGACAGTATTACATAGCAGCGCAACCGCGATTTCCGCGAGCGAACCCTATTCGGCGGCGCTCAAACGGTCCCGTTCGGCCTGCGGCAGCGAGCACGCGGGGGTGCCGCCGGGCAGACGGTGACGGTTGCGGGCGATGAGCCGGTAGACGGGCCAGGCGGCCCACGAGACCGGCTTGAGCGAGGCGATCCAGCCGAGCGGCTTCCAGTACCACTGGGCGCGGCGCAGCAGGACCGCGATCGCGTCCGGCCCGGACTTGACGAAGCCCGGTTCGATCCACATGACGGCGTCCTCGGCGTCCTGCTGGGTGACGCCGAGCGCGTCGAGGTCCATCCACTGCCAGGGCTTGACGTCGGCGTCGTTCCGCACCCGGCGCTCGATGAACTCCGCGCTGGTGGAACAGAAGGCGCAGTCGCCGTCGTAGAGGAAGACCGGCTTCGTCATCTCAGCCTCGCTGCGGTGTAGAGGGCTTCGCGCATCGCTTCCACCGGGGCCTGTGCGAGCCCGGTGAACTGGGTCCACTGGCGGACCGCTTGGGTCAACAGTAGCTCCAGGCCGCTGAGCACCCGGGCGCCCTCGGCCTCGGCCGAGGCCGCCAGCGGGGTGGGCCAGGGGTCGTAGACGATGTCGAACAGGACGGCGCTGGGCTTCCAGTCGACGCGGAGATTGTCGGTGACGCCCTTGGGAACGGTGGAGACCACCAGGTCACTGCGGCCGGCGATGACGGCCTCGTCCCAACTCGCGGCGCGCAGTTCCAGACCGAGCCGCTCGGCTACCGGTTCGAGTTCGGCGATCGCCTCGGGGCGGCGCGCGAACACCGTGACGGACTTCGCATGCAACTGCGCGGCGGCCGCCAGGGCGCCCCGCGCGGATCCGCCCGCGCCGAGCACGGCGACCTCGTCGGCCGACTCCATGCCGATCTCGGCGAGCGCGTCGACCATGCCGGGCGCGTCGGTGTTGTCGGCCAGGCACCTCCCACCGCGCAGCACCAGCGTGTTGGCCGCGCCGATCGCCTCGGCCACCGGCGTGACCTCGTCGGCGACGACGAGCGCGATCTCCTTGAGCGGCATGGTCAGCGACAGCCCGGCCCAGGTCTCGTCCAGCGAGTCGACGAACGAGGCGAGCGACGGCTCGTCGCACTCGTGCCGGGTGTAGGTCCAGTCGGTCAGGCCCGCGGCGACGTACCCGGCGTTGTGCACGACCGGCGACAGCGAATGCGCGATGGGCTTGCCGAGTACTGCCGCCTGCATTACTTGATCATTCCATTCGCCTTGGCGGTTTCGACGTTGTCCTGGTGGTCGGCATAAGTTTCGGCGAACAGGGCCCGGCCGTCCTCGAAGGCGGTCACGAAGTACAGCCAATCGCCGGCCTCGGGCTTCGCCGCCGCTTCGAGCTGGACGGCACCGGGGTTGGAGATCGCGCTGGGCAGGTAGCCGGCTTTCTCCTTCGCGTTCGGCGCCCACGGGTTCTCACCGTCCTGCATGAGGGTCTCCCAGTCGATGTCCTCGCCGGAGGTGATGGGTTCTTCGCCGTCGAGCTGGCGCCCGTAGTTCCAGATCGCCTCGCTGTGGAAGCAGTTGCAGCGGATCTCGCCGCCGGTGATCCAGTCGAAGTTGACCCGGTTGTACATGGTCTGGGCGATCTTGGCGTCGTCTTCGGGAACGCCGGACTCGGATTGGACGATGGAGGCGATCTGCAGGGCCATCCACGGGTCGACCCGGTATTCGCCGTCGGTGGGCGGGTCGTACTCCTGGTCGGGCATGGAGAGCGCGCTGGGGTCGAAATCAGGGTCGGGGTCGGGGATGTCCTTGAGCGCGTCGAGGAATCCGATCTCATCGATGGTCTGGTTGAACTTGGCGACCATGGCCTTGAGCATGTCCTCGGCGGACCAGTCCTCGTTGAAGTCGTAGGTCGAGGGGAACAGGAAGCCTTCCACGGACTTCACCTGTCGCTCGCCGAAGCCCTCGAACCAGAGCGGGTCGACGCCGAGCGCCTCCGGGTCCTTCGCCGCCTCCTCGAAGTCCTCGATCGGGACGCCGGTGAAGTCGGAGAGCTGGGCGTAGACCTCCATTGAGGTGAAGCCCTCGGGGATGGTGGCGCCGCCGGCGACGCGGTTCGCCGGGTCGAGCAGTGCCGCCAGCGCGGCCACGCCCGACATCTCCTCCTGGAGGGTGTAGCTGCCCACCTGGATGGATTCGCCGGAGTTGCCGTCGTCGGAGGAGGCGTTCGTGAAGGCCCGCGCTGAGGCCACCACGCCCTCCTCGGCCAGCATGTCCCCGATGTCGGTGACGAACATGCCGTCCTTGATGTCCACGACGACTTCGGTGCCGTTGCCGGCGCCCTCGAAGTCCTCGGCGAGGAAGCGTTCCTTGATGACGTTGTTGTACGCCCACCACCCGCCGACGCCCAGGATGGCGAACAGGGCCACGACCACGGTCATGGCGATCAAGGAGGTACCCGATTCGCGTCGGCGGTGCCGCCGCGGCTCGTTCGCTTGCCCTTGTTCAGAGCCCAGTTCGCCGAGCATGATCTTGTGTTACCTCCGCCGATGGTCCAACCAGTTCTGGAGGATCTCCACCGCCGCGGCCTGGTCGACGATGGAGCGCTTCCGCTTTCCACGCACGCCGCTCGCGTTCAGCGCGCGGGTGGCGACTGCGGTGGTCAGTCGTTCGTCGGTCAGGGTAACCGGGACGGGAGAGACGTGGTCGGCAAACCGTCGCACCCAGTTTCGGGTGTGCTCGGCGGCCGGACCCTCCTCACCCGAAAGGGTAACGGGTAGGCCGACAACGATTTCGACCACATCGTATTCACCAGCAATTTCGCCGATTTCACGAATATCGCTGGGAATGTCCTCGCCGCTGGTTCGCATGTCGCGACGGACCGTCGCAACGGGCGTGGCGAGAATCCCATCGGGGTCGCAGACGGCGACGCCGACGCGGGCCTTGCCGAGATCGACGCCGAGACGACGGCCCCGCCGCCACTGGGTGGCGGCGGGGCCGGATTGTTCTTCGTTCATGCCGGGTTTACTCGGCGACCGCGCGCACGATGGCGTCGAGCAGCTGGTCGGCCTGCTCGGCGGGGACGCCACCGCCTTGGGCGATGTCGTCATTGCCGCCGCCGCGACCGGACAGGGCCGACTTGACGAGCTCGCCCGCGCTGAGGTGCTGGGCCTTCGCGGCGGCATTGACGCCGACGACGAGGCTGGCCTTGCCGCCGGCGGTCGCGACGACCGCCGCGACGCCCGGCTCGGCGTCGCTCAGGTGCGAGCGGATCTGCGTCGCGAGGTTGCGGACGTCGCCGCCCTTGGTCCCGTCGGGGGCCTTGACGACCGCGACGCGGACGCCGCCGATCTGCTTGGCCTCGGCCGCGTATTCGGCGGCCTTGGACAGCACGATCTGGCTGCGCAGCTGCGACAGCTCCTTCTCGGCGTCCTTGAGCTGGGCGATGGTGGTCTCGACGCGGTCGCGAACCTGGTCCGAGGGGACCTTGTAAAGACCGGCGAGCTGGTTCACCAGCGCGTGCTCGCGGGCGAGGAACTGGAAGGCGTCGATGCCGACCAGCGCTTCGACGCGGCGCACCCCGGAGCCGATGGAGGCCTCGGAGAGGAACTTGACCACGCCGAGCTGTCCGGAGCGGTCCGCGTGGGTGCCGCCGCACAGTTCGCGGGCGTAGTCCCCGACCTCGACCACTCGGACTTCCTCGCCGTACTTCTCACCGAAGAGGGCCATGGCGCCGAGCGCCTTGGCCTCGGCCATCGAGGTGGTGAACGCCTTGACTTCGAGGTCGCTCTCCAGGATCTCGTTGACCTGCTGCTCGGCGTCGTGGAGCACCGATTCGGGCACCTGGCCGGGCGTGTTGAAGTCGAAGCGGAGCCGCCCGGGCGCGTTCATGGAGCCGGCCTGCGTGGCCGATTCGCCCAGGAAGTGCCGGATCGCGGTGTGCACCAGGTGGGTCGCGGTGTGGGCGCGGCTGATCGCGCCGCGCCGGCGCCGGTCGATCTGGGCGAACGCGGTCTCGCCTTCGACGATGCCGCCCTTGATGACCTTGGCCTTGTGGACGATCAGACCGGAGACCGGCGACTGCACGTCGTAGACCTCGACCTCGCCGCCACCGACGGTGATGCGTCCGGAGTCGGCCTGCTGGCCGCCGCCTTCGGCGTAGAACGGGGTCGACTTGAGGACGATCTCGACCTCCTCGCCGATCTCGGCGTCGCGGACGCGGCCGCTTTGGCCGACGATGGCGAGCACGTCGGTCTCGCGCGAGTCCTCCAGGTAACCGGTGAACTGGCTTTCGCCGGAGACGTCGCGGATCTCGTGGTACACCGACAGGTCGACGTGCCCGCTCTTGCGGGCGACCGCGTCGGCCTTGGCGCGGGCGCGCTGCTCGCCCATGAGGCGGGTGAAGCCCTCGCGGTCGACCGCCAGGCCCTGCTCCTCGGCCATCTCCAGGGTGAGGTCGATCGGGAAGCCGTAGGTGTCGTGCAGTTCGAAGGCCTTCGAACCCGACAGGGACTTCCCGCCCTCCTGCTTGGTCCCGGCGACGGCCAGGTCGAGGATCTCCGTGCCGCGCTTGAGCGTCGACAGGAACGCCTCTTCCTCGTTGTACGCGTAGGAGGAGATGCGCGCGAAGTCCTCGGCGAGTTCGGGGTACGACGGGCTCATGCAGTCGCGGGCGACCGGCAGGAGCTCGGGCAGGGCCGGCTTGTCGTAGCCGAGCAGGCGAATGGCCCGGATGGCGCGTCGCATGATGCGGCGCAGCACGTAGCCGCGGCCCTCGTTGGAGGGCACGATGCCGTCGCCGATGAGCATGAGGCTCGACCGGACGTGGTCGGCGATGACGCGGAAGCGGACATCGTCGGGGTGGGACTCGGAGGCGGTCTGGGAGGTCGAGACGCCGTAGCGCTTCCCGGTGAGCTCCGAGGCCTTGTCGATGAGCGGACGGACCTGGTCGGTCTCGTACATGTTGTCGACGCCCTGGAGCAGGGCGGCCATCCGCTCCATGCCCATGCCGGTGTCGATGTTCTTCTTCGGCAGGTCGCCGAGGATCTCGTAGCCCTCTTTGGCGGGGCCTTCGCCTCGGATGTTCTGCATGAACACGAGGTTCCAGAACTCCAGGTAGCGGTCCTCGTCGACCTCGGGCCCGCCCTCGGGACCGTAGGCCGGCCCGCGGTCGTAGTACAGCTCCGAGCACGGCCCGCACGGGCCGGGAATGCCCATCGACCACATGTTGTCGACCTGGCCGCGGCGCACGATCCGGTCCAGCGGGAGCCCGATCTGCTTGTGCCAGATGTCGATCGACTCGTCGTCGTCGAGGTAGACGGTGGCCCAGATCTTCTCGCCGTCAAGGCCGAAGCCGCCCTCGGAGACCGGACCGGTGGTCAGGTCCCAGGCTTGGCGGATCGCCTCTTCCTTGAAGTAGTCCCCGAAGGAGAAGTTGCCGTTCATCTGGAAGAACGTGCCGTGGCGGGAGGTCTTGCCGACCTCTTCGATGTCGGGCGTGCGAATGCACTTCTGCACCGACGTCGCCCGCTTCCACGGCGGCGTCGCCTGGCCCAGGAAGTAGGGCACGAACGGGACCATGCCCGCGGGTACGAACAGCAGGTTCGGGTCGTCAATGGCCGGCAGGGGTGCGCTGGGAACCACCGTATGGCCGTTGGACTCGAAGAACTTCAGAAACCGGCGTCGGATTTCAGCGGTCTCCATGGGGCACCTCCCTCAGTGCTTGTTACTGCCGACCAGGGATGGTCTCAGCGTCGTATTCGTCTTCGTCTTCGAGCAGGGGAGTGATGTCCTCGCCTCGCTCGATCGCATCGAACAGTTCGTTCTCCTTGGCGCGCTTCGCCTCGGAAACGTCGGCCCAGAAAGCCCTGAACGATTCCTTCATTTCAGCACCGGCGCCGCTCACGCGGTCTGCGACCCCGCCGGGAGTGACCTTCTCGGCTGCCTTGGTCAGCTTTCGCACGACCACGACGCCGACGGCCACGCCGATGCCTACCCAGATCATCCGCTTGAACATTGCGTCTCCTCAAGCTTATTTCGCGCGCTTGCGGGCCTTGGCGGCCTGCTTGCGCTCGCGCTTGGTCTGCTTGGATGCCTCGACCATCCGGCGAACCTGGTCCTCGTCGACCTCTTGCCCGCGCTTCTTCACGGCCGAACGCAGTCCGAAACCGAACGCGGCGGCCTTGACCAGCGGCGAACCGACGGCGGCGGTGACCAGGGTCGTGATGTTGGCGACGTTCGAAGAGATGTGGGCGGCATTGCCGGTGATGGTCCCGACCTTCTCCAACTCGCCCTCGACCTGGCCCAACGAACCGTTGACATTGTCGACCGTGACGTTCAGGTTCCGCAGCAGCGGCCCGATCTCGTGGTCGACCTTGTCGAGAGTGCTGTTGACCCGGTTGAGCGTCGTGGTCGCCTTGGCGATCAATCGAAAGGCAAGCATGACGCACAACAGGAAGAACCCGAGTCCGGCGAGCAGAATGCCCACTTCCCACAGGCTTCCAGTGGTCCAGTCGGCTGCCAGCGTCTCCTCAGGCACAGTCTCCCCCTTGTGAATGAAGCTTCGGCCGCTTCAGGCGGAGCGGCTCAGACGAATTCCAGGTGTCGCGCTCGAACGGCGCGGTGTCGACCTTACCTTGATCAGACGGACAGACCACGCATTGGCATCCTCCCATCCCCCAGGGGGATGGGGATTCCAGTACTCACCGTGGTGGTGGGCGCTGAGGTTCACGGACGCTCGAACCCTGGCGGGCTGTCGTCCCTCCGGCACCGGTCGAAGACCGGGGGCGGGGTACCCCGCCCTGTCCTGCCGCGACGTTCATAGCTGCATTGGTGTCGGCGTTGCACGTGAACCCGCAGGAGACACAGGAGAACTCGGCTTGGCTCTTGCGCGAGTCCTTCTCGATCCATCCACAGTCGGAGCAACGCAGACTGGTATACGGGGCCGGGACATCCTCGACCCGGCCGGGCGCTTTCTGCTCGGTGCGGGTGCGCAGCAGGCCCCACCCCTGAGCGAGGATTGCCCGATTCAACCCAGCCTTCTGCGGAGAGCCCTTCGGGGCGCGAGCGGCACGCCGCTCGTGCTTCCGTAGCCGGGCGCACTCACGATCGTTCAACTGCGGGCAGGTGAGCTTCCGACCGTCCGACAAGGCGGCAGTGACCGCCACGCCCCGATCGACCCCCACCACTCCACCGGTACCCGGAGGATCGACCGATTCAAGGATGACGGCGAACGCCACATGCCACTGCCCGCGCCGCCAGGTGACCCGGAACGTCTTCGCCGCAGGAAGATCACGGCGAGTGAGCCGGAACCGGACCCACCCGCACCCGGGCACCTTCACCTGCACCCAACGCCTGTTCAACTTCTGCACCGCCACAGAGCGGGCCATGACCTGCTTGCCCTTGGCGTTCAGTTTCGGTGATCCGTCCGGCTCGAACTCGGGGATACGGTCGATCCCGATCACCCGGAACCCCTCGTGCCGGTACCGCTTCCGCCAACTCGGCTCACCGAACCCGGAAGTGAACCGGCGTTTCACCGCCTGATCGAAATCACGAAGTGCCTGCTGCTGCACCTCCGCATTCCCCTCACGCAACCACTCACTCGCGGCCCGAGCCTCGGTCAACTGCCGAGCCAGCTCCACATACCCCGGCGAGGCACCCTTATGCCGGGCCCAAAAGGAACGCTGCTCCACCGCGAGGTTCCACACATACCGAGCCTGCGCGCAGTGCAGCAACATCTGCTGCTCCTGCCCAGATGTCGGATACATGCGAAACCTTGCCATTACGCCAAGCTACGACCCGCCTGTGACAATCCCGCATGTCCGGACCCTTGATCAAGCAACAATGTGACCGGGATCGCCACGCTTGCCTATATCAGTCATTCAGCGACGAAATCACGCGCCCGTTCCAAGAGCGCAGTCGCTCCACTATCCATCGTCGGCGACACCCGGGTCGCCTAACGGGTGGCCTCCTGCGCGATCTGGCGGTCCTCGGCCAGCCGCGGCAGCGCCGCCTGCGAGGTCACCACGGCCGTCACCTCGGAGCCCACGCACAGCTCGTAGCGGTCCCCGCATTCGACCGGGACGACCCACAGCTCCAGGTACAGCTCGTCGCGCACGTAGCAGCCCTCTTCGCCCACGCCGCCGACGCACAGCTCCTTGTCGGCCGGAACCCAACCCGCCTCCAAGACGGCCTTCCAGTACTCGCGCGCCGTGTCCTCCACGGTCCCTTCGGAAGTCCAGGTGCGCATCCGCACCCGGCACTCCCCCAGGCACCAGCGGCTCCCGTAGGTCTCGTCGGAGACGCTCATGGCGGCCCAGGGGGGCACCTCGATCTCGTCGGCGGCCCGGCGCGTCGGATCGAGCGAGAACGCCCGGCCCGCCCACAGGACCGCGAGCACCAGCAGAATCGCGGATACGCCGATCGCCAGGACCGACATGCGCAGCCGCTCGATGCGAGAGCCGGTCCCCTCCAGCGCGGCCCCGAGCCGGTCGGACGGGCGGCGGCTCGGGCGCGGCGTCGGGTCCGGCGTCATCGTCCCTCGTCCCGCACGATGCGCCGCAGCTTCTCCAGCCGGCCCGCGATCTCGGCCTCCTGGCCGTGGCGGGTGGGCCGGTAGTAGTCGCGCCCGGCGACCACGTCGGGGGCGTAGCGCTGGGGGACGACGCCGCGCGGGTCGTCGTGCGGGTAGACGTAGGCCTTGCCGTGGCCGAGTTGAGCGGCCGACTTGTAGTGGGCGTCGCGCAGGTCCG
Organism: Glycomyces buryatensis; assembly: GCF_004912275.1. Taxonomy (GTDB): domain Bacteria; phylum Actinomycetota; class Actinomycetes; order Mycobacteriales; family Micromonosporaceae; genus Glycomyces; species Glycomyces buryatensis. The sequence continues at coordinate 170,571 of NZ_STGY01000067.1, forward strand.
GCGGCACGGGGCCGATCTTGCCTTTGCGGACGTCGTCGATGGCCTCGCCGATGGCGGTGGTGACGGCATTGGACTTCGGGGCGGTGGCCAAGTGGACGACGGCCTGGGCGAGGCCCAGCCTGGCCTCGGGCATGCCGATGCGTTCGACGGCGGTGGCCGCGGCGGTGGCGGTCTGGAGGGCGGTCGGGTCGGCCATGCCGATGTCCTCGGACGCGAAGATGACCAGGCGCCGGGAGATGAAGCGCGGGTCCTCCCCCGCCACGACCATGCGGGCCAGATAGTGCATCGCGGCGTCCACGTCGGAGCCGCGGAGGCTCTTGATGAGGGCGCTGGCGACGTCGTAGTGGCCGTCGCCGTCGCGGTCGTAGCGCACGGCGGCCGTGTCGATGGCGGCCTCGACGACCGCGACCGTGATCTGCGGTTCGCCCTCGGCGCCTGCGGTCGCGGCGGCGGCTTCGAGGGCGGTGAGGGACTTGCGGGCGTCGCCAGCGGCGGTGCGCACGAGGTGGTCGCGGGCGTCGTCGGTCAGGTGGACGCCGCCACTGAGGCCGCGCTCGTCCGCGACGGCGCGGTCGATGAGCTTGCCGATGTCCTCGTTGTCGAGCTCACGGAGGGTCAGCAGGACGCAGCGGCTGACCAGCGGGGCGACCACGGAGAAGTAGGGGTTCTCCGTGGTGGCGGCCAGGAGGGTGATGGTGCGGTCCTCGACGGCGCCGAGCAGGGAGTCCTGCTGGGTCTTGGTGAAGCGGTGGACCTCGTCGATGAACAGGATCGTCTGCGGTCCCCCGGTGCGGCGGATGCGGCGGGCCTCATCGATGGCGGCGCGCACGTCCTTGACGCCGGAGTTGAGCGCGGACATCGCCCGAAATCGCCGGTCGTCCGAGGTCGCGACGAGGTGGGCGATCGTGGTCTTCCCCGATCCCGGTGGGCCCCACAGGATCACCGACATCGGCTGGCGGCCCTCGACTACCTGCCGCAGCGGCGAACCCGCCGTCAGGAGATGGTCCTGGCCGACGAGCTCGTCCAGCGAGCGCGGCCGCATCCGGACCGCCAGGGGCTCGTCGCCCGAGGTCGATCCGGTGCCGAGTATTCCCGAGCCGGACGGCTCCGGCGGCCCGGCTAGTTCGAACAACCCTGGTGCATCCATGTCGCCATAAGCGTAAGCCATCTGCATGCGCAGGCCGAATCACCAGGAGTGCACGAGGCTTGACATAGGGCGCTCAAGAGATTAGGTTAGCCTCGCCTATTAATTTTGGTCTCGCGCCGTACACCGGCAGGCGCTACGAACGAAGGACGCCTAAAAACTATGCCCTTGCCCATGACCCGACGTGCCCTCGCCCTGCTCTCCGCCGCCGCACTGACCGCGACGATGGCCGCCTGCGGCTCCGACTCGGACGACTCCGAGACCGACGCCGAGAACGGCGACGGCACCGTCGTCCTGTACTCAGGCCGTAACGAAGAGCTCATCCAACCCCTGCTCGACGACTTCACCGAGGCCAGCGGCATCGAGGTCGACGTGCGCTACTTCGACTCCGCCGAAGCCGCCGGCCTCCTGCTCGAAGAGGGCGAACGCAGCCCCGCCGACCTCTTCCTCTCCCAGGACGCCGGGGCTCTCGGCGCGGTCTCCAAGGCCGGACTCCTCGGCGAGCTCGACCAGGAACTGCTCGACCGTGTCGCCCAGGACTACCGGTCCTCGACCGGCACCTGGGTGGGCCTGACCGGCCGCTCCCGCGTCCTGGTCTACGACCCCGCCCAGATCGACGAATCCGAACTGCCCGAATCGGTCTGGGACCTCACCAGCGACGAGTGGGCGGGCCGGGTGGCCATCGCCCCGCTCAACGGCTCGTTCCAGGCGTTCGTGACGGCCCTGCGCGTCGAGGCCGGCGACGAGGCCGCCGCCGAGTGGCTCGCGGACATGGCCGATGCCCCGCAGCGCGAGAAGAACGGCCCGATCGTGGAGGACATCGCCGCGGGCGAACTCGAGGCCGGGCTGGTCAACCACTACTACGTGTACGAGAAGGCCGCCGAGGCCGGAGTCGACCCCGCCGAATACGGCCCGGCGATCCACTACTTCACCGGGGGCGACCCCGGAGCCCTCGTCAATGTCTCCGGCGTCGGCGCGCTCGGCGACGCCGCGACCGACCCGGACGTCGCCGAACTGCTGGACTTCCTCCTGGCGACCGAGGCCCAGACGTACTTCGCGGAGACCACCTTCGAATACCCGCTCATCGAGGGCGTGGACGGCCCGGCGGGCCAGCCCGCGCTCGCCGAGCTGCAGGGCCCCGCGATCGACCTCAATGACCTCGACGACCTCGAGACGACCGTCCAGATGATCCAGGAAGCGGGGCTCGCATAAGCACCACGACTGCCGCCCGCAATCGAGCTGGGTCGAACCGCCCGCCCGGCGCAGTCCTCCTGCGCCGGGCGGGCGGCCGCTCGGCCTGGCTGTGGTGCCTGCCGGCGCTCACCGCGGCGGCGGTGCCGGTGGTCTACCTGACCTGGCGGACCGCCGAGGCCGGGGGCGAGGCGATCATCGAGCAGCTGCGGCGCCCCCGCCTGGCCGAGATGACCGGCAATACCCTGCTGCTCGCCGCCACCGTCACCGCCGCGTGCCTGGTGGTCGGGATCGCCACGGCGTTCCTGGTCTCGCGCACCGACCTTCGCTTCCGGGCCGCGGTGAACCTGTCCGCCTCGCTGCCACTGGCCGTGCCCACCTATGTCGCCGCCTTCGCATGGCGGGCGGCCTTCCCGGCGGTGGAGGGCTTCTGGATCTCGGCGCTGGTGCTGACCCTCGCCAGCTTCCCCTACGTCCACCTGCCGGTGGCCGCCGCGCTGAGCCGCTCGGACCCGGCGCTGGAGGAGCAGTCGCGCATCCTCGGCGACGGGCCGTGGCACACCTTCTTCAAGGTGACATTGCGCCAGGTCGCCCCGGCGGCCGTGGCCGGAGGCCTGCTGTGCGCGCTGTACGTGTTCTCCGACTTCGGAGCGGTCTCGATCCTGCGCTACGAGACGTTCACGACCGCGATCTACTCGGCCTGGCGTCTCGGCTTCGACCGCACCGGCGCGCTGGTCCTGGCCTCCGCCCTGGTGGTCCTCACGCTGGCGCTCCTCGCCGGCGAGTGGGCCGCCGCCGCGCCGGGGCGAAAATCCAAGCGCGAGAACGACTCCGGGCGCGCCCCGCTCCGGTTGCGGCTCGGCCGCACCGCCCCGGCCGTATATGTCGGGCTGGCGGGACTCGCGGCGCTGTCGCTGGGAATCCCCTTCTGGAGCCTGGCGCGGTGGACCCTCGACGGGGTCTCGGCGGCCGACCCGGCCGAGGTGTGGGCCGCGGCCTGGACCTCGCTGAGCCTGTCGGCCGCGGCGGCCCTATTGACGGTCGCGCTCGTCGTCCCGGTGGGGCTCTATGTGGCCCGCCACCGCGGCGCGCTGGCCGCCGCGACCGAACGCGCGGTCTACATCGGATACGCCCTGCCCGGCGTGGTCATCGGGCTGTCGTTGGTGTTCATGGCGATCAATGTCGACTGGGTCTACGAACGGTTCTACCAGTCCTCCCCGCTCCTGGTGTTCGGATACGCGGTCCTGCTGCTGCCCTTGGGGATGGGCGCGGTCAAGGCCAGCGCCGAGCAGGCCTCGCCGCAGCTGGACCGCGTGGCCGCCTCGCTCGGCGCGGGCCCGGTCAGGCGGTTCGCCACGATCACGCTGCCGCTCACGGCGCCGGGGATCGCGGCTGGCGCGGCCTTGGTGTTCCTGACGGCCATGAAGGAGCTCCCTGCGACCCTGCTGCTGCGTCCGGCCGGGACCGAGACGCTGGCGACTCGCCTGTGGACCTATACCGACGTGGCCGCCTTCTCGGCCGCCGCGCCGTACGCCGCGCTCATCGTGGCGGTCTCGGCGGTGCCGATCTGGTTGCTGAGCAGAAACATCGAAAGGAGCGGGCCGTGAGCGAGCTGAGCATCGAGGGCCTGCGCAAGTCCTTCGGCGGTACCGTCGCCCTCGACGGCGTGGACCTCCACGTCACCGAAGGCGACCTGGTCGCCGTGCTGGGCCCCTCGGGCTGCGGCAAGACCACGCTGCTGCGCTGCACGGCCGGGTTCGAGCGGGCCGACGCCGGTTCGATCTCGGTGGCGGGCAAGCGGATCGACCACCTGCCACCGCAATCTCGGCGGATCGGCGTGGTGCCGCAGGAGGGCGCGCTGTTCCCGCACCTGACGGTGGGTCGCAATGTCGCCTACGGTCTGCGGGGCGCGGCCAGGAGGAGCGGACGGGTCGCCGAGGTGCTGAAGTTGGTGGGTCTGGGCGGATTCGAGTCGCGGATGCCCCATGAGCTCTCGGGCGGCCAGCGCCAGCGGGTGGCACTGGCCCGCGCGATGGCCCCCAGGCCCGAGCTGATCCTGCTGGACGAGCCGTTCAGCGCGCTCGATGCCGGTCTGCGCCAAGTGGTTCGCGCAGAGGTGGCCGCGGCGCTCCGGGCCGACGGCGCGACGGCGGTGCTGGTGACGCACGACCAGGACGAGGCGTTGAGTCTGGCCGGGAAGGTCGCGGTCATGCGCGAGGGCCGGATCATCCAGTTCGCCGAGCCGCAGGAGGTCTACCGCTCCCCCGCCGACCCGTGGACGGCCTCGTTCGTCGGCGATGCGGTGTGGATCGACGCCGAAGTCCACGATGGATCGGCCGCGACCTCGCTCGGCGAACTCGCGGCCGACGCCCCCGACGGGCCGGTGCGCCTGCTGCTGCGCCCCGAGCAGCTGTGCCTGGGTGAGGGCGACCCGAACGCGACGGTCGCAGAGGTCGAGTACTTCGGGCACGACGCGCTGGTGAGCCTGGAGTTCAAGGACGGGCGGCGGCTGCGCGCGAGGGTGCTCGGCTCCGCTCCGTTCTCCGGGCAGGCGGTATCGGTGACCGTCAATGGAAAGGCTCGCGCTTTCTAGCCATTGACAAGGTGTTTCAAGGGATTTACGGTGTCCCTACTGCCCAGTTGCACAGATCACACAACTGTATGAGGAGACCGGATCATGCCCGCCTTCGTCTTGGCCATAGCGGTCCTCTCGCTATTTGCCTGCGGTTTCATCTTCTACTCCCGCTACCTCTCCCAACGGGTCTATCGGCTCGACCCCGATTACGTCACGCCGGCTCACCGGTTCAATGACGGCGTCGACTTCGTCCCCACCAATAAACACGTCCTCTTCGGACACCACTTCACCTCCGTGGCCGGGGCCGCCCCCATCGTCGGTCCCGCCATCGCCGTCTTCTGGGGCTGGCTGCCGGCGCTGCTGTGGATCGTCGTCGGCACCATCGTCGCCGCCGGCGTCCACGACTTCGGCTCGCTCGTACTCTCGGTGCGCCACCGCGCCAGAGGCATCGGCACCCTGACCAAGGACGTCATCGGCCCCCGCGCCGGAACCCTGTTCCTGGTCATCATCTTCTTCCTGCTCACATTGGTCAACGCCGTCTTCGCGGTGGTGATCGGGAATCTGCTGGTGGCCAATCCGGGGGCGGTGATCCCGATCTTCGGCGAGATCCCCATCGCCATCGCCATCGGCTTCTACGTCTACAAGAGGCGGGGTGCCGCCCTCATCCCCAGCCTGCTGGGCGTCGCCGCGCTCTACCTGCTCATCTGGGTCGGGCAGGCCGTCCCGGTCGACATCGCCCCGCTTGCCGAGGGCCTCGGCATCGAGCAGACCCGCAACGTGTGGATCGTGATCCTGTTCATCTACACCTTCATCGCCTCGCGCATACCGGTGTGGATGCTGTTGCAGCCCAGGGACTACATCAACTCCCACCAGCTGTACGTCGCCCTCGCGGTCGTGCTGCTGGGCGTCGGGGTCGGCTGGAACACCATGGTCGCGCCCGCCCTGAACACCGTCCCCGAGGACAGCCCGAACATCTTCCCGTTCCTGTTCATCACGATCGCGTGCGGCGCGATCTCTGGCTTCCACTGCCTGGTCTCGTCCGGCACCACCGCCAAGCAGCTCGACAAGGAAACCGACGCCCGCTACGTCGGCTACGGCGGGGCCATCGGCGAGGGCGTGCTGGCACTGTGCTCGATCCTCGCCGTAAGCGCCGGTGTCGCTGCCACCCAGGCGGACTGGGACACCCTCTACCCGGACTTCGCGACCGCCTCGGGCGGTGCCGTCGGCAACTTCGTCAACGGCGTCGCGGTCTTCGCGAGCAATATCGGGATCCCGATGGACTACGCGGTGATCTTCGCCGCCGTCGTCGTCATCTCGTTCGCGGCGACCACGATGGACACCGGGGTCCGGTTGCAGCGCTATGTGGTCCAGGAGATCGCGGAGCTGGCCGGTTGGCGGGTACTGAAGAACAACCTCAATCTCGCCGGACTCATCGCCGTGTCGATCCCGATGGCCTTGGCGCTCATGCCAGGCGGTGAGGACTCCGGCTACGCGTTCGGGGTGCTGTGGCAGCTCTTCGGCACCACCAACCAGCTGCTGGCCGGGCTGGCGCTGGCCGTCATCGCCGTGTGGGTGACCAAGCGGCGGTCGAACCCGGTCGCGATCCTGGTGCCGCTGGTGTTCCTGGTCGGCATGACCGTCTGGGCCCTGATCGTCAACCTGGGCAAGTTCATCGAGGCCGAGGAGTGGGTGCTCGCGCCCCTGGACGGGATCATCTTCGTGCTGGCGATCTGGATGATCATCGAGGCCGCCCGCGCCCTGGCCACGGCCTGGCCCGACCGGAAGGGACCGGCCCGCCCGGCCCCGTCGGAGGAGATGGAGGAGGTCGCCGACTAAGTCGCGCAACACTCTGCCCCAATAGCAGCGGCGGGGCCGTCGCACCATTTGGTGCCGCGGCCCCGCCGTTGGTCTCTGGCCCTAGTCTTCCGCCTCGGGGGTATCGCTGCCACCGCCGCCGCCACCGTCGTCGGTCGTCGGATCGGTGGGAGGCGGCTCCTCGGAGGTCGTCTCCTCAGCGGTGGTCTCCTCGGGGGTCGTCTCCTCCGGAGTCGTCTCTTCCTCGGTGGTGGGCTCTTCCTCGGTGGTGGGCTCTTCCTCCGTGGTCGGTTCCCAGTCGTCGGTGTCCTCCTGCGGCTCCTCGGAGGTCTCCTCCTCGGTGGGAGACTCAGTCTCGGAGGGCGATTCGGACTCGCTGCTGGTCGAGTCGGTGTCGACATCGCCGCGCGGATTCTCGTCGGTCCACGGGCTCCAGATGAGCAGGACGATGAGGATCACCGCGGCGGTGACGGCACCGGTGATGGCCCAGGCCGTGGCATGACCCTTGCCCTTCTGGTCCTGGGCGATCTGGCCGGTCGGCTGCTCGGCCGTGATGGAGTGGGGCTGCGTGTTGTAGGCACCGGCAGCGGCGGCGCCGCCACCGAGCATCGTGGTCGCGTCGGAGCCGAGGAACTGGGTGGCGCCGTCGGGCGGGGTCGACGGGACCGGGATGCCACCGGTGAGGACCCGGCCCTCGCGGGCCGAGATGGCCATGTCGGCGGCCGAGTTGAAGCGGGCGCGGGGGTCCTTCTGCAGCGATTGCAGGACGACCTGAGCGATGCCCGGCGGAATGTCGCGAGAGAGCGGCGGCGGGGCCTGCGTCATGTGGCCGTTCATGACCGCCACGGGCGTGTCCGAGACGAACGGCGGGCTGCCCATGAGGCACTCGTAGGCGACGACGCCCAGCGAGTACAGGTCGCTCGCGCCGGTGAGCTCGGCGCCGTTGAGCTGCTCGGGCGAGGCGTAGGCGAGCGTGCCCATGACCGTGCCGGTCTCGGTCAGCCCCGAGGCGCCGCGAGCGGCGGCGATGCCGAAGTCGACGATCTTCGCCACGCCGGTGGACTCGTCCACGAGCAGGTTGGCGGGCTTGATGTCACGGTGGATGATGTCGGCCCGGTGCGCCACCTCCAGCGCATCGGCGGCGGTCGCGACGATCCGCATGACCTCCTGGGGCGGAAGCGCTCCGCGGTCGCGCAGGATCTCAGCGAGGGAACGGCCGCGCACCAGCTCCATAATCAGGTAGGAGACGAGGCCGTCGGCGCTCTCCTCCTCGCCGTAGTCGTAGAGCGCGACGATGCCGGGCGACTGCAGGGCTGCGACGGCCCGGGCCTCCAGCTGAAAGCGGGTACGAAATTTGTCATTGCCGGACAGTCCAGCGTGGAGTATCTTAATAGCGACAGCGCGGCCGAGGCGGGTGTCAGTACCCTTCCACACCTCGCCCATGCCGCCTGCTGCAAGCCGCTCATCCAATCGATAGCGACCCGCCACCAAGGTCCCGCTCTGCACCTCGAACCCGCTCCTCTTACTCCTGCGTCGACCGGTTGTTAGATATACCAGGCAATGCATGAGCTCCGATCGCAACCCAGCGGTCTCCTACCGGCTGGAATCGCTTGAGGGGCAAGCGGGCGCATGCTAATCCACAACAAATGGGCGACGGCCCGAGCCGAGGGCTCGGGCCGCTCACTATGCCATCGTAGGGCTACTCGTCCAGCTCGTGTTCCTCCGACTCCGGGACGAAGTCGATTCCAGCCTCTTCCCGCTGCTCAGGGGTGATCGGCGTGGGAGCGGAGGTGAGCGGATCGAAGCCGCCACCGGTCTTGGGGAAGGCGATGACCTCACGGATCGAGTCGGCCCCGGACAGCAGCGTGCAGATGCGGTCCATGCCGAAGGCGATGCCGCCGTGGGGCGGGGCGCCGTACTTCAGACCGTCGAGCAGGAAGCCGAACTTCTCCTGGGCCTCCTCCTTGCTGATGCCGAGGAAGTCGAAGACGCGGCTCTGGACCTTCGAGTCGTGGATACGGATCGAACCGCCGCCGAGCTCGTTGCCGTTGCAGACCATGTCGTACGCGTAGGTGAGCGCGTTCGCCGGGTCGGCCTCGAACTTGTCGATCCACTCGGGGTTCGGCGAGGTGAACGGGTGGTGCGGGGAGGTCCAGCCGCCGTCGTCGGTGCGCTCGAACATCGGGAAGTCGACCACCCAGCAGAACGCCCACGCCTCGGGGTCGATGAGCCCGCAGCGCTTGCCGATCTCCAGGCGGGCCGCGCCGAGCAGCTCCTGGGCGTCGCGGCGGTCGGGCGAGGCGGCGAAGAAGACCGCGTCGCCCGCCTTGGCGCCGACGGCGTCGGCGAGTCCGGCCAGGTGCTCCTCGGAGAGGTTCTTCGCGACGGGGCCCTTCGGCTCGCCGGTCTCGGCGTTGAAGACGATGTAGGCGAGGCCCTTGGCGCCGCGCGCCTTGGCCCAGTCCTGCCAGCCGTCGAGCTCCTTGCGGGTCTGCGAGGCGCCGCCGGGCATGACGACCGCACCGACGTAGCCGCCGGCCTCGATCGCACCGGAGAAGACTCGGAACTCGGTGCCGCTCAGGTATTCGGTGAGCTCCACCAGTTCCTGGCCGAACCGCAGGTCGGGGCGGTCGGAGCCGAAACGGTCCATCGACTCGTGATAGGTGAGCTTCGGCAGCGGGCTCGCCATCTCGTAACCGGCCAGCTCCTTCCAGGCGGCGCCGATCAGGCGCTCGCTGAGCTCGATGACGTCCTCCTGCGTGACGAACGAGGCCTCGATGTCGAGCTGCGTGAACTCGGGCTGGCGGTCGGCGCGGAAGTCCTCGTCGCGGTAGCAGCGCGCGATCTGGAAGTACTTCTCGAAGCCGCCGACCATGAGCAGCTGCTTGAACAGCTGCGGGGACTGCGGCAGGGCGTACCAGGATCCGGGCTGAAGGCGGACCGGGACGAGGAAGTCGCGGGCGCCCTCGGGGGTCGAGCGGGTCAGCGTCGGGGTCTCGATCTCGACGTAGTCGTCTTCGGAGAGAAGGTTCCGGAAGATCTGGTTCGCCCTGGAGCGCAGGCGCATCGCTGCGGCGGGGCCGCTGCGGCGCAGGTCCAGGTAGCGGTGGCGCAGGCGCACGTCCTCGGAGACCTCGACGTGGTCGTCGATCTGGAACGGCAACGGCGCGGACTCGGAGAGGACCTTGAGCTCGGTGGCGTTGATCTCGATCTCGCCGGTGGCGAGCTTGTCGTTCACGCTCTCGGCCGGACGGCGGTTGACCGTGCCGGTGACGGAGATGCAGAACTCGTTGCGCAACTCGTGCGCGACTTTGGCGGCCTCGGAGTCGCGGAAGACGACCTGGACGACGCCCGAAGCGTCGCGCAGATCAACGAACTCCACCCCGCCGTGATCGCGGCGACGAGCCACCCATCCGGCGAGGGTGACTTGCTGGTCGACGTCAGCGGCACTCAAAGCGCCGGCGAGGTGTGTCCGATACACGGGCTCAATACTCCTCGGAGGTATCAGGTGGATGAACGGTGGCTGTTGGTCCCATTGTCAGGGTTCCCAGCACCAGCAGCAATCGTATATCCGCCCGCCTCGCGCCCCGGCACCCACGCCGCTGAGCAAGGCCCACCCCACAACGAGGCCGGGCGACCCGACTAGGAATGCGGGCCGGGCATCGCGCTGCGCGAGTGGGCTCGTTCAGTTCTTGAACGGGTGGCGATCGATCGCCACTTGCCTCGCGAGCAGGTTTCCCCATCAGGGCGCCGACGCGCTGCTGAGTTCCGACCTCAGTGCGCAAGCGCACAACTGTGCCCTTCCTTCAGCGCGCAAGCGCACTACTGCGCTTCTACTTCACCGCGCAAGCGCACTGAAGCCGAGCAACCTGACCACCACGTCGAGGAAACGGCGGGCGTCGGCGACGATCGCATCGGCCTCCTCGGCGGTCACGATGTCCGGGATGCCCGCTTGGGCGAGCACCCGTTTGCGCGCGGTTCTGGCGAAGTGGGAAGCCCACTCCTCCAGCTCGGGTGCGGCGCCCTGCAGGAGTTCCCAGGTACTCGATGGCCGTCCGGGGCGGCGTCTGCCGGCCGCGTCGCCCGCTCTCACTGCGAGCACCGCAACCGCCACACGCAAGGCGGCCATGTGCGCCTCGGCGTAGCGCTGGCCGGGTCGCGACTGTTCGGCGGCGTCGTCCAGGTCTTGGCGGGCGGTCGATAGCAGTTGCAGCGGCGAGCGGTTGGGGAGCTGGTCGGCGGGAATACGCAGACGGGAATTCGAGACCGTCCCAGCCTGGACAAGTCGCGCCGTGGTGACGCCGCGGCTCGCCGCTCTGGTGGAACCGGGTCGAGAAGCTGCCATGTCGGCCTCCTTAACCAATGTTCGAACTTGCGTTCGAGAGTTATGGAACCACAGGGGTACGACAATTCCAACCCCCAGCATTACCGCGAAGCACCGAAAAACTACGGACTGTCCAAGATTTGACAGTGAATACGTTGCCGCGCAAAGCAAAAGCGGGCCACGAATCTTTCGATTCGCGACCCGCTCGGGTCAGAAAATTCGAACACCTGACCGCGGTTCTGCGGTCCGGCTTCGAACAGGGCCCTCTCGGATCCGCTGCGGCGGCTACTCCGCGGCGATCTCGTCGATCATGCGCAGGTGTCCCCGTGCCTCGTCGGCCCGGTTCAGGCGCTCCAGCGTCCGTCCCAGCAGGCGGCGGGCGTAGAAGTCGGCCGGGTTGGCCTCGACCATCTTCTCGGCCAGCGCCAGCGCCTTGTTCAGCTGCGCCGACTTGAAGTAGGCACGCGCCGCCGTCAGCTGCACGTCCGGGTGGTCCGGGTGGTCGCGCAGCAGCGGCTCCAGGAACTTGAGCGCGGCCAGCGGGTCGCGCTTGGTGAGCATCTCCTCGGCGTCGCGCAGTCGCTGGGTCTCCTCGGGCACCTGGCGCTCGCGAGCGTCGGAGTCGATGAAGGCGGCGATCTGGTCGTCCGTGATTTGGTCATGGCGCATTCCGCGTCCAACGCCCTCCGGACGTGAGGCATTCCCGCTCATTCGTTGCGGAGGGCGGCTGAGACCACGATCACGAGTTGCAGCAGTCCCAATGCGGCCATGAGCATCCAGGCGGTGGTCGCGACAGTGACGGCGCCTTCGGTCCACTCGGCGAATTGCGGTCCGCCGGCGAGGGCGACGACGCCGGCCGTGCCGAAGCCGAGGGCGACGACGACTTCGCGGACCGACCGCTCCCCCAGCGTCGTCATGCCGAGGTCTCGCAGGCCGACCTGTCGCGCCCGCTGCCTGGTGAGAACGTACATCCAGGTGAGGGCGCCGGTGAGGGCGACGGCCCAGCCGGGCGCGCCGAGGAACCACAGGCCGAGCAGCCAGGCCAGTTCGGCGAGTCTGGCGGCGAGCGGTTCGAAGACCAGGACGCGCCGGGAGAGCCTGGTCGAGCGGGTCGCCAGGAGCGCGTACGAGGCGTCGGCGAGCGCGGTGATCCCTATGAGCGGCAATGCGACCAGGACGACGGGGCCGCCGATGAGGACGCAGGCGGGCACGAGGAGTCCGGCGGCGAGTCCGAGGCCGACCACCGCCCCGGGCTGGAATCGTGTTGAGAGGATCGCCCTGCCTACAAGGGAGTCGGCGGGCACACGGGTGCGCATGAGTGTTGTTCTAGCAGATGACATCGGGCGCGGGCGCACAGCGTCGGACATACTGGAGCACTCTACGTGTCGGGCGTGCTACGGCGACGGTTGAGTCGCCCACCCGACAGTTGAGTATGGAAGAGGCCAGCTGGGTGGTCGCCGATTGGGGAGGTCCGCAGTGCCCGAGGAT
>NZ_STGY01000067.1:183400-381827 GCF_004912275.1 Glycomyces buryatensis
GCTAATGCCTTGGGGTTCCCGGCGCCGTTGAGGTTCTGCCAGACGCGGCGGGTGGACCTGGAGTGGTTGAGCGTCGTGAAGTGCAGGCCCGGCGCGCCCTCGGCCAGCAGGCGCCGGCCCATGTCGGTGGCGACTTCGACTCCGATGTCGCGGATCGCGTCGCGGTCGTCCTCGACGGCGCGCAGTCGCTCGGCCAGTTCGGCGGGGAAGTCCATGCCGGTGAGCACGGCGAACCGCTCGATCTGCTTGATGTTGGTGACCGGCATGATGCCCGGGACGATCGGGATGTCGCAGCCGGCGGCGGCGACGGCATCGCGGAACCGCAGGTAGTCCTCGGGGTCGAAGAAGATCTGGGTGATGGCGAAGTCGGCGCCGGCGCGGCACTTCTCCACGAAGTGGCGCACCCCGGCCTCCCAGTCGACGTCCCGGGGGTGGCCTTCGGGGAAGGCCGCGACTCCGACGCTGAAGTCGCCGGAGGACTTGATGAGTTCGACCAGGTCGCGGGCCTGCTTGAGGCCGTCAGGGTGTTCGATCCACTCGGCCCTGGGGTCGCCCGGCGGGTCGCCGCGCAGGGCGAGGATATTGCGGACGCCGACGTTGGCGAAGTGGCCGATGAGATTGCGCAGTTCGGCGACGGAGTGGTCGACGGCGGTGCAGTGCGCCATCGTGAGCAGCGTCGTGTCGGAGATGATCCGGTCGGTGGTCTCGACGGTCTTTCCCCTGGTCCGGCCGCCGGCGCCGTAGGTGACGGACACGTAGTCGGCCCCGAGTCCCTCCAGCGCGCGGACCGTGCGCCACAGCGTCTCCTCACCCTTCTCGGTACGAGGCGGGAACATCTCGAAGGAGAACCTCGGGGTGCCGGAACGAAGCAGGTCGCCGATCTTGGCGGCCTGCGTCGGCATCACTGAGGCGACTCCTAGAGTCATACGCGTTTACTCCTGTTCATGGCGAGCTGTCGGACACGGCGAGTTCTTGGAGTTTCCGAGCGGCGGGGCGCGTAATGAGGCGGGCCGCGCACCAACCGTAACCGCTGGGAAACACGTGTTCTGACCTGCACTCGTGACCACCCAATAGTTGAGACGGACAGTTGTTCGCCTAGGGTCGGGGCGTGGAGCTCAAAGACCGCATTGACGCAGCCCTGACCGACTTTCTGGATCGGCAGGCCGCCGTCATCTGCGGCATCGACGACAATCTCGGCGCGTACGCCGACGCGGTGCGCGACTTCGTGCTCGGCGGCGGCAAGCGCATCCGCCCCACGTTCGCGTACTGGGGCGCGCGCGGCGCCGGCCTGAACGACTCGGACGAGCTCGTCGCCTGCGTCTCCTCACTTGAGCTGCTTCAGGCTTCGGCACTGATGCACGACGACCTGATCGACGGTTCGGACACCCGGCGCGGGGCCCCCTCGATCCACCGGCGCTTCGCGACGCTCCACTCCAGCGAGGGCTGGTCGGGCCGCCCCGACGAGTTCGGGACGGCGGCCGCGATCCTGCTGGGCGACCTGTGCTTGGCGTGGTCGGACGAGCTGCTGTGCTCTGCCGGAATGCCGTTCGCCTCGGTGGCCGCCGCGCGCCGCGACTTCGACCTCATGCGCACCGAGGTGAGCGCCGGGCAGTACCTGGACGTGCTCTCCGAGGTGCGCCGCGACGTCTCCGAGGACACGGCCGCGAAGGTCGCCCGCTACAAGTCGGCGAAGTACACGATCGAGCGCCCGCTGCTGCTCGGCGCCTCACTGGCGGGGGCGGTCGGAGTCGTGCGGGAGCACTATTCGGCGATCGGCCTGCCGCTGGGCGAGGCGTTCCAGCTGCGCGACGACGTCCTCGGCGTCTTCGGCGACCCGGCGCAGACCGGGAAGCCCGCCGGCGACGATCTGCGCGAAGGCAAGCACACGTTCCTCGTGGCGAGGGCCTGGGCCGCCGCCGACGAGGCGCAGCGCGCGGCGCTGGACGCCGGGCTCGGCGATCCGGACCTGGACCGGTCCGGAGTCGAGCGCCTGCGAGCGATCCTCATGGACACCGGCGCGCTGGCCGATACCGAGCAGCGGATCGAAGCCCTTGCCTCCCAAGCGGAGGCCGCCTTGGAGGCCTCGCGGCCCGACGTGGAGCCCGAGGCGCTGCACGTCTTCGCCGATCTGCTGGTCAGCGCCGTCAAGCGCGACTTCTAGGGGTGTTTAAGAACCCTCTAGGACCCGAGCGGGCCTGAGTCGGTGCCGGCCGGACTCTAGGCGTTCGGGCCAGTGCGACTCAGCCGAACGTCCGATTTCCACCCCGCTCGAGTGACACAGCGGTTACCCCCGGTCGATTCGCTCGTTGGTACGAGTGAGAGACACGAATCGAACGGTGGGGTTTATTGCTGTGGGACTCTTCGGCGCCATCGGGCGCGAGACCAGGGGCGCGCTGCGCTCGCTCAGTTACGATTTGCACCAGTCGAAACGGTTCCGCCGGATCGGCGTCATGGCGGTCGCGACCGTCGCCGGCGGCGTTATAGCCACCGGAGCGCTCATGCGTGGACCAGTGCCCGAAATGATGGGCATGGGGAGCGACGAGGACGGCTCCGGCATCACCGATAACTGGTTCGGAGCCGGCTCGGACACCACCGGCCAGGACGCCGAATCCAATTCAGAGTCCGCCGGAGACCAGGCGGCACCGGATGAGCTGGGCCCGAACGACGACCCGGGCGAGTCGTCCGCGAGTCGCAAGGTCGGCTCCCCGCCCAAATCGCCCACGGGCACGCCGGGACTGAATCCGGTCGGCGACCCGACGTCGAGCGCTCCCGGCGAGGAGGAGAGCGACTCGGCCCCGCCCACCTCGCCGGGGCCCGACCCGTCGTCCCCCGGCGAGGACCCGACGACGGACGAGCCGACCAGCGACGAGCCCACGAGCGGGGTGCCTTCGGAGGACCCGACCTCATCAGAGCCGCCGGCCGACCAGCCGACCTCGGAGGGGCCCACGTCGAGCCAGGACCCCACCGACGAGCCGGAGCTGGGCAAGTCGTCCTCGAGGGCCCCCGAACCGCAGAAGGCGCCGGCCTCATAGGCCCTCTGGGGCCAAGCGATTCGCGCGGTCGGGCGGGCCGCCGGTTAGGCGGCGGTTCGGCTGGTTCCTTAAGACGCCGGTGGCGGCCGGTAAGCGCAACTTCGTGGCGCCGACGGAGGACTGCTCGGTCTCGACCTGTGCCAGCTCGGCGCGGATCGCGGCGATATTGCGCTTTACCGCCGCGACGTCGAGGGGGTCCTCGTCGTCATCGTCGCCGCGACGCTGGTCGCGGGCGACGAGCGCCGCGAGCTTCACCAGCTCCCGCTGCAACTGTCCGGTCAGGTGCGCGGCGCGCTTGCCCCACCGACTCGCGGCGGCATTGCGGGCCCGCTTGCGGCTCCGCAGCGTCCGCATCGACGTCAGGTCGTCGGTGGTGATGACCTCCTCGTCCTGGTCGGACATGGTGGTGACGAACCAGTTCCACTCGGCGCGCGCGGCCAGGTGGTAGAGCACGAAGAACAGCGCCAGGATGATCAGGCCCTTGCCGTACATCAGCGGGATCGACACCAGCGGGCTGAGCTCCGGCGGAAAAGGCAGGTTCCACAACGCGTGCATGGCCATCGCCAGCACGAACAGGCCTGCCGCGACGCTGAGCCGGTTCCGCATGGAACGGCGGCTCTGCGTCACCAGGTAGGCGATGCCGAGCCCGGCCGTCCCCGTGTACAGCGGGTGGGACCACGGCCCGGCGACCAGGACGCGGCTGAAGGTCACGCTCAGCGACCCGACCAGGCTGGAGTTCGGATTGAGGACGGCGAAGTTGATCGCGTACGTCAGGTTCTCGACCACCTGGAAGCCGAGGCCCACCAGGGCACCGTAGATGAGGCCGTCGATGGGGCGGTCGAAGTGCTCGCGGACGATGAGCACGAGCAGGACCACCCCGAGGGCCTTGAGCCACTCCTCGTTCAGCGGCCCGGCGATGGCCGGACCCCAGGTGCGGGCCCATTCGGCGTCGTGGAGTTCCGCGAGGACGACCAGCGCCGAGTCGTTGGCGGTCATCGCGAACGCGACGGCTGCCAGTCCGCCCCAGCACATGGCGGCGGCGCGGACAGTGACCGGTTCGCGCTCGAACAGGTCGAGGCGGGCGAGGATGGTCAGGAAGATGATGGCGAGGATGCCATTGATGGCGACCGAGGCCCACAGGGCGCTGGCGATATCGGCGTAGTCGGGGGACAGCACGCGGCCGAGTCCGATGAGTCCGTAGACGAGGCAGGCGCAGTAGAGCCAGTAGGCGGGTCGCCTGACGCGGATGAAGGCGCCCTGGCTCTCGACCACGAGTCGTTCGGTTGGGACGCTCACTCGCCCTCCAACTTGAAACTCGCGACGAAGTCGTCGGCGCCCGCCGTGGCGGCCTTCAACTTGTCGGACGGGGCCAGCACGATCAGGCTCGCGGCGGCCCCCTTGCCGTTGCCGACCACCACTATCGAACCGGCGCTGTCGCGCCCGTACAGGTCGGCCCGGTAGCCCTCGAGGCCGGACTCCTCGTTCTCGTATTCGCGGACGTTCGTGGCGGCGAGCCCGACCTGGCTCGAGGTGAGGCGGTCGGAGCGCCGGTCGAGCAGCGTCCGCAGGCTGTCGACATTCGCGTCGACTTCGACGGTGGCGCTGGTGCGACCGTTCGAGAGGGCGCGCTGCTGCGCGGAGAGCCCGACCCCGGTGGTCCAGCCTTCGCCGGGAACGTGGAACTCGAGGCTGGCGCTGTCCACCGGGAACGACTGGAGCGAGATCGCCTCATCGGGATCGAGCGCCTGGGTGGTGGAGCCGATGAGTCGTTCGGTTCCGGCCCAGATCGCCATGGGCAGCAGGATCGCGACGGCGGCGAGAACTGCCTGCCACATGCGGCCCTGTTCCAGTCCCGAGCGATTGAGCCGTATGGTGACCTCGCCCAAGTCCCCTCCCCGAGCCTCGACGCGCGAGACGCGGAACCAGTTGCGGCCCCGCGCTTGTGTCCCAAGGTTACGGGGAGAAATCCAACCTGCGAGGCGGCTTTACCCGATCTCCCCGGCAGCCGCGGCTCGGCACCTCCGGGAACCGGAGCAATGCGGCATTGGCGGAAACCGGAACCAGGGACTTTGACGGGCACCGGAACGGGGCGGCGCCCCGACGTTGCGGGTGCCGCCCCGTTTCCGGTCGCGTGCCTGGCTAGGGGTTCTTAATCACCCCCTAGGGCCTGGACGCTAGGCGATTCGCATCGTCCAGTTGTGGGTGTCCTCGGCCCTGCCGTGCTGGATGTCGAGGATGGTCTGGCGCAGCTGCATCGTGAACTTGCCGGCCTCGCCGCCGTTGACCTGGAACTCGCCCGAGCGGCCCTTGACGGTGCCGACCGGAGTGATGACCGCGGCGGTGCCGCAGGCGAACGCCTCCGTCAACGCGCCCGACTCGGCGTCCTCGCGCCAGCGGGTCATCGAGTAGTCGGTCTCGCGGACCTCCCAGCCGGCCTCGGTCGCGAGCGTGAAGATCGCGTCGCGGGTGATGCCGGGAAGGATGGTGCCGAGCTTCGGCGTGTACAGGACCTGGTCGTTCTCGTAGGCGAAGAACAGGTTCATGCCGCCGAGCTCGTCGACGTACTCGTAGTTGACCGCGTCCAGGAACACCACCTGGTCGCAGCCGTTCTCCATCGCCTCGGACTGGGGCAGCAGGCTGGCGGCGTAGTTGCCTCCGCACTTGGCCGCGCCAGTCCCGCCCGGTCCGGCCCGGTTGTACTCATCGGAGACCCACAGCGTCAACGGCTTGGGGCCGTGCTTGAAGTAGGCCCCGGCGGGCGAGGCGATGACCAGGTACCGGTATTCCTTGGCCGGCCGCACTCCGAGGAACTGCTCGGAGGCGAACATGAACGGCCGCAGGTACAGACTGGTCTCGTCCTCGCCGGGCACCCAGCCGCCGTCGACGGCCAGGAGTTCGCGGATGGACTCGATGAACCAGGGTTCGGGAAGCTTCGGCATCGCCATGCGCTCGGCCGACAGGTTCAACCGGCGCGCGTTGGCCTCGGGCCGGAACAAGCCGATGCCGCCGTCCGGGTAGCGGTAGGCCTTGAGCCCCTCGAAGATCTCCTGCGCGTAGTGCAGCACCGCCGCGGCCGGGGACATCGTGATCGGGCCGTAGGGCTGGATGCTGGCGTCGTGCCAGCCCTGGCCCTCGGTGTAGGACATCGTGAACATGTGGTCGGTGAACAGGGTCCCGAAGCTGGGTGCGGCGACGAGGCGCTCGCGCTCAGCGGTCGGAGTCGGATTCGGGTGCGGTTCGCGCCGCAGATCGGGAAGACCTTCGCTGGTCATGGAAAATTCCTTCGGTCAATGCCTTCGATAATGGTTCTTTTGCCTAACTTACCGCTCGTTCAGGTAGTCGGGCAGGTCGTGCTCGGGTCACGGACGACACGACAAAGCCCGGCAAGGGGGTTCCCTCGCCGGGCTGAGAAGCTGTGCTTGGTTCTAGCTGAGCTGTCCGGCGACGTCGGCGGCTACTCGGTCGCCTACCTCGGACGTGCGAATCGACGCTCCGGCCTCGCGCGAGCCGAGCTCACGCTCGACCGCGGCGTTCACGGCGGCGGCCGCGTCGGCGCGGCCCAGGTGGTCGAGCAGCAGCGCGGTCGAGGAGATCGCGGCGACCGGGTCGGCGATGCCCTGACCTGCGATGTCGGGGGCCGAGCCGTGGACCGGCTCGAACGTCGACGGGTGCTGGTGGTCGGGGTTGATCGAACCGGTCGCGGCCAGGCCGATCCCGCCGGTGACGGCGGCGGCGATGTCGGTGAGGATGTCGCCGAACAGGTTGTCGGTGACGATCACGTCGAAGGTGTGCGGCCGGTTCACCAGGAACATCGCGGCGGCGTCGACGTGCTGGTACTCGGTGGTCACGTCCGGGTATTCGGCGGCGACGTCATCGAAGGTGCGCTTCCACAGGCCGCCGGCGTGGATCAGGACGTTGGTCTTGTGGACCAGCGTCAGGTGGCCGCGGCGGCGACGGGCGCGCTCGAAGGCGTCGCGGATGACCCGCTCGGTGCCGTACCGGGTGTTCAGGCTCTCCTCGGTGGCGACCTCGGCGGCCGAGTTCACGTGGAGGTTGCCGCCGGCGCCGGTGTACAGGCCCTCGGTGCCCTCTCGGACGACGACGAAGTCGATGTCGCCGGGCTTGACGTCGGCCAGCGGGGTGGCCGCGCCCGGGTAGAGGCGGCTCGGGCGCAGGTTCACGTACTGGTCGAGCTCGAAGCGGAGCTTGAGCAGCAGACCGCGCTCCAGCACGCCCGGCGGGACGGTCGGGTCGCCGATGGCGCCCAGCAGGATCGCGTCGTGTTCGTCCAGTTCTGACAGCACGCTGTCGGGGAGGATCTCCCCGTTGCGGTTGTAGCGGCGCGCGCCAAGGTCGTATTCGGTGGCCTCGTAGCCGGGAAGTGCCAGCGCCAGCACCTTCTGGGCTTCGGCGATGACCTCTTGCCCGATCCCGTCGCCGGGAATGACCGCGATCTTAGTCATGCTGCCTCTCTGATTTCGATCCTCAGTCGCGAGAGCGAACTGGTGCGCCGCATCCGTTCAGACATTCGCAGTCGAAAACGCGGAATGCGGGCGGGTGCGTTCACTTTAACGCACCCGTCCCGCATTCCGACAAACGACTCTCAGCAAGTGGAACCTGGAAGCAGATCTCCAGGCCGCGGAGGGACTGCTAGTCCTCCAGCGTTACCGCTTTGGCTCCGGTCGCGCCGACCGAGTCCTTGATCCGGCCGAGCACCTCGGACGGCACCGGCGCGTCGAGGGCCATGGCCATGACCGCTTCGCCGCCGGCCGCCTTGCGGGCCACCTGCATCGCGGCGATGTTGATGTTCAGATCGCCCAAGGTGCCGCCGATGAGGCCGACGACGCCGGGACGGTCGGTGTAGCGCAGGAACAGCAGCGAGCCGTCCAGCTCGATGTCGAGCTCGAAGCCGTCGATCTCGGTCAGCCGCAGCTCGTGGTGCGGAGTCGGGCTGATCGTGCCGGACACGGTCAGGCTCTTGCCATTGACCAGCGCGCCCCGCAGCGTCACGAGGGTCTGGAACTCCGGCGACTCGGCCGAGGTGTACAGGCCCACTTCGACGCCGCGCTGCTCGGCGACCAGCGGCGCGTTGACGTAGGTGACCGAGTCGGCCACGTCCGCGAACAGGCCCTTGGACGCGGCCAGCTGGAGCACCGAGACGTCGTGGTTGACGACCTCGCCGCGGACCTCGACGGTCACCGACTGGACGGCGCTGTTGGCCAGCGCGGTGAAGGTCTTGCCCAGTCGCTCGGACAGGGCCAGGAGCGGACGGACTTCCTCGTTGACGACCCCGCCGGCCTGGACGTTGGCGGCGTCGGGCACGAACTCGCCCGACAGGGCCAGCTTGACGCTCTTGGCGACCGCGAGTCCCGCGTTGTCCTGGGCCTCGCGGGTGGAGGCGCCGAGGTGCGGGGTGGCGACGACCTGGTCGAGCTCGAACAGCGGCGAGTCGGTGCACGGCTCGGAGTCGAAGACGTCGACGCCGGCGCCGGCGACGCGGCCCTCCTTGATGGCCTTGGCGAGCGCGGCCTCATCGATCAGTCCGCCGCGGGCGGCGTTGATGATGCGCACGTTCGGCTTGACCTTCTTCAGGTTCTCCTCGCCGATGAGGCCCACGGTCTCGGGGGTCTTCGGCAGGTGGATCGTGATGAAGTCGGCGGCCGCCAGGACCTCGTCGAGGCTGACGAGTTTGACCCCGAGCTTCGCGGCCAGTGCGGGCTGCGCGTAGGGGTCGTAGGCGACGACGTTCATGTCGAAGGCCTGCATGCGGGTGGTGACCAGTTGGCCGATCTTGCCGAAGCCGATGACGCCGAGGGTCTTGCCCTGGATCTCCACGCCGGTGAACTTCTTGCGGTCCCAACGGCCTTCGCGGAGCGAGGCGTCGGCGCGGGCGGTGTGTCGGGCGCTGGCGAGCAGCAGCACGATGGCCTGCTCGGCGGCGGAGACGATGTTGGAGGTCGGCGCGTTGACGACCATGACGCCGCGTTCGGTGGCGGCGGGCAGGTCGACATTGTCGAGGCCGACGCCCGCACGGGCGATGACCTTGAGCTTCGGCGCGAATTCCAGCGCGGCGGCGTTGATGGTGGTGGCGGAGCGGACGATCACGGCATCGGCCTCGACCAGCGCGGCGTGGAGGGACTCCACGTTCGTACCGTCGATCTCCCGGACGTCGAAGTCTCCGGAGAGAACCTCGATCGCAGCGGGCGCGAGTGGGTCGGCAATGACCACGACGGGTTTCGGTTCGGTCATGGGATACCTCGCAAAGGTAAGGAAAGACGGAGGACCGGGCGCGGCGCTGCGTCGTCGCGGCCAATGGTATGTCGAACGCGTTAACAGCGACTTACCGACCTGGGGTATTCCGAATCCTGGAACCCAGATCACACCCCAGCCCCATCCGCCACGCCTGACTCAGTCGAAGTTCGCCTGCTCGTCGAGGAGCTCGGCCGCTTCGTCCTCCGCCTCCGCGAGGACCTGCTTGACCACCGGGATCGCCACCCCTGACCCGTAGCCCTTTCTGGCCAGCATGCCGACCAGTTTGCGCAGGATCGCGTCCGCCGGCTGTCCGGCCATGCTGCGGTAGCGGCGGCGGGCCAGTTCCAGGGCGGCCGCTCGCTCGTCCTCGTCGCTGACCGCCTCGACGGCGGCCTCGACGTAGTCCGGGTCGACGCCCTTGCGGCGCAGCTCCCCCGCCAGGGCCCGTTTTGACAGGCCCCGGCTGCGGTGGCGCGAGTCGACCCAGGCCCGGGCGAAGACCTCGTCGTCGATCATCCCGACCTCGGCGTACCGGTCCAGGATGTCGACGACGATCTCCTCTTCGAAGCCCTTGCGGCGCATTGCGTCGCCGAGCTCCGAGCTGGTGCAGGGCCGGCCCGACAGCAGCTTCAGGCAGTACTGTCGGGCGGCCTCTGGGTCGTCTGGCTTAGAAGTCGACCGGGGCTTCTTCAATCTCGTCCTTCGCAGGTGCCTCGGCGGCGGCTTCGTCCACGCCGAGCTTCTCCTTGATCTTCTTCTCGATCTCGAGCGTCAGATCCGGGTTCTCCTTGAGGTTGGTGCGGACCTTCTCCTTGCCCTGCCCGAGCTGGTCGCCCTCGTAGGTGTACCAGGCACCGGACTTCTTGACGATCCCGTGCTCGACACCCATGTCGATGATCGAGCCCTCCTTGGAGATGCCGTGCCCGTAGAGGATGTCGAACTCGGCCTGCCGGAACGGCGAACCGACCTTGTTCTTCACGACCTTGACGCGGGTCCGGTTGCCGACGGCCTCGCCGCCGTCCTTCAACGTCTCGATCCGACGGATGTCCAGGCGCACCGAGGCGTAGAACTTCAACGCCTTGCCACCGGCGGTGGTCTCGGGCGAGCCGAACATGACGCCGATCTTCTCGCGCAGCTGGTTGATGAAGATCATCGTGGTGCCGGTGTTGTTCAGTCCACCGGTGATCTTGCGCAGCGCCTGGCTCATGAGCCGGGCCTGCAGACCCACGTGCGAGTCGCCCATCTCGCCCTCGATCTCGGCGCGCGGCACGAGTGCGGCCACCGAGTCGATGACGATGAGGTCGACCGCGCCGGAGCGAACCAGCATGTCGGCGATCTCCAGGGCCTGCTCGCCGGTGTCCGGCTGGCTGACCAGGAGGTCGTCAACATTGACGCCGAGCTTCTCGGCGTAGATCGGGTCGAGCGCGTGCTCAGCGTCGATCATCGCCGCCACACCACCCTCGGCCTGCACATTCGCCATGGCGTGCAGGGCAATGGTGGTCTTACCGCTGGACTCGGGTCCGTAGACCTCGATGATCCGGCCCTGCGGCAGCCCACCGACTCCGAGCGCCACGTCGAGCGCGATGGAGCCCGTCGGGATGGTCCTGACGTTCTGCTTCGGCTTCTCCCCCAGCCGCATGACCGAGCCCTTGCCGAATTGTTTGTCGATTTGAGCCAGCGCGAGGTCCAGCGCCTTCGACTTGTCCTGCGCGGAGTTCATCCCGCCTCCCCTGGAATTCGTTTGTTTCGCCATGTCCAATACGGTAGACGCCACCACCGACAACCTAGACCAGCGGCATGTTCGAACAGGGTCCATCTCGCAGAGACGAGGAGGGCGCGCGTCAGCGGACGAGGCGCTGCGGGACCCGCTCGGGCCAGGTCCGGCAGACCGCCATCCAGACGGTTTTCGCGTTCTCCCCGTCGGAGAGCGCCTGATCGATCGTGCGACCTTCCAGCATCGAGATGGAATGGTCGGAGGCGACACTGCGGGCGTAGCCGGCACCGAAGGTCTCGGTCATGCGGTCCCAGAAATCACTGTGTTTCACCCGCCCGTCACCCGCCACCGCCCGAACCGGAATGAATGCTGGTTCATCGGGCCACCCGCCGCGTCCCGAACTTGAATGAATGCAATCTCATTGGAGTAACGGTAGGCGACTAGTTGGCCCGGTACCAAGTCCGGATGGCAAGATTGCCGCGTGCCTCGTGTCAGCCAAGAACACCTCGACTCCCGCCGTCAGCAGATCCTCGACGGGGCGCGTTCCTGCTTCGCCAAGTACGGGTACGAGGGCGCGACGGTGCGGCGGCTCGAGGAGGCGACCGGGCTGTCGCGCGGGGCGATCTTCCATCACTTCCGGGACAAGGACGCCCTGTTCCTGGCGGTGGCCTCGGTCGATGCGGCCGAGATGGCCGCGACGGTGGCCGAGCGCGGCCTGGTCGGCGTCATGCAGGACCTGACGGCTGGGGCCGACAAACCCGAGATCTCCGGCTGGCTGGGTACCCAGCTGGAGGTGGCGCGGCGCCTGCGCACGGACCCCGAGTTCGCCGAGGCGTGGGGACGGCGGCGCGAGGCGATCTCCGAGGCCAGCCGCGAGCGGCTGGAGCACCAGCGCGAGATCGGGGTGCTCCGCACCGACGTCGACATCGAGGTGCTCGGCGGCTTCCTCCAGCTGATGTACGACGGCCTGGTGCGCTACCTGGCGACGGGCCGCGATGACCTGGACATCACGAGCATTCTGCGACTGATCGAGGACGCCGTCCGCCGCCACTAGCCGGCCGAGTCGTTCAGAATCCGCAGACAGATCATATTTATATATTTACATATACTAGCGACATTGATATGCTCCAGGGTTAGTTGAATTGTCAACTGACCCCGGTCCCCGAGTCGCGCTTGTCAATGACGACGGCGCGAGTCCGCTCCCCAGAACAACCCACTGATTCAAGGAGCACCTCAATGATCGACAAACTACAACCGTACGGCCTGCTCATAGGCCGTGTCGTCATCGGTGTCGTCTTCATCGCCCACGGCTATCAGAAATGGTTCGTCAAGGGCATGGACGCCACCACCCAGGGTTTTGAAGGCCTGGGAATCCCGGCACCCCAGTTGGCGGCGTACTTCACCGCCACCGTCGAACTCGTCGGCGGCGTTTTGTTCATCCTCGGTGCGCTGATGCCGATCGTCGGCTTCCTCTTCGCCTTCACCATGGCCGGCGCGTACTACTACGTTCACAGCGCCACGTTCTTCAACCAGGAGGGTGGGTACGAGTACGTCCTCGTCCTCGCCGCCGCCTCCATCGCCCTCGGCTTCTCCGGCGGCGGCGCGTTCGCGGTGGACAAGCTGTTCACCAGGAAGAAGAACCAGGATGAGGACCAGGCCGCCGCGGACGCCACCACGGCGATCCGCACTGCGGTCTGACCCACCCGGCATCCGCTGAAGGCCAGTTGGGAGGTCTTCAGCTGCGACCCTGTTAAAAAGGCCCCGAGGAGCAGTGCTCCTCGGGGCCTTTCATGCCTATGCGTTACCAGTTACGACGGGGACGGTCGCTGCCCTCGCGGTTGCCGCGGTAGCCGCCCTCGCGGTCGCCGCCACGGTAGCCGCCACCGCCGCTGCCGCTGCCTTCGCGGTTGCCACGGTAACCGCCACGGTCACCGCCGCCTTCACGGTTGCCGCGGTAGCCACCCTGGTCGCCGCCGCGTTAGCCACCGCCGCTGCCACCTTCGCGGCTGCCACGGTAACCGCCACGGTCACCGCCGCCTTCACGGTTGCCGCGGTAGCCGCCGCTGGCGCCGCCGCCCTCGCGGTTGCCGCGGTAGCCGCCACCAGCGCTGCCGCCCTCGCGGTTGCCGCGGTAACCACCGCTGCTGCCGCCGCCTTCACGGTTGCCACGGTAGCCACCCTGGTCGCCGCCGCGGTAGCCACCGCCGCTGCCACCTTCGCGGTTGCCACGGTAACCGCCACGGTCACCGCCGCCCTCGCGGTTCCCGCGGTATCCACCGCGGTCGCCGCCCTCGCGGTTGCCACGGTAACCGCCACGGTCACCGCCGCCTTCACGGTTCCCGCGGTAGCCGCCGCTGCGTCCGCCGCCGTTGCCGCCGCGGTAGCCACCGCCGCCATTGCGGTCGTCACGGTCGCGGCGCGGGCCGCGGTCCTGACGCTTGGGCGGGTTGACGAGTTCGTCCTCGGCCTGGGCGCGCAGGCGCACGGCCTCGGCCTTCAGTCCCTCGACGTCCTCGCGCATGCGCTCGATCTGGCGCTCCATGCGCACGATCTCTTCCTCATTGCGAAGCGCCTGGTGGTCGGCCCGGGCGGCGCGCATGTCGGTGAAGTTGCGCGCGCCGAGCAGTACGGCCAGCTCGGGGTCGAAGTTGTCGTTCACGAAGTGGCGGTTGGCCTCGACGCCGGCCCGCTCGATCAGGCTGAACATGGAGCGGTTCTGGTGCGGCAGCACCAGGGTCGCCACGTGACCGGACTCGCCGGCGCGGGCGGTGCGCCCGGCGCGGTGCAGGTAGTCCTTGTGGGTCTTGGGCGGGTCGACGTGGAGGACCATGTCGACGCCGTCGACGTGAATGCCTCGGGCGGCCACGTCGGTGCAGACGAGCGCGTCGAGGCGACCGTTCTTGAACCGGTCGAGCACCTTGGAGCGGTCGACCTGCGACATGCCTCCGTGGAGGCCCTCGGCGTTGACGCCTTCCTCGCGCAGTTCATCCGCGATGCGGTCCACGGCGAGCTGGGTCCGCACGAACACCATCGTCAGACCGGGACGTCCGGCGACTGCGGCCGTCATGGTGGCCTTGTCGCGCGGCCCGATGAGCAGCAGGTGGTGGGTCATGGTGGTGACCGAACCGGCCGACGGGTCGACCGAGTGCGTAACGGGGTCGATCAGGTACTTCTTGACGAGGACGTCGATCTCGCGCTCCAGCGTGGCCGAGAACAGCATCCGCTGTCCGCCGGCGGGGAGCATGTCGAACAGCTCCTGGACCTCGGGCAGGAAGCCCATGTCGGCCATCTGGTCGGCCTCGTCGAGGACGGCGAGCTCGACCGAGTCCAGCGAGCACTCGCCGCGCCGGATCAGGTCGCGCAGGCGGCCGGGGGTGGCGACGAGCATGTCGACCCCGCCGCGCAGCGCGTCGATCTGACGGGAGAACGCGGTCCCGCCGCAGACGACCTTCATGTCGATGCCGACGGCGTCGCCGTAGGTCTGGAGCGAATCGGCGACCTGGATCGCCAGCTCACGGGTCGGAGTCAGGATGATCGCGCGAGGGTGTTTGGGCCTGGTGCGTCCGCTCGCGGCGAGGCGAGCCAGGGTCGGCAGACCGAAAGCGAGCGTCTTGCCCGAGCCGGTCTGGCCGCGGCCGAGGATGTCGCGCCCGGCGAGGGCGTCGGGGATCGTGGCCGCCTGGATCGGGAAGGGCGTGATGATGCCCTGCTCGGCCAGCGCGGCGGTGATCTTCTCGGGAAGCCCGAGTTCTTCGAATCGGGGGCCTTCGGCTTCGGGGTTCACTTCGTCGGTCTCGACGGTGAACGGCGCTGCCTCCGCCTCCGGAGTCGCAACCGGAGCAGCGGCTTCGGCCGGGGCCGCAGCTGCGGTCTCGGTGGCCGGAGCGGCTTCGGTGGTCACGGTTTCGACAACCTCGACGGCCTCAGTCTGAGTGGCTTCCGCCACTGCGATTTCGGGGGCTTCGGGGGTTTCGGTCGAGTTGTCAGGGGTGCTGATGGCAGCATCCGACACAGTCGGGTCAAGAGTCATGGTTCGCCTTCCGCGAGAACATGTGTGATGCACGTTCCGCGGATACTCTGATTCACCATAAACCGACGGTGATGGGGGCGGGACGCGCCTGATCGGGCCACAAAGCGGGCCAGCTATGAACAATAGCCGACCATGAAGTGGTCACGCCACATTCATGGCCGGCTTGTGCCCGGAGACACTGTCAGCGTTAGATTTTGCGCTGCATTTCGGCGAGGGCATCGACGGATTCGAAGCCCATCTTGACGTTGATGTCGATCATGTGGGCGTTGACATCGGCGTTGTCGGTCCAGATGCGTCGCACGTGCGGGTGCTGTTCGCGCAGCAGTCGCAGGTTGACGAGCTTGATCAGGGTGCCGAGCCGGTGGCCGCGGTGGGCCGGGTCCACGATGGTGATCCACTGGAAGCCGTCGGTGTACTCGGTGTCGTCGAATACGCCGAGGATGGTGTTGGCGACGACCTCGCCGCTCGCGCGGTGACGGGCGACGGTCTGGAGCGGTAGGACGCCGAGGGCCTCATTGCGGACCGCCTTGGCCTCCTTGAGTTCCGGATCGACGACCTCAGGTTCGAGGTTGAGCTCGCCGAGCGGCACCTCCGAGAGGATCATGGAGTCGATGCGGCACATGGTGTCCACGAGTTCGGGCGGGGTGCGCCCGGTCCAGGAGATGATCTCGTACTCGTCGCCCGCGGCGGCGACCGACTTGTCCATGAGGGTCTGCTCGTCCTCGGGGGCCATGGCGTCGGTGAGGCAGCGTCGGTTGACGCTGGTGAGCGCCAAGGTGAAACCGTGCTTCTTCAGGAACTCGGCGCCGGCCTCGCTGCGAGCGGGGCCGTCCTCCCACGTGACATGGGTGTCGAGCGAGACCTCGGTGCGGGACTCGGCGCGGGCCAGTTGGAGGAAGCGCTCCAGCATGGACGTGCCGATGCCCTGGCGGCGGTGTTCGGGGTGGACGGTCAGCGATGCCATGCCGAAGTGCTTGTTCTCCCGGTTGGGGAACATGGTCCGGAAGGTGCCGACGACCTTTCCATCGCGCAGGGCGACGTAGCTGGTGCTGTCCTCGTCGGGCATGGGGTGAGCGAGAGATTTCTCGAACACACCCCAATGCGGTGGCGGGCCCTCGGGAATATCGAACTCGTGGGCGGCGCGCAATACCTCGAAGGCGCCTGAGACGAGTTCGCCGTCCTCAGGGCCGAATTCAACGATATCCATGCGCTCAGTCTGGCCGATGCCTGTGACACCGACAATCGATTTTCGCGCGCCGCCCCACTCAGGCTTCCTGCTTCCGCTTGTAGCAGATGAGCGCGTCGACCACCTGGTAGCCGAGCCGGTCGTTGATGGAGACCATCTGTGCATTGCTGTCGGCATTGCCGGCCCAGACGAGTTCGACGTGCGGGAGAGCTTGGCGCAGCAGCCGCAGGTTCGCGAGCTTGGCGCCCAGTCCGAGGCGCCGGCCCCGGTGGTCGGGATCCACAATGGTGATCGCCTGGTCCGCATCGGTCTCGCCGGCGAACGTGTAGATGGCGGTGTGCGCGGCGATGTGGCCCGTCTCCCGGTGGACCGCGATGGTGCGGACCGGTGTGGCGCGGATCAATTCGCTGCGGTCGTCGCGGGCGCGGATCCGCTCGACGTCGAGCGTGCGCGGTTGCAGGACGACATCGCCGAGCGGGATCTCCTCGAAGATCCTGGAATCGATGCGGGCCAGTCCCTCCAAGTACTCCTCGGGGGCGCGACCGGTCCAGGAGACGAGGTCGTAGTCGCCGCTCGCCGCGGCCGCTTCGTCCCAAAGCCGCTGCTCGGTCTCGGCGTCGAGGTCGGCGACGGTGAGGCGCCGGTCCACTTCGGTCAGTGCGGCGGCGAGGCCGCGCCGCTCCAGGAACCTCGCCCCGGTTCCGGAGCGCTCCGCCCCGCCTTCCCAGGCGATGCGGGCGGTCACGATCAGTTCGGTGCGTTCCTCGGCGTTCGCGAACGCCAGCAGGTAGTCGAGCAGGGCGGAACCGATGCCCCGCTCGCGGCGGTCGGGGTGGACCGCCAGTTCGGCTTCGAGGTACTGCCGATTGTCGGCCGTCGGCATGTAGGCCGAGATGTAGCCGACGACTTCGCCGCCGGCCTCGGCGTAGTAGAAGCGGGATTCGGAGCCGGGGGGCGGATGTTCGAGTCCGCGGGCGAACCGCTGCTCTGACACCGAGGCGTTTTCGGGGGTGTCGTGGCGGTCGACGAGGTCCATCACGGCGTGGACCCGCTTGACGGCGGCCTCGTCCCGGGGATCGAGGCGGCGAATGTCGAGGTCGGTCACGTCAGCTCTCCAGTTTGCGTTGGTATTCGCCGTAGGCGTCGACGGTCTCGTATCCGAGCGTGGCGTTGATGGCGATCATGTGCTCGTTGACGTCGGCATTGTCCGTCCAGATCTCTTCGACGTGGGGGGAGTGCTCGCGCAGCAGTCGGAGGTTGGCGAGCTTGGTGAGCAGTCCGAGCCGGTGGCCCCGGTGGCCGGGGGCGACGATCGTGATGCCCTGGTGTCCGGCGATGTAGGGGCCGTCGTCCAGGCCGATCTCGCTCCACGCGACGACCTCGCCGGTGGCGCCCGCGACCGCGACGCTGTGCAGATTGATCCGGCCCTCGGCCAGGTAGACGACCTCCTTGGCGCGGATCTTCTCGGTGTCGACGTCCTCGGGTTCGATCTCGAGGTCGCCGAGCGGAATCTCACTGATGATCGTGGATTCCATGCGGGCCATGGTCGCGAGGAGGTCCTCGGGGACCGGGCCGACCCACTGGCGCAAGGTGTAGGTGTCACCGGCGGCGGCCAGCGCGCCGGCGTAGAGCCGCTCCTCCTCGGCCGGGTCGATCGAGGCGACCTTGCTGCGGCGGTTGACGCAGGTGAGGGCGCGCGAGAAGCCGTGCTTTTCGAGGAGCCTGGCGCCGGCCTCGGTCCGTTTCGGGCCGCCCTCCCAGTACAGCGGTGCCTCGGTGGTCAGGATGCTGCGGCCCTTTTCGCGGGCGGTGGTTTCGACCTGGGCGAGCAGCGCCGTGCCGATGCCTTTGCCGCGATGTTCGGGATGGACGGCGGCGTCGAATATGGCGAGTTGCGGGTTGGAGTCGGTCCAGAGGTAGACCACGAGGTAGCCGACGACCTTGCCGTTCTCGACCGCGGCGAACCAGTGTTTGACGCGGCCGGGGAAGAGGTGGGTGTAGGTGGTCTCGTAGTAGCGCCGTACGGGCACCGGGTTCTCGGGGGTGTCCGCCTTGTGGGCGGCGGTGAGGAGTTCGAACGCGCCGGCGATGAGCTCCGGGTCGTCCGCGTTGAATTCGATGATCCGCATGGCGGCAAGTATCGCGGCTGCGGCCGATTGCGCTCAAGGGAATTTCCGCACTGGACACTCGGCCTGAATGAGTCGTCCGTTCGGTGGAGGCGCGGCGGCGCCGAATCAGCCGTCTGAGTAAATGAACCATCACCCTTCGAGTGAACGGAATCCGATCGTGAGTGGACCGATTGCCCAATCGGGCGCGCCTCCGGCCGCGCCGCCCGGCGAGTTCGAGGAGTTCGTCAAGGCCAGGTCGGGGGCGCTGTACGCGTCCGCGTTCCTGCTCACCGGCGATCGCGGGCTCGCCGAGGACCTGTTGCAGGACGCGCTTGCTCGAACGTGGCGTTCGTGGAAGCGCCTGCACCGCAGCGAGAACGCCGAGGCCTATACCCGTCGCACCATGTACCACCTCGCGGTCAGCCGTTGGCGCCGCAGGAAGGTCGCCGAAGTCTCAACCGAGGCGTTGCCCGAAGCGTCCGGGGAGGATCCCGACACCGCACTGCGGCTGGCGATTCACGGCGCGCTGCTGTCGCTGCCGGTCACGCAGCGAGCCGCGATCGTGTTGCGTTACTTCGAGGACCTGACCGAGGCCGCCGCGGCGGAGACGCTCGGCTGTCCGGTCTCGACGCTGCGGGCCCGGACCCAGCGAGGTCTGAAGCGCCTGCGACAGGGCTTCCCCGAACTCGTACTCGAAATCGCCGATTCCCCGGCGCGCCTGGAACGCCGGTTCAACCCTCAGAACGGAGAATCCCATGCCTGACTCGCTTCGCGAACTGCTGCAACGCCTCGCGGCCGAGGGCGGCACTCCGCCGCAAGACTTGACCGCCGGTGCGATGAAGAAGGCCCGCGTCATCGGGCGCCGACGGATGGCCGCCGGTGCGCTCGGGGCGGTAGCCGGACTCGCCTTGACGGGCATCGCGGCCGCCGCGCTCATCACCCCCGGCGACGACTCGCCGCCCCCGCCGACCAATCGGGAGACGACCGAGGCGCCCACCAACTCGCCGACCGACGATGAGAATGAGGCTGAGGGCGACTGCGGGCGCCCGAGCACGGACTGGACCGGCTGGGGCGACTCGGCTTCGACGATGGAACTCACCGAACTGCCGGAGGCGCTGTATCTGGAGCTCACCTGGTCCGATGGCACTCTCACGCAGGTCCATCGGTACGCCGGCGGTGACTCCGAATACGTCCTCGAAGGCGAGTCCATGGGTTTCTCGGTCGCACCGGACGGCAACCGCTACGCGACAACGCCGATGTGCGGCATGGCGATCGCGACGATCGGCGAGAACGCCGCGGCGATCACCGGCCTGGGAATCGACTCGCTCTTCTGCAGCCCGACCTGGGCTCCCGACTCGAACTCGGTGGCGATCACGGTCCCCAGTCCGGAATACGACGAGGGCTACCTGCTCGACCTCGCGACGGGCGAGCAGACCGACCTGCCCGAGGAGGTCTCCTGCTCCCCAAGGTGGTCCGCGGGCGGCGAGTACCTGGTCAACGGGGAGGGCACGGTCGCGATGCGGACGGACGGCTCGGACCGGACCGAGCTGGCGGGCGCCTCGACCTGGACCTCGGACGAGACCTTCTCGGGCCTGTCCGCGATCTCGGCGGACCTCGGCCGGGCCTGCCTCCAGTTCGACGACGCGGAGCTTGCATCCTCTGGGCACATCGACCCGTGGCGATGCGACCGCCTCGTCGACACCGCGTCCGGCGACGCGATCGGCCTGCCGGTCGATACCCAGGAGAACCAGGTGGTCTTCCTGGCCGACGGCGGCATGATCGTCTCCGGCCGCTCGGGTGAGGACATCACGGTCTCATTGATGGACGCCGATATGAGCCTGCTCGACAGCCGGACGCTCGACGCTCAGGACGCGAGCACGACCCGCCTGATGGGTTACTACACCGGATAAGGACCCGGACACGTTAGAAGCCGCTGTCCCTAATGAGAGGGCAGCGGCTTCGTGTTCCTAGAGTTTGAGCTAGAGGACGCGCAGGTTTGCGGCCTGCGGACCCTTCTTGCCCTGCTCGACGTCGAATTCCACCCGCTGCTGCTCCTCCAGGGAGCGGTAACCGGAGCCGCTGATTGCGGTGAAGTGGACGAAGATGTCCTGGCCGTCGCCGTCCGGGGCGATGAAACCAAAGCCCTTCTCCGCGTTGAACCACTTAACAGTGCCTTGCGCCATTTACTACTATCCTTGCGATGTTGAGTTTCAGACCGGCAACCGGTTTTCCCAGGGGGATTAATCACCTAGTCGAACTGGCAGTTGACCCGATCCGAATTATTGCCGCCATTACTGACGCTTCTTCACCGAGGCAGGTTGCCCCACGCCGGTGACCCTTGGACTTTACAGCACTTTCGACCGCCCGCAACCGCCTGGCGGGGAAATTCTGTTCATATTCGCGGTTTTGCGCCAGGACAGTCCACTTCCGCGGGCGTGTGTATGTTTCACATCACTGCTTCCGTGGGTTCCGGTGCCGGCGCGTCCGCTCCGCCGGCGAACTGCGTCCGGTAGAGCTCCGCGTAGAGGCCGTGGCGCGCGACCAGTTCGTCGTGGGTCCCGCTCTCGACGACCTCGCCCTCTTCCAGCACCAGGATCTTGTCGGCGCGGCGGACCGTCGAGAAGCGGTGGGCGATCACCAGGGAGGTGCGGCCCTCCAGGGCGGTGTCGAGGGCGTGCTGGACGGCGGCCTCGGATTCGGAGTCGAGGTGGGCGGTGGCCTCGTCCAGGATGACGATCGGCGGGGCCTTGAGCAGGACCCGCGCGATGGCCAGGCGCTGCTTCTCCCCGCCGGAGAAGCGGTAGCCGCGCTCCCCGACGACGGTGTCGAGCCCGGATTCGAGGCGGCGGACGACGTCGCCGATCTGGGCCCGGTCGAGCGCCGCCCAGATCTCCTCGTCGCTCGAGCCGGGACGGGCGTAGCGCAGGTTCTCGCGAACGGTGTCGTGGAACAGGTGCGCGTCCTGCGTGACCATGCCGATGTGGTCGGCCAGGGAACCGAGCCGGAGTTCGCGCACGTCCACGCCGCCGACCTCGACCGAGCCTCCCGTCACGTCGTACAGGCGCGGGACCAGCGAGGCCGTGGTGGTCTTGCCGGCGCCGGAGTGGCCGACGAGCGCGACCAGCTCCCCCGGCTCGACGGCGAAGGAGATGCCGTTCAGGACGGTGCGGCTGTTGTCGGAGCGGTCGGGGCGGGCCAGGTCCTCCAGGCTGGCCAGCGAGACCTCTTCGGCACTGGGGTAACGGAAGTGAACGTCCCGGAAGGCGATCGAGGCGGCCCCGTCGGGCAGGTCGCGGGCATCGTCGGCTTCGCGGATGAGCGGCCTGAGGTCGAGGATCTCGAAGACGCGCTGGAAGCTCACCAGCGCGCTCATGACGTCGACGCGCACGTTGGACAGGGCCGTGAGCGGCCCGTAGAGGCGTGTCAGCAGCAGAGCGAGGGTGACGACGGTGCCGGCCGACAGCTCCCCGCCGAAGACGAAGGCGCCGCCGAGACCGTAGGCGAGGGCCTGGGAGAGCCCGGCGACGACGGTGAGCGCGACGATGAAGGTGCGGGCGTACATCGCGGTGGTGATGCCGATGGAGCGCACCCGGTCGGCCTTGTCGGCGAATTCGGCGGTCTCGGTGGCGGGACGCCCGAACAGCTTGACGAGCATCGCGCCGCCGACGTTGAACCGCTCGGTCATCTGGGTGTTCATGGCGGCGTTGAGGTCGTAGCTCTCCTTGGTGAGCGCCGCGAGCTTGCGGCCGACCCACTTGGCCGGGATGATGAAGACCGGCACCAGGACCAGGGACAGCAGGGTGATCTGCCAGGACTGGAAGAACATGACGCCGAGGGTGAGCGCGACGGCGATGCCGTTGGAGACGAGACCCGAGAGGGTCGTGGTGAAGGCCCGCTGGGCGCCCATGACGTCGTTGTTGAGGCGCGAGACGAGCGCCCCGGTCTGGGAGCGGGTGAAGAACGCGACCGGCATGGACTGGACGTGGTCGAACACGGCGCGGCGCAGATCGAAGATGATGCCCTCGCCGAGCTTCGCCCCGTACCAGCGCTGGATGAGGGAGATGACGCCCTCGACGACGGCCAGGCCCGCTATGATCCCGGCGAGGATGAGGACGCCGCGCTGGGTGCCGCCGGTGCCGGTGAGCTCGTTGACGATGTCGCCGGCCAGCACCGGGGTGGCCACGCCGATGCCGGCGGTGACGGTGACGACGAGCAGGAAGACGGCGATGTCGCGCGCGTAGGGCCGGCCGAACTCCAGGATGCGCCGCTTGACGCCTCGCGTGAGCTTGACGCCCTTGAGGTCGTCGCCGCGCCGAAGGGAACGCATCGCGTCCCAGCCGGCAGGTCCCATCGATGCCACTCAGTGCCTCCCGGGTCGGGCGCCCAAGGGCCGGAGTCGGTGTGGGGCTTGGGCTGGATCGTGCTCAGGATGTTCTGAGCATGATTATCAACGCAGCCGAGCTCGCGGTTTATTTCACGGTGTCCGGAGATGACACTGGCGACTGTGGCCGCCTGAATTCGGCGGACCGATCAGGGTCTGGTGGCTTTGCGCGCGCCTCCCCTGGTGCGGAATTTGACGTCGGCCTCGGTGAGGAGCCGGTGCACGAAGCCGTAGGAGCGCCCTATGGTGGAGGCGATGTCCCGAATGCTCCGGCCTTGATCGTAGGCGGTGGCGACGTATTCGGTCAGCTCGCGGCGCTCGTCGCCGCGGACCTGGCGATTGGGGTCGGTCCTGGCGGAAGCGCCTGCGGTTCCGCCCTGGGGTGCGGGAGTGTCGGGGCCCATTTGTCCTTCCTTGAGCACGGACGGTGATCGAAGTGTCTTGTGAAGTTTGCCGGAGTTCTTACGCCCGGCGGTCAGTTCTGTCGGATACCCGATAGTTTCGTGAAGTGACCGCACCGCAGACTCCGTTCGCCCGCCCGGTGGACACCCTTGCCCATACCCGGCTGCGACACGATCGCCTGCGCGACATAGCAATCTGGCTCTCACTGCTCGTCGTGACGCTGATGCTCGCCTCGGTCGCCGTCTCGACCTCCGAGGTGATCGGACCCGCCACCCTGCCGTGGTGGCCCGCCCAGAACCTCTCGCTCCACGTCACCGCCGGCATGGTCGTGGCGCCGTTGACGGCGGCCGTCGTCCTCGTGACCGCCTCCCGCCCGGCCGCCGCCCGAATGTCGTGGCCGGGCCTGCTGGTGCTGTCCTATCTGGCCTCGATCGCCTGGTCGGCGGCGCTGCACACCAATGTCGACCCCCAGACCTCCCCCACCGCCACCGCCGGGTCGGCCCGCGCGATCGAGCAACTGGTGGCCTACACCGGTTCTCGCGCCGGACTCGCCATCGCGGTGATCGCCCTGTCCTGCCTGGCCGTTCCGCTCACGCTCGTCGCGGTCCGGTCGGTGTGCGGGCCGGTCGCGGCGCGGGCGCTGTCGCCGGTCGTCATCCTCGGCCCCTGGGCGGCATGGACGACGCTGGGCATCGACGGCGTCGCCGCCGCCGCTTGCGCGGGCGTCCTGGCCGCCGGGGCCGTCGCCTCCGAGCGGCGCGTCAAGGGCCACGACGCGTTCTGGGGCGCGGCCGGGGCCGGGGCGCTGCTGGGGATCGCCTCACTGCTGTCCTATGCGGCCGCGTGGTTCGCGGTCTCGTTGCTGTGCCTGTACTTCGCCCGCCGCCGCCCGGTCCAGATCATGGTCTCGGCCGCGGCCGCACTGGGGATCCTGGCGTTCGCCGCGGCCCTCGGGACGTCCTGGCCCTACGGGCTGGTCGACACCTACAACGCGGCCATCGGCGAGATCGCGGCCCATCCGGGCCAGTTGTGGTGGCTGCTGCTCATGCCGGCGCTGGCGCTCATCGCCTGTGGTCCGGCGGTCGTGGAAAGCTTGCGGCGCTTCGGATCGAGCTCGGCATGGCCGCTCATGATCGGCCCGCTCCTGGCGCTCATGATCGCGCCGCTCTCCGGCTCGAACCCCGAACAGCCCGAATACGGCTGGGTGGCCCTGTGCCCGTGGCTCGTCGTGGCCGCCACCGCCCCGGCCGTCCGCTCAGGCCGCTCGGTCAAGGCGCCGTTGATCTCGGCGGCCGCCGGGGCCTGCGCGGCCGTCGTCCTCATGTTCTCCGGCTGACGCGAAACGGCCCGCAGACCGCCGAAGCGGAATTCGGGCCGTGAACGCGTTGGGGCTTAAGCGAGTTCGACGAGTTCCATTAGATCGTCGGACCAGAGGTCCTCGTCGCCGTCGGGGAGCAGGATCGCCCGCTCGGGACGCAGTGCCTCCACCGCGCCGGGGTCGTGGGTGACCATGACGATCGCGCCGGAGAAGCCGTCGACCGCGTCGAGCACCTGCTGGCGGCTGGCCGGGTCCAGGTTGTTCGTCGGCTCGTCCAGCAGCAGCACGTTCGCGCCGGAGCTGACCAGGCTGGCCAGGGCCAGGCGGGTCTTCTCGCCGCCGGAGAGGACTCCGACCGGCTTGTAGACGTCCTCGCCGGGGAACAGGAAGGCGCCCAGGATCTTGCGCAGGTCGGCGTCGGCCAGGTCCGCGCCGTTCGCCGCGGCGGCCGACTGCATCTGTTCCAGGACCGTCCCGGTGTGGTCGAGCGTGTCGTGCTCCTGCGCGAAGTAGCCGATGCGCAGGCCGAAGCCCGGCTCGACCTCGCCGGTGTCGGGTTCGAGCGTCCCGGCCAGCATGCGCAGCAGGGTGGTCTTGCCCGCGCCGTTGAGGCCCAGGATGACCACGCGCGAGCCGCGGTCGATGGCGAGGTTGACGCCGGTGAAGATCTCCAGCGAGCCGTAGCTCTTGGACAGCCCGGAGGCGGTGAGCGGGACCTTGCCGCACGGTGCCGGTTCCGGCAGCCGCACGTCGGCCACCTTCTCCTCCATCAGGTCCTCTTCGAGGTCGTCGATCATGGCCTCGGCGCGGCGCAGCATGCCCTTGGCGGCCTTGGCCTTGGTGGCCTTGGCGCCCAGCTTTGCGGCCTGCTTGGTGAGGGTCGCGGCCTTCTTCTCGGCGTTCTGGCGCTCGCGGCGGCGGCGCTCGGCGTCCTCGGCGCGCTGGCGCTGGTAGGACTTCCAGCCGAGGTTGTAGGCGTCGATGACCGAACGGGTCGGGTCGAGGAACCAGACCTTGTTCACGACCTCGCCGAGCAGTTCGACGTCGTGCGTGATGAGCACGAGGCCGCCCTTGTGGCCGGCGAGGAAGCCGCGGAGCCAGTTGATGGAGTCGGCGTCGAGGTGGTTGGTGGGTTCGTCCAGCAGGAGGATGCCGTCGCCGTCGTCGGCGAAGAGGATGCGGGCGAGCTCGACGCGGCGCCGCTGACCGCCGGAGAGCGTCTCCAGGGTCTGGGCGAGGATCCGCTCCTCGAGGCCGAGGTTGGAGCAGATGCGGGCGGCCTCGGACTCGGCCTGGTAGCCGCCGCGGGCGGAGAACTGCTCTTCGAGGCGGGAGTAGCGGCGCACCAGCTTGTCGCGCTCGGCGTCGTCGGCGGCCTCGGCCAGCGCGACCTCGGTCTTGGCGAGGTCGGACAGGAGCTGGTCGAGCCCGCGGGCCGAGAGGACGCGGTTGGCGGCGGTCTGTGTGAGGTCGGCGAAGCGCGGGTCTTGCGGCAGGTAGCCGAAGGGGCCGTTGTTCTCGATCTTGCCCGTGTACGGCTGGGTGAGGCCCGCGAGGACGTTCATGGTGGTGGTCTTGCCGGCGCCGTTGCGTCCGACGAGTCCGATCCGGTCGCCGGGCTGCACTCGCAGATCGGCCCCGGACAGGAGGATGCGCGAACCGGCGCGCAGCTCAAGGCCCGTGGCGGTGATCATGGCACTCCTTCAAGACTGGATCGGTGGTCGAGCGGGTGAGCGCCGACCGGAACGTCTGCCGGACCGGGCGCGTTCCCTGGCGCGGGCAGACAGAGTCAAGCTTAGGCGGCGGCGTGCGTCACGGTCATCCCGATATCGGGCGTGCGCCGGGCCTCCCCGGTTCACCGGGCGGCTCAATGTGCAACCGTACGATCACGATCCGTTATTCCCCTCCTCCTTTCGGGGGAGGCGGCGCGGACCCCGGGTGCCGACCTGCGAAGCAAGGGGACCAGTTCGGACGTTGTATCACCTGGTCATGGGCCGCTTGTCCGATTCGGACCCTGTAGGTTTCCCGGTTCTATGGCTAAACACGATGACACTCCCGAGTTCTCCAACCGCCAGCTCCGCAGCCGCCGCCTCCGGGCCGTACTGCGACTGAGGCGGATCCGTAATGAACGTCACGGCTGGCGCTACGTCACCGCCGGGCTGGTCGGCATCATCGCCGCCGGTTCCGTGATGTCCGCGGTCTCTGGGCACAGTGCT
Source organism: Glycomyces buryatensis (assembly GCF_004912275.1). GTDB lineage: Bacteria > Actinomycetota > Actinomycetes > Mycobacteriales > Micromonosporaceae > Glycomyces > Glycomyces buryatensis. Next base: position 210,040 of record NZ_STGY01000067.1, read on the forward strand.
GCCTCCGAGGCGGCCGAGGCGGACTCGACCGAGCAGGTCGAGTTCGTGCAGGCCTCATGGGAGGTCGACTCCGTGATCGATGAGATCACCGCCGCGCAGGCGGCCGCAGCCGAGGCTGCCGCGGCCGAAGCCGCCGCTGCCGAAGCCGCCGCCGCTGAGGCCGCCGCAGCCGAAGCCGCTGCCGCCGAGGCCGCGCAGAAGGAGGCCGAGGAGCAGGCGGCCGCCGAGGCCGAGGCCGAGGCCCAGCGCCTGGCGGAGGAGGAGGCGGCGGCCGCCGAAGCGGCACGACCGGACTGGATCTCCCCGTCCGACTCCTCGATCACCTCCACCTACGGCGAGCGGTGGGGCAGGCTCCACGCCGGACTCGACTTCGGCAACAACACGGGCGACGACATCTGGACGATCGCCGACGGGACCGTCACCTACGCGGGCTGGATGGACGGCTACGGCAACTTCGTCGTGGTCGACCACGGCGACGGCGTCACGACTGCCTACGGCCACGCCACCGAGGTGCTGGTCAGCGTCGGCGACGAGGTGTCGCAGGGCGACGTGGTCTCCCTGACCGGTTCGACCGGCAACTCCACCGGCCCGCACCTGCACTTCGAGGTCCGCATCGACGACGAGCAGGTCGACCCGATGGGTTGGCTGGAGGAGCGGGGCGTCGAGCTCTAGCTCGTCAGTTCGTCGAGTCTCCTGGCGATGACCGTGATCTCGTGCCGGTTGTGGCGCAGTTGGCGGGCGTGCAGGATCTCGTAGGCCGTGCCGAGGTCCTTCAGGCACTCGTCGATGGTGAACAGGGCCGCATTGCTGGTGCCGGTCTTGAGCGTCACGATCGCCAGCGCGCCGGGCTTGAGGTGCGGGGCGGCCTGGACCATGAGCGAGCAGCTGAGCGCGGGGTCCATGCGCATGTCGTTGACCGCGATGTCGAACTCGGTGCGATTGCTGTGCAGGAAGCGGCCCGCGGTGAGGTTCAGGTGCTTGATCTGCGGGTCGCCTTCGAGGCGGGCGTCGAGGTCGCCGGGGTCGACGGCCCAGACCTTCATGCCGCGCCCGCGCAGGATGCGCGACCAGCCGCCGGGTGCGGCGCCGAAGTCGACGGCCCTGCCGCCCCTGGGGAGCTTCAGGCCGAACTCGCGGATGGCCTCCTCGAGTTTGAATTCGGCGCGCGAGATCTGGTCCGAGCCCTTGGAGAGGCGGACGCCGCCGCCGGGCCAGTCGCTGAGTGAGTCGCGGGTCTCGTTGATTCCCAACAGGATTCCGCGTGGGGTGAGGCAGCAGGACAGGACGTGGTCCCGGCCCGACTTGACCACCTTGTACCCGGCCTCACCGAGCTTGTCGGCGATGGCGGAGAAGACCGCGGCGGGGCCGAATTCGTAGTCGGAGCGGCCGGAGGCCCACACCTGCACGGCGAGGGACTTCTTGATGCCGGATTCCCGCACCGCCGCCAGGGCGGCGTCGGCGACGTCGGCGAGCTCGGCCTTGGTCTCCAGCATGGCGACCTCGGTGGTGAGGTGGCGCGGGAAGACCAGCGGGGCGTCCTCGCAGCGGTCGGCGACCTCCTGCGCGGACAGGCCGGGTGCAACGATCGCGAACAGGTCGGGCCCGATCGGCTCGATCTTCGCGGTGGGGCCGAAGTCGCGCTCCAGTTCCTGCTTCGCCAGGGACATGGACTCTTCGGCCGCCGATACGACTACTCGCTGCTCACTCAACACGCGGCCATCCTCCCACACCACCCGCGCCGCTCGGAGCGCGAACGCCCTCGTCAGCGGGTGGTGAGCTGGGGTTCGACCAGGGTCGAGTCCGGGACGTCCTCGCCGTCGAGCTTGCGCATGAGGTGTCTCACGGCGATCTCGGCCAAGCGCTCGGCCGGGACGAGCACCGAGGGCAGGTGCGGGTGCACCCGCTCGGCGACCTCGTCGGGGCCGATGACGACCACGTGGAAGTCCTCCCCCACGCGCTTTCCGGCGTCGGCGAGCGCGTGCATCACGTGCCCGACGGCAGGTTCATTGTGGACGGCCAGGCCGGTCAGCTCGGGACGGGCGACCAGGAGCTCTTTCACGGTGCGCTGCACCGAGACCGCATCGTCGGGGCAGGGCCAGACCTCGGCGTGGGCCCGGCCTGCGGGGCCGCCGAGGAAGCCCTCGCGGACCCGTTCGGCGAAGCCGGTGCGGCGGGCGTAGACGGCCTCGGAGGCGCCCAGCAGGGCGATGTCGCGGCAGCCGCGCTCGACCAGGTAGTCGGCGCAGACCCGTCCGGCGGCGGTGAAGTCGAGGTCGACACAGGTCAGCCCCTCCGCGTCGGCCGGGAAGCCGATCAGGACGCTGGGGAGCCCGAGCCGCCGCAGTGTCTCCACTCGGGGGTCGCGGACCTCCACGTCCATGAGGATGAGTCCGTCCACAATGGCCGAAGCGGCGACGCGGGCGAGCCCGGCCGGTCCCTCGTCGGCGGTCATCAGGAGCACGTCCTGGTCCGCGCGGCGGGCCTCGGTGACCGCGCCGGAGGCGAACTGCATCAGCACCGGCAGGTGCATGCCGTCGCGCAGCGGCAGCATCATCGCCACGACCCCGGCCCGCCGCGACGCCAGGGAGCGCGCCCCGGCGTGCGGGTGGTAGCCGAGCTCGGCGACCGCGTCCATGACGCGGCGTGCCGTGGCCGGGGAGATCGATCGTTTTCCGCTGAGCACGTAAGAGACCGTGCTGGCGGCGACGCCGGCTCGGGCGGCCACCTCGGCGATGGTGACCCCGCGCGGGCCGGCCATCACTCGGCCCGTCCGAAGCTCAGCGACGCCAGGCGGACCGGGCCGTTCTCGAAGGTCACGTAGAGGTCCTTAACGCCCTCGACGGCGCCGAGTTCCACGCGGGCGTCCGCGTAGTCGTAGACGCCGGCGGTGGCCGGGGTGTCGATCTTGGCGAGGACGTCGCCGTCGAGCGGGTCGTCCACGCGGAGGGTCAGCTGCGCGCCGGGACCGGCGACTCGGGCGGTCACGGTGGAGTATCCGGGTTCACTGTGCCCCTGCCCGGCTCCGCCGGCCTGAGGTGTGGTGGCGGAGCCGAAGTCACAGTCGCCCAGCATGATCCAGCCGCCCGCCTCTTCGGCGGCGATGACGTCGCCACTGGTGCGGTTCTCGTCGCGCCAGTCGACTCCGGAGTACGCGTCGTTCGCGCTGGCGGCCAAGGGGACCGAGAGGTCGCGGGCGCCGACGGTCTCGCCGTCGATGCGGACCGAGGCCGAGAGCACGATGTCGGTGGCCGAGCGGCCGATCATGAGCCGCTGGCGGCTCTTCTCGACGATCATGCGGCCGGTGACATTGTCCCAGTGGGCGAGGTCGTCCACGGCGACGGTGAAGGACACGGTGCGCTGCTCGCCGGCGGCGAGGCGGATCTTCTCGAAGCCGCGCAGCTGCCGCAGCGGCTGCTTGACGCGCGATCCGCACTGGTGGGAGTAGAGCTGGACGACCTCGACGCCGTCGCGGCCGGAGGTGTTGGCGACGTCGACCTGGACGGTCAGCTCGTCACCGGATCCGGCGCGCTCGTGGTCGACCTTCAATGCGCTGTAAGCGAAGTCGGCGTAGGACAGGCCGTGCCCGAACGGGTAGAGCGGCTGGCCCAGGTAGTACATGTAGGTCGCGTCGGAGGCGATGATGTCGTAGTCGAGCATCGCCGGGAGCTCGGCGGCGTCGGTGTACCACGTCTGCGGCAGGCGGCCCTCGGCGTCGCGGTCGCCGTAGAGGACGTCGGCCAGGGCATTGCCCCACTCCTGTCCACCGTGGCCTGACCACACGATCGCGGGCGCGTGCTTGGTCGCCCAGTTCGCGGCGAAGGGGTATGAGGAGGCCATGACCAGAATCGTATTCGGATTGACCTCCAGGACCCGCTTCAGCAGCCACTCCTGGGCGCTCGGGATCTTCAGGTCGCGGCGGTCCTCGGTCTCGCGGCCGTTGACCAGCGGGTGGTCGCCGACCACGACGATGGCGATGTCGGCCTCGCGAGCCAGGTCCACGGCGACGTCGTGGCCCTTGACCACGATGTCGAGATCGAGGGGGGCCGCGTCGACGATGTCCGTCACCATGACCAGGCGTCCGTCCTCGATGCCGATCCATTTGCCGGATTCGGCGCCCTCGGCCCGATGGACCTGTTGCAACGCGAACTTTCCGACCTCGACGTCGTGGAGGCGAAAGGTCTCATGGACGTCGAACTCGTGCGGACCGACGGAGTCGGCGCCGACGGTGCCGTCGAGCCTGCCGTCCAGGAACTTGGCAGTGGCGACGTTGCGGATGGTGTATGTCCAGTCGCCCCAATCGATCAGGTCGAACTGGGTGGCCGCTCCGGTGAAGTCGGTCAGGGTCAGTTCGGCGCCGTCGGACGAGGCGGTGAGATTGCCGTCCTTGTGGCGCAAGCGAATCCGGTCGACACCCTCACTGGAGACGACCTCGGCGCGCTCGGCGAGCGCGTCCCGCGCAGTGACCGAGTACGGCAGGGTCCCGGAGTACCAGTCCTGCATGACGGTGTCGGCCAACGGGCCGAGCACGGCGATCTTCTTCGGGGACTTGAGCGGGAGGATGCCGTCGTTCTTCAGGACGGTGATCGACTGGGTGGCGGCCTCGCGGGCGAGCGCCTGGTGCTCGGGGGAATTGACGGCTTCGTCGCCGATGCCGGCGTACGGGTCCTCGGGATCGAACTCGCCGAGCCCGAAGCGCACGAACAGGTTCCGGCGCACGGCGGTGTCGATGTCGGCCTCGTCCAGCAGCCCGCGTTCGAGCGCGGCGTGGAGGTGGCCGAGCACGGCGTCGGGCTTCTCGTCGTCCTGGGTGAAGGAGTCGAGCCCGGCCTTGACGGCGGCGGCGTACGCGGTGGGCAGGTCCTCGAAGTAGCCCTGAATCTGCGCGAGGTTGTTGGGCGCGTAGGCGTCCGAGACGATGAAGACCTCGTCGGTCGTCCAGGTGCGCAGCTCGGTGTTGACCAGCGGGGTCACATGCGCGGGGCGGCCGTTGACGAGGTTGTAGGAGAGCATGACGGCGACCGCGTCGCCGCTGGCCAGGGCCGGGCGGTGGGCGGCGAACTCGTATTCGCGGAGGACGCGCGGCGGCATGTTCGAGGAGGTGATGTAGCGGTCGGCCTCGTTGCCGTAGGCCAGGAAGTGCTTGAGGGTCGGGGCGGTCTTCCAGACGGTCCCGTTGTCGCTCTTGAGGCCCCGCGAGTACGCGGCGCCCATGACGCCGGTCATCCACGCGTCCTCGGAGTAGCCCTCCTCATTGCGGCCCCAGCGGGGGTCGCGCAGCGGATTGACCGTCGGCGCCCACACGTTGCGCCCGGCGCCGGCCGAGTCGCGGTGGTGGTAGGCCAGGACCTCGTCGGCGGTCGCGGCGCCCACGGATTCGACGAGTTCGGGGTTCCAGGTGGCGCCGAGGGCGACGACCTGCGGGAAGACGGTGGCCTCGCCGAGCCAGGCAAGCCCGTGCAGCGCCTCGGTGCCGGTCTTGAACGGGCCCATGCCGAGTCGGGGAACCGGCCGGTGGTACTGGTGCAGCAGCCCGACCTTCTCGTCCAGAGTGAGACGGTCGAGCAGATCGGCGATTCGTTCATCGCGGGGGCGGGCGGGGTCGCGGAAGGCGGGGGCCTGGTCAGCTGAGTTCGTCATGTGGAGACTTCCTTGGGGACGTCGCTGTCGTTGTCGAAGCGCTTCGACTTTGCAGATGCCGGGACTGCTCACGCGTTTCGAAGCGCTTCGATTCAGGAATGTATGAGTTCTACACCTGCGGGCGCATGGCAGTCAAGGTCGAAGCGCTTCGACAGCGGGTGCGTATCGGTCTAAATCGCCGCATCGCAGCTGCGCTACCAGCGGCGACGAATGAAGTAACAGTTCAGAAACAAATGGCTTGAGAAGCAGGTGGGTGGCCGCTCGCGCGATCATTGAACGGGGGGTTCCCAGATGCCCGATTCGAAGGCAAGCGCCGGAATCATGTTCCGAGCGGGGTCGGCATGAGGCCGGCGTCGATGTCGTTGAGGATGCCGGTGGCGGCGCCGAGCGCGGGCGCCTCGTGCCCGAGCGTGGAGACCACGAGCTTCACTCCCCCGGCACCGGAGGCGTGAACGCGTTCGGCCAGTTCGGATTCGGCGGCGGGCACGATCCACTGACTCAGCGCCTGGTAGTGGCCGCCGAGGACGACCGCCTCGGGGTTGAGCAGGTCCACGGCCACCGCGATGCCGGCCCCGAGGGCGCGGCCGATGCGGGCCAGGGCCTCGACGACATCGGATTCGCCGGCGCGGGCTCGGGTGACGATGTCCTCGACCTCGGCCTCGACCTCGGTGCCCGCAATTCTGTCCGATTCGGACAGTTCACTCAGGAGCGTGTGAATGCTGGCGAAGTCCTCGACTCGTCCGACGCGTCCGTCGACCTCGACGCGGAGGTTGCCGAACTCGCCGGCGAAACCGGTGGCACCGCGCCGCAGTTCGCCGTCGACGATGAGGCCCGAACCGAGGCCGATCTCGCCGGTCAGGTAGATCATGTCGGCTATCCCGGCCCAGGCGCCGAAGCGCTGCTCGGCGACGGCGCCGAGGTTGGCGTCATTGTCGGCGGTGACGGCGTACTTGGGGTCGCGCATGGCGCTCTGGAGGCGCGCGGTGAGGTCGAAGTCGGTCCAGCCGAGCATCGGGGCGCGCTGGACGACGCCGTCGGTGTCGACCATGCCGGGGACTGCGACGGCCAGACCGAGGATCTGACGACCCTCGGAGTCCATCTTGTCGACGGCTCGCTTGGCGAGCCCGGCGAGGGCGGAGACGGACTTGCCGGGCGTCGATCCGCTGCCGTCGTGGGCACGGCGCCAGGACAGGAGCCGGTTGCCGGCCAGGTCGACCGCGACGAGGGTCATGTAGTCGACGTTGACTTCGACGCCGAGGGAGGCGAAGTAGCCGGTGTCGACGCTGAGCAGCACGGCCGGCCGGCCGATATTGCCTATGACGGAACCGGATTCGCGCAGCACGCGACGCTCGATGAGCTCGGCGACGAGGCTGGAGACGGTGGCCTTATTGAGCCCTGTCTTGGCCGCCAGGTCGGCGCGGGAGCACCGGACCTCGGCGCGCACCTGACGCAGGACGTAGCCGAGGTTGTTGGCCCGCACGTCAGTGAAGTCGGCGCGCTTGGCGCGGACGTTCCCGCTCCGGGGCTCGTCACCGACTCCGGCCGACTTCGCCGCAATGCGCATCGCCATGTCTGCTCCTCCTGCTGCACTCGTGGCTCATTCTCTTCGATGGCGACAACCGGTCGGTTACTGCCCCAGGAGGGCCGTCGAGTTCCCGAATCGTGATCGATTCGCGATGGTCTCTCGGGACCCCTGGGCTTGTACCGGATATCACTGTGCGCTACTTTAGTTTATCGAGCAGCCGAACTAATTACCGGCTCTCGAACCTCTCAACCCTCACGAAGAACATGACCGAAAGGACAGCAACGTGGCTACTCCCTCCCGCAGGTCGCCGTTCAGGCGCCGCTCCCTGTTCAAGGCGGCCGGACTCGGCGCCGCCGGAGCCGCCGGACTGCCCGTGATCGCCGCTTGCAGCGACATCGAGTCCGGCGGCGGAGGCACCCAGGTCACCGAGGGCCTGGACTTCCTCCCCACCTACAAGGAATGGCCGCTCCCGGTCCAGCCCGACCTCATCGGCGAGCCGCCGCACCACCCCTCGGGCTTCACCGTCCACCCCGAGGCCGTCCAGGCGATCACCGAGGTGCCGGAGAACAGCGGAACCTATGAGCTCACCGTGCCCAACTGGGGCGAGGGGCCCAGCGGGGACGACCCGTACTTCCAGGCGGTCTCCAAGGCATGGGGCGGCACGAAGATCAACCTCCGATACGCCGACGGCAACGAGTTCGCCGAGACCTCGGTCCAGTGGCTCCAGGCCAAGGAATTCGGCGACGCCATCCACATGTTCAGCTGGATGCTGCTGGCCCACACGGACTTCCAGAACACGGTCCCCAACACCTTCTACGACCTGACCGACATCCTGAAGGGCGACATCTCCGAGCGCTGGCCGCTGCTGGCCGGACTCCCGACCTCCTCCTGGGGCAATTCGGTCTGGGCGACCGACCCCGAGGACCCGGAGACCTCCCGCATCTTCGGCATCCCCGGCCCGGCCTCCGGCGGTCCCGGCAACGGCATGTTCGTCCGCACCGACCTGCTCGCGGACGCCGGTCTGGACAAGCCGACGACCATCGAGGAGTTGCTCGAAGTCGCCCGCGAGTGGACCGACGGATCGGCCGGCAAGTGGGCCTTCGCGGGTCTCGACTACTACACACCCATGTGGTTCGGGCTCCCCAGCCGCGACAACTGGTGGTTCGACGAGGAGCAGGACAAGCTGCTTCACCGCTCCGAGATGCCCGAGTACAAGGAATGGCTCGAGTTCCGGCGCACCCTCTGGGACGAAGGGCTCGTCCACCCCGACGCCCCCACCGGGACGTTGGACACCCAGGCACTGCACAAAGAGGGAACGATCCTGTTCCAGCAGGACGGCATGTCCTGGTGGGGGGGCTACACCGACCAGGTCAACAGCGGCGAGGCCGAGGGCGACATCGAGCCGCTCGGGCCGCTGGCCGCCGAAGGGCGCACCCCGCTGGTGCACGTCAACTTCGGCGTCGACGGCTGGACCTTCCTCAGGAAGGACCTCGAAAAGGAGCAGGTGGAGGAGTTCCTGGACGTCGCGAACTTCTGCGCCGCACCCCTGGGGACCACCGAGTACGAACTGCTCATCTACGGCGTCGAAGGCGAGCACTTCGAATACGGCGACGACGGCACCCCCGTCTACACCGAGACCGGCACCGCCGTCGTCAACGCACCGGTCAACTTCAAGACGATCGCCCGCGTCCAGAACTTCCTGGCCGGGGGCGCCGACAGGGTCCAGCGCGTGTTCGACTACAACGCCTCGGTCCTGGAATACGCCGAGGTGGACATCTTCGAAGGGCTCCGGGTCGAGGGCCCGGCCGCCTTCAAGGACGCCCGCGCCACCCTGGAAGACCAGGAGAACGACGTCTCATACGGACGGGCCGAGCTGTCCGAGATCGATTCGATGGTCGAGGACTTCCTCGCCGCCGGCGGCGAAGAGGCTCGCGAGCACTACACGGCCGCTTACCGGACGGCCCAAGGCGAGTAATGAACGGCCGGGCGGCGTGACGCCGCCCGGCCACGACTCGCTCCCCGTACCCGGACCTCACGACTGGACGCAGACAAGCGATGGCAGCTCTACACACCACAGCACCACCAGCATCGGGGCAAGCCTCCCGAACAATCCCCATCAGACGCAAGCGAAGCGTCCGGCAGCGCCTCCGGCACGACTGGCCGCTGCTGCTTCTGACGCTTCCCGCACTGCTGCAACTGGCGGTGTTCTTCTACTGGCCCTCGTCCTGGAACATCATCGCGTTCATGGACTACGACCCGAACCGGGCCTTCTGGGAGAACCCGTTCGTGGGCTTCGCATGGTTCGAGCGCCTGTTCTTGAGCCCGTACTTCGTGCCGGCGCTGCTCAACACCCTCAAGTACGCCTTCGCCCAGCTGATGTTCGTGTTCCCGCTGTCGATCGCGCTGGCGCTGCTGATGCACAGCGTCGTCTCCACCAAGATCCGCAGCATCTTCCAGTCGGTCGTCTACCTGCCCTACTTCTTCTCCTGGGTCCTGGTCGTCACCGTCTTCGTCCAGATGCTCGGTTCCGACGGCCTGTTCAGCAACCTCCTGTTGGGCGTCGGCGGCGACCGGCTCACCTTCACGTCCGACCCCGAGACCTTCACGCTGCTGGCCTGGATGCAGTGGTCATGGAAGGACGCCGGCTGGGGCATGATCATCTTCCTGGCCGCACTCGCCTCGATCAACCCGAGCCTCTACGAGGCGGCCGCGGTCGACGGCGCCAGCCGCTGGCGGCGCCTTTGGCACATCACCCTTCCGGGGATCCGGCCGGTCATCATCCTGCTGCTGATCCTCCAGATCGGCGGCATCCTCAGCGTCGGCTTCGAGCAGTACCAGCTCCAGCGCGACGCCATCGGGTACCAGACCACCGAGGTGCTCGACACCTTCGTGTACTACCGCAGCGTCATCGGCACCGCGGGCGCGTCCTTCGGCACCGCGGCGGGTCTGTTCAAGGGCGTGATCGGCCTGATCCTGGTCCTGGTCGCCAACAACGTCGCGCACCGCCTCGGAGAGCAAGGGATCTACCAGAAGTCATGAGTACCGTCGATCTCCAAGCGCTGAATCGGAAGCGCAAGAAGAACACCCGGCCGGTCTGGGACGACGAGCCGTCCCGCCTGGGCAAGCTCTCCAAGGCCGCATTCCTGATCTGCTACGCGGCCGCCATCGTGGTGCCCATCTGGGCGATCGTGGTCACCAGTCTCGCCAGCGAGGAGGCGATGAACCGCGCCGGCGGCAACCTCCTGCTCGTGCCGACCGACCTGAGCCTCCAGGCCTACCGTGAGATCTTCAGCGGCGGTGCCCTGACCGAATCGCTGGTCCTGACCATCATCCTGACCGCGGGTGGCACCGCCCTCAGCATGGTGCTCACCATCGGCGCCGCCTACGGACTCTCGCGTCCCGGAACCCTGATGCACCGGCCACTGCTGATGCTGGTGCTGTTCACCTTCCTGTTCGCGCCGGGCATGTACCCCCAGTTCCTGGTAGTGCAGAAATTGGGCCTGTTCAACTCCTACCTGTCGCTGGTTCTGCCGATGGCGCTCAACGCCTTCAACCTGATCGTGCTGCGGGCGTTCTTCATGAACAGCGTGCCCGGCGAGCTCATCGACGCGGCCAAAATGGACGGGGCCGGAGAGTTCCGGCTCCTGTTCAAGATCGTCCTGCCGATGTCGAAGGCGATCCTGGCCGTCATCGCACTCTTCTACGCGGTCGGGTACTGGAACATCTACTTCTCGGCCGTGCTGTACGTCCCCGCCCAGGACGTCCAGCCGATCCAGGTGGTGCTCCAGCGAATGCTCATGTCGACGCAGGGCCTGCCCGGCGCGGCGGGCCAGGCCAGCCAGTACCAGACCGCCGCCGCCCCCGACTCGGCGCTGAAGATGGCCGTCGTGGTCTGCACGATCATCCCGATCGTGATCATGTACCCGTTCATCCAGAAACACTTCACCAAGGCCGTCATCACCGGCGCGATCAAGGGCTGACGCGCGGAGAGTCTTCCAGGGCCGTCTCCCCTCCGGGAGGCGGCCCTTTCGCGTGCCGGGCGGGTGCATGCGAAGTGCAAGTGAAGTGAAAGGACCGGCGGCCACCATGGGGGCGTCCTAACGGAAAGGAACTCCCCATGCAGCATGCGATCGAGGTCAGAGGGTTGAAGAAGGCGTTCGGCGACGTCCGCGCCCTCGACGGCGTCGACCTCTCCGCCCCCCAGGGCACCGTCCTGGGCGTCCTCGGGCCCAACGGCGCGGGCAAGACCACCGCCGTCCGGTGCCTGACCACTCTCACCGTCCCCGACTCCGGCACCGCCCGCGTCCTGGGCCTGGACGCGGTCACGCAGGCCGCCGAGGTCCGCGCCCGCATCGGGCTGACCGGCCAGTACGCCGGGCTCGATCCGAACCTCTCCGGCGAGCAGAACCTCGTCCTCATCGCCCGCCTGCTCGGCGCCTCCCGCTCGCAGGCGAAAAACCGCGCGGCGGAACTGCTCGAACGGTTCGAGCTCGTCCACGCCGCGACCCGCGCCGCCTCCAAGTACTCCGGCGGCATGCGGCGCCGGCTCGACCTGGCCGCCTCGATCGTCCGCCGCCCCGAGGTCCTGTTCCTGGACGAACCGACGACCGGGCTCGACCCGAAGAGCCGCGGCCAGCTGTGGGAGCTCGTCCGGGACCTGGTCGCCGAGGGCACCACGGTCCTGCTCACCACCCAGTACCTGGAGGAGGCCGACCAGCTCGCCGACACCATCGCGGTCATCGACTCCGGGCGCGTCATCGCCTCGGGCGTCCCCTCCGAGCTCAAGCGGATGGTCGGCGGCCTGGTGCTGCGCATGCGGCCGGTCAACGCGGAGGCGCTGCCGAAGCTCATCGACGTGGCGGACTGGACGATCGACGCGAAGGCCCGCGGCGAGGACGGCGAGGCGATCGTGCCCGTCTCCCACGCCGGCGAGGCGACGGCGGTCATGTCGCGCGTCTCCCAGGCCGGGATCGACCTGGTCGCCTTCGGGCTGGACGAGCCGACGCTCGACGAAGTGTTCCTCACCCTCACCGGCCACAAGGCCGAAGCCGCCCAGGAGAATCAGGAGGTGGCGGCATGAGCGTCACGACTTGGACCACGCACCGGGGCCCGCTGGCGCAGTCGGCGTCGATGGCCGCCCGCTCACTAGCGTCGATCAAGCACCAGCCCGCCCAGCTCATCGACTTCGTCATGATCCCGATGATGATCCTGCTGTCCATCACGTTCTTCATGGGCGGGCAGATGATGGGCTCCTGGCAGGACTTCCTCCAGTACGCCGGGCCGTCGCTCATCGCCATGGGCCTGTTCTTCGCGATCACCTCCACCGGGCTGAGCCTGTACGGCGACATCAAGGACGGCGTGTTCGACCGGCTCACGGCCATGCCGGTGTCCCGGTTCGCGCTGCTGGCCGGGCGGGTCGCCGCCGACATGGTCAAGCACGCGTGGGCGCTGCTGGTCGTCGGCGGCGTCGCGTTCGCCATCGGCTACCGCGCCGACGGCGGCGGGCTCGGCGTCGCCGCGGCCGCCGGTGCGGTGCTGCTGTTCCTGTTCGCCTCCTCCTGGGCGATGGTCCTGGTCGGCCTGACGGCGAAGTCGGAGGAGCAGATCCAGACGTGGATGGTCGCGCTGCTCATGCCGCTGGCCTACACCTCGTCGATCTTCGTGGAGATCGAGACGCTGCCGACGGCGGTCCAGTGGTGGGCCGAGATCAATCCCCTGACGGCACTGGGCGACTCGATGCGGGTCTTCCTCGACGGCGGGACTCCCGGCGGCGAGGTCGCGGCGCTCCTGGGCTGGAGCGCGGCGATCATCGCGGTGTTCGTGCCGCTGTCGCTGCGGGCCTACCGCCGCAAGCTCACAGGGTAAACGGCCACAGGCTCCCTTCGGCCTTCTCGGCGGCCCGGGCTTCCAGCTCGCGGTCGCCGAGTTCGCGCGCCACCTCCGCGAGGTGCCGGTACAGCCGCAGCGAGACCTCGGAGAAATTGATGTACTCGGGCAGTCCCGCCTCGGCGGCCAGCAGCTCGTCGCGGGCCTCGGTGAGCTTTCCCAAGCGGCGCAGGCACACCGCCGCCGAGGTCCGGGCGCCGATCACGTTCTCGAAGTTGCCGATCTGCCTCGCCCCCTCTTCCTCGACCCGCATCTGGGCCAGCACGGCCTCGGGGTCCGCGCCGAACTCGGCGTCGATGCGCCACACGTTCTCCACGATGACCGAGTCGGATCGGTCGGCGCCCAGCTCCGACTCGGCCTCCAAGGCGCTCAGCAGCATCCGGCGGGCCTCGACGTGGTCGCCCTCGGCCGTACGGGTGCTGGCCAGCGCCTGGAGCGACATGATGATCCCGAACCGCTCGCCGAGCGCGGTGAAGATCGCATTGGACTCGGTCAGTTCGGCCAGCGCCTGCTCCGGTTTCCCCGCACGGGCGGAGTATTCGGAGCAGAACAGCAGCACCATGCCCCTGACGTGAGCGTCGCGCTCGCGGTCGAGCCCCGCCCCGACCGCTCGCAGCGCGGTCTCGTCCCCGGACAGGAGCGCGCGGAGGACCGGCACCATCTTCAGCAGCGGGTCGACCTCGTAGAGATCGTGCTCCTCGATGATCCGCTCGGCCTCGGCGTATCCGGCGGCCACTTCGTCGGGGTCGAGCAGCCCCGACCACAGGGCCCACATGCCGGCGAGGTGGGCGCCGGCGCGGTGGACGGGCTCGACCGGTCCTTCCATGTCGCGGACCTGGAAGGACAGTTCCTGGCCCTCCTTGCGGTATCCGCGCATCCACCAGTACCAGGAGATCGGGACGACGGCCTGGTGGGCGAGCCGGGCGTTCCCGGCGGCGATCATGCGACGGATCGCGGCGGTGAGGTTCTCGTGGTCGGCGGCGAGGCGATCGAGCCATTCGACCTGTTCGGCGCGTTGCAGGTACGGCGCGGCGCGCTCGGCCAGGCGCGCGAAGTACTCGGCGTGCGCGAGGTAGGCCCGGGCCGTCTCGCCGAATTCGGCGAGGCGCTCGGCGGAGTATTCGCGGACGGTCTCCAGCAGCCGGTAGCGGCCTCTGGGCAGGCGCTGCACGAGGGACTTGTCCACCAGACTTCGAATGTCGTCCGCGTCCGCCGAGCAGACCTCGCAGGCCGCGTCGAGGTCCGCGCCGCCGTTGAAGACCGACAGGCGGGCCAGCACGCGCCGCTCGTGCTCGTCGAGCAGGTCCCAGCTCCAGTCGACCACCCCGCGCAGGGACCGCTGGCGCGGCGCGGCGGTGCGGTCGCCGCGGTTGAGGAGGGTGAAGCGGTCGTCCAGGCGCGAGGCCAAGTCCTCCAGGCTCATCGAGCGCAGCCGCGCGGCGGCCAGCTCGATCGACAGCGGCAGTCCGTCGAGTGCGGCGCAGATTCCGACGACGGTGCCCGCGTTGGCCGCTGAGAGCGCGAAGGACGAATCAGACTGGCGGCCGCGCTCCACGAACAGCCGCACGGCCGAGTGCGAGGCCGCGTCGGCCGCGGTGGCGGAGTCGGGAGTGGACAGCGGGCCGAGATTGAAGACGGCCTCGCCGGTCAGGCCCAGTGGTTCGCGGCTGGTGGCGAGCATCCGCAGCACCGGCGCGCGGGGCAGCAGGTGCGCGGCCAATGCGGCGACGGCGTCGATGAGGTGCTCGCAGTTGTCCACGATCAGGACCATCCGGCGGTTGCGCAGGGCCTCCGCCAGCCGTTCGCGCGCGTCGACATTGCGTTTCGACAGCGCCGGTTCGCTCAGTCCCAGCGCGTCGAGGAACACGTCGTCGAGCCGCCCCGCATCGTTCACCGGCGCGAGTTCGACCAGTCGGACCCCGGTGCCCTCCTGCTCGATCCGGTGGCCGGCCTCGATGACGAGGCGGGTCTTGCCGGTGCCGCCGGGACCGGTCAGGGTGACCAGCCGGTTCGCGTCGACGAGGTCCCGCAGCGCCGTCAGATCGTGCTCGCGCCCGATGCAATCGGTGAGCGGGCGCGGCAGGTGGCTCACGGTCTCGGCGGCGGGTGCGGTCTCGATGCCGCGCAGCACGTCGAGATGCGCCCGGGCCAGCGCGGGCGAGGGGTCGATGCCCAGCTCGTCGGCGAGGCGGGAGCGGAGCTTCTCGTAGACGTCGAGCGCCTCGGCCTGGCGTCCCGAGGCGGCCAGGGCCCGCATGTAGCGGCCCGCGTCGGGTTCGGAGAGCGGGTCGGCGCCGTGGCGGGCGGCGAGTTCGGCCAGGACGGCGGCGGCGCCTTCGAGTTCGAGGCGGGCCTCCACGAGCAGGGCGGCCACGGCCTCGCGCCGGGCGGTGAGGCGGGTGGCCTCGGCCTCGGCGAACGGCAGGTCGGCGACGCCCGCGAGGGCCGGCCCGCGCCACAGTTCCAGTGCGCGGCCCGCCAGGTGCCGGACGGTTCCGGCGTCCTGTTCGCGGGCGGCGGTCTCGGTCTGGGCGGCGAGTCGTTCGAATTCGGCGGCGTCGGTGGCCGTGTCGGTGAGCCGGTAGCCGCCGGAGTCGGCGGCGAGGCGGTCGCCGATGCGCCCCCTCAGGCGGGAGACCTGGGTCTGGAGGGCGCCGGGCGCGTTGGCGGGCGGCTCGCCGGGCCAGAGCGCGTCGATGAGGACGGCGGCGGGGACGAGGCGGCCGGGCTCTTGGGCGAGGCGGATGAGGAGGGCGCGCTGGCGGCCGGCGGGGACGGCGATTTCGGCCCCGGAGTCGTCGCGGACGCGGAGCGGTCCGAGCAGGTCTACGCGCATGCCCCAATCTTGCCCGACGAACGGGTCCGGGTTCGGCCGTGTCGCCGCGCACGGCGGGTGACCGATCGCTTTCGCTTCTGGCCCAACCACATTCCCTGGAGTTCCCTAGTGGAATCTACTAATTGCATAGACAGGTTGTCGCAACCGGCGCTTTTTGTCAATTTCCCGACTGACCGGCCAAACGGCGCGATGATGCACGTACTGTCGTTCACAAACCTCGCCACCTTGAGGTGCGGTGTCCTCCGTAACGGGATCCCCTCCTGCAGGAGTGGGCTTTCAGTCGCACTGGTTGAGAGCCGCCGTTACCAGACCCAGCCAACAGATCATTTTGGAGGTGAACAAGTTGGCTACGTATCGCGTAGGACAGAAGACCGACCCTGGGATGCTTCCTCAGCTCCAGGCTCTCGAATTCACGGCAGCAGACAATCCCCGGATCGGGAACGAAACGGGCCGTGGAGGCCTTCAGGCACCCGGCGGGGTACATGGTCGAGGGGAGATTCGTGATCCTTCACCTGGGATCGCGGGCGTCACCCGCGAAAGCGGAGCCTGTGGTCGTGAGACCGCGCCATGCGTGTTCGTCCTCGCGAAGGACGGAACACAATTGGACCCGTGCCATCCGGCACGGGCCCGGAAGCTACTCAATAAGGGCCGGGCGGTGGTGGCACGGCATACGCCATTCGTGATCCGGTTGCGCGACCGCAGCGCCGCTGAATCCGAGGTACAGGGCGTGGAAGTGGGAATCGACCCCGGGAGTAAGCACACCGGAATCGCGGTGTTCGCTGATGTCGGTGGTGGCCGACGGCAAGGCTTGTACGCCCTCCAGGTCAACCATCGCGGCGGGAAGATCCGCGACAAACTGACCGCCCGCGCCGCGTATCGGCGGGCCAGGCGGGGCCGGAACCTGCGCTACCGTACGCCCCGGTTCGCCAACCGCACCAGGCCGCAAGGCCGACTCGCCCCGAGCCTGCAACACCGGGTCGACACCACCATGTCGCAGATCGCGCGCCTGCGACGGTGGGCGCCGGTCACCGCCGTGCATGTCGAACGCGTCAGCTTCGACACGCACGCCATGTCGGCGGGCCAGTCCTTGACTGGCGTGGAGTACCAGCAAGGCACTCTCGCCGGATACGAAGTCCGGCAGTACCTCCTTGAGAAATGGGGGCGGGCCTGCGCCTACTGCGGCGCGGGCGACACGCCGTTGCAGGTCGAACATATTCGCCCCAAGGCGCGGGGCGGCTCCCACCGGATCTCGAACCTCACCCTCGCTTGCGGGGCTTGCAACCAGGCGAAGAACACCACACCTGTGGAAATGTTCCTGGCCGACCGCTCAACGCTTCTGGCGCGCATCCTCAAGCAGGCGAAGGCGCCTTTGAGCGATGCCGCGGCGATGAACGCCACCCGCAACGCCCTGTGGGGTTCCCTGACAGGAACGGGCCTGCCCGCCCATTCGAGTTCGGGTGGGCGGACCAAGTACAACCGGTTCATCACCGGCGCACCCAAATCGCACACTCTGGACGGGCTCCATGTCGGGGCGCTCAGGGCGGTCCCCTCCTGGCCGGGCCAGGTCCTGGTGGTCAAGGCGACTGGGCGTGGAACATACTGCCGGACCCGCACCGACGCTTTCGGATTTCCGCGCTTGAAGATGCCCCGCACCAAACAGATCCACGGCTTCCAGACCGGGGACCTCGTACGCGCGGTAGTGCTCAGAGGGAAGTACCAAGGCACGCACACCGGCCGGGTCGCGGTGCGTTCCAGCGGCAGCCACACCGTGCAAACCCCTCAGGGGCCAGTCAAAACCTCATGGAAGAACCTCCACCTGCTGCAACGTGGGGATGGATACACCTATCACCGGCAGGAGGAAACATGCCGACCCTGATATAGGTTCTCGCGAATCGACTGTCCTTGACCCGCTCCTCCGGAGCTTCGATTCCTCTCCGACCTTCCGGTCAGTGCATTCACGAAGGAAGTCAGATGACGATCCGACTTGATTTCCACCACGGTTCCCACTCCCCCACCCCTGTCTCCCCCGCATCGGAAGGAGCACCACCGATGAGCGCCGGACCCATTGGCGCGCACATCGCCGGCTACTGTGCCGAATTCAGGCTCGAAACCGGTGACGGGTCGCAGATCCTTCTCGCAAACGACCCGGACGGCGTGGCGGCGGCCGTCGCGACCATAATCGCGGCCGACCTGGTGCAGGTCTCGACCGCGCTGGTGCGGGACCGTCCCGGCTACCTGCCGGGCGGACGGCCCGACCACGGCCTGAAGATCGTGGCCGATAGGGATGCCGAAGTGGGCGCGCTCGCCTATTTCGGACCGGGCGGCGAGGACTACGGTCCGGGCGCCTGGGTGACCTATTCGGGCGAGAATAAGCAATCCGAAGTCCGCCTATTCCGCGATATGGACGGGGCGAGCACGTTCCCTTCCGATTCTCATATTCCGTTGAGCACGCTGGCCCGCGCGGTCGAGGACTTCCGTGCCACCGGCGGACTGCGTCCGACGATCGTGTCGTGGCGGCCCAGCACTGTTTGGTGATCCGACTGGTGATCCACTAGGCAAGACGGAACCCGGCCGCCACCTGTACACGCGGCTAGTCTTGTTCCCCATGAGCCATGACCACGCCATCCAAGTGCGTTTCGCCGGGCCCGACGACGTGAGCGCCATCTGCGCGATCGTCAATCACTACATCGCCCACGACACCTCGAACCTGCGCACCGAGCCGCAGCGGGAGTCGGAGTGGGCCCATGACTTGGCGACCTACGGCGGGCGATTCCCGTGGCTGGTGGCCGTCGAGTCCGGTGCGGTGGTGGGCCTGGCCTATGCGAAGCCGTGGAACCCCCGCGGGGCCTACGACTGGACCGCCGAGGCGACGGTCTACATCGCTCCAGGGAACACCGGCAAGGGCATCGGCTCCTCGCTCTACGGCCGCCTGTTCAAGCTTCTCGAACAGCAGGGCTTCCGCAGCGTCGTCGCGGGGGTGACCAGTCCGAACCCCGGCAGCGAGGCGCTCCACCGCGCGTTCGGCTTCAGGTGGGTCGGCAAACTCGACCACGCGGGCTACAAGTTCGGCACCTGGTACGACGTGGCCTACTGGCAGAAGGACCTGGCGGAGCTGGCCGATCCGCCTCGGCCGACCACCGCGCCGACCGAGGATTAAAGCCGTCGCCCATCGGGCGCGATCGCTATAGGATATCGGGGTTCCCCACTCCTCCAAGGCAATTGGCTGACCCCGGCATATGGAACTCTTCGATCAACTCGATCCGAACCACCTCCTCAAGCAACTCCTCGGCGCCATGGGTGTCGGCTCGGCGATCATCTTCCTGGTCTTCCTGTACATCTTCGCCAAGTCCTGGCTCGACACCGTCAAGACCCTCACCGAGGCCGGGAAGACCACCCGGCGGGCCCTGCGCACCGCCATCGCGCGGGTCAGGTCCTTCACCCCGAAACAGCGTTGGTCGAAGCTGACGGTGTCGGGCTTCGCGGTCGGGGCGCAGGTCTTCGTGGTGCTGCTGTGCTTCCTCATCGGCCAGTTCCTGTCGCTCACCGGCGACGTGGACGGCCACTGGGCGGACCTCGACACCAAAACCGATGCCGACCCGGCCCACTACGAGGCGAACCTGTGGCGGCTGGTGCCGCTGCTCATCCAGTTCAACTGGCTCACCGCCGGCTACCTGGCGCTGGTGCTGGCCGCGTACTTCGTGTCCTACCGCTGGACGCCGCAGCGCTGGTGGACCGGGCTGCTGAACGTCAGCCTCGCCTCGGCCCCCTCGGCCATGGTGG
Organism: Glycomyces buryatensis; assembly: GCF_004912275.1. Classification (GTDB taxonomy): domain Bacteria; phylum Actinomycetota; class Actinomycetes; order Mycobacteriales; family Micromonosporaceae; genus Glycomyces; species Glycomyces buryatensis. Next base: position 229,704 of record NZ_STGY01000067.1, read on the forward strand.
TGCTGCCGGTCATCCTGTGCCTGCCTTGCATCATCCCGATGGGCCTGATCAACCTGGTCGGGAAGCTCAACGGCGGCAACGCGGGCACGGACCCGACCCTGGTCCTGATCCTGCTCGGGATCGCCTTGTCGCACATGTTCCTGTGCTGGCTGACGCTGCGCCTCTCGCCGATCGTGCTGAACTGCTGGACGGCGCCGCGGCCCCAGACGCCGTACGAGTCCTACTACGGCCGGTTCTCATGAACCTCTAAAGCTTTTCGCCCCCAATACCTAGGGTCCGGTCGTAGATTCACTGATACGAGCGAAGCCCGGGCGGCACAGGCCCGGGATCCGTTCTCAGTTCTCTGAGGGGAAACTGTGAAAGAGGAGAGTGGACAACTCGTCTCGAAGTATGGGTGTGGGGTGTAGACAAGGCCCGGAGCATGGCTCCGGGCCTTGTCTCGTTGTCGCTGTCAGTCCGCCTCCCCGGCCGGGACCACCCACTCCATCGGCTGCCCGGTCACGTCCGCGATCCGGTCGAAGTCCTTGTCGTAGTGCAACACGGTGACCCGGTGCCGTTCAGCTGTTGCCGCCACGAGTAGGTCGGGGATCTTGACGCTGCGGTGCAACGAGCGTTCGACCAGCTCGACTTGCACCTCAATCGCCCTATCCCAGACATCATCGGGCGTTGTCAACCGTTCGAACGTATTGAACGATCGGCGAAGAAATTCGAGATCCTGCTGGTTCCTAGCGCTGACCTGCATCTCCAGGATGCCGATCCCACACAGAGCCAGCTTTCCTTGCTGCGACAGAGGACCGAGCCGCGCAGCGACTACGGGCTTGGCCTGGCGTGCAAATACACTGTTGTCTACCAGGTAACCGGCTACCGCCACATTTGCTCCCTGAGCCCCTCGTCAGCGAGATCCGGCAGATTGCCCCCCGCCAGCCAGTCAAGGAACTCCTGCCGGCCACGCCGGTCGACCGCTTCCTTGAGTGCCGCGTGAACCGTTGAGACCTTGGTTGTGGTTCCAAAGATCTCGCTGGCTTGGGCCAAGAGTTCGTCGTCGAGATTGATCACTGTTCTGGTCATCGTTTTCACCCCCTGACCGTACGTGACAGGTCTGCTCAATCATAGCTTTTACTTCGGCGCGTCGGCATCCCTGAGCAATTTTTATCGACATCTCATTCTATTCAGACAAGATATCGAAAGGGCGGTGGCCCCGGAGCAGATCTCCGGGGCCACCGCCCTTCGTCACTCGGTCTAGCGGACACCGTAGAGGTGCTCGAGCGCGAGCTGGTCGAGGCGCTCGAAGCCCATGCCCTTGGCGGCCAGGCCATCGACGTCGATCTCGACGTGCTTGAGGTCGGCGAAGGTCTCGCCCTCGGCGAGCGTCGGCACGGCGAGCTGGTCGACGCGGGCGGCCGCCAGCGCCTCCTGGACCTCGGGGTCGGCGCGGAAGGCGCGGACCTTGTCCTGCAGGATCTTGTAGTTGCGCATGCAGGCGGCGGCCGAGACCCACACGCCCTCGTCGTCCTCGGTGCGCGGGGGCTTGAAGTCGAAGTGGACGGGCCCGGTGTACTGGCCCTTGGCGATGCCCTCCTCGACCGCGTCGACGGTCCAGAAGGCCCCGCCGACGTTCCCGGCGCCGAAGCGCAGGTCCTGGTCGTAGCGCGGACCGGTCTGGCCATTGAGGTCGATGTGGTAGAGCTTGCCGTGCCACAGCGCCTGGCGGATGCCGGCGGCGTAGTCGAGGCCGGCCATCTCCTCGTGCCCGATCTCGGGGTTGATGCCCACGAGTTCGGGCTGCTCCAGCTCGTTGATGAACGCCAGGGCGTGGCCGAGGGTCGGCAGCAGGATGTTCCCGCGGGGTTCGTTGGGCTTGGGCTCGATGGCGAAGCGAATGCCGTAGCCCTGCTCGGTGACGTACTGGCCGAGCGTGTCGTAGGCCTCCTTCATCCGGGCCATGGCGGACTGGACGTCCTTGGAGCCGCCGGACTCGGCGCCCTCGCGACCGCCCCAGCACACGTAGATCTCGGCGCCGAGCTCGGCGGCGAGGTCCAGGTTGCGCATGACCTTCGAGATCGCGAAGCGGCGGACGTCGCGGTCGTTGTGGGTGAAGCCGCCGTCCTTGAAGATCGGGTGGCTGAACAGGTTCGTGGTCGCGGTGGTGACCTTCAGGCCCGTCTCGTCCAGGGCCTTGCGGAACGAGGAGATCTTCTCGTCGCGGTCGGACTCGTCGAACTCGAACACGTCGTTGTCGTGGAAGTTGACCCCGTAAGCGCCGATCTCGGCGAGCTTGCGAACGGCCCGGTCGGCGGCCATCGGCGCGCGCGTCGCGGAGCCGAACACGTCCTGGGCGGCCCAGCCGACCGTCCAGATACCGAAGGAGAACTTGTCTTCTGGTGTGGGCGCGTACTTGTCGCTCATAATGCTGTCCTTTGCTGCTTACTGGTGCGAGGCCCAGGAGCCGGTTTCGTTCCTGAGCGTCGAATACTGCTCGGACACAGCGGTTGCGGCCTTGCCGCTCAGCCGCGCCGTGTCTCCTACATTCCACTGTGGCGGTTCTGCCCGGCCCGAGAGGGCCCAGGCCGCCTGCTTGGCGGCGCCGAGGGCCACGTACTCGGCCGACGGCGGGATCTCCACGTCGACGCCGAACACCGACGCCGCAATCCGGCGGACCGCCTGCGAGGCCGAGGCTCCCCCGATGAGAAGGACGCGCTGGGCGTCCAGGCCCTGGTCCGCGAGCGCTGCCAGCCCGTCGGCCTGGGCCGAGAGCATGCCTTCGACGGCGGCGCGGGCAAGTCCGGCGCGGGTGGTGCCGGTGGTGATCCCGCTAATGACCCCGGTCGCGTTGGGGCGGTTGGGGGTCCGTTCGCCGTCGAGGTACGGGAGGAGGGTGAGCCCGTCGGCTCCCGGTTCGGCGGCGAGGGCGAGCGCGTCGAATTCGGCGTGGTCCACTCCCAGGAGGTTACGGAACGTGTCGAGGACGCGGGCGGCATTGAGGGTGCACACCAGCGGCAGGTACCGGCCGGTCGCGTCGGCGAAGCCGGCGACGAGCCCGGAGGCGTCGGCCGCGCGGGTGTCGGAGACGCCGAAGACGGTGCCGGAGGTGCCCAGGGAGACGACCACGTCGCCCGCCCCGAGGCCGAGCCCGAGGGCGGCGCCGGCATTGTCGCCGGTGCCGGGGGCGACGGCCGCGCCGCTCCGGGTGCGGCCGACGATCTCGTTCGGGGCCGCCACCCGCGGCAGCGCTGCTTCGTGTCCGAGGGCCCCGATCACCTTGGCGGGCAGGTATTCCCCGGTGGACGGGGACCAGTAGCCGGTGCCGGAGGCGTCGGAGCGGTCGGTGGTGGCCTGGTCGAATCCGACGCCGCGCAGCTTCATGGTGAGCCAGTCGTGCGGGAGCATGACCGCGGCCGTCTTGGCGGCGTTCTCGGGTTCGTGCTCGGCCATCCAGGCGAGCTTGGTGACGGTGAAGGAGGCGGCCAGGACCAGGCCGGTGTCCTCGGCCCAGGCGGCCGGGCCGCCGTCGGCGGTCAGGCGCTCGGCCTGGGGCGCCGAGCGGGTGTCGTTCCACAGCAGTGCCGGCCGGACGACCCGGCCCTCGGCGTCGAGCGCGACCATGCCGTGCTGCTGTCCGGAGACGGCGACTGCGTCGGCTCGGTCGAGGAGGCCCTTGCCGGCCTCCTGGAGGGCGTCCCACCAGGCCTCGGGCGGGCACTCGGTCCCGTCGGGGTGGGGGGCCTTGCCGGAACCGACGATCTCGCCGGTCTCGGACTCGACCAAGAGGACCTTGGTTGACTGCGTTGAGGAATCAACACCCGCTACTAGCGCCATCTACCGCTCCAGTCCGACCTTTTCAGGCTTGCCGTCGACATCGACGACCTCCACCTTACTGATGTCGGCGGGACCCTGCGAAACCAGGGTCACATAAGTTTCAGAAACAGTTACCGAAACTTTCGTGTCACCGTTTACATCCGAGATGACCAGGTCCCGGTCCGGGGTGCCCCAGACCTGGAGCGTGATCGCCTCGAACGGCTCGTCGCCGAAGGTCGCGCCGGGCTCGACGCGCGGCAGGATCGCCCCGTAGCGGACGAAGACCGGGAAGGTCTCCAGTTCGTGCTTGGTGTCGATGTAGCGACCGCCCTCGATGACCTCCTTGGTCCAGAAGTCGATCCACCTGCCCTCGGGCAGGTACACCTTGCGCTCGCCCGACGGGTCGTTGACCGGGGCGACCAGCAGGTCGGTGCCGAAGCGGTACTCCTGGTCGGCGTTCCACGCGACCGGGTCGCCCGGATTGTCGACGCTCAGCGCGCGCAGCACCGGCTCGCCGGTGCGCGAGGACTTCACGGCCGCCGAGTAGATGTACGGGGCCAGCGAGTAGCGGAGCTTCAGCGACTCGATCGCCAGGCGCTCGGCCTCCTCGGAGAACTCCCACAGCTCACGGGTGGTGGTCCCGTGGTAGCGCAGCAGCGGCGACAGCGCGCCGAACTGGGCCCAGCGGATGTACAGGTCGTCGGTGGGGGTCCCGTTGAAACCGCCCGTGTCGTGCGACCAGAACGGCATCCCCGACAGGCCGTGGGACGCGCCGCCGCGGATGGTGCCGCCCAGGCCGGCCCAGGTGGTCTGGACGTCGCCCGACCACTGCGCGGGGTGGCGCTGACCGCCGAGGAACGAGGACCGGGCCCACACGAAGTCGTAGCCGTGGATCTCGCGGGTCACCTCGCACACCGCGTCATTGAACAGCAGGGTGTAGACGTTGTGCAGCTCAGTGCCGCTCATGCCGTTGAACGCGACGGCGTCGGCCGGGACGCCCTCGGCGAAGTCGGTCTTGTACAGGGCCGCGCCCGCCTGGAGCGGGGGCCGCAGCAGGTCCTGCCACCACGCGGTGGCCTCGGGGTTGGTGAAGTCGACGATGCCGCAGGCCGGGAAGGTGCCGTGCCACGTGTCGGCCACGTACGTCTCGCCCTTGGCGTTCTTGAGGAAGTACCCCTTCTCGTCGGCCACCTTGAACAGCGGCGACTTGTAGGAGATGTAGGAGTTCATCCAGAGGCAGACCTTGAAGCCCTGCTCGGCCAGGTCGGCCAGCATGGAATCGGGCTCGGGGAAGTTCTCGGGGTCCCACTGCATGTCCGACCAGCGCCCGTCGGTCTGCCAGAAGGTGTCGAGGTGGAGCACGTCGCAGGGAATGCCGCGCTCGCGGATCTTCTTGGCCCGCTCCATGACCTGGCCCCGGCTGTCCTCGAAGAAGCCCGAGGAGATCCAGGTGCCGAAGGCCCACTTCGGCGGCAGGACCGGACGCGAGGAGATCCCGTCGAAGCGGTCGAGGACCTCCACGGGGGTCCCGGCGAGCACGAAGTACTCCATGACCGAGTCGGGCACGAGGATCTCGACGGCCGCGTGCGTCTGCTGGGCGACGTCGAACTCGACGGGGGCGCCGGAGTTGACCACGATGCCGTAACCGCGGCTGGAGACGTAGATCGGGACGTTCTTGTAGGCGCGGATCGACTCCGAGCCGAACGCGTCGAAGTTCCACATCAGCGGGCGCTGGCCGCGCGCGTTCAGCGGCGCGAACCGCTCGCCGAAGCCGGCGAAGGCCTCGTCGGGGGCGCAGGTGAAGGACTCGTGGTAGGCGACGGGCTCGCCGTCGACCAGGCTGCGGCCGAACGGGAGGGTGCGCAGGCGCCCGGAGATGTCGACCTCGCCCGGGTTCTGGGCGACGAGGGTCTTGCCGGCGGCGTCGGTATACAGCAGCGTCCACTCGTCCAGGGTGACGACGGCCTTGACCGAGCCGGCGTCGACAGTGACCGAGGCGCCGTCGACCGCGATGCGGGCGCCCTCGTACTCGCCGACATTGAGCATCTCGATGACCTTGGCCGAGTCGGGCCGCACGTCGGGGTCGGCCGACAGGCGGGCCCGGATGACGCCCTCAGCGACGGCGGTGAGGCGGACGTACAGTTCCTCCTCCGCGCTCGTGACGGCCTTCAGCAGGACCGAGGACGGGCCGGTCTCGACGACCTCGGCGGACTTGACCGCCGACAGGCCCTGCTCACCGGGGGCGCGCTGCGGCAGCTCCGGCGGATCGGCGACGAAGAATTCGCGTGCGACCAGCGGTGGGCGGTAAGGCATTCGTGACTCCAGCCGTAGTGTGTGAACGGTTGCGACCGCCCTGCGGATCCGAGAGGAACGCGGACGGCCGTATTTAGTTTATCGACTAATCCAACAAACTGCATCACGGGGAGCGGACCGATCCGGAACGTCGAATCGCGCGGACATGCCCGACTTCCCTCCCCGCCGGGCACTCCCCCACTACCCTGACCTGAGACACTGGGAATAACGAGAATTCCTTGCGAGGTACCGAGATGTCGACAGTCCGATCCAGCCTTTCCGACGAGAACCGGGACACCACCGCCGAGGCCCTGCAGGGCGCGCTGGTGGATCTCATCGACCTGTCGCTCGTGGGCAAGCAGGCGCACTGGAACGTGTACGGCCGCAACTTCCGGTCGCTGCACCTGCAGCTGGACGATATCGTCACCTCGGCCCGAAATGCCGCCGACACCGTCGCCGAACGGGCCATCGCCATCGGCGTGAGCGCCGACGGACGGGCCGCCACGATCGCGGACAACACCTCGATGCCCAAGATCCGCGAGGGCCAGATCGCCGACTCCGAGGTCGTGACCCTCTTCATCGAGGCCTACACCTCGATCATCGGACGAATGCGCGAGCGCATCGCCGCAACGGAGTCCGCCGACCCGGTCAGCCAGGACATCCTCATCGGCATCACCGCCGAGCTCGAAAAGCAGAGCTGGATGTTCCAGGCCGAACTCAGCTGACCAGCCGTCAGCAATACCCATGAACGAGCCGCCGCGATCAGCGACGAGGACATGGGACCGGTGGGCCGGAGCGCTTCGCGCTCCGGCCCACAGTTCGTCAGGCGGGCGTGCAGGTCACCGCCGGGAGCGAGGCGGTCGATCCCTCCGACTTGGTGATGTTGAAGCCGAAACTGGTCGACTGCCCGGCGCTGAGCGTGCCGTTGTAGCCGGCGTTCGAGGCCGTCACCGCCTGGCCCGAGAGGGCCCCCTCGATGCTCCAGGCGTTGGAGATCCGCTCCGATCCCGGCCAGGTCCACGTCACCTTCCATCCCGAGAGGGACTGCCCCGCGGTCACGGTCGCCGAATACGTCGCTCCGGCGCCCCACTGGCTCGCCACCGACAATGTGGCGGTGCAGCCGTCGCCCGCGGGCGGCGGGCTGGTGGTCTCGCCCGGGGTCGACGGGTTGCCGCCGCCGGGGGTCCCGCCGAGGGCGGCCAGCACGCCGTCGTAGGCGGGCTTGGGGTTGTAATTGTCGTCGAACAGCAGCGGCGCGCCCTCGCCGGGGAAGACGTCGGGCACCCAGGAGTCGACGTCCCGCAGGCCCCAGACCGTGACGCCCGAGCAGTCGACCAGGTCCGCGCACAGCTCGGTGACCCGCTGGAAGTCCGCCTTCTGCTGGGCGAGCTCGTTGCCGTCGGCCGGCATCGGAATGCGGATGTCCAGCTCGGTGATGCGCACCTTCAGGCCCAGGTCCACAAAGCGCTGGAGGTTGGCCTCCATGGTGCTCGGCACCTGGCCCAGGATCAGGTGGGACTGGAGGCCGACCCCGTCGACCAGGTCCTGGTTCGCCAGACCCTGCGCGATCGTGTAGATCCGGTCGGACTTGGCGCCGATGGCCTCGATCGAATAGTCGTTGATGTACAGGTCCGCGTTCGGATCGGCCGCCCGCGCGTACTGGAAGGCCTGCGCGATGTAGCCCTCGCCGAGCCTCTGGAGCCAGAACGAATCGCGAAGCGCCCCATTGGAGTCGCTGACGACCTCATTGACGACGTCCCACGTGGCCACGTCGCCCTCGTAGTGGTCCATCACCGTGGTGATGTGGTTCTGCATGGCCGACTGCATCTGCGCGGCCGAGAGGTTCTGGACCCAGGACGGGGTCTGGGAGTGCCAGACGAGGGTGTGGCCGTGAACGGACTGGTCGTTCTGCTGGGCGAAGTCGACGATGGCGTCGCCGCCGGCGAAGGTGAACTGGCCCTGGGAGGGCTCGGTGGCGTTCCACTTCATGGCGTTCTCGGCGGTGAGCGAGTTGAACTCGGTGGCGACGAGGTTGCGGTAGCTCGCGTCGTTCTGCAGCTTGTTGACATCGACGGCGACACCGATGTCCTTGCCGATCGCGTCGGCCGAATCGCGGAGGGTCGTCTGGGCGTGGGCGAACTGGGTCGACATGGCGACGCCCAGCGTCGCCGCGACAACGGTGACGAGCCCCGCGGTCCAGGCTCGACGGCGGGTGCGGGTGGACAGCATGGAATCTCCTCATGCTCGGCCGCGCGTGAGGGGACGTGGCACTGGCGGACGGGAGCGGAGCGCTCCCAAAGGTAGGCCCAGGCTAATCCACGTATCGATTACTGTCAATACTGTCCGGCCGCGACGATCCGAGGCCCGCACCCGCCGGTCCCCTTGCGGCCGAACCAAGGCGCCCGTGCCCGGGACCCCTCCCGCAGTTCGGGCCTTACCGTGCGGGCATGGAACTCGACGAATCGACGCCGCGCACCAGCCCTCCCGGCAAGGTCGTCACGGCACTGGTACTGACCTGGATCCTGGGGGCCGGGTCCCTGCTCCTCGCCTTCAGCACCTGGGCGACCTTCGGCGGCATGGACAGCCTTGGGGACTTCCTCTACTACTACCCGGCCCAGGCGTTGGTGGTCCCGCTCATCGGGTGCGCGCTCATCGCCTCGGCGATCGGCCTGCAGCAGCGGAAGAACTGGGCGAGGGTCACCGCCATGGTCTTCAGCGCCGTCTTCACCGTCGGCTCGCTCGCCAGTCTGGCCACCGGCGCTGCGGGCTTCATCGCGCTCGCCCTGTGCATCCTCATGTACGCCATGCTCATCAGCGCCGACGCGAAGGAATGGTGCGGGCGCCCGCCGAGAAGGCGACGGGCGCGAACCTGACAGCCCGCGCCCGCTCATCTCGCGCTTACTTCGCGACGATCGAGACCATCTTGCCGGGGACGACGATGACCTTCTTGACGTCCTTGCCCTCCAGGTTCACCGCGACGTTCTCCTCCGCCAGGGCGGCCTCGCGGACCACGTCCTGAGCGGCGTCGGCGGCGACCTCGATGCGGCCGCGCAGCTTCCCGTTGACCTGCACCGGATAGGTGACCGTGTCCGCCACCAGGTAGCGCTCGTCGGCGCGGGGGAAGTCGGCGTAGGCCACGCTCTCGGTGTGGCCCATGCGCTCCCACAGCTCCTCGGCGATGTGCGGGGCGACCGGCGCGACCATCCGCACCGCGGCCTCGGCCGCCTCGCGCGGCACCGAGTCCAGGCCGGTCAGGTGGTTGTTCAGCGTGATCAGCTTGGCGATGGCGGTGTTCATGCGCAGGTGCTCGTAGTCCTCGCGGACGCCGGCGATGGCCTGGTGCAGCTCGCGCAGCGTGGCCTGACCCGGGGCGTCCTCGGAGATGGTGACCTCGCCGGTCTCCTCGTCGATGACGTTGCGCCACAGGCGTTGCAGGAACCGCTGAGAGCCGACGATCGCGCGGGTGTCCCACGGCTTGGAGTCGGCCAGCGGGCCCATCGACATCTCGTAGACGCGGAAGGTGTCCGCGCCGTACTCGTCGCACACGCCGTCGGGGGTGACGACGTTCTTCAGCGACTTGCCGATCTTCCCGTACTCGCGGTCGACCTTCTCGCCCTCGTAATAGAAGACGCCGTCTTCCTCGGTGACCTCTTCGGCCGGGACGTAGACGCCCCGCGAGTCGGTGTAGGCGTAGGCCGAGATGTAGCCCTGATTGAACAGGCGGCGGAAGGGCTCCCGGCTGGAGACGTGCCCCAGGTCGAACAGGACCTTCTGCCAGAAGCGGGCGTACAGCAGGTGCAGGACCGCATGTTCGACGCCGCCGATGTACAGGTCGACGCCTCCGACGTCGCCTTCGCCCTGCGGACCCATCCAGTAGGCCTCGTTGGCCGGATCGGCCAGCGCCGCGGTCGAAGTCGGGTCGGTGTAGCGCAGCTCGTACCACGAGGAGCCGGCCCAGTTGGGCATGGTGTTCAGCTCGCGGGTGTACATCTTCGGCCCGTCGCCCAGGTCCAGTTCGACCTCGACCCATTCCTTGGCGCGGCCCAGCGGCGGCTCGGGCGCGGTGTCGGCGTCCTCGGCTTCGTAGGTCTTGGGCGAGAAGTCGTCCATTTGGGGCAGTTCGACGGGCAGGTGGTCGGCGGGCAGCGCGACGGGCAGGCCGGTCTCGTCGTAGACGATGGGGAACGGCTCGCCCCAGTAGCGCTGGCGGCTGAACAGCCAGTCGCGCAGGCGGAACGTGGTGGCCGCCTCGCCGCGGCCGTGTTCGACCAGCCAGGCGGCGATGCGCTGCTTGGCCTCGGGGACCTTCAGGCCGTCCAGGAAGCCGGAGTTGACCACCACGCCATTGATGTTGTCGGTGTAGGCGGCCTCGCCGTCCCACTTTTCCGCGCCGGCGACGACCTGGCGGATGGGGATGTCGAAGGCGGTCGCGAAGGCGAAGTCGCGCTCGTCGTGGGCGGGCACGGCCATGATCGCGCCGGTGCCGTAGCCGGCCAGGACGTAGTCGGCGATGAACACCGGTACGTTCTCGCCGTTGACCGGGTTGGTGGCGTAGCCGCCGGTGAAGACGCCGGTCTTGACCTTGGCGTCGGCCTGGCGCTCCACATCGGTCTTGGCGGCGGCCTCGGCGCGGTAGGCGGCGACGGCCGCGGCGGGCGAGGCGTGCCCGCCGGTCCAGGACTCGGGCACGCCGGCCGGCCAGGACTCGGCGGTCAGCGGGTCGACCAGGGCGTGCTCGGGGGCCAGGACCATGTAGGTGGCGCCGAACAGGGTGTCGGGGCGGGTGGTGAACACCCGCACGTCGCCCGCGTAGGTCGCGAAGTCGGCGTAGGCGCCGGTGGACTTGCCGATCCAGTTGCGCTGCATGGACTTCAGCGACTCGGTCCAGTCCAGGCCGTCCAGGTCCGACAGCAGCCGGTCGGCGTAGGCGGTGATCCGCATCATCCACTGCTTCAGGGTGCGGGTGTACACGGGGAAGTTGCCGCGCTCGGAGCGGCCCTCGGAGGTGACCTCCTCGTTGGACAGCACCGTGCCCAGTCCCGGGCACCAGTTCACGGGCGCCTCGGTGACGTAGGCCAGGCGGTGGTCGTCGACGGCGCGGCGGCGCTCGATCGGGCTCAGCTCGGCCCAGGCGCGGCCGTCGCCGGTGGTGCGCTCACCGGACTCGAACTTCGCGATCAGCTCCTCGATCGGGCGCGCCGCGTCGACCTCCGAGTCGTAGTAGGAGTTGAAGACCTGCAGGAAGATCCACTGCGTCCACTTGAAGAACTCGGGGTCGGTGGTGGCGAACTCGCGGCGCTTGTCATAGCCCATGCCCAGGCGCTTCAGCTGGTCGCGGTACCGCTCGACATTCTCGGCGGTGATCTCGGCGGGCTGGCGCCCGGTCGCGATCGCGTACTGCTCGGTGGGCAGACCGAACGCGTCGAACCCCATGGGGTGCAGCACATTGAAGCCGTCCATGCGCAGGAAGCGCGAGTACGCGTCCGTGGCGACGAAGCCCAGCGGGTGGCCCACGTGCAGCCCCGCCCCCGACGGGTACGGGAACATGTCCATCACGAACTTCTTCGGCGCGCCCGCGCGCGGGTGGCCCGGCTCGGCGAGTTCACCGACCGGGTTGGGGGCGCGGAAGGTCTGCTCGGCCTCCCAGCGCTCCTGCCAGCGCGGTTCGATCTCGTTCGCCAGGCGGGCGTCGTAACGGTGTGCGGGTTCGCTCATGACTCGTCCTGTGTCCGGTGTCGCTCGGGTTTGATTCGGCGGGATGCGGGTTCCCGTCCCTGAACAGCAAAAAGCCCCTGACCATGCAGGGGCGCCGTGCCGGTGGGAACCTGCACGGCTACGTAAGGAGCAGCTCGAAACGCCGAGACATGTCGTAAGTGTAGCCGATCCGGCCCCAGGTCGCGCGGCCCGCCGCGCGCCCCGGCCCCTTCGCGTCGCCCGAGTACGATTGCCGGGAGCCATTTGTAACGGCGCGGCGATTCCCACCTCACTTTACTTTTCCCCGGGAGGACCATTGACCTTCGAGTCATCCCCACCGCAGCAGGTCCCAGCTCCGCCGCTGAGCTCTCAGGAGTTCAAGGCGACTGCCGAGGCGATCCTGACCAATGTCGAGTGGGTGATCGAGGGCAAGTCCCCGACGATCCGGTTGGCCCTCGCGGTCATGATCGCGGAGGGCCACCTGCTTCTGGAGGACGTCCCGGGCGTCGGCAAGACCCAGCTGGCCAAGGCCCTGGCGCGGTCGGTCGACTGCTCGGTGCGGCGCATCCAGTTCACGCCCGACCTCCTCCCGTCCGACGTGACCGGGGTGAGCATCTTCGACCCCGAGAAGCGCGACTTCGTCTTCAAACCGGGCGCGATCTTCGGCAACCTCATCCTCGGCGACGAGATCAACCGGGCCAGCCCCAAGACCCAGGCCGCGCTCCTTGAATGCATGGAGGAGCGCCAGGTCACCGTCGACGGCAACACCTATCGACTGCGCAGCCCCTTCATGGTCATCGCCACCCAGAACCCGGTGGAGATGGAGGGCACCTACCCGCTGCCCGAGGCCCAGCGCGACCGGTTCACCGCGCGGCTGGCCATCGGCTACCCCGACCTCAATGCCGAGTTGGCGATGCTCGACCACCGCGGCGAGTTCAACCCGCTCGAGGCGCTCAAACCGGTGTGCGACGGCGAGATGATCGTCCGCATGATCGCCACCGCCCGCGCCGTGCATCTGGCGCCCGAACTGAAGCGGTACGCCGTCGAACTCATCGGCGCCACCCGGACCAATGCGCAGGTGCGCCTGGGGGCCAGCCCCCGCGCCACCCTGCAGCTGCTGCGGTGCGCCAAGGTGCTGGCCGCGATGGACGGGCGCGACTTCGCGCTGCCGGACGACGTGCAGCAGCTGGCCGTCCCCGTGCTGGCCCACCGGATCATCCCCACGACCGAGACCACCATGGGCGGCAACGACTCCGCCTCCATCGTGGCCGACATCCTGCGTCATGTGCCGGTGGTGTCGCAGCCGGGGAGGTACTAGGAGTGGAGCTCACCGGGCGCGGCAAGACCCTGCTGGCGGTGAGCGTCGCGGTCGGCGTCACCGCCTTGGCGGTGGGCGAGGGCGACCTGCTGCGGGCGGCCCTGCTGGCGGCGGTCGCGCCGCTGGGCGGGCTGCTGATCCTGAGGTGGACGCGGCCGAGCCTGGAATCGAACCGGGTGCTCAACCCCCCGCAGGTCGAGGCCGGGCAGCCGACGCAGGTGCGACTGGGCATTCAGAACACCGGGCGGCGCCGTCCCCCGGCGCTGATGCTGGAGGACCGGATCCCGTACAAGCTGGGGAACCGCCCCCGCCTGGTGCTGGAGCGGCTGTCCCCCGGCGCGCGCAGCGTCGTCAACTACACCATCAATCCCCCCACCCGCGGCTCATATGAGTTGGGGCCCTTGACGGTCCGCTGTTCGGACCCGTTCGGTCTGGCGGTGGCGGTGCAGGAGTTCCCGATGACGACGCCCCTGATCGTCACCCCGCGCATCGAGCACCTGACGCACCTGCGGCTGCCTGGCGGCGCCGGCATGTCCTCGGGCGAGTCGCAGGCGCAGTCCGTGGCGATCTCCGGCAATGACGACATCGCGATCCGCGAGTACCGCATCGGCGACGACCTGCGCCGCGTCCATTGGAAGGCCAGCGCCCACAAGGGCGAGCTGATGGTGCGGCGCGAGGAGCAGCCGTGGGAGAACACGGCCGCGATCCTGCTCGACGTGCGACGGTCGGCGCACCGCGGCGAGGGCGACGCGTCCAGTTTCGAGTGGATGGTCGGCGCGGCCGCATCGGCGACGGTGCGGCTGGCGGGCGACGGCATGGACCCGCGGCTGGTGTCGGCGTTCTCCGAGTTCGAATGCCGCCAAGGCGATTACGGCGAGGCGATGCGGTACCTGGCGACGGTGTCGGCCACGACCGGCGCGGAACTGTCGCGCATGGTGGAGAAGACCAAGCGGCACCGTTCGGTGACCGCGATCGTCGCGTTCCTGGGGCACCTGACGCCCGAGGAGGCCGCGACGCTGGCGCGGATGTCGCGTCGCGGCAGCGACTGCACGGCGCTGCTGCTGGACGCGGCCCGCTGGATCCCGCGCCATCCGAACGCGCAGCCGGATCAGGCCGATCGGGCGATGGCCGAACAGCACCGGGCCGCCGCCGCGGTCCTGGTGCGGGCCGGCTGGAGGGTGGTCCCGGTGATGTCCGGTACCGAACTGCGTCGAGTGTGGACCCGACTTGGCTCCTGGAGGGTCGCGGCATGAGCGGACAGCGACACGCGACCCTGGTCGCGGCGGCCAGCCTCGCACTGACGATGACGCCGATGTTCGGCCTGTTCGAGGGCATCTCGTGGACGTTCCCGATCCTGCTGACGATCACGGTCGTCGCGGTGACCGGCTCGCTGGTGCGAGCGGGCGGACGCGGCCAGGGCCTCCAGACGCTGTCGATGATCGCGGCGCTGCTGGTGCTGCTGACCGCGGCGTTCGGGAACGGCACGGCGATCGTGTTCGTCATCCCCACCCCCGCCACCTTCCAGGAGTTCGCGTACCTCATCAGCGTGGGCGTCGCCGACGTCGTCACCCAGGCGCCGCCGGTCGCGGCGGAGGGCGGCATCCTGTTCCTGACGATGGCCGGCGTCGGCATCGTCGCGATCCTCCACGACATGTTCGTGGTCGGCCTGCGCACCCCGGCGCTGTCCGGGCTGACGCTCCTGACCATGTACCTCGTGCCGGTGTCGGTCGCCCCCGATGCGACCTCCTGGTTCTGGTTCATCCTCCCGGCGGCGGCGTACCTGTGGGTCCTCGGCGACGACAACCTGCGGCGCGTCTCCCGGTTCGGGCACCGGTTCACCGGGCAGGGACAGCTGGTCGGACCCAGGTTCCCCTCGCCGATGGCGTCCGCCGCCCGGATCTCGGCGGTCGTGTTCATCACCGTGACCCTGATGATCCTGGCGGTCATCCCCGCCAATACCTCCGGACTGCTCGACCAGGTCTCCAACGGCGTCGGAGGCGACGGCGGCGACGCGAACGGCCTGGGCAGCCTCAACCCCTGGGCGCAGCTGTCCGGGTCGCTCCAACGGCCCGACCCGGTCGAGGTCGCCCGGCTCACCACCGACGACCCCTCGCCCCGCTACCTGCGGATGCACATCGCCGACCAGCTCTCCAGCGACGGTTTCGAACCCTCCGACTACGCGGACCTGGAGCCGCTCGACTCCCTCGATCCCGCCGGCGGCGAGACCTTCACGGCCCAGGTGACCAACCTGGGCCTGTCGGACGAGGTCGTGCCGGTCTACGGGCGGCCCTCGTCGATCGAGATCGACGGCGACTGGGGCGTCGAGCCCAACACCGACGTCATCGCCGCCGACGGCACCAGCCTCGCCGACGTCGACTCCTACAGCTTCACCTACTCAGACCCCTCGCCCGAGGCCGCGAACCTCGCCCGGGAAGGCACGATGGACCCCTCCGATCCGGCCTGGGAACGCAATACCGACCACCCGGACGTCCCGGAACTGACCGACCGCGTCGACACCCTCATGGGCGAGGCCGGAGCCACCACCGTGCACGACAAGGTCCTGGCCGTCAAGGACCACCTGTCCTCGGCGAACGGGTTCACCTACTCGCTCGACACCATCGACGCCGGCAACGACGAGGCGATCCTCGACTTCCTCGACACCAAGCAGGGCTACTGCCAGCAGTACGCCGCCGCGATGGCGTGGATGCTGCGCGAGGCCGACGTGCCCGCGAGAGTCGCCATCGGACTGTCCCAAGGCACCAAGATCGACGGCGAGTGGAGCTTCTCCACCTCCGACTTCCACGCCTGGGTCGAGGTCTACTACGAGGACTCCGGCTGGGTCACCTACGACCCCACCCCGTCCGGCGGCGTCGCCGGTTCGGTGGCCTTCCCGTGGGCGTCGGAGCCGACCGATACGGACGAGCAGCCGAACCCGGACGAGACCGATGAACCCACCGACGAGGCCAGCTCCGCGGCCCCCGACGACCAGGACCCCTCGGCGAACGCCGACCCGACCGACGGCGTGACGCAGGACGCCGCGCCCGACTCCGAGAGCGGCGGCTTCGGATTCAATCCGGCCTGGCTGGCGCTCCTGCTGCTGGCCGTCCCGCCGTTCATACCGATGCTGTGGCGAGGGGCCATCCGCCGCTCCCGCCTGTCTCCGGGACGCCTGAGCGCCACCACCGCCTGGGACGAGGCCCGCGACCTCGCCCGCGACTACGGTGCGCCCCTTGCCGACTCGCTCACGCCCCGGCAGGCGTCGGTGAAGCTCGCCGCCGCCGCCCCGGGCGCCGCGCCCGCCGCGGAGGCACTCGGTTCGGCGATGGAGGCCCATCGCTACTCACCGCGGGGCGCCGACCCGGCCGGGCTCGGCGACGCCGTCGCCGACCTGCGGACCGAATTGGACCGCGGGGCCGAGCCGACGCGCCGGTGGCGGGCCCGGCTCTGGCCGGCGTCCCTCGCGACCTGGCTCGTCGCCTGGCGAGAAAGCGCCGCCGACCGCCTGTCCGGGGCACAAAGCCGAATGGGGCGAACGCGACGTTCGAACGAACACCCGAACGGGACTGTCACAGGCCGCCCGTAGTCTTTGAGCCGTGATTGAGAGCGGAGCAACGGGCACCGGATACGAGCAACCGGCTCTGACCGACCTCGGCACCCCGCTGTCCGAGGTCACCTTCTGCGTGGTCGACCTCGAGACCACCGGGCTGGCCGCCGACGCCTGCGGCATCACCGAGATCGGGGCCGTCAAGGTCAAGGGCGGACAGGTCCTCGGCGAGTACTCCACCCTGGTCGATCCGGGCGAGCCGATCGACCCGCGCGTCACCCGCCTGACCGGCATCACCGACGAGATGGTCGCGGGCGCCCCCGCCATCGGCGCCGTCCTGCCCTCGTTCCTCGAATTCGCCTCGGGCGCGACCTTGGTAGCGCACAACGCCGGCTTCGACGTCGGATTCCTGCGCAACGCCTGCGAGTTGACCGGTACGCGCTGGCCACGGCCGCCGATCGTCGACACGGTCGTGCTGGCGCGCAAGCTGACCGAGAAGAGCGAGGTCCCCAACCGGAGGCTCGGGAGCCTGGCGCGGCTGTTCGGTTCTCCGGTGACCCCGAACCACCGGGCCCTGGACGACGCCCGCGCCACCGTGACCGTCCTGCACGGACTCATCGAGCGGGCCACCGGCCACGGCGTGGTCACCGACACCGACCTGGTCGAGTTCTGCCGCGCCATCCCCTCCGAACTCCAGCGGCGCAAGCGGCACCTGGCCGAGGGACTGCCGCACAAACCGGGCGTCTACATCTTCCGCGACGCCGACGACCGGGCGCTGTACATCGGCGTCTCGGTCGATGTCGCCGCCCGCGTCCGCTCCTACTTCTCGGCGGGCGAGCAGCGGCGCCGGCTGCGCGACATGATCGCGTCGGCCGAACGCGTCGAGGTCATCGAGTGCGCCCACCGGCTGGAGGCCGGGGTGGCCGAGCTGCGGCTCATCTCCGGCGGCAAGCCGCCGTACAACCGGGCCGGAAAGAACCTGGAGTTCCGCAGCTGGGTGCGATTGACCGACGAGCCGTACCCGCGCCTCCAGATCTCGCGCAAGCCCCCCGAGCCCGGTGAGCCGCGGCTCGGCCCGGCCTCGGGCTCCCAGGCGCAGGCGGCGATCGCGGCCATCGAGGCGGCCCTGCCGATCCGCTCGTGCCGGACCAGGCTCTCGCCGAAGCGGACCTCGGCCACGTGCATCCTCGGTGAGATCGGCAAGTGCGCCGAGCCGTGCCGCCACACCGTTTCAGTCGAGGAGTACGCCGCGATCGCCGCCGATGCCGCGCGGGCGTTGGACTCCGACCCCGCGCCGGTGGCGGAGGCCGTCGCCGGGCGACTGGCCGAGCTGTCCGAATCGGAGCGGTTCGAGGCCGCCGCCGAGCGGCGCGACGAACTGGCGGCGTTCCTGGAACTGTCGGCGTCCACGCAACGCGTCAGGGGCCTCGTCGCCGCCGGAGAGATCGTCGCCGCGGGCCGGGCCCGGGGCGGCGGCTGGGAGGTCGCCCTGATCCGCCACGGCACCCTCGCCGGGGCCACCCGCACTCCCCCGCGGGCCGACCCGATGCCGCACATCGAGCGCCTGCGCGCCACGGCCCGCTCGGTCGAGCCCGTCGCCGACGTGGTCGACGCCGCGCACGCCGCCGAGGCCCGGCTGCTGCTCGACTGGCTCTCGCGCGACGAGGTCCGCCTCGTCGACGTCGACCAGCCCTGGGCCTGCCCGCTCGACGGCGCCGAACGCTGGACCGGAGCCGTCACCTCCGAGCCGGGAGTGCGGCGCGGTCCGTTCGGCTGAGCCGAACGGTCACCGCCCGGCCCGAGCCACGTCGCCGTCCGTTCGGCTGATCCGGATCGAGCCGCGTGTCCGAGTCGCACATCACCGAATGTGACCGAGGACTAGTCGACAATTCGGACCTGTGCGATTTCTAATCCACTTCCGCCCCTTGCCTTTCGGGGGTGCTGCCGAAATCCGACAGTGTCTAGTGTCGATTCCCTCCGAGAATCGTTGTACATCTAGAATGCGGTCAACCTTGGGCATCGGAGGCTTTCATGTTGCGCGCATTGCTTTCGGCTACTCGGTCTGCGAAGCAGGACGACCCGTGGGATCTCGCGGGCCGTGTCGCGGAGCTCGAGTCCGCCCACCGTGCCCACTGCGAGCAGCCCGACCTGCTGCTGGTTCGCCGCGCCTATCGCATTGCGGAACAGATGCACCGGGGGCAGGCCCGCAAATCCGGCGAACCGTACATCACCCATCCGATCGCGGTGGCCACCATCCTCGCCGACCTGGGGGTGGACACCGCCACGGTCGCGGCCGGCCTCCTCCACGACACCGTCGAGGACACCAGCTATTCGCTCGAGGCGCTGCGCTCGGACTTCGGCGGCGAGATCGCCGTCATGGTCGACGGGGTCACCAAGCTCGACAAGATCCACCTCGGATCGGCCGCCGAGGCGGAGACGTTCCGCAAGCTCGTGCTCACGGCCGGGCGGGACATCCGCGTCATGGTCATCAAGCTCGCCGACCGCCTCCACAACATGCGGACCATCAAGTTCAAGAAGCGCCCCAGCCAGATCCGCATCGCCGAGGCCACCCGCGACGTCCTCATCCCCCTGGCCGACCGGCTCGGCCTGTACGTCATCAAGCGCGAGCTCGAGGACATCGTCCTGGAGACCCTGGAGCCGGAGATCTTCCAGAAGATCCAGGAGCACATCGGCTCCGACACCGACCGCAACCGGCAGGTCGCCGCGATCGTCCCCCAGGTGCGGCGCGCGCTGCGCGGCTACAAGGTGAACGCGCGCCTGCTCGACCGGCCCCGCCACCCGTATTCGGTCTACCGCGAGATGCAGAAGCACCCCGGGACCGGCCCGGCCGACCCGCCCCGCCTGGTCGTGGTGGTCGAAGGCCCGCCCACCGAGTGCTATGCGGCGCTGGGCGCGATCCACCAGCAGTGGAAGCCGATCGGCGGCAAGTTCCGCGACCTCATCGCGACGCAGAAGTTCAACCTGTACCAATCGCTGCACACGGCGGTGAACGGCCCGGCCGGCGCGAACGTCGAGTTCCTCATCCGCACCAAGGAGATGCACCAGACCGCCGAGATCGGCATCGTGGCCGGCCTTTCCGACCCCGACTCGAACCCGGCCGAGGTGCAGCTGCCGTGGCTGCGGCGGCTCCTGGACTGGCAGCACGAGGTCGCCGACTCCGGCCAGTTCCTCGACTCCCTGCGCTGCGACTTGGCCGACCAGGACATCCTGGTCTTCGCCGGCGACGGCGACCAGGTGCTGGTGCCGAAGGCGTCGACCCCCGTGGACGTCGCCTACTGCACCGGCCCGGCCACGGGCCACCGCCTCATCGCCGCCTACGTCAACGGCGAGATCGCCCCGCTCTCGCAGGCGCTGCGCGACGGCGACTCGGTGGAACTGGTCCTGACCAACGAACAGCCCTACGGGCCCTCGAAGCAGTGGCTCGAGCACACGAAGACGCCCGAGGCGCAGCTCCACATCAACGGCTGGTTCGACTCCGCGGTCGACATCGACAGCACCGGAGAACTCCCGGTCATTCCGATGCAGCGCTTCGAGGACGAACTGAAGGCGGGCAAGAACCGCCTGTGGCGCTCCCTGATCGCCCGGGGGCGGGGACTGGCTGGAGACCGACCACTGCACAATATGGCGTCCTCCCTCGGCTTCCCAGACCTCGATTCCCTGTACCTGGCCCTCGCCAGAGAAAAGCTCGACCCAGATGAGTTGGCGGAGAAGCTCATCACCACAGTCGACCGCTTCTGACACACCCCCGGCCTACGTTTGAAAATGGGGGGGGTCGCGAACCCGACGCTTCCTCGCGATCACAACCACCCCCGCTCTCCAAGCCAACCGCGGGGTACGACGACGGCGGGGCCGCTCCCGAAGGAGCGGCCCCGCCGTCGTGCTTTGCCGACCTGCCTACTGGTGCTTGCCGGCTTCGATCTCGTCTCGGTGCTCGCCACCGTTCTCGGTGGGCTCCTCGATCGACTTGAAGAAGCCCTTGTCCGTGGGCGCCAAGGCGCCGACACGGTTCATCTTCTTCGGAACCACCCAGCCGTTGTACTCCAGCTCGGTGTGCCCGTGCTCGTCCGGCTCGGCCAGCGGCTGGTGCACCTCGTAGAAGCGGCCCTCCGGGTCGCGCATGAGGATGCCCGTCTCCAGGCCGTGCGCCAGGACCTCGCGGTCGTGCTGCTGCAGGCCCAGGCAGATCCGGTAGGTGATGTAGTACAACGCCATCGGGATCACCACGATGCCGATGCGGCCGAACCACGTCATCGCGTTCAGGCTGATGTCGAACTTCTCGGCGAACACGTCGTTGCCGCCGGAGAGGACGCCGATCAGCCAGAACGCCACGACCATGACGCCCAGACCGGTGCGGTGCGGTGCGTCCCGGGGACGCTGCAGCAGGTTGTGGTGCGCGCGGTCCTTGGTGAATCGTCGCTCCAGCGCCGGATACAGCAGCGGCAGCACGATCGACAGGCCCATGCCCACGACGCCCGGCCAGAACACCGGCGGCAGCGAGAAGTACGGCGGGATCCTGAACTCCCAGGCCGGGAAGAGCCGGATGAGTCCGTCCAGGAACATGACGTAGAAGTCCGGCTGCGAGCCCGAGGAGACCACGGAGACGTCGTACGGGCCGAACAGCCAGATCGGGTTGATCTGGAACAGGCCCGCCATCGCGGCGGTCACGCCCCAGATGAACAGCATGAAGCCGACCTGCTTCATGATGTAGTTCGGGAACATGCGGAAGCCGACCACATTGTGCTCGGTGCGTCCCGGCCCCGGCCACTGCGTGTGCTTCTGCGCGAACACGAGTCCGACGTGGACCACGATGAGCCCGAGCATGATCAGCGGGATCAGGAACACGTGGAAGATGTAGAGCATCGAGATGACCGACGTGCCCGGGAACTGGCCGCCGAACAGCGCCGCCGAGGCCCACGGGCCGATGAACGGAACCGACTCGGTCATGCCCTCCATGATGCGCAGACCGGTACCGGACAGGCCGTCGTCGGGCAGCGAGTAGCCGAAGAAGCCCTCGAAGAAGCCCAGCCAGAACAGCACGATGCCGATCATCCAGTTGGTCTCGCGCGGCGCGCGGAACGCGCCGGTGAAGAAGATCCGGAGCATGTGGACCAGGATCGCCGCCATGAACAGCAGCGCCGCCCAGTGGTGCATCTGGCGCATGACCAGTCCGCCGCGGATCTCGAAGGAGATGTCCAGCGAGGACTCGTAGGCCTTCGACATCTCTATACCCTGCAGCGGCACGTACGCGCCGTCGTAGGTCACGTGGGTCATGGACGGTTCGAAGAACAGCCCCAGGAAGGTGCCGGTGAGCAGCAGCAGGATGAACGAGAACAGCGCAATCTCGCCCAGCAGGAACGACCAGTGGTCCGGGAAGACCTTGTTCATCAGGACCCGGGTGGGACCGGCGAGCTTGAAGCGGTCGTCCAGCTCCCCGCCCGCCTTGATCATCAGGCTCTCGTTAGTGCCTTTGCGGCGTTTCACTGTTCATCCTCCTCGGGGAGGGACGGGCGGTTCCAGTAGCCCGGCCCCGGGGGCACCAGGAAGTCGGACTTCGCGAAGAAGTGACCGTCCTCGTCGACTGACAGCGGCAGCATCGGCAGGTGGCGGGTCGCCGGGCCGAAGATCGGGGCCGCATTGTCGACCACGTTGAACTGCGACTGGTGGCATGGGCACAGCAGGCGCTGGCTCTGCTGCTCGTACAGGCTCGCCGGGCAGCCGACGTGCGTGCAGATCTTCGAGTAGGCGACGTAGTTGCCCCAGAGCGCGTCGACGTCCTGGTACATCGGGTACAGGTTCTCGCGCAGCAGCTCCGCATCCTGCTCGCGCAGGTGGATGAGGAGGCTCGGCGCGGTCGGGAACTCGTTGGAGGCCCCGTGCTCGATCGCCGGGTAGACGGTGATCTGGCCGCCGGCCGAGACCATGTCCGGACGCACCAGGGCGCCGTCCTTCATCATCAGGCGGACCGGGTTGCCCTCGTTGTACTTCTCGGCGTTCCACCCGGTGACCGTGAGCATGTCGGCCGGGTCCTTGATCAGGGCCCCCAGCGGCGCCACGGCAGCCAGTCCGAGCGGTGCGGCGCCGAGCAGCGCGGCCTTCACCAGGAAGGGGCGACGCCGGATGCCCATGTCGTCCACCGTGGTGTCCACGGTGGACTCGGCGAACTTGCGGTCCTCCTTGGCGGAGCCGCCGTCGTGCCGGTCCTGGACCAGTTCCTCGATGGGCAGCAACTTCTTCGCCCAGGTGAGCACCCCCACGGCGAACAGCAGGAGCGAGAGGCCGAGCGTGATGCCGATGACCGGCGTGTACCAGGTCTGCGGTTCGCGCCAGGACGCCGCGCCCTCGTACTCCCAGGGCCAGAAGATGTACGCCGCCACGAACGCCGTCGCGAAGAGGCCGCTCAGCAGGAACAGGCCGCTGACGATGCGCTCCATGCGCTTCTCGGCGGCGGTTCCGGGCTTCGCGAAGCGCGGCTCGTAGTGGATGATCTCGATGCCGTCTTTGCGCAGGCCTTCGCGGTAGACGTCGAAGCGGCTGAGCTTCGGGTCGTCCAGGTCGACCTTTTCCGGCTGGCTGTCGTCGTTGTGGGCACTCACGATTTACCTGCAATCCAGAGCGTGGCCAGCAGCAGAGTGCTCATGCCGACCAGGAAGATGGCAAGCCCTTCGGTGGACGGGCCGTATCGTCCGAGGCTGAACACGCCGCCCGGGTCCTTGTCATCGTTGACCAGGTACTGGACGTACGCGATGATGTCGGCCTTCTGCTCGGGGGTGAGCTCGTTGTCGGCGAAGACCGGCATGTTCTGCGGTCCGGTCAGCATCGCCTGGTACAGCTCGTCGTCGGTGACGCCGCTCAGCTCGGGGGCGTGGGCGCCCGAGGAGAGCGCGCCGCCGCCGCCGGCATAGCCGTGGCAGGAGGAGCAGTTGACCCGGTAGAGCTCGCCACCCTCGCCGACGCTGGCGTCCTCGACCAGGATCTCGAGATCGTCCGGCACGGCGGCGCCGCCGCCGAGGTAGTCGATGTAGGCGCCGAGCCACTCGGCCTCTTCCTCGGTGAAGACGGCTTCACCTGCGGGGGCCTGAGCGCCCTGCGCCGCCATCGGCATGCGGCCGGTGTTCACCTGGAACTCGACGGCCGCCGACCCGATGCCGATGAGGCTCGGGCCGCGTCCCTCGACGCCTTCCCCGTTGTCGCCGTGGCAGGTGATGCAGCTCGTGGAGTAGAGCTCCTCGCCTTTGACGACCTCGGAGTCGATCGCGTTGTCTTCGGCCTCTTGGGCGTACAGACTCGGCGAGAACACCGAGTAGAGCCCGCCGACTATGACCAACGCGCCGGTGAACCTGGCCAGCGCGCCAAGGCGCTTGCGCCAGCCTCGCCGGCGTTTCGCTGATGCAGCCACGGTTGTTGCCTCACCTTTATCTAGCTCTGTGACCGGTGAGGGCTGTGGAGAGTCCTCGACCGGCCGTGCGGCCGCCTCCGGGCGACGGCCGTCGCGTTTCTCGGATATCCGCCCCGACCCTAGTCGGGGCCTTCACTTTCGTTGAGCCGGAGCCGCGCCGGGCGCGGACGGCCGAATTGTCGTCTCTACTGGAGGAAGTAGATCATCGCGAACAACGCGATCCACACCACGTCGACGAAGTGCCAGTAGTAGGACACCACGATGGATGCGGTGGCCTGCGCGGGGCTGAAGCGCCCCATCGTCGAACGGATGAGGAAGAAGATGAACGCGGCCAGCCCGCCGGTCACGTGCAGACCGTGGAAGCCGGTCGTCAGATAGAACATCGACCAGTACCCGTCGGAGGCGATGGTGTGCCCCTCGTGGACCAGGTTGCGGTACTCGTTGACCTGGCCGAGTACGAAGACCAGCCCCATGATGAACGTGAGGGCGAACCAGCGGCGGAGCGCGTGCACGTCGCCGCGCTCGGCGGCGAATACTCCGAGCTGGCAGGTCACCGAGGAGGCCACCAGGATCACGGTGAACGCCAGGGCGTACGCCACGTTGAGGTGAGCGGGCCCGCCCTCGACGGCTTCGGTCCCGGTCCACTGTTCCGGTGCGGAGGCGCGGATCGAGAAGTACATCGCGAAGAGTCCCGCAAAGAACATCAGTTCGCTGCTCAACCACACGATGGTGCCGACACTGACGACATTGGGCCTCGTCAGTGAGTGAATTCGGCTGGGGTCGATAGTTGCTTCGGCGGCAGTCACGCGCACATTATTACGGTCCGGCGGGCCCAAGCTGCGCATGGGGTGTGTTTTTCGCGCGTGTCGGTCGGGAGTAGGCTCCCATTCCCTTCACACCGTGTTCCCAGGTCACGTTAGGTTTGGACACTGTAGGCGGAACCGGAGCGGACCTGGTTTCGGAAGCGGCCGCGCCGGGCTTCCCATTTCGGTGTGGCCGGTTTAATATGCGTGGGGTGAATACCTCAACGACTGAGTATGCAGTGCTGCTCTACAGTCATCAACCCTCGGTCATCGAACAGATGCGCGCTGCGATCGGCGATGAGCCGGTCGAGGGCGTCAAAATCGAGTTCGCGGTCGCCGGCGAGTACGACGAGGCGGTGTCCCTGATCGATAAGTACGAGATCGATCTGGTGCTCCTCGACGGCGAGGCCCAGCCCGCCGGCGGACTCGGGATCGCCCGCCAGTTGCGCGATGAATTCTCCGCTCCGCCGACGCTGGCGGTGGTCCTGGCGCGGGCCGCCGATCGCTGGCTGGCGGCGTGGTCGCGGGCCGATGCGGTGCTGATGCACCCCCTTAACCCCGTGACAACCGGCCAGACGGTAGTAGACTTGCTGGTCAACCGCGATTCCAACGCGGTCCCGGCGCAGCGCGCCGCCTGAATTCGACCTCCCCTGGAGTCCTTATGTCTAACGCGACCTGGCCTGATGTCCTCGCGCGCCTGTCCGGCGGCGACCACCTCGACAAGGCCAGCGCCGACTGGGCCATGTCCGAGATCATGGCCGGCAAGGCCGATCCGGCGCAGTTGGCGGCGTTCGCGGTGCTGCTGCGTTCAAAGGGTGAGACGCCGGAGGAGATCGCGGCCATCGCCGGGCGGATGCTCTCGGAGACGACGCGCATCGACGTGTCGGACCTCGGCGTGGCGGTGGACATTGTCGGCACCGGTGGTGACGGCTCGAACAGCGTGAACATCTCCACGATGGCGGCGATCATCGTGGCGGCCTCCGGAGTGCCGGTCATCAAACACGGCAACCGGTCGGCGTCGTCTTCGGTCGGTTCGGCCGATCTGCTCGAGGCGCTGGGCGTGGATCTGGAGGCCGAAGCGGTCCGGGTCGAGGCGTCGGTGCGCGAGGTCGGGATCGGTTTCTGCTTCGCGAAGACGTTCCACCCGGGCATGCGCCACGCGGGCCCGGTGCGATCGGCGCTGGGAATTCCCACGGTGTTCAACCTGCTTGGGCCGCTGACGAACCCGGGCCAGCCGGCGGCGGGCCTGATCGGCTGCGCCGACCCGAAGATGGCGCCGCTGATGGCGGAGGTGTTCGCCGGGCGCGGCGCTTCGGTGTTCGTGGTCCGCGGGGACGACGGGCTGGATGAGATCTCGACGTCGTCGACGACCACCGAATGGGTGGTCTCGGCGGGGCGGGTCTCGGAGGGCTCGATCGACATCGAGGAGTTCGGTCTGGTGCAGGCGGGCGCGGATGCGTTGCGCGGTGGGGACATCGAATTCAATACGGCGGTCGCCCGGGACGTGTTCGCGGGCAAGTCCGGTCCGGTCCGGGATGCGGTCCTGATCAATGCGGCGGCGGCTCTGGCGTCGCGCCAGGGGCTGGTCGACGGAATCGACCTGCACGACGAGGCGCGCCGGCGCGATCTGCTGAAGCGGGGCCTGGAACAGGCCGCGTCGGCGGTCGACCGGGGCGAAGCGGTCAAGCTGGTCGAACGCTGGACGGAGTTCACGCGTTCGCAGAAGGCCTGAGCGCCGGACTGTGTTTAGCGGTTCAACCTGATCCGGAAGCGCGCGAGGGCATCGAGTCCCCGACGGCGCTTCTGACATGACGTGAGGGGGGCGGCCCGCGCATTGCGCGGGCCGCCCCCCTCACGTTTCCTCATGCTTTCGGGGGAACTCCCCGGCTGCGGCGCGCTCCGGGCCGGATTCCTGTCGGACCCGCCTGCGAGGATCGCCGCTACGGTGGTGTTCCCTTGGGTGGGTGGGAATCCCCTTCCCCACCCACCAAAGCCACCCACCCCCCAGGGGGGTGCCTGCGCTGGTGCCTCAGCTGTTGTACTTCTTGAGCTCGTCTTCCGATGCGGGCCTGGCCGGTCCGGCGCCGGGGAGTTCGGTCCGGATGAGGACGCAGCCGCATTCCTCGCAGCGCAGGACCTCGTCGATCGGGGCGGCCTTGATCGGCTGCATGTCGGCCGGTGACTTCTCGATCCGGCACGAACCGCAGCGGCGGCCCACCAGTTCGGCGGCGGCGATCGGCTGCTTCGCGTGGATGCGCTCGTACAGCTCCACCAACCGGTCCGGGATCGCGATCGTCAGCGCGCGGCGGTCGCCCTCGGCGTCCAGGGTCTCGGCCTCGATCTCGCTCATGGCGCGGGCCCGATCGGCCTCGGCGCTCGCGATGGCCGATTCGGCCTCGGCCGTCTGGCCGCGGAGGGTCTCGAGCTGGCCTTCCAGTCCCTCGCGGCGCTCCATGTATTCGAGCTCGTCGTCCTCGAGCGTGCCCTGGCGCCGGGCCAGCGACTCCAGTTCGCTCTGCAGGCCTTCGAGTTCCTTCGGGCTGGCGGCGCCCGAACCCATCCGCTCGCGATCGGCGGCGGCACGCTTGGACACCAGCTCGACCTCCTGCTCGATCCGCTTGATGTCGCGTTCGAGGTCGGCGATGTCCCCGGTCAGCGAGGCGGCCCGATCGGCCAGCGCCTGCGAGTGGCGGCGGGCGTCGTCGAGCGCGGTGTCGGCCTCGAGCTTGCGGCGCCGCTGGGCGAGCTGGGTGAGGCCCGTGTCAACGGCTTGCAGTTCAAGCAGTCGTCGCTGATCGAACAGGTCAGCTTTCAACTCGGTTCACCCCGGAATTCTGATGGATGGTCCATGGATCGGTGTCGAGGTCGGAGACGAATACCTCGTCTGCCAGTTCCGACAGTTGCTCTGCAACAGTATCGAGCCAGGGTCGCTCGGTAGCCCAGTGGGCGGCGTCGATGAGGGCCGGGCCGCTCCGGGCGAGGTGTTCGCTGGCCGGGTGGTGGCGGAGGTCGGCGGTCAGATACGCGCCGGCACCGGTGGCGGTCGCGTCGGCCAGGTAGGTGTCCCCCGCGCCGCCGCAGACGGCGACGACGCTGACGAGGGCGTCGGCCCGCCCCGCGCCCCGCACGCCCCAGGCGGTGGGCGGAAGGGCTTTCGCGACTCGGGCGACCAGATCGCTGAGCGTGAGTGGTTCGGGGAGGCGTCCGACGCGGCCGATGCCCCGGCCGGCGGCGTGGTGCTCCGGATCGGACGACGGGCGCAGGGGCCGCAGGTCGATCAGGCCGAGCCGGTCGGCCAGCGCGTCGGAGACGCCGGGGTTGGCGATGTCGGCGTTGGTGTGCGCGACGTAGAGGCCGATGCCGTTCTCGATGAGGGTGTGGACGAGGTCGCCCTTGTAGTCGGCGACGGGGTCGAGGCTGGAGACGCCGCGCAGCAGGAGGGGGTGGTGGGCGACGATGAGGTCGCAGCCGAGTTCGTTGGCTTCGATGACGGTCTCGGGGACGACGTCGACGACGCAGAGGATCTTGCGCACCGAGTAGTCGGCCCTTCCGCAGATGAGCCCGACCCGGTCCCAGTCCTCGGCCCAGTGGCGCGGATAGATCTCGTCCAGTGCTGCGATGACCTCGCGGAGCGTACGCATGGCTTGCAGTCTATTTCAGGGCGAGGGCGGGGCGGCCCTGCGGAGGCGCATTCGTAGGTGGCGGGCCCGGCGGTGCGGGTGGGGGTGCGTTCCGGAGCCCAGCTGCTCGGACCCCGGAACGCACCCTCTCCGGCGAGGGCCGGCCTGTTCCACCGGACAGGCCCTAGTTCAAGGCGCCCACCTCTTCTGCCAGCCTTCGCACCTCGGGGGTCGGCGCCCCCTTGGAGCGGTGCAGGATCTGGTCAATGAGCTCGACTGCTATCGGGCGGCACCGGATTTCGGACGGGGCCGTGCGGTCGGCGCTGGCGAGGGCGAGTCCGGCGCGGTCGATGTCGCCGGTCTGGACGCAGGCGCGGGCCATGTCGAGGTAGTGGTGCGCGCGCCTTTCGGCGACGAGGTCGCCGAGGGCGGCGCGGTCGATGCCGTCGTGGATGGCGAGTGCGTCGGCGCCTTCGCCGAGTTCGACGAGGGCGGCGGCGCGGTGCAGTTTGACGTTGGTCGGTCCGAACGAGGTGTAGTAGTGGTTGGCGTCGCGGCCGAGGATCGTGGCCGCGCGGTCGGCACTGTCGAGTAGGTCGTCGGAGGTGGTGGCGTCGCCGCCGAGGGCGGCGGCCATGGCACCTTGCAGGAGAAGCGCGCCGTAGACGCTGATGGCCGCGGGGCTGGCGGCCTCGCCGCCGGTCTCCGAGATGAGGCCGTGGGCGACTTGGACATTGAGGTCGAGTGCGGCTTGGTACCGGCCGAGTGCCCTGAGCGCGTTGGAGACCCGGGTGGTGGCGATGCCGGCCAGGAGCGGGTCGTTGCCCCTTTGGGCGGCGGAGATGGCGCGGTCGGCGGCGAGCCAGGCCAGTTGCGCCTCACCGAGTTTGCGCAGCACCGTGGAGGCGATCTGGTAGACCTGGGTCATCAGTTCGGCGGCGTCGGCGCTGGTCCCGCCGACGGGGTTCTCTTCGGCCACGGGGGTGTCCCGCAGCAGTTGGATGAGCGAGCGGGCGACGACCGGGTAGTGGCCCTTCTCGAAGGCGAGCCAGGCGTAGCTGACGGCGCCGCGCAGTTCGGGGATCGGAGTCGGGTCGATCGGGGCGGCTTCGAGGAAGCGGCCGAGTCGTTCGTAGCGTTCGAGGGACTGGCGGATGGACTCGACCTCCACCTGATCGAGACACCCCCCGAGTCCCGGCCTGCGCCGCGGTTCGCGGCCGAGCAGTTGTCCGGCGTCGACGCTGAGCGCTTCGGCGAGTTCGGTGATGACCGAGTACTTGTCGAGTCGGCGGACCCCCCGTTCGATCTTGTCGACCCAGCTTTTGGACTTGCCGATCCGATCGGCGAATACCTGTTGCGACATGCCGCGGCGCTGTCGCCAATAGGCGACCCGCCGCCCCATGGGTTGCGTTTCGGACTCCATCAGACCCCACCGTCCTCATAGGAGTTGCATTGAAATTTCGAAGTTCGGTTCTCGGTCGTGGCGGAGGCGGCCGCTTCCGCGGCCAGACGGTCGCGACCGCCGCAGCCCGCCACCACCGACCCCGACAGCTATGTATTTACCGCTTATCGCGCTTCCGCACAACTGTCAGCTGCATCGATGACGCAGAGCGGACAACCGCTTACAGTATTTACCCTCCTGGCCAGTAACCCGTCTCCTATCAGGTCCTATGCCGGGTTTCGGCCACCCGAACGCGTTAAATCTGCACATGCAACGTGTCTGTTCGGGGTTGCCGATCGTTGTGTCGGATATGAGACACAAGGAATTCCCGAGCGCGCGCAGGCACCGTCGCTCGTTCGTCACCGCCCTCTGGACCGCCGCCGCCTCGACCGGAGCGGCCGCACTGCTGGGGTACCTGATGGCCCTCTCGGCCCTCGCCGGATGGGTCCTGGCCGCCATCATCACGGCCGTCGCCGTCAGCGTGTGGCTGGAGTCGCGGCTGGCGCGGCACACCGCTCCCCCGCCGGCCCCGTTCTACTTCCTCCCGCAGCAGCGCAGCACCGACTGACGCCCCGGAATCGCGACCCGAGCGAACCCCGAACGTGCCGGCGGCCCGGTCAGTTGAGCCGGACCACCAGGCACTTGCCGCCCTGATAGACGCCGCCGTCGACATTGAGGACCAGGCCGTCGCAGTAGCGCCTCGCCTGCGTCACCTGGGAGGGTTCGAGTTCGGTGGTGTCGGGGATCGTCGAATGGCCGTGGACGAGCTCCTCGCCGCCGAAGGCCCGCAGCATCCCCCGCACCCGCGCCGGGCCCTCGTCGCCCATGAACTCGTGGCGCCGCGTCAGCTCCCTGAACAGCTGCCACCACTCCTCGGGCTCTCCGCCGGCGAACACCGAGCGCACGGCCGTGTTGACCGTTTCCTCGCTACGCCCGTAGGCGAGATACGACTCGGTGTCGGCGTGCACCAGCAGCGTCTTGCCGACCACGTGCACCACCCGGCGCGATTCCAGCCAGCTGACCTCGTCGTCGGTCAGGTCGCCCAGCTCCTCCTCGAAGCCGCCGTTGAGCACCCACCAGTGCAGGAAGTGCCGCTCCTGGCCGTCGGCGTCGACGAAGACGTGATCGCCGAAGCGCTTGGAGCCCAGCAGGAGCACCTCGTGGTTGCCGATCAGGGTGTCGACCAGGCCGCCCTCGGCGGCCGCCTGCCCCGCCAGCTTGCGCAGCAGCCGCACCACCGCCACGCCCTCCTCGCCGCGGTCGAACAGGTCGCCCAGAATCCACAGGCGAGTGTCACCGCCCGTCCAGGCCGCATCCGCGTCCACCAGTCCGCGTCCCCGCAGCGCCTCCACCAGCGCGTCGTAGTGGCCGTGGATATCGCTGGCCACGAACAGCGGACTCGTATCAGACATGGCCTCGATATTAATGGGACGGCCCACGCTCCGGTGAGGTTGTCGGTCCCTGCCCAATGCACTTGCCCCGCGGCTAGCGCCCGGAATAGGATTCGGCCACCGCCAGAGCACTCCGAGCTGCCCTCAGGGCATGCCGGCACAGCAGACAGGGAGCCTCCGTGACCGAAGCCAACCCGTTCCTGACCGTCTCCGAACTCCCCTTCCACCTCCCACCGTTCGCGGACGTCGCCACGGAGCACTACCTCCCCGCGTTCAAGATCGGGATGGAGCAGCACCTCGCGGCCGCCCGCGCCATCGCCGCCGACGAGGCCGAACCGACCTTCGACAACACGATCGTCGCCCTCGAGCGCGCCGGGCAGGGCGTATTGTCCCGGGTCAGCATGGTGTTCTTCAACAAGAACACCTCCGACACCAGCGATGAGCTCCAGGCCATCGAGACCGAGATCAGCCCCAAGCTCGCCGAGCACCACGACCAGGTGCTGCTCGACCCGGCCCTGTTCGCGCGCGTCGACGCGCTGTGGCAGAAGCGCGCCGAGCTCGGCTTGGACGAGCAGGACGAGCGCCTCCTCGAGCGGTACCACACCGAGTTCGTCCGCAGCGGCGCCGCGCTCGACTCCGGCGGGAGGGCCCGCCTCTCCCAGATCAATACCGAGCTCGCCGAACTCTCGGCCAAGTACAACCAGCAGGTCCTCGCCGACATCAACGACGGCGCCGTCCACCTCACCGACGTCTCCGAACTCGCCGGCCTCGGCGACGACGCCATCAGCGCCGCCGCGGCGGCCGCCGCCGACCGCGGCCTCGAGGGCCACCTGCTCACCCAGAACCTCTTCTCCAACCACCCCCAACTCGAACAGCTCACCGACCGCGCCGTGCGCGAACGCCTCTGGCGCGCCTCCACTTCGCGCGGCGGCGCCACCAACGCCGCCACCCTGCTGGCAATGGTGGGGCTCCGCGCCGAGAAGGCCGGCATGCTCGGCTTCGACCACCACGCGGCCTACATCGCCTCTGACCAGACCGCCCGCGACGCCGGTGCCATCGCCGACCGCCTCGCCTCCCTTGCGGCCGCCTCCGTGCGCAATGCCCGCAGCGAGGCCGAGGAGCTCCAGCAGGTCATCGACGCCGAGGGCGGCGACTTCAAGCTGGCCGCCTGGGACTGGTCCCACTATGCCGCGAAGGTCCGACAGTCCAAGTACGGTTTCGACGCCGACGCCCTGCGCCCCTACCTCGAGCTCAACCGGGTCCTGTTCGACGGCGTCTTCTGGGCCGCCGAGAAGGCGTTCGGGCTGACGTTCTCCGAACGCGAAGACCTCGTCGGCTACCACCCGCAGGTGCGAGTCTTCGAGGTCTTCGACCGCGATGGCGAGGCCCTGGGCCTGTTCCTGGCGGACTTCTTCACGCGCGACTCCAAGAAGGGCGGGGCGTGGATGAACCCCGTGGTCGTCCAGTCGGAACTGACCGGGAACCGGCCGGTGGTGGTCAACAACCTCAATATCGTCGGCCCCGCCAAGGGCCAGCCCGCGCTGGTCACCGTCGACAATGTGCGGACGATGTTCCACGAGTTCGGGCACGCCCTCCACGGGCTGATGTCGGCCTGCCGCTACCCGAAGACGTCGATGACGTCGACGCCGCGGGACTTCGTCGAGTACCCCTCGCAGGTCAACGAGATGTGGATCCTGTGGCCCGAGGTCGTCGCGAACTACGCTCGCCACCACGTCACCGGGGAGGCCGCACCGGCCGAGCTGCTGGAGCAGTGGGAGTCCTCGGGCAAGTTCGGCGAGGGCTTCGCCTCCACCGAGTACCTGGCGGCCGCCATCCTCGACCAGGCCTGGCACCGGCTGGCCCCCGAGGACGTCCCCGAGGCCGGCGACGACGCGGCCGCGGTGGTCGAGTCCTTCGAGCGCGCAGCGCTCGAGGAGGCCGGTATCGCCATGGACGAGATCGCCCCGCGTTACCGCTCGGGCTACTTCGCGCACATCTTCGCGGGCGGCTACTCGGCCGGGTACTACTCGTACATCTGGTCGGAGATCCTCGACGCCGACACCGTGGAGTGGTTCAAGGAGCACGGCGGGCTCAGCCGCGACAACGGCGACCACTTCCGGGAGTTCCTGCTCTCCAAGGGAGGGTCGATCGACCCGATGGAGTCGTACCGGCGCTTCCGCGGCCGCGACGCCGAAATCGAGCCGCTGCTCGAACGCCGCGGCCTGAAGTAGCACGAATCGGGCACACGCGGACAAGCCTTGGCCCCCACCGGCATTGCCGGTGGGGGCCGAATCGCAGGAGATCTCGCTTTAGATCGACATCGTCCGCTCGTACGGCGAGGGCACCGGGAAGTACGCCTCCAGGAAGTGCCGCATCAGCGTCGAGCGTTCCTCGGCCAGGCCCGGGGCCAGTCCCGCGTCATTGATGCAGAACGTCTCCCGGTCGCGCAGGTCCAGCAGCTCCGACAGTTGCTCGGCCAGATCCGGGCTCCCCAGCTCCAGATACGAGTCGTAGCACTTGCCGGCCACGGCCCGCCCCGACAGGAACGCGTAGTAGTGCTGGAGCGTCACCGTCGAAATGTCGGTGACGTTCCTGAAGGCACTCGCCGCCGTCCGGGCGCTGGCCTCGTCGAACTCCTTCTCCATCTCCGCGAGCACGCTGCGCTGCATCGGATACGGCACGTGCTTGACCATCCGCGAGATGGTCCGCCCGAAGGCCTGCTCGACCAGCGCGCGGTCGTTCTTGAACGCCGCGTTCGGCGGAGTGTCCGCCGCGCTGACCGGGTCGAGCCCGATGAACGTCTCGGCCGGGAAGAACCGCGCCAACCCGTTCGGCTCGAAGAACGCCTGCGGCGACAGCGGCCGCCCCAGGAACATGTCGTCGTTGAAGTACAGGAAGTGCTCGCTGAGCCCCTCGATGCGGTGCAGTTGCGACTCGATCGCGTGCGAGTTGAACGTCGGCAGGTTCTCCAGGTCCTCGAACAGGTCGCGGTGGTCGACCACCGTGAGCCCCGGGACCGACTCGTCGAGCCAGTGGGGGCGCTGCTGGTCGGTCACCAGGTACACGTGCCGCACCCACGGCGCGTTCATGTGCAGCGACCGCAGCGAGAACCGCAGCTCCTCGCGGTCGATGAAACGCGCGTCGTTGGCCGATTCGGCGTGGTACGGGGACTGGTCGGCCTCGGAACGGCGACGCAGCCACGCGTGGTCGGCGCCGTCCACCCAGGTGTAGACGACATCGATCGGGAAGCTGACGAAGTCCGGTCCGGGCCTTGCGAACTCGGCCCGCGTGATCACGGTCGGCAGTTCGGTGCCCGGCCCGGTTCCGAGCGCGGAGAACAGCTCCCCGGGCGCGGTGACGCTCGCGCCGTCGCGGCGGACGAGCGGGCTGATGCGGTTGTGGCGCGGGGCCAGCAGGTGGCCGTCGCCGGTGTCGCTCCAGAACTCGACGTCGCAGCCGTACTCGGCGCCGTACACCAGGTTGCGCGACGGCTCGGTCCACAGCCAGTCGGCGCGGACCAGCGGCACGTCGCCCATGTCGGTGCGGCGGGCCCAGACCGGGTGGTCCAGACCGAGTTCGGACTGGCGGAAGGACGGTTCGGGAGCCGAGAGCCGCCCGCCGGTGGTATCGCACAGCATCGCCAGCGCGGTGCAGACACGGGCGCGGTCGGCGGCGTCGACGCCCAGGACGGGCCTGGTGAGGCTGAATCCGGGGATGGCGAAGAAGTCGACGCCGGCGGCGGTGAGGATCGCGGTGACGATTTCGAGGTTGCGCCGCCACACCTCCAGCGGGGTGGGCGCGGCGAGCGCGTAGGCGGGCCGGATCTGCTGGGAGTAGAGGATGTGGCTGGTGGCCAGGTCGGTGAAGAAGCCGTAGGGTTCGGTGACTTCGCTTGAGGCGGAGGGAGGTTCGACCCGGCAGGGTTCGGTGAGGTTCACCGCTTCTTCGAGCGGGTGGTAGAGCGGTGAGTTTGCAATGGGGGCAAAGCCCTCGTTGCGGGATCCGGTCGTTCGGGTTGCGATACGGCGGTCGTTCTCAGCAAACATCGACACCTCCTGACAAACGGCGGTTGGCCGCTCCGGCGCACCGGAGACTGCATGCCGGCGTTGTGGGGAGCGGGTCGTCGCTGACCACGCCTGAACATCACGTGGCCGGACTTTGACACATGTCCCAACAGTAGGCCACAGGCCAGTGACGAAATAGTGTCAGATATGCGTCCCAAGCGTCAACTGATTCGCCGTTCATCCCGCGTTCATGCGGGCTGGGAGTCGAGAGTTGTTCTACCCCAACGGAATTCGCGCGACGGTCTCCCACGTGTACTGGGAGGCGTCGTCCGATTGGATGACTCGGACGAGATCCACCCCGGTGATGTTGACTTCGACACGTCCGGGGCGGACATCCCTGAGGTGGTTCTGGATGGCGCCTCGGGCGCGGTCGACGCCGACGATGTCGGAGCGGTAGGAGAGCGAGACGTGGCCGGGCCCGCCGCAGGGGCGGCCGACATTGCCGTCGACGGTTTCGTTGATGGCCTCGACGCTGGAGCGGATGAGCTTGCGGAAGGCCGAGTCGGGGAAGGTGTCGAGCATGATCGCGCCGGTGGCGGCGAGGGCCGGGCCGACGGTGAGGTCGAAGGCGGGGACGCGGCCGACGCGTTCGCGGAGGCGCTCGATGAGGCGCTGACGGGTCGCCGCCGAAATGGTCGCGGCGTCGCATTCGACCGATGCGATGGTGGCGTGGAGCCATTCGTGCGGGACCGGCTTGTCGCCCGCTGCTTCGTCGATGACGGGGCGGTAGGAGTCGGCGATCGGCTTGACCTCTTCGAGGTCGGTGAGGTAGACGTGGAGTTTCGTCCAGCCGTCCGGCCAGCGCTGTCCTGAGCTGGGAGGTTTGCTCGGAGCCTGGGCGACTCTGTGATTCGTGGGCTCGCCCGCAGATGTCTTCACTGCTGAATGCCTCGGAGAAAATCGAAAGAAACGGCTGCCCGGATGGGCGCCGTGGGTTGTCGTCCACCACGTGAAGTCAGTGCCACCGTGAAGGGAGTCTACACAGCGGGCGCGATGTCGACAGTGCTGCTGTTCGGCGCGTCACGTGGAGCGGGGACGGGAGGCGGGTCGAGGCTGATGACGCGGTCGACGACTCCGGCGGGGAGCGGCCGGTGGGTGATGATGATGGCGGTCTTGCCTTCCAGCGCTGCGGCAGTGGTGCGCAGGACGCGTTCGGCGGTGGCGGCGTCGAGGTGGGCGTCGGGTTCGTCGAGGATGAGGACTTCGCGGTCGGCCAAAAGGCAGCGGGCGAGGGCGATGCGGCCGCGTTCGCCGCCGGAGACGGCCCGGCCGTGTTCGCCGAGGAGGGTGTCGAGGCCGGTGCCGTTCGCGTTGGCGCGGTCGAGGGCGTCGAGCCAGTCGCGCAGGCCGGCCCAGCGCAGGGCGCGGGCGAGTTCGGTCTCGGGGGCTCCCGGCCTGGCGAGGCGGAGGTTCTCGGCGAGGGTGGTGTCGAATATGTGGGCGTTCTGTGAGCACAGGCCGACGGTCTGGCGGATGGTGTCGCCGTCGAGTTCGGACAGTTCGACGCCGCCGAAGCGGAGGTTCCCTTCGTAGGGAAGGAATCCCATGAGGGCGGCGGCGAGGGTGGATTTGCCGGAGCCGGAGGGGCCGGTGATGCCGACGCGTTCGCCGGGTTGGATCGTCAGGTCGAGGCCCTTGAGGGCCGGGGCCGGGCTGCCCGGCCAGGTGACGGCGAGCCGCTTGATCTCGATGTACGGCGGTCCGCCGGCCGGATTCGGTTCGACTTCGAGGGGTTCGACCGGGTCGGGGCGGGGTTCGGCGGTCTCGGTGATCTCGACCAGGCGTCGCCCGCAGTCCTTCGCGATGCCGGCCTGCTGGACGGCGGCGGGCAGTGCCAGGACCGGTTCGAATGCGGCGAGCGGGACGAGCGTGATGACGGCGAGGAGGACGCCGTCGAGGGTTCCTGCGCCGAGGGCGGGGATGCCGGTGGCGAGGGCGCCGAGGACGGCGACGGCCATGGCGAGGAGCCCGGCGCCCTGGCCGAGTCCGGCGGTCCAGGCGATGCGGGCGTGGGCGGCGCGCAGCTGCGCGTCGGTGTGGAGGACGCGTTCGAGCGCGACGGTGTCGGTGCCGGTGGCGACGAGTTCCTCGCGGCCGTGGAGGCAGCTCTGGACGCCATGTGTGAGGTCGGCGCGGGCGGCGGCGGTGGTGCGCATGGCGAGCCGGGAGGACCAGGCCGCCAGCGCGGGCGCGAGCAGTGCGGCGGCGCCGAGCGATGCGGCGAGGATGATCCCGGCGGCGGGCAGGAGCGTGAATTGGAGGGTGACGGCGGCGATGGCGACGATGGCGGCGCTGATGGCCGGAAGGGTGCCGCGCAGCCAGCGGTCGCCCACGCCGTCGACGTCGTCGATGAGGCGGGCCTGGAGGTCGCCGGAGCGCCATACGGGGAGTCCGGCGGGGGCGAGGCGGACGAGTTTGCGCCACACGGCGAGGCGGAGGCGTTCGAGGCCGCGGAAGGCGGCGTCGTGGGAGACGAGTCGTTCGGCGTATCGCAGGACGCCGCGGCTGATCCCGAAGAGCCGTACCGAGGTGACGGCCCACATCAGGTAGAGGATCGGCGGCTGCTGCCAGGCGCGGGAGATGAGGTAGCCGGAGACGGCGAGGAGGGCGAGGGCGCTGAGTTGGGAGAGGGCGCCGAGGGCGGCGCCGGCGCCGAGGCGCAGGGCGATGGTGTTGCGGATCCTCGCGGTGTTCACCAGTTCACCTCTCGGTCGGCAATCGCGCGCACCGCGGCTCGGTGGGAGGCGATCAGGACGGTGCGGTTCTCGGTGAGGGGCGCGAGGGCGGTCAGGATGGACTGTTCGGTGTCGGCATCGAGGTGGGCGGTGGGTTCGTCCAGGAGCAGGATCGGGGTGTCGAGGAGCCTGGCGCGCAGGAAGAGCCGGGCCAGGCCGACTCTGGCGGCCTCGCCGGCGGAGATGCCGGAGCCGTCGGCGGCGACGGTGCGGTGCGGCTCGGGGGCGCGGGCGTCGGTGATGGCGCGCTGGACGTCGGCGTCGGTGACCGCTGCGGCGACCGCGAGCCGGACATTGTCGGCGACGGTCCCATCGATAAGGACCGGGCGCTGCGGCATCCAGGCGATCGAGCGGCGCAGCCGGGCGAGGTCGATCTGGTCCAGGTCGGTGTCGTCGATGGTGATGGTGCCCGAGGCGGGTTCGCGGAAGCCGAGCAGGGACGCCATGAGCGTCGATTTCCCGGCGCCGGAGCGGGCGGTGAGGACGGTGACGCGTCCGGCCGGAACGGTCAGGCTCAGCTCTGGGAGCGGTTCGCGGCCGGGGTAGGCGAAGACGGTGCGGCGGAACATGATCATGGGGGCACTGTCAAGCAGGGCACGGTCGAACTGGGCACGGTCGAACTGGGCACGGTCGAGTGGAGCCGCGGCCCCGGCGGTCTGCGCGGTGCCCGCGGAGGAGCGTTCGGGGGTTTCACCGAGGATCGCGAAGAGCCGCCGCGCGGTGGCCAGGCCCTCGGCGCTGGCGTGGTAGTGGGTGCCGACGGCGCGCAGCGGCAGGTAGGCCTCGGGGGCGAGAATGAGGACCAGGAGCGCGGTCTGGAGGCCCAGTTGCCCGC
This sequence comes from Glycomyces buryatensis, assembly GCF_004912275.1. GTDB lineage: Bacteria > Actinomycetota > Actinomycetes > Mycobacteriales > Micromonosporaceae > Glycomyces > Glycomyces buryatensis. The sequence goes on from NZ_STGY01000067.1 coordinate 268,653, forward strand.
TCAATCCGCCGTCGATGAGCTGGATGCCGACGGTGACGGCGACGATGGCGACCGACAGGCTCGCGGCCAGTTCGAGGACGAGTGCCGAGCAGAACGCGATGCGCAGCAGCGACATCGAGCGGCGGCGGTATTCGCCGGTGGTGACGCGGATGGCGCCGGCCTGCTTGGCGGCGCGCCCGAAGGCCTTGAGGGTCGGCAGGCCGGCCACCAGGTCGGCGAAGTGGTGGGCGAGCGTTGCCGTTGACTCCCATTGGGATTCGGCCCGGCGCCGGGTGTACAGGCCGATGAGGATGCCGAACATGGGGATCAGCGGGAGCGTGACGAGCACGATCAGGGCCGCGGGCGGGTAGGTGAGCGCCATGACGACCAGGACGCCGACCGGGACGATGGCGGCGAGGACCAGCTGCGGCAGGTAGCGGGCGAAGTAGGCGTCGAGCGCGTCGATGCCGCGGACCAGGAGCGCCGCCGTCTCGCCCGAGTGGTGCCTTCCCGAGGGCAGCCGCATGAGCTGCGCGAGGACCTGGCGCCGCAGCGCGGTCTTGACGCCGGCGCCGGCTCGGTGCGCGGCGCTTTCCTGGACCGAGGCGAGCAGCGCCCGCGCGGCCAGTACCGCCGCGAGGGCGATGAGCTGCGGCGTCAGGGCGCCGAGGCCCACGCCGCCCGCGAAGGCGGCGGCGATGATGGTCGCCATGAGCCAGGCGCCGGCGATGACGCACGCGGTCTGGGCCGCGCCGAGCGCGGCGCAGACGGCGATGTAGGGGGCCGCCCCGTGCGCGCGGTGCAGCAGCCGGCGGTCGAAGGCGGCGTTGGGTGTCGGTGTCAGTGCGGTCATCAGGTCGGAATCTGCTCCACGGTCACGCGCTTGCGGAAGACCCAGTACGTCCAGCCCTGGTAGAGCAAAACGATTGGCAGGAAGATCGCGGCCGCCCACGTCATGATGCCGAGCGTCTTGTCGGTGGCGGCGGCGTTGACGGCAGTGAGGCCGTTGGCCGGATCCGAGGTGGACGGCAGGACGTCGGGCCACAGGGCCGCGAACAGCCCGGAGGCGGCGAACGCGACCGTCGCGCAGGTCGAGGCGAATGCGAGCCCGCCACGCCCGGAGTAGTCGAGCAGGAACGCCGCCACCAGCGAGAGCACGCACAGGACGATGAGGACCAGGCTCAGGCCGCTGCCGTAGGCCGCCTGGGTCCAGATCAGGAACGCGGCGGCCGGGACGGCCGTGGCGACGGCAAGCCGCAGCCCGAGCGCCCGGGCCCGCTCCGAGATCTCCCCCGCGGTCTTCAGGTGCAGGAAGTAGGCGCCGTGGGTGGTGAACAGCAGCAGCGTCGTCAGCCCGCCGAGGAGCGCGTAGCCGTTGAGCAGCTGCCAGACCGAGCCGGTGTAGTCGAAGTTCGCGTCCAGGGGGACGCCGCGGACGATATTGGCCACGACCACGCCCCAGAAGAACGCCGCCAGGACCGAGCCGGTGAAGATGCACAGGTCCCAGCCCTGCCGCCATTTGTCAGTCGTTCCCTTGCCGCGGTATTCGAAGGCCACGCCCCGGATGATCAGTCCGATCAGGATGGCGAACAGCAGCAGGTAGAAGCCGGAGAACAGGCTCGCGTACCAGTGCGGGAAGGCCGCGAACATGGCCGCGCCGGCGGTGATCACCCATACCTCGTTGCCGTCCCAGATCGGCCCGATCGTATTGATCATGGCCCTGCGCTCACGATTGCTGCGGCCCAGGACCGGCAGCAGCACGCCCACTCCGAAGTCGAAGCCCTCCAGGATGAAATAGCCGGTGAACAGGACCGCGATGGCCAGAAACCAGATCGTCGTCAATTCCATAGTTCGTCCTTAGTAGGCGAAGGCCATCGGTTTCTCGGGGTCGGTGCCGGGCCCGGAGGCCCCGGCCAGCGCGTCCTCCTCGCTCGGTGGACCCGCCTTGGCGTACTTGAGGAACAGCTTGAGCGCGATGACGGCGAGCATTAGGTAGACGAGGGTGAAGCCGATCAGCGACATCGCGACCGTGCGGACCCCGACGCTGGGCGAGACCCCGACTTCCGTCTCCAGGAGGCTGAACACCACCCACGGCTGGCGACCCATCTCGGTGAAGATCCATCCGGCGCTGTTGGCCAGGAACGGGGTCAGGACCATCCACATCGCGATGGGCCAGAACAGGCGGTGGGTGGGGTTGCCGCCCTTGCGGGTGAACCACCAGACGATGACGGCCATGGCGATGGCGAGCAGTCCGAAGCCGATCATGAGCCGGAACGACCAGTAGGTCAGCGGGATGTACGGGACGTAGTCGCCGGCGCCGTACAGCGTCTGATACTGGGCGTTGAGGTCGTTGATGCCCTGGACCTCCCCGTTGAACGAGCCGGTGCCCAGGTAGGACAGCAGGCCGGGGATCTCGATGATCGGGGTGCCGTGGCGCCCGTCGAGCGATCCGATGGTGAGCACGGAGAACGGCGCGTTGTACGTGGTCTGGTAGAGCGCTTCGGCGGCGGCCATCTTCATCGGCTGGGTCGAGGTCATGACCTTGCCGAGGGCGTCGCCCGACAGGGTCGTGCCGAGTCCGCCGACGAGGGTGGTCAGCACGCCCAGGCGCAGCGCCGGGCGGTGGACGTCGAGGTCGCGTCGCTGCTGGAAGTGGTAGCCGGAGACGGCGATCATGACGACCCCGGCGGTGAGCCACGAGGCGAAGATGGTGTGCGGAAAGGCCGACAGGACGACCGGGTTGGTCAGCACCGCACCGAAGTCGGTGAGTTCGGCGCGGCCGGCGGTCTCGTTGATCTGGTAGCCGACCGGGTTCTGCATGAAGGCGTTGGCGGCGAGGATGAAGTAGGCGCTGGCGACCGTGCCGATGGCCACGAGCCAGATGCAGGCGAGGTGGAGGGCGGGTTTGAGCTTGTCCCAGCCGAAGATCCAGATGCCGATGAACGTCGATTCGAGGAAGAACGCCAGTAGCGCCTCGAATGCCAGTGGGGCGCCGAAGATGTCGCCGACGAAGCGGGAGTATGACGACCAGTTCATGCCGAACTGGAATTCCTGGACGATCCCGGTGACCACGCCCATCGCGATATTGATCAGGAACAGCTTGCCCCAGAACTTGGTGGCGCGCAGATACGCGGTCTTGCCGGTGGCGCGCCACATGGTCTGGAGGATGGCCACCAGCATCGAGAGTCCGATGGTGACGGGAACGAACAGGAAGTGGTAGACGGTCGTGACGCCGAATTGCATCCGCGCCAAGTCGAGTACGTCCATACCGCCCCAATCGCCGTGCTTCAAGGTCACTCCGGACAATTATCGTGGCAGGGACGCGGCGCCCCCAGTGACGAAACGCCAGACATCGCATGACTTTCGTCCGGTTCTGAAGGAGGCCGGCCGGCTCGGAGCGAGGCACAATCGGTAGGGCGACCGAAACGTGACGGGAGACGGATTTTGAAGACAGTGGCGATCCTCGGGACCGGGAAGATGGGTTCGGCGATCCTTTCAGGACTGCTGCGGGCGGGCTGGGCGAGAGACTCTGTGATCGCGACGGCGCGCAGCGCCGAGCGGGCGAAGTCCCTGCGCGAGGCCTATGGCGTGGCGGTCGAATCGAATACCGATGCGGTGCTGCGGGCCGACGCGGTGGTGGTCGCGGTCAAGCCGCAGGACGCCGGGGCGCTGCTGGAGGAGCTGACCGGATCGTTCGCGGCGGGCACCCCGGTGGTGAGCATCTGCGCCGGGCTTCCGGTGGCGTTCTTCGAGAAGCGGCTGCCGGATTCGACGCCGGTGGTGCGGGCGATGCCGAACACCCCGGCACTGGTGGATGAGGCGATGACGGTGCTCTCGCCGGGCACCCACACCGACGACGCCTGCCTGGCCGCGGTCGAGGAGCTGTTCAAGCCGTTGGGACGCACCCTGGTCGTGGACGAGAAGCACCAGGACGCGGTCACGGCGATCTCCGGTTCGGGCCCGGCCTACTTCTACTACCTCGCCGAGGCCATGACCGAGGCCGGCGTCCTGATGGGGCTGCCGCGGGACGTCGCGGCGGACCTGGTCACCCAGACGGCGCTCGGCGCGGCGCGGATGCTGCGCGAGGCCGACTCCTCGCCGGTCGAGCTGCGCGAGGCCGTCGAGTCCCCCGCCGGCACCACCATCAATGCGGTCCGCCAGCTCGACAACCATCGCGTCCGTTCGGCGATGACCGATGCGATCGAGGCCGCCCGCGACCGGGCCCGCGAGATCGCCGACGAATACGCCTGAGCAGCTTGAGGCCTTGCCGACGCAGCCGCGTTTATCAAGCGCGGACGCGATTCAGATCACTGCACACAAAACAGAGCAGTGCTCTTGACAAAGCCGGATCGGGCGTGCGATCGTTGTTCCATAACGAGAGCACTGATCTCTCATTGTGAAGGGAACCATCGTGACCGACCACGTCATCCTCGGCAAGGGCCAGATCGGCTCGACCGTCGCCGCCATCCTCGCCGAGCGCGGCGAGAGCGTCCGCGTCCTCAGCCGCTCCGGCGGCACCGACACCCCCGGCATCACCCACATCAAGGTCGACGCCCGCGACGCTGCCGCCCTCACCGCCGCCAGCGCCGGAGCCGACGTCTTCTACAACTGCGCCAACCCCGGCGGCTACCACCGGTGGGCCGAGGAATGGCCGCCCATGTTCGCCGCGATCCTCGCCGCCGCCAAAGCCAACGGGGCCAGTCTGGTCCAGACCGGCAACCTCTACGGCTACGGCCCCGTCTCCGAGCCGATGCACGAGCGGACGCCCCTGCGCTCCCCCGGTCACAAGGGGCGGCTGCGCATCCAGATGTGGAAGGACGCGCTGGCGCTGCACGAGGCCGGCGACATCCGCTTCACCGAGGCGCGCGGCTCGGACTTCTTCGGCCCCGGCGCCCTGGCCGACGCCATGCTCGGCGAGCGCTTCGTCCGACCGCTCATCGAGGGCAAGCACCTCTCCATCGTCGGCGACCCCGACGCGCCCCACACCTTCACCTACATTCCGGACGTGGCCCGGACGCTGGTGCGCCTGGCCGGGGACGACCGCTCGTGGGGCCGGCCCTGGCACGTCCCCTCGGCTCCGGCCGTGTCCCAGCGGGAGATGGCCGAGATCGTGTGCCGCCTGCTCGGTCGCGACCCCGCCGTGATCCGCCGCCTCCCATGGTGGGTCCTCATCAGAGTCATCGGTACTTTTCAGCCGGCCATGCGCGGCATGACCGAGACCCGCCACCAATGGGATGGTCCGTACATCATGGAGTCCTCGGACTTCACCTCCACCTTCGGCGACGAGCCCACCGATACCGAGACCGCGCTTGGCGAAACCATCGAATGGTGGCAGCGCCGACTGGTGCCGGCATAGGGCACACTTCTGGACGCGGGGTCGCCGCCGAACGCAATTCGCTGCTCTAATGGCCGACATGCACCAAATACAGCACGGGCGCTTCGCCGAGCTCGACGGCGCGACGGTGTTCGCCCTGGCACGGCTCCGGCAAACGATCTTTGTCGTCGAGCAGGAATGCGCCTACCCCGACCTGGACGAGCACGACACCCACCCCGACACGACCCATTTCTGGATCGGCGCCGCGGGCGAGGCGATCGCATGCCTGCGGCTGCTGCGCGACGGTGAACGGTGGCGGATCGGGCGGGTCTGCTGCGCGGTCGATTCGCGCGGGCGGGGTCTGCCCGGGTCGCTCATGGCCGCCGCGATCGAGTCGGTCGGGCCGGAGGCCGAGATCGTCCTCGACTCGCAGATCTACGCGGCCGGGTTCTACCGGCACTACGGCTTCGCCGAGGACGGGCCCGAATACGTCGAGGACGGCATTCCCCACGTGCCGATGCTCCGGACGGGCAAGGAGCAGTGCGAGAGCGGGGCACCCGGTCCGGGCGCCCCGCTCTCATGATCGGTTATTCGGGCAGCGGTTCGAGCTTCGTCGGATCCACGATGCCCCAGTACGCCGCCTTCGCCTGGAGGTCGTCGTCGAAGATCAGCGGCGCCTCGTGCGGCCGCGAGACCGGCCAGGTCCGCAGCCACGAGACCGCGTCGTACAGGCCCCACATCGTCACCGACTCCAGGTGCTCGGAGCGCTCGCGCAGCATCTCGAACAGCTCCTTGTAGTACCAGCCCAGCTCGATCAGCCGCTCCGGCGGCGTCTCGGGGAGGCTCTCGTCCATCGAATCCGAGATGGACACGTCGAGTTCGGTGACCGTCTGGAGCAGCCCGAAGGTAGTGAACTGGTCGATGGATTCGGCGAGCAGCTCGATCGGGCGCTTGTAGTCGACGTGCGCCTGGTGGCCGATGCCGTCGATCGGGACACGGCGGCGCAATAGCCCCTGGACCAGGTTGTACATCGCTTCACGCTTGTCGGGGAACTCGGTGTTGTAGTCGTTGATGAAGAGCTTGACGTCCCTGGGGAAGGCCTTGCGGGCGATCTTGAACGCCTTGGCGATGTACTGGCCGCCGCCGAAGATCTCATACCAGCGCGAGTGGCGCAGTCCGTCCTCCTGCTCGGGGTCGACCACCTCGTTGACGACGTCCCAGGCCCAGATCCGGTTGCCGTAGTGCGCGGCGATGGCCTCGACGTGGGATTTGAGCCGCCCCAGGATGAGGTCCTGGTCCTCGGTGTTGTTCTCCAGCGGGCGCCCGTCGGCGTCCTCGAACCACCAGGCCGGGGTCTGGTTGTGCCACAGCAGGGTGTGGCCCCAGATCTGCATGCCGTTCGCCTCGGCGAAGTCGACGATCTGGTCGGCGCGGGAGAAGTCGAAGGTCCCCTCGACCGGCTGGATCGATTCGGGTTTCATCTGGTTGCCGGTGGTGACCTGCGCGAAGTGCTTGGCCAGGAGCTCGGCCGGCCTGCCGACCACCTCGGGCGGCTCGACGGCCGCACCGAAGCGGAAGTCGGCGGCCAGGAAGTCCGCCAGCGGGGGAATGTCTTCGATCTCGGGTTCCTCGATTCGGGTCAGGGCGAAGTCGTCCAGCAGGATCGGGGTGAGGCTGGAGGCGGACTCGACATAGAACTGGAGCTGGTCCGCGGGTGCGGAGATCGAGTACGTGCCGGTGAGCTCGATCCACGCGGCGTCGTCCACCGCCGTGTTCCACACGACCGAGTCGTAGCTGGAGGCGCCGCCGACATCGCGCTGCACCGTGACGCGCAGGTCCGCGGCGGGATTGCCCTCCGGCAGGCGCAGGCGCACCGTGATCTGGTAGCGGACGCCAACCTCGATGTGGGAGGTGATGTCGATGGCGGCGCCGTTCCAGCTGGCGGTGCGGCCCTCGATGAGCAGCTGCTCCTCGGGGGTGACCGAGACGGTGGCGGCGCCGCGGCCCGTCCAGCCCTCGGCGGTGCCGGAGGAGAAGTCGGTGGTCAGCAGCAGCTCGTCGGCGCTGGCCGGGCCGGCGCCGAGGGCGAGGAACCCGACCGGCAGGACGGCCGCGCCTCCGACGGCGGCCGCGGTGGTCAGAACGGTGCGGCGGGTCGCGAACGGACCCGTCCGCCTGGGAATTGGACCGTGGTCGGCAGGGGTTTGCATGGATCGCTCCTTTGCGAAGGTGAGGGACATCGCGGCCGGTCAGGGGTCGGAGAAGGCCGGTCCACAAGGGGCTTGGACTGAAAGTTTCGCGAAACTTTCATTCGAAGTATCGATATGTTACGATCCCTAAGTCGGCGCTGTCAAGGCCAGCGGCGACCTACCAACGCAGTGGGGATGTGAGGGGCCCCGCCGCGCGGAAGAAGGAGGGGGCCGGCGCAATGCCGGCCCCCTCTCACATTCCGATCTCGCTGAGTATCAGGCTTCCTTGGGCTGCTCGATCAGCGACTGGATGTACAGCTCCTCACCGATCTTCTCGATGATCTCGAGCTGCGTGTCCAGGTAGTCGATGTGGTGCTCTTCGTCCTTCAGAATGCTGGCGAAGAGGTCGCGGGAGATGTAGTCCTTGACCGATTCCATGTACTCGATGCCGCGCTTGAGGCGGTCGATCGCCTCGACCTCGATCTCGCGGTCGCACTGGAAGATCTCGGGCACCGACTGGCCGATCCGCAGCGGGAACAGGCGCTGGTAGTTCGGGAGCCCGTCCAGGAAGAGAATCCGGTCGGTCAAGATGTCCGCGTGGCGCATCTCGTCCATCGACTCGGCCCGCGTGTACGCCGCCAATTTCGTGTAACCCCAGTTGTCCTGCATCTTGTAGTGCAGGAAGTACTGGTTGATGGCGGTCAGCTCGGCGGTCAGCTGCTCGTTCAGAAATTCAATGACTCGCTTGTCGCCCTGCATGTCTCGGTGTCCTTCCCCGGTTTTCAACGTCGGCCGCAACGGTCGACGTTTCCACACTAAGACCAGGTCAGCAGGGGTTTTCACTCAGGAATACCTAAAATAGGACAAGCTTGCCTAACCGGAGGCGACCGCGACGGGCTCCGAAGCGAAGTGGTGCTCGATCATGTCGGTAATGCGATCGAGGCAGTTGCCGCAGCCGGTACCGGCCTCGCAGGCATCGCCGATGGCCTCTTCGGTGCGCGCCCCGGCGCGGATGCAATCACGGACTTCGTGGTCTTGAACGCCGTGGCAGATGCAGGCATACATCCGCGGACCTCCAGGGACTTAGGTTCGACTTACTCAGGTATGCCTAACCTACCCCCGGTGTCGGCGGGCGGCAACCGTCGACTCGGTGATATCCGCCCGCCCGAACGGCCCCGGCGCGGGGTCCGGTCAGCGGACCAGGTCGCTGAGGACCTTGACGGCGCGCTCGATTCCCGCGTCGTCCACGTCGAGATGCGTCAGGAGCCGGGCCCGGTCGGGACCCATGGCGCCGAACTTGACGCCCTGCTCGGCCGCGGCCGCGGCGAGCTTCGGCATGTCGGGGCCGTGGAACAGCACGATATTGGTGTCCACCTGCTCGGCCTCGCAGATTCCGTACGGTTCCAGGGACTCGGCGAGGTGCCTGGCGCGGGCGTGGTCGTCGGCGAGGCGCTCGATGTGGTTCGCCAGCGCGTAGCGTCCGGCGGCGGCGAGGTAGCCGGCCTGACGCATCCCGCCGCCCAGGCGCTTGCGGATGATGCGGGCGCGGGCGGCCCGCTCGGCGTCGGTGATGATGATCGAGCCCGCCGGGGCGCCCAGGCCCTTGGAGAGGCACACCGAGACGGTGTCGAACAGCGTCCCGTACTCGCGCAGGGAGACCCCGGTGGCGGCGTGGGCGTTCCAGATGCGGGCGCCGTCCAGGTGGAGGGCCAGGCCGTACGAGTCGGCGAGTTCGCGCAGCGCGCGCAGTTCGGCGAGCGGCTGGATGGTGCCGCCGCCGATGTTGTGGGTGTTCTCGATCGCGATGGCGCGGGTGGGCGTCACGTGCGGGCTGATCGGGTTGATCAGCGGTTCGATGAGGGAGGCGTCGAGGCGACTGCGTTCGGTCGTCCAGGTGCGGGTGGAGATCCCGCCGAGCGCGGCGGCGGCGCCCATCTCGAAGTTCACGATGTGCGCTTTGATGTCGCACAGCAGTTCCTCGCCGGGCGGCACCGCGAGTTGCAGGCCGATCTGGTTGGCCATGGAGCCGGTCGGGGTGAAGACGGCAGCCTCGTGGCCGAAGAGCGCGGCCGCCTCGGCTTCGAGTGCGTTCACGGTCGGGTCTTCGCCGTAGACGTCGTCGCCGACCTCGGCGTGCATCATGGCGTCGAGCATGTCCGCGGTGGGACGGGTCAGGGTGTCGGAGCGGAGATCAACGATCATGCCGAAACCCTAACTTCGCGTCGCCCGGGACGCCGTCGCGGACGAGGCCGTATCTAGTAGGGGTTGGCGCCGTTTCCGATGCCGAGGACGGGCAGGTACATGCGTTCGCCGTCGGCGGTGAAGCCGTCGTAGACGATGTCGAACAGGTCCTGGATGCCGAAGGCCCGCAAGGCGTCGACCATCATGTGCGCGGCCTGATTGGTGGCGGTCCGGTCGGTCGAGGGGAAGGTTCGCGACCAGTTCGGCTGGGCGCCCGAGGGGGCCCGGAATCCCATGTTGGGCAGGTTCGACAGGCCGCCGCGCCAGCTGCCCTTGACGGCGGCGGAGGCCTCGACGCGGAGCCCGCCGTCGACGAACGCGGCCACGTAGCGGGCCGACCAGTCGCCGGTGCGCAGCAGGACGGTGCCGGCGGTGTCGATGGTGGGGACGTCGGCGGACATGTCGCCGAGGAGGGAGCTGAGCCGCTCGGTGAACTCGCCCAGGTCGTAGCAGGCGGGCTCGGTCGGGTGGTTGGACTGGCGGGCGTAGGCCTGCCATCCGGAGACGTCGCCCTTGCCGACCGCGTGGGCCTCCAGCTGGTCGAACAGCTCGGGTGAGAGCAGGCGGAGGGTGACGCCGCCGTGGAAGCGGCGCAGGTGGAGTTCGAAGACGAGATTGTCGCGGTACCAGCGGATCCAGGGGCCGCCGTCGCCGCCGCGGATGTCAGGCGCGCCAAGCTCGCTGAGCACGGTGGCCATGACCTCGCGGAAGACCTTGGTGCGGTGACTCTCACCCTGTCGGCCGCGCTCGGCGGAGCGGAGCACCAGGACTTCGATCGAGTAGAAGTCGGCCCGTCCGTAGAGCGGGGTCTGCGGGGGAACCGAGTCGATGATGGCGTCGCCGGTGGCATAGCCGGTGTCGGCCCGCCACATGCCGATGTCGACCTCTGAGGACCTGATCTTCCAACCGAGACCGGGAACCGCCCGCTCGAGATCGGCCTTGCTCCATCGCCCGAAGTCGGTTTGGCGGGCGCGGCGGATGAGGTCGAGGAGCTGCGGTTCGTCCATCCCATGTGTGCCGAGCATCCGGTACTGCGCCAATCCATCCGTGGGTCGGGCCACGCTGAGCGATGCCCGGCGGCCCCCTGCCGTTAGGGTAGCCTTGCCTGTTGTAACGGGTCTAGAAGTGAGGGTTGGCATTGTCTACAGCGTCCGATACTGTGCGGCAAGACACGCTCGTCAGCCTACTAGGCGGCAAGCGAGGAGCCTTCGACGCCACCGCCCCATTGGTGGTGTTCATCCTCACCTGGTTGCTCACTGGAAACTCGATCGCTTGGGGCGTAACGGCTTCGCTCGCCTGCGCGGCACTGATCGCGGCGGTGCGACTGCGGCAGAAATCCAAGCCGAGAGCCGTCGTGCTCGGACTGCTGAGCGTCTGCGTCGCCTGCCTCGTGGTCATCTACACCGGACGCCCGCAGGACATCCTCCTCCCCCGCATCCTCTCCAACGCCGCCAGCGCTCTCGTCTGGGCGGCGTTCATCATCTTCCGCAGGCCGCTGCTCGGCCTGATCGTGGGAGCCATGGTCGGCCAGAAGACCCGCTGGCGCCTGGACCCCGAGCTCGTCCGCGCCTACAGCGTCGCGTCCTGGATCTGGGTGGCGATGTACGCCCTTCGGGTCGCGATCCTGACCCCGTTCTGGATCGCCGACCGCGAGGTCGTGGCGGTCCTCGGCGGCACGCTGGCGCAAGTCCTCCTCTCCTGGCCGCTCCTCCTCCTGTGCCTGGTCGTCTCCGGCTGGGCCATCAAGGCGGTCCTCCCCGACGACCACCCCGGTCTCCTCCACCCGGTCACCCCGGAACCGACAGCGCCGGTCGACGATCAGGCAGCTCGGTGATCGCCAGTCCCGCGGTCCTGGAACGGATGCGGGCCAGATCCTGACGATCCTTGGGGCGCCCGAGCTTCCGTTTGTAGGCGACGACGTCGGCCACCGACATGTGCCGGAGCCCGCTGATGACATCGGCATGGTCGATGAGCTCGTCGGCGTCGAAGCGGTCGCCGACCCAGCTGGGGCAGACGTCGATTCGCTTCCCGTAAAGCTGGACCACCGGTGCGCCGGTGTTCTCTCCGCTGTATGTCCCGTTGTGCAGATAGTTGTGGGCGATCTTCTGGGCCCGTTCCCAGGTCTCGTTCCGGGCGACGATGTCGATGTCCGCCAGCCGACCGACAATGCCTTCGAGCCACAGCCGGGCACTGCCCACGAGCACGAAGTCATTCGGGTCGAATCGGTGGTCCCGGACGAGCCGCCACACCAACTTGTAGAGCAGCACACCGTCGTAGGCGGCCGATCTGTCAACGGCCACGTGCCGTCCCTCTCGTTTGTGTCGCTCAATCATCAATTGGAGGGAGGCGGCCGACGGATCTCCTCGCGGCCGTCGGGTTCACCGTCGCCGAGCGCGCGCAGGATGTCAGCGCGGGAGTCGGGATCGGTGCCTTCAATGCTGCGGGTGAGCAGTTCGAGTCGCGCCCGGGATCGGTTCCGGTCGCTCAGGTAGGCGAAGAGGTGCTTGGTGACCAGTGCCAGCGGGATCGCCGCCAGGAAGTAGGTCGCATAAGGGAGGAGGTCTCCGATTACTGCGTTCATAACGGTTCCGATGTCCGGTAGCTGCGGTGGGCGACGCGTTCGATCTCGGCGAGATCAAGGATCGTGAAGCAGTTCCGGCCGGTGCTGATCGCACCCCGCTCTCGCAGCGGCCTGAGCCCGATGGATACCGATTCACGCGAGATGTCGCTGAGGTACCCCAGTTCCCGCTGTGAGATCCCGCTGATGCGATGTCCTTCGGGCACCGCCTGCCCGAGTCCACTTTCGAGCAGCCTGATCAGTGCCGAGGCGACCTTGAATTCGACCGTTGAAGCGGAGGCGGATCGCGAGGGTTCCCGCGATTCGAGTCGGTCGAGCGTGGCGCGGTAGAGCTTCATCAGCACTGCAGGACGCTGTTCGATGAACCGGCGCCACTCTCTTCCGGGGATGAAGTAGGCCTCGACCTCGTCGAAGGCGACCAGATCGGCGCTCCGCAGTTTACCGGTGACACTGGCACGTTCACCGGCTATGTCTCCGGGACCGTAGATGCGGATGATTTCGGGAGGCTTACCCGTGACCACTTGGATGTGGCCGTCCATCAGATAGAGGACGAAGTCGGAGTTGTCCCCTTCCTGAACCACTTTCGACCGCGCAGGGTACCGGACACGATGGCCGAGCTCGGCGAGTTCGCCGAGCTCGGCCTCGTTCAGCAGACCGGTTTCCTGTGTCGGATTCTCCATAGAGATAAGTGTATTTCTACACACTCAAGATCGGGCGTCTCAACACACAGTCTGTCGCAAATCCGACTGATCATGTTGCGCCAGTGACGGATTGGGCGAGTGAGCGTGATCAATTCTCGCGAATGGCGGCAGCGGCTCCCGGTCGGAGGGTTGCTTCGGGGATCCAGCCGGTGCCGATTAGGGCAGGAAATCGGTCAGGGTCCGATTGAAGCCGTCGGGGTCCCGGAGGTTCCAGATGTGACCGGCTTCGGGGATGGTCTTCAGTTCGGCGTTCGGCAGCCCTGCGGCGAGTGCTTCGGCCGGTTTCAGGTTCTCCTTGTCCTTGGCGCCGCATAGGACCAATGCCGGCTGGGTCAGCTCGGACAGGCGGGGGCGAAGGTCGAGCTCGCCGAGCTGCGATAGGCCGGTCATGAACGCCTCCTTGCCGGCCCGCCGGAGGTCCTCGGCGGCCTGGGCTTTGTACTCCGCTTTCCCACCCGCATACATGCCGCTCATGAGCCCCACGATCAGACCCGTCGGCATCAGGCGCATCATGTTGCGCTGCGCCGCGATGCCCGGAGCATGCGCCACGCCGCCGGAGAGGACGAGGCGCGAGACCCGGTCCGGTTCGGCCAGGGCGGCGAGCATCGCCACCGTGGCGCCGACCGAAATCCCGACGAGCGTCACCGGCTCGGATTCGGCGGCGATGACCTCGCCGATGGCGTCCGCACCGCCGTCGAGGGTGAAGCGGCCCTCGGCCTCACCGTGCCCGGGCAGGTCGGGTGTCAGGACCCGGTACTGGTCGCCGAGCGCGGCGCGCTGCGGCTCCCAGGCCCGGCTGCTCGATCCGAGGGCGTGAACGAAGACGATCGTGGGCATTGTGGCTCCTCCACAGGAATGGCTGAATCTGTGACGGTAGCCGACGGGTGTGACAGTTCAGGACTCGTGAATGACCGCGATACCTCCGGGAGGGATGGGGGTCTCTGCGGTCCAGTCGGCGCCGGTGAGGAGATCGGTTCCGGTCGCCGGGACTCGCGACTCCGTTTCGGTGTGGTTGATGGCGAAGAGGTAGCTTCTGCCGTCCTCATGGGATCGGCGGACCAGTTCCAGGCCCGGCGGAGCGTCCGGGAAGTCCGGCTCGATTGCCAGGCGGTCGAGGAACGGGTTGAGATCGGTCGGGCGGGTCGCCAGGTCGGCCTTCACGCCGTTCGCGGCAAGGTGGTCCATAATGGCGTCGAGCTGCCCGAACTCCCACTGGCCGGGACCGGGATTGACTCTGGCCCAAGAGAAGACGTTGACGGTCGCGAGGTTCACCCCGGCCTCGCCCATGAGACGGGCGTCCTCGTCCCAGACCTTCCGGCCCCACTGCTCAGGGTTGTAATCGCCGCCGAAGGCGAGTCCCTCGACAGTGGGAATGATGTCGGTCATCGACTGCGCCTTCAGTTCGTCTTCGCGGTCAGGCCCTGGAGTTTCAGTTCGCCGGAGCGCACGCAGCGCACGCCGCCCTCGAGCGGGATCATGCCGGTGTCGCAGCGTCCGGTCAAGGCGTGGCGGCAGCGCCCGGCGAACGCGCAGCCGGGCGGCGGGCTGGTCGGGTCGGGCAGTTCGTCCGGCAGCAGGATCCGCCCGCCCCTCCCCCGCAGTGCCGGGTCGGGGATCGGCACGGCCGACATGAGCGCCTCGGTGTACGGGTGGTGCGGCGTCTCGTACAGCTCGGCGGTGCCGGCGAGTTCGACGATCTTCCCGAAGTACATGACCGCGACCCGGTCGGCGATGTTCTCCACCACCGACAGGTCGTGCGAGATGAACAGGTACGTCAGGCCGAACTCGGCCTGGAGTTCGCGCAGGAGATTCAGGATCTGGGCGCGCACCGACACGTCGAGGGCGCTGACCGGTTCATCGGCGACGACCAGTTCGGGGCCGACGATGAGGGCGCGGGCGATATTGACGCGCTGGCGCTGGCCGCCGGAGAACGAGTGCGGATACCGCTCCATGTAGTCCGGGGAGAGTCCGACGCGGCGCATCATCTCCGCGATTCGTTCCTCCAGTTCGGATCCGCGGGCCTCGCCGGTGGCGACGAGCGGGTCGCCGATGATCTGGCGGAGCGTCATGCGCGGGTTGAGCGAGGAGAACGGGTCCTGGAAGACCAGGCGGATGCGCCGTCGCGAGGCGGCCTGTTCGCGGCGGCTGAGGTCCGCGAGGTCCTTGCCGTCGTAGAGGATCGAGCCCGAGGTGGGCTTCTGGGCGCCGACGATGGTGCGTCCGAGCGTGGTCTTGCCGCAGCCGGATTCGCCGACCAGGCCGAGTGTCTCACCCTTGTAGAGGGTGAGGTCGACGCCTGAGACGGCGTGGTTCTCCACGGTGACGCGCCCGAGGAGGTTGCGCCGCACCGGGAAGCGGACGTGGAGGTCACTTACCTCCAGCAGCTGCTCGCTCATGCGGTGGCCCCTTCTCGGTCGGCGTAGAGAACGCATTGGGCGGTGCGGCCGCCGCCGAAGTCGATCTCGGGCGGCTCATCCAGGTCGCAGGTCCCGGCGATGGCCTCGGCACACCGCGGGTGGAAGGAGCAGCCCTTCGGGCGGTGCAGCGGATTGGGGACGGTGCCGGGGATGGTCGGCAGGTCGCGTCCCCGGTCGCGGCCGAGCACCGGCACGGAGTGGAGCAGCCGTTTTGTGTAGGGGTGCTTGGGATCGGCGAACAATTCCTCCACACCGGCGCGTTCGACGACCTTGCCGAGATACATGACGGCGACCTCGTCGGCCAGCTCGGCCACGACGCCCAGGTCGTGGGTGATGAACATGACCGCCATCCGGTATTCGGCCTGGAGCGAGCGGATGAGGTCGAGGATGCGCGCCTGCGTGGTGACGTCGAGCGCCGTGGTGGGTTCGTCGGCGATGAGCAGGGACGGGTTGGCGCACAGGGCGATCGCGATCATGGCGCGCTGGCACATGCCGCCGGAGAGCTGGAACGGAAAGGCGTCGACCCGCTGCTCGGGCCGGGGAATGCCGACCTGGTCGAGCAGGTCGATGGCGCGGGCCCGGGCGGCCTTCTTGTCGGCCCCGGTGTGGATGCGGATCGTCTCGATCAGCTGGGCGCCGATGGTGCGCAAGGGAAGCAGCGACGCGGCCGGCTCCTGGAAGATCATGCCGACGTCGCCGCCGCGCAGTTTCGCCAGCCGCTTGTCGGACACGTCGAGTTCGAGCACGTCGAATGGCTCCGGGTCGCCGCGCCACACGATCGAGCCGGCGTCGATGCTGCCGGGCGCCTCGACCAGCCGCAGGATCGAGCGGGCGGTGACGGACTTGCCGCAGCCGGACTCGCCGACCACGCACAAAGTCTTGCCGGCGTGGACCGTGAGATCGACGCCGTCGACGGCCCTGACTCTGCCGTCGTAGGTGTCGAAGCCGGTCTTGAGGCCGGAGATTTCAAGGAGCGGTTCACTCATCGGCATGCCTAATGCTTGTAGGGGTCGGCGGCGTCGCGCAGGCCGTCGCCGACGAAGTTGAACGCCAAGACCACGATCACCACGCACAGGCCGGGGATGAGCAGCCACGGCGCGCCCGAGAGGACGCTCCACTTGCTCGCGTCCTGGAGCTGCACGCCCCAGGAGACCACCGGCGGGCGCAGCCCCATGCCGAGCCACGACAGCGCGGTCTCGGCCAGGATCATCGTCGGGATCGACAGGGAGAGCGCCGCGATGATGTGGGAGGAGAAGGACGGGAGCATGTGCCGGAACATGACCCGCCCGTGGCTGGAGCCGTCCAGGCGCGCCGAGGTCACGAACTCCTCGCTCCGCATCGCCAGGAAGCGCCCGCGCACCTCCCTGGCGAGGCCGGTCCACGCCACCAGCGCCAGCAACGTCGTGATGATGAAGTATCTGGTCAGCGGGTTCATCTCCACCGGCAGCGCGGCGGTCAGGCCGAGCCACAGCGGAATCGCGGGGACGGCCATGATGAGTTCGATGACGCGTTGGATGCCGTTGTCGGCCCAGCCGCCGAAGTAGCCGGAGATCGCGCCGAGCACGATGCCGAGGATGAACGCCAGCAGCACGCCGATGACGCCGACCGAGGCCGAGACGCGGGTGGCGTAGATGAGCTGGCTGAACAGGTCCTGGCCGTCGGTGGTGGTCCCCATGAGGTACATCGGGTCCTCCGGGTCATGGGGCCCCATGAAGTGCCGCTCCATCGGAATGAGGCCGAAGAGCTCGTACTCCTCGCCCTTGACGAAGAACCCGACCTCCACGCGATCGTCGGGGTCGGCCTCGTAGCTGATCCGCAGCGACTCGGGATCCTGAGTGGAGGTGTAGCCGTCGACGTGGAGGCCCCACCGGAATCCCTCCTCTCCGTCGGTGTCCCACAGCTTGAGGACCTGCGGCGGCGCGGTGGTGTACGCGGAATCGCGGTGGCGGTCGTCGAACGGCGCCAGGAACTCGCACAGGGCGATCACGAAGAACATGAAGGCCAGCAGCCAGGCCGAGATCAGCGCCAGGCGGTGCTTCTTGAACGCCCACCACACCAGTTGCCGCTGGGAGGCGGTAGGGCGCGTGTCTACGGTGACACTCACTTTTGCTCCAGGGGAAGTATGGGGTGAATGGGGTGCGTCAGGGGGCAATCTGGCAAGGGTCGTGAGGAGCTAGTACGTATGCGGAGCTTGCGGAGCGTACTTGCGACGAGCGAGCCGCAGTCCAGATTGTTCACTGGCGTGCTCCATTCATCCCCATAAGGCGGATGCGGGGATCTAGCCAGCCCAGGAGCAGGTCCGAGATCAGGGTGCCGATCACGGTGAGCATGCTGAGGATCATGATGATCGAGCCGGCCAGGTACATGTCCTGACTTCGCAAGGCCCCCAAAAGGATCGGCCCCAACGTCGGCAGGCTCAGGATCTGCCCGACGACGATGTCGCCGACCAGCAGCAGCGGCAGCACCCATCCGATCGTGGAAACGAACGGGTTGAGCGCGACCCGCAGCGGATAGCGCCGCAGCAGCTGCTTCTCGGGGACGCCCCGGGCGCGGGCGGCGGTCACGTACGGGCGGTGCAGCTCGTCCAGCAGGTTATTGCGGATGATGCGCACCACCCCGGCCACGCCCGCGGTGCCGATGACGATCATCGGAATCCACAAGTGCCCCAGCAGGTCCAGCAGCTTGCCCAGGTTCCACGCCGAGTCGCACCATTCGGGCGAGCACAGTCCTGAAGGGACCGACCCGAACCAGGAGACGCTGAAGTAGATGAACACCAGCGCGATCAGGAAGTTCGGGGTCGCCAGGCCGAGGAAGCCGACCGTCGTCGCCGTGTAGTCGCCGATCGAGCGCTGCTTGACCGCCGAGTAGACGCCGATGGGGAAGGCGATCGCCCACGTCACGATCAAGGTCGCCAGCGAGACGCCGATCGTGGCCCCCAGGCGGGGGCCCACGATATCGGCGACGGGCTTCTCGAACTCGAAGGACGTCCCCAGGTCGCCGTGCAGCACGATCTGTGAGAACCAGTGCCCGTACTGGGCGAGGATATTGCCGTCCAGGCCGTATCTGACCCGCAGGTTCTCGAGGTCGTCGGCGGAGAGCCCTTGGCCCTGCGTCGAATACTTGGCCTGCAGGGCCGTTACGAAGTCCCCCGGCGGCAGGCTGATGACGACGAACACCACCAGCGAGATCGCCAAGAGGGTGGCCGCCATGTACAGGACACGGCGGCCCAGGTAGCGCAGCATGTCGAGTCCCTAAGCCTCGTTGAGGAACCACTGCTCGGGGCGCGACGGCGAGGGCGTTCCGTACGTGGGGTTCTCCGGCATCTCGCCGCCGACATTGTGGAGCCGGTTCGAGACGATGGCCCACGAGCCCGCGCCGCGGACGGTGCCGATCGCGTAGAACTGCTCCTTGGCGATCTCGAGGATCTGCCGGAAGATGTCGTCTCGTGACGCCGGGTCGGGTTCGAGCCGCCACTGGTTGTACAGCTCCTGCTGCTCGACGATGTGGGCGGGGAGTTCTTGGACCAGCGCCTCGTCGGTCTCACCGCCGCGTTCGTAGTACTCCGACCACTGCCTGGCGAAGAACGCGCCGCCGCCCGGCCCCGCGGCCATGTACCAGTAGACCGAGATGGTCTCGTCGATCGCGCCGCCGTCGCCGGTCCACACGGTCAGGTCGAAGTCGAATTCGTTGACCGCGGTCTGCCAGTTCTCGCGGGGCTGGCCGTTGATGTGCAGCGTGACGCCGACGGCCTCCCAATAGGTCTTGATCATGTCCATCGCGTCGATCCAGATGGTGCCCAGGAGCGCGTCGTCGGCGATGGAGCAGGTGAATTCCAACGGCGTCCCGTCCGGGGAGGTGCGCATGCCGCCCGATCCGGCCTCGTAGCCGGCATCGTCGAGGATCTGGTTGGCCAGGTCCGCGTCGAACTCGAGGTACTGGGTGGCGAACTCCTCGTCGTAGAAGTCGGAGTCGGGCGTGGGGGCGGGCTGCGCGGGCTCGCCGACGCGATTCCACAGCACGTCGATCAGCTCCTGCCGGTCGATCGCGTGGGACATGGCGATGCGGAACTGCCTGTCCTGGAAGATCTTCCGCAACCCGGCGTCGTGGTGGTTCATATTGAACGCGATGTTCATGTCGCTGGAGTAGGTCGAGGTCAGGTCGAGGACGGTGTAGTTCCCGGCCTCCTGGGCGTCGACCGCATCGGCCCGGTGGGCGTTGTCGTTGAAGTGGCGCGAGTGGAAGTCGTAGTCGCCGTTGATCGCGTGGGCGAACATGGTCTCGACGTCGGCGATGATGTTGTAGCGGACCTCGTCGATGTAGGGCAGCTGGCTGCCCTCCTCGTCCACCTTGTAGTAGTAGGGGTTGCGCTCGAAGGAGGCGTAATCGGCGGAGGAGATGGGCTGCCTGCAGGTCCAGGCCATGAGGCTCGGAAGGTCCGGATTCTCCCATTGGAAGCTCCACAGGTTGCCCAGCGAGGTGAAGCGGGCGACCCACCCGTCGTAGCCCTCCTCGACGGCCTCGTCGTCGGCCTTGTCGTTGTAGTCGAGGTGGAACTGCTCCAGGTAGTGGCGTGGGTACCAGGTGAAGCGCTGCCCGGAGATGCCGCCCGCCATGTTCTCGCGGAACATCGGAGTGGGTCCGGAGAAGCGGACGATGAAGGTGAGCTCGTCGACGATCTCCAGCTCGCAGGCGTTGCCGTCGGGGCCGGTCAGCTCGGTGGGGACCGCGGTGGTGAGGGCTTCGTTGAGATTGACGTCGTTGAAGGCGAACTCGACGTCGGAAGTGGTCACCGGCTCACCGTCGGACCACTTCAGGCCCTCGCGGAGCGTGATGGTGAATTCGCTGGCGTCGTCGTTGGCCTCGAAGGCGGAGGCGAGGTTGAGCTCGATCTCCTCCCAGTCGCGGGTGCGCTTGAGCAACGGCTCGTAGTTGATGGTGCGGAAGAGCCACGGGCCGTCGGAGGCGCCGGTGATGGCGGTGTTCCAGGTGCCGCCGTAGGCGCCCATCTCCTCGGAGACCTTGATGACGACCGGTTCGGTGGGGAGGCGCTCCTCGACCGGCGGGAGGTCGCCTGCCTCCACTCGCTCGGCGAGCATGGGGGCCTCCAGGCCCTTCTCCCCGCCCGCCGCGCCGTCGGATTCGGGGTCGGTGGAGAACCAGCTGCAACCGGCGGCGCTGGCGGTGAGCGCGGTGGCACCGGTGACGACCAGGCCGCGTCGGGAGAGGGCGGGGTCGGGCCACGCAATGGCCCCCGAGGACTTCTTGAAGGGATTGGACTGCGGGGCTCGAGTGCTCATCGGTGAGCGCTCCTTCCGAGGTCGTCATGGCCCGAGGACCAAAAGGGGTCCGACGGGGCCCGGCTCGATCCCGCCGAATACCGATATAACGCTTTCAATTTCCGGAACTAAATCGAAAACTTTCGGTAATGACGGTGAGATTACGGCAACACTATTGGAGGGTCAAGGCTGGTGAACCGCCCCGAAGGTCACGATCGGGTCACAAATGGCAATCGCATTCCTTCAATGCCTACTCAAAGGTTTTCGGAACTTTCGGGTCCGCGCCGGAAACAATCCAGTGAAGATCGTCGATCAGTCGGTACGCGGGGGCACCGCCCCGTGGCGGTGGACCTCCCACAACGTCCGCATGACGAAGATCTTCTCGTCCAGCTGCTCGTCGACCGCCAGCGCTCGTCCGGAGTAGGGCGCGCGCAGCCGCCAGGTGCCCCCGGCGGGGCCGGTCAGGTAGACGACCGGGACGGCGCGGGTGCCGCGGCGTTCGGCGCGGATGTCGGCGACCTGCGTCCACGGGACGCTGCGGGGACTCTCGAAGGGGTGGATGCCCTCGTCGTCCACGACGACTCCGAGCTTGCGCGAACCCAGCAGCGCGAAGGCGAAGGCGACGAGGCCGGCGACCGCCGCCACGGCCGCCAGGACGATGAGGTTCCAGTCGCCGCTCAGGACCATGTAGGCGAGGGCGGGCGTGAGGGCGGCGGCCCCTGCGATGGCGGCAATGAAGATGGTGCGGCCGAGCACTTGGCGCGGCGTTGGCCGGAATGTGATCTTGACAGCCACACTCACCACCATTGGTCTCGTTCCCTTGCCTCTGGGGTGATCGTGCCACGTGAGAGGGGACAGTCAAGCGGCAATCCGACAGAAACCGGACCGCGCCTGATTCGCGCCCCGCGGCCGGGTGTGTCAGGATCAGTCCATGACCCTTGCCTCGCCTGCCTCGTCTCCCCGCCTGCGGATTCGCCGATCCGCGGCGATCACAGTGGCCGCTTTCGTCGGCTGGCTGGCGGGTGCGCCGCTGGCGTTCTCGCTGATGGCCGAGCAGCCCCTGTGGGGCGCCTTCTCGGTCGTCATCGGGGCGGTGCTGCTGCTGGCGCCGCTGGCCGTCTCCTCCTGGGCCTGGCGCTCCGGCCTGGACGTGACCCGCGAGGGCATCATCGTGCGGAGTTTCCTCTCGCGCAGGCTCATCGAGTGGAACCACATCGACGGCTTCGCCACTGACGACGACGGAGTGGCGGCCATACTGGACGACCAGTCCCAGGTCCGCCTGCGCCCGCTCAAGGCCGAGAACCTCCCGCAGGTGCTGCACGTCGGCGGCCAGGACCTCCGCGGGGACGGCTCCGACTCGAGTCAGTAGCCTTCGCTGACCACGTTCTCCAACGGTTCCCCGGCCGCGTAGCGGCGAATCTGAGCGCCCACCGGG
Organism: Glycomyces buryatensis; assembly: GCF_004912275.1. Classification (GTDB taxonomy): domain Bacteria; phylum Actinomycetota; class Actinomycetes; order Mycobacteriales; family Micromonosporaceae; genus Glycomyces; species Glycomyces buryatensis. The sequence continues at coordinate 290,783 of NZ_STGY01000067.1, forward strand.
GCGTAGGCGCGGGTGATCAGGCCGTCCGTCGAGGCTCCCACGTGCGGAGTGATGAGCGCGCCCTCCAGGCCCCAGAGCGGGTGGTCTTCGGGCAGCGGCTCGGGGTCGACCACGTCGACCGCGCAGCGCAGGCGGCCCGCGGCGACCTCCGCCACGAGTGCGTCGGTGTCGACGATCGGGCCTCTGGCGGCATTGACCAACAGGGCGCCGTCCTTCATGCGGGCCAGGAACTTCGCGTCGACCATGCCGCGGGTGGCGTCGGTCAGCGGGAGGATGAGGACGACGATGTCGGCCTCGGGCAGCAATGCGTCGATCTCGTCGATGGCGTGCACGCCGGGGCGAGCGCGGCGGGCCACCTTCACGACTTCGGTGCCGAGCACCGTCAAGGTCTCGGCGACCTTCTCCCCGATGTCGCCGGCGCCGACGATCAGGGCCCGCTTGTCGCACACCGTGGTCGTGAACTCGACCTTCCACTCCCGGCGTTCCTGCCGGCGGGCGAAGACGTCGAAACCGCGCATGGAGGCGATGATCGCGCCGATCGTCCATTCAGTGGTCACTCCGGTGTGGACGCCCTGGGCGTCGCAGAGCGCCACCCCCTCGGGCAGGACCGGCACCCAGACCTCTGCGCCCGCGCTCAGCAGCTGGATCGTCCGCAGCGCGGGCATGTCCCGCAATGGGAGGGTGACCTTCGACTGGGCCAGGAACGGCGGCACCCAGAATTCGACGGTGGCCGGGTCCGAGGGATAGCCGGAGCGTCCGTCGAACACCTCGAGCTCAACATTCGCCGGGAGTTCACCGAGGTGCTCGCGACCTGATTCATGACCGATCCAAACCTTCACGCGGCACAGCCTAGTGCAGCGCAGAAGGGAACGAAAACGACTGGGGCCGACGGCACCGGATCGGGGCGGGTGGCTTTCCATTGCCGGATAGATAGGGTGGGGCCTATGCGCCGATGGATATCGGCCGCCTCCGCGGCGGCGGTCACGTTCTCGCTCGCCTCGTGCTCGTTCGGCCAGCCGCCCGAGCCGACCGGCGGCGAGCCGCCGAACCTGCCCACCCCCAGCGGCGCCCCCGAGGAACCGGCGACCCTCCTCGACGTCGTCGCCGAAGGCCTCGAGGTCCCCTGGGGCCTGGGCTTCCTGCCCGACGGGACCGCCCTGCTCGGCGAGCGCGACTCCGGGCGGCTGCTGTCCATCTCCCTGGCCGAGGACGGCACCACCGGCGACCCCGAAGAACTGCGCACCATCGAAGTCGACCCCGCGGGCGACGGCGGCCTCATGGGCATCGCCGTCTCCCCCGAATTCGACTCGGACTCCACGATCTTCCTCTACTACTCCAGCGAGGACGATAACCGGATCGCCAGCCTGGATCTGGACGCCGAGGGTGAGCCCGAACCGATCCTCACCGGCATCCCCTCCGGCAGCACCAACAATGGGGGCGCGCTCGCCTTCGGCCCCGACGGCTACCTGTACGCCGCCACCGGCGACGCCGGGAACAGCCAGAACTCCCAGGACGAGGACTCGCTGGGCGGCAAGATCCTCCGCATCGACTCAGGCGGCGAGCCCGCCGCGGACAACCCCGACCCCGACTCCCCCGTCTACTCCAGCGGCCACCGCAATATCGAGGGCCTGACCTGGAACGCCTCCGAAGAGCTGTACGCCACCGAGTTCGGCACCGACATCGCCGACGAGATCAACCTGATCGAGCCCGGCGGCAACTACGGCTGGCCCCTGAACGAGGGCGCCGGCAACGACGGCGACTACATCGATCCCGTCCTCACCTGGGAACCCTTCGAGGCCTCTTGCTCCGGCGCCGTCTTCGCCGAGTCCACCCTCATCACCGCCTGCCTGCGCGGCCAACGACTGTGGACGGTCGAATTCGACTCCTCCGGTGCGGTCAGCGGCGAGCCGCAAGCCGCGCTCCAGAGCGAGTTCGGCCGACTACGATCGGTCGTCATGGGCCCCGACGGGATGCTGTGGGTGACCACGTCCAACCGCGACGACGAATGCGTCGAAGAACGCGGCTGCGTCGCCGACGACACCGATGACCGCGTCATCCGCTTCGCCACCTCCTATGCCGCGCAAGGAAGGGTCTGATGAACCACCGGCTCCGCTCTGCACTGGACTTCCTCAGGAACCTCGGCGACGCCGCCCTGCGCCGCGCCTCCAGGACCAGACACAGATTCGACGGAGCCTGGCACCGGCTGGAGGCCTCACGGCCCGGCCGCGCGATCATCGCCACCTGGTACCACGCCGGACGGACCTGGACGCGCCTCCGCGCCTCCCACCGCGCCCAGCGCCTCGCCTCGGTCGCGTCGATCCTCCTCGTCGGCACCGTCGCCGCCGCTGGCGGACTGCTGCTGGTCGGCAACACCGAGGCCGACATCGGGCCGTTCGAGACCACCATGTCGCTGCGCCCCGACGTGCACGGCGAGACCGTCGTCAACATCCCCCCGCTCGGCGACGTCGTCTTCGACAGCCACGACGGCCCGATCGGCGTCAACCTCACCCTCAACTCGGTCGATCCCGAAGCGGCCCAGACCATCGTCAACACCTCCGACGGGGTCTCCTCCGCCTCTGAGGGCCTCGCCTCGGAGGTCACCGAGGCCGTCGGCCGCGTCGTCTTCGCCGCGCTCGCGATCGTCACGCTGTGCGGCCTGCTGGTCGGCGCACTGGTCTTCCGCACCATGCGCCGCACCCTCTTCACCGCCATCACCTCGCTCGCGGTCACGGCCGCGATGATGGGCTACGCCGCGTCCACCCTGCGGCCCGAGTCGATCTCGCAGCCTCGCTATGAGGGCCTGCTCGCCTACGCCCCCAGCGTGGTCGGCAATGCCGAGGACATCGCGGTGAACTACGAGGAGTACGTCGCCAACCTCCAGAAGTTCGTCACCAACATCTCGGAGTTCTACGCGCTGGCGATGGACATGCCGCAGTTGGGCATCAACGACGACTCGATCAAGGTCCTGCACGTCTCCGACATCCACCTCAACCCCTCCGCCTGGCACGTCATGGAATCGGTCGTCGACCAGTTCGACATCGACGCCGTGGCCGACACCGGCGACATGAACGACTGGGGCTCCGAGCAGGAGGCCGAGATCTTCTCGCGCGGAGTCGAGCAGATCGACTGCCCCTACGTGTTCGTCAAGGGCAACCACGACTCGGCCATCACCGTCGCCGCGCTCGCCGCCTACGACAATGTGGTGATCCTCGACGGCGAAGTCCAGGAGGTCGAAGGGCTGCGGTTCGGCGGCGTCGGCGACCCTCGCTTCACCCAGGACAAGGGCAACCTGCCCACCAGCGAGTACGCCCAGCAGATGCTGACCGAGTCCGGCGAGCGGCTGAACACCGCGATCGAGGACGCCGGCGGGGCCGACCTGGCAATGGTCCACGAACCCGAGATGGCGGTGCCGCTCACCGGCAGTGTGCCGCTGGTGCTGGCCGGCCACACCCACGAGCGGGCCGTCCAGGACCTCGGTGAGGGCACCACGCTCATGGTCGAGGGCTCCACGGGCGCGGCCGGGATCCGCACCTTCCAATCCGAGACGCCGTTGAAGATGCAACTCGACGTCCTCTACTTCAATCCGGACTCGAAGGCGCTCACGGCGTACGACTCGATCGACCTCGGCACCGTCGGCGAATCCGACGTGACGCTGGAACGGACGGTCATCCCGACCGAGGAACAGGTCGGCGAGACCGATGTCCATGATGAGCAGAGCCAGGACGGCTCGGAAAGCTCAGAGTCACCTCAGGATTAGGCCCTTATCCACGTCCGGTCGCGGATTACAGCGCCGAACCGAGGACGGCTGCGGCTATCGAGAAGTAGATGACCAGGCCGGTCGCGTCGCAGAGGGTCGAGATCATCGGGGCCGAGACGACCGCCGGGTCGATGCCGACCTTCTTGGCCATCAGCGGCAGGAAGGATCCGACGAGCGTCGACCAGGTACAGATCACCAGCAGGGTCAGGGCGATAATCAGGCCGATCTGCCACCCGTAGACGAGGCCGACGATCGGCCCGCCGACGACCGACAGCAGCACACCGAGCATGAGCCCGACCCGGCCCTCGCGCCAGATGATCTTGAAGGTGTCGGAGAAGCGGACCTCGCCGACGGCCATGGCGCGAATGATCATCGCCGACGCCTGGGAACCGGAGTTGCCGCCCACGCCGGTGAGCAGGGAAATGAACACCGCCAAGACGGTGACCTGCGAAAGCGAGGCCTCGTAGTGGTTGAGCACCGAGACGGTGAGGATGCCGGCGAAGCCCAGCATCAGCAGCCACAGCGCCCGCTTGCGGGCGAGCATGAACACGCCCGCCGCCAGGTAGGGCCGCTCCAGCGGCTCGGCCGCACCGGCTCGCGTGGCGTCCTCGGTGTCCTCGGCCTCGAGGATCTCCATGGCGTCGTCGAAGGTGATGAGCCCGACCAGGCGGTCGTCGTGATCGACCACGGGGAGCGCGTTGAGGTTCGCCTCCTGGATGAGGCGGGCGGCCTGCTCCTGGTCGGCGTCGGTGGTGATCTGGTGCAGCTCGTCGGCCATGAGCTCGGCGACCAGCGACTCGGGGTCGGCCGCCACCAAGTCGGGAAGGACGACGGTCCCGATGAGCTTGCGGTGCCCATCGGTCACCGGGAGGACGTCCAGATGACGAGGGCGGGCCCGCAGGTGCCGGATGCGCTCGATCGCGGCGGCCGCGGTCATGGAGGCGCGCAGCGACACGTAGTCGGGGGTCATGATGCGCCCGGCCGACTCGGGGTCGTAGCCGAGGAGCTGGGCGGTGCGGCGGCGCTCGGCCGGGCTCAGCTGTCCCTGGAGCCGGGTGGCGACCATCGCCGGCATCTCGTCGAACAGCTTGGCGCGGTCGTCGGCCTCCATCGAGTCGAGCAGGTCGTGCACGGTCTCGGTCTTGAGTCCGTCGAGCAGTTCCTGTTGGTGGACCGTGTCGAACTCCTCGAATACGGCGAGAGCGCGGTCTTTGGGGAGCAGGCGAAAACGCAAAGCCTGCTCGGCCAGGTCCATGCGCGGGAGTTCATCGGCCAATGTAAGGGTCGAAGTATCGGCGAGTTCCGAACGGAGCGCGGTAAGCGAATCCATGGCCGCGGGCGAAATCGGCTGAACAGTCTGCTGCATGCCAGCCACCTCCTAACACGAGGAAACAGCCGTGCCCCTCGTGCGAGCGAAATCGCCGCAGGTCAGGCCGTCCGCCTCACAATGTAAGAGGACGCGGGGCACGGGTGGGAGAAATGAGAGAACACGTCGGTATCTCGACTAGATCCGGGGTCATCGCCCATTTGGTCTCTCACCTCCTTCGGTCGTGCGCCATTAGCTTTGCGCAGAACTGCGGATCGAAGAACTGATCCGGCTGGCGCGGTCAAGGGTAGCAAGATCGCGTGAACAACATCTCCAATCGACTACCCGGAGGACTCGTGGCTCACACCATCGGAAAACGGGAGGAGAACGAGCGGTTGCCAGAAAAAGCGCGATTGCTACAAAAAGGCCGAGGGGCCGTGCGACTCCTGGTCGTCCCGGCCCCTCGGTGTCTCGAATCCTACCCGGCCAGCTTGTCCAGAATGATCTGGCGGACCGAGCCGGCGTCTGCCTGGCCCTTCGTGGCCTTCATGACCGCGCCGATGAGGACTCCGGCGGCGGCGTGCGCGCCACCGCGGATCTTGTCGGCCACGGCCGGGTTGGCGGCGATGGCCTCGTCGACGGCGGCTTCGAGCGCGCCGGTGTCGGAGACGACCTCCAGGCCGCGCTTCTGGGCGACCTCGGCGGGCGAGCCCTCCCCGACGAGGACGCCGTCGATGACCTGACGGGCCAGCTTGTCGTTGAGCCGCCCGTCGTCGACCATGCCCTGGAGCTCGGCGACCTGCGCGGGCGTGATCTGCAGCGCGCCGAGTTCCTCGCCGGCCTCGTTGGCGCGCCGCGACAGCTCGCCGAGCCACCACTTGACGGCGGACGAGGAGGCGGCACCGGCGGCGATGGTCGACTCGATGAGTTCGACGGCGTCGGCGTTGACCACCGACTGCATCTCCTTGTCCGCCAGGGACCATTCGGCCTGGAGGCGCTCGCGGCGCTGGCGGGGCGGCTCGGGGAGGCTGGCGCGCAGCTCCTCGACCCATTCGCGCGAGGGCTCCATGACGGCCAGGTCGGGCTCGGGGAAGTACCGGTAGTCGGTGGCTTCCTCTTTGGACCGGCCGGGGCTGGTCTCGCCGGTGCCCTCCTGGAAGTGGCGGGTCTCCTGGATGATCTTGATGCCCTCGTCCAGCAGCGCGGACTGGCGGCGGACCTCGTGGCGGACGGCCCGTTCGACGCTGCGCAGCGAGTTGACGTTCTTGGTCTCGGTGCGGGTGCCCCACTCCGCGCCGGGCTTGTTCAGCGAGAGGTTGACGTCGCAGCGCATCGAGCCCTGCTCCATGCGGACGTCGGAGACGCCGAGGGAGCGGACGATGTCGCGCAGTTCGGTGACGTAGGCGCGGGCGACCTCGGGGGCGAGGGCGCCGGTGCCGGGCACGGGCTTGGTGACGATCTCCACGAGCGGGATGCCGGCCCGGTTGTAGTCCACGAGGGACTCGGTGGCGCCGTGGATGCGGCCGGTGGCGCCGCCGACGTGGAGGGTCTTGCCGGTGTCCTCTTCGAGGTGGACGCGCTCGATCTCGACGCGGTAGGGCTTACCGTCGACGGTGACGTCGACGTAGCCCTCCTCGCAGAGCGGCTCCTCGTACTGGGTGGTCTGGAAGTTCTTCGGCATGTCCGGGTAGAAGTAGTTCTTCCGGGCGAAGCGGGTCCATTCGGCGATGGAGCAGTTGAGCGCGAGGCCGATCTTGATGGTGGCCTCGATGGCGGCCCGGTTGGCGACCGGGAGGGCGCCGGGCAGGGCCAGGCAGACCGGGCAGACCTGGGTGTTGGGCTCGCCGCCGAAGGTGGTGGAGCAGCCGCAGAACATCTTGGTCCGGGTGTCGAGCTCGATGTGCGTCTCGAGTCCGAGGACGGGCTCGTAGGCGGCCACGGCGTCTTCGTAGGTGTTGAGCTTGCTCATTGTCGCTACTTCCCCTCGATCTCGGGCGCGGTGTCGGCCAGCAGGGTGTCCTGCGTGGATTCGAAAGCGGCCGCGACGCGGTAGGTGATGTCGTCGCCCATGACCGGGCCCATGACCTGGAGGCCGACGGGCATGCCCTCGGAGAGTCCGACGGGGACGGAGACGCCCGGGCCGCCGTAGAGGTTGGACGGAATCGTGTACAGGTCGGCGAGGTACATCTGGTACGGGTCGCCGGTGCGCTCGCCGAACTTGAAGGCCACGAACGGGGTCGTGGGGCTGATGATCGCGTCGACGGACTCGAAGGCCTGCTCGAAGTCCTGCTTGATGAGCGTGCGGACCTTCTGGGCCTTGCCGTAGAACGCGTCGACGTAGCCGGCGCTGAGCGCGTAGGTGCCGAGGATGATGCGGCGCTTGACCTCGGGGCCGAAGCCGGCCTCGCGGGTGAGGCTCATGACCTCTTCGAGCGAGTGCTTGCCGTCGTCGCCGGCGCGCAGGCCGTAGCGGACGCCGTCGTAGCGGGCCAGGTTGGAGCTGGCCTCGGACGGGGCGATGAGGTAGTAGGTCGGCAGCGCGTACGCAAAGGACGGGCAGGAGACCTCGACGATCTCGGCACCGAGCTTCACGAGCTGCTCGACGGCGGCCTCGTAGGCGGCGATGACGCCCGGTTCGGCGGCGTCGGAACCTTCCTTGAACTCCTTGACGACGCCGAGCTTGACTCCGGAGAGGTCGCCGGTCGCACCGGCGCGGGCGGCCGCGACGACCGGCGGGACGGGCGCGTCGATGGCGGTGGAGTCCCGCGGGTCGTGCCCGGAGATGGCCTCGTGGAGCAGGGCCGCGTCGAGGGCGTTGCGCGCCACCGGCCCCGGGGTGTCCAAGGACGAGGAGAACGCGATGAGCCCGTAGCGGGAGTTGGACCCGTAGGTGGGTTTGGCGCCGAAGGTGCCGGTGACGGCGCCGGGCTGGCGGATGGAGCCGCCGGTGTCGGTGCCGATCGCGAGCGGGGCCATCTTGGCCGCGACGGCCGCGGCCGAGCCACCGCCGGAGCCGCCGGGGATGCGCCCGGTGTCCCAGGGGTTGAGGGTCTTGCCGTAGGCGGAGTACTCGGTGGAGGACCCCATGGCGAACTCGTCCATGTTGGTCTTGCCGAGGATCGGCATCCTCGCGGTCTTGATGCGCTCGACGATGGTCGCGTCGTAGGGCGGGATCCAGCCTTCGAGGATCTTGGAGGCCGCGGTGGTCGGCATGCCCTTGGTGACCACGACGTCCTTGATCGCGATGGGAACGCCTGCCAACGCGAAGGTCTCCTTGCCGGCCGCGATGTCGGCGTCGACTTCGGCGGCGGTGGCGAGCGCGCCTTCACGGTCGACGTGGAGGAACGCCTTGACGGTGCCGTCGATCGCGTCGATGCGGTCGAGGAATGCGGTGGTGACCTCGACGGAGGTGTAGCGCCCCTCGCGGATGCCGGCGGACAGTTCCGCGGCGGTCTGGTCGATGATGCGGTCGCTCATGTCTAGGCCTCCTCGTCCAGGATGCGCGGGACGCGGAAGCGGTCCTCGAAGGTGTCGGGGCCGCCGGCCAGTGCGGCGTCGCGGGGCAGGGAGGGCTGAGGCTGGTCTTCCCGGAACACGTTCACCAGCGGCACCGCCTGCGAGGTCGGCTGGACGCCGTCCGTGTCGACCTCGGCGAGCGTCTTCATCGATTCGAGGATGACGTCGAGCTGGCCCGCGAAGGCGTCGAGCTCGTCATCGGTGACTTCGAGGCGGGCCAGCCGCGCCAGGTGCGCGACTTCCTCGCGTGAAATCGTACTCACGACAGGTGTTTCCTAACGGTTACTAGCTGCGGGAAGACCTGTCGAGTCTAGGTCGTCACAGGGCGGGGCCGAATCTCGGCCCCGCCCTGTGTGGCCTAAGGGAAAACCCAAGTGGGGTCGCCGAGAATCCGGACACAGCTACACGGCGCGCGGATCCGGGTCCGGCTCGTCGTCCGCGTTGTTGCGGAGCACGAGCGTGCCGTGGTCGTGGGTGAACCATTCGAGCCCGAAGCCGTCGTGCTCGGCGGCCCAGCGCTCTCCGATGTCGCGCTCGTCGGTGCGCCTGGCGTCATCGAGAACCACCATCGCGTCCTCGGTGAGCCGGTCGACGAGCAGCGGCACCGCGGGGTAGCGGGCCTGCGGCCCGACGCTTCCGGGAGGACCGTCGACCAACACCAGGTCGAAGGACTGGTCGGGGATCACCGCGGGGTCGTACCAGAGCTGTGTGCCGCCGCCGACGCTCACCTCGGTGAGCGGCGCGTCGACGACCTCGGCCCACTCGGACAGACCCCGCTCCTCAAGCATCTTCCTGGTGGCCGAGGCGAACCGCGGGTTATGTTCCAGCGCGAACACCCGGCCCTTGCCGACGGCGCGGCAGGCGTACGCGAGGATCACCGTGGTGCTCCCCGAGCCGCATTCGAGGACGGCGCTGCGCCCCCGCTCAACCACTTCGAGGTACAGGAACCTGGCGAGATCGGGCCCGGCCGCCCACCCGTGCATACGGGGCAGCGCCTGTTCCGGGCCGATGTCGCGGTACAGCGCCATGAGGTCCTCGACTTCCGTGTAGACGACCTGGCTCCACTCCCGCATCAGCTTCCGGGTCGACTTGGGCATCGATGCGAGTTCCGCGCGGGTGGCCTCCTGCGCCGCCTGGAAGCGCGCCAATTTCTCGGTGAGCTCGGTGATCGCCGCCCCCCGACGTCGCCGCGCCTGCCACATCGTTCCAAGGCCGAAGGCCACGGCGCCGACCACCAAGCCGCGGTAGGGGATCCTCAAGTTCATTGCCTGCCTCGTGAAGGTTCGATTCAGCGAAACGGAACCGCCGCGATCTGGGGCGACGGCAGGGCCCGACGCTAACAGCCGCAGGTGAACTCCACGGTTCCCTTGGGCACCGGTAAGTCCTGGTCGCGGTGTCTTCGCGGTGAACCGAGGAAGTGGACCAGTCCTCGCCCGCCCGTACTCGGCGCCCTATGGCAAAAGACACAATGAAATTGCCCCAGGGGCATCCGGGCGGCATCTCGACGGGTTCGATTAGGCGCCAAGGGCGCCCACCTGGAGCGCGACAGTCCCTGGCACATTTCGCCCACGACCGGTGGCCCCGTCGAGATATTCACCCGAGCGTGACGACGGGGCCCCTGCTCAAACCTGCTCTGGCCAAAGCAAGTGTGACGTGATACTCTCTCGTTGCTGGTTCGGAACGGGTTTCCTGGTTTCCTTTCTGTTTCCTTGCTAAAAACGAGTCGGTGGGTGTTCCGACTTGTGGTGGTGTTCTCGAACCAGCGTGGGCCCCGGGCGAAAGCTCGGGGCCCAACTTCGTCTTCAGGGCCTAATACCTGGGCCCCTTGGGTTCTCAGGCCTCGGCGGAGGCGAACTCGCCGTGCCAGGCCCGCCACAGACCCGCGTAGTGCCCGTCGAGGGCGATCAACCCGTCATGGCTTCCCAACTCCGCCACCAGTCCTTCCTCCACCACCGCGATGCGGTCCGCGTCGTGGGCGGTGTGGAGCCGGTGGGCGATCGCAATGACCGTGCGCCCCTCCAGGACCGCGCCGAGCGCCCGCTCGGTGTCGCGCGCGGCCCGCGGGTCGAGCATGGCGGTCGCCTCGTCCAGAATCACCACGTCCGGGTCGGCCAAGATAATGCGGGCCAGCGCGATCTGCTGCGCCGAGGCCGCGTCTAGTTCCCTTGCGGTGCCGCCCAGTTCGGTGTCGAGCCCGTCGGGCAGGTCGAACGCCCAGTCGGCGCCGACGGCGGCCAGCGCCCGCTCCAGCTCGGCGTCGTCCGCCTCGGACTTGGCCAGGACCAGGTTGTCGCGCAGCGTCGCCGTGAACACGTGGTGCTCCTGGGTGACCAGGGTGACGCGGCTGCGGCGCTCGGACAAAGGCAGGGCGGCCACATCGACGCCGCCGATGGTGACGGCGCCGTCACGGGGCACGTCGGCGCCGGAGATGAGCCGGGCCAGGGTCGACTTGCCCGCACCCGAGGGACCGACCACGGCCAGGCGCTGGCCGGCCGGCACCTCCAGATCCACACCGTGGAGGACATCGCCGCCGCCGGGATAGGCGTAGCGGACGCCGTGCAGCGCAACCGCACCGTCCTCGGGACGGCGATCGGTCGCGCCCTCGTCGACGTCCTGGATGCCCGAGACGCCCTCGACCCGGGCCAGGGCCGCGAAGCCGCGCTGGACCTTCTCGATCCACATGAGGATGTGGTCGAGCGGGAACATGATCTGGCGGGTCAGGACCGCGCAGCTGGCGACCATGCCGAGACTGACCGCGCCATCGAAGTAGAAGGCACCGCCGATGAGCAGGACGGCCGCGGTCGGCAGCGCGTAGGTGCCGTCGAGGAACGGGAAGAACACGCTGCGCAGGAACAGGGTGTAGCGGGCGGCGCTCCAGTGCCCGGCGACCGTGTCGTCCCCGGCCCGGTCGCGGACCGGACGCAGCCGGTAGGTCGCGGTGGTGCGGGCGCCGTCGGCCGAGGCCGCCATGGTGTCGCCGATCGTCGACTCCGCCTTGCGCTCATTGAGATACCCGGCGCGGGCCCGCTTGAGGTACCAGCGGGTGCCGATCGTGATGGTCGGGACCGCCACCAGCATGCACAGCGCCAGCAGCGGACTGACCCACACCATCGCCGAGAGATAGACGACGACCTTCAGAACCGAGACGGTGACCTGGGGGACGCCGTCGCGGAACAGACCGCCCGCCTCGGGCACGTCACCGGAGGAGCGGGTCATCAGGTCGCCCGACCCGGCCCGTTCGACCACCGGCATGGGCAGGCGCAGACACTGGTCCACGAACCGCTCGCGCATCGTCGCAGACAGCCGCTCCCCCAGCCGGTGGGCGACGAACGTGCCCGCCCAGGTGAAGACGAGGACGGCGAGGGCGGCCGCACCGATGCCGAGGGCCAGCCGGTCGACGTCCGCGACCGAGCCCCCGGCGCCGAGGGCGTCGATGATCTCGCCCAGCAGCAGCGGAGCGACGGCCGAGGCGACCGCGGCGATCAGGTGCAGGCCGATCGCCAGCGCGACCCGCCGCTTCTCCGAGAGCAGCAGCCGCACAAAGGCGTGCCGGACCTCGGCCCGCTCGGCGATGGGCAGCAGGTTCCCACTGGAGGCCTTGGGGGCGTTCACGGTCTGGATGCTCATCTACTAGTCCTCCCGGGTGACCAGGGCGCGGTACTCGGCATGGCCGGCGGTCAGTTCGAGGTGGGAGCCGACCGCCGCCACCTTGCCCTCGCGCACGAAGACGACCCGGTCGGCGCGGCCGAGCCACAACGGCGAGGTGGTGGCGATGGCCGTGGCCCGGCCCCGGCGGGCGGCGGTGAGGCCGTCGACGATGCGGGACTCGGTGTGGGAGTCGACCGCGGAGGTCGGCTCGTGGAGCAGCAGCACCTCGGGGTCGGCGGCGATCGCGCGGGCCAGGCGCAGGCGCTGGCGCTGGCCACCGGAGAGGGTGCGGACCTGGTTGTCCACTTCGGTATCGAGCCCGTCGGGCAGCGAGTCGACCACGTCGTTCGCGGAGGCGGCGTCGACGGCGGCCTGGACGCGGCCTGCGCCGTCGCGGGCGGCGACGACCTCGGCGAGGGTCCCGGCGAACAGGTAGGCGTCGTGTTCGGCGACCAGGACGCGACGGCGTACTTCGTCGCGATCCATCTGGGCGAGTTCGACCTCGCCGAAGCGCGCACCGGAGTCGGCATAGCCGCCGAGGCGGTCGAAGACGTCGGCGATGCCGTCGGAGTCGGAGGAGGCGACGGCGACGAGTTCGGAGCCGGCGACGGTCAGGCCCGATTCGGGGTCGTGGAGTTCGGCGCCGGCCTGGGGGCCAGCGACGGGGTTCTCGGCCTCCGGGCGGGCGGGAACGGCCAGCAGCGCGCACACCTTGCCGCAGGCGACGCGGCCCTCGATGACGCGGTAGGAGACGCCGATGAGCCAGTTGACGGGCATCATGAGCGCGCTGGTGTAGCCGAAGGCGGCGACCATCTGGCCGGCGCTGATGTCACCGGTGGCGACGAGCCGGGCCGACACCCACACCACGACGCCCAGCAGGATCGCCGGGGTGCCCTCGCCGAGGGCGCCCAGCCAGGCGATGGGGGTGGCGACCTTGTAGCCGGCCTTGCGCAGCTGCTGCGAGTCGCGCCGGTAGGTGGCGCTGAAGCGGGCCTCGCCGCCGATGCCGCGCAGTACTCGCAGCCCGGAGACGATGTCGGAGGCGCGGTCGGTGATGTCGCCGATGCGATCCCGGTAGGCCTCTTGGCGCCGTTGCAGTCTGGAGAGGACGGGGCCGGTGATGAGGCCGACGGCGAAGACCCCGATGAAGATCGTCAGGCCGAGGGCGACGGAGGTGTTGAACAGCAGGATGCCGACGGCGAGGAGCCCGACGACGCAGCCGATCATCGGCGAGAGCGAGTCCACGGCCTGGGAGATGCGCTGCATGTCGCTGACGCCGACGGCGACGACCTCGCCGGTGGTGGCGCGGCGGTGCAGTTCGTCGCCGAGTCGGTTGACATGGCGGGTGACCAGTTGCAGCGCCCGGTAGGACGAGTCGGCTCGCCACCAGACGGTGAGGCGGTGGGACCACACGATCATGACGGCCGAGGCGAACCCGGCCGCGACCAATCCGAGCGACCACAGCGTCAGGGCGCCCCAGTCCCGTTCGGCCAGACCGTAGTCGACCGCGCCCGTCAGGAAATACGGCAGCACCGGCAGCAGCCCGAGGGCGATCGCCGAAGTGAACAGCGCGGCGACCATCAGCCCCTTGCGGCGACTGGCCAGCCAGAGGAAGAAATGCCAAGGGCTGCTCGGGGGTTCGCTCGACCGACCGGTGGCCCCGTCGGACACCAGGGGATCATCGAGCGGCAGTTCGGGAGCGCGGAGGAACCTCACTTGCCGAGCGTAAAGTGCGGGTCCGACAACCGGCAATCCATTAACACCGGCGCCAGGGAGACAGAGGCGGGCATCACGTTCGGCGCCTCGGTCTTACGAGGAGTCAGAGCGGCGTTTGAGGAACTCGGCGAGCGCGGTGTCGAGGCCGATCGGATCGACGGCGAGTCGGTTCGCGACGGCGATCCCGGAGGGCCTGCGGACGGCGACGGTGAGTCTCGGGTTTGGTCGGGTGCGCAGGAGCCAGAAGACTTCGAATCCGAGTTGTGCGTTGCGCAGCGACTCGACCTCGATGGTCATATCGGCGAAGACGAAGCTGCCGAGGGTGTTCATTGGCACTCCCCGAGGTAGAGGAACGCGGCGTGTGCGCGCTGGGCATTGAGCCAGTCGCGGGGCCAGTCGGTGATGTCGCCTCGCCAAGTGACGCATAGCTGGTCGCCGGAGATCAGGACATCCCCGGCGATCTCGGCGGGGCCATCGATGATGGAGAGGATGATGCCGTCGCCGACCGCCGGGTCTACCCACAGCTCGAATTTGACGCGCTCGGGCGTCTCCCACTCGGCCGCGAGGTCCATGCGCGGTGGGATCAATTCGCCTTGGTCGGCGGCGAGATCCGCAAGTATTCTGGTCAGTGCCATCGGAGGTCCAATCTCTGATGAGACGGGCCGCCGGGAGATGTCCAGTCGAACCGGCGGGCCGTCAGTCTTTGCGGGACTCTTCGACCGTAAGCTGCGCAACGCCGCAGGTGGAAGAGGAACCACCTTGGACATTCCGACCTAGCCATGGTGTCCATGGGGGTTGCGACCCTTGGTGTTCGTATGCATACTGCAACGATGAGTGAGCAACCGACTCTCGCCCGCAGGGCCCTCGGCCTTCGACTCCAACGACTTCGGGACGGCACCCGAGAATCACCGGCAGCGGTAGGTGACTCCATCGGTATGAGCCGCAAGACCATCGACCGCATCGAGAAGGGCGTCCAAGGAACCAAGCGACCGGTGATCGAATCGCTGTGCCGCCATTACGATGTGGACGACAAGGAACGCAGCTATCTGCTGGCGCTGTGGGCGCGCAGTGCCGAACGCGGCTGGTGGGAGGCGTATTTCGATGCCAGCAGCGAGGAGGTGATCAGCCCGGACTTCCCGCTGTTCCTCGAATCGGAGCAGATCGCCACCCTCATCAGGATGTTCGAGTCTGAGGTGATTCCCGGGCTGCTGCAAACTCCTGAGTACCTTCTTGCACTGCAAGCGGTGCAACTTCCGGTGCCGCCCGAGGTCGCCGAGAAGATCCGGGCTCTGCGTGTGCACCGGCAGAAGCTCATCTTCGGCCGGAAGGACAACCCGCAGATGGAGTTCCTCATCGGTGCAGGTGCGATGCACTACCTGATGCGGCTCCCCGAACCGGTCCGCGATGGGCAGATCGCACGATTGCGGGAAGTGAACGCCCTGCCGAACGCATCAGTCCGCATCCTCACTGGCCTACACGCGGCCGCCGGGTCTCCGTTCAAACTCCTGACAACTTCACCGGACATGCCGCCGATCGCCTACCTGGAATCAAGGGACGGCTGCCGTTACATCGAGCGCTCGGAAGTAGTCTTCTTCTTCGAGCGGCTCTTCACGAGCGCTCAAGGCAATTCGGAAGCACTGGAGGAGTATCTGGCATGACTACCGAGTGGCGGAAATCGTCTCGCAGCCAGGGTGACCAGCAGTCGGACTGCGTGGAAGCCCGGGTCAGCGAGGGCGCGTTCCAGGTGCGCGACTCGAAGCTCGGCGACAACTCGCCAATCTTCGACCTGCGGGCTTCGGACTTCACGAGCCTGCTCAGCGCCGCCCAGCGGTGACCTGTCGGCCCCACCGGCAGGCACCCTGAATCACGCGACTTGGCATCGCGAATCAACCTAGCGGCTCTCCCGGCACTGCGGGGAGAGCCGCAGTTCGTATCGCGGAAGCAATCGCCCACAAGGCTCGTCACCGCCGCCGCCCCCTCCGCCGCGCACGCCGCAGGTCGCGGCATCGACCAGGACGCGATCGACACCGCGACCGCAGATCGCGCGATGGCCGGCTGGCTCGCGGATCGGGTGGGCTACGGCCGCTGATCAGGTCATCTCTCCGACTAGACGATCCGCTTCCGTAGCGGTTAGAGCGGGCAGCGACGAAGAGGACGGATGCGGGGCGGGCGGAGATGCGACGATCCGGTCGGATTACCTTGCGCCCCAATACAACCGATGTCGGCCTGGGCCGACTGGGACAACCAGACGGACCGGGCCGGACTGGCCGACCGAACTCACCGGACTGGCCGGACCAATCGGGCCGGGCCGACCTACGAATATGACCCACGTCTCTTTGTCGTTAGTGGATCCAGATTTGCCGTAAATGGACACTTGAAACATAGAACAGAAGGACGGAAACCAGAAGCCCGTATGGATCGCGAAGGAGGTGAGCGGGATGGCAACTACGACAGCAACCGCCACCGATCTCGGCTCCTCCTGCCCCGGCACCCCCACGCCCCCTTCCGCTTCTGCACCTTTGGGTTCGGATCGCCGAGCCCGGCACGAGAAGGTCACCGCTGCCCTCGATGATGCGGCCGCGCTGATCAACACGGTTCATGCCACGGCACTGTCTTCAGTGATCGAAGCGCTGAACTGGAAACTGGGCCGGGACTTCGACGGGTTCGCCGGCCCCAAGGCCTGGCTGGTCGCCAAGTTCGACTTCCACAACCGCACTGCCGCGGACATCGCCGCCATTGCCCAGCGCTCACGGAAGTTCGCGGTATTGACCGAGTCCGCACTCTCGCAGACGGCCCGGATCGACCAGGTCGCCTACGCCGTCCGGTCCCTCGACCGCACCCCTGCCATGCGCTTGTATGCCCGAACTCCCTATCGCGAGCCAGTGCCCTCTCCATTCGACCCGGAGATGCTGTGCACGACGCCTGAAACACTGGTAGCCCAGTACTGCGCGCATGCCCCGTATGCCGACCTCCGGGCTCACCTGGCCGAACTCGAAGCCTCTCTGGCAGAGTCCGCCGAACTGTTCGAGGGCCTTGGTGAGCAGTCGCTTCAGCACTTGGACCTGTGGGAGCAGGACAACGGCATGTGGGGCCTCAATGGGCAGCTGTCGGCCGACACCGGTGCCCTCTTCGCCAAGCTGCTGACCACCTCCGTGCCCCCGCCCCGCCAGGACGAGACCGACACCGAAGGGGACCTGCCTCCCCAAGCGAACCGGAATGCCGAGGCCCTGCACCAGATGCTCGCCTCCTATGGCGCATCCGGGGACGCCCCCACCCGGCACGGCCACACTGCCACGCTCAATCTGGTCGTCGATATCGAGACATTGCAGGGCAAGGACACCGGCCGCCTCCCCCTTCTCGAAGGCCGCCCCATCAGTGTCGCCAGGGCCCGCTTGCTTGCGTGCGAGGCAGTGATCATCCCCGGGGTGTTCGACTACGCCACCGGTGAAGCCGTGGAGCTCGGTCGGGCCTTCCGCCTCCCCACCGCTGCCCTGCGCCGCAAGCTGGAACTGGAACAGCAGGGCGGGTGTGCCTGGCACGGCTGCCAGGCCCCGGTCGAATGGACCGAGGCTCACCACCTGATCCACTGGGCGAACGGTGGCGAAACGGTCGCGGAGAACCTGATCCTCCTCTGCCGCTTCCACCACGGCCGCATCCACACTCCTGGTTGGAACGTCACCAAGACCGGCCCCGGCCAGGCGCTCATCGTCCACCACGATCACGATGCAGCCATCACGGCCGACATGGCCGAATACGACACGGACGGGTGCGGGTGCGCCGACCACCGCTCCAGTGAGGACCTCGAAGCGGACTTCAGAGACGGCCTCGAAGACGACTTCCCGACAGGCCTATACCCCGAGGAACAAACCGGGATCGGCAACCGCGACTTGAAAGACACTCTCGACGCCTACGCGATGACACAGGCCAAACAAGCTGTCGATCGAGCCAAAGCGAAACTCCGAGAACGGTTCACCACACCCGCCGAGGTGTTAGGCCGCCCCGACGGGAGACCGTCGGGGGAGCGCACACCACATAGCGCTCAAGCCCGAATCCCCAAGAGGGATCGGGCACCCCAGCATGTCCAGGCCTTGATCCCTCAGTATTGACACCCCGATCCCTCGGGCCCACACAAATCGGCCACCTCCCCCACAGTCCCGCGCCCCGCGTAGCGCGCCACCACGCACCGCCGCGACGCACCGCCGCCACCGCTGCGGCTGCGGCTGCGGCTCCGGCTCCGGCTCCGGCTCCGGCTCCGGCTGCCACGACTCGCGCACCGCTGCACCGCTGCACCCCTGTACCGCCAATCCCCCACCGCCCGCCGAACCCGCCGGAACCGCCGAACCCCGGGACACCGGGACACCGGGACACCGGGACACCGACCCAACACCCCTACAAGACAAGGAAAGACGGGAAGAGAACTGCGACCGGAAAGCCCGAGACGGCCGCGCCGCCCACCCCCTACCTCCTCGTCGGTGCCCGCTCTGACTTCGACTATCAACCCCCGCAAGGCCGACAAGCCGACCGGCCCCACTGCCTACCTCTCGTCGCTGCCCGCTCTGACCGCGCACCGGCCCGATCCGGTCCGGGCAGGTCCACGCAGGTCCACGCGGCTCCGGGCTGTTCCGGGCTGCTCCGGACTGCTCCAGGCAACTCCAGGCAGCTCCGGTGGCTGGACAACCACTCCGATAGGAGGAACGACCCCGAGGCCGCTGTCAGGAGGAAGTGGCCGTCTCGACCTTCTCCTGCGAGAAGTCACGTTGCTTGCGAACTGCGGAGAATACGATCGGCAAGCTGGCGAACAATGACAGCACTGCCGCCGATATCAGCGCTTCCCGTGGCCCCCAACTAGATGCCAACATTGCGCCCAGCAGCGCTCCTGCCGGCGCCATGAGGAAGTTGAGGAATCGGAAGGTCGCCATGACCCGTCCCAGCAGGTCCCCCGGGGTCAGCAGTTGTCTGGCACTGATTTGGACGACATTGTATGAAGCGATGGCCGCTCCGGTCCCCGCGCCTGCCAGTCCGCCGATCGGTATCAAGAGTTCCGGGGTGGCCAGAGGAAAGAGCACGATGGTGGCGGGCAACAGCAGCAGGGAATACAGCAGCACCGGCCCCTGACCCAGGCGATTGGTTATCCGCTTCGAAGCGAATGCACCCGCTATACCGCCCACGGACCCTATTGCCAGGACGATGCCGATGACACCTGGCGACGCACCGAGCGTGCGCGCCATGAACAAGATGTAGACGGCCATGTACGCGGACATCGCCAGGTTGGTCAGCATATTGCTTCCCGCTATCGGCCCCAGGATCTTATGCGTCATGACGAATCGCAACCCGATTCCGATGTCACGCAGCAGATTCGAATCCTGCTTCGCCTCGCGTTCAGGTTGCTCCACCTTCACGCCGAGGAGATACAACCCTGAGAACAGCAGTCCAATGGCGCTCGCAATAACGGTGATGGGAGCCGAGAAGAACGCCATGATCTGCCCGCCGAGCGAGGGCCCCGCGAAGTTGGACGCCTGCACCACCCCCGAGAGGCGGGAGTTCGCCTCCACTACCTTCGAGCGGTCGACCAGCAGCGGCAGAATGCTCTGCCGAGCGGTTTCATACAGCACATTGCTCACTGCGGCGGCGAACGCCACCACCGCCAGGAGGCCGAAGGAGAGCACGCCCGACCACCAGGCGAACGGGATTATGAGGGCGATGATCCCCCCTCCGAGCAATGCGCAAACGAGAACGGCCTTGAGCGGCAGCCGGTCCAGCCAGACGCCGACCGGGAGGCTGATGAGCACGCCCACGCTCGTCATGACCGCGTGCAGCAGGCCCACTTGGAAGTCACTCGCGTCCACCAGGAAGATCGCCACCATGGGGACGATGAACATCCAGAGGCGATACCCGACCGAACTGCTGATGGCAGAAACGAAATAGCGCCGGAACCTGGAATCCCGGAAGAGGCTCGGACTCGTCGGGGCCGGGTCTGGCGGATTCGCTGTCATGGCAAGGTCCAATGCTCTCAGAGGGTCACGTATTCGGCTGCGTCACTCGATGATCGAACTGCCGACGCCGACGAACCGCTTCCCGTACCGAAGCAGCGGTTGCCCCACGCCCACACTAGCGTCGGTAATCAAACCTATGATCAGCTCATAGTCTCCGACAGGGGTGACGGACTCGAACGAGCAGCGGAACCGCGCCAGATAGTCGGCTTCGGTCGCGGAATAGATCGCCTTCAGAGCGCGGTGCATGGACGGAGCGTCGCCTGCGCAGTCGTCGGCTATATCCAGTTGGTCGTCCCGCAGGAGATGGACATCGAACATCTCGGCCAGCTTGATGCTCGCCAGTGTGCTCGAACCCCGCCTGATCGATGCGGCCAGCCGCGGTGGTTCATACGTCGGGCACGAAAGCGTGCTGACAGTCAGTCCGTTGACGACATCGCGATGCGAGCACGAGACGACGGCGACCGATCGCGGCAACTGCGTCAGCGCCGATCGAATGGCATGACCGTTCTCCAGGGTTTCAGTGGTGTCAGTCAAGATTCCGGTCTCTTTCACTGCCTACCTCGCCATCGAAACCTGTGTCGCCGAAAGCCATGAGGCGATTCGCGGGTAAGCCGTCGCCACGGCCCGGTCGGACTTGATCTCATGCCCTTCTTCTGCGAGTTCGACAAAATCGAGCGCCGCGATGTCCTCTGCCGCTTTGCGCTGACTCGCCACCGGCACGCGGACATCGCGTCGGCCGTGAACAACGATCGTGGGGACCCTCCGCAGCTTTGCGGCGTCCGTCTCCGGCAGACGATGCTTCGTTCTGAGCGCGACCACCATCGGATGGCTCGAGGAGTCCAAGGACGAAGCGGTCATGAACCCGGACATCGCGATCAGGCCGTCGATCGGAGCGTCGAGCGACACGGCCCTCGCGCCGACGTATACGCCGTAGCTGATCCCCAACACGACGACCGGGCCACGGGCTTGAAAGTGCCGGGCCAGGGTTGCGACCTCACGCGCGTCGTCACTTCCCAGTTCCTCGCAGAGGTGGTATCGCTCCGCCAGCGAGCTTGAGCAGATATTCGGGACGGCGACACGCCACCCTTGTCTGGCAAGGTAACTGACGAGGGGCTGGTTCGCGGGCCACGAGGTCGAATGAGGACCGCCGTGCAGCATGACGATGGTCCCGACGGCCGGTGTGTCGGGCTCATAGATTCCGACCGGAATGGTGTCCACGGTCTTCGCCGAGTAGGCGTAGCAAGCCGACTCCTGGTACACGGGGTCGTTCGCGTGCCGTGACAGGCTCTCCGCGAGCGCTTCGAATGAGGTGGCGATGACGCCGGTAGCGGCCGTGTACGCATCGTTCCAGACGCCCGCGACGGTCGTTCCGTCACTTGCGATGCTCCCCAGATGCCCGGGGGGCAGGGTGAGTGCGGTGATGACGTCGCCTTGTTCGTCGCGCGCGATGAGCTCCTGGTTCGGCCATCGTTCACGCAGGTACCAGATGCGGTCCCCGTATATCAGGGGACGCCCGGTGAGGCGGTCGCGCCAACGGTGCTCTCCGAGGATCTTCCCGTCGGCCGCGGGAATGAACTCGGAGAGCCCGGGGTAGAGACGCTTCGCGTACACCGCCAGGTGATCGCTGGAATCGCTTCGAATCGTGGTGGGACTGAGCTGGTCGTACGAACTGGCTTGCGTGCGCCATGTCGTTCCGTCGAATGAGCTTCTGTCGACCTCGACCGTGTCGCCCCGCTTGTGGTACACGTCGAGCGTCCCACCGCCGTCCAGCACCAATGCCGACCTCTGCGCGAAATCCGTCAGCGCCTGCCCGGTCTCCGACAGCGTCACCAGACTGTGTCCGCCGGCGATGTCCGAGAGCGCGTATACCGTGCCGTCGAATACCGCGACCGAACGCCATACGCCGCCGGGGCCGCCGATTCGCGCGATATTGAATTCGGGGCCGAGGTCTCGGCCCTCATGCGGATGGCGCGGAGTCGGCGGGACGATCATATCGTCGCCTTCAGCCCGGCGGCGGATCGGTCATCGACGAACGGGTTGCGAGCGTAGAGCTGCTGCACGAACTGAGCCTGGAAGTCCTCTGCGGCGCCTTTCGATTGCAGCAGTTCCCTGGTGGCCAGTTCAACTCCGAGTCCGCCGGTGGCCGTGAATCCGGTGAGGGCCGCGACCGCCGGCTCGATTGCCCCCATGCGCATCGAGTACTCGAACATGTGCTGCCACACATAGGGGTCCTCATTGTCGATCTCGAGCAATTTGCGACCCCATTTGTTCACCCCGTCGAGGTCCCGCCCGCCCGCGGCGGCCTTGAAGTGCACCTCCACGACGATTTTGTGGTTCTCCTCGGCGAGGAGTCGGCCATAACCGTCCTCTCCGGAGGTTCGTGCCATCATCGCTTCCGCATGGGTCATGCATTCGCGCAGCGCCTCTCGCGCCGCACCGATGTTCCGCTTCTTCAGTTCGATGAGCGCTATCAGGCGATACAGCCTGCTGAGTGCGAGCAGCGACGGGAGGTCCGGATCCGCCTGCTCGAGTTCCCGTTGCGGGGTCGCTACGGATGCGACGGCGGCCTCGGCCGCCGCAACGTCATCATAGGTTCGAATCTCCAACGCGCCCAGCTGGATCGCTGCGTTGATCGCGGTGAAGCGAAGGTCCTGGTTCTTGACGATCAGGTCGAACTTCTCGCGGGCCGACGATGACCTCGGGTCGACCCGGATCTCGGCCCGGGCGATCTCGTAGAGCAGATGCATCCCATGCGGTCCCTGTTCGGGTTGCCCATCGATCGACGCGAGCTTCTTGACGATGGGCTGGTGCGTCAGGCAGTTCAAGGCGGCGCACACCTGGGCCTTGCGCAGGGTGCTGAGCCGGGAATACCGGTGGAGGTCGCGCGAGAGTTCCTGGAACGGTTCGCTTCGATCGCCGAAGCCGGGGTTCTCGTTGTCCAGGAGCGAGTGGGTGGAGCTGAGACCGAATGTTCGAAGGAGGTGCGCGCGAAGACCGGAGGGGTAGAGCTGCGAGGACATCGGAACCGCCGCCTCGCCCAGGTGGCCCAGCGCCAGGAGCGGTGCATGGCGAAACGCGAACGGCCCGGTTCTCCTCGCCTCCACATTGATGAGCACTTCCCATATGTCGCGAGTGCGGTTGATGCCTAGCGGACTACTCATAGAAACACTCCGATCAAACGTTGCCGTATTCGTTTCCGATCGCATGCGGGGCGAAGGGCGCCGAAGACGATGCGATACACGCATCGGTCTTCGGCCCCTTTACTTGCTACTCCGAGGCGGCGTTAGTAGATCACTGCCATGGCGAGAACGTTCAGTTCTTCTTCGACTACATCGCTGAAATCGATCTTCTCCATGATGATCATCCTTTCGGTTGATTTGATGGTTCGGACTTTCGCCCGCCAGAGGACACGTTACCCAAGACATGGAACGATTGCAGCCGTCGACAATGCGTTGTCATGTTGTTGACAATTCGTGTTCTGAATGTCCATTCACCATCGACTCCGAATGACGTTCCGAAGCGCTGCAAAATGGTTTCCACGGACTTTGAGAACTCAGTGTTTTCGCAGGTGAGAAGCGAGGTACCAATACCTCTAAGAAGGTTGAAAATTTCCCTGCCCGTGTGGGAATCGCCGACTCAAATGATCTTCAGTGGAGCGACGAATTAATGGTGTGCAATGTGCTTAATGAAGACCGTGATGCCGATGGTAGAACATGGAATAGAGGTGCGCGATCTATTCGATGCAACCCCTGTAAGCCCTGCGAAAATGATTTATACGCCCGTAACCTGTCGGTTCCACATTCGATACTTCGCGATCGCCTCGGCTTGTGACGAGCATGCGGGCGCCACGGAGTCGACACGGGGCCCGCGGCCGGAATGACGAGCTCGTGCGTCAGCCGGCGGTGCCGTGCCAGGTCCTCCAGAGGCGGGCATAGGGGCCGTTCGCCGTGAGGAGTTCGTGGTGGCTTCCGAGCTCGGCGAGCCTGCCGTCCTCGATGACGAGGATGCGGTCGGCGTCGTGGGCGGTGTGGAGGCGGTGTGCAATGCCGATGACGGTGCGGCCCTTCAGAACCGCCGCCAATGCCCGTTCGGTGTCGCGGGCGGCCCTGGGGTCGAGCATCGCCGTCGCCTCGTCGAGGATCACGACATCGGGGTCGGCCAGGATGAGCCTCGCCAGCGCGATCTGCTGCGCGGCCGCGGGATCGAGTTCCTTTGCGGTGCCGCCGAGTTCGGTGTCCAGTCCCGCGGGGAGGTCACCCGCCCACAGCGCGCCGACGGTCGCCAGGGCCTGCTGCAGCTCCGCGTCCTCGGCTTCGGGTTTCGCGAGCGTGAGGTTGTCGCGCAGGGTCGCGGTGAAGACGTGGTGTTCTTGGGTCACGAGCGTGACGTGACCTCGGCGTTCGTCCAACGGGAGGGCCGAAACGTCCACTCCCCCGATGACCACCCGGCCCTCGCGCGGGCTGTCGATGCCGGAGACGAGACGGGCGATCGTGGACTTGCCGGCGCCGCTGGGGCCGACCACCGCCAAGCGTTCGCCCGCGGGGATGAGCAGGTCGATGCCGTGCAGGACATCCGGTCCGGTGGAGTAGGCGAAGGTGACGCCGCGCAGTTCGACCGTGCCGTCGGTGGGTGATGCGGTCGCGGTGGCCTCGTCCTCGGTGGCGACGGCCGCAACGCCTTCGACCCTGGCGAAGGAGGCGAAGCCGCGCTGTAGCCATTCGACCATCATGAGCAGGAAGTTCAGCGGGGTCATCACCTGGCGGGAGAGCACGGCGCAGGCGGCGACCTCGCCCAGACTCACCATGCCGTTGAAGTACATCGCGCCGCCGATCACCAGCACCGCCGAGGCCGGGAGCACATAGGAGCTTTCCAGCGTCAGGAAGTACATGCTGCGCAGGTACAACGTGTACTTGTTCGCCGTCCAGTGGGCGGCGATCGTCGTGTCGCCGATCCGGACGCGCTCCGCTTCGAGCCGGTGGAGTTCGGCGGTCCGCGCACCGTCGGCGGTCGCCGCCAGCGCTTCACCGGACCGCGACTCGGCCCGGGCCTGCGTCAGGTATCCCGCGCGGGCGCGCTTCAAGTACCAGCGCGCACCCACCGCGATGAGCGGTACCGCGAGCAGCATGCAGGCCGCGAGCAGGGCGTTGACCCAGACCATCGCGCCGACGTAGACGAGCGCGGTCAGGATCGCCACGGCCGCTCTCGGGAGTGCGTCGCGAATGAGGTTGCCCGTCTGCGGGACGTCGACCGAGGTGCGGGTCATGAGGTCGCCGGATCCGGCCTGCTCGGCGGTGTGCAGCGGCAGTTGCAGGACCCGTTCGACGAAGCGTTCGCGCAGGTGGGCGGAGAGGCGTTCGCCGACGCGGTTGGCGGTGTAGCTCGCGGCCCAGGTGAGGGCGACGGCGAGTGCGATGGCCGCGGCCATGGCGAGGGCGAGCATGTCGATGTCGGCGATGCTCTGGCCGGCCGAGAGGGAGTCGATCATGCGGCCCATGAGCAGCGGCGCGGCGGTGGCGGCGCTCGCGGCGGCCACGCGCAGGGCGATGGCGACGGCGACGCGGGTCCGTTCGGTCAGGAGCAGCGCGACGAAGGCGCGGCGGACGCGCTCGGGTTCGGCGACGGGGAGTTCGGTGGTCATGTCAGTTCCCGGTTGACCAGGGCCCGGTAGTCGGGCCGGGAGGCGGTGAGTTCGGCGTGGGTTCCGGTGGCGACGAGCTTGCCGTCCTGGACGAACGCCACGGTGTCGGCTCGGCCCAGCCACAGCGGGGAGGCGCTGGCGATCGCGGTCGTTCGGCCTTGCCGGAAGTCGGTGAGGCGTTCGACGATGCGGGCTTCGGTGTGGGAGTCGACGGCGGAGGTCGGTTCGCGCAGGAGGAGGACTTCGGAGTCGGCGGCGAGGTTGCGGGCGAGTCGGAGGCGCTGGCGCTGGCCGCCGGAGAGGGTGCGGGCCTGGTTGTCGAGTTCCGTGCGCAGGCCGTCGGGCAGCGAGTCGACCACGTCGTTCGCGGAGGCGGCATCGACGGCGGCGGCCGTGGTGATGGCGGTTCCGGCCCGCCGGCCGACGAGGATGGTGTGCAGGGCGCCGGCGAAGAGGTAGGCGTCGTGGTCGCCTACGAGGATTCTCCGGCGCAGTTCACCCGCGTCCATGCGTGCGACGGGGACGTGGCCGAAGTGGGCTTCGGAGGGTTCGAGGCCGGCGAGCCTGTCGAAGATCGCGGCGACGGCGTCCGTGTCGCTCGCGGCGATGACGGTCAGTCCCCGGGCCAGGGTGAGGCCGGATTGGGGGTCGTCGAGGGTGGCGCCGGTTTCGGGTCCCTGCAATGGGTCTCGAGGGGATTCGCGTTCGGGCAGGACGAGGAGTTCGCAGACTTTGGCGCACGCGACGCTGCCTTGGATGAGGGTCATCGCGGTGCCCATGAGCCAGCGCACGGGCATGAGCAGCGCGGCGGTGTAGCCGAAGGCGGCCACCATCTGGCCCACGGTGATCGCGTCGGCGGCGACGAGCCGGGCCGACATCCACACCACGGCGCCGAGCAGGATCGCCGGGGCGCCTTCGGAGACCGCGTCGATCCACGCGCCGGGGGCGGCGAGTCCGAAGCCGGATCGTTTGAGGCGCTGGGAATCGCGGCGGTAGGCGCCGTTGAAGCGGTCTTCGCCGCCGACGCCGCGCAGGACGCGGAGGCCGGCGACGATGTCGGCGGCGCGTTCGGTGACGGCGCCGATGTCCTTCCGGTAGGACCCGTACCGGGACTGGAGGCGTCGCAGCATGGGGCCGGTGATCGCGGCGACGGCGATGACGCCGGTGAAGACCGTGAGGCCCAGGACGGCGGACATGTTGAACAGCAGGACGGCTACTGCGATGATCCCGGAGACGCAGCCGATCGTCGGGGCGAGCGACTCGGTGGCGCGGCCGATCGAGACGACGTCGGTGACGCCGACGCTGACCACCGAGCCGGTGGTCGTGTGCGTGCGGAACCGCGAACCGAGTCGTGCGGTCTTGCGGGTCGCCAGTTGGAGGACGCGGTACTGGGCGTCGTGGCGCCACCACACGGTGAGGCGGTGGTGGAGCACGATGCTTACGGCCGCAACCGAACCGGCGAGGGCCAGGGCTCCGGCCCAGGCGGCGAGGGCGCCCCAGTCGCGGCCGCGGATGCCGTCGTCGACGGCGCCGGTGAGGAAGATCGGCATGACCGGGACGAGTCCGAGGGAGAAGACCGCGGAGATGAGGACGGCTGCGGCGAGGGACTTTCGGCGGGTGGCGAGCCAGCCGAAGAGCCGCCAGGGCGTGGTCGGAGGGGTGCCGGGGTCGGCGACGGGGAGGTCGGGGGCGCGGAGGAGTGCCACGTGGTCACCGTACGGGCGTCGAGCCCGATCGGCAAACGGTTAACTGCTCCGATTTCGACGATCCGCGGCGCCGCGGATTACTGCTTCGCGGGGGTTTCCCCAAGGGCCGCTTCAAGAATGGTGCGGAGGTGGTCGCCCGCCGCCGTGTAGTACATGAAGGTTCCCTCGCGGCGGGCGTGGACCAGGCCGGCGAGTTTCAGCTTCGAGAGGTGCTGGCTGACGGCGGTGGGCCTGGCGCCCACGAGGTCCGCCAGGCAGGCCACGTTCTCCTCGCCCTCGAGCAGCGCCCACATGAGCTTCAACCGGGTCGGGTCGGAGAGCATGCGCAGCGCGTCCGCGGCGGCGACGACGCGTTCCTCGTCGGGCATGTGGAAGTTCGGCAGCCCCTTGTGCATACCGCCAGCTTACCCTGCCTTGCTATCTTCGTATTTGCGAAGATAAGATGATGCGCATGTTCGCGAATAATCGCTTCGCCGCCGCCTGGCGCCTGGCCGACGTCCGATGGGCCGCCCTCGCCCTCGCCTGCTTCGCCGTCGGCGGCGTCCTCCAGTTCTCCGGAGCGCCCGAGCCGGTCTGGATCGGCGCCTACCTGGCCTGCTACCTCGCGGGCGGCTGGGGACCGGCGCTGGAGGGGATCAGCGCGCTTGCCAAGCCCCGCTTCGAGGTCGACCTGCTCATGGTCATCGCCGCCGTCGCGGCCGCGGCCATCGGGCAGTGGTTCGACGGCGCGCTGCTCATCGTCATCTTCGCGACCTCCGGCGCGCTCGAAGCGGTCCTGACCGAGCGCACCGCCGACTCGGTGCGGGGGCTCCTCAAGCTCGCCCCCGACCGGGCGGTGCGGCTCGCGGGCGGACGCGAGGAGACCGTGGACGCGGCCGAACTGACCCGCGGCGACCTCGTCCTGGTGCGGCCCGGCGACCGCGTCCCGGCCGACGGCACCGTCACCTCCGGCGAATCCGAAGTGGATCAGTCCACGCTGACCGGCGAGGCATTGCCGAACCGCAAGGCGCCCGGTCAGGACGTCCTCGCCGGGACCGTCAACGGCACCGGCGCGCTCGAAGTGCGCGTCGGCCGCGACAGCGCCGACTCGGTCCTGGCCCGGGTCGCCCGCCAGGTCGAGGAGGCCTCCGAGGCCAAGTCCAAGACCCAGTTGACCATCGAGAAGATCGAGCAGCCCTACTCGCTGGCCGTCGTTGCGATCACCCTGGCGCTCATCGGATTCCCGCTCGCGTTCGGCACCGAGTTCGAGCCGGTGCTGCTGCGCGCCATGACGTTCATGATCGTCGCCAGTCCCTGCGCGATCGTCCTGGCGACCATGCCGCCGCTGCTCGCCGCCGTCGCGCTCGCGGGAAGGCACGGCGTACTCGTCAAGAGCGCCTTGATGATGGAACGGCTGGCGGGAGTCGACGCGGCCGCGTTCGACAAGACCGGCACCCTCACCACCGGCCAGCCCGAGGTCGAACGCATCGCCGTCCTCGACGGGGACGAGGCCCGACTGCGGCGGCTCGTGGCCGCCGCGGAGGCCCGCAGCGAACACCCCATCGGACGGGCCCTGTCCCGGATCGGGTCGGGCGAGGAAGCCACGGACTTCCAGGCCATGCCGGGACGGGGCGTGCGAGCGATCGTCGGCGGCTCAGAAGTCCAGGTGGGGCACCCGGTCCTGCTCGAAGTGGCCGGGGACGCCACCGCCGCGAGCACCGTCGTTGCGAGCACTGTCGTCGCGGACCTGGAGGCCCAGGGACTGACCGTCGCGGTCGCGCTGGCCGACGCACGGCCGATCGGCGTCATCGGCCTCACCGACCGGATCAGACCCGATGCGGCCCAGGCGATCGACACCCTGAGCACCCAACTCGGCTCCACCCCGATCCTGCTGACCGGCGACAACCCGGCGGCGGCCCGCCGCGTCGCGGAAGCGGTCGGCATCGACCAGGTGGCGTCCGCGCTCCTGCCCGGCGACAAGGCGTCTCGTCTGGGCGGCACCCGCACCCTGTACTGCGGCGACGGCATCAACGACGCGCCGGCGCTGGCCGCCTCGCACGTGGGTGCGGCAATGGGCGGTACCGGCTCGGACCTGGCCCTGCAATCGGCCGACATGGTGCTGGTCGGCCAGCGCCTGACGGCGCTCCCGGCGGCGGTCGACCTGGCCCGCAAGGCGAACCGAGTCGCGAAGGCGAACCTGTGCTTCGCGGCGGCGGTGATCGCGGTGCTGGCGGCGTGGGACCTCCTGGGAGAACTCCCGCTGGTGCTGGGCGTGGCCGGCCACGAGCTGTCGACGGTGATCGTGGGCCTCAACGGCCTGCGGCTGCTGAGTAAGCGCAACTGGATCGAGCGACGCGTCGACACACCGAAATCGTCCTCGATGGCCGCGGTGCATTAGCCTGATCGCCATGTGGAATCCCAAGGACCCCAACGCCAATGCCACAGCCTCGCTGATCGGGCTCAGCGTCGCCGACGCCTTCGGCAACCAGTTCTTCGACATCGCCAACTGGCAGTCGGTCCCGTTCCCGGGACGGCAATGGGAGGAGCCGGACTACTCCACGCCCGACCTCACCGACCGGTTCCTGTCCGCGGACCTGACCCCGCCGGGGCCATGGGAGTGGACCGACGACACGCAGATGGCCTGCACCGTCGTAGAGCAACTTCGCCACGGCCGCGGCATCGACCCCGACCGGCTGGTCAAGGCGTTCGCCGCGCGCGTGGAACTCAAGCGCGACTACGGGCCGTCCGTGTTGTCGATTCTGGATGAAGCGCGAGCGGAACGGCCATGGAGGCCGCTCACGGCCGGGGCGTTCGGTGGCAGCGGTTCGATGGGCAACGGGACCGCCATGCGGATCGCTCCGCTCGGCGCCTGGTTCTGCGATGACCTCACGCACCTGGAGGCCCAGGCCCGGCTGTGCAGCGAGGTCACCCACACCCACCCCGACGCCATCGCGGGCGGGATCGCGGTGGCGGTCACCGCGGCGCTCGCGGCCCGACGCGGCGCGGCGACCCGTACCGAACTGCTGGAGGCCGTCATCGACCGCGTCCCGCGCGGCGAGGTCGAAACCCGGCTCCGCGCCGTGGCCGCACTCGGCTGGGACGCGACGGCCACGTCAGTGGCCGCCGCGGTCGGCAACGGGCAGCGCACCAGCTGCGCGGACACGGTCCCGTTCTGTGTCTGGGCGGCGATCAGGCACTTGGGAAACTTTCCTCTGGCCGTCCGCACCGCGGTTTCGGTGGGCGGCGACATTGACACCAACGCCGCCATTGTCGGCGGCATGGTCGCGGCTGGGACCGGATTCACCACCATCCCCGATGCATGGATCGCCGCCCGGGAACCGCTGCCGGACTGGGTGTAGCTCAGGGCAGGACGCGGAACAGGGTCAACCATCGTTCGGGGTCCACAAAGCCGACTGGTTCGTCTCGGGCGATGCCGGCCCGTGCGCAGGCGCGGCCCACAACGCCACTTGGGTAGGCGCGCCGCAACGATGCCGGGAGCGATCCGCCCACGCCCGTGAAGCCCAGCTCGACCAGCCGCCGGTACTCCCCCATCGATCGTCGCGGCAGCAGCGGCTCGTCCCTCCTTTCAAGGTGCAGCACCGCCGCATCGACCTGCGGGACCGGGTGGAACCGGCCCCGCCCGATTCGCCGCCCGAGCTCGAGCGTCGTCTCGGGCCAGGACGACACCGCCAGCTTCGTCCACCGTCCGAAATCGCCGCTGTGCTTCCGGGCGAACTCGATCTGCGTGACGAGCGTGGCGGAGGTGAGGTTGCGGGCACCCAGGCACCACCGCACGATGTCGGTCGTGATCGAGAAGGGGGCATTGGCGACAACCGCGAAGGCCTCGGACGGCTCGCGCACGTCCCGGAAGTCGGCGTGAAAGCAGCGCAGCCGCTCCTCGCCTGCGTAGCGCCTGCGCAGGCGTTCGACGTAGTGCCGGTCCTTCTCGTAGGCGAGGACGTGCCCGGCGACCGGGAGCAGGTGGCGGGTGATCATGCCGTCGCCGGGGCCGACCTCCAGGACCAGGTCGTCGGGACCGACGCCGGAGTCGCGGACGATCGAGCGGGCGACGGCGGGGTCGGTGAGGAAGTTCTGGGACAGCCGCTTCCGCGTGGACGCGGTCCGGGTTTCGCGGGCGTGCGGGTAGGAACGTTTGCGGGACAAGGGAAGTCCTCCGAGTGGAGTCGTCGAATCGCGAGAGCTGATTCGCCTAGACCCCTGCGGAGGCACTAAGAAGGCACGGTTGTCAGCCGTGTGAAGACACCCCGGGTTTGTCACCGGGGTTCGGATTCAGTGCGTGGCAGGGCCTAGGCCGCTGCGCGCATCCGGATGTAAAAGGCGGGCGCGCAGCAGGCGCCCGCGTTGGGACTTCCACTCATGGCGCCCAACGTAGTGCGGGACCCGAGGGGCGTCAAACGATTAATGCCGGTATCCGGATGGTTCAGAGCGATCAGCTCAAACGGAGTCTCGAGCGCGGGCCGATTGCGCTTCGGTGCTGTAGCGGCCCGGCATGTGCAGCCTGAGGACCGATTCGTCGGCCCAGTCGGGGACGCTGCCGGGACGGGAGAACCCGGCCATCGTCAGGAACGCCAGCGGGACCGTCCAGAGCGCCGGCTGGGCGAGCAGCACCGAGGCGATGCCCGGTTCGATATCCGCGATCGCCGAGGACAGGGCGGCCCCGGTGGAGGCTCCCGCACCCACCAGCAGGCCCACGGTCGCCCCGGTCGCGGTCAGCCCGCGCCACCAGATGCCGAGGGTCAGCAGCGGGCAGAACGTCGAGGCGGCCACCGCGAAGGCCCAGCCGACCAGCACATTGATGTCGACATTGGCTGACGGGAGCGCCAGCGCCACGGCCAGGCCGGTGCCCACCACGATGCCCAACCGCAGGCGCGGCAGGGAGCCGCCGAACAGGTCGTGGGACAGGCCCCCGGCGAGCGCCAGCAGCAGGCCGGAGGAGGTGGACATGAAGGCCGCGAACGCGCCCGCGGCCACCAGAGCCATGAGGACCGCACCAACGGCGCCGGGCACGATCTGCCCCGGGACCAGCACGGTCACCACGTCGGTCTCCTCGTGCCTGGGCGCGACGACCCGGCCGAGGAGCCCGTAGACGACCGGGAACAGGTAGAACAGGCCGAGCAGCACGATCACGCTGACGGCCACCCGCCGCGCCGCGCGGGCCCCGGCGACGGTGTGGAAGCGCATGACGACGTGCGGCAGCCCCATGGCGCCCAGGGTGGTCGCCACCAGCACGGAGATCGTGGCCAGGACCGGGTGTCCGGAGCCGTCGAGGTCGAGCAGCGGGCGCGCCCAGTCCGCGGTGCTGCCGATGGGGTTCACGGCCGCCTCGCGCCGCTCGGGCCCGGCCAGGAAGATCAGGAACAGCGCCGGCCCCGCGATGAACGCGAGCTTGAGCAGGTAATGGAAGGCCTGCACGTACGTCGCCGAGCGCATGCCGCCGACCGCGATCGAGGAGGCCACGACCAGGCCCGAGCCGACCACGCCGACCCAGTAGGGAATGCCGCTGACCAGTTCGAGGACCACCCCGGCGGCCTTGAACTGCGGAATCAGGTACAGCAGCATGATCACGACGACGACCAGGCCGCACATGCGGCGGATGCGGGGCGAGCCGAGTCGGTACTCGGCGAAGTCGGGGACCGTGTAGGCCCCCGAGCGGCGCATCGGACCGGCCACGAGCGCGGCGACGAGGACGTACCCGGCGGTGAACCCGACGGCGTACCACATGGCGCCCACACCGTTCTTGACCAGCAATCCGGCCAGTCCCAGCACCGAGGCGGCCGAGACGTACTCGCCCGCGATCGCCATCGCGTTCCAGCCCGGGACGATGCGCCTGGAGGCCACCAGGAAGTCGGGGGTGGAGCGGGCCGCGCGCACGCCCCACAGGCCGATGATGACGCTCACGGCCAGCACCAGCGAGATCGAGACCAGGCCGAGCATTAGCAACCACCCTGCATCAGGAATCGGCCTCAATGCGTTCGGCCCTGCGCACGTGGACGAAGGCCAGCGCGAGCAGGAACGGGTAGGGGGCGAAGAACAGCACGGCCCAGCCCCAGCGGCCGGGGGCCAGATTCGCGCCGATCATCAACACGGTCAGGGTGATGCCGAGAGCGACGACGGTGCGGACGGCTTGGCGGCGCTGGCGGCGCATGGCCCGTTCGGCGGCGGCCAGGTCGATCGCGGTGGAGGGAACGGTTCCGCGCCCGGAGAGCCGTCCGAGGCTGCGGCGCGCGTCGGTCCTGCGGAGCAGGGCGAGCCGGGTTTGGGGACTGGTGACGCGGATCCGCTGTGGCATATGAGATTCAGCTCCGGGTCAGGCTCGATCGTTGGTTCGGGCGGCCTCCAGGAGGCGTTCGCGCAGGAGACGGGAGTGGCGGCGGCTGACGGGGACCTCGCCGGCGCCGGTGACGGCGACCAGTCCGGCGGTGGAGGTGACCCGCAGTTCGGTGACGGCGGCGAGGTTGATGAGGAAGGAGCGGTGGGCGCGCACGAATCCGGCCGCGTCCCAGGCCTGCTCGAGATAGGTGAGGGACTGCCGCAGCAGGTGGGAGTCCTGGCCGGAGTGAAGGCGCACGTAGTCGCCGTGGGCCTCGGCGTAGGCGATGTCGTCGCGGCGGATGAAGACGGTGCGTCCGGCGAGTTCGACCTGGATGACGGCGAGGTCGTCGGGCTTCTCCCCCGTCGGGGCGGGGCCGGAGCGGTGGTGGTCGATGCGCGCGACGGCCTCGGCGAGGCGTTCGGGGCGGAACGGCTTCAGCAGATAGTCGACGGCGCCGAGCCCGAAAGCTTCG
Organism: Glycomyces buryatensis; assembly: GCF_004912275.1. Lineage (GTDB taxonomy): Bacteria > Actinomycetota > Actinomycetes > Mycobacteriales > Micromonosporaceae > Glycomyces > Glycomyces buryatensis. The sequence continues at coordinate 324,848 of NZ_STGY01000067.1, forward strand.
ATGGCGTGGTTTTCGTAGGCGGTGACGAACACGATCGCGGGCGGGTCGGAGAGCCGTTTGAGGATGCGGGCGACGTCGATGCCGTTGAGTCCGGGCATGGCGATGTCGAGGAAGGCCGCGTCGAAGGACCCGGAGCCGAGCAGTCGCACCGCCTCGTCGCCGCCGGCGGCTACCACGACGTCTCCTACGGCAGGAAGCTGCGCGAGCTGACCGGCGAGTTCGGTGCGGGTGCTGGGCTCGTCCTCGACTACCAGGACGCGTATCCGCTTCATTGGGCAATGACTCCTCGGGCATATCGGGGGATGCGGACGGTGGCCTTGGTTCCGGCTCCCGGGGCGGTGTCGAGCCACAGACCGTACTCCGGCCCGTAGACGGCCCGCAAGCGGCGATCGACGTTGGCCAGGCCGATGCCGCCGCCGCCGCGGTGCCGGCCGGTGAGCACGGCCTCGGCGTGGTCGGGTTCCATGCCCGCGCCGTCGTCCTCGACCTCGATGATGCACAGCGGCCCCTCGGAGAAGCCGCGCACCGCGATGTGGCCGGTGCCTATCTTCGCTTCGAAGCCGTGGCGGACGGCGTTCTCCACGATCGGCTGCACCACCAGGAACGGAATCGGCACCGGCAGGACTTCGGGCGCGATCTGGACGGTGAGGTCGAGCCGGTCGTCGAAGCGGGCCCGCTGGAGTTCGAGGTAGGTCTGCACGGCCTGGAGCTCGTCGGCCACGGTCGCGTAATCGCCGGTTGCGGCGAAGGAGTACCGCAGGTAGTCGGAGAAGTCCGTGAGCAGCTCGCGGGCGCGTTCGGGGTCGGTGCGGGTGTGGGCGCTGATCGCGGCGAGTGCGTTGTGCATGAAGTGGGGCGAGATCTCGGCGCGCAGGGTGCGCAGGTCGGCGGCGGCGATGCGCTCGCGGGAGCGGTTGAGCTCGGCGTGGTCGATGGCGGAGGCCACCAGGTGGACGGCCTCGGTGAGCTCGGCGTCGGTGACGTCCCCGGAGACGATGAGGCACCCGGCGACGTCGCCGGACACCACCAGCGGCGCCGCGCGCAGTGGCGGGGCGGTGACCGGTTCGAGGACGTCGAGGGTCTCGGTGAGGATCTGGGCGGCGGTGGTGGCGTCGATTCGGCCCGAGGCGGCCAGGACCTGGTCGCAGTCGGCGAGGGCGACGCCGTCGGCGCCGAGGAGGCGAATCAGGCGGCGGACCGCGTTGGCCGCGCCCTTCGCGGTGAGCCCGTCGGACAGGGACTCCCCGACCAGGCGTGAAATCCGCAGAGCAGCGAGCGTCGCCGCGTTGGCAGTGCGGCGACGCAGTTGCTGATGAGGGGATCTTGCAATCACTCGCCAACTGTAACCTGGCGCACAGCTAACGAAAAGCGGGGAGGGCCGAGGGTTGGCCCTCCCCGCCTGAGGTGACTCAGTGCTCCACAGCGCGTTCTGAACCGGCTCCGGTCAACGCCCTCACCTGGAGGGTCGCGAACCGTTGGGGCTGCGATTCGGAACTCATCAGCGTACCGACCACGGCGCAGATGAGTCCCAGCGGAATGGATACCAAGCCAGGGTTCGACATCGGGAACCAGGCGATGTCGACCCCTTCGCCGAGCAGCGAATTAGGAGTGCTCGAGACGACCGGTGAGAAGATCACCAGGCCGATGGCGGCGATGAGGCCGCCATAGATCCCCGCGACCGCGCCCGCGGTGTTGAACCGCTTCCAGAACAGGCTGAGCAGCAGCGTGGGGAGGTTGGCGGAGGCGGCGACCGCGAAGGCCAGCGCCACCAGGAAGGCGACGTTGAGGCTCTGCGCGAACAGGGCCAGCACGATCGCGATGGCGCCGACGCCGATCGCGGCGACCTTGGCGAAGATGACCTCTTCGCGGTCGGTCGCGGTTCCGCGCCGGATCACGCTGTTGTACAGGTCGTGAGCCAGCGAGGAGGACGAGGCGATGACCAGCCCCGCCACCGTCGACAGGATCGCCGCGAAGGCGGCCGAGGCGATGATCGCCAGCATGATCGACCCGGTGGCCGACCCGCCTAGACCTTCGCCCGCAACTTCCGCCAACTGTGGCGCGGCGGTATTGCCGGCAGGGTTCTGCGCCGTGATCGCCTCCGCGCCGACCATTGCGGCGGCACCGAAGCCGAGCACCAGGGTGAGCAGGTAGAACGTGCCGATCAGGCCGATGCCCCAGTTGACGGACTTGCGGGCCGCCTTGGAGTCGGGGACGGTGTAGAAGCGGATCAGGATGTGCGGCAGGCCGGCGGTGCCGAGCACCAGGGCGAGACCGAGGCTGAGCAGGTCGAGCTTGCTCCACATGGTCGCGATGGCGTCGCCGGGGACCTCCGTGCCGTATCTGAGCCCCGGTTCGAGGAACGCGGAGCCGGCCCCGGAGGCGTCGGCTGCGCTGCCGAGCAGGTTGGAGAGGTTGAAGTTGTACTCCACCAGCACCATGATCGCGAGCAGTGCGGCGCCGCCGAGCAGGACGCAGGCCTGGACGATCTGGACCCAGGTCGTGCCCTTCATGCCGCCGAGGGCGACGTACACGATCATGAGCAGGCCGACCAGGACGATGCCCACGTTGGCGGCGACGTCGGCGTTCATGCCCAGGAAGGTCTGGCCCTCCTTGATGCCCAGCAGCAGCGCGATGAGCGCGCCGGCGCCGACCATCTGCGCGAGCAGGTAGAAGATCGAGACGCTCATGGTGGAGATGGCCGCGGCGGTGCGGACGGGCCGCTGCCGCATGCGGAACGACAGCACGTCGGCCATCGTGAACCGGCCGGAGTTGCGCAGCAGCTCGGCCACGAGGAGCAGCGCGACCAGCCAGGCCACGAGGAAGCCGATCGAGTACAGGAACCCGTCGTACCCGAACAGGGCGATCGTCCCGGCGATGCCGAGGAACGAGGCCGCGGACATGTAGTCCGAGGCGATTGCGAAACCGTTCTGCCAGGGCTTGAAGCCGCGACCGCCGGAGTGGAAGTCGGTGGCGTCGCGGGTGTGGCGCCGGGCCCACACGGTGATGACGAGGGTGGCCGCGACCATGAGCAGGAAGAGCGTGAAGGTCAGGGTCCGGCCGGAGCCGGTGGCCTGTGCGAGGAGGTTCATTGTGCGTTCTCCCCGTAGTGGATCTCGTCGTGCAGTTCTTGGGCGTAGGGATCGACCTCGCGGGCGGCGTAGCGGGAGTAGGCCCACGCGATGCCGAAGGTCGAGATGAACTGAAGCAGGCCGAACACCAGAGCGATATTGATGTTGCCGAACAGAACCGTGCCCATGAAGTCGCGGGCGTAACCGGACAGGACCACGTAGAGGAGGAACCAGGCGAGGAACGCGATCGTGGCCGGGACGATGAACCGGAACAGCCGGCGCTTGAGATCGACGAAGCGGGGGTCGTCGTGCAATGCGGCGATCTCGTGCTCGGCTACGTCGGGCGGTGGGCCGTCGCGAGTAGGGGTTGTAGCCATCAGGCCTTCCTCCTTGAAGGGCTTGCAGTGCGCATCGTGTCGACAAAATTTCTGGCGCTTGTCAACACGGTGACGTGTATTACCTAGGAACCTATGACCTAGAGGTGGCGCTGAGAAGTACCGAAGTCCGGCGTGTCGGCGGGCGTTCGCTTCCTGCGACGGAGGTGCGACGAGCGGTCGATGAACGGTCGGCGGGCGGCTCAGGAACATCTCTCGGGGCCGAACGATGAATCCCGGGGGGCCGCCTCGTCTGAACTGATGAAAGCGAATGACTCAGAGAGGGTGACCTGAAATGGCCGAGAAAATGATCTTCCTGAACCTACCGGTGGCGGACCTGCAGCGCTCGAAGGAGTTCTACGAGGGCCTCGGCTGGAGCATCAACCCCGACTTCTCCGACGAGAACGCCGCCTGCGTCGTCGTCGACGACAACATCTGCCTGATGCTGCTCACCCGCGCCTACTACACGACCTTCACCAAGCGCCCGGTCGCCGACACCACGGCCGCCTCGGGCGCCATGTACGCCCTCGCCCTGCCTGACCGGGGCTCCGTCGACGACCTCGTCACCGCCGCCCTCAAGGCGGGTGGCGTCGAGGAGGACCGTCCCGACATCCAGTCGCAGCAAGAGGAGGTCGGCATGTACGGCCGAAACTTCATCGACCCCGACGGCCACCAATGGGAACCGTTCCACATGCCGAATCCCCAGGCCGAATAGCCAAGGACAAGAAGGAAAATCAGGACCCGCAGAGGCCGCCCCGGTTCCGGGGCGGCCTTCGGGCGTCGCGGCTCGTCCGCTTCAGCAGTGCCCGGCTAATGGATTGCGTTGCGGCGGAATGGTTGTGAGACTGGCCCGGTGACCGAAGCCTCGTACTTGCAGTCCTTCCGCCAGCGCGCCACCGCCTATGTGCTGCGGCAGCGACCCAAGCTCGACGTGGAAGTGCTGGTCATGTTGCACGTGGACCATCCGGACGCCGGGGTGCAGGTGCCCGGTGGAGGCGCGCTGGCGCACGAGACGCCCGGCGAGGCGGCCCTGCGGGAGGCGTTCGAGGAGACCGGAGTGCGGGGGCTGGCCTTCGGCGAGGTCGTCGGCAACATGCTGTTGAATCCGGACTGCTCAATGGGCGTCTGGCAGGTGTCGACCTACAGCTGGTTGACGACGACGGACGACCGGGACTCCTGGGAGCACACCGTCGCGAGCGCGGACGGCGACAATGGTCTCCGCATGCGCTGCGAGTTCCGCCCCGCGGTCAAGGCCGGCCTCGACTGGAACTTGGACGCCTTCCTGTCGGACGCGGTTGCGCGCTTCGCGAGGCCCTAGCAGGCGGTGCCTCCGACGGTGCCGCGCAGACCGCCTGACTGGCACTCGGTCGCTGCCGCCGTCTTGGAAGTCGGTCGACGGGTTGGCGGTTCAAGCGCCGGGAGGCGCTGGCCGGGTATGCGTCCCGGGACTCGATCAGGGCATGGAGCCCAGGTAGACGGTGTTGGAGGCCTTGCCTCCGGTGAGCGGGTTGTCGAACCAGATGCGGTGGGCCTCGACGTCGACGAAGACCTCTTCGAGTACGGCCATGAAGTCCTCGTCCGGCGGGTCGTCGGACCAGAGGGCGAACACGCCGCCGTCGCTGATGTGGTCCGACATCTCCTCCAACCCCTCCTGGTTGTAGAAGGAGGCGTGGGCCGAGTTCAGGAGGAAGCGAGGGGAATGGTCGATGTCGAGGAGGACGACGTCGAATTGGCGGTTCGGGGCCTCGGGGTCGAAGGCGGAGCGGCCGGCGGCCGCCGCGAAGAAGTCGCCCTGGATGAGACGGGTGCGAGGGTCGGCGGCCAGGCCGTGGGTGTCCGGCAGGAGATCCTGCTCGTGCCAGCTGATGACGGCCTCGGAGTACTCGCAGACGACGAGTTCGCCGGTCTTGTCCGAGGCGAGCGCCTCGAAGGCGGTGTAGCCGAGGCCGAGGCCGCCGACGAGGACGGAGAGATCCTTCCCGGTCGCGCGCTCCATGCCCAGTCGGGCCAGCTCGATCTCCGCGACCGGGAACAGGCTCGACATGAGGAACTCGTCGTCGAGTTTGACCTCGTACACGTCTACCTGCGCCACCGGTTCGAACCTGCGGCGCAGGCTGATCTCACCCATCGGCGTGGACTGCCAGTCCAGTTCCTCGAATCGCGTCATTCGGCAATCCGACCACACCGTTGTCGCAGCCTGCGCCGAGGCATGGACATTCCGTCGCGGGTTACTCCCGCCCGAGTTACTCCCTGTACATGGCCGGGAGGCCGAACTGCGGGAAGAGCCGCGGAGTGTCGAGGAAGTAGTTCAGGCCGGTGATCTGGCCGTCCTTCGTCTCCAGGATCGTGATGGACCAGGGGGTCCACAGGCCGGGCTCGTCGCCGGGCTTGTAGTGGCCGAAGGCGGGGAGGCCGTTGGCCGCCACCGGGAACAGCTTCGAGTCGCGGCAGGCGCTGCCGGTGCCGAGCATGAACTCGACGACCGCGTCCGGACCCTGGACCCACAGCGGGAACGGGGGCATGGAGAAGGCGATGTCCTTGCTGCACAAGGAGGTCAATGCCTCCATATTGTAGGACTCGAAGGCCTTGACGTAGTCCTCTACGAGCTGTTTCAGCTGGTCGTCGGCCTCGTCGTAGGGGTCGGTCTCGGCCGGTTTGAGCTTTTCCATCGTGGCCTTGGCCCGCTGGAGGGCGCTATTGACCGAGGCGGGGCTGAGGTGGAGGGCGTCGGCGGTCTCGGCGGCCGAGAAGCGCAGGACCTCGCGCATGAGCATGACTGCGCGCTGCTTGGCCGGGAGGTGCTGGACGGCGGCGACGAACGCCAGGCGCAGGGAGTCCTTGGCCTCGGCGGCCTCGGCCGGATCGGCGCCGAACGCCATCGCGTCGGGGATGGGTTCGACCCACACGTAATCGGGTTCGGGCGCGGGCAGCGGGGTTCCGGCATCGGAGGCGGGGGCGAGGTCCATCGGCCGGGCGCGGCGCTGCGGGCCCTTGAGCATGTCCAGGCACACGTTGGTGGTGATCTTGTACAGCCACGAGCGCAGGCTGGAGCGGCCCTCGAAGGACTCGTACGACTTCCAGGCCCGAGTGAAGGTCTCCTGCACCGCGTCCTCGGCCTCGAATGAGGACCCGAGCATCCGGTAGGCGTAGGCGCACAGCTCGCGACGGTGCGTCTCGAAGGAGGAGTAGACGTCGTTCATACCCGCCACTCTGCCACGCGCCTACGACATTTATCCGCGCTGCCTCCGACACTCGCCCGCGCGGGTGAGAGCGGGATTTTCGCAGCTGACAGCGACACTTCGGATTCCCTTATGGCCCAAAGAATCCGACTAACGGTCCCGACTGGACGCCAGCCAGCGCAGGAAGGCGTCGGCGTTCATCGGCTTGGCGAAGTGCCAACCCTGGGCGGCGTGGCAGCCCCACACCTCGAGCTGCTTGCGGACCTTCTCGTCCTCGACGCCCTCGGCCACGACCTCGATGTCCAGCGCGCGACCGAGGTCGATCGTGGACGAGACGATCGCGGCATTGTCGGGGTCCTCGGTCAGGCTGGTCACGAACGACTTGTCGATCTTGATCTCGGTGACCGGCAGGCGCCGCAGGTGCTGCATGGAGGAGAAGCCGGTCCCGAAGTCGTCCAGACTGATGCCGACCCCCAGGTCGGAGAGCCGCTGGACGTTGACGACGACGCGCCGCGGGTCGGCCATGAGCGCCGACTCGGTGATCTCCAGCTGAAGCCGGGAGGCGTCCACACCGTAGGCGTCGATCCGCTCGGTGAGGAAGTCGGTGAACTCGGGGCTCTGGAGGTCCCTGACGCTCACGTTCACGGCCATCCGCAGGTCGTAGCCGGCGTCCTTCCACGACTTGAGCTGTCGCAGCGCGATGTCGACCACCCTCTCGGTGAGCATCCGCATGACCGAGGAGTGTTCGGCGGTCTCGATGATCTCGGCCGGGTTGACCATGCCGCGCTCGGGGTGCTGGTAGCGCAGCAGCGCCTCGGCGCCGATGGTCTCGCCCGTGTCGAGGCGGACCTGCGGCTGGTAGTAGAGGTTGACGCCGGGCGCGTCGGGGTGGTCGAGAGCGCGGCGCAGGTCGCCCAGGAGCATGAGGCGCTCGGGCGAGTGGTGGTCGAACTCGGGGGCGTAGCGGGCGTAGCTGCCCGAACGCTGCTTGGACTCCCCCATCGCGATGTCGGCGTGGCGGAACAGGGTCTGGAAGTCGTCGCCGTCGTCGGGGTAGACGGCGATGCCGACGGAGCCGTCGATCTCGATGCTGGCCTCGTCGATGACGATGGCCTTGTCGAGGCGCGCGCGGATCTCGCGGGCGCATTCGAGCGGGTCGGTCATGCCGTCGAGTTCGCTCCACACGAAGGCGAACTCGTCGCCGCCGAGCCGCGCGATCTCCTTGCCCTCGGGCTTGTCCGCGAGAAAGCGGTTGGCGAGCTCGACCAGGACCTGGTCGCCGACGTCGTGCCCGAGCGCGGAGTTGATGTCGGCGAAACGGTCCAGGTCGAGGATCATGACGGACAGGGCCGTGTTGGTCTCTGCCGCGTCCAGGATCTTGGCGTCGACCAGCTGCTGGAATCCCTTGCGGTTCAGCAGGCCGGTGAGGGTGTCGCGCTCGGCGGCCTTCTCGCGGGCGGCGGCGGTCTGGAGAATACGGTAGACGCTGAAGATGGGGATCGCGGAAGCGGCGACGAGCCACCAGGAGGACACGGCGGCGGTGGCGAGGATCGGGGCGATCGAGATCTGGGTGGCGCGCAGCGCCCATTCGCTCTTGCCCCACTGGAGGAACAGGTCGCTCCAGGTCGCCTCGGCGGCGCGCAGGTTCTGCCGCAGGGCGACCAGGCACCAGCTGGTGAGCGTCCAGGCCGCGCCGGCGACGAAGACGGCGATGAGCTCTGCTGCGGTCCCGGTCCAGGTCTCCCCGCCCGCGATGGCGTTCCACACCGGCCAGGCGACGCACAGCGCGATGCCCTGCTGGGAGATGTTGTAGACCGTGCGCCAGGCCGCGGCCTTGATCTGCACGGACAGCAGCACGATCGCCCCCGATTGGGCGATGAGTGCCGGAAGGAAGCCCCAGGTGGCCATGGTGGCGAGCACGTAGACGAGATATATGGAGGCGATCGGCGACATCCACAGCCCGCCCCAGCGGGTGGGTCGCAGTTCGGCGACGAGTGCGAGGCCCGCGGTGAGCCAGAAGGCGAAGGGCACACCGAACCAACCGCCGGCGGGCTCACCCCCGATGGCGGTAACGGCCACAGCGCCCACCACCGCGATCGCGGCGATCGCAGCGTGGAAGCCGTAGTACCGGCCCGCGTGCTCACTGGGCGCAGTGTTGCGCATGAGCGTCGTGGCCATATCGCTCCTCCCACTGTCGCTTCGATCTAGGTGACGCGCCAGAATCACCGAAGATCGGAAGCGACCGACTCCTCTGTCATATCGCGAATTTCGCTCCCAGACAACGCTGGCGGCACATGCGGCACAGTTGTGACCTGCTGCGACACCCCCGTGACAGAAACCGTTATCAGAATCTTGACACCCGGCGGTGGGATCGCTTGCATGCAGCGACAGGGTCACCGATCGCGACGCCAAGGCGCCCGGCGACCCGTTCGGGCCTGCCGGGCGGACCGTTATCGACGCCTCGGTGCGATTCCACGAGATGACTCTGCCTGGTTCTAACGAGTCGACCCCCGCTATTGAATACGGATCGTTACTGATTTGTAATCATTCTGGTTCGCTCTCGGTGCCCGCGGGCGAGGCTTCCGCCTCGGCGTTGTCCGCGACGGGCAGGCCTTCGGCGAGCAACTGCTCAAAATCCTCACCCGTCACAATCGTCACACCGAACTTGATCGCCTTGTCGTATTTCGACCCCGGCTTTTCTCCGGCGACGACGGCACTGGTCTTCTTCGAGACCGATGAAGTGACCTTGCCGCCGCGCACCTTGACCGCCGCACCTGCATCGTCGCGGCTGTAACCGGGGATCGAGCCGGTGATGACGACGGTGGCGCCCTCCAACGTCTGCGGCGGAAGATCGGATACGTCGGGCGCGTCGTCCTGCATCCGCACCCCGGCTGCCCGCCAGCGCTCGACGATGTCGCGGTGCCAGTCGACGGCGAACCAGTCCTTGAGGGCGGCGGCGATGGTCGGGCCGACCCCGTCGATGTCGGCGAGTTCGTCCTCCTCTGCGGCGGCGATGCGATCGAGGTCGCCGAAGTGCTCGGCGAGGGCCTGGGCGGCGACGGGGCCGACGTGGCGAATGGAGAGGGCATTGACGACCCGCCACAGCGGCTGGGCCTTGGCCGTCTCCAGATTCTGGAGCATCTCGACGGCGGTCTTCTTCGGCTCGATCTCGCCGGTCTTCTTGTCGGGCTGCTTGGCGAAGTAGGTGACGACCTTGTCCTCGCCGGTCTTGGGGTCGGGCTTGGGGAGGCCCGAGTCGGGGTCGCGGACGACGACCTTGATGGGCAGCAGGTCCTCCATCTCCAGGTCGAAGACTCCGCCCTCGTCGGCCAGGACGGGCTCGGCCGGCTCCAGCGGCTGCACCAGTGCCGAGCAGGCGATGAAGCCCATGCGGTCGACGTCGAAGCAGGACCGGCCGGAGAGGTAGGCGAGGCGTTCGCGCAGCTGCCCGGGGCAGGAGCGGGCGTTGGGGCAGCGCAGGTCGATGTCCCCTTCCGAGGCGGGGGCGAGCACCGAGTCGCATTCGGGGCAGTTCGAGGGCATCTGGAAATCGACCTCGGAGCCGTCGCGGGCGGCGGCCACGGGGGCGACGATCTCGGGGATGACGTCCCCGGCCTTGCGGACGACGACGGTGTCGCCGATCTTGACGCCCTTGGCCTTGACCTGGTCGGCATTGTGCAGCGTGGCGAACTCGACCTCGGATCCGGCGACCCGGACCGGATCGAGGACGGCGTAGGGAGTGGCGCGGCCGGTGCGGCCGATGGAGACCTTGATGTCGAGGAGTTTGGTGTTGACCTCCTCGGGCGGGAATTTGTAGGCCACGGCCCAGCGGGGGGTGCGGGAAGTGGCGCCGAGCCGGTCCTGGGTGGCGATGTCGTCGATCTTGACCACGACGCCGTCGATCGCGTGGACGAGCTCGTGGCGTTGGGCGCCGAACTCGTGGATGTAGTCGAAGACCTCGGCGATCGTCGCGACGGTCTTCCAGTAGGGGCTGACGGGCAGGCCCCAGGCCTCAAGCGCCTCATACGAGTGCGACTGGGACTCGGGGGAGAATCCGCGCAGCGCGCCGAGACCGTGGGAGATGAAGCTCAGGGGCCGCTTGGCGGTCTGGGCGGGGTCCTTCTGCCGCAGCGAGCCGGCGGCGGCGTTGCGGGGGTTGGCGAAGGGGGCCTTGCCGGCCTCGACCTGGGACTCGTTGAGCTGGAGGAAGTCGGCGGTCGGGAAGTAGACCTCGCCGCGCACTTCGAGCAGGTCGGGGACTGCGAACTCCTCGGTGGCCTTGAGCTGCTGCGGGACGGCGGCGATGGTGGCGACGTTCGCGGAGACGTCCTCGCCGGTGACGCCGTCGCCGCGGGTGGCGGCGCGGACCAGGCGGCCGTTCTCGTAGACGATGTCGACGGCGAGCCCGTCGATCTTCACCTCGCACAGGTACTCGGAGCCGGCGGCCTCCTCCCCGACGCGCTCGGACCAGGTGGCGACCTCCTCCTCGCTGAAGACGTCCTGGAGGCTGAGCATCTTCTCCAGGTGCTCGACGGGCGTGAACGCCGCGGAGAAGGTGCCGACGTGCTCGGTGGGCGAGTCGGCGCTCTTGAGCTCGGGAAAGCGGGTCTCGATGTCGACCAGTTCGTGCATCAGCTCGTCGAACTGGGCGTCTGAGACGGTCGGCGCGTCGTCCACGTAGTAGCGGCGGCGGTGCTCGGTGATCTCGGCGGCCAGGTCGTCGTGCCGAGTGCGGGCGGCGTCGAAATCGGCGTCGGCAGCGTCGTCGGCAGTGGAGTCGAAATCGGTCTCTGCGGTGCTCACAGTCCTATTCTTGCAGGCAGGTATGACAATTCGGGGGCAGTGAAGGCTTATGCAACAGATCACCCTGTGTTCATCTTCTGCTCCCCTCCTCCACCACTTGGGTCGGGAGCATCGCTCGTGACAGTGATTCTCACGGCCCGGTGAAGGAGCACGACCCATATGGCAGTTCAGACCCCCACCAGCGGCGCGAGCCGCCGGACCTTCCTGCGCCGCGGCGCCACCGCCGCCGGCGGCGGCCTCTTCGCCCTCGCCGCGATGGAAGGCTTCACGATCCGCGCCGCCTCCGCCAAGGCCGGCCACCAGGACAAAATCTGCCCGGACAACGGCGGCTACGGCGAGCTGCGCGAATTGACCCGCACCGACCCCGAGTCCGGTTTCGAGCAGACCCTCATGCTCCCCGAGGGCTTCGATTTCCGCGTCTTCGCCGCCACCGGCTCCCCCATGTCGGACGGCACGGTCACCCCGCTCGCCCACGACGGCATGGCCTGCTTCCCCACCGGCAAGCCGCACCGCTGGCGGCTGGTGCGCAACCACGAGGAGCGCAACAAGCCCGGCGTCGGCGCTCCGACCGGCACCCCCGAGCACCGCTACGACGCCCTCGGCGCGGGCGGCACCACCACGTTGATCGTGGACTGGAAGCGCGGCGAGCCGGTCTTCGAGGAGTCCTGGCAGTCCCTGTCCGGCACCATCGTCAACTGCGCCGGCGGCCCGACCCCCTGGGGCTCGTGGCTGTCGTGCGAGGAGACGACCGCCGGGACGGGTGCCGGCTGGGAGACCGAGCACGGCTACGTCTTCGAGGTTCCGGCCGACGCCGACTCCGAGGTGACTCCGGTGCCGCTCAAGGCGATGGGCCGCTTCGTCCACGAGGCCGTCGCGGTCGACCCGAACACCGGGGTCGTCTACGAGACCGAGGACCAGGGCACTTCCGGCTTCTACCGCTTCCTGCCGAACGTGCCCGGCCAGCTCTCCGAGGGCGGCCAGCTCCAGATGCTCAAGGTCACCGGCGAGTGGAACTTCGACACCCGTACCGGCCAGCGGGCCGGCAAGGCCATCCCGGTCGATTGGGTCGACATCGAGGACGCCGACCCGGCCGACGCCGAGGAGAACCCGCTGGCGGTGTTCAACCAGGGTTGGACGCTGGGCGGGGCGATCTTCGGGCGCCTCGAAGGCTGCTTCCACGGCGACGGCGCGATCTACATCGCCTCGACGTCCGGCGGCGACGAAGGCGAGGGCCAGCTGTGGGAGTACCGGCCGAGGGGCCACGGCGCCGGCACGCTCAAGCTCGTGTTCGAGTCGCCCGATGCGGAGCTCTTGTCCTATCCGGACAATATCGTGGTGAGCCCGAGCGGCAACCTGGTGCTGTGCGAGGACACCTCGCGCGAGCTTCCGGCCATGCGCGGCCTGACGCGCGAGGGCGAGATCTTCCCGTTCTGCTGGCACTCGGGCACGACCGAGTGGTGCGGGGCGACGTTCTCCCCCGACGGCAAGGTCCTGTTCGCGAACATGCAGGGCAAGACCAGCGGCGACATCACCGACCCGGCCCTGGAGCCGGGCCGGACCGTCGCGATCTGGGGCCCCTGGGAGCGCGGCGTCCTCTGATTTTGAACTGAGCCCGAACTGGGCCCACAAGACCAATCCTCCCGGAATCCGGTCGCGCGACACCGTCCCCGTCGCGCGGCCGGATTTTTCCGTCTTCGGCCTTCAAATCGGGCACCCGGCCCCGTCATCAACGTTGCCCGCCGGGTCCGACCGCGTTTTCGGGAGACGGGAGGAAAGTCGGCGCCGTATAATTCATGGAACGATGAATTACTGTGGTACGTTGAATTCATCAACCGATGAATTTGGAGGCCCTCCATGCCATCCACCACCCCTGGTCTGCCGACTGGACTTCCAGAGCTGCAGCCTGCCATCAGTGCCCAGGACCTGTTCGTCGAGCGCGGCGGGCGGCAGGTGCTGCGCGGCGTTTCCACGTCGATCCCGGCCGGGTCGGTCACCGGCCTGCTCGGGCCCTCCGGGTCGGGCAAGACCACCTTCATCCGCTGCGTCGTGGGCACCCAGAAGATCAAGTCCGGCACCGTGACCGTCCTCGGCGAGAGCGCCGGGACGAAGCAGCTGCGCCGCCGGGTCGCCTACGTCACCCAGGACGCCGCTATCTACCCCGACCTCTCCGTCAAGTCCAATGTGGGCTACTTCGCGGCGCTCTACGGGCGCGGCAGGGCCGAGGCCGCGGCCGCCATCGAGCTCGTCGGCATGGCCGACCACGCGAACCATCTGGCCGCCAACCTCTCCGGCGGCCAGAAGACCCGCACCTCCCTGGCGTGCGCGCTCGTCAGCGAACCGGACGTGCTCGTCCTCGACGAGCCCACCGTCGGGCTCGATCCGGTCATCCGGGAGGAGCTGTGGAACCAGTTCCGCGACCTCGCCGCCGCCGCCGGGAAGACCCTGCTCGTCTCCAGCCACGTCATGGACGAGGCCGATCGCTGCGACCGGCTCCTGCTGCTGCGCGACGGCACCTTCATCGCCGACGACACCCCCGCCGACCTGCGCGCCTCCACCGGCACCGACAACCTCGAAGCCGCCTTCCTCCACCTCATCCGCGAACTCGACAAGGTGGCCTAGCCATGTCCATCCATATCGCCCACACCCGTCGCCCCGCCCACACCCCGAACCGGAGCGGCTTCGCCGCGCCGATTGTGTTCATCACCGCGGGGCGCATCCTGCGCCAGCTCCTCAACGACCGGCGCACCGTCGTCCTCATCCTGGCCGTCCCCAGCCTGATGATCGCCCTCATCAGCGCCATCATGGACGCCGCACCGCAGGTCTTCGCCTCCGTCGGGCTGATCCTGCTGGCGTTCTTCCCGTTCATGATGATGTTCATGATCACCTCCATCACGCTGCTGCGCGAGCGCACCGGCGGGACCCTGGAGCGGCTCATGACGACCCCGACGGGAAAGCTCGACCTGGTCGGCGGCTACGCGCTCGCCTTCGGGCTGGCCGCGGCCACGCAGACCGCGATCGCCGCCACCGTCGCCTACACCTGGTTGGGCCTGGAGACGGCCGGGCCCGTCTGGGCGGTGTTCGTCATCGCGATCTCCGCCTCCCTGTTCGGCATGGCCCTGGGGCTCTTTGTGTCCGCATTCGCCACCACCGAATTCCAGGCGATCCAGTTCATGCCGGTCTTCGTGGTCCCGCAGCTGCTGCTGTGCGGCCTGATCTGGCCGCGCGAGCAGATGGCCGGGTGGCTCCAAGGCGTCTCGGACGTCCTGCCGATCACCTACGCGGTCGAAGCGCTCACAGAGGTCCGCGTCAACCCCGAGATCACGAGCACCATGTGGACGGACCTCGCGGTCGTCGGCGGTGCGGTCCTCGTCGCAGCCGCGCTCGGAGCCGCCACCCTGCGTCGGCGCACCGGTTAGGCTCCACACGTGGTGCGAGCGAAGCGAAGCGGTAGGCGGTCAGGCAAACCCGATACGAAGGCGGAGATCCTGACGGCCGCCCGCGCGCTGTTCGCGAACGAGGGCTTCGAGTCGGTCTCGATGCGCCGCATCGGCGCCGAGGCCGGCGTGGACCCCTCGCTGATCCACCACTACTTCGGCTCCAAGGACGACCTGTTCCTGGCCGCGATCGAGCTCCCGCTCGACCCGGCGCCCGAGATCGCGGCCGTACTGAAGGATGGCGGTCTCGACGGTGCGGGCGAGCGGCTCATGCGCGCATTCGTGACCATCTGGGACGGTCCGCACGGCGACAAGCTGCTCGCCGTGGTCCGCTCCAGCCTCTCGAAGCCGTCCATGTCGTTCGTCCTCAAGCAGTTGTTCGAGCACCGGATCATCAAGACCGTCAACGACGTCCTCGGCGACCAGGTCGACCACGTCCCCGCCCGCGCGTCCTTCATCGCCTCCCAGATCTTCGGCCTGGTCGTGGCCCGCTACATCCTCAAGCTCGAACCGCTCGCGTCGCTCGGCGTCGATGAACTGGCCGAGACCGTCGGCCCCACCATCGACCGCTACCTCACGATGCCGATCGAGCACCTGGTCAAGTAGCCGACTAACCCGTCGCGACCCCGAAGGCCGTTCCCACCGTGTAGGTCACCGCCATCGTCGCCACGCCGACGCCCATGATGCGCAGCATCGCCGGCAGCGTCCGGGTGCCGCCGAGCCGCGCCGAGGTGTAGCCGGTGATCGCCAGCGCGGCCACCACCGCGAGGGCACAGCCGATGACACGGACGTCAGGAGGCAGGAACCCTATTGTCAGCAGCGGCAGCAGCGCCCCGCAGGTGAAGCTGACGAACGAGGACAGCGCGGCCTGCCAGGGGTTGGTCAGTTCCTCGGGGTCGAGCCCGAACTCCAGTTCGGCATGGGCCCGCAACGGATCGCCTTGCGACAGTTCGCGGGCGACGGCCCTCGCGGTCGATTCCGACAGGCCCTTGGCGGCGTAGTTGCGGGCCAGTTCCTCCTCGGCCGCGCCGGGGTCCTCGGCCAGTTCGCGCCGTTCGGCGTCGACGAGGCTGGCCTCGGTGTCGCGTTGGGTGTGGACGGAGGTGTATTCGCCGCCGGCCATTGACAGGGCGCCGGCGACCAGGCCCGCGAGCCCCGAGACGAGGATGGTGACGCGGTCGGTGGTGGCACCGGCGACGCCGATGACGATCCCGGCGGTGGACACGATGCCGTCATTGGCCCCGAGCACCCCCGCCCGGAGCCAGTTGAGCCGATTGCCCAGGGTTCCGGGCCCATTCTCACCGTCGACGACCACCGCACCAGTGAACCACAGGGCATCGGTGGGCAGTGACTTTTCATTGCTGGCCGGAATGCACCATTGTGGCCTGTTATCACCGTGAGTGAGGTGCTGCTTCCCAGGTAGGGGCCGCGTTCACGTGGCGTAGTGGGGGTAGGCTCTGGATCCCCCGGATGAGAAGGACTCGCGCATGAGCGAACCCGAGGCCACCCCCACGCCGTCGAATACGGACGGTACCGGCGACTCCCCCGCCGATGATCAAGTGGAACCGGAGACGAAGCAGACGCCGCCCGAGCAGGCTCCAGCGCGGCAAGCAGACCGGCCGCAGCCGGAGCAGCAGGCACCGTCACAGCCCCAGCCCGCGCAGCACGCGCCGTCACAGATGCAACCGCCCCCGCATCACCAGCAGCAGTTGGCGCACCACCCCTACACCGGGCCGGTACTCGTCGGCCCGCCCCCGGCTCTGCCGTACGCGCAGGCCCTCCGCTGGCAGCGCGCGGAGAGCGGAACGCCGCCCTGGATCCTGCTGGTCGCGATCGCGGCCGCACTGTTCGGCGGCTGGTCGGCCTTCCACCCCGAAGGCGTCGGGATCGGCCTGGCGGCCACCGGGATCGCGCTGATCGGCGTGCCGCTCGCGGCCGGGGGCCGCGAGGACCTCGTGACCCGGCTGCCGGGCGCCGTCATCGTGGCGGCACTGTGGTCGGTCGCGGCCATTCGCGACGCCGGCTGGATCGTGGCCCTGTGCGCGATCGCCGCGCTGCTGCTCACCCCGCTCGCGCTCGCCCCGCAGCGCCGCTTCACCGGCACCGCGTTCGCGCTCTTCGCGCACCTCGAAGGGCTGGCCGGCTCCTTCAAGTGGGCCAGGCGGAGCCGTTCCCGCAAGGCGGTCAACACCGTCCGCAATCTGCGGGTCTTCGGTCTCACCGCCGCGCTGCTGGTGGTCTTCGGCGGCCTGTTCGCCGCCGCCGACGCGAGCTTCGCGAACCTGGTCTCCGGGCTGCTGCCCCGCGCGAACCCGATCGATGTGTTCCTGCGGCTGCTCCTGGCGTCCGTCCTGCTCGTGGTGGTGCTGCTGTGGTCCTATCTCGCCGCAGCTCGGCCGAGTTTCGAACCCGACGAGCCGTTCACCACGAAGCCCGCCTCGCGCTTCGAGCTCGCGGTGCCCTTGGGCGCCTTGAACCTCCTGTTCCTGGCGTTCATCGTGATGCAGGCGCGGGTGCTGTTCGGCGGCGACGAGTACGTGCAGCGGACCGCCAATCTGACGATGGCCGAGTACGCGCGCAGCGGCTTCTGGCAGCTCAGCTTTGTCGCCGTGCTCGCCCTGATCGTCATCGCCGTCGCCGCATGGAAGGCGCCGCGCCGGGAGAGGGGCGACCGCTGGGTCACTCGGATCCTGCTCGGCGGGCTCTGCATCCTGTCGCTGGCGGTCGTGGCCTCGGCGCTGTTCCGCATGAGCCGCTACTGGGAGTCGTTCGGACTGACCCGGCTGCGGTTGTGGGTCTTCACCGTCGAGATCTGGCTGGCGATCCTGTTCGCCCTGGTCCTGTTCGCCTGCTGGAAGCTGCGCGCCAAGTGGCTGCCGCAGGCCGTCCTCGCCTCGGGCGCCCTGACCCTCATCGGGCTCGCGGCCGTCAACCCCGACGGAGTCGTCGCCCGCTACAACATCGACCGATTCGAGGACTCGGGCAACCTCGACCTGGACTACCTCGAAACCCTCTCGGCCGACGCCGTCCCCGAGATCATGGAACTGGACGACGACAACCGCGAGTGCGTCCTGCGCTGGCGGGAGTCGGACTGGCCCGAACGCCCGCTGATGGCGTGGAACTGGGGCGACTCCCACGGCCGGGAGCTCGCGTTCGACTATCGGATCGTGCCCGCCGACGACCAGCCGAGCTGCCCGTCCCACCTCGGCACCGACTTCGAGGAGAACAGCCGCGACGACGAATACGGGGCTCCCGAGCTCGACGGTCTCGATGACGCGACGGCATCCGAGCCCGAATTCGAGACCGAAACCGAGCCGGTGACCCCGGCCTCCTCCTTCTTCCATTGGGACACTTGCGATGAGCTCGACCTGACCGGCGCCGACGAAATGTTCGGCACCAGCGCCAAGGGCGACTACGGCACCGTTCCCGACGAGGCGAACCACAATGGCGCCTCCGTCGGGCCGAACCTGGCCGGCGAGGAGGTCGAAGGGTGGCTCACCTGCGGCTACTTCGGCCCCGGCACCAGGTACCTGTATCTCGAGGTCGAGCAGTGGGACACGTGGGAGACGGAGGCCGGTCAGCTGGACGCAAAAAGGGTGGCCAACGAGGGTTACGGATACGAGGTGACCGACCTCGGCAGCGAGACCATGGACGGCTTCATCGCGGTCGCCGACAACAGCTTCGACTACATGTTCGCCTTGGACAATGTGACCTTCGAGGCCACCATCACCGATGGCCCGACCGGCGATGAGGCCGAGCTGGTCTGCCAGAAACTCACCAACCACTTGGCGGAAATGTATCTGGAGCTTGCCTGAGCCAATGCGCTAGCTCACTAGAAGGTTCGGTTTCGGTGGCTTGTGGAATCCGTTGGGGCCGAATACGTTCGGAAGATGATTCGCGTAATCGGCGCGGGACTCCCGCGCACCGGAACCATGACCCTCAAGAACGCGCTCGAAACCCTCCTCGGGGAGCCGTGCCACCACATGGCGGAGGTCTTCGGCCGCCCGGAGATCGACCCGCCGGCCTTCCACGCCGCCTCCCAGGGCGACTTCCCTGAGTGGGACAAGCTCTTCGAGGGCTACGCCGCCGCCGTCGACTGGCCCGGCTCGGCCTTCTATGCCGAACTGGCCGAGGCCTATCCGGACGCCATCGTCGTCCTCTCCCGGCGAGACAGCTTCGAGACCTGGTGGACCAGCGTCAACAACACCATCTTCAAGGGCTTCGACATGGCCGAAGAACGCATGGGCCCGATATGGGTCGACATGATCAACGGCATCTGGGACAAGACCTTCCCCGGCGCCGACCGGACCGGCGACGTCGCGGCCATCAAGGTCGCCTACGAGCGGTATCACCAGCAGGTCCGCGAGACGATTCCGGCCGACCGACTGGTCGAGTTCGAGACCGGAGCGGGCTGGGAGCCGCTGTGCACGGCGCTCGACCTCCCGATCCCCGCCGAGCCGTTCCCGCACCTGAACTCCACGGCCGATTTCAACGCCCAGGTCGAAAGTGTCTTGAACAGCGAGCAGCAGTAACGCCGCAGTTCAGCCGCGGAGCCGCCTGGCGGCTTCGCGGCCGGCCCGCATCGCCTCGCGGGCGTAGTCCCAGCTCGCACCGGCCATGCCGCAGGTGGTCGTGACGCTCACCTGCTGAGCGATGAGCTCGGGGTCGAAGCCGAGCCGTTCCCACAGCGCGGTGATCCGCCCCGCCGCCCGCTCGGCCATGCCGGGGTCGGCCTTGCCGAAGCCGGGGATGACCCCGGCCAGGATGCGGCCGTCCGAGTCCAAGTACTCCCCCAGGGCATCCACGGCCGCGACGTCGTCCAGGCCGATCAAGGTCAGGTCCAACGCGATCGCGCCGACTCCGGCCTCTTGCAGCAGCCGCAGCGGGACCTCCGTGGAGCAGCAGTGGACCACGACCGGAATGTCGAGCGCGTCGACGACCTCGCGAAGCCGGTCGCGCGCCGACTCCACCGGCACCCGCCGATAGAAGTTCAGGCCCGACTCGGTGTGCACGCGTCCGGCCAGCGCGGCCGGCAGGCCCGGTTCGTCCAATTGGATCGAGAGCTGGGCCCTCGGAAGCCGCGCCTGCGCGGCGGCGGTGAAGTGCCGCAGGCCCTCGGCGAGGGAGCCGGTCAGGTCGGCCAGGGCGCCGTGGTCGCCGATCATGGCCCCGCCGGTGCGCCGCCACAGGTGGGAGGCCAGGGTGAACGGGCCGACGGCGGTGAGCCTGACGGGACCGGTCGCGGCGTCGGCGACCTCGTGCAGGGCGTCGAGGTCGCGTTCGAGGAAGTCGGCGGCGCGGCGCGCGTCGCGGCCGGGCAGGTCGGCGAGCTGCCAGCCGGAGGCCCACCACTGCACCGGGAGTCCGGCCAGGAGCGCGGCCCCGCGGCCGATCATGTCCGAGCCGACCCCGCGGCCGGGAAGTTCGGGGAGGTAGGGCCAGTCCGGGAGCTCGCCGAAGACGGTTCGGACGGCCTCGTTGATGTCGGTGCCGGGGAGCGAACCGATGCCGGTGGCGACCCCGGAGGGCAGCGCCACCGCGGTGGGGTCCGGCTTGACGGCGAACGCTTCTTCAAGCGCCGCTTCGGGGTCGGACAGCCAACCGTCAGACACCGGCGGCCGATCCGCTGGAGACGGCCGCATCGTTGAGCCCCGTGGCGTCAATGGTGCCCGAGCACAGGACCGCGTCGCCGCGGTCGCCGACGCCTGCGGAAGCGTCATTGTGCTCAGCGGCGTCGGGGTCGTAGACGACCAGGGCCTGCCCGGCGGCCACGCCGAACGCACCCTGGTGGAGCTCGGCGCGGAGGCCTTTCGGGCTCGGGACGACCGTGGCGGGGTAGACCTCGCCGTGGGCCCGCAGCTGGACCTCGGCCTCGAACGGCTCGGTCCGCTCCGGGCCGAGCCAGACGGGGGCGCCGGTGTGGATCCGGTCGACGCGCAACGCCTCGCGCGGGCCGACCTCCACGCGGTTGTCGACGGGCGTGATCGACAGGACGTAGCGCGGCTTGCCGTCGGCGGCGGGCCGCTTGAGGCCCAGGCCGTGGCGCTGGCCGACGGTGAACTGGTGGGCGCCGTCGTGGCTGCCCAGCACCTCACCGGAGGCGGCGTCGACGATCTCGCCCTCCTTGGAGCCGAGCTTGTTCTTGAGGAATCCGGAGGTGTCGCCGTCGGCGATGAAGCAGATGTCGTGGCTGTCGGGCTTGCGTGCGACGGCCAGTCCGCGCTCCTCGGCCTCGACGCGGACCAGGTCCTTGGGGGTGTCGCCGAGCGGGAACATCGAGTGCGCCAACTGGGCCGGGTTGAGGACGGCGAGCACGTACGACTGGTCCTTGGCGGGGTCGACGGCGCGGCGCAGCAGGCCGTCGTCGCCCTTGCGGGCGTAGTGGCCGGTGGCGACGGCGTCGAAGCCGAGGGCCATGGCCCGGTCCAGGACGGCGGCGAACTTGATCTTCTCGTTGCAGCGCAGGCACGGGTTGGGGGTGCGCCCGGCGGCGTACTCGGCGTAGAAGTCCTCCACGACGTCCTCGTGGAAGCGTTCGGCCATGTCCCACACGTAGAAGGGGATGCCGATGACGTCGGCGGCGCGGCGGGCGTCGCGGGAGTCCTCGATCGTGCAGCAGCCTCGGGCCCCGGTCCGGTAGGTCTGGGGATTCTTGGACAGCGCCAGGTGGACGCCGGTGACGTCGTGCCCGGCCTCGACGGCCCGCGCGGCGGCGACGGCCGAGTCGACTCCGCCGCTCATGGCGGCCAGTACTCGCAGTTTCACGCCCTCAACCATAACCATTCCGTCGTCAGGAGAGCCCGGCGCTGCGCGCCCGCTCGACCGATTCGGGGAGGGCGGCCAGGAGGGCGTCGACGTCGGCCTGCGTGGTCGACCATCCGAGGGTGAACCGCAGGGAGGAGCGGGCGTCGAACTCGCCGGCGCCCATCGCGAGCAGCACGTGGGAGGGCTGCGCGATGCCCGCCGAGCAGGCCGATCCTGTGGCGCATTCGACACCGGCGGCGTCGAGGAGCATGAGGAGCGCGTCGCCCTCGCAGCCGGGGAAGGAGAAGTGCGCGTTGCCGGGCAGGCGGTCGACGGGGTCGCCGTTGTAGATCGCGTCGGGCACGGCCGCGCGGATCCGCTCGACCAGGTCGTCGCGGAGCGCGGCGAGGCGGGTGGCCTCGTCCTTCTGGCGGGACACGGCGATGACGGCGGCCTCGGCCAGCGCGGCGATCCCGGGCACGTCGAGCGTGCCGGAGCGGATCTCGCGTTCCTGACCGCCGCCGTGCAGCAGCGGCGTGACTTTCGTGTCGCGCCGCAGCAGCAGCGCTCCGGCGCCGGCGGGTCCGCCGAGCTTGTGGCCCGACAGGGCGAGCGAGTCGACGCCGCTGGCGCCGAAGTCGACCGCGACGTGGCCGACGGCCTGGACGGCGTCGGTGTGGACGGGGATGCCGTGGGCTTCGGCGAGGGCGGCGATCTCCTCCAGCGGCTGGAGGGTGCCGACCTCGTTGTTCGCCCACATGCAGGTGATGGCGGTGATCTCGGCGGCGCGCTCCGCGAGCAGTTCGGCGAGGGCCTCGACCTTGACGCGGCCGACCTCGTCGACGGGCAGCTCGGTCACGTCGGCCCGCTCGTGGTCGCCGAGCCAGGCGACGGCGTCGGCGATGGCGTGGTGCTCGATCGCGGTGGTGACGACCCGATTGCGGGCCTCGGTCCGGCGGGCCCAGTGCATTCCCTTGACGGCGAGGTTGTCGGCCTCGGTGCCCGAACCGGTGAAGACGAGTTCGCTGGGTTTGGCGCCGAGCGCCTCGCTGAGTCGCTCGCGGGACTCTTCGACGGTGCGTCGGGCGGAGCGGCCCGAACCGTGAAGCGACGATGCATTGCCGAGTTCGCGGGCAACGCGCACATACGCGTCGAGCGACTCGGGAAGCATCGGCGTGGTGGCGGCGTGATCGAGATAGGGCATGGCCCTTCCAGTCTACGGCGCGCCCCTCCCCGGGCGACCTCCCCAAGACCTCAGATGAATGTGAGGTGGCGCGCGCGAGCTAGAATTTGACGAATCCTCCTACCTTTCGCGGTGGGAAAAGCCCCAAGGCCGGCCTTGCATGGCCGGGTCCTTCAGAGGAAGTGTGCCGATGACGCCCGAACTCGCCGAAGCACTTCGCGCAGGGCCGTTCCACACTGCCCTGCGCGTCGCCATCCAGACCAGCGGCCTCGGACTCGACCGGATCCGGCACCGCCTCGCGATGCGCGGCATCACGGTCTCGACGACCAGTCTCAGCTACTGGCAGTCCGGAAGGTCCAGGCCCGAACGAGCCGAATCGCTCGCCGCCGTCACCGCTCTCGAAGACCTCCTCGAAATCCCGGCCGGATCGCTGCGGGCACTATTGGGCCCGAAGCGGGCCCGCGGCCCCCGTTCGATCCGCGGGCAACTCCCCCGCCCCGACGCGGTCCTCGGCGGCGACGCGGTCCGAGAACTGTGCGACCAGGTCCCCGCCTCCCGCGAACACACCCTCGACATCCTCAGCCAGCAGGTCATCGTCCACGTCGACTCACAATGGCAGGAGTCGGTGTTCGAACTGTCGATGCTGGTGCGGGCCAGGCGAGACGACGTCGACCGCTACGTCCTGCTGTACCGCGGCGACAACGGCTGCGACATCGACGACATCGAGTTCAAGCCGGTTCGCGACTGCACCGTCCCCAACGTGCTGCGGCACGCCGAGGCGCCGGTGGCATTGGCCCAGATCGTGTTCGACACGCCGCTTCCCAAGGGCGCGACGCACCTGTTCGAGATCGTCGTGCAGGGCAATGGCGGCATGTCCACCGGGCACGGCAATGCGTTCCGGTACCCGGTCGACCAGTACTCGCTCCAGGTTCGCTTCGCGTCCGACGCGATCCCCAAGCGGGTCTACCGGTTCGCGCAGTCGAGCCTCCAGAGGGAGAAGCGCGAGACCGGCGACTTGCAGCTGGGCCCGAGCCGGACCGTGGCGCTGGCGGAGCCGATCCCGAGGCCGGGGGCACTGGGCATCGGCTGGGAGATCGAATAGAGCGAAGAGCGCGCAGGGCTCCACCGGTTGACGGTGGGGCCCTTCGCCATTCGATCAGCGGCGTTACGGCTGCGTCGAGGTTTGAACCGTCGTGGCAAGGTCTGGGGACAGCGGATAGGGGTGCTCGACGGGCAGGCGCCGTTCGGCGTCCTCGATACGGCCCGCCTCAACGTCGGCCGCGGTCTCGCGCGCCAGGTCCGTGACGTCGCTGATCGAGGCGATCCACTCCTCGACGTACCGGTCGACCGCCTCGCCCGACAGGCCGATCTGAATCGAGCGGTGCTCCATACGCGCCAACCGCAGGCTGCGCTCGGGATCCCACTGGATCCGCACCGGCGCGGCCGCGAGCCCGGCCCGCCGGTCTTCCGGATTCTGGTCGTCCGCCGGGTGGCTCAGGCTTGAGTGCGCCAACGCCCACTCGAATCCGGTGCGGGTGAGCTCGATGGCGAGCACGCGGGTCTGCCCGGGCTTGGTCGCCCAGCCGCAGCGGTACATCATCCACAGAAACGAAGGCTTGATCCAGGTCATGCGCTCGCGTTTGAACGGACCGACGAACGCCTGCGCCGCCAGGGCCGGCTCGGCGATGGCCGGATCGTAGGCCTGATAGACGGTGATCGTGTCCGCATCGAACCGCGCGCGGATCTGCCGGTAAGGGGTGGTCATGCGGTGTACCCTCCCAGAACCTCGCACCCGCATCAAGCCGATATCCCCGGAGCGCTTGCCCCGCAGAGGGACACGTGGATCGCCGAGCCGGCATGATCGGTGGCATGTGGTGCCGGCGCGCCGACTCAGACGGGGAGCGTGAGCGTGTTCTTCCAGCCCCCGTCCGGGGTGGCGGCCCAGGTCAGCGTCCCGCCGAGGAGCGCGGCGCGCTGGTGGAGTCCGAGGAGGCCGTGCCGGGAGCTGGGGAGCGGCATGGCGTCGCGGGTCGGCGCGGTGTTCGCGATCGTGACCGTGACGGACCCGGCCTCGTGAGCGAGGACGACCTCCGCGCTCGCGCCCGGGGCGTGCTTGCGGACGTTCGTGAGCGACTCCTGCACCGTCCGGTAGATCGCGCGCTCGACGGGCGGGTCGAGGTCCGGGTGCGACCCGATCCGCAGCGCCGTCTCGATGCCGCTGCCCGCGACGAGGTCGGCGAGCTCAGCGAGGGTCGGCTGCGGGGCGAGTTCGGTGGGGCCGCTGCCGCCCGCGCGCAGCACGTTCACCATGTGGCGCAGCTCATCGAGGGTCCGCACGCTCAACGTGCGGATCGTCCCGGCCGCCTCCTTGGCCTCGGCGTCGCCGGTGCTCACCTGGAGCGCCCCGGCTCGCACCGCGATCAAACTGACCTGGTGCGACACGACGTCGTGCATCTCGCGGGCGAGCTGAGCGCGCTCCTCGGAGAGCACCTTCTGCGTCGCCATCAGCTGCTCGTGCTCGCGCGCCTCGGTGATCTCCTCCAGTCGCGCCGAAAGCTCCCGGCGGGCCTGCACGAACTGGCCGAGGAACGCCGCCGCCGCGGCCGGGGCCAGCGCGTAAGCGGCGTAGGCGGGCCACCACAAGTCGCTGAACAGGACCGTGAAGCCCATGCCCACCGGCCAGAACATGCACCCCGCGAGCGCCACGGCGCAGGCCCTGATCAGCCACCGCCGATGCGACCCGACGGCAAGGGTGAACAGGGCGATGAGCGCGGCCGCAAGCTGGCCGACCAGGTACGCGCCCGGCAGGGTCAGCACGAAAACGACGAGGGGCCAGCGGCGGCGGGCGAACAGGGCCAGAACCCCGAGCGAGCCCAGGGCCGTGTGCCAACTCGGTTCGAGCCACCAGTAGGTGAAGAGGTCGGCTGCGGCGACCGCGACGACGGCCGTGTCGGTCATCCACGGCCGCCACCAGCGCTTCACTGGTGGCCCCGCAGGAGCCCGGCACGTTCGGCGACGAGGGCTGCCTGGACGCGGCCGCCGACGCCGACGCCGAGCTTGGTGAGGATCGCGCTCACGTGGTCCTTGACGGTGCCCACGCCCAGGTAGAGGCGGGCGGCGATCTCGCCGTTGGAGAGCCCGTCGGCGAGGAGCACCAGGATCTCGCGCTCGCGGGCGCTGAGCCGTTCGACCGGACCGCCGGTCTGGGTGCGCCCGGCGAGGTAGCCGTCGACGACGGTGGAGGTGACCTTCGGGGAGAGGACCACGCCGTCGGCGGCGAGGGTACGCACCTGGAGGGCGAGATGTTCGGGGTCGGTGTCCTTGAGGAGGAACCCGGCCGCGCCCATGCGCAGGGCGGCGGCCACGTACTCGTCGGTGTCGAAGGTGGTGAGCATGGCGACGACGGGCGGACGGGGAAGGGCGCGGAGTCGTTCGAGGACGGTGAGGCCGTCGACGTCGGGCATGCGGATGTCGAGCAGCACGATGTCGGGGTGGAGGCGGCCGACCTCGGCGACGGCCTGGCGGCCCGAGACGGCCGCGACCACCTCGATGTCCCCGGCGGCATTGAGGATGTGCAGGAAGCCGGTGCGGATGAGGGCCTCGTCGTCGACGACCAGTACGCGGATCATGCGGCCTCCTCTCGTTGTTCGCTCAGGACGATTGGTAGCACGTCCGCGCCACCCGCTGCCTCGGTCAGTGCGCCGAGCGTGAGGAATACCCGCCGATCGGCGGGGACGTTCCGGCCGAACGGGGGATCGGATGCGGCCCGGTGGCGGCTGGTCCCGACCCTGGCAGCGGGCCCGATCCGGCGCATCGCCGGATGGGAACGGACCCCGAACCGCCGCACGCTGGCGACATGACTGACACCATCCGGCTCCGGCACCTCGCCGCCGTGCCCGACGACCCCGCCCTCGCGGATCCACCGCCCAACCGGGACGCCTCGCTCGGCCGCATCGTCGGCCTCGACGCCGCCCGCGCCCTAGCCGTGTTCGGTATGTACTACGCGCACGTCGGGCCGTGGCCCAACGAGACGGGCACGTGGAAGAGCTTCCTCATGGAGATCCCCCACGGCCGCTCCTCTGCGCTGTTCGCGACCCTCGCCGGCCTCTCGCTCGTCCTCCTCGCGGGCGGAAGCCGCCCGAAGACGGGCCCGCCGGGGCGGCAGGCGGTCGTGCGGATCGTCATCCGCTCGGTCCTGCTGCTGGCATTCGGCTCGTGGCTGGTCGCGACGGGCACCTCGATCGTGGTGATCTTGGCGTACTACGGCCTGTTCTTCCTGCTCGCGCTCCCGTTCATCAAACTGCGGGCACGGACCCTCGCGATCTTCGCCGTGGTCGTCGGCATCGGCGGGCCACTGCTCATCCAGTACCTGCGGACAGTGGACACCTCGTGGATGGACGGTTTCACCGCGAAGGACCCTCTCGCGATGTGGAGCGGCGAAGGCCTCGTCTCGTTGCTGTTCAACGGCGGCTACCCGGGCCTCGCGTGGATGGCGTACATATTCGCGGGCATGGCGGTCGGCAAGCTCGACCTCGCGAAGCTCGCTATCCAAGTGCGTCTCTTGATCATCGGCCCGGTGCTGGCGCTGCTCGGTTACGGGGGCGCGTGGCTGATAGGGAAGTTCCTGCCCGCGGCGGACACCGCAGCCCCTGGCTCCGAATGGAAGGCCTACGACCAGGCCTGGTCGAAGGCGTTGGAGGGCAAAGACTCCTCGAACTGGACCAAGGAGCAGTGGAAGTCCTTCGAGACCGAGCACGCCTCGCTCTTCGACAAGATGCCCGGAGACAAGGCCATGGGCGGCGGCTTCGACTGGACCGGCCTGGTGTCCGCGAGAGCGCACTCGAGCATGCCGCTCGAACTGGCCGGGAACATCGGCGTCGCGTTCACGATCATCGCCGGGCTCGTGTTCCTGTTGGGTCGCTTCGGGAAGCTGCGGTTCTGGTTCGCACCCCTGATCGCGGTCGGCGCGATGTCTCTGACGGCGTATGTCGCGCATATCGCGGCCGTCTGGTACCTGATCGACCACCCTGTCAATGAGGTCGGCTACATGACCGGTTGGGGCATGTGGGCGATCTTCGTGGTGGTCATGCTGGTCTTCGCGCCGCTCTGGACGCGATTCCTGAAACGCGGCCCACTCGAATGGGTCATGTGGGCGGCCACGAAGCCCGCCAAGTTCATCAAATAGGACTTCACTCCGCAGGGACAGGCGGGCCGGCTCGGAACTGGGGGTTTCAGAGCCGGTCCGCCGCTCGGCGTGCGGTCCTGCTTAGTCTTCTTCGCGGAACTTCTTGACCGCCATCCAGGTGGCGGGCAGGACGATCGTGGCGGCGATGAGCTTGACGAGGTCGCCCGCGAGGAACGGGGTGACGCCCATGGCGAGCGCTTCGCCGGCGCTCAAGTCGAGCGAGGCGGCCAGGTACGGGGCGCCGAAGGCGTACATGAGCACGTTCCCGACGACCATCAGGCCGACCGTCTTGAGGACGGTGCGGTCGGCACCGCGCTGGGCGAGCCAGCCCACGGCGACCGCCGCGACCAGGAAGCCGATGACGTAGCCGAGGGTCGGAAGGGCGTAGCCGGAGGCGCCCTCGGTGAACCATGGGACGCCGGCCATGCCGGCGGCGAGGTAGACGGCGAGGGTCAGTCCCGCGCGGAGCGGCCCGTAGGCGGCGCCCAGGAGCAGCACGGTGAACGTGGTGAGCACGAACGGGACCGGGCTGATCTGCGGAATGGTGATCGCGACCTGCGCGGAGGCGCCCACGACGGCGGCACCGCCGAGGACGAGGACGGCATCGCGGGCGATCGCGACGGCACGCGTCGAGGCGGGCAGCAGATCGGCGAGCACTCGAGGACCAACGGTGCCCGAAAGGGAGAACGCGGCAGCTGGGGCGGCCATAGCGGATTCCTCCAACATCTCTTATAGGTTCTACATAGCGAGAGGCTGTCGCGAAGCCTAACGCAGCTCTGTTTCGAACACATGAAGGCCCCGCTCGCAGAGCGGGGCCCTCGTGGACTTCTCGGTACTTACTTGCGCTTCTCGATCTCCTCGGCCGCCTGCGGCAGCACCTGGAACAGGTCGCCCACGACACCGAAGTCGGCCATGCCGAAGATCGGAGCATCCGCGTCCTTGTTGACCGCCACGATGACCCGCGAGGTCTGCATCCCCGCGCGGTGCTGAATCGCACCAGAGATTCCCGCCGCCAGGTAGAGCTGCGGGCTCACGGTGGTGCCGGTCTGGCCGACCTGGAACTTGTGCGGGTAGTACCCGGCGTCCGTGGCCGCGCGCGAAGCGCCGACCGCGCCGCCCAGGGCGTCCGCCACCCGCTCGATGAGCGCGAAGTCGTCCGCCGAACCGACCCCGCGGCCACCGGAGACGACCACGTCGGCCTCCGCCAGTCCCGGGCGGTCGCCCGCCGGCTCGTCGATGCTCTCGGCGACCTTCACGCGCTGGTCGTCCTCGGACACGGTCGCCTCGACCGTCTCCACTGGGGCCTCGGCCGGGGCCGGTGCGGCCGCAGTCGCGCCGGTCGCCACCGTGGCGAGGGTGAATCCCTTGGCCAGCTTCGACTTCGCAATGATGGCGCCCGCGAAGATGTCCTGCCTCGCGGTGCCGTCGGTCTCCAGGCCGGTGACGTCCGTGAGCAGTCCATTGTCGAGCACCACGGCGACGCGGGCGGCCAGCGCCTTGCCCTCGTCCGTGCTCGGCAGCAGGAACACCGAGGGCGAGACCTGGCGGGCCAGGTCGGTCAGGACGGTCGCCTTGGGAGCGACGAAGTAGTCATCGATCCCGGCGGCGTTGACGCGGTAGACCTTGGCCGCGCCGTATTCGCTCGCGAGCGAGGCTGCCGCGTCGTCGAAGGCGATCGCGGAGACGTCGCCCAGGGAGCGGGCGAGAGTGAGGACCTCTGCGGCGTGTTTGCCGGAGTCCGGTACGTAGACGAGGATGTCAGTCATGTCGGTCTCCTAAACGAACTTCTCGGCGGCGAGGAATTCGGCGAGCGCGCGTCCGCCCTCGCCCTCATCTGTGACGATCTGGCCGGCGCTGCGCGGGGGCCGGTCGGCGGCCTCGAGTACCTCGGTCGCCGCGGCGGCGGCGCCGACCTCTGCGGCGTCGATGCCCAAGTCCCCCACGGTGAGCGTCTCGATGGGCTTGCGCTTGGCCGCCATGATGCCCTTGAGCGAGGGGTAGCGCGGGGTGTTGATGGTGTCCCAGACCGAGACGATGGCCGGCAGCTGCGTCGTCAGGACGTCGTAGCCGTTGTCGCGCTGATGCTCCACGTTCACCGCGGTGCCGTCGACATCGATCTTGCGGGCGCCGGTGGCGGCCGCGACGCCGGTGCGGGCGGCGAGCAGGTGGGGCATGATGCCCATGCCGGAGTCGGTGGACTCGGCGCCGGCGATGACGAGGTCCCATTCGAAGCGGCCGAGGGCCGCGGCGAGGATCTTGGAGGTGGCGAGGGCGTCGGAGCCGGCCACGGATTCATCCGAGATGTGGAGGGCCTTGTCCGCGCCCATCGCCAGGGTCTTGCGGATCGTCTCGGTCGCCTGGTCGGGTCCGAGGGTGAGGATTGTGACCTCGCCGCCGTGGGCCTCCTTGAGTTGGAGGGCGGCTTCGACGGCGTACTCGTCGAGCTCCCCCATGACATTGTTGGCGCCGTTGCGGTCGACCCGCAACTGGGCGTCAAGTTGTCTTGCGAGTCCCGAGTCGGGGACCTGCTTGACCAGAACCACGATGTTCATCGACAACCTCCGAGGTCGTTGCGTATAGGTCTGAACTATATCCTACGAAGTTACCAGCGGGTAACACCCCGAGCCGCTGTTGT
Source organism: Glycomyces buryatensis (assembly GCF_004912275.1). GTDB lineage: Bacteria > Actinomycetota > Actinomycetes > Mycobacteriales > Micromonosporaceae > Glycomyces > Glycomyces buryatensis. The sequence continues at coordinate 355,453 of NZ_STGY01000067.1, forward strand.
ACGCGCGGGAGGGGACAAGGCATGATTGGGGAATGATCCGGGTAGCGGTCTTCCTCGTTCTCGTCCACCTGGCGCTGATCATCGCAGCGCTGGCCGACTGCCTGGGCGGCGAAAGGTCGCCCCGGAAGCTGGGTCGCGGCTGGTGGGTGGTGATCATCCTGCTGGTGCCCATTGTCGGTGCGGTCCTGTGGTTCACGGTCGGCCGGGCCAGAGCAGAAGGCGGCCAGGCGGGTCCGGGGCGCCCCACGGGCGGAACCGGCGGCCCGCGGCCCCCGAAGGGACCGAGGGGCCCGAGGGGCCCGAAGGCCCCCGACGACGACCCCGACTTCCTCCGAGACCTCGACCGCAGGCTCCGCGACGACGAGAAGAAGGGCAAAGACGAGTAGCGCCCTCCGGCCCGTCCGCACGGACGACGCCCAAGGCGCCGTTCCGGAGGGCTCTCTCCCGATCGCCCTCGCGGACGGTTTCCGGTGCTTCGAACCAATTCCCTCGGACGACACCCAAGGCGGTGTTCCGGACGGCTCGCTTCCGATCGCCCTCGCGGGCGACCTCCGGCGCTTTGAAGGCACGCACCCGCGCGGAATGTCGGACCCCCGCGTCACGATATGGATAGGGGCCCTTCGCAGTCCGTTTTGAAGGCTGATGCCGGAAAAGCCCGGCGCGACCCAGCCCCACCGACCCTCAGGCGGACTTTTCGCGGCGGGGCCGAATGGTTCGTCTCGGGGTCGCCTTAGTCCTCGGGACCAACGTAGGGTTCACGTTGCGGCGCACCACGTCGGCGGTGATGCAGACCTTCGCGACCTCGTCGGCCCGCGAGGGGATCTCGTACATGACCGGCTGGAGCACCTCTTCGAGGATCGCCCGCAGTCCACGCGCGCCGGTGCCGCGCAGCAGAGCGGATTCCACGATCGGTTCCAGCGCGTCGTCGGCGAACTCCAGCTCCACCCCGTCGTATTCCAGCAGCCGCTGGTACTGCTTCACCAAAGCGTTCTTCGGCTCGGTCAGGATGCGCAGCATCGACGCCTGATCCAGGTGATCCACAGTGGTCAGGACCGGCAGGCGGCCCACCATCTCGGGGATCATCCCGTACTTCAGCAGGTCGTCGGGCATCACCTGCGAGACGAGCGCGTCGGCGGCGTCGTCCTCGACGGAGTGAATCTCCGCGGTGAAGCCGACCGTGCGCTTGCCGATGCGCTGCTTGATGATGTCTTCGATCCCGGCGAACGCGCCGCCGCAGATGAAGAGGATGTTCGTGGTGTCTATCTGGATGTGCTCTTGGTGGGGGTGCTTGCGCCCGCCCTGCGGCGGGACCGAGGCGGTCGTGCCTTCGAGGATCTTCAGCAGCGCCTGCTGCACGCCCTCACCGGAGACGTCGCGCGTGATCGAGGGATTTTCGGCCTTGCGCCCGGCCTTGTCGATCTCATCGATGTAGATGATGCCGGTCTCGGCGCGCTTGACGTCGAAGTCGGCGGCCTGGATGAGCTTGAGCAGGATGTTCTCGACGTCCTCGCCCACATAGCCGGCCTCGGTGAGCGCGGTGGCGTCGGCGATCGCGAAGGGCACGTCCAGCATGCGCGCCAGGGTCTGGGCGAGGTGGGTCTTGCCCGAACCGGTGGGTCCGACCAGGAGGATGTTCGACTTCTGGAGTTCGACGTGGTCCGCGCCGGAGCGACCGGAGCTCAGCTCATCGATCTGGACCCGCTTGTAGTGGTTGTAGACCGCGACCGCGAGCGCCCGCTTCGCGTCGTCCTGGCCGATCACCCACTGGTCGAGGAACTCGACGACTTCCTTGGGTTTCGGAAGGTCCTCCCAGGCCACCTCCGCGGCCTCGGCGAACTCCTCCTCGATGATCTCGTTGCACAGATCGATGCACTCGTCACAGATGTAGACGTTGTTCGGCCCCGCGATGAGCTTCCTGACCTGCCGCTGCGACTTCGAGCAGAACGAGCACTTCAAGATCTCACTGTCTCCCAGGCGTGGCGCCATCGCAGTCGCTCCAATCCTTGGCGAAGCTTGCGAGCCATAGTCTGACTAGCGTGCTCGGTTGACTCTGGACGAACCGTTGTCGGAATCGATTATTTCGCATTTGTGGCAATGACGCCACCCTCTGCGAACTTGGTGATCCGGGAAAGCGAGCGGGCCTCGCCAATGGGCTCCCGGGTCAGCGCCACGGTACCTCGGTTGTGCGACAAAGGGAAGGCGATCGTCCAGAGACGAGCATCCGTCGCCTCGTGCCCGCTGACCAAGGGCGCAGGTCAGGCGGCCCTTGGTGGAGGCGCGGCGGGCCGGCCGCTGCGGGCTGGGCCCGTGAAGGACCCAGCGCCCGGCCCGTCGCGTCTCCGCTTCGGTTTTACGCCGCCGCTTCGGCTTCGGCGGGCAGCGCGTTCTTCTTGCGGTAGTTCAGCACGTTGTCGACCAGGCCGTAGGCCACGGCCTCCTGCGCGGTGAAGATCTTGTCGCGCTCGATGTCCTTGCGGACCCGCGCCAGGTCCTGGCCGGTGTGGCGGGCCAGCACCTTCTCCAGCTGGTCGCGCATGCGCATGATCTCGCGGGCCTGGATCTCCATGTCCGAAGCCTGACCGAAGGTGCCCTCGGTGGCCGGCTGGTGGATGATCACGCGGCTGTTCGGCAGCGCGGTGCGCTTGCCCGGCGTCCCCGCCGCGAGGATCACGGCCGCGGCCGAAGCGGCCTGGCCCATGCACACCGTCTGGATGTCGGGCCGCACATACTGCATCGTGTCGTAAATGGCCATCAGCGCCGTGAGCGAACCGCCCGGGGAGTTGATGTACATGATGATGTCCCGCTCGGGGTCGTTGCCCTCGAGGACGATCAGCTGACTCATGATGTCGTTCGCCGAGGTGTCGTCGACCGGGGAACCGAGGAAGATGATCCGGTCCTCGAACATCTTGTTGTACGGGTTCATCTCCTTGACCCCGTACGAGGTCTTCTCGGTGAACGAGGGAACGATGTAGCGGGCCTGCGGCTGGTACTGCTGTCCCGCCTGCATGTCGTAGTCCATTACTTGATTCTCCCCTTGGGTCTAGTTGCTCGAGGCGGGGACGTCGGAGACCCGCTGAACGACGTGGTCGATGAAGCCGTAGTCCTTCGCTTCTTCAGCGGTGAACCAGCGGTCGCGGTCCGAGTCGGCCTCGATCTCGTCGATCGTGCGACCCGTGTGGTGGGCGACGCGCTCCTGGAACATCTGCTTCGTGTAGAGCATCTGCTCGGCCAGGATCGCGACGTCGGAGGCGGTACCGCCGATGCCGCCGGAGGGCTGGTGCATCATGATGCGCGCGTGGGGAAGCGCGTAGCGCTTGCCCTCGGTGCCGGCGCACAGGAGCAGCTGGCCCATCGACGCCGCCATGCCCATGGCGACGGTGGCGACGTCGTTCTTGATGTACTGCATGGTGTCGTAGATGGCCATGCCGTCATAGACGGAGCCGCCGGGCGAGTTGATGTACAGCTTGATCTCGCGCTCTTCGTCCTCGGCCTCGAGGAGGAGCAGCTGGGCGCACAACCGGTTCGCGATCTCGGAGTTGACCTCGGAGCCCAGGAACAGGATGTGCTCCTTGAGCAGTCGGTCGAAGACCATGCTGTCCAGGCCGACCGAGGAGGGGTCGCCGTTGCCCCGACGGGCGACCGCGTTGACGGCATCCTTCTCCGCCTGTGAGGAGAATGGCATTGAATGCTCCATGTCTTGCACCTTCATTCTGTCTCGGCGATATGCACTCGGCCTTGCGGTTACCAACCAGACCTTAGCCCGTCGGGGCGACGATCGGACGCGCCTGGGCACCGTGTTCGCTGCGAGCGGAGCGCGGAATTTCGCACGAAAAACGGGCCCGGCCACCAGTGGCGGCCGGGCCCGTTCGTTCACTTTCAGTCGGTTACGCGCAACAACAGGTTGGGGCTGCCCTTGACGTCGCCCAGCTCCCCCGAGGTCGCCGCTCCGGTCAGCGCCGCGGCCACTTCATCGGGTGACGCGTTCGGGTGCGCCGACAGGTAGACCGCCGCCGCGCCCGCCACGTGCGGCGAGGCCATCGAGGTGCCGCTGAGGGACTCCGTCAGCCCCAGCAGGTAGGCCGACTCGATGTCGACGCCGGGAGCGAAGAGGTCGGTGCACTCGCCCCAGTTGGAGAACTCGGCTCGCGCGTCCGCGGAGTCCGAGGCCGCCACGGTGATCGCGCCGGGCACGCCCGCCGGGGATGACGCGCAGGCGTCCGCATCGTCATTGCCGGCCGCCACCGCGTAGGTGACGCCCGAGTCGATCGACGCGGCGACCGCCTCGTCCAGGGCCTCCGATACGCCACCGCCGAGGCTCATGTTCGCCACGGCCGGCTTGACGGCGTTCTCGGTCACCCAGTCGACGCCCTGGATGACCCCGGCCGTCGTCCCGGAACCCGCGCAGGTGAGCACCTGCACCGGAACCAGCGTGACCGCCTTGGCCACCCCGTAGTCGGTGCCGCCGACGGTCCCGGCGACGTGGGTGCCGTGCCCGTTGCAGTCGGTGCCGTCGCCGACGATCGGCAGGACCGAGGAGTATCCGGCGGCGGTGCGGCCCTCGAACTCCTCGTGGGTCAGCCAGATCCCGGTGTCGATGATGTACGCCGTGACGCCTTCACCGCCGTTGGGATAGGTGTAGGACTCATCGAGCGGGAGCGAGCCCTGGTCGATCCGGTCGAGGCCCCACGACGGCGGGTCGGCCTGGGTGTCGGCGACCTCCACCACCTGGTTCTGCTCGACGTAGTCGACCGCCGGGTCGGCGGCCAGGCGCTCGGCCTCGGACTCGCTCATCAGCGCGTGCACCGCGCCGAGGGAGTCGAAGGCGTTCTCGACGGTGCCGCCGAAGGAACCCACGACGTCCGAGGCGGCGTTCACCTCCCCGCCTTCGAACACGACGATGTATTCGCCGGGGATGGCATCGGGGTTGTCGGTGCCGAGGATCGAGCCGACGTCGGCCTGGGCGGGGGAAACGGTCAGGACGGCCGCAGTCAAGGTGGCTGCTGCCGTAGTGAAGAGGATTCGGCGGGTTACGCCGGAGAATATTCCAACCATGGGGTCACCCTTCGGGAGTTTTCGGGCTATGGCCTCTGTCACACGATACCAAGGAATTGATACATTTGGTTACCCCGAAGTAGGGGGACTCAGAAAATCCCTCATAGACCACAATGGAGTGAAATCGTGTCCAGTGCCCCAACTGCGCGTCTGCGCCTCCTCGGCATCCTCTTCTGGCTGGCCGGAGGAGCGGTGATCACCTTCGGCTGGATGGGAATGGCCGAGATCGCCTATGTCGACGGCCAGATGCCCTATCTCATCTCCGGCGGTGCCGCCGGCCTCGGCCTCATCGTCGTCGGCTCGACGCTCGTCCTGGCCGCCGCCGTGCTCGACGCCGGCGAACGCACCGCCCGGCGGACCGCCGAACTCATCAAGGCCGCGGTCGAGGAGGCCGCCGAAGACGAAGCGGAAAGTAAAGCCGAGGCCGAAAGCAAGGCCGAGGCCGAAAGCAAGGCCGAGGCCGAACCCGAGCCCGTGACCGCTGGTTCCTCGTCCAAATAAGGCCCTCGAAGGGACCGGCCACGGGCCGGTCCCTTTCGATCAGGTACCGAAGTAGGCGGCGCGCACCGCGTCGTCCTCCAACGTCTCCGAGCCCGATCCGGCCATCGTGATCCGCCCCTGCTGCATCACGAACGCGGTGTCGGCCTGCGCCAGCACTCCGGCGTTCTGCTCGACCATCAGGACCGTCACGCCCCGCTCGTTGATGAGCTGCACCGCCGCGAAGACCTGCTCGGTCAGCTTGGGCGACAGACCGAGCGAGGCCTCGTCGATGAGCAGCAGCCGCGGCGAGGACATCAGCCCCCGCCCGATCGCGAGCATCTGCTGCTCCCCGCCCGAGAGCGTCCCGGCCAGCTGGTCGGCGCGCTCCTCCAGCCGCGGGAAGATCGAGTAGATCTCGTTCAGGTGCCCCCGGACGGTACGGGTGTCGCGCCGGATCGTCCACGCCCCCAAGCGAAGGTTCTGCCGCACCGTGAGCGCCGGGAAGACGTGCCGTCCCTCGGGGACCAGCACGATCCCGGCCCGCACCCGCGCGCCCGTGGTCCCGGTGAGCGGCTTGCCGTCGTAGCGGATCTCGCCGCCGGTCGTCGGGAGCAGCCCGGCCAGCGCCATGAGCGTGGTGCTCTTCCCGGCCCCGTTGAGCCCCAACAGGACCGCATTGGAGCCTTCGTCCACGCTGAGGCTGACGCCGTGCAGGACGGGCACCGAACCGTATCCGGCGCGCAGGTTCTCGACCTCAAGCAGCGCCATGAGCGCCTCCTTCCGCTGCCGGCTGCAATGGCCACTCCGGCGGCTCGCCGGGTGACTGAGATGCCCGGAGCACCTGGGTCGTGTCGTCCGCCTCGTCCGTCTCGTTCACCTCGGGCTCCGCGGCGGCCCCACCGAGGTACGCGGCGATGACCTCGGGGTGCCGCTGGATCTCGTCGGGTTCGCCCTCGGTGAGGAGCTTGCCGAAGTTGAGGACGTAGACGTAGTCGCACACCTCGGCCACCAGCGGCACGTGGTGTTCGATCATGAGGATGGTCAGCTTGAGCCGGTCTCGCAGTTCGCGGAGCGTCTCGACCAGGCCGAGGGCCTCCTCGGGGCTGAGTCCGGAGGCCGGCTCGTCCAGCAGGAGCATCTTGGGATCGGTGGCCAGCGCCATGGCCATGTCGCAGGTCTTGCGTTTGCCGTATGGAAGCGAGCCGCAGCGCTCGTCCGCGATGTCCTCGAGTCCGAAGTAGTCGATGATCTCGGCGGCGTCGCGCCTGAGTTCCCGCTCGCGCAGCCAGGTTCCGGCGAGGCCGAGCATGCCTGCGAGGGCGGAGTAGCCGGTCCGCTGGTGCTGGGCGAGCATGACGTTCTCGGTGACGGTGAGGGAGTCGATGACGCCGAGGTTCTGCCAGGTGCGGCCCATGCCGAGGCGGGCGCGGCGGTGGGTGGGCAGACGGGAGACGTCGGTGCCGTCGAAGAGGACGCGTCCGTCCTGCGGCTGGTAGATGCCGGTCAGGCAGTTGAAGCAGGAGGTCTTGCCGGCTCCGTTGGGGCCGATGAGGCCGACGATCTGTCCTTCGTCGACCGTGAGGGACAGGTCGTCGAGGACCTGGAGGCCGCCGAAGCGGAGCTGGAGTCCGTCGACCTTGAGCAGGTGGCGTTTCTTCCTCATCCCCTGTCTCCATTCTTGTGGGCGGTGCGGCGGGTGAGGGGCGCGAGGAGCTGCCCGAGCCCGCCGGGGAAGAACCGCAGGACGATGAGGAGCAGGACGACCACGATGAACGGCGGCAGGACGTGGTAGACGGCCTCGTTGAGGAACGGTGGCTGCCAGGGTAGGGAGGCGAGGAAGTTCGGCAGCGTCAGCGGCAGGAGCGCGAAGAACGCCGAGGCGATGATGACGCCGAGCCGGGAGCGCAGTCCGCCGACGACGGTCATGAGGACCCAGACGAGGGCGACCTGGAATTCGAAGTCGAGGGCCTGGACGACCTGGTTCCAGTGGGCGAAAAGGCCTCCGGCGAGCCCGGCGGCGAGGCCGGAGAAGCAGAAGGCGGCGAGTTTGTAGCCGGTGACGTTGACGCCGAGGGTGGCGGCGATCTGTTCGTTGTTGCGCACGGCGGCGAGGGCTCGGCCGGTCTTGGTGGCGACCATGCGCCAGTCGGCGTAGAGCACGAGTGCGAGGACGCCGAGGCACAGGAGTGCGTAGGAGAAGTCGCTTTCGACGATGGCGGGGCGGGGCGCGGAGGCGCCGGCGCCGCCGCCGGTGAATTCGCGCCAGTTGAAGATGGTGGTCTCGGCGGTCATGCCGAAGGCGAGGGTGACCAGGGCGAGGTAGAGGCCGGAGACGCGCAGGGCGACCATGCCGACGATGGCGGCGGTGATGGCGCCGACGAGTGCGGCGGCGCCCAGGCCGAAGCCGAGCGGCGCCCCGAGGCGGGAGGCCATGAAGGCGGCGGCGAAGGCGCCGATGCCGACGAAGGCCTGGTGCCCCAGGGAGATCTGCCCGGCGTGACCGGTGAGGGTGTTGATGGACAGTCCGATGATCGCGTAGATGGCGCCGCGGCTGATGCGCTGGGCCCAGACGTCGCCGCCGAAAATGAGCGGGTAGGCGACGAGTGCCAGGGCGGCGAGGACCAGGACGATGCGCAGGACGGTCCAGAGTCCGTTGCCGACGCGGATTCGAGTGAGAACGAGGGTGGCCGTTGCCATTTCAGGCCTCCTTCCCTAGAAGGCCCTGGGGGCGGATGAGGAGTACGAGCATGAGCAGGGCGAAGACTCCCAGTTCGGCGGCACCGGGGACGGCGAGTTGCTGCCCGAGGAGGTAGATGCCGAGGTTTTGGACGATGCCGATGGAGATGCCGCCCACGAAGGCGCCGGGGAGGCTGGTCATGCCGCCGAGGACGGCGGCGGCGAAGGCGGGCACGAGCATCGTCAGGGTCATGAAGCCGGGCGTGAAGATCCCGACGGGGGCGTAGAGGAGTCCGGCGACCCCGCCGAGGAGCGCGGCCATGCCCCAGACGAGGCGGGAGATAGCGACGGGGCTGATGCCGACGACCTGCGCCGCGCGTATGTCCTGTGAGGATGCGAGGACGGCGAGCCCGAGGTCGGTCTTGAAGAACCAGGCCATGGCGGCGGCCAGCACCGCGAGGACCGCGAGCAGGATCAGCTGCTGGGGCAGGATGCCGGCGCCGAGGATATTGACGCCGGACCCGCCGATGAGCGGAGGCATGACGCGCGGGATCGGCTCGGCGATCAGGACGGTGATCGCGATCGTGAACAGGGCGACCCCGACCAGAGCGACGAGCATGATGGTGCGCGAGGCCGATTCCAAGGGCCGCACGATCACCCGTTCGACGATGAGCCCGGTGCCGACGGCGGCCACGAGCCCGCCGACAACGCCGACCCAGTAGGGCAGGCCGAGGGCGACGACGAGGTAGAACGCGGAGAACGCCGCGACACTGCCGAATTCGCCTTGGGCGAAGTTGAAGACGCGTTTGGCCTTGTAAACCAGGACGATGCCGACGGCGAGCAGGCCGTAGACCGCGCCCTGGAACAGGCCCAGTGCGATGAAGGCTCCCATCTAACTGTGCCACCTCAAAAGCCGTTCACGAAGGCGTAGTCGGTCTCGTAGTGCCCGCCGCCGTCGCAGACGTTTCTCAGGACGCTGAGCTGGGTGGCGCCGAAGGGCCCGTCCCCGTAATCGAGGTCGGGGAAGACGCCGGTGGAGAACTTCTGTCCGGCGACGCCGTCGAGGAAGGTGCCTCTGTCGGGGCTCTCCCCCGCCTGTTCCAGCATCTGGTGCAGCACCTTGGACTGGCCCCACATCATCCACATGACGTCGTCGGGTTCGACCCCGGCCTGGTCCGCGGCGGAGAGGAAGTCGGCGTCGTATTCGGCGGCGTCGGCGAAGGCGGGCGTGGGGTTGAAGAACACGGCGCCCTCGGTGGAGCCGGCGGCGCTGCAACCGGTCTCGGCGACCTGGTCGATCCCCATGCTCACGCCGACGCCCGCGTACTGGGGACGACATCCCGCGGCCGCGGCCATTTCCAGGTAGAAGGTGGGGCTGGTCAGGACGAACACGGCGTCGTAGTTCTTGGTGGTGCCGGTGCACAGATTCCCGGCGGCCGAGGAGCCGCGCTCGTTCTTGTCGGGCCGGAAGACGTCGACGCCGGAGAACGAGTCGGTGAACCCGGAGACGGCGTCGTCGAAGTTGGGCGTGTTGGTGACGACGGCGGCGACGCGGGAGGCGTCGGTGACGCCGAGCTCGTTCTTGATGTAGTCGGCGAGGATCGGGACCTGCTGCTTGTAGGTCATCGACGCCGCGAAGTAGGTGCTGAGCGAGCCCATGCCGTTCTCGGTGACGCCGGTGGACAGGTACGGGATCTCCTTGCTCGCGGCGTACTGGGCGCAGGCCTGGATCTGGTCGGTGCCGCCGGCGCCCAGCAGCACGTAGGCCTCCTGCTCCTCGGCCATGGTCTGGCAGACCTGGCGGGCGGTGGAAGGCCGGTATTGGTCATCGGCGAAGACCGTCTCGACGGTGCGGCCGTGGATCTCGACGGGATTGCCGCCGTCGCCGAACTGCCAGTACAGGTCCTTGCCGGCCTCGAAGGAGTCCTGGCGCAGCGGGGCCGCGCCGGTCAGGGGCGCGTGGATGCCGACGGTGATGGTCTCGTCGGTGATGCCGGTGGTGTCGCCATTGCCGGCGCTGCCATTGTCATTGCCGCCTCCGCCGCCACCGCCGCCGGATTCGCCTCCGCCGTCCGAGGAGTCGCTGCCGCCGCCGTCTCCACTGCCGTCGGTACCGCCGGACGTTCCGTCGGTGGACGAGTCGCCCGACTCGCCGAGGCCGGAGTTCTCGCCGCCCTCGGCGACGAACTGGTCATGGACGCCGTCGTACTGGCCGCAGGCGGGAACGGCCATGGCCGTCGCCGCGATCAGCGCCAGCACGAGGCGTTGCTTATTGAGCCGCTTGCTCATCAGGCACTCCCCCCGCGTCCGGTCAGGCGCTGCCAGATCCCGGCTGGGGTGGGCAGGGAGAAGCCGCGGCGGTCCATATTGTGCGAGCGGATGCGGTCGATCGCGCCGCCGCCTCCGGCCGCGGCGCCCGAGGCGCCCATGAGGACGTGCAGGAGGTAGGCGCCGACGAGGCCGGCGGGGATGAGCGTCCACACGTACCAGGGGGCGCTGGGCGTCACCGGCTGGTGGGCGGCCGGGGCCAGCTCCTCGGGGGATTCCTCTTCGGATGCGGCCTCTTCGTCGTCCGCGCCGGATCCACCGGAGGCGCCGCTGCCGCCGCCTCCCGAACCGCCGCTCGTGCCGCCGCCGCTGCCGCCGCCGGAGTTGATCGGGTCGGTGTCACCGGTTTCGTCCTCGGGGGTTCCGGGCTCGTAGGCGAAGGTGGCCGAGAGCCGGTTCGAGGTGGCCTTGTACTCGTCGACCGGGGTCTCGGAGTCGTCGCGCAGCGGCAGTTTGAGGTTCACCTGCCAGGAGTCGACCGGGGTGGCCTCGTCCATGACGGGCATGAACATGACGCCGAAATTGGCGAAGGGGTCGGTGCCCCAGTCGGCGGCCAGTTCGGTGAGGTCGAACGTCCAGGTCGGGAGCGGGACCTCCACGATCTCCTCGGGGTTCTCGGGGTCGGCCTCCTCGAGGGCCGCCAGTGCCTCCTCGGCCTCGGCGACCTCTTCGGGGTCGGGCTCGGCGCGCTCGCCGACGACGCAGTTGTCCCCCACCGGCGGCTGGACGTCCCACATCTCGGCCTCACCCGAACTCCAGGCCTCGGTGATCGGGCAGGCCTGGACGAGCTTGGAGGCGGGGTTGAAGGTAGGAGAATCTCCGGCGTCGTTTCCTTCTGCGACCGTCAGCTTGAAGTCGGTGACGGTCGAGCCCTCGGGCACGCCGCGTTCGGCCAGGTTGAACTGGAGGGCGGCGACCTTGGCGGCCTCGCCCAGTTCGACGGCGACGGGCATCGTCGTCTCGGCCTGCGGGTTGGGCAGTTCGACGGGCTGGACGACGGTCCCGAGTTCGACCTGCTCGTCGATCTGGTGGCTCCAATACCAGGAGACACCGTCGACGCCGTAATCGAACTGGACCTCCTCTCCGGCAGGATCGTCTTGCGCCGCGGCGCTTCCCGGCCAGGCGAGGGCCGACAGCGCCAGCGCCGCCGTGCCGAGCCGGGCCAAGGTCTTCGAACCCGAAGCCCTGCTTGCGGAAGGGTGGTTCCGGGGGATCATATGGGCACTCCCGAGGCGATGGTCTACGTCATTGCATTGATGAAGATAGATCCTCACCATAAGCGATCGTGACGTGCATCTCTACCCACGAGTAGCAAATATTTTCACCCGGTTTCCAACCCATGACCACAGGTGTCCTAAAAGCCAAAAGGCCCACCGCAAATGCGGTGGGCCCCAATGGTCTTGAGACGGGAGACTACTCCTCGTCGACCTTCACGACATCGGCTTCTTCCACGATCTCGGCGTCGGCGTCGGCCTTGGCGCGGCCCGGGAACAGGTCGTCCTCGGTCAGCTCCTTGCCCTGGGCGTCCACGATCGAGGCCTCCTTGACGACCTCTTCGAGGGCCAGCTGCTGGCGCAGGTTCGCGGCGATCTGCTGGAGACCGCCATTGCCGCGAAGCTCGTCCACGAACTCCTGGAACTGCTCCTGCGGAACCCCGCGCTGCTGGGCCTGACGGACCACCTCGGCGGTCATCAGGTCGCCGCCGACCTCGAGCTTCTTCTCGGTGGCGATGCGGCCCAGGATGAGCGACTGCTGCAGGTTCGACTCGACGTCCTTGCGGAGGTCGGCGTCGAACTCCTCGGCGGTCTTGTCGACCGCGGTGAGGTAGTCCTCGAAGCTGCCGGCCATCTGGGTGACCTGCTCTTCGAGGTGGCTGCGGGTGTGGGTGATCTCGTCCTCGATGGTCTTCTCCGGCAGGGGAAGCTCGACGGCCTCGACCAGCGCTTCGAGCACCTTCTGGCGGGCCTCGGAGGCCTTGCCGGTGACGGACTGCTGGTCCAGGCGCTCGCGGGTCGCCTCGCGCAGCTCCTCGAGGGTGTCGTGCGGGCTCGACATCTCGGCGAAGTCGTCGTCCAGCGGCGGGAGCTCGCGCTCCTTGACCTGCTGCACGTGGACCTCGACGTCGGCGGTCTCGCCCTCCTGCTCACCGGCGAGGGTGGACTGGATGGTCTTGTCGTCGCCTGCGGCCATCCCGACGAGGGCCTCGTCCAGGCCGTCGAGCAGGTTGCCCTGGCCGACCTCGTGGCTCATGCCGGAGACGGAACCGCCCTCGACCTCTTCGCCGTTCTGGGTGGCCTTGAGGTCGATGACGACGAAGTCGCCCTCGGCTGCGGCGCGCTCGACGGTCTTGAGCGAGGAGAAGCGCAGACGCTGCGACTCGAGGTCGGCGTCGATGTCCTCCTCGGTCACGCCGGCGGCTTCGACGGTCACCTTCAAGGAGGCGAAGTCGGGCAGCTCGAAGTCGGGGGTCACGTCGGTCTCGACGGTGAACTCGAAGGGCTTGCCCTCCTCGATCGGCTTGACGTCGGTCAGCTCGGGGCGACCGAGTGCGTTCACGTCGTTCTCGGTGACGGCCTTGTTCAGGTTGGACTGCACGGCCGGGTCCATCGCCTGGGCGTACACCGACTCGCGGCCGACACGCTGGTCGATGACCGCGCGCGGGGCCTTGCCCGGGCGGAAGCCGGGAACGCGGATCTGCTGCCCGAGCGACTTGTACGCCTCGTTGATGAACGGAGCCAGTTCCTCGAACGGCACCTCAACCGACAGCCGCACCCTGGTCGGGCTCAGGGTCTCGACAGTGCTCTTCACAGGCGTACTCCTAGATCAATTTCGCTAGATTTTTGTTGCGTCGACGCGGAGGTTGCACGATCGCAAGAAGCGCAGCATCCACCTCCGCTCCGAACGAGTCTAGGTCGTGGTGACCCGACTGGCCCGGCGGGTGTGGTAGATCTCGCCGCTCGTCACTGTTCGAGAACAGTGCCGCCTGGGGGCCGCCGTGCGTGAGGAGATCCCCTAAACTCGGCCGAGCAATCGCTGTCAGGGAGAAGCCATGCCGAACCGCTCCATACTGATCTTCACGAAGACGACGGGGTTCCGACACGACTCCATCCCGGCAGGCGTGAAGGCAATCAAGGAAATAGCCACCGAACTCGGCTACGACGCCGTCCACACCGAGGACGCCGACGTCTACGAGCCCGAGAGCCTGTCCCGCTTCGACGCGGTCGTCTGGCTCTCCGCTTCAGGCGACGTACTGGACGAGCTGGGCCGCGCGGCGCTGGCCGACTATGTCACCGGCGGCGGCGGGTGGTGCGGCATCCACAACGCCGCCAACGCCGAGGTCTCCTGGCCGTACTACCGCGAACTCGTGGGCGCCCGCTTCATCGGCCACCCGCCTGGGACCGCCTCCGGTCGGATCGCGGTCGTGGACTCGGACCACCCGTCCACCGCGCATCTGCCGAAGCAGTGGACCTGGACCGACGAGTGGTACAGCTTCGACGCCGCCCCGGACAATGCCGAGATCCTCCTGACGGTGGACGAGGACTCCTACGACACCGCCGACCTGGCCATGGGAGACGACCACCCCCTGGCCTGGCACCGCCGCCTGGAGGCGGGCCGGTGCTTCTACACCGCGCTGGGCCACGCCGCCGAGTACTACGACGACCCCGACTTCCGCGCGCACCTCAAGGGCGGCCTGCAGAGCGTGCTGCCCACGAAGTGACTCGCGCCACGTTATGCTATAGGGCCCATTGCGATCCCGATTCCGATGAGGTGGGCCCATGAGTGCCGGCACCCGAGTCCTCGTAACCGATATCGGCTCTGTCCTGTTCCGGTTCGACCCCGACCACCGCTTCGCCCTCCTGGAGGAGCGGACCGGAAGGCCCCGCGCGGAACTGGACCGCCTCCTGTTCGCGTCCGGCTTCGAAACCCGATGCGAGGCAGGCGAATTCACGGCGGACGAGATCCGAGACCGGGTCGCCGAAATGACCGGCTTCGAAGGCACAACGGAGGAACTGAGCAACCTCTGGACGTCGGCGTTCACCCTGGACGAGGAGGTCCTCCAGTCCCTCACGGATTCCGGCCTCACCCTGGCGATCTTCTCCAACAACGGCCCACTCTTCGCCGACTACTTCGCAGGCCGCTTCCCCGAGGCCGCCAAGTGGTTCCGCCACCGCTACTTCGCCTCGAACCTCAAGGCCAGAAAACCGGACGAGGCCGCCTTCGAAACGGTCACGGCCCGCCTCCACGACGCCCTGGGCACGGCACCGTACGAGCTGCTCCTGATAGACGACAACCGACAGAACTCGGCAGCGGCAGTCGCAGCGGGCTGGCAGGCCCACACCTTCGCCGGCCCATCAACCCTCCGCGACCTCCTGACCGAGGCGTAGCAAGAGCCGAAACGGTCCGGGTCCAGAGGGTTGAGGAGACCGCCCCGAAAGCGGCTGTATACTCGTTCACGGCCGCTCACGCGGCAGCGCGGATGTAGCTTAATGGTAAAGCCTTGGTCTTCCAAACCAATGACGCGAGTTCGATTCTCGTCATCCGCTCCATAGCCTGAACAGGCAAAACGCCCCCGGTTCCGATCAGCAGATCGAACCGGGGGCCTTCATTTTCACCCACACATGTGCGACTGACGGCGACCTGTGGCGGCCGTCGGCAAGATTTCGCGGCTGGTTCGAGGCGGGAAAATCAACCCCGCAGCCCTCATGGGGCGACTCGCCCCGGTCGACCCAGCGGCCTGGCTTCAGCTACAACGTCCCACAGCGGTGCAAGGTTCTACTCTTGGAATTCTCGTCGACTGTGTACGAGATTCGGTGATGCGTTGGCTGGTGGATCATCAAGAGGAGCCGGGTATTTCAGCATGTCGGACGGACTCTAACCCAGTGAGTTCACGATTGCGGTTCGTGGAAACAGACTGTCGCGCAACAGGCCAAGATCGTTTTCCATGAGTGAGTAAATGATCTTGGAACACCATCGAACACCCATCGTTAAATAGATCACAATGGATTGAGTTGATCTTGTGATGCTGCTTCTCTGACTGCTGCGAACCTCCTTTCGCGAATTGGAGTAACCAATGCGCGCACACCAATCCACCGCAACCCCGACCATTACCAGCTTTCGGCGCGGCTACTCGACCCCCGCCGCCCTCCGCGACGACATCAGAGCCGCGCACCAGACCCGGACCTGGTGGACTGTTCTCGCCGCGGCCGCCGACCAAGCCGCCATTGCCGCCGCCTGCCTCCTGTGCGGGTGGGCGTTCACCATGCATCCCGGACTCTGGGCGGCCCTCGCCCCTGCCGCGGCCCTCCTCGTCGGTCGCCAGCTCCGTGCTCTCGAATGCCTCGTCCACGAAGGCTCCCACTTCAACTGGAGCCGCAGACGGCGCAAACTCAACGACGCCCTCGCGACCGCCCTGGCGGCATTTCCCACCGGTGCCCGGCTCTCTGGCTACCGCGAAAGCCACCTGCGACACCACGGGGCCTTCGGCACCGGAGACGACCCCGACCGGCAGCGCTACGAGGAACTCGACCTCGAAGCCCTCGACCGCACTCGCCGGGCCGCGTTCCTCGCAGGAATGCTCCGTCGCCTGCCCGCGTACCAGCGCACCTGGTGGAGCGACAGCCTCCAGTCCGGACTCGCGACCAGCCTGGTGCCACCGCTGCTGTGGGCGTTGCTTCTCACCGCAGGCCCGGCATTCGCCGTGTTCGGCCCGGGCGCCTCAGTCGGGGCGTTCGCCGTATGGCTGCTCGGTTTCACGGTGGCCCTGCCGGTCCTGCGGTTCGCCGCTGAAGCCAGCGAGCACTCCTACCGTGACGCCGACACGGTGTTCGACGCGACCATCAGCAATCTTGGTCTGATGCAACGCGGTCTGCTCCATCCGCATAACGACGGCTACCATACGGTTCATCACCTGTGGCCCGGTGTGCCGCATCATCGTCTGGCCTGGCTCCACCGGCGGCTGCTTGCCAGCGACCCTGAGTACGCCAAGCGGCTGCGTTGGCGCGCAAGGGTGTTCGCGAACCCCGTACGAGGGATCGGCACCTGATCCGCTGGGCCGGTGCAGCACTGACAAGCCATTGACCAACGTGGAGAGGAACCCGCATGACTCGCGCTTGCGAAGTCGCCGTCACCGATGCCGTCGCAGAAGCCTTCCCTCACTTGCGGATCCACCTCATAGCCGTAGCGGACCTGCGCAATACCGAGCCCTGGCCGAAAACCGCGGCGGCCTTCGATGACCTGGAGGCCCAAGCCGCCTCGGGCGCGTGGGAGGCGGCATCCGCTGAGGATGCCCGGATTGCCTCATGGCATGCGGCCTACCGTGCATTCGGCACCAATCCGAAGCGGATGCGCCCGAGCGTCGAGGCCCTACAGCGGCGGCTGTCCAAGAGCGGGCGCCTGCCGCGCATTTTGCCCGCAGTGGACGCCTACAACTTCGTCTCGGTGCGGCACGGCGTGCCCGCCGGGGCCTTCGACCTGGCCGCGCTCTCCGATCGGGTGGAGGTGCGCTTCGCGGTCGAAGGGGACGGCTTCACTCCGTTGGGCGAACCGGGGTCGCGGGAGGCTCCGTCGGTCGGCGAGGTCGTGTACGCGCAGGGTGCGGAGGTGTTGACCCGCCACTGGAACCACCGGGACGCTGACGTCACCAAAGTGGATGCGGGTACCACTGCCGCAGTGTTCGTGCTTGAAGCGGTCAGTGAGGAGGCGTATGCGTCCGTCGACGCGGCCGCCGAGGAGCTGACCGAGCGGTTGTCGGAAGGCGCACGGGTCACCGGCCGCGCGATGCTCAGCGCCTCGTCCCGTTCAGTCACACTGGAAAAGACGTCCCCGTGACGGCCGCATTCTTTACCGGGCTCGTGATCGGTTTGGCGCTCATCGTGCCGATCGGGGCGCAGAACGTGTTCGTGTTCGGCCAGGGCGTCGCGCTCGGGATGCCGCGCGCGTTGTGGGCCGTGGTCGGCGCGGGCCTCTGCGACACCCTGCTCATCGTCCTCGGCGCGACCGGGGCGTCGGCGCTGCTGAACTCGGTGCCGGGGCTGCGCCCGGCAATGCTTCTCGGTGGGACCGTGTTCCTGGTCTACTTGGGGGTCAAGTCGCTGCGGACGAAGCCCGCCGAGATCGAGGACGCGACCGGCGTGTGGTCGCGGGGCCAAGTACTCCGCCGAACGGCCACGGTGTCGCTGCTCAACCCGCACGCGATTCTCGATACCGTTGGGGTGCTGGGGGCGGCCATCACCGCGCAGGCAGTCGGCACCCGAACGGTCTTCGCGGCCGGGGCGGTGACCGCATCATGGGCATGGTTCCTGCTGCTCGCGGGTGCTGCCCACGCCATGCGCAGGGTCCTCACCAAGGAACGCCGCGTCTGGTTCGACCGGGCCTCCGGGGTCATCCTGCTGGTCTTCGCCGCTTGGCTCGGAGTCGAATTCGTCCAGACCTTCCTGTAGCCTCCGGTGTGCGAACGGGCCTGCGGCGGGCCAGACCCGAGGACCACGGCCGGTTCGGAACACTGACCTGAGGCCACGCTGCCGAGATCAAGTTCGCCCCCAGCCTCAGCCGCCGCGATCGGGCGTGCCCGATTAGGAAAGATCGAGGTCATATACCGCCTGGTGCCTGCCTGGTCCCTTGTAGCCGGCGACGACGGGCCGCACCCACGACTGAAAGCGAGTCTCGATGCTCCCCGAACCTATCGATACGAGCACCTCCCCGTTCGACCAGATCCGCCGCACCCTCCGTTGAGGATCACTTTGCGCAGGTCACCCAGCTTGTCGGCTCCGGCAACCTGGGCGACCAGGCAAAACTCGATTACCGGCTGACCTGGTCCGCGGCGTACCTGGTTGCTGTGAACGGAGACCCGCGACCACCTGCGACCCAGCGTCGACACGGGCAGCGAGAAATCGGCCTCAGCAACCAACGCCTTCGGAAAGGGCCGGGCCCAAAAGCGGCGGCACCCACATCAGGATCACCCACCCCGCTTCGTGACGGATGCCGAGGAACGCCCGGGCCGTGGCCCGGGCGTTCCTCGTGCCGGAGAGGGTTCGACCGCTGTTCAGACGGGTACTCCCGAATTTCAAACCGGCCCTGAGGAGAGATGGACATGGACGAGTCAGCGGAGCGGCAGGAACGCATCGTCGTCGGAGTCGACGGCTCGAGGCCCTCGATCAGGGCGCTCGAATGGGCCATTGAACAGGCACGGCGCACTGGTGCGAAGGTCGAGGCCGTGCTGGCCTGGGAGGTGCCGACGATGTACGGCACCGGCATGATGGTCCAGCAGGGCGGCGAGGAGTTCGACAAGTCCGCGAAGCAGTCCCTGGAGACGGCGGTCAATCATGCCCTCGCCGGGAAGATCGACGTGACGGTCGAGGCCCACACAGTGGGCGGCCACCCGGCCAAGACGCTCATCGACATGGCCGAACGAGCGGACCTCCTGGTCGTGGGCAGCCGCGGGCACGGCGGTTTCGTGGGGGCACTGGTCGGCTCGGTGAGCCACTACTGCGTCAGCCACGCCGAATGCCCGGTCGTAGTCGTCCGCCACCGGAACGACGACGAGGCCGCCGGCTAAATTGATCTTCGAGCCTCTGTTGCGACGCAAGCGTTGCTGTAACCGGGCAAGCGTCTTGTCGCGCTTGGTGGTTCTGCCGGGCCGGCCGCCCGCACTACCCGGTAGCGCGGGCGGCCGCGCTACAGCTGTTCCAGGGCCGTGCGAAGAAACTCGTCACGGGGCGCGGTGTGCCTGGGGGGATCGCATTCGGTAGGCGTGTTCAGTGCGGCGACGGCGTCCCAGTAGGCCACCTCGCCGGCGCGGAAACCGCTGGCTCGTTCCCATCCTTCCAGGACATACCGCGGAGCATCCGGGCCGTTGGCCATGGCCACCTGCTTGCGCAGTTCTCCCAGATCCACGCCCGGGTCGCCCACACCGGCGGTCTTCCAGTCGATCAATGCCCGGCAGACCGAGCCACGCCACATCATGTTGCCCGGCCACACGTCCCCGTGCACGAAGACCGTCGGACCGGGCATAGCCGCAATGCCCTGGATCAGGGCGTCGGCGCGTTCGAGCAGCGGTGTGGCCGGCATGCGTCCCATTCGCCGCTCCCGGGCGAAGTCATCGACCGCGATGGGCCGGGGGCGCACCGGCAGGTGGCCGGACGGCGCCTGCGGGATCTGATGTACGCGGGCGATCGCCGCGCCGGCGGCCCGCAGCCGATCGGCAGACGCCCGCGCCGACCAGGCACTGGACCCGGTCACCACGGTCTCGGCGCTGACCGGCACCCCGCCGACCTGCCCGTCGAGGTCGACGCCGAGCAGCCGCGGGGCAGGCAGCGCATGCTGTTCCGCCAGCATGAGCGCGGCGACGTTGGTGGCGATCATGCCATCGTCGATACGGCTGGTCGGCGCTCGAAGGACCACCTCGATCAGCCGCCTGGAGGACTCGATGCGAAGCAACCATGGCCCCTCGCCCGCGTGCAGCGCCCGAACGCCCGCCACCCGAGCATCACCATCGACGCATGCCGCCGCCCACGCCAACACCGGACGCATCAGGCCGACCACGCTGTCACTACCCTCATACACGGCCAGGATTCTGGCAGTACCGACGGGGACTGTCAAACCCGCTGCCGCACAGGGAACTCGACGCACCAGCCGAACCTTGACACCGACACGAACATGGCCGATCATCCTCCCACCAACGGCTTCACGCCCAGCCGAACCGCAGCGTGACGTCCCCTGATCACTCAGATGTCCAGCGCCGCAACACATCCAGCTCACGATGAAAAGCGTTCACTGTCGCTCACAGGTCAGGCATCAGGTGTGAATCAGCAGCCAGAGGATTTCGCGTTGCCAGGCGGGTCTACGCGGTCGCCTTCGGCTTCGCGGACTTCGCCGAGGAGGCGGTGGGACTCGGCCTCGCCCGGCCGGTGGCCGGTGCCCAGGTTGACTCGCAGCGCCGCCTCGGCGTGGGCCGCAGCGGCATCGGTCCGGCGCAGACCGAGCTCGACCTCGGCGATCAGGTTGAGTGCCTGCCCTTCGAAGACGCCGTAGCCCCAGTCGCGGGCCGCCGCAAGCGTCTCGTCGGCCGCTTCCAGGGCCCGGTCGAGCTCGCCGACGCGGAGCAGGGCCCGCGCTCGGCCCACCATGGACTCGACCCGATGGTAGAACGAGCCCCCTTCGGTCAGCTTGAGTGCGCGGTCGAACAGCACGATGGCCTCGGAGTGCTCGCCGAGCGCGTCGCGCGCAGCGGCCATGGTGACGGTGGCGGCGGCTTCCCGGCGGGGGTCCGGGTTGTCGCCGAGCCCGTCGACCTCCAACTGCGCGTTGGCCATGGCCTCCTCGGGCCGACCCGCCGCCAGTTCGAGGTGGGCGGCCACCCGGTATTGCCCGGCGAAGGGGTTGGAGAAGCCGGTGGCGCTGCCGGGGTCGAGGAGCTCGCGCACCTGGTCGCGGGCGAGGTTCAGCCGTCCGAGATAGAGGTAGGCCCCGGCGAGATTGACGCGGGTGGGCGAGTCGGCCGGTCGGCCGCTCGCCTCGGTCGCCCGGATCTGTTCGAGGAAGTACTCGGCGCTGGCCTTGAGGTCGCCGAGGTGGAGGTGGATGCCGCCGAGGGCTTCGAGGTTGGAGATCTGCGTCGGACTTTCGAGCTCGCGGTTGGCGCGAAGGGCCGACACGGCGTGGTCGCGGGCCTGGGGAAGCCGTCCGATGCTCGCGCACGCGTAGGCCAGATGGTGGCCTGCCGCAGCCTGGCCGGGGAGCCATTCGGCCTCGACGGCCAGGTGTGCAGCGCGTTCGCCGTGCTCGATCGCCTCGGCGGACCGGTTGGAGCGCAGGAGGGTCCAGGCCAGGCTGAGCTCGGTAGCGGATCGTCCGGGCAGGTCGCCCGCCCGTTCGGCGGCGGCGAGGACGGTGCGGCCGAGCTTCAGTGCCTCGGTGCTGTGGGTGCCCAGCCACATGAAGCCGCCGAGCGCGTCGTTGAGCAGCCACGCGGCCGGGTTCGGGCCGTGGGCGGCGGCGTGCTCGATGGCGGCGGTGAGGTTGCCGCGTTCGGCAGTGAGCCATTCCACGGCCTCGATCGTCGAGGGCTCGAATGATTCGTCCATATAGTCCGGCGGGGTGAGTGCGGTAAATGGCAGGTAGAGCAGGTTCCGGCAGACGTCGGTTCGGTGCAGGTACCAGGCGGTCAGGCGCCCGGCGGCATCGTCGCGGGACTGCCGGGCCTCGTCGGCTTCGGCGCGCTCCTGGGCATAGTGGCGTAGGAGGTCGTGAAGCCGGTAGCGGCCCGGCCGGTGTTGGTCGACCAGGTGGGCGGCGACCAGCTGGTCCAGGACCGGCTCGACGGACTCGACGGCGCCCCCGGCCAGCGCGGCCACCGCCTCGACCGTGAAGTCCTGCCCCGGGACCAGGCCGAGGAGCCGGAACAGGCGGCGGGCCTCGGGTGGGAGGGTGCGGTAGGACGAGTCGAAGACCGCGCGGAGCGCCGCGTCGTCGGCGCCGTCGACCTGCAATGAGGCCAGGAGGTCGTCGCCGGAGAGCCGCGCGACATATGACCCCAGGTCGTCGTTCGGGTTGTCGGCCAGGTCGGCGGCGGCGATGCGCAGCGCGAGCGGCAGACGACCGCACAGGTCCGCGAGTGCGGCGATCCCGTTCCCGTCGTTGGGGATCGGCCGCCTGGGCAACAGCTGGCGGAGCAGGGACTGCGCCTCGTCGGACATGAGCGGATCGAGCCTGACCCGCGTGCCGCCGTGGCCTACGACCAGGTCACTGAGGCGGTGGCGGCTGGTGACCAGCACCATGCAGCCCGACCCGCCAGGCAGCAGGGGCCGGACCTGGTCGGCCGCGGCGGCGTTGTCGAGGACGATCAGGACGCGCTTGCCGCCTGTCTCGGTGCGGAACCGGGCGGCGGCGCGCTCGGGCTCGGCCGGAATGTCCTGGTCGGGGACGCCGAGCGAGTCCAGCAGCGCGGTGAGCGCGTCGGCCGGATCGATTGCCGCCGCGCCGCCGTGGCCGCGCAGGTCGATGAACACCTGGCCGTCGGGGAACCGGTCGGCGACGCGGTGACCCCAGTGGACGGACAGGGCGGTCTTGCCGACGCCGCCCATGCCCGCGACCACGACGATCGGCACCGGGGCCGGATGGGACGAGTCGGCCCCAGGGAGCAGGTCGTCCAGCAGCCGGAGCTCGCGCTCCCTTCCAGTGAAGCCGTGGGGAGGCGGGGGAAGCTCACGTGGGACCGCCCCGGCCGCGACGCCGGCGGACACCGACGGGGCGGGCGCGACATCCCAGGGCCCTTCCAGGTCAGAGGTCGCGAGGGTGTGCAGGCGTTCGTCGCCACGCAGCACGGCCCGATGGACCCTCTGCATCAGCTCGCCGGGTTCGATGCCGAGCCGATCGGTCAGGAAGCGCCGGTGCTCGCGGTAGACGTCGAGCGCTTCGACCTGCCGTGCCGCCCGGAAGAACGCGAGAATGAGCAGGACCCGAACCCGCTCGACGTACGGATAGGCCTGGGCGAGCGCGTCAAGCGCGCCGATCGCCTGGTGGTGCAATCCGATGTCGAGCCATGCTTCGGCCAGGGCCTGCTCGGCGATCAGGCGCCGCTCGCCCAGCCGGTCGACCTCGGTGGCGATGTGGATGGACGGCTCGATGCCGGTGTAGGGCTCCCCGCGCCACATGGCGAGCGCCTGTTCGAGCGTGTCGACGGCCGACTCCGACTGCCCCGTATTGCGTTCCGTGCGTGCGCGGTCGTACAGCTCGTCGAAGCGCAGGACGTCGAACTCAGCGGTGGTGACGGCGATCCGGTATCCGGCCGGGCCGCGGACGATGCGCTCGGCCCCGCCGAGCTTCTCCCGTAGGCGGTGAATGTGGACCTGGAGGGTGGCGGTCGCGCTGGGCGGCGGCGTGCCGGACCACAGCGCCTCGGTCAGCTCATCGACGGTGACCTCGCGGCCGGCCCGGGCGAGCAGGATCGCGAGCAACCGCCGGCGAATCGGTGGCAGGCGCAGCATGCTCCGGCCGCCGAGGCGGATCTCCAGTGGTCCCAGCACATTGAATTCGAGCTCGTCGGCCATTGCAGCACATCTCACGTTGGTCAGGAGCGGGCGTCGTCACTTGCCGTTCGCGGCCGCGGGGAACCCGGATGCGACGGGGAGTCCTCTAGCGTATCCGGGTCCCCTAACCGATTCCCGCCCAATGAGACTGAACCGCTGCGGCTCTCGCCGCGGACCGTACCCGATGACAAGTCGTTGGCAAGTCGGGCCGCATAGGGTGGCCAGGCCCGATCACGACGGCGCGGCCTGTCGATCGCCGCCCACGGAACTAGAAAAGCTGAGATGCGATACGAACCCGAACCCGAACTCGTCCGACGCCGCCGGGCCCGCTCTGCCGCGGCCGTGGGCGCTGCCGCCATCCTGGCACTGTCCGCCTGCGGCTCAGACGACTCCGACGCGTCCGCCGATGCCGAAGATACTGCGGCCATTGGCACGAGTCCCGAGGAGCCGCTCGCAGCGGACGCGATGGTGGAGGTCTACGGCTGGGAGGTCACCGTCTCCGATATCCAGCTCGATGCGACCGAGGAGATCCTCGACAACGCGGGATACGTCGCGGTCGAACCGGACGCGGGCAACCAGCTGGCCCTGGTGACCATCGAAGGCACCTACGTCGGCGACGACGAGGAGAACAACCTCCCCTACGACCTCCTTGTCGGCTTCTGGATCAACGGGGTCGCCTACGTCGAGTGCCCTACTTTTCCGCCCGGCTACTACCACGATGGTCCGGTCGACTCTGGACAGACGGTCTCCAGCGCCTGGTGTGTCGAGATCCCCTCCGGCATCACCGACGAGGCCCTCCTGAGCGTCCGAGACCCGGAGCCGTGGATAAACAACATCACCCACTACTTTGCGATCGAATAGGCCGGCAAGCATGCGAAGCAGTCGATTGTCGACGGTGATCGGCCCGGTCCTGGCAGTCACGACCTCGATTGGCCTGGCCGGGTGCACCGATTCAGAGCCGGACGACCCCATAACGGTGGTGCCGGGCGTGACCTACGAGTCCTACGAACACGACCTCGGCGGTGCCAATGCGAAAGTCCACCTGCTCACGGTCGACCTGTCCGCCCCCGGCGTCGGCGTGGAGGTCCTGACGCCCGAGCACGTGGCCGATGCCGAACCGCCGAGCGACATGGCCGAGCGGGCCGGTGCCGTCGCAGTCGTCAACGGCGACTTCTTCAACAACAGCGACGACGAGCAGACCGGCGCGCCCACGAACGCGCCGGTGGGACCGGTCGTCGTCGGCGGCGAGGCGCTGAAGGCGGCCGTGCCCGACGGGCAGCGCATGGGACCGGACCGCCCCGATTCCGGTGACGTCACCGCCATCGGAGCCATCGACGACCTCGACGACTTTCCGGGTATCACCGCCGGAGGGCTGAAGAACAACCGCAGCGTCCTCGGCATCACCGCCGACGGCGTCCCCACGATCTCCGAGCTCGAACTCGAAGGCAGGCTCTACACCGAGAACAGCACGTACGCGCTGGACGGGCTGAACCAGTACGCCCTCCCCCAGAACGGCATCGGCCTGTTCACCCCCGAATGGGGTCTGGAAGAGCGGGCCAGGGCGGTGTGCGGACTCAACGACGAGCGGCACGGGCCGTGCAGCGAATCGGCACTGGAGATCACAGTCTCCGACGGCCTGGTCACCGCCGTGAAGGACCTGTCCGGGGGACGCTCCCTCGTCAGTGAGATGCTCGGCCCGGACGATGCCGTCATCGTGGCCCGCGACGATCGCGCGGACAGTCTGCGAGACGTGCGGGAAGGCGACAGGCTCTCCTGGGACTACGAACTGGCCTCGCCCGACGGCACCGAGTTCGCCACCGCGCTCGGAGGCGTGCCCATTGCCTTGCAGGGCGAGGCGGTCGGAGGCCTGGACGACAAGACTCGGGCCGTGCGGACGTCCGCCGGGTACAGCGAGAACGGCCGCTACCTGTACCTCGCCGTCCTGGAAGACGACGGCGTCAGCGTGCGCGAACTCGCCGATTTCATGCTCGCCGTTGGCGCCCATGAGGCCGTCAACTTCGACGGCGGGGGATCGAGCCTGCTCGCCGCGGCAGAGGACGGCGACGACCTGACCGTCCGGAACGACCCGACCGATTTCAGCGGGGAGCGCCCCGTCGCCAACGCGCTCGCGGTGTCCTTCGACTCCGCCGCGGCCGAAGCACCCGACGATCGGCCCGCGCCCGACGCCTCCGATTCGCCTGAGGCCGTAGGGCGGCTGGAGGGCGTCTGGGAGGTGGTGGCGACCTCGCCGGGCCAGGCCTCAACGCTTACCTTCGACGGCGAGGGCTCGGGCAGGTATGTCACCGAAGGCTCAGTAGTCCACTTCTGGGAGGGGACCATAGAACCCGAGTCGGAGTCGACGTTCACCATCGACTTCCTTCCCTCGGACAATCTGTACGAGGAGTACGGCGATGACGTCGATATCGAGGAGTGGGCCTTCACGATGGAGCTCGAACTCAGCGAGGACGGCGAGACGCTCACGGTCGCAGGGGAAACCGAAGACCTGACCTACGTCCGCGCCGACGGGTGATCAGCCGCGATCGTGATCTGACGTTCGCCGTCGAATCCGCCTCCACCGGTACGTCTAGGGCGACGCGACGACCCTGACGGATTTGACGGCAACCGTTGACCGACATGCAATCGATATTTGTAAGGAATTGAATTGAACTGGTATATCGCCGCCCTCAAGAACTATGCGGGATTCAAGGGGCGCGCCCGCCGCACCGAGTACTGGATGTTCTTGCTCTTCAACAACCTCGCCGTCATCCTGCTCGGGATCGTCGGCGCCATCTGCGCCGCCATCATCGCCGAGTT
>NZ_STGY01000037.1:0-13763 GCF_004912275.1 Glycomyces buryatensis
CTTGACAGACATAGAGGAGTCAAAAACACAAGCACATCACGGACACCACAAAGCCGCCAACAAAAGTTTCCCGCCTGTGGATAACTCCGGACGGATACGGCGTTGCGGCAGGTGGGCAGCCTGTGGATACCTTTGTGGGCATAGGAGCGCACGGTTCTTCACTTGATGGTCATAAGCTGAGATATTGGCGGGCTTCGTAGGTCGCTGCCCCGCAGGGTCTGGGAGTAGTAGCCGCTCAGCGCTTGCGGTGCAGGCGTCTTCGGCGGGTCCGGCGGCGGCGAGCCCGACTGGTCGACCGAACTTGGGGCCGACCTGACCGCTATGGCCAAGGCGCGCGGGGAACTCGCGGTCGACTTCGCGGCGGCCTGGTAGAACGGTAGGGGCATCCCCTCTACGACAAGGAAACCCCGCACCCATGGAATTCCCCCAGCTCGCCCCCTGGCAGATCGCTCTCTGGGGGCTCGGGCTCGCGTTCGTTCTCTTCGTGCTGTTCGGCATGACCCGGGTCGCGCGCCTGTACGCGCCCTACCTCAAGACCCTCCATGAGCAGGCCGCGTCCTGGGCGCACCATCACCGCATCGACTATGCCGCAAGAGATCAGCGCTGGCTCAACGTGCCTCGCCGCATCCATCCGCGGGGCTTCTCGACAGTCCCGACCACCTCCGTCAAGGCCGATGACGGCTCTACGTTCACCATCACCCCGGACGCCACCTTCGGAGCGGTGACGGCCCGGCCCGGCACCTCTGACGTGACACTGGGGCTCGTGGTTGAGCACGTCATGAACTGGACCGTGCAGGGCATGCCGATGACCGCGATGCAGACGCGGACCCCTGTTGCATCCGCCGTTACCCGAGAGTCGAAGAGCCACTTCTGGAACGCCTTCAAGTACCGGTACTGGCAGATCGTCATGGTCCGGCTCCCGCAGCCGCTGCCGTCGCTGGGGATCCTCCCGAACAGCCGCATCATGCGGCACGCGTCGAACCAGTTGGGGTATCGGGACCTCACGCTCGAATACCAGGACTTCAACCGGCAGTACTACATCGTCTCCAGCGACGACCGCTTCAGCTACGACGCGCTGATGCCCCAGACCATGGAATGGCTGCGCCGCCTGGAACTCGGTCCGCAGCAGCTGCTGGTCATCGACGGGGACTGGTGTCGCCTCGCGAAGGCGCAGCCGATGAAACTCGAAGAGCTGCAACCGCAAGCCGAGATCCTGGCGGGCTTCGTCAGGTCGCTGCCCCGCAGGGTCTGGGAGCAGTAGCCGTTCAGCGGCTGCGGCGCAGGCGTTCTCGTCCGAGGAGCCAGATGGCGTGGACGCCGTCGGTCCAGGTGATCTTCTTGCCCTCTTCGCGGCTGCGCGCGGTGTAGGAGATCGGGACCTCGAAGGGGCGGATGCCCTTCTTGAGGAGCTTCGCGGTCAATTCGGCCTCCATGCCGAAGCCCGTCGAACGGATGTTCAGGTCCAGGTACATCTGCCTCGGCAGGAGCTTGTAGCAGGTCTCCAGGTCTGAAATGTACGAGTTGAACAGGACGTTCGCAGCGAGCGTGATCCCCTTGTTGCCCATGACGTACCAGAACGAGTACGCCGAATGCGAACCGAAGGTCCGCGAACCGTAGACCACCTCGGCCTTGCCGTCCAGGATCGGGGTGAGGAGCCGGGCCAGGTCGCTGGCCTCGTATTCGCCGTCGGCGTCGAAGACCACCACGTAGTCCCCGCTGGCCTCCCTGGCCGCGGTGCGGATCGCCGCGCCCTTGCCCTTGTTGCGTTCGTGGCGGATCAGCGTCACACGAGGTTCGTCCTCAAAGGAACGCAGTACTTCCCAGGAGCGGTCACGGGAGCCGTCGTCCACGGCCACGATCTCGGTCTCGCAGGGGAAGTCCACACCGAGGAGCTCCTTGAGAGTCCCGGCGGCGAGGCGCTCCTCGTTGTACACCGGGACAAGAATCGACAACAGCATTGGGGAGCTCCATCCCACACGTCCGAAACACGGTCTCGTAACCATAACGCGCGAACGCCAAGGGCTGATCGGCCGACGGCGTCGTGTTCAATGGAGCGGTGCTGCTCATCCTGTGGCTCCTGGTCCTTCTGCCCGCGCTCGCCTATGCCCTCCGCCCTGCCGAGGGCTCCGTCCTCGCTCCCGTGCGCCTGGCCGTCGTGCGCGCGGCCGTCCCGCTGGGCGCCTACGCCGTCGCCGTGGTGGAGATCGCCTCAGCGCTGCACACCCTGAACACCGTCGCCGTCGCCATCGCCTGGACGCTCGCCACCATCGCCATCGCCGCCGCCGCCGTCGTCATCCGCTCCATCCGCGACGTGGCGCCCGCCGAGCGCGTCCACCCCGCATTGGTGCTGCGCGAGGAGCTCCGGAGCAGACGCGGCGCCACCCGTCGCACCTGGCGGCGCACGAAGTCGGCCGCCGCGGCGGCCCCGGCCTGGCAGTGGGGCCTCTCCTGCGTCGTCGCGATCCTCCTCATCAGCGCCGGGGTCCTCGCGATCGCCTCGGCCCCCAATAACTTCGACTCCCAGACCTACCACCTCCCCCGCATCGACCGATGGCTCCAGAACGGCTCGGTCGACGCGTTCGCCACCGGCATCCACCGCCAGGTCGACCTCGGCCCCGGCAGCGAATACCTCCTCGCCCACCTGCACCTGCTCTCCGGCGGCGACGGGGCCTACAACCTCGTGCAGTTCTTCGCCGCCATCGGCTGCGCCATCGCCGCCTCGCGTTTGACCGCCCAGCTCGGCGGCGGCCCGATCGCACAGCTCGCGACCGTCTTCGTCGTCGCCACCACCCCCGAGATCCTGCTCCAGGCCTCCAGCACCCAGGTCGACCTCGTGGCCGCGGCCTGGGTGGCCTGCCTCGCGACCCTCGTGCTTGACGAGTTCACTCGCCCTCGGGAGCGGATCGGGCTGGGCGACACCGAATCACCCGCGTCGTATGTGACGCCGCCGCCCGCTTCGGACGCGCTCTATCTCGGCCTGGCCCTCGGGCTCATCGCCGTCACCAAGACCACCGGGCTCCTCGCAGCCGCGCCGCTCCTGCTCATCTGGGGCATCGGACGACTCGTCCGTGACGGCAGGCGCCGCCGGGCCTGCATGTGCGGACGCAGCCCGCAGCGCTGCTCGCGCACCGACATCTCCCGCGCCGGCGAGTCCCGGGTGAAGACCGTCGCCGCTTCGCTCGCGGTGCTCGCCATCGCCGCGCTCATCGTCGGACCGTTCCTGGTGCGCATGCAGATCACCTTCGGCTCACCGCTCGGACCGGAGATGCTGCGCGAGTCGATCGGCGTGAGCACCTTCGATCCCCGCCTGCTCCTGGTCAATGCACTGCGCATCGCCCAGACCGGGCTCGACACTCCGATCGCGCCGCTGTCCAATGCGTTCGCCGCCGCTATCGCCGGCCTGGCGTCGTTGATGGGGATCGACGTCAACGACCCCGCGATCACGTTCGGCACCACCACCTTTCCCGTTCCGGCCTGGTACCCCGATGAGGACCGGGCCGCGTTCCCGCTGACCGGTCTAGCGTCCCTCGCGGGTCTGACATATTTCGTCGCCAAGGGCCCCGGCCTGCGCCGCGCCTACGCAGTCGCCGTCGCCGCGGCCTTCATCGGCGTCGCCTGCACCGTCTCCTGGCAGCCGTGGATCAACCGGCTCGTGATGTTCCTGGTCGTCCTGGCCGCCCCCGCCGCCGGCATCGCCGCGGCGGCACTCGCCCGGACCCTCGTCGCCCGCCGCCGCGCCGCCGTCGCCTGGGTCCTGATCGGCACGTTCACCGTCCTCGCCTCCGTCGCCGGCATCCTCACCGTCGCCTACGGCTATCCCCGCCGCCTGACCGGCGCGCTGTCGGTGTTCACGCTCTCGGACACCGAGGAGCGCTTCATTCGCCGACCCGAATGGCAGCCCCAGTACGAGCAGGCCGCCGCGGCCGTCGCCGCGACCTCCCCGGACACCGTCGGCCTGGTCCAGGGCAATGACTCCTGGGAGTACCCGTGGTGGATCCTGCTCCCCGAGGGCACCGAGATCGTCGCCCTCCAGACGGTCATCCCCGGCACCGAGGCAGCCGACCCGGCCTCCGTCGACGCGATCGTGTGCGCCGAGGACCTGGACGAGTGCGAGACCCTGGCACCGGACGGATGGGAGTTCCACGACCTCGGCACCGTGGGCTACGCACTCCCTCCGGACGAGGCGTTAGCCTGACCCAATGCTGCTTAGCGACCGCGACCTCGCCACCGCCGTCAAGGAAGGACGTCTGGGACTCGACCCGTTCGAGCCCGAACTCGTCCAGCCCTCCAGCGTCGACGTGCGCCTGGACCGCCGCTTCCGGGTCTTCAACAACCAGAAGTACACCCACATCGACCCGTCCCTGCAACAGGACGAGCTGACCAGTCCCGTCGACGTCGCGGGCGATGAGCCGTTCGTGCTCCACCCCGGCGAATTCGTGCTCGCCTCGACGCTGGAAGTCGTCTCCCTCCCCGACGACCTCGCCGCCCGCCTCGAAGGCAAGTCGAGCCTCGGCCGCCTGGGCCTGCTCACCCACTCCACCGCCGGGTTCATCGACCCCGGCTTCTCGGGGCACGTCACCCTGGAACTCTCCAACGTCGCGAACCTGCCCATCACCCTGTGGCCGGGCATGAAGATCGGGCAGCTGTGCGTCTTCCGCCTCACCAGCCCCGCCGAGCACCCGTACGGCTCCGAGGTCAACGCCTCCCGCTACCAGGGCCAGCGCGGCCCCACCCCGTCCAAGTCGTGGCAGAAATGGCGCACCTGGCCCACGTAGGCCGCAGCTACTTACACGCTTGTAGGGCCTGAATCGCGGGAACGGCCGAATAGCCGCGTATTCCGTCATACCCTCCGAACATGAACATCTCAGAGAGTTTCCAGGGCATGCTGGACGACGTCATCGCGTTCATCCCGCGGGCCATCGCCTTCCTGGCGATCCTCGTCATCGGCTGGTTCGTCGCGAAATGGATCGGCAAACTCGTCGGCAAACTGCTGCACAAGATCAGGCTCGACAAGGTCGGGGAGAAGTCCGGTCTGCGCCAATACACCGGCAAATACGAACTGAGCGATCTGGCGGGAAAGCTCGTCTACTTCGGACTGCTGTTGTTCACGCTGCAACTGGCGTTCGGCGCCTTCGGGAACAATCCGGTCTCGACATTGCTGAACCAGCTGGTGGCCTGGCTGCCGCAGCTGTTCATCGCGCTGGTCATCGTGGTGGTCGCCTTCGCGGTCGCCAACGCCGTGTACGAACTGGTCAGCGGCACGCTCGAACAGACCAACTACGGCAAACCGGTCGCCCGCGTCATCCAGGCCGCGATCATCTTCGTCGGCGCCGTCGCCGCGCTCGGCCAGGCCGGAATCGCCACCACCATCACCACGCCGATCCTGTGGACGGTGCTCGCCTCGATCGCCGGGGTCATCATCGTCGGCGTCGGCGGCGGACTCATCGGGCCGATGCGCCAGCGCTGGGAGAAAATGCTGCACTCGGCCGAGGGCGAGGCCGCGAAGCTCAAGGACACCCAGGCCGTGTCCGCCGACCCGACCGCCGAGTCGATGTCGCAGACGTACTCCTCGGATCGCTACGGCGCCGACGCGGATTTGCAGGCGGAGGCGACGCGGCGCCAAGAGCACCCGACCGAGCAGCCGTAGGCGCTCGGTGGGTTGGCCGGGCCCGCCAGGTCCGGTGGAAGGGAAATCGGTCGACCGATAGAAAACCCAGGACAAATATCGGTCGACCGATGGAAAACTGCAACCGCCGCTCGACAGTCGGTCGCGTTCCACACTGGTGGAGCGCGGCCGATGACGTTGCGGCACAGTCGTGACGGGACAGTTCGCAACTGCGGCATGCGGATTCCTCACGACCGTCGATAATCTTGAGCGCATGATGCATATCGACCCCTGGGTGGCAATCCTGGCTGTGGCGTTCGCCGGCGCCCTCGTCGTCAGTCTCACCCGGTTGCTGGTCAAGTGGCTGCTGATGCGCCACGCTTCGGAGCGGTCGTCGCGGGTGATCGGCAAGGCCCTGCGCCCGGCGCAGTTCATGGCCGCGACCGGCGGCGTGCAGCTGCTCCTGCTGGTCCAGAAGGAAGTCCCCGGCTGGGGCGGCAATTTGGACGGCGGGCCCGAGGGCTGGAACGCCAATCTCAGCCAGGCGCTGCTGTTCGGGACCGCCGCCAGCGGTGCGTGGCTCATTTCGAACCTGCTCAGCGTCGCCAAGGATCCGATCCAGGAGCGTTGGGGTTCACTTCAGCAGAGTGATGTGGATGGACGCAAGCGGCGCACACAGGTGATAGTCCTCTACCGGCTCATCTCGGCCGGGGTGTGGATGGTCGCGGTCGGCCTGGTGCTGTTCAACATCCCCGAACTGCGGGCATTCGGCACCACCATGCTCGGCGCGGCCGGCGTCGCCGCCGTCGTCGCCTCGCTGGCCGCCCAGACGATGCTGTCGAACCTGTTCGCGGGCATGGCCCTGGCCTTCGGCGACGCGCTGCGCCTGGAGGATGTCGTCGTCATCGAGGGCGAGTGGGGCCGCATCGAGGAGATCACGCTGTCGTACGTGGTGGTTCGGATCTGGGACGAGCGGCGCCTCATCCTGCCCACCCAGTACTTCAACGACCACGCCTACGTCAACTGGACGCGTGACAATCCGAAGGTGCTCGGCACGATCTACATGGACGTCGACTGGCGACTGCCGGTCGATGAGGCCCGCACCGAACTGAACCGGTACCTCGAGAGCCACCCGCAGTGGGACGGGCGCCGCGCCGAGATCGTCGTGACGGACGCCAGCGGCCCGTACATGCAGATCCGCTTGGTCGTCTCGGCGCCCGACCCGTCGAGCCAGTGGGACCTGCGCTGCGCCGTCCGCGAGCACATGATCCGCTGGATCGTCGACGACCGGCCGCACTGCATCCCCCGGATGCGCGTCAACAGCTACCAATCGGTCATGGACGTACGCAGCGGCACGTTCGGCGCCGAGGAGACCGGAAGCGGCCCGATCGGCGACACCGAGATCCGGGCACTGCTGAACGAGACCCCGTTCCAGCAGCGCCGCCCCGACCCGGCCTAGGCGGTTCGTAAACACCCCCGAGCGTTGGCCCGCCAAGCGAATTTGGGGGTTTTTGCTCCCTGCCAAGGGCGGTACCCAGGAGTAGCCTTCCGGAGGTGAGTCTGAATGTTGTCGATAGCCGGGGCGGCTCCAAGCGCCGCCGTGAAATCCTCGACGTGGCCGTCAAACTCCTTGCGAAGCACGGCTACCACGGTGTATCGATGGACGACATCGGCGCCGCCGCCTCCATCACCGGCCCCGCGCTCTACCACCACTTCAAGGGCGGCAAGGAGCAGATGCTCGCCGACGCCCTCATCCCCGTATCCGAGCGCCTGCTGGCGGGAGGGCGCCACTACGCCTCGCTTCACGCGGGGGACCCGCAGTCCGCGCTTGAAGCGCTTGTCGACTTCCACCTCGAAGTCACCATCGACTCGCCCGAGATCGTCATCCTCCACCTCCACGAGCTCGATCGGCTCCCTGAGGAGCCGCGTCGCGAGGTGCGCAAGCTCCAGCGCGTCTACGTGGAGGAATGGGTGCGCGTGCTGTGCGAGCTGCGCCCGGGCCTGGGTGCGGAGCAGGCGCGCGTGCTCGCCCACGGCGCCTTCGGCCTGATGAACTCCACGCCCTACCTCGCTCTCGGCCAGGAAGTCAGCACCACCGAGACCGCGGGCCTGCTGCGATCGGCAGCCCTGCGAGCCCTCGACCCCGGCTGACCTGTCGGTCCACCCGCGTACGTTTGAAATTGGGGGGTCGTCAGTGTGCCCGTTTTGAAGGCAAACGCCCGGACACTCCGAATCTTCGAGACGGTCGAAGGACTGTCACACCCCCGCGCGACTGTTGAAATGGGGGTCCCCAGGCGCCCGATTTGCGGAGACCCTCCGTGACGCTCCCGGGTCTTGCCCGGCGAGCCGTCCCGCATGCCGGGACCGCGGGATAGCATGGGCCGTGAGGAGGCGAAGATGCACCAGCCGGACCGGGTCTCACTGCGCGAGGTCGCCCCGCGCGACGGCCTCCAGAACGAACCTCCCGTATCGACACAGGACAAAATCCGCCTCATCGACGCGCTCTCGCGCACCGGACTGTCCCGCATCGAAGCCGTCAGCTTCGTCAACCCCAAGGCCGTGCCCCAGATGGCCGACGCCGCCGAGGTCTGGGCGGCCGTGGAGAAGCACCCCGGCATCCGCTACTCCGCCCTCGCCCCCAACCTCAAGGGCGTCCAGCGCGCCATCGACGCCGGATTCACCGCCGTCGAGGTCGTCATCTCCGCCTCCGAGAGCCACAACCAGGCCAACGTCGGCCGCTCCGTCGCCGACTCCCTCGCCGAATTCCCCGACATCTGCGCCCTCGCCCGCGACAACCTCGCCGGCGTCGAGGCCATCATCGCCACCAGCTTCGGCTGCCCCTTCGAAGGCGACATCGCCCCCGGCGCGGTCGCCGAAATCGTCGACGCCGCAACCGAAGCCGGCATCGACCGCATCGCCTTCGGCGACACCACCGGCATGGCCACGCCCCGGCGTGTCAACGAACTGCTCGACGCCGTCGACACCGAGCTGCCGCTGCTCATGCACTTCCACAACACCCGCGGTGCCGCGCTGGCGAACCTGCTCACCGCTCTCGACCGCGGCGTCACCGAGTTCGACGCGAGCGTCGGGGGCCTCGGCGGCTGCCCCTTCGCCCCGGGAGCCTCGGGCAATGTCGCCACCGAAGAGGTCGTGCACATGCTGCACGACATGGGCATCGACACTGGTGTCGACCTCGCCGCCCTCATCGGCGTCGCCGCCCTCGCGCAGGACATCGTCGGCCGCGAACTCGAATCCGGAGTGCTCCGCGCCGGGCCGCGGACCCCGCTGAAGTAACACTCGAGTCCTGGCCGATGCGCGCCGGCCGGCGGACGTCGACGCAGCGAAACCCGAATCCGGGTCGCTCGGCCTTGGAGCTCGGATCCCACGAATGGAAATGGAGCAGGACCCCGGCGTCTCGAACTTCGCCAGGGTCCTGCCTCCGGTCACCGCCACAGGAACATTTCGGTGACCGGCACCGGGTGAACCTCCGTAAACCCGGTCGTCTCTTCTACTCGTGCGGCGTGTGCTCGGCGAACTTCCACGCCGCCAGGGCCGAGGCCACGACGAGCAGGCCCAGCACCCCGCGCCACCCGAAGGCGGGCAGGGCGAACAGGCTGAGCGTGCCCGCCGTGAGCCCGGCGAGGACCGCCAGCGCAGACAGCACCGTCGAACCCGTCCCGTCGCCGACCTCGGCGGCGATGACGACCCGTCCGGCTATCGCGATGACCAGGCCCGAAGCGGCGCCGAGTGCCAAAGCGGCGCCAAGTGCGAAGCCGAAGTTCGGGGCCAGGGCGAGCGCTACCGCGGAGAGGGTCAGGGCCGCGAGGGAAGCCGAGCCGGTATATCGGGTCCGGGCGAGGGCCCCGACGCGTCGGGACGCGTTCGCCGCGACGACGAGGCCGAGTGCGAAGGCCCCCAAGGGCCACAGCCTGGCGGCGCTCGGGATACCGAAGTTCGCGGCGATGTCGGTGACGAGGAATGCGGTCGCGGCGGTCGCCGCGAAGGCGGTGGCCTGCGCGTACGTCGCCGAGAGGACCGGCGCCCACCGCAGTGCGGCGGTGGGGCGCTGGGTCCGGTGGGAGTCGGTCGTTGTGGTCATGGCAGCAAAGTTATGGGGCTTTCCGCATGCGGGCGTAGGTCAAACGACTGGTGTGAGTGACTGGGTTCGACCCGGTCGCCCGACCAGGTCGGGACCGCCCCGGTATACCCCAGTCGTTTGACAGATGCACCCGGTCATATCCCGTGGCTACCCTTGGGGGAGCCCCTGGTCATTTTGAGGATGGAGCCGCCGTGAAGTCGATCGCCAGCCCCGCGCGCAAGGCCTCTAAGCCAGTCGTCCAGGTGGGCCGCGATGCCGCCGTCTCCCTGTCGTACCCCGAATCGCCGACGCACCCGCCCCGCCCCGTGCTGTACGGGCGCGACGCCGAGCTCGATTCGATCCAGGCGCTGCTCGATGGCGCGCGCGTCGGCCACGGCGGGGCCACGGTCGTGCGCGGCGAGCCGGGCATCGGCAAGTCCGCGATCGTCGACGCGGTGATCGAGCGGGCCGAGGGCTTCACGGTCCTGCGGACGCTGGGTGTCGAGGCCGAGCACACCTGGTCCTACGCGGGGCTCCAGATGCTGCTGCACCCGCTGCTGGACCGGATCGACAATCTTCCTGAAGTGCAGGCGGAATCGCTGCGCACCGCGCTGGGCCTCGGCGACGGGACGGCGAAGCCGCAGCGTCTCCAAGTGGGACTGGCGGTGCTGAACCTGCTGGTCGACGCCTCCGCGAAGCAGCCGGTGTACGTGGTGATCGATGACGCGCACTGGCTCGACCGCGACTCCACCGATGCGCTGCTGTTCGCCGCGCGGCGTCTGGCGACCGAGTCGATCGCGATGGTCCTGGTAGTGAGGGACGGCTTCGCCCCCGACTTCCCCGCCCCGGGCATCCCCGAACTGACGTTGGGGCCGCTCGACCTCCAAGCCTCCCAAGCCATCCTGGACACCCGCACCGATGCGGTGCCGTATTCCGGCCGCGACTGGCTGCTGCGCCTGGCCGAGGGCAATCCCTTGGCGCTCTTGGAACTGCCGGTCGCCGACCACGAGGACCCGCTGCAACCCCCCACCACCTCGAACAGCCGCTACTCCACCACCTCCCGCATCAAGCAGGCGTTCACCGAGCGCCTGATCGCCCTGCCCGACTGCACGCGGACGATGCTGCTGGTCGCGGCGGCCGAGGAGACCGGTGAGACCGCCGTGATCGCCGAGGCCGCCGAGAAGCTCGGGGCGTGCCTGTCCGACCTGGAGCCGGCCGAGATCGACGACCTGGTCCGATACCACCAGGGCCGAATCGAGTTCGTGCACCCGCTGATCCGTTCGGCCGCTTACCACTCGTCGCCGCGAACCCGCCGAATCGACGCCCACCGGGCCCTGTCCGAGGCGTTCGGCAACGGCGACATCCGCCACGCCCGTCACCTGGCCGCCGCCACCACCGGCCTGGACGAGAAGGCCGCCGCCGCACTGGAATCGATTGCGTCCTATGAGGCCGAAAGGGGCGGCTGCGTGGCCGAGATGGCCGCCATGGAGCGCGCCGCCTCCTTCACGCCCGACCCTTGCGAGCGGGCCCGCCGCCTGGTCGAGGCCTCACAGACCGCTTACGCCGCAGGGTTGGTCGAGAAAGCGCTGGAACTGGCCGAGTCGGCCGAGCGCCTCACCGACAACCACGTCCTGCTGGCCCGCACCGCGCTCATCCGGGCGACGATCCTGTCGTGGGCCGGGGACCTGGGCGCGTTCGAGGTGTGGATGGAATCGGCCGAGCACTACGCGGTCAACGGCAATGAGAACACCGGCTACCCGCTGCTGCGCGGCGTGTGGAACGCCTGGGAGACCGGTGATTTCACCAAGGTCGAGTACGCGAACGAGCTGGCGACGCGCTTCGGCGGTTCCAACAACACCTGGGCCAAGCGCCTGGCGCGGGCCGCGGCCGGGCTGAACCGCCGCCCGTGGGTGAGCGCGGGCGAGGCAGTCGACGCGTTGCGCAGTCTGTACGACTACTACCAGCCGCTCCACGATGACTTCCACCGATTCGACCATGTCCTGGCCGCGCGCTGGCGGCTGCTAGCCGGGGACGTCCCGGCCGCGCACGCGGCGGCGAGCGAGAAGGTCCGCGACTGCCGCGAGGCCGGAGCGACGAGCCCGCTGATTCAGGCGCTGCTGGTGCAGGCCGAAGCGCAACTCCACTATGGCCGGTATGCGGACGCGCAGGCGGCCGCGACGAGCGCGATCGAACTGGCCGCCGAGACCGACGACCGCCGGGCGCTCATGCAGGGCCGGGTGTGGGTGCTGCTGCCGATCGCGGCGATCCGCGGCGAGGAGCGGCGGTGCCGGGAATTGATTGCCGCCGCGATCGAGGACGCCCCCGAGGACTCGGTGATCCCGGCCGATACGTCACTGGGCTTGCTGGACTTGGGGCTCGGCCACTACGAGGCCGCGTTCGACCGGCTGCACCGCCTGGTCGAGGGGGCGACCCCGATGGAGGTGCTGACGCAGGTGCCGACGCTGGTCGAGGCCGCTTTCCGGTCCGGACGCGCCGGCGAGGTCAAGGAGGCGTTCGGCTGGTTCGCCGACTGGGCCGACGCGACCGGCCGTCCCTACTGGGAAGCCCTCGTGGAGCGGTGCCGGGGCCTGCTGGCCACCGACGCCCAGGCTGGAGCGCACTTCGCGCGGGCCGTCGAGCTGCATCACGCCGACGACATCGACCCGTTCGAGCGGGCCCGGACCGAACTGGTCTACGGTGAGTGGCTGCGGCGGGAGCGCCGTATCAATGAGGCCCGCGCGCACCTGCGCGAGGCCACCGAGGTCTTCGAGCGACTCGGCGCGGTCCCGTGGACCGAACGGGCCCAAGGGGAACTGCGCGCCGCCGGCGACTCCACCGCGATCCAGACCGGCCCGGACCTGGCCGAGCGGCTGACCCCGCAGGAACTCCAGGTGGTCCGCCTGGCCGCCGACGGCCTGACCAACCGCCAGATCGGCGAGCAGTTGTTCGTCAGCCCTCGGACGGTCGGCTATCACCTGTACAACGCCTACCCGAAACTTGGAGTGTCGTCGCGGACGGAACTGGCCAAGCTCGACCTCTAGACACGCCATCGAACTTTGTAGCCATTGGTGCCTCTCTGTGTTACGAATCTGGCATGGAGACGATGACCCAGCGCGAGTTTCGCAATAATTTCGTCGCCATCATGACGTCAGTGGAGAACGGCGAGAGCTACGTGATCACCAGAAACGGCGTGGAGATCGCGGACGTGACTCCTCATGTCACTCGGCGAAAGGTCACCAAACAGGAGCTGTTGGAGGCCTGCCGGAAGCTCCCCCGGGTCGACTATGCGGAGATGCGAAGGGATATCGACGAGTTCTTCGGAGAGAACCGCCTGGGGGACGACGACCCCTGGGAGAGGGCCGGTACCTGATCCCAGCGGCGTTCTCGGCACCCGCGTGTACTTCGACCTCGGCAACATCGACCCTGCGCGTCCCCCGGACATTCCGGAACTCACCGCGATTACTATGGCCGAGCTCCGTCCAGGTGTCAGGTTTCTGCGGCGTATTTCGTCATAGCGGTGAAG
Source organism: Glycomyces buryatensis (assembly GCF_004912275.1). GTDB lineage: Bacteria > Actinomycetota > Actinomycetes > Mycobacteriales > Micromonosporaceae > Glycomyces > Glycomyces buryatensis. Next base: position 13,207 of record NZ_STGY01000037.1, read on the forward strand.
AGCCCTTCCGCTATGAAGTTTTGGAGACCGCCATGAATATCGCGCTGTGGATCGTGACCGGGCTGCTGGCCGCCGCACTGCTCGTCAGCACCTCCAAGGCGTTCGTGCCCAGGGAGAAGATGGTCAAGGCCGGTGGCAGCGCCGCCGAATGGGTCATGGACTTCAGCCCCGGTGCCCTGTGGGCCATTGCGGCGCTTGAATTCCTGGCCGTCATCGGCCTGATCCTGCCGGCCGTGCTCGACATCCTGCCGGTCATGGTGCCGGTGACCGCCGTGTGTGTGGCGCTGCTGTTCGCGGGGGCGACGATCATGCGGCTGCGCCGTGGCGAACGGAAGACGGCCGCGGGCGACGTGTTGTATTTCCTTCTGGCCGTGTTCGTGGCGGTGGGACGCTTCGCCATCGAGCCGTTCGGCGGCTGAGCCGGGACGCCTGGACACTCCCGACTGATGCGGGTTTGTCCCCAATGGAGACCCCCAATTCAACGATACGTACCGGGTCCGACACGCATCATTGAATCGGGGACGGGGACGGGGACGGGGACGGGGACGGGGACGGGG
>NZ_STGY01000037.1:13854-123139 GCF_004912275.1 Glycomyces buryatensis
AGGAGCTACATAAGCCGGGCGCCTTCGAGTTCGCGGCTCACGCGTTCGCCGTGGCTCTCCAAGGCTTCGCCGTCGCCATGGCCGCCGTTCCCAGGACCAGGATCGCGGCGATTGCCAAGGCCGACAGGCGGTAGCCGTCCAGCGGGGTAGAGGCCAGACTCCACATGAGGGCGGCGATGACCGGCCCCAGCGAGGTGCCGACCGTCCGGGTCGTCGCCATGAACGCCCCCGCCGTCCCGGCCTGCTCCGGCGGAGCGGAGGCCAGCAGGTGGGCGTTCATCGGGGTGTTGAAGATGCCGAACGCCAAGCCCAGCAGACCGATCCGCACGGCCAGGTCGACCAGGCCCGTGTTCTCCCCGACCAGCAGCAGCGGGACGAGCGCGGCCAGCACCAGCCCCGCGCCGACCATCGAGATCCGGCCCGCCCCGAAACGGTCGGCCAGCACGCCCCCGATCGGCGTCGTCACCGCGACGCCGCCGATGAATGCCAGCAGCGCCAGACTGATCAGCTCGGGCCGCACCTCGTACACGTCGTTCAGCAGGTAAGGGAAACCGAAGTTGAGCAGCCCCGCCACCGCCGACATCAGCGTCAGGCTCACCAGCGCCGCGGCCATGACGGGGCGGCGCAGCAGTGCCACCGTCGGCGCCGACGTCCGCTGCCGCGTCCACAGCCAGCCCAGCGCGACGCTCGTGGCCAAGGCCCCCAATGAGATCCATGGGTCCGTGTCCAGGTATTCGAAGGACATCAGGAACGCGACGATCGCCCCGCCCGAGGTGGCGATGTCGACGGCGAACTCCCGGCCGAAGCGCGGCAGGCCGGTCCCATTGCTGGGCACCGTCGCCGCCAGGGCGAGTGCCGCCACCGCTGCCAGGCCGAAGAAGACCCACAGCAGGCCGCGCCAGCTCGTGGCGGCGATGATGAGGCCGCCCGCCGCGCCGATCCCCATGGCGCCGATGGTCATCAATAGTGTGATCGCCGAAAGGGCCCGGCCCCGTTGGGCCTGGGTCGCGGCGGTGACGACGATCTTCCCGGTCATGCCGAACAGGAGCCCGCCGATCAGGCCCTGCGCGGCCCGGGCGGCGATGAGCAGGCCGAAGGTCGGCGCCAGGGCGGAGGCCGCCGAGAAGATCGCCAGTCCGCCCATGGCGAGGACGGCGACGGCCCGCAGGTCGGCCTTGTCGGCCAGGCGTCCGGCGGCGATGGCGACCGCGCCCATCGGCAGGGCGTAGGCGAGCAGGACCCACGCGGTCGCGGCCTCGGTGACGGCGAAGCCGCTGCGGATCGACGGGAGCGCCACGGCGAGCGTGGACATGCCGCCGGCAACGATGAGCTGGGCGAACCCGAGGGTGAGGATCGCTCCCCATTGGGTCCGTTCGGGTGTTCCGGCCGCTGCGGCCGGTGCGGTTGATTCAGCGGTGGTGGTCATGCCGGGAACGCTATTCACGCACCGACCGGCCGGGCATCTGTAGGGCGACTGGCTGTGTGACCGGCCGTGTGGCCGGTCGGGCGGTCCCTCTGCCGTCCAAGCGGTATGGCCCGGCGTCCGCCCACTCGCGCCCGGCCGCTGAGGGACGGGCCCCGCCTCGAACAGTTTCTATCGCTCGATAGAAATGCAGGTCAGGGGGTATCAGTCGACGGTATTGGTCAAGGCTCAGTCGACTGACAGATGCCGCTCCAGTCACCTCGTCCGTAGCTTCGTCCTCATCACCAGCTACGAGAGGAACCGAAACATCATGGGCGACAAACTGAACCTGGGCGTCATCATCGGCACCACCCGCGAGGGCCGCTGGAGCCCGGTACCCGCCAAGTGGATCGCCGACCTGGCCGCGCAGCACGGCGGCTTCGAGGTCGACCTGATCGACCTGCTCGACGCCGAACTGCCGCAGCACCTGGCCGAACGCGACATGTGGTCGACCGAGGAGGACCCGAGCGAAAGCGTCACCAAGCTCTCCGAGCGCCTCCACCGCGCCGACGCGTTCATCGTCGTCACCGGCGAGTACAACCTGTCGATTCCGGCCTCCCTCAAGCACGCCATCGACTACTACATGAACGAGTGGGCAGCCAAGCCCGTCAGCATGATCACTTACGGCGGCAAGGTCTCCGGCGGCCAGAACGCCGCCCAGCACCTGCGCCAGGTCTTCCCCGAGCTGCGCACCATGACCATCCGGAACTCGATTGCCTTCCCGCGCTTCTTCCAGAAGTTCGACGCACAGGGCAACTTCACCGGATTCGACGAGGTCGAGCCGGAGGCCAAGAAACTGCTCGACGAGCTCCAGTGGTGGGCGAAGGCCCTCGCCGACGCCCGCGCCACCACCGCGCTGCCCAAGCCGTACTAGAGGTGACCGCACCCGTCGAGCGCAAGGAGACAGCGATGGTCTCCTTGCGCTCCAGGGCATCACCTCGCTTCAGCTGGGCTTCAGGTGAGCGGCGTTAGGGTTGGAGGCGTGTTGTACGGACGCGAAACCGAGACCGCCGCCCTCCGATCCCTGCTGGAAGCCGCCCGCGCCTCCACCGGCCGGGCCCTGGTCGTGCGAGGCGAAGCCGGCATCGGCAAGTCGGCACTCTTGACGGCCACGGCCGAGACCGCCGACGCCGATTCTGGCCAGCACTGGACCGTGCTGCGCTGCACCGGGGTCGAATCCGAGCACACCTGGTCCTTCGCCGGTCTTCAGGCGCTACTGCTGCCGCTCACCGGCCACCTGGAATCGATCCCCGAACACCACGCCTGCCTCCTGAGCCGCGTCCTGGGCCTGGCGGCGGCCCCCGACAAGCCGGCCCCGCCGGAGAACTTCCGCTTCATCGTCGGCATGGCCGCCCTCAGCCTGCTCTCCCAGGCCGCCGCCGAACGGCCCGTCCTGTGCGTCGTCGACGACGCCCACTGGCTCGACCCCGATTCCGCCGATGTCCTGCTGTTCGCCGCGAAACGCCTCGGGGCCGAACCGATCGCCATGGTCTTCGGTGTCCGCGAGGGGTATGCGCCCGACTTCCCCACCCCCGGCCTGGAGGACCTCGTCGTCGGTCCCCTGGACGAGGAAGCCGCCACTCGGCTGCTCGCCGAGCGCGCCAGCGCCTTGACCTACGCCTCCCGGGGCCGGATCCTCCAAGCCGCCGAGGGCAATCCGCTCGCGCTGCTCGAGCTCCCGTCGGTCGAGGCCGAGACCCGCCTGGCCGCCGACTGGACCGGCCAGCGTCGCTCGACCACCACCCGCCTCAAGCAGGTCTTCGGCGACCGCATCGACCGGCTCCCCCAAAACACCCGCAACCTGCTGCTGCTCATCGCCGCCGACGAGACCGCCGACACCGCCCTCATCCTCAAGGCCGCCGCCGGGCTCGGGGCCGACCTGTCCGACCTCGCTCCCGCCGAGACAGACGACCTGGTCCGCTACCGGGGCGGGGCCTTCGAGTTCGGCCACCCGCTCATCCGCACCGCCTCCTACCAGGGCGCGCCGAGCTTCCGCCGCGTCGAAGCTCACCAGGCCTTCGCCGCCGCACTCGACCCCGAGGACCACCGGCGGCCCTTCCACCTCGCCGCCGCCACGACCGGCCCCGATGAATCGGTCGTCGCCGCACTCGAAACAGCCGGGACCTGCCTGGCCGACTGCGGCGGTCACTCGGTCGAGTACGCCGTCTTCGAACGAGCCGCCTCCTTCACTCCGGACGGGCCCGACAAAGGCCGCCGACTCCTGCTCGCCGCCCAGGCCGCGCTCTCGGCCGGGAACGCCCCCAAGGCCCACGACCTGGCCGGACAGGTCGCCCGCTATTCCGATGACCGGTTGACCTTGGCATACGCGACCATCGTGTCCGCCTCAGTCGCCTCCTGGGGTGGGGACATGCGCGCGGCCTACCGACTCTGGCTCGACGCCGCCGACCACTTCACCGCCGCCAAGCCTGAGGCCGCCGGGTACCCGCTGTTCCGCGCCGTCGAACTGTCCTGGCACTCAGGCGATTTCGCGCGCGCCGAGACCGCCGCCGAACACGCCGAACGGCTCGGCATCGAGCACGCCTCCTGGGTTCGCGATCTGGCCGCCGCCACCGCCGGGCTCAACCGGTCGTGCGCCGTCACGCCGGCCGACGCGATCGCGGCCCTGCGGCGGCTCATCGACATCCACCAGGGGTTCGGCGATGGCGTCTCGCTGCACGACCGGACGATGGTCGCCTGGTGGCGGGTCCTGATCGGCGACATCGCCGGCGCCGAGCGGGACCTGATCGAGATCGTGCGCACCATCCGATCGGTCGGTGCGGTCGAGTCGCTGCCGCGCGCCCTGACCATCAACGGCACCGCTGAATTCCATAAGGGGCGATGGGCGGACGCGGAGGCGCTGGCCGAGAACGCCCTGGACGTCTCGGTCGAGGTCGGACAGAGGATCGGGCTGGTGAAGACCCGCGTGCACGTGCTCGCGCCGATCGCGGCGCTGCGCGGCGATGAGGTCGGCACCCGTGAGCTGATCGACCAGGCCGTCGCCGCCGCCCCCGCCGATACCAATGTCGCGATCGGGGCCCCGCTGGCGCTGCTCGACCTCACCTTGGGCCGCAATGAGGAAGCACTCGACCGGTACCTGACCGTGCTCGACTCCGAAGCGCCCGGCGACGCCCTCATCGCGGTGCCCGACGCCGTCGAGGCCGCCGTACGGACCGAGTCGACCGGGCGCGTCGCGGACATCTTCGACTGGTTCGCGACCTGGGCCGAGGCGACGGAGCTGCCGCACTGGCGAGCCCTGGTCGAGCGGTGCCGGGGCCTGCTCGCCGCCGACGCCGAGGCCGGGGCCCACTACGAGCGTGCGGCCGACCTGCACCGCGAATCCGGCGACTTCCCGTTCGAGACCGCGCGCACGGACCTCATCCTGGGCGAATGGCTTCGGCGCGCCAGGAGGGTCAACGAGGCCAAGTCCCGTTTGCGCTCGGCCGCATCGACCTTCGAGCGGTTGGGCGCCGCGCCGTGGGCAGAGCGGGTCAAACGGGAGCTTCGCGCCGCCGGAGACGCGGGGCCGGTCGAGGCCGCCCCGGCCCTGGCCGAGAAGCTCACTCCCCAAGAGCTGCAAGTTGTCCGGCTCGCCGCCGCGGGGTTGAGCAACCGCGAGATCGGCGAGCAGCTCTACCTCAGCCCCCGCACCGCCGGATACCACCTGTACAAGGCCTACCCGAAACTCGGCGTCGCCGCTCGGGGAGAACTGGTCAAGCTCGGACTCTGACCGACCGCGCCCGGTCCCGGAAATCGATGTGCGCCAGGGCCTTTGCGCCGGTCGCGGTACGGGGCGAGCGGCCGATACCGGGCGCCGGGTCAGCCCTTGAAGTTAGTGGTATACCAAATTACACTCGCCTGTGACCCACCGGTTCTTCATCGGTTCCGCAGTGAGAGGGAGTGGCCGTGTTCCAGTCTGAGAGTTTCCGCGCGCGTTCGATGGAGCTGCCGAACGAGCCGCTGACCGGGGCGATCGACACCCACGTCCACGCCGGCCCGGTGCTCGGCTCCAACTCCGGCCACGCCGACCCGATCGAGATCGCGCTGGAGGCCCGCGCGATGGGCATGCGCGGCGTCGTCTACTACGACGTGTTCGGCGGCTCCTCCGGCATTTCGTGGCTGGTCAATCGCCACGTCCCCGGCATCGAGACCTTCGGCGCCTACCTCATGAACTCCGGTCACGGCGGTCTCAACCCCCGGGCCGTCCGGACCGCCCTGAACATCGAGGGCGGGTGCCGCATGATCAGCTTCGGCTCGCACTGCACTTATTTCCAGGCCTCCCACGAGTCGACCATGATCGACGGCAAGGCCGTCCCGCTTCACCAGGCCTACCCCAAGTTCGCCGAGCAGGAACTCTCGCGCGCCGTCCGGATCCCGCTCTCAGGCCCCGTCCCCGACGACATCGCCGAGATCATGGAGATGATCGCCGAGCGGCCCGAGGTCTACCTCAATACCGGGCACGTCTCCCACGACGAGGTCTTCCGGGTGGTCGAACTCGCCGAGCGCTTCGGCGTCGCGAAGGTCCTGGTCTCCCACCCCGCCCGCGGACAGCTCAGCGTGGCCGAGCAGAAGCAGCTGGCGGCGAAAGGCGTCTTCATGGAGGGCTGCCTGGTCGACATCTTCGCCACCGGCGCGCCCCTGACGCATTACTACGCGGAGGCGGAGTACATCGACCGCGGCTGGGCCGAGCAGCCGCACACCGTCGCGCCGGTCTCCGACTACATGAACACGCTGCGCGAGATCGGCACCGAGAACGTCGTCCTGGGCACCGACTACGGCGTGCGCGCGCTTCCCTCTGCGGTGCAGGGCATGCGCACCTGGGCGACCCTGTTGCTGGACTTCGAGTTCAGCATCGAGCAGATCCGCCAGATGATCGCCCACAACCCCGCCCGGCTCCTGGGACTCCCGGAACTGGACGACGCCGCGCTTGTCCCGAAGGCCTCCCGCAAACCGCTCTACCCCGAGACCGACTGAGCCGCAACGGGACCTAGGAGCCCTTGACCCAGCAGAGGCAGAAGGGATGGCCCGCCGGATCCGCGTAGACCTGGAAGTCATCGGACCCCTCGCCCCCGGCGGCCTCCTTGAGCACCTTGGCGCCCAACGACATGACCTTCTCGTGAGCGGAGTCGAAGTCGTCCACCCACAGGTCGAGGTGGACCTGCTGGGGCGTCCCGTCGGGCCACTCGGGCGGGCGGTGATCGGGCGCGAGCTGCACCCCGATGCGCGGCCGGCCGTTCACCAACACCATGTGCCAGTCGTCCTCGATGTCGACGGTGCCGTCGAGTACCCCGGCCCAGAAAAGGCTCTCGGCGCCCAGGTCAACGGCGTCGAAGACGACAACCTGATGATTGATCCTCATTACGCCATCGTGGCACAGGTCAGTCCACGCCTCCCCGAAACGCCATGCCGCCGACCACTGCGTCTTCATCGGACTGGTGAAGAATGTTCAATATGACGAGCGAATCATCATCCGACGCGGTGAACGAGCCCACGGCGAACGACCGAACAGCGAGAGCGCACCTGCTGAAGGAGGACGCGGAGTACGACCACGGGCTGAGCGACCGCGAGTTGATCAAGCAGGAGAACCTGATCTACACCGGGCTGATCGGCTTCGGCATCCTCATGGTGCAGCCCTTCCTGACCGAGACCGATATCGGCACCGCCGGCATGGTCTGCATCGTCTCCTTCGCGATCGGCATCCCGCTGCTCACCGGGCTGGTGGTCCTGAACTGGCATGAGTCCTTCCGCAGCAGCACCTCCAAGGCGCGAATCGTGCTCGGCGTCAAGAGCATCGGACAGGGCGCCTCGATCGTCGGGGCGGTGGCGGCCTTCTGGAACATGTCGTGGATCGCCGGAGTCGCCTTCCTCAGCGCGGCGGTGCTCGCCCTGTTCGCGCACTCGGCCGGCTACTTCCACGTGGAGAAGCAGACCGGGAACGCCCCCGAGTCCTGGTCGGGGTCAGCATCCCCGGACAGCTCCGACTAGCGCCCCCGGACCCGGTCGATCCGCCTCAGCCGTCCAGCCACTGCCGCACGGCCGCAACGTGACCCAGCTCGGACTCGACCCGCGCCCGCTCGGACGCAGTCAACTCGATCGCGCCGAGCTCGGCCGACCGCGACGCCGCCTCATCGGGCTCGGCCGGTTCGTCGCGCTGGATGAAGATGAGCGAGTTGCCGGAAGGATCGACGAGGGTGAAGCGGCTGGCCCCGGGCCGGTAGCGGGTGATGCGCGGCCGCCCTTTCGCCAGGATCTTCCCGTAGGCCTCGCGCATGGCCCGGACGAAAGCCGCGTGGTACGGCGCGACCGCGTCGACCATGATCAGGCAGCCGCCCGCGTCCTCCCGGTCGGGGTCGATGCCCCGGGGCGGCTTGCCGAAATGCAGCCCGAAGCCGCTCCATTCCACCGCCAGGTAGAGGTACGGCCTGGTCTGCTCGTAGGTGACCTCGAACTCCAGGGCCCGGTAGAAGTGCAGCGTCTCCTCCACGGAGATGCACGGCAGCAGTGGCACAGTGGACTCGTTCGCTCGGATCGCCGGTTCGGACATGGGCTTCCGTCTCTCGCTGGTGGCGCGCTCGGTGCAACTGACAAGGATGCCCCGTTCAGATGGAATCGGCCCATGGAAAATCCGAGAACTTGAATCAGCCGCGCCGGGCCCAGGCCCTCGCCGCCGCCTGTTTCGCGTCGTTGATCGTCTCCACCTCGATGACTTCGATGCCCTTGTGCCGCTCCGAAGCCGAGCCCTTCGGGATGATCGCCGTCTTGAAGCCCAGACGGGCCGCCTCGGTCAGGCGGCGGTCGGCGTTCACCGTGCGGCGCACCTGCCCGGTCAGGCTCACCTCGCCTATCGCCACCAGGTCCGCGCTCACCGCGATCTCCTGTTCCGCGCTGACCAGGGCGAGCGCCAGGGCCAGGTCGGAGGCGGGTTCTCGGACCTTGATGCCTCCGATCGTCGTCGCGTAGACCTCCCGGTCGAGCAGGCGCATGCCGCCGCGTCGCGTCAGGACCGCCAGCACCATATTGAGCCGGGCCTGGTCCAGCCCCGACACCGTGTGCCGCGGGACCGCCCCGTCCTTCACCGACTTTCCAAGCAGCGCCTGGATTTCCACCGGCACCGCCCGGCGGCCCTCCATCGTCACCGTCACGCAGGTGCCCGGGGTCGGCTCGCTCGGGGCATCGTCCAGGAACAGGCCGGACGGGTCGGCGAGCGAGACGATGCCGTCCTCGGTCATCTCGAAGCAGCCCACCTCATCCGCGGGCCCGAAGCGGTTCTTCACCCCGCGCAACAGCCGCAGCATCGAGTGCCGGTCGCCCTCGAAGTGCACCACCGTGTCGACCAGGTGCTCCAGCGCGCGCGGCCCGGCGATGCCGCCGTCCTTCGTCACGTGGCCGACCAGGATCACGGCCATATTGCGGCTCTTGGCCTCCGCGGTGATCGCGGTGGCGACCGACTTGACCTGCGTGACCCCGCCGGGGACTCCTTCGGCGTCGGCGGCGATGACCGTCTGCACCGAGTCCAGGATCAGGAGGGACGGCTTGACGTCCTCGACGTGGCCGAGCACGGCCGACAGCTCCGTCTCGGCGGCCAGGTACAGCTCCTCGGAGAGGCATCCGGTCCGGTCGGCGCGCCGCCGCACCTGCGCGGCCGATTCCTCACCGGTCGCCACGAGCGCCTTGCCGTAGCCCGCCTCCCCGAAGCGATGCGCCACTTCGAGCAGCAGTGTCGACTTCCCGACGCCGGGCTCGCCCGAGATGAGCGTCACGCCGCCGGGCACGATGCCGCCGCCCATGACCCGGTCGAATTCGCCGATCCCGGTGGGCAGGCTCGCGGCCTGCGCCGCCGAGACCGTCCCGATCTTCATTGCCGGAGTGGCCGGACGGCGCACCGTCACGCCGCCGCCCTTGAATCCGGAACCGGAGGTGACCTGGCGCGGTGGGGCCGCGGACTCCTCCATCGATCCCCATTCGTCGCACTCGGGGCACTGCCCGACCCACTTGGGTACGCGGGCACCGCAGGCGGCGCAGGCATAGGAGATCCGCTGGCTTTTCGGCATGGGCGCAAGCCTACGGGCCGGGACCGACACCAACAGATAAGAAGGGGCCTGCGTCGGCGGGTGTGCCTAGACTGGGCGGCATGGACTCAAGCGGGCCGATCAATGGCTCACCGGCGAACCCGCGGGGCGCCGTGTTCTTCGACCTCGACAAGACGGTCATCGCCAAGGCCAGCACCCTCGCGTTCAGCCGGCCGCTCTACCAGGGCGGCCTGCTGGCGCGCCGCGACCTGTTGAAGGTCGCATACTCCCACTTGCTGTTCCGGCTCGGCGGCTCCTCCGACGAGGCGCAGATGGCGCGCACCCGCGACTACATCGCCCAGTTGTCTCAGGGGTGGTCGGCCGAGCAGGTCAGCGCCATCGTCGAGGAGACCCTGCACGAACTCATCGATCCGTTCGTCTACGCCGAGGCCGCCGCCCTCATCGAGGCGCACCGCGCCGCGGGACGCTCCGTCGTCCTCGTCAGCGCCTCCGGGGAGGAGATGGTCGCCCCCATCGGGCGCATGCTCGGCGTCACCGACGTCATCGCCACCCGCATGGTCATCGGCGAGGACGGCCGCTACACCGGCGAGGTCGAGTTCTATGCGGCCGGACCGGCCAAGGCCGAGGCCATCAAGGACTTCGCCGCCGCACACGGCATCGATCTCGAGGCCTCCTTCGCCTATTCCGACTCGATCACCGACGAGCCGATGCTCCGCACCGTCGGCTACCCCCGCGCCGTCAATCCCGACCGGGGACTGCGGCGCCTCGCCCTCGAAGAGCACTGGCCGCAGTTGACGTTCCGCCGCCCCGTCGCTCTGCGCCAACCCATGTCCGGGCCCACCCAGATCAAATATGCCGCCGCCGGAATCGGCGTTGCGGTCGTGGCGTATGTGGTTTGGCGAGTATGGAGAGAACGACGGTTCAGGACCGATTGAGCAGCGCTTTCCTGAAGTGAGTAGCCTCAGCGAAATGGAACGCAAACAACCGGCCAGACTGGCCGACGTCGCACGAGCCGCCGGTGTCTCGGTGGCCACCGCCTCCCGCGTGCTCAACGGCTCCCCGCACCGGGTGAGCGACCAGCTCTCCGAGCGGGTCCGCGAAGCGGCGCGCCGGTTGCGCTACGCCCCCAACGTGGGCGCCCAGGTCCTCGCCCGCGCCACCTCCCAGACCGTCGCGCTCCTCCTCCACGACGTCACCGACCCCTACTTCGGGCAGATCGCCGGCGGCGTGCTCGCCGAGGCCTCCCGACGCGGCGTCCGCGTCCTCATCGCCGACACCGGCATCGACCCCGACTCCGAGATCCAGCACCTGGACTCCCTGCGCGGCTACCGTCCCCGCGCGGTCATCGTCGCCGGCTCCCGGACCACCGACGAGGCCGCCGAGGAACGCCTCGCCGACCACCTCGCCGATCTCCTCGAACTCGGCGCGAACGTGGTCAGCGTCGGCCAGCCGGGCCTGCCCGGCCGCGTCGTCAGGCCGGGCAACCGCGAGGGCGCGGCGGCGTTGGCGCGCCACCTGGTAGAGCTCGGCCACCACGACTTCGCGCTGGTGTCGGGCCCCGAGCAGCTGCAGGTGGTGCGCGAGCGGCGTGACGGGTTCATCTCGGCGCTCCCGACCGACGCGAACGTGGTCCACGTGGCCTCCGAGTTCACCCGGGACGGCGGCTATCGGGCCGGGCGGATGCTGCTGGACCGCCCCGACCTGCCGACCGCGGTGTTCGTCACCGGCGACGTGCAGGCGACGGGCCTGTGCACGGCGCTGCGCGAGGGCGGCGTGCGGATTCCCGACGAGGTCTCGGTGGCCGGTTTCGACGACATCCCCGTCGTGCGCGACCTGACCCCGTCCCTGACGACCGTCGCGCTGCCCCTGCACGACATGGGCGTCAAGGCACTCGAAGCGGCCCTGGAAGAGGGCGCCGACTACCCCGATGAGCTGTCGATCGAAGCCGAGCTCATCGAGCGCGACTCGACGGCCGCTCCGCGCAAGTGAGATGTCTCCAGACCCAGGCTCACCAGGGCTATCACGCAGTGCTAGGCATTGATCACTTACTCTGAGTGATCTTCGTCTCATTGGAAAATTGGAAAACGCTTAAATATTTGCGAACCTGGATGTAACACCTGGTAGTTTCGGATTCACTGAATTTCTCGAGGTGTGGCGTACGAATTGATCCGGCGTTGACGCTGGATCGACTTGCAGCTACGGCGTAGTCTCGGCATTGGATGCGATAGAAGCTTTGGTGCGGCTTCTTCTCACCCAAGGAACCGAAGCCTTTGCGTGCCGGAATCGTCGTCGTTACCGTACGGCTACACAGCGAGGGCATATTCAGGGTTGGAACTGGATTAATGGCAGCGCGGCCGAATCCAGCCCCGCCTGGAAACAATCCGGAAGGAACACGATCATGGTGCGAGTCACCGTCGAGGCCGAGACTCCCGTCTCGCCGGTCAGCGGCGAAACGCTGAGCAAGGCCGACGCCGAGCGCATCGCAGGTGTCCTCAAAGCACTTGCCGATCCGAATCGGCTGCAATTGATCAGCCTCATTCAGGCCTCTCCTGACCAGGAGGCCTGCGTGGCCGAACTGACCGAACCACTCGGTCTTTCGCAGCCGACCGTCAGCCACCACCTGCGCATCCTGGCCGAGGCCGGGGTCGTCCAGCGCGACAAGCGCGGTGTGTGGGCCTACTTCCGCCTCGTGCCCGACACGATGCGGATCGTGGCCGATCTGCTGACGCCGCCGAAGCGCCGCCGTCGGCGCTAGAGAACAGGTGACCGACGGCCGCCTCCCCGGAGGCGGCCGCCGAATCACACTCAGTCCACTGTAAGTAACTGAAAAACGGGCGCTCGACTCAATTTGCGTCGGGTCATACACTCGTAACATGACCGGCAGGCATCGAAAACCGCGCAGGCTCTCGAAGGAGGGCCGTCGTCTGCTGGGCGGCGCCGCGCTGTTGGCGATCTTCGCGCCGGTCACGGTCTATACGTTGAACGCCGCCATCGCCCACGTCCAGTCCTGCGGGACCGAGACGTCGTTGACGGTGGCGGCGGCTCCCGAGCTGGCCCCGGTGCTCGAGCGCTTTATCGCCGAGGGCGGTGGGGCGCCGTCGCGCGGGTCCGACGTGTGCGCCGACTTCACCGTGACCGCCGTCGACAGCGCCGCGATCGGTGAAGCCGAGGCGGACGTGTGGATTCCCGAGACCGAGCTGTGGCTGGGCCTGCCCGAGGCGGGTCTGGCCGATCAGTGGGAGGTCCTCGAGCCCTCCACCGCCTCGTCCGCCGTGGGGCTCGCGCTGCCCGTCGGCGAGGATCCGAACGCGATCACCCCCGAGGACTCCGATGTCGCCCTGGACGATCCGCGCCAGGACGCGGGAAGCCTGATGTGGATCGTCATGTTCGGAGTCGACCAGGACACCGTCGACGGCGCCGAGGCCGACGGCGCCTACCCGGTCATGTCCGCCCCCGAGGTCGCGATGCACAACACCGAGGAGGGCGACGACCTCCAGGTGCCCAGCGGCGCGGCCCAAGTGGGCCAGTTCGAGTACCCGATGCTGGTGTCCGCCGGTCTGGGCGACGACAAGCGCGAGGCCGCCGCGAATCTGGTGCGCTCCTACGGCAGCCCCGAATACGACGATCTGCTGACGCAGAACGGGTTCGGCATGGCCCTGCCCGAGCCGCCCCGGCGCGGCGACACGGCCGTCGAGACGGCCCTGGCGAGCTGGGACTCTTACGCCTGAATCGGCGCCCACCCATTTAAAGCGACTGAGCCTGGTTGAAGACGTCGTTGATGATCTTCTGGGCGTCGGCGGTGCGTTCGGTGAGGACGTCGGCCGTCGCCGACACGTGCACGACCCTCTCATCGGTCTCGGCGAAGACACTCAGCGAGGCCCGCCAGTACCCGTAGACCTGGGTGCGCTCGGCGAAGCCCGAGTTGCCGCCGAACTCGGCCAGCGGCTGGTACGGCAGCGCCTCGCGCAGCATCGCGCGGTCGGCGTCGGTGCACTTGCCCTGACACGGCTCCCAGCCGACGGTGACCGTCGACTCGCCGTCCGGTCCGGCGCACACCGCCGAGGATTCCATTGCGTCGCAGGTGAAGCCGCCGGGCACTCGGAAGGCCACCGGCCAGCCCTCGTACGCCTGGACCTCGCCTTCCCGGCTATCGGCGAACTTGGCGCCCGACACGGACTCGGAGGCGGCGTTCTCGTTCCATTCGGGCGACTCCTCGTCCTCGGGGGCGTCTTCCGCCACGCCCTCGGGAGCCTGCTCGTTCCCGCCGGCCGCCGCCGTCTCGGAGGTCTCGGACGCCGGGAGCGAGCCGCTCGAGTCGTCGGAGGCCAGACTCGTCCAGATCAGCCAGCCGCCGACGGCGATCGCGATTGCCACGACGACGCTGGTGACGCCGATGAGGATCGGCTTGAGCTGCGAGGGCTTCTTGGGCGCGGCAATGACGACCTGCGGGGACATCGGCGGCGGGGTCGGCGGGGCCGACGCCGGGCCGGTCGGGGAGAGCGGCGGTGCGGACTGCTGCGCCTGGGCGGCGGCGCGCTGCGCGGCCGCGGCAGGGCCCACCGGCAGCGGACCGGTCGCCGGGCCCATCGACAGGAGTCGGTCCAGGATGCGGTCGGCGCCGCGAAGATTCGTATCGCGAAGGACCACGACGTAGGGCTGCTCGGCATCGAGGTCGGCCACCAGGATCGGGGCGTCGTCGGGACCGGCGGTCGCGTAGGCCCAGGCCACCGTGTCGGACAGCAGTCCGCGGCGGGCCGGGTCCTTCGAAGAGGTGGAGCCGAGGGTGAGGATCTGGACCGGATGGCCCGAGTCATCGACGCCCTCGCACAGCTCGTAGGCCCCTTCGACGCGAGCGGTCGCGACATCGCGGTATGGACCGACCGTGCGACTCATCGAGACCCTCCTCCCTATGCGTGCTAGCGCGCACCAACCATTTGCCCACGCACCACTGCCCGGCCGAGCCGGTCGTGCGATGCGTAAGAAGCGCGAATTACCACTAAGTATGGCCCGGCCTTGCACATTCCGCGACACCCGGTGGCGGCCTGAGAGGCAGGGGCGGGGCGGATATGGATCGACCGGAAGAAACGGGCCCCGCCCATCGATCGGCCGATAGAAATCCGGCGGCGGGTTTCGATCGAGCGACAGAAACTTTCCGGCCCTTGCCGATCGGCCGACAGAGACCGGGACGGGCCCGTCGGCCGTCCGACGGATGCGCGCCGCGCTGATTCAGCCGGGCGACCGAGGCGCGGCCCGGACCGCTCCCCTTACTCTCTTCCCATGACATTCCTCAGCGCGACATCGGTGCTGGCGGCCTCCGCCGAGAGCCCCACCGACACCCAGCAGTACAGCGGATTCATCGGTTGGGTCCTCGACCTGATCGACAAGTTCGGCGAGATCGGCGTCGGACTGGCCCTGGCCATCGAGTCGCTGCTCCCGCCGGTCCCCTCCGAGCTGATCCTGCCCGTCGCCGGCTACCTGGCCTACGAGGGGAAGATGAACTTCTGGCTGATCATGCTGTGCGCGGCGGTCGGCTCGATGATCAGCTCCTACGTCTACTACTTCGCCGGCTACTACTTCGGGCGCGAGCGCACCAGGTGGCTGTTCGAGAAGATTCCGCTGCTGGAGACCAAGGACTTCGACCTGGGCGAGCGGGTGTTCTCCCGCTGGGGCGGCGTGGCCGTCTTCGTCGGCCGGTGCGTTCCGCTGGTGCGCAGCGCCATCTCGATCCCGGCCGGGATCGAGAAGATGTCGCTGTGGAAGTTCTCCCTGTACACCCTCACCGGCTCGGTGCTGTGGAACGGGATCTGGGTGGGCCTGGGCTTCGGTTTCGGACCCCGGATCGACCCGATCCTGACCGAGTACAGCGGGCTGCTCAGCAATTTCGTCCTCGGCGTCATTGCGGCGCTGCTGCTGTGGTTCGTCATCGCCCGCGTGATCAAGCGCATCCGCAAGGGCCCGAGCGACGACGCCGGCACCCCGACCGACACCGTCATCCTGCAACGCGTCAAGTAGCGGATCCCTCCGGAAGCGGCCCGGGCCGATCGGTCGAGTGGCCGATCGGCCCCGAGGCCGGGTCGATCGGATGAGCGCAGCTGCCTCTCAACTTCGCGCACTATGCTCGCGACGTGACGATCTACCGCTCCACCTCCGACGGCCCGGTCCCGATCGATCCGGCCTCGGGCGCCGGATCGCCGAGACCCAGAACCCCTTGGCGCAAGGCGCCGTTCAACGCGCTGCGTGGCGGCATGGTCGGTGCCGCCGAGTCGGTGCCCGGCATCTCCGGCGGCACGATCGCCCTGGTCGTCGGCCTCTACGACGACCTCATCGATGCCGCGGGCGAACTGCTGCACGCGGTGCGCACCTTGGTCTCCGGCATCGTGCGGCGCACCGGCACCGCCGCGGGCCTGAGCGCGCTCAAGGGCATCGACTGGCCGCTGCTGGTGCCGGTGGGCGTCGGCATGGTCGTGGTGCTGCTGGCGTCGCTCAACACCATCGCGCCGCTGCTGGAGTCGAATCCGGTGCCGATGCGTGCCTTGTTCTTCGGCATGATCCTGGTGTCGATCGCGGTGCCGCTGCGCATGATGCCGAACCGTTTCGGCGTGCTCGACGGGGTGCTGGTGGCCGTCGCCGCGGTCGCCGCGTTCTTCCTGACCGGACTGCCCCCGTCCGAGATCGCCGACCCGCCGCTGTGGCTGGTGTTCCTCGGCGCGGCCGTCGCCATCAACGCACTGGTGCTGCCGGGCGTGTCGGGTTCGTTCGTCCTGTTGGCGATGGGCCTGTACGTGCCGGTCCAGGCCGCCCTCCACGACCGCAATTTCGCCTTCATCGCAGTCTTCGGTCTCGGCGCGATCGTCGGCCTGAGCTCCTTCGTCAAGCTGCTCCAGTGGCTGCTGCACCACCGCCGACAGGCGACCATGGCGGTCCTGGCCGGCCTCATGATCGGCTCGCTGCGGTCCCTGTGGCCCTGGCAGAGCGAGGAGGGCGCGCTCCAGGCCGCGTCGGGCTCGATCGTCCTCCCGCTGCTGCTCACGCTCGTGGGCGCCGCGCTGGTGCTGTCCGCGATGATCTGGGAATCGAAGCAGCACAAGAACGTCGCCAAGTAGGACATTTGCGACAGTGGGTGCCCGCCGGGCGCCAAGAAGACGATTTTTTCGAATTTCTTCGCGTCCGGGCGTAACCGCACCCGCGCCTCTCCAGTTAGTCAGGGTGGCTGCGTCAGGAACCCGTCGCAGCCGGGAACCGGAAGTGTCACCGGTTCACCAGACAGCGCAAGCGGTTCTCGACCGGCCGACGATCCAGTCGGTGCGGTCGCGGCTGAGAGCCGCAGAGACGGGCATTCAAGTCGCCTCGTCCCGCTCCTGGGCCACTGACAATCAGAGATCTTGAACCGCACGGCGGTTTGTGCTGCGCTGCTTCCCCAGCGCGCACAACTGGAGCCGGGCGGTCCGAAGGAAGGCATCAAGCAGATGGATATGCGCACTGTGCGTACGGCGGGCCTCATCGGAGGCATCGCCACGGGGGCTCTGCTGCTCGCGGGGACGGCCGCTCAGGCCGCCGACTCCGGAGTCGAGGCGGCCGGGTCCGACCTGGTCCAGACGACTCCCGAGGCGCTTGGGGGGCTTCCGGTTCCCGGAGCCGACACCGTTACCGGCGCGGTTCCCGGTCTGGACGCGATCCCGACCGGCGCCGTTCCGGGCCTCGACTCGGTCCTGCCTGACCAGGGCGCTCCGGCGTCCGGCGTCAAGGCCGACAACAAGACCGACGTCAAGACTGACAACAAGACCGACGTCAAGGCCAACAACAAGACAGACGTCAAGGCGGACGTCAAGCCCGACAAGGGTCAGGGCCAGGCGGAAGCGCCTGCTTCGAGCCCGGTCGGCGACCTGCTCGGCGACCTCGGCGGCGGACTCCCGGTCCCGCTCCCGTTCTAAACGGCGCCCCGCCTCTTCGGAGGCGGACCGCGCTGCTCGCCGCAGCGGAGTCCGCTCCGCTCGGTGAGAACCTCCGGCCCCGCCCGGCGAAGTAGTCGAGGGCGTGACCGACGCGGCGAAAGCCGCACTGCCAGAAAACCTCCGGACGCGGGCGGCGCAATGTCGCCGGGCCGCGGCCGACACTACGGATGATGGGAACGCCCGGCGCCAAGGGCCCGGTCCCGGGCGTCCCGTCGACCGACACACATAACTCTCCCGGTTTCAATCGCACCCCGTTCAGGCGAGCCCCCAGCTCGCCATCCCTGAACGCACAAAAGCCATTGGATCCATGGAGCTTCACGGGGGATACGTGATGAAAGAGCAAGATCGATTTCCCTGAAAGGTAAAGATCCTTGAGCAACTCATGGGCACGTAAGACCGCACAGACCGGTTTCGCAGCGGCGGGGGTCGTCCTCGTCGCCGGGGCCGGCACCGCGCAGGCTTGGGGACCGGACGTCACGACGTCCGACCAGGTCGGTGCCGTGTCGGGTAACCAGGTGGTCTCGCCCGTCCAGGCGCCCATCAACATCTGTGGCGTTTCCGCCGCGGTCCTGGGCACCTCGGGTGCGGGCTGCGAGGGCGGCGCCGACGCCGACTTCTCCGGCCCCGGCGGCGACCTGACCACGCAGAACAACACCGGTCTGGGCAACGGCAACCAGGCCTACGCGCCGGTGCAGGTTCCCACCGAGGTCAGCGGCATCGCCGCTGCCGTCGGCGGCGCCTCCGACGCTTGGTCGACCGGTGGCTCGAACGCCACGATCGAGGAGTCGGGCTCGGCGAACGACGTCACCACGCAAGGCAACCTCGGCGCGCTGTCGGGCAACCAGCTGCTCGCCCCGATCCAGGCCCCGATCGACGTGTGCGGCAATGCCGCGGCCGTCGGCGGTGCCTCGGGCGCGGACTGCGAAGGCGGCGCCGACGCCGACTACGACGGTGCCGGCTCGGGCGACCTGACCACGCAGGGCAACACCGGTCTGGGCAACGGCAACCAGCTGTTCACTCCGGTCCAGGCCCCGATCAACGTGTGCGGCAACTCGGTCGCCGTCCTCGGCTCGGCCTACGCCTCGTGCGAGGGCGGCTCGGACGCGAACGCCGGTGACGACCACGGTCACCACCACGGCAGCCACAAGGAGGCCTCGACCACCGAGTCCGCGAACGCCGACGTGAACGAGGAGCAGCTGCCCACCGGTGGCGTTCCCGGCCTCGACGCCGTGACCGGCGCCGCGGGTTCCGCGACCGGCGTTCTCCCCGTGGACAGCCTCCCGGTCGCCGCCGGCCTCGCCGGCGGTCTCCTGGACAGCAACGTCACCTCCGAAGACGTTGCTGGTCAGGCCACCGCGACCGTCGCGGACACCGCCGCCCTGGCCGGGGTCCTCTAGACCAAAACCCGTTTCGATGGATAGCGGCTCGCGCCGCGGCTTCTGCCGCGGCGCGAGCCGTCTGTGTCGCTGAGGATCGAACTATCGTCGTCATCGGACCGACTTGACGCGCTCCTCCAGGGCCTCGTTCATCGAGGTGAAGCCCTTCGCGGTGTCGGCCAGGAGGCCCTTCATGGCGGGGACGAGCAGTCCGGTGAAGCGCTCGCCGTGGACCAGGTCGGTCCCGCCGTCCTCGGCGGGCTTCAGCACGAAGTAGTGCTCGCCGTCGAACAGCCCGCCGGGGCCGAGCTTGCCGAGCCACCGCAGCTGCCTGGCCGGGGAGACCCGCAGGACGATCGGCTTGAACTGGCTCTCCTTGCCGTTCGCCTGTAGGAACGTCGCTTCGAGCCGCTCTCCTTCGGCCGGGGTCCCGCTGAGCGAGATGATGAACGGGTTCCAGTCCCCATAGGACGAAAAGTCGGTGAGGACCGCCCATACCTCATGCGCGGCGCCGGAAAGGTGCGCGGTCGTCTCAATGCGGTGCTCGAACATGCTCATCCCAAACTCCAGAATTGAATATCGCCTTCGGACGTGCCGGTGACGGCGAGAACGGTTCCATCTTCCTTGGTCACACTGTTCAGTCCGGTGATATCGCCGTTGCCGAACAAGATGCTGTCCTCGGGCTCGACGCTTCCGATCAACTGGGCCCCGGCATAGCTTTCGGAAGTGAGCCACAGCAGGCCCGGTTCCCCTTGGTAGGAGATCACCTCGCGGACATAGCGGTTCGAGATGTCGTCGTAGGACGTCGGGGCGTGCCCCGAGGGCTGGCCGACCGAGAGGTCCCAGAGGTGGAGGGTGCCCATGCCGCTGTAGAGCATCCCGTAAGGCACCCCGTCGTCGTATACGACGCCGAACCCCTTCACGGTGTCGGTCTCGGTCCAGTACTCGTCGTCGGGGCCGAGTCCGCTCTCGGAGTCGGCCTCCCCCTCGTAGGTGTGCACGATCCGGCCCTCTCCGTCGATGACGGCGATGGTGGCCCAGTCATCGATAAAGGCGATGTTCGGGCGGCCGTAGCCCTCCGGGAAGGAACCCGATTCCCAGGTCTCCTCGAATTCGATGTCGTAAATCTCGTAGCCGGAGTCGTTCACGGTGACGACTGCGGGTGCGCCGCCGTTGAGACCGACGGACACCCGGTCGATGCCCTCCTCCGACTGCGCCATCGCCGGTTGGCCGTATTCGGTGAAGACCTGGCTCTCGGCATCCCACATCGACACCTCGTAGGACTCATTGACGGCGACGATGGCCGGCACGCCTTCATTGTCGGTGGTCGCCCACAGGCCGCTGACGTTCACGTCGAATGAGAATTCGTCGACCTGCTCCTCGCTCTCCAGCGACCACTGATTGACCATGCCGTCGGAGCCGGCCGAGAACAGCATCGTGCCGGCGTCGGTCTCGATGCTCGCGAAGGCGCCGATCGCGGCGTCGTGCGCGGCAGGGATATCGGAGACCATGTCGCCCGCGATGTAGCCGTCCGAGTCGCCGGTGTCGTCTTCGGTGCCGTCGCCGGGCTCGTTGTCCGGGCCGAAGATGAAGACGAGGACGGCGATGAGCAGGATGTCGACGATGATGACCGTTAGGACGACGCGTCGGCTGATCTTCTTTCGGCGCCCCCGTTCGGCTTCGGTGCGGGGCGGTGTCTCCGGGGGCGGCGGTGCCGGGTCGGCCACCGGGGGGAGGTTCCGCCCGGGGGACGTGGTGGGTGGCCGAGTGGTGGTGGCGGTCGAGGCCGAACCGACCCCCTCGGATCGGGCGGTCTGGAAGGTCGGCTCAGTCTCGTGAGCGGGAACCGGACGCTGTTGCGGGACTTGGGCAGTCGGAGGCGCTTGGACCGGCGGGGCCGGGCGGTACTGCGCGGTCTCGGTCGGCGCCGGGTTCTGCCGCGGCGTCCCGACCGAGGTGGGGGAATAGACCACCGGCGTACCGAGCGGCGACTCGCCGCGGTGCGCGGATTCGGCCGCGGGCACCGGATTCGCCGACCGGCCCAGCTCGAGGGTGGCGCTCGGGGCGGCCGCCGTCCATAGGACGCTGCCCTCGGCCACGACGACCTCGGGCTGGTCGAGCACGGTCGCCGGGACGCCGAGGGCGCGGTGCAGCATCGTCGCGACCAGCGGCATCCGGCTGGCGCCGCCGACCAGGAACAGGCCCGCGCTCTGGGCGAGATCCAGTCCGGCCGAACGGATCACGCCCTGCGTGACCTGGATCGTGCGTTCCAGGTGCGGCTCGGCGATCTTCTCCAGCTCGGTGCGGGTCAGGTGCGCCTCGACGTCGAGGATCGGGATCGCGATGTCGGCCTGCTGGTGGCGGGACAGGCGTTCCTTGGCGCTGCGGATCTCGTCCTGGAACTCGCGGAAGTGGCGGCGCTCGGTGATGGTCATGGGGCCCACGAGGCGGCTCCAGCCCTCGTGGGCGCCGTAGGTCTCGCCGAGGTGGTTGATGAGGGCGGCATCGATGTCGAGACCGCCCAGATCATTGCGGCCGTCGAGGGCGACCGTGTCGAAACCGCTCGGGCTGCGGCGTACCACGCTCGCGTCGAACGTGCCCGCGCCCAGGTCGTATACCACAATGGAGGAACCGATGGACATGCGGTGCTTGAGGATCTCGGCGTAGTAGGTGGCGGCGGCGACCGGCTCGGGGACCAGGCGGACCTGGCCGAGCCCGGCGATGTCCGAGGCGTCGATGATCGCCTGGCGCCTAGCCGGCCCCCAATCGGCGGGGACGGTGACGGTGACCTCGCCCGGCGGCCCGACGACCCGGCGGCATTCGACCGCGACCGCCCGCAGCACGGCGCCGACCAGGTTGACGACCGGGAACTCGGTCTCCCCCAACAGGATCGATCTGCGGTCGAGGTGGCGCTTGGGGTTGGGCTCGTAGCGCTCGGGGTGGCGGCGGCCCGCGTGCACGGCATCGCTCCCGACGAGCAGCCCGCCGCCGGAGTCGACGCAGACGGCGGACGGCATGAGCGGGGAACCGTCGAAGAGCAGGGGCCGGACGCTCCCGTCGGCGCGGCGGACCACCGCAATGGTGTGCGAGGTCCCGAAGTCGATACCGAGGGCGCTCCCGTTGGCACTGTCGATGGCACTGTCGAGGGGACGGTTCATGGAGGAAAGCGTAACGAACGTCCGATGACCGAACACCCGTGAGCACCGTGTGCACGTGGCTCGAATACGGATTGGATTTGTTGGGTCATACGTCGTAAGGTCTTGGAGGACTGTCACCGACCGATCGGATGCCGATGAGCTCACCCGTGTACCTCGACCCGTCCCGGCCCGTGGCCGAGCGAGTAGAGGCCATCCTCGCCCTCATGACCGACGAGCAGAAGCTCGCCTGCCTCAACGGCATCCCCGAGACCACCCTGGCCGACGGCTACACCCTCCCGGCCCACTCCAACAGGTTCGCCGAGGTCCTCCACGGTTCCGGCCACTTTCCCAACGCCACCCTCTTCCCGCAGGCCATCGGCCTCGGCGCCACCTGGGACACCGACCTGCTCGAGCGCATCGGCGAGGTCGTCTCCACCGAGATGCGCCAGCGCGACCCCGAGGCCCTGGCCGGTTTCGGCCCCGTCGCCGACATTCGCTCCAACCCCCTCGCCGGCCGCTTCGAGGAGGGCTTCGGCGAGGACCCGCTCCACGTCAGCGCGCTCGTCACCGCCTACGCCTGGGGCCTGCGCGGCCGCGACCCCGAGTACGTCCGCGTCCTGCCGCAGATGAAGCACTACCTCGCCTACAACCACGAGCTGCGCCGCAACTCCACCTCCGCGTCGATGGGCGTCCGCGCGCTCCACGAGTTCCAGGCCGTCCCCTACCGCAAGCCGGTCGAGGCCGGCGCCGTGCTCGGCGCGATGACGTCCTACAACCTCGTCAACGGCGTCCCCTCCATCATCTCGCCGCTGCTGGATCTGCTCCGGAATGAATGGGCCCCAGGCGGATTCATGTTCCTGCCCGACGGCTTCGACGGGGTCAACCTCAACACCACCAAGGGCGCCGTCTGGGACACGTGGGAGTCCCCCGAGGGCGGCGACGTCCCCTATCCCAAGGCGCTGGCCGCCGAGGAGGGGCGCGAGGTCGACAAGGACGAGATCCTCGTCTACGCCTGCGGTCTCATGCTCAAGGCCGGCCAGACCCACTTCCACGACGGCTCCGAGCTGCCGTTCGTCTCCGCCGCCGCCGAAGCGGTCCGCCGCGGCCTGTTCGGCCTGACGATGGCGGACGCCGAGCAGTCCACCCGCGACTGGCTCACTTTCCTCGTCGGCACCGGTCGGCTCGACGGAGACGCGTGCCCTTACAACCGGATCGAGCTCACCGAGCGGGCGCACGAGCTTCCCGAGTCGCGCGAACTGGCCCTCCAGGCCGCCCGCGAACAGTTGGTCCTGCTCAAGAACGAGGACCTGCTCCCGCTGGACGCCGGGACTCCCAGCGCCGCCGCGAAGGTCGCCGTCCTCGGCCCGCTCTCCGACCTCAACCTCCGCGACTACTACAGCCCGCTGGTCGAGGACCGGATCACCCCGCTCCAGGCGATCCGCGAGCGTCTCGGCGACGCGAACGTCGTCCACCACAATGGAAATGATCTCGTCGCCTGGTCGGTCGACCACGACGGCGATGACAGGTTCGTCAAGGTCGGCGAAAAAGCCGCCCTGGTGGCCCGCGCGAAGACCGTCGGCGACACCGAGACCTTCGAGGTCTGGGACTGGGCCCACGACCAGTACATGTTCCGCAACGTCGCCTCGGGCGAGTACGTCAGCGCGAACCTCCTCGCCGAACACGACGGCCCGGCGTCCTTCCTCAACCAGGCCGGCGCCACCGGCGAAGGCGGCCCGGTTCTGGTCGCCAAGGACACCGAGATGGAAGACGCCAACGCCTGGTTCACCTTCCAGAACTTCCACTACCACCCGGTCGACTCCGCCGCGGCGCGTACGACCGAGCGCCAGGTCGAGCTGTTCGGCATGAACCACACCAACACCCCGCCCGACGGCCCCTTCCACGTCCGCCTCGCCGAGGACGGCTCCCTCCCGCTCTCCAAGGGCGAGGTGGACACCGTCCTCAGCGAGACCCTCGTCTCCGACGGCCCGGCTGCCGCCGCTTCGATTGCGGCCGAAGCGGACTACGCCGTCGTCATGGTCGGCAACCACCCGCTCATCAACGCCCGCGAATGCTACGACCGCCCCGGCCTGGACCTCGCCGCGCGCCAGCGCGACCTGGTGCGCGAGGTCGCCGCCGCCAAGCCCGGCAAGACGGTCGTCGTGGTCGTCTCCTCGTACCCGCTCGCGATCGGCGACATCGCCTCGGACGCGAATGTCGGCGCGATCGTCTACACCTCGCACGCCGGTCAGGCGGCCGGGACCGCGCTGGCCGAGGCCCTGTTCGGGGACTACTCCCCGGCCGGGCGGCTCACCTCGACCTGGCTGGCGGACCTCGATTCGCTTCCCAAGCCCGGACCGGAGACCGAGGAGTACCGGGTCAACGAGGTCGACATGCTGGAGTACGACGTCATTTCGGCAGGGCTCACCTACCGCTACTCCGACACCACGTCGGTCTATGGCTTCGGCCACGGGCTCAGCTACACCACCATCGAGTACAGCGGTCTCGAAGCGCCCGCCTCGGTCCGCGCGGACGAGCCGTTCACCTTGGCATTCAACGTCCACAACGACGGCGAGCGCACCTCGGACGAGGTCGTCCTGGTCTACTCCCACCACAATGGCTCCACTTACGGCAGGGACGTGCCGCGGCCGCAGCTCGCTGCGTTCACCCGCGTCAAGGACCTCGTCCCCGGCGAGACCCGCCGGGTTGAGATCACTGTGGACCCGGCCGACCTGTTCGTGTGGGACGTGGTGAGCGGTAAGCGGGTCGTCGAGTCGGGCGACTACGTGTTCTTCGTGGGTCCCGAGCGCGGCGCCACGGCGGCCGAGATCGCCATCGAGGGCGAGACCATTGGCTCGCTCGATCTGTCCGCGACCCAGAACGTCTGGGAGAAGGCGACCATCGCCCAGGGCGTGACCTATTGGGAGGTCTCCAAACTCAATACCCTTGCGAGGCAGGGCGGCTACCACTCGGTGGCGTCGCGCCGTGCGGGCGACCACGTCGGCTTCACGAAGGTCGAGCTCGACGGGGCGACGGCGATCGAGTTGCGCACGGCCACCACGTCGGCGGCCTGGGCCAACCTGGCGGATCCGGTGATCGAGGTCCGTGCGGGTGGGGCCGACGGCCGACTGCTCGCCGAGGTCACGGTCCCGATCACGGGCGACCTCCAGAAGTTCGTGGACGTCGAGGCCCCGCTGGTGGGCGCGGAAGGCGTCGAGAACGTCTATCTGCGCTTCCGCGCCGGCGGCATCTATGTGGACACGATCCGCTTGCGCCGCTGATCGTCTGAGAGTCCGCGAGGGCGTCTGACCCCGATCGATCGGGGTCAGACGCCCTCCTTCTCTCGGTCATGATCCTCGATGGCGCCGAGGCGGGTCGCCACTTCGAGAGCCAGGTTGAGTTCATCGCCGAATACGTTCGGCAGGTCCGCGTCGAGCTCTTTGAGGTGTCGCAACGCCTCGGCGGCCGCAACGCGGGCCGCGACCTCGTCTCCGGCGGCGGCCAGGCGTGGCGCGTGTTCGCGCAGTGCCTTGGCCAGGTACTCCAGATGCACAGACCGATTGAGCTCGGTCAGGTCCCTGAGCATCGCGATCGCCTCCACGCCGAACCGGGCCGCTTCGGAGTCCTGTCCAGCGTCGTCCAGCCGCTTGGCATGGTCGATCAGGCACTGCGCCAGTTCGTCTTCGTACCAGTCGTCATCGGCTGCGGCCGACCACAGCAGCTCCACGGCCCTGGTCGAGAGCGGAAGGTATTCGGCGGCGTCCTCGCCGAACTCGGCGGACCAGCGGGCCACGTGGCGAAGACACCAGCCCAGGTCGACGCGACGTTCGGCAAGGTCGCAGAGCGCGAGGCGGCTCTCCCACATGGGAACGGCTCTCCGGGCCAACTCCAAGGCCTCGTCGAGACGGGCCAGTTTCCCGAGCTCGAACGAGTGGGCGTCGAGGCTGAGCGCCAGGCCGTAGCGATCGTCGGGGGTGGCGAGCTTCTCCGCAAGGCGCAGCGACTCATCGGTGATCCGGAGGCATTCGGCGCGCCTGCCGACCAGCGGCAGGATCCAGGCCAGATCGCAGAGGACTTCCCGCAGGAGCTCGCGCCATTTCTTGGGATCGCGTTCGGCCGCCGACCGGGCGAGCACCACGGCACGCTCAATGGCCTCGGCTGCCTCCAGCCGTTTGCCGGCCGTTTGCAGTTTGGAGCCGCCCTTGGAGAGTGCCTCGGCGAGCTTCGCCTCCAGATGGGCGGCCACTTCGGGGCTGTCGAGTTCGTTGCGCATCTCGAGCAGACGTTCGCAATCGGCGACGGCTTCGGCGCCTCTGGAGAGAAAGAAGAGTTGCTCGATGCCCATTGTCAGTGCGCCAACCCGGTCGGTTTGGGCGTCGACCTCCTGGTTGGCGACGCGCTCCTCATGGAGCGTTGCGGCGCGGTGCGACAGTTCCAGGGCCTCCTCGTACCGTTCGAGTTGGCTCAGATACGCGATTTGATCGGTCATCGACTTCGCCTGCACGCCCAGGTGCATTTCGCGGTCCTCGGCGCACAGTTCCTCGCCGAGCGCGGTGGCCCTGAGCGAGGCTTCCAGCGCGGCCTCGTAGTTTTCCAGGCCCCAATGGCGGCGGGCCAGGTTGGCCAGTGCCTTCGTCAGCTCCTGACGGTGCATCCCCGGTTCTGCCGCGTCCATTTCCTCATCAATCTGGACGCAGCGCCGGGTGACCTCGTAGGCCTCCTGGTGCTGCCCGCAGCTGGTCAGGTAGTTGCCCAGATTGAGTAGGCACCCCGCGAGATTTCGACGGAAATTCGCGGGGCCGAATTCGACCATCTCCTCAGCGAGTCCGGTGGCGCGCAGCGACACCTCGAGCGCTTCCTCGTGCAGCCCGGCGTCGGCCAGCGCCCTCGCTTGCGAGTCGAGGGTGAGTTGGACGGTCTTCAGGTGGAGGGAGCGGTCGGAGATCAGTAGTTGCTCGGCGAGTTCGGTGGCGCGGCGACTGTGCTCGAGCGCTTCGTCGTTCTTGCCGGCGGCGGCGAGCGCGTCGGCCAGATTCTGATGCGCTGACGCCAGGTCATCCAAACACCCGTGGACTGAGCGTTCATGGTGCTCGGTCCACAGTTCCAGAGCTCGGCGTGCGTCTGCCACGCTCTGGTCGAATTGCATGATGCGCTTGCGGAATGAGGCGAGATTGCCGTATGTCTCGGCCAGGGTGGAGCGAATGCCCTCGGGGTCCTCGGGGTCCTCGGCTCCTTCGGCGTACAGCCGCTCGTATTCGGCGGCGACGGACTCGGCGGTCGCCACGCCTTGGCGGATGCGGCCGCTATTGAGCTGGTTGGCGGCGAGGTTCCCGCGTACCCGTGCGGCATCTATGGCGTTGTCGGCCCGCTCGTAGATCGCCACGGCTCTGCGCCGGCTTTCGATGGCCGAGTCGAAGTCACGCAGATCGCCTTGGACACTGCCGAGGAGGTCGAGCGCCCGGGCCAACTTCGGGTTCGGGCGGTCCGGTTCTGCGCCGGCACGCTCCTCCTCCAGCGCGACCGCCCGCCGCACGTTCGCTTCGGCCGCTTGGTAGTCGTACAGCCGAATGAACGACCCTGCCAGGTTGTAATGGACGTCGGAAATTTCCGCGGCGTACGGGTCGGACTCCTCGCCCAGGGCCGCTTCCCGCAGCGGCTCATAGAGATTGAGCGACCGCTTATACTCGGCCAGGGCTTCGGAGGCCCGGTTGAGGTCGCGCAGGAACAGGCCGCGATTGTTCAGTGCGTTCGCGAGGTCGTCGTCGTTGGTGTGTCCGGCTGCGGAGAGTTCCTCGCGCAGCATGATTTCCATGTCGCAGTATCTGAGCCCGTCTCGGGGATTCTCGATCCAGTCAAAGTCCGCTGTGGCGTCGCTGAGCGCCTTGGCCGATTGCAGTCCGAGCGCGGAGGACACAGTGGCCGTGCGCAGGGCCGCGAGCGCCCTTCGCCTGACGCATTGTGCGGCTTCGGATTTGCGCCCGACCGCTTCGAGGCACTCCTGTACCAGCCGCAGCGCATTCTGCTCGCCTTGGAGCGGGATTTCGGCCGGCGGGAGCGCCGCCCAGGCCCGCACTGCCCGCTCGGCCCAGTCGACGGCTTCGTCGGTTCGGCCGACTTCCTTCATCCAACTGGCGACCTGGTGGATGGTGCTGGCCGGAAGGGTGCTGTTGCGTTGGTGCACGGCGGCCAGCTGGTGCGCGATTTCAACTTCACGCTCGCATTCGGCGACCGCTTCGGTGTGGAACCCGTGCTTCTCGAGGCCGATCCGGTACTGCTTCACCCGGTGCACCGAGGAGCGGAACACACGGTTGACATTGCGTGCTTCGTCCTGGGCGTCCTCCAGGCCGATGTTCACCGCGCGTTGCAGCACCGGGAGCGCGGCCAGCTCGTTTCCGTTGCGCGCGGCGGTGAGCACGCGGGCGTATTGATCGAGGGCGGCGGCGTGCTTGTAGGCGTCGTAGTGGATCCCGCCGGGCCGTTCGTGGAGGTTCAGCCGCAGCTGCGACTGGTAGAGCGCGGCGTCGTGCTCCCCCGTCCCGAGCAGGAGATCGGCGTGCGTCCGGTAGGCCTCATCGAGGCAGTCGAGTCGATCCTTCGGAGTCCAGCTCCGCGAGCGGCGCTCGTCCACCCGCATCGCCTGCTCCGAGTGCGCGATTCCGGCGGCGGGACCGGAGGCCCACTCCGCGGAATTGGCGGCCCTCCGGAAGGCGCTGGAGAGACGGGGGATCCACAGGTCCGCGTCGTCGGCGGCCATGCGCTCGGCAAGGGCCGCTTCGCGTTCCGCGGTCCGGGTCGCCTCCTCATCCCGCCCGAAGTTGGTCTGAAGGTAGTACAGCTCCTCCAGCGAATCGGCTTGGCCCGACGGGTCGCCTTCGGCTACGGCCCCCGTGGCCGATGCCGCGAGGATCGCGGCCGCCAGGTCGACCATGCCGGTCGGCCAGTCCACGTCCTCGTCGTAGGCCTCGTCCTCGTCGGTCTGGGGCCATTGCAGCGCCCGGGCGGCGCGGGCGACGTCCAGATCGTCTTTGCGAAGGTCGACGAGTGCGGCCAGTTCCCCCGCGACGGTGTCGTCCTGCCTGGACTCGACGGCCCACAACGCATCGGAGACCAACAGGTCGAGCTCGGAGGACAACTGCTCGAGGAGCAGGGGATCGACAGGGTGGGGAGCATCGGGGACTTCGGGGGGCGCCATGGCGCCCAATCATATGGGCGACGGTCCAGTCGGCCGCGTCTCCGCGATCCTAGGCGGCCGCCGTTGGCAGGCGTGCCGTGTCGATGACCTCGTCGAGGATCTCCCGGGTACGGATCAGGACCGCGAGGGCGTCTGATCCCAATCGATCGGGATCAGACCCCCTCCGTCTCGCGGTCGGGATTCTCGATGGCGTCCAGGCGGATCGCCGTTTCGAGGGACAGGTCGAGGTCATCGCCGAAGGCGTCTTGCAGTCCGGCGTGGAGCTCCCGTAGGTGTCGCAACGATTCGGCGGCCGCATCGCGGGCCGCGGCCTCGTGCCCGGCGGCGGCCAGGCGCGGCGCGTGTTCGCGCAGCGCCTTGGCCAGGTATTCCAGATGCAAGGGCCGATTGGTCTCGGTCAGGTCCCTGAGCATCGCGATCGACTCCGCACCGAACCGGGTCGCCTCGGAATCCTGTCCGGCATCGTCCAGGCGCTTGGCATGGTCGATCAGGCACTCTGCCAGTTGGCCTCTGTACCAGTCGTCGTCATCGGCGGCCGACCGCAGCAGTTCCACGGCTCTGGTCGACTGCGGGAGATACTCGGGCGCGGCGTTGTCACGCTCGGCGGACCAGCGGGCGACGTGGCGAAGGCACCAGCCCAGGTCGAAGCGCCGCGTGGCCGAGTCTTGGAGCGCGAGGCGGTTCTCCCACATGGGAACGGCCCTCCGGGACAACTCCAGGGCCTCTTCGAGACGGGCGGCCTCCCCGAGCTCGAAGGCGTACGAGTCGAGGCTGGACGCCAATCCGAAGTGATTGTCCGGGGTGTGGATCTCCTCCGCCAGGCGTAGCGACTCCTCGGAGATCTGGAGGCATTCGGCGCGTCTGCCGACCTGCCACAGAATCCAGGACAGATCGGAGAGGGTTCCCCGAAGCTGCTCCCGCCAATGCTCCGGATCGCGCTCGGCCGCCGACCGGGCGAGCGCCACGGCACGTTCGATGGCCTCGGCCGCCTCCAGCCGTTGGCCGTCCTCTTGCAGCTTGTAGCCGCGCTTGCAGAGTGCCCGGGAGAGCAGGCCCTCCGGATAGGCGATCAGTTCGGGCCTGCCGAGTTCGCCCCGTTCCTTGAGCAGACGCTCGCAATCGGGGACGGCCTCATCGCCCCTGGCGAGGTTGAAGAGCTGCTCGATGCGTCGCGCCAGCGCATCACCCTGGTCGCCCAGGGCGCCGACCTCCTGGTTCGCGACGCGCTCCTCCTGGAGCGCCACGGCGCGGTGCGACAGCTCCAGGGCCTCCTCGTACCGTTCGAGCTGGTCCAAGTACGTGACTTGCGCGGTTGTCGACTTCGCCAGCACGTCCAGGTGCATTTCGCGGTCCTCGGCGCACAGCTCCTCGGCGAGCGCGGTGGCCCTGAGCGAGGTCTCCAACGCGGCCTCGTAGCCCTCCACGTACCAATGACGGCGGGCCAGATTGGACAGTGACGTCGCCAGGTCCCGGCGGTGCAGACCCGGTTCCGCCGCTTCCATTTCCTCGCGAATCCGGACGCAGCGTCGGGTGACCTCGAAAGCCTCCCGGTGCTGCTCGCATTCGGCCAGGAAGTTCCCGAGATTGTTCAGGCAGATCTCGAGATTGTCGCGGAAGGTCGCGGGGTGGAGTGCGGTCAATTCCTCGGCGAGGCTGGTGGCGCGGCGTGACACCGCGAGTGCTTCCTCGGGCAGTCCGGCGTCGGCCAGCGCCCTCGCGTGCGAGTCGAGGGCGAGTTGGGCGTTCTCCAGGTGGAGGGAGCGGTCGGAGGCCAGCAGTTGCTCGCCGAGTTCGACGCAGCGCCGAGTGTGGTCGAGTGCTTCGGTCTTCTTGCCCGCTGCGGCGAGCGCGTCGGACAGTTTCCGGTGCGCCGACGCCACCTTGTCCAGGCATCCGTGGGCGGAGTGCTCGTGCTCCTCGGTCCACAGTTCCAGGGCTCGGCGCGCGTCCTGCACCCCCTGCTCGAACTGGTTGAGATGCCTGCGGAACGGGGCGAGATTGCCGTACGTCCTCGCCAGCGAGGAGCGGATCCCATCGGGGTCTTCGGCATAGAGGCGCTCGTATTCGGCGGCGACCGATGCGGCGGTCGCCACGCCTTGCCGGAGCCGGCCGCCATTGAGCTGGACGGCGGCGAGGTTCCCGCGTACCTTCGCGGCATCCACGGTCTTGCCGGCCTGCTCGTAGATCGCGATGGACCTGCGCCGGCTCTCGATGGCCGCGTCGAAGTCGTGCAGGTCGTCTTGGGCTGCGCCGAGGAGGTCGAGCGCCCGGGCCAGCTTCGGGTTCGGGTCGTCCGGGGCGGCGGCGGCCCGCTCCTCCTCCAGCGCCACCGTCCGCCGCGTGTGCGCTTCGGCCGCCTGGGGGTCGTAGAGCTTGATGAGCGCATGTCCCAGGTTGTAATGGACGTCGGACAGGTTCGCGGTGTGCGGGACGGGCTCGTCGCCTGAAGTCGCTTCCCGCAGCGACTCGTAGAGATCGATCGCCCGCTCGAAGTCGGCCGGGGACTCGGAGGTGCGGTCGAGGTCGTTCAGGAACAGGCCGCGGTTGTTCAGCGCGTTCGCGAGGCCGTCGTCATCGGGGTGACCTGCTGCGGAGAGTTCCTCGCGCAGCAGGATTTCCATGTCGCAGTACTTGAGCGCGTCCCGCTGGTTCTCGAGCCGGTCGAGGTCCACTGTGGCAGTGCAGAGCGCCTTGGCCGATTGCAGTCCGAGTTCGGAGGACGCGGTGGCGGTGCGCAGTGCCGCCAGCGCCCTCCGCTTGACGCAGTGGGCGGCTTCCGATTTCCGCCCGACCGCGTCGAGGCACTGCTGCACCAGCCGGAGCGCGTTCTGTTCGCCCTTGAGCGGCGACTCGGCCGGCGGGAGACTCGCCCAGGCCTGCACGGCCCGCTCGGCCCATGCGACGGCGTCGTCGTATCGGCCGATATCCCGCATCCAGCTGGCGATCTTGTGGATGGTGCTGGCCGGAAGGGTGCTGTTGCGTTGGTGCACGGCGGACAACCGGTGCGCGATTTCGACTTCGCGCTCGCATTCGGCGACCGCTTCCACGTGGTATCCGTGCTTCTCGAGGCTGGTCCGGTACTTCTTCACTCGGCGCATCGAGCTGCGGAACACATGGTTGACATTGCGTTCCTTGTCGTTGGCGGCCTTCAAACCGATGTCCACCGCGCGTTGCTGCACCGGGAGCGCGGCCCGTTCGTTTCCGCCGCGCGCGTCGGTGAGTACGCGGGCGTACTGGTCGAGCGCGGCGGCGTGCGTCAAGGCGTTGTAGTGGACCCCGCCGGGCCATTCGTAGAGGTTCAGCCGCAGCTGTGACTGATAGAGCGCGGCGTCGAAATCCTCCGCGCGGGCCAGGAGATCGGTGTGTCGTCGGTAGGCCTCATCGAGGCAGCCGAGTCGCTGTTTCGGTGCCCACTCCCGCGAGCGGTGCTCGTCCACCCGCATCGCCTGTTCGGAGTGCGCGATCGCGGCGGCGGGCTCGGATGACGACTCCGTGGACTTGGCGGCCCTCCAGAAGGCATCGGAGAGACGGGGGATCCACACGCCCGAGTCCTCGGCGGCCATGCGCCCCGCAAGGGCTGCTTCGCGTTCCGCGATGCAGGTCGCAGCTTCATGCCGACCGAAGTTGGCCTGTAGGAAGTACAGCCGCTCCAGGGAATCGGCCTGACCCAGTGGGTCGCCTTCGGCGCCGGCCGCAGCGGCCGACGCCGTGAAGACCGCGGCCGCCAGGTCGACCATGCCGGTCGGCCAGTTGGCCTCCTCCTCGTCGAAGGAATCGTACTCGTCAGGGTGAGGCCACAGCAGTGCCCGAGCGGCACGGGCCACGTCCAGATCGTCTTTATGGAGGTCGAGAAGTGCGGCAAGTTCCCCCGCGACGGTGTCGTCCTGCCGGGATGTGAAGGCCCACACCGCATCGGCAATCAATAGGTCGAGTTCGGACGCCAGCTGCTCGGGGCCTACTGGTTCGGCAGGGCGAGGAGCATCCGGGATTTCGGGGGGTGCCATGGCGCCCAATCATATGGGCGACCGTCCAGTCGGTTGTGTCGCAGCGACCCTACGCATCTGCCGTTGGGAGGCGGGCCGGGGTTGGGCCGCATGCGGTTTAGGGTGAGCCGATGGCGCCCTCTACCTCGCTCCGCATCGCGATCGCCCAAGTATCGATCAGCGACGATCCCTGCCAGAACGGCCCGACGGCCCGACGGTCCGGCGGCTGATGCGCCGGGCCGGCGAGGCCGGGGCACGCCTCATTCAGTTCCCCGAAGGCTGCCTATCGGGGTACGCCACCGACCAGGTCCGCCATGACCGGCTGGACTGGGCCGCGGTCGACGAAGAACACCGCCAGGTGGCCGCGCTCGCTGCCGAGCTCGGACTGTGGGTCGTCCTCGGAAGCGCCCACCGGCTGAACGCGCCGCACCGCCCGCACAACAGCCTGTACGTCATCGCCGACGACGGTAAGCTGGTCGGTCGCTACGACAAGCGGTACTGCTCCAACAACGAAACCCTCAACTACTACACCCCCGGGTTCGAACCGACCGTCTTCGAAGTCGACGGCTTCACCTTCGGCTGCGCCATCTGCGTCGAGATCAACTTCCCCGACCTGTTCGCCGAGTACGAGCGGCTGGGCGTGGACTGCCTGCTGCTGTCGGCCTACCCGGTCGATGCCATCTTCGAGATCAAGGCCCGCGCGCACGCGGCGATCAACAACTACTGGCTCGCCATGTCCACCCCGATGCAGACCTCGCATCTGCTGAGCTCCGAACTGATCGGACCGGAAGGGACGGTGCTGGCCCGAGCAGACGATCAGACTGAGTTGATCATCGGCGAGCTCGACCGGGAAGCACCCGAGTTCGACATCGCCCTCAACAAGGCCCGCCCTTGGCGGGCGATTGCCAGGGAAGGCGAGATCTATCGCAGCCGCCGGGTAGCAGACCCGCGGAGCACCGACCGGACGAGCTTCTGAGGCTCGACATCAATGCCATTGCGGCGCATGGGGCCGGGCATGAATGCCCGGCACCCCGTTTCACGCTGTTCGTCTACGTGGGAAAGACCTCGGCGGCTGAGCCCGATGCGACGAACTTCGCGATCCAAGCGTCGAGCTGCTCGCGGTCGGTGCAGGCTTCGATGCGCTGACGCTGTTCGGCGGTGATGCCGCTTTGGGTGCCTTCGAGTAGGGCCACCAGGAGACTGCGGGCATGGAGTACTGCACCCTCTTCCCGACCTTCCTCGAGTCCAGCCTCTCGACCTTCTGAACGCAGGCGGTCACTGTATTCGGAGTGGTACGGGCGTGTCTTGGTGCGCATGAGGTCCTCCAGCAGTTGGGCGGGCTCGTCTTCCAGGATCGTGAGCATCATGATGTAGTCGGCCGCTCGCCCTGGTTCGATGGTACCGAGGCGACGGTCGAGTGTCGAGACGAACAGTTCGGCCTTGCGTCCTCTCGGGGATTTGCCGATGATGGCGGCCACCACCGCCGAGGCCGCCGTGGGCAGCAGCGAAGTGTTGACCAGTTCCGGGAAGTTCGATGGCCCGAGCGTTCTCATCGAGATGGTGTTCTCCGGGCCGAGGTAGATGCCTTCCGAGTATTGGTGGGCCACCGAGTCCGTGGGACAGATGAGCACCAGTTCCACCGGAAGCCGGTGGTCTTCGAAGGCGCGGGCCATATAGCCCGGCAGCCGGTAGTATTTCTCATTCTTGAACTCGTTTTGGACTTCGACGATGATGATTCGGTCTTCCTGGCGGGGGAACGACAGCTTGACTACGACATCGGCCCGCCGCTCAGTTCTTCCGGGGGAGCCGACCGAGGTAGTTCGTGTCTCGGCTGCTGTGCACACCTCGACTCGCCGGTCCATGTCGACGAGGTCCATCAACCAAGCCGCAGTGAGCGGCTCGTCCTGGATGGCCTGGACGATGAGTTCGTGTGGATCTCCTGGCATCGGGGGGATTCCCTTCGTTTCACGGTTCCCCTGTGAAACGAGTGGGTGACACCCGAAGACGTGCGCTTGTCGTAAAACCGACAGTTTGAGCGATCGGGTCGGCCATGGTTTTCGCTGGCGCCCAGTTCGTCTGCGGCGATCTCGGCGGCGCAGCCCGCGCTCCTCTTCTCTACGCGCTGGGGTCTCGCAGCCCCACCGAGTCGTGGTCCCAGAAGTCCTGCGAGTAGACGAGCGTTCCATTCATCCAATCCTGGTACGCCGCCAGTGGGTACACCTGGAACGCGGCATCGGGGATGCGCAGCGACGGCTTGCGAAATCCGAGTTCGCCGCCCGCTTTGAAGCCGACCTTCGAGTAGAACCCGGGGTGGCCTTCGAGGAACACCAGCGGCGCACCGCGCGAGTCCAGGATCTCCAGTCCTCGGCGGACGAGCGCCGATCCGATGCCCTGGCCGTGGCGCTCGGGCAGCACCCCGATGGGACTGAGCACCGGCACCTTTACAAGTTCGCGCGGTGCGTCGAGCAGGCTGGTTGTGAACATGACGTGACCGACGATCTGTCCGTCGCCAACAGCGACAAGCGAAAGCGCGTCGCTTGTCTCCCGCAACGCGTCGTTCAAGTCCGCGACCCTCGGTCCGCTGTCCCCGAACGCCAACTCATGCACTCTCCGGACGGCCTCGTGATCGCCCGCAGCCTCTGCACGTATCTCCATGCTGCGACCCTAATGACGGGACTGGGCCCGAGCAAGCGGGTTTCTGCCCCATAGGCTTGCCGGGTGAACGATCACTCCCCGGCTCAGTCCAGTGTCGAGCTGCAGCCCCGTGCAGCCGAGCCGCGGGTCAGCGCCCGCGCCGTCGTCGTGGACAAGGAGGGCCGGGTCCTTCTCGTCCGGCACAGCGACAATGGGCGAGCGTTCCATGTGCTGCCCGGCGGACGCGTCGAGCCCGGCGAGACGGCAGCCGAGGCGGCCCGCCGCGAGGTGCGCGAAGAGACCGGAATGCAGGTCGACATCGGTGAGCTGCTTTGGGTCCGCGAGTACCTACCGGAAAGGCATCCCGGGCACCCGCACCACCGCACCCAACTGCAGCAGCTCCAGTTGTACTTCAAAGCACAAACGACTTCCGGTGCCGTGTCCCCGCCGATGGCGCCGGACCGCACGCAAGCCGCGGTCGTCTGGCATCCTCTGGCCTCGGTCGGCGAACTGGTCCTGCTGCCGCTCGGGCTGGCGCCACCACTCATCGCATTGGGCGCCGAACCGAACGCAAACGGTGCCGTGTACCTCGGCGACCTGCCCTAGACCCGACGCTCATCCGGTTGCTCGAGTTCTACGGCCTGGCCCTGGTGGACGGGGCCGGGTTGCAGTACTTCGGCATAGAAGCCGAAGCGGGCGGCCTTGCCGTAATCCCCGATTTCGGTCCGGTAATGGTGGGCGAGGGTGGCGGACAATTGCTTGTCGAGGGGCGCTCCGCCGCCGGGGATGCTGGGAACGATGCAGCGGGGCGTCGGAACCTGGACGCTGAGTACGGTCTCGCCCCACGTGATCCGAGTGCCCGGCGCCGGGTCCGAGTCGAGTTCGAGCAGCAGGTTGGGCCGGAAGCGACTCGGTGGGACCGACGCGCGGTCGAGCCGTTCGGCGAGGCGCGAGAGTTCACCTGTGGTGACTATGTGGACGGCGCCGAAGTCATGGAACCGGGCACCGGCTTCGGTTCGGGAGGCGGCGAAGCCGGTGGTCAGTTCTTCGCCGGGCGCCGTATTGGCCATCCACGAGGGGACCAGCCCGGATTGCGCGGGCATGAGGCGCCGAAGTTTGGCATCGGCCGGGACTTCGTTGATGAGCCGCACCGGCCGACCGAGATGGGAGCTGAGCGCCTTATCGGCAGCGGGACTGCCGACGATCGCCGACAGGTCGCCAATGCTGATGTGGACGCCGTCTTCGTCAGTGCGTGTGTCGACATCGAGCATCCCGCCCCACATACGAGGCTGCTTGGCACTGCCCACGAGTGCGGGGTCGCTGGCGGGTCCATTGTCCACACAGGCCCATGCTCGATCCCCGATGAGACCATTGGGACTGACCTCTGCCACGTCGAGTGCCTCGCCCCGGGCGCTCTTGACCGGGTACCGCCAAACTCCTGCAACGCTTGCCATGCAACTCAGTGGAACACGGCTTTAGCGGGAGAGGCGAAGACCGGATGGGGATGTGACGCGCGCATCTAGACACTTTTGCACGCGAATGGGTGTCGTGCTTGGCTCCGGTAGATCGGCTGTGCCAAACTCGCAATACGTGCTAGGAGCACGTTCTCGCACAAGTGAATATCAAGCGGCGGCCCGCCGCGCCATCGCTAAATGTTTGGCGGGCCGCCTCCCTACACCAGAGAGGCGAGCCTCCCATGGCATACATCAGCGTA
Source organism: Glycomyces buryatensis (assembly GCF_004912275.1). Taxonomy (GTDB): domain Bacteria; phylum Actinomycetota; class Actinomycetes; order Mycobacteriales; family Micromonosporaceae; genus Glycomyces; species Glycomyces buryatensis. The sequence goes on from NZ_STGY01000037.1 coordinate 51,329, forward strand.
CGCCAAAACCACCTCAACTCCCTAGACGGAAACACCTCGGGAGTCGCATGGCAGGCGGTGGTCCCGGCGTGGACCATGCCGCCGCAGGACAAGGCGGCATTCCGCGCCAAGCTCGGCGCGCACCGATCCCGGCCCAACCCGAAACCTCACCCGCACGTGTCCGCCCCGGACCCGCAGCGTTCGTACGCGTGGCGAGTCGCGTTCGAACCCGACCCCGAACCGCGCCTGCCGCACCTGAAGTTCGACAAGGCGGTCCGTGTTCACGCGGCCGCAGCGGCGGCGCCCGAGCGCCCGACACTGATCCCGCTTCCGCCCCGCTGGTGCGGGCCGCTCCCGCGACGGGCCTTCACCACACCACCGGCCGCAACCACGAACTCGACTTCGGCTGTGGCCGAACCCGAACGGCGACTGCGCAAACGGGTCGCGATTCTGTTCGGCTTGGCCTACCTGTTGCTCATGGCACTGACCACCGGCCTCGCCCTCCACGGCTACTACCTCAACGCCCCCACCAGAAACGACGACGACGAAGCGGACGACGACGCCGAGACGCCGCCGAAGGGGAACCTGCGAGGCAGCGGCAACTTCCTCAGCGGCCCAGGCGATGAGTTCACCCCCCGCCTGGCTCAAAGACTTCCTACCCCAACCTCCCGACCCTGACCCGGACGACAGTGACGGCGAGCCCGAACCGAACTCATCTGTGCCGAAGCCATCCGGCTCTGGCACAACACCTTCCGCCACTGTGAAGGCTGAGGAGGCCGGGTTCACCTCGTCAGGATGAGGAAGCGTCCGGGCTTGGGGGACAGCGTGATAGACGTCGAATTCGTCCACCCCTAGTCGACGGGGAGTCGGTACACCGACACGTGGTACGGGGAGTCGGCGGTGAACTCGCCGCCCTGCCAGTCGGCGTGGCGGGATTCGAGTTCGAAGCCGGCGAGCCGGGCCATGAGGTCCAGTTCGGACGGCCAGATGTACCGGTGCGGGGTGCGATCGAGGCGGGACCGGCGGCTCTCGTTGAAGGTGAAGTGGTGGGAGACCACGTGCTGGTTGAGGGTGTCGTAGGTGTCGAGCAGGATGTACCCGTCATCTACGACACCGACCGTCGCCTTGCGGCCCGGAGGGAGCGCGCGCAGTTCGGGCACCCACAGCTCGATCACGAACCGCCCGCCCGAGACGAGGTGCCGGGCCGCGTTCTGGAAGCACTCGACCTGCTGGTCCTGGGTGAGCAGATTCGAGATGGTGTTGAACACCAGATAGGCCAGGTGGAACTCACCGGGGGCCCGGACGGTGGTCATGTCGCCCTCGAACACCGGGAGCGCCGAATCGTCTACTTTGGCGCGGAGCTGCGCAATCATGTCGGGGGACAGCTCGATACCGGTCACCGGCACGCCGCGCTCGGCGAGCGGCACGCCCACACGGCCGGTGCCGACCGCGAATTCGAGGGCGCGGCCGCCTTCGGCGAGCTCGGCGAGCCGGTCGATGGTCGGGTCGAGGACCTCCGGCGCGAACATGCCCTCGCCGGGGGTGTCGTAGCTGCGGGCCGTTTCGGCGTCCCAGATGTCGTTCGATTCCATCGCCTCAGGATTCCTTAGGCCCGCAGCCATGTCGAGCGGTTTGCGTGGCCGCAGGTTCGTTCCCCGTCCCGCACCGACACGTCGCTACGATGGGAAGCGAGGGGCCGACCCGTAGGAGCGCACATGGAATCAGCCGAACTCGTGGCGATCGCCATGCTTCTGCGGCAGCGCAACGACATCGACGCCCGCATTACCGATATCGTCGGCCGTCCCCTGGTGCACGGGCACCTCTCCGACTGGATCGCCGCGCAGATCTTCGACATCGAACTCGAACCCGGGGCCAATCGGGCCGTGGACGGCTGGTTCCGCAGCGGCCCCCTCGCCGGGCGGACCGTCAATGTCAAGCACTACACCCGCAATGAGGGCCTGCTCGACATGACCGACTCCGAGGAACTCGACTACTACCTGGTCATGTCCGGGTCGCGCAACGGCACTACCAGGGCGCACCGGCCCTGGGGCATCGACCGGGTCCACCTCTTCGACGCCCCGGAGCTGATCGATGCCCTGCACACGTACATGCGCCGGATCGGCGTCGCCACCAGCGTCCGCGCCGAGTTCTGGCGGGCCGCGGAGATCTATCCGAACCGCGTGAACCGGACCTTGCTGCTCAGCCCCGACCAGGTCGCGGCCCTCGAGGGCTTCAGATCCGATCCGCCGCCCGGCCAATGAAACCGCGGCCCCGATAGCCGCTCGGCTCAGTCGCCGATGCTCAGCCAGTAGCCGTCGAGGTCCGTCAGGCTCGGCGGGGTCTCCAGCAGCGGCGCGAGCCGTCGCGCCATCAGATGGATGTCGTCGCGGCGGTCGTCCTGCGCGTAGAACGCGGTGCCCGCCAGTCCCGACGTGATCATGTAGAAGCGCAGCCGGTCTCGGTGGTCGGCCGTGTCATCGAGGGCCGCGACGGCGGATCGTGCCTGCGGCGCCATCTGCGGCCAGGCGCCGCCCCAGAACAGCTGGTACGCCACGTCCCAGAGCGGGTCGCCGATCATCGCGTATTCGAGGTCGAGGACGCCGACCGTGCCGTCCTCGCCGAGGACGAGATTGTCGGCGCTGTAATCGCCGTGGACGAGCGCCCGGATCGGCGGCAGGGGCGCGGATTCGGCGTGCACCACGTCCGAAAGGGTCTCCAGGACTTTACGATCCTCAGTGGACTCAATGTTCCCCCAAGCCTTGAGGACGCCCCTGAGCAGCCACTCGGCCCACGCGTCGTGGAATCCGTTTCCGGTGTCGGGGTCGATGCCGCCGTCGCCGGTCGTGGCGGAGAGGTCCACGGCATGGAGCTGTTCGAGCGTGTCGGCCTGTCTTGCTTCGGCTCCACCGGTTTTCGGGCGTGCGGGGTCGGAAATGGAGCTTGAGTCAGTTCACAAGAAGATCGCTACAAGCGACGCGATGACGCCCCCCAGGACGCAGAACGTCGGCACGGAGAAGATCCCCGTTATGAGCAGGACCTTCTGTGCGCGGCTGAACTGCGCCCAGATGACGGTCTTCCACCCCCACCAGGACACGCGCAGACGGCTCTCCCAGATGGAAGGCTTCCCGGTCCGGGTGAAGATCAGGTTCGGCACCGGATGTAGTTGCAGGCCATGATGAATCGGGTGCCGAGGGTCGCGCAGGAGCGCCTGATCCCGCTCGCTGAGGTGGTGCGATCCCGGCGGCAATGGCGGCGGATGCGGCGTATAGGTCATGCGAATGCCTGGACGATCAGGATGAATCCTGTCAACATGAGGAACAGCAGGACGGGCACCCACACGACCGCGATCAGGAGCCAGGCCTGCCGCCGGTAGAACCTTCTGGCCTCTTCGGGATGCACTACCACGCCGTAGAGCTTCGCGACCTCTTCCAACGGAACGTCGTTCCGATCCATCTCAATGCTCCGTTCGGGCGTCACACTGCGAATGTCAACGTACGCAATGGTCGCAACCCGATTCCCGGCCGGTACCGGGCTTCTCCTGCGGCACCGCGGATTCGACTGCGCCGGAGTTCCATCGCGTTCTCGTGGACGAACTCGCATGAGCCCTGGAGTCGCAAGCATGTGCGCGGCCCGATCCAGGCGCTTGACTGGGTCCATGAGCGAAAATCACGGAAAGACGATCCTCGTCATCGGCGCCACCGGCAAGGTCGGGAGGCGCCTCACTGAACAGCTTCGGGCTGCCGGGCACGACGTGCGCGGGGTCTCCCGCCGCACGGCGATCCCATTCGACTGGCACGACGCCTCGACCTGGGGCGCGGCACTGGAAGGCGTCTCCGCCGCCTACATCATTCCGCCGGATGAGCCGATCCCGGCGCGGGAATTCGTCACGGCCGCAGCGAATGCGGGAGTGCAGCGCCTGGTCTCGCAGTCGGGCCGCCGCATCCACGTGCTCGTGGAGGCGGCCGGAGCCGGCCCCGACGATGTCGCCATGTACGCGATGCAGGAGGCCCTGAAGCACTCCGGCGTCGAGTGGACGGTGTTGCAGGCCAACAACTTCAACCAGAACTTCAGCGAAGGGGACAACCTTCCGGCGCTGCTCGCCGGGGAACTGGCGCTGCCGCTGCGGGGCACGACCGAACCGTTCATCGACGTCGAAGACATTGCGGCGGTGGCGGTCGCGGTCCTGACCGAGGACGGCCACAGCGGCCAGATCTACGAACTGTCCGGGCCCGAATCCATCTCCTTCGAGGACGCGGTCCAGATCATCGCGAAGGCCGCCGGGAAGGAGATCACCTTCCGGGCCGAGGACCCCGAGGACTACGTCGAGGCGCTGAAGGCGGCGGGCGTGCCCGAGCCGCTGATCGAGTTCCTGGACGTGATGTACGGAGTCATGCGCGAAGGCAAGATCGCCGACGTCGCGGACGGCGTCCAAGCGGTCCTCGGCCGCGAACCGGTCGCCTTTGCAGATTGGGCGGCTCGCGCCGCGAAGGAGGGTTCCTGGGTGTCATAACAGCGAGTTCAGCGGTGTCACAGGCGGACCGGTCTCACCGGTCCGCCTAGACCGCGTTGTGCCTCCATACGCCCTGCGCGACCTGGCCGGTCGCGACGACCACCTCGACGCCCGCCGGCCCGGCAGGGTTTCCCCGCAATCCGGTTTTTTGCGCCTAGTTGTTAATCTGCCTTTGACCACCTCACCATGCATTCCACCCGACCTGGACGTTGGACCCAAATGGCGGAGAACGATCAGACCTGGACCGACCCCGACGGATTTGTCACGCTCCGACGCATCGGCGACGAGGTGACCATCAGCGTCTCCACCAGTGGATTCGCCAGGCCGTCCCACGAGCTCGCCCGGCTCGTCCGCGAGCTCGGCACCGAACTCCCCGAGCCGGACGCCGAAACTAACCAGGCGATGAACGACGGCATCGCCGCCCTCGGAGCGATACAACAAGCCGCCTCCACGGGCGGCTACGACGCGGTCGCCGCGATGATGCGCCAGCGCCTCGGCGTCGAAACCCCCGGTCCCGTCCCCGTCCTCGACTCCGACCCCGCGATCGACGGCGGCCTCGGGGTCTGGCTCGGCGGGTTCGGGAACGCGATGACCGAGGCGGCCGCCGCCCGGCAGGACCCGGAGCGCGAGCCGCTGTTCGCCGAGTCCCGCACCTCCGAAGGGGACGTCGGCGTCACCACCAGCAGCCGGGAGATCATTGCCGGAGTCCATATCGGACCGAATGCGCGCTATCTCGGAGTGGAAGGTCTGGGCCGGGCCCTGACCGAGCAGCTGGCGGCCGCGCGGGCCGAGCTGGCCAAGGCCGCGCTCGAACAGGCCCGCAAGAACCGGCCCGAGGAGGTCTCCGGCGTGCTGGACGGCGCCGAAGCCGGCACGCAGCGCGAAGCGGACCGGACCAACCAGATGATCGACGAGTACCAGCAGGCGGTCGCATCCGCCAAACGAAAGATGGGACTGCAGTGAGCAGGGTTTTCGACCTCGATTTCGTTCAGGGGATCGCCGACAATATCGACAGCAAGGTCGTGCCGATCCTGGAAGAGGCCAACGATGAGAGCGTCCTTCCGGCGCTGAACGGCCTCGATCGCGCCCTCTACACGGCCGTCACCCTGCCGCTGGCGCTGTCCTACTCGCTCGCCACCGCGACAGTTACCGAGTCGATGGCCGGTGCCGCCGAAGGCTTCCGCGAAATGTGCGAGGCCCTGGACGCCTGCATCGCCGACATGGAGGAGATCGACGGCGTCGTCGCCTCCGCGTTCGGCGGCGGGGCGGGGGCGGGCATGGGCCCGGGAGGCGGGGCAGCGCGCCGGGGTGGAGCCGGAGCGGCGCGCGGCGGCGCGGCGGGCGGGGCCGCACCCGACATGGGGGACCTGTTCGCGACCGGTGACATGTTCTACCAGGCCGGCAGCGCGGCCTCGCCGGTCTACAACGCGATCATCAAGACCTGCGGGACGGTGATCGTCGCCCCGGCCATCGCGTTCGGACCGGCGGTCGGGATCATCGCGTCCTCCATCTATATGAACCAGTGCAATCCCGGCGACATGATCAAGACCGGCGGATCGTGGTTCAAACTGGCCGGGGTCAACTGGGCCGCGGCCGACGCGCCGATGGCCGAGGTCGAGACCATTACCGACGACAACTGGTCGGGCGCGGACGCCGAGGCGTTCAAGCAGAAGGCCGCCGAGTTCTCCTACCAGCTCAAGGAGCTGGCCATCAATGCGGTGACGCTCGCGATGGAGCTGCTGCTGATGGCCGGAATCCTCACCATGTACTGGGGATTCCTGCTGACCTGCACCATCACCATGCTCTCCTTCTTCATCCAGCTGTGCGCGGTGGGCTGGACCGGGGTCGGTGCCGCCGCGGTCGTGACCGCCGCGAACGCGTCCGCCGCCATCATGAACCTCAATGTCAAGGCCATAGAATCCCAGATCACGATGATCGCGGGCATATGCGCGGGGATCGCGGCGGCGTTCAGCGTCGTCACCATAAGTCTGCAGAAGAGTCACGGCAACGACGTCGGAGTGGGTGACATCCTGGGCGGCTTTGCCGGCAATGCGCTGGAAGGCCTGGCCACGTTCGGGGTGCGTGCCCTCCTCATGACCCCCATGGGCAGGCACTCCATGACCGCGCTCCAGGGAGTCGGCGGTTCGGCGGTCTCGCTCGGCAGCGGCTGGGTGCTGGCGGGCCACCTGGGGCAGGCGGCCTCCACCTGGATTCCCACCTACCAGGGGGACGGCGACTGGAAGTGGGGCGCCGAGGGCGGCGGCGGTGTCGGGGGCGGCGTGCCGGACGGCCTGGCGAACTGGTGGCAGGACGACCCGTCCGAGACGTGGTCCAATCCCGACGAGGTCAAATGGTCGTGACCGCATGGGCTTTATCGCCTGGCAGGCCGACCCGAACTTCAAGGCCCGGCCAGGCTGGGAACTGCGCGAGAACCCGGCCGCTTTCACCGAAGCGGCCGGATGCGGCTACCTCGACCTGCGCCTCGGGCACGGACGCGTAGGCAATGTGCCGCAGTCGGGCGACCTGCTCGAGAACGCCCGGCGCCGAGAGGCGGCCGTCCAGGCGGGGAACGCCTTTCCCGAAGCCCGATACGAGGCGAGCCTCGTCCCGGAGGCGCTGGTCGACGGCCGATCGGTGGCGAGCGGGTGGGGCCGGATCACGGTGCCGCTGTCGCCCGGTCGGCACCTGGTCGAGGTGCAGAGCCGGCATTCGCGGGCCTGGCGGGCGGTGGACATCGAGGCGGGCCGGACCGCCGCGTTCGACTACGTCGGCATGAAGGGCAACGCGCACCGGTCCTTCGCCGAGGACGGGCCGCCGTTCAACATGCGACACCTGACCGGGTACACGATCGGGCCGCGCGGGCGGCTGAACTACTGGCAGTACCTGCCTTCCAACGCCAAGGAGCATCCGTGGGCGTGGATGGTGATGGTGGGCCTGTTCATCGGTGCGATGATCCCCGTGATCCTGCTCGCCGGAGCCGGGATCGACATCCGCTACGGGTGGGGTCCCGCGATCATCCTGACGGGTTGGGTGGTCATCCCTGCCATCACCGTTTCTTGGTGGGGGGTGAGCGTGCTGTGGAAGTTCTTGCGTTACAACCGCTGTCCGCCCGCGCCGCCACTGGATACCCGGCCCCTCAGCGGGCCGGACCGACTGGCGCCGCTGGTGCTCGACGAGGAGGGCGCGGTGCCCGCCCCGGCGGCGGGTGCGGCCGCTCTGGTGATCGATGCGCGATTCCTCAAGGCCGACATCGGATCCGAGGATCTGGCGCGGCAGTTGGAGCCCGGGCAGCGCCAGTTCACTCCCCGGCAGGAACGGGTGCTGAACCAGATCGGGGAGGTAACTCCTGTCACGCATCGGCCCGTGGTGCCGCCGCCGCAGATTTGGATCGACGGGGTCGAAGTGGCCGCCTCGTGGACCCGTATGTGGTTCGAGCTGGCTCCCGGCGAGCACCACGTCAAGGTGCAGACCCCGGGCTCGCCGCTGCCGGTTCCGGGCGGGGAGGCCCCGCCGCAGACGTTGGAAGCGCCGCTATCGATCGCCCATGGACAGACCGAGCTCGCGGAGCTCCAGGTGAACGTCTGGGCCGTGCCCGACCCGACGGAGCCGATCCTGCACCGCTGGGCCTGCGGCATCGACTACTTCGGCCCGGAACGGCGACGTCCGAAGCCCGCGCGGCCCCGGCAGCGCATTCGCTGGAGCGAGCTGTTCTCCAGACTCCCTTATAAACAGCAGGATCGCGAGGAGCGCGAGCACGCGGCCTACCAGGACGAACGCGGCCGCCCGCGCTGAGTCGCCTCGCCCGATACACCCCGAACCGAGGAGGCATTCGCCTTGCAGCAGAACCTTGTCGAGCTGGCCGCCCTGCTCTCGATGTCGCCCGTCGACGCGCCCGCCATCGACTGGACCGAAGTCACCCGGGAACTCGGGTCGGAGCTTCCCGCCGACTATCGCGCCCTCATCGACATGTTCGGTCCGGGCCTCATCCGCGGCTCCGACATCATCATCTACGGCCCGGGCTGCCCCAATGTCTACTACGACCTGGTGCCGGAGAGCAAGCAGCGGATCGAGGACCTCGAAGGCCTGTGGAGCGACGTTCCGCCCGAGGACAGGCCTCCGCACCTCTTCGTTCCCGGTACGCACCTGGTCAACTGGGCCACCTCCGGGTGCGGCGAATACTTCTACTGGATCGCCGACGCGACGAAGCCGCCCGAGACGTGGACCGTGTCCCTGGAGCAGGGACGCGACGGCGCCTGGGAGCACTTCGACCTCGGCTGCGTGGACTTCCTGCTCGCGGCCTTCACCGGCCGGATCGACACGTTCTACCTCCGGAGCCTCCCCGAACGCACGTACACCTACGAGCCGTTGAAGGAGCTTCCCGGTCCCTGAGGAGTCACCGGCTTCCGTTCGGCCCCAACCGCTCCCGGGCAAGTGCGGCCTGAAGGTCAGTCGTGGTGTTCGGTCGCCACCAGCTTGTCGCCCGCGGTGTGGAAGACCCAGAACGAGCCCTTCTCCAGGGCCGGATCGTCCGGGGCCTGCGCGCCGAAACGGTGGCAGAAGTGATTGATGAGCTCGTCCATCGTCTCGCCGTGGCCGCAGATGACGGCCGGCTCGCCCACCGCGATGAGCTGGTCGACCCGGTCGGTCGCCAGGCGCGGTTTCTCTGTGCCCGAAGTGAACTCGGGCAGTCCGGTGAGCGCGATGCCCTCGGCGGCGCAATACGGCAGCAGCGTCTCCAGGCAGCGGGCGCTGGTGGCGCTGTAGGCGGTGCCGGTCGGGTAGCTCGCGAGCAATACCTCGAGCAGCGCGGCGCGTTCGCGTCCCCGCTGATTCAAGGGGCGCAGCACATCCTGGTCGAACCAGTCCGCTTTGGACATTGCGATGCCGTGACGGATGAACACGAACGGCACCGTCTCGCGGGCCCCGTTCGCGATGAAGTCGGCCAGGACCGGCTGGTCCCGCTCGTGCGTGAGCCGCTCGGCGGCCTGGTCCAGCGGCACCCATTCGAGCCCGTCGACCTCGCGCGGATCGACCGCCGCGTCGACCGCCTCGGCCGCCGCCGTCGCGCACCAGTAGTCGACCCGCTTGAGCCGGCCTTCCTTGTCGTAGAGGGAGGGCGCGAGCGGACGCCCGAGGACCGGTTGAATGCCGGTCTCCTCGAACACCTCGCGCTGTGCGGCCGCCAGGATGTGCTCGTTCTTCTTCAACTTGCCCTTGGGAAACGACCAGTCGCCGTACTTCGGGCGGTGAATGAGGGCGAGCTCGGGCCCGGCCGGGCCCGGCCGCCACAGCACGGCGCCGGCGGCGAAGATCTCGGGTTCGTTCAACGGTGCTCCTGCATCAGTTCTTCCTGGAGGTCGATGCCGCCGCGCGGGCGGGACCACAGGCCGAGCGGGCTGAGCCGCCACGTCCGTGTGTCGGCGTCCATGCCCCGGTCGAGCAGTGACGTGAGCTGCGCGCGATGGGCATCGCCGGTCACCCGCACCAGCACTTCGACGCGGCGGTCCAGGTTGCGATGCATCAGGTCCGCCGAGCCCAACCATACTTCCGGGTCTCCGCCGTTCTCGAACACGTACACCCGAGAGTGTTCGAGGAAGCGGCCGAGCGCGCTGCGGACCCGGATGTTCTCGGACAAGCCGGGCACGCCCGGGCGCAGGGCGCAGATGCCGCGGATGAACAGGTCGACCTGCACACCGGCCCGGCTGGCGCGGTAGAGCGCGTCGATCATCTTCTCGTCGGTCAGGGAATTGCACTTGAAGCGGACGCGGGCAGGCAGGCCGGCCTGGTGGTTCTCGATCTCGCGCTCGATCCGGTCGATCAGGCCCGGACGCAGGGAGTGGGGGGCGACCAGGAGGCGCTGGTAGTCCTCGGAGCGGGAGTAGCCGGTGAGGTGGTTGAACACGGCGTTGACGTCCTCGCCGACGGCCTGGTCGGTCGTCAGCAGGCCGAAGTCCTCGTAGAGGCGGGCCGTCGCCGGGTGGTAGTTGCCGGTGCCGATGTGGCTGTAGCGCAACAGGCTTCCATCGTTCTCCTGGCGGACGACCAGCGCCAGCTTGCAGTGGGTCTTGAGGCCGACGATCCCGTACATGACGTGACAGCCGGCCTGCTCCAGCTTCTGCGCCCAGTCGATGTTCGCCTGCTCGTCGAAGCGCGCCTTGATCTCGACCACGACGACGACCTGCTTGCCCGCGTCGGCCGCCTTGATGAGGGCGTCCACGATCGGGGACTTGCCGCTGGTGCGGTACAGGGTCTGCTTGATGGCCAGGACCTGGGGATCGACGGCGGCCTCCTCTATGAGGCGCTCGACCGAGGCGGTGAAGGAGTCGTAGGGGTGGTGGACCAGCAGGTCCTGGTCGCGCATGACGGCGAACAGGTCGGCATCGGGCGGCAGTACCGCCTCGGAGGGGCGAAAGCGCGGGTAGGTCATCTCGGAGCGGTCGAGATCGGCGATGGCGTCGAGCCCGGACAGGTCGAGGGGACCGGGGAGGCGGTAGACGATCTCCTCGTCCACGCCCAGCTCGGCGGTGAGCCGGTCGAGGACGCGCGGATCGATCGTGTCCTCCACTTCGAGGCGCACGACCGGCCCGAAGCGGCGGCGCAGCAGCTCGCGCTCCAGGGTCTGGAGCAGGTTCTCGGTGATGTCCTCGTCGATCTCCAGGTCCTGGTTGCGGGTGACGCGGAACGTGTGGTGCGCGAGGACGTCCATGCCGGGGAAGAGCTGGTCGAGGTGGGCGGCGATGACGTCTTCGAGGGGGACGAAGCGGCCGGGCGCGACGGCCATGAAGCGCGAGAGCAGCGCCGGGACCTTGACGCGGGCGAAGCGGGTGACGCCGAGGCGGGGATCGCGGACCTGGACGGCGAGGTTGAGGGACTGGCCGGAGATGTAGGGGAAGGGGTGCGCGGGGTCGACGACGAGCGGGGTGAGGACCGGGTAGATGCGGGCGGAGAAGAGCTCCCGCATGAGCTGGCGCTCGCCGGTCTCCAGCTCGTCCCAGCGCAGGATCTCGATGTGCTCCTTGGCGAGCAGCGGGGCGATCTCGTCGCGGAAGTACTCGGCGTGCTGGAGGCTGAACTGGTGGGCGAGGCCGGCGATGTGCTTGAGAACGCTCTGCGGCGGACGCCCCGACGAGGTCCGGACCGGCAGGCCGGTCGCGATGCGGCGCATGAGTCCGGCGACGCGGACCATGAAGAACTCGTCCAGGTTCGTCGAGAAGATGGACAGAAAGCGAACCCGCTCCAGCAGCGGCAACTCGGGCGACTGCGCGAGCCGGAGCACGCGCGCGTTGAACCGCAGCCAGCTCTCCTCGCGGTCGAGGAACCGGTCGGGTGGCAAATCATCACCAACGAGGGGAACAGACTCACTATTCGTCATACATCACAATGTTAACGAAGAACATGAACGATCGGTGAACGAGCTTTGAAATCCCCCTGCGTTCACAGAATCACACGCCGAATAGACATTGGATCACCTGTCATAAGCTCGCGATCTCCGAGCGAGAGAAGGAGGCCGGATGGGGTTCTGCCAGATCGAAGGCTGTGAACCGCAATGGATGACAGGGCTCACCGAAATCCGGCGGACCCACGGGCCGATGCTGCGGTCGCTGGTCGGCCACACCTTGCGTGCCGTGTGGCTGCTCGAGGGGCCGCCGGGTGAGTGGTGGGCGGATACGCCGGTCGTGCTCGATTTCGACGGCGTCCGTCTCGAGGTCTGCCACCAGAAGTTCGATGAGCTCTCGCTGGCCTGCGGCACGATCGATCTGGACCGCTCCGTCCCGTGGTTCGAGGCCGATGGAGGCCGCCTTCCGCTTCGCTGGAGGACCGACCTGGAACCGGTCGCCGCGGGGTTTGCCGGTGAGCGCCTGACCGCGGTGGAACTGGTCGAATGGACCGGCGCCGACCTGGCGGCGGGCATGATCAGCCCGCGCTTCACCTTCAAGACGGGCCACCTGAAAATCTACAATGTCCTCGACGAGAACGCCTTCGCCACCGGCCCGCTCCTGCCATACGAGCGATCCCATCGCCTCCAATGACCAACACGAGATCACATCACGGATCTAGTTAGGACGCAACCGCATCCCGAACCGGGCCGCCCCGGCCCCGCCCGTGCCCGGGGCCGGCGGGATGATTCTCGGATGACTTCCCCTCAGTTCAAGGTCAACTACCCCGAACCGGGTGCGACCCAGGGCGATTCGATGCCCGCCGGGTACCGGCATCTGCATCGCGAGACGGAACTGGCGGCACCGCTCGCGCGGGCCGCCGAAGTGTTGATGACCTGGGGCCTGCACGAGCAGTGCGGGCTGCGGCCCGAACCCTCCGCGCCCAGGGTCGCGGCCGGAGTCGAGGTTCGGTTGCGGTTCGCCGGGCTGCGGATTCCCTGCCAGGTCGTGTGGGTCGAGGAGACGGCCGAGCGCGTCGGCTTCGGCTACGGCTCCCTGCCCGGCCACCCCGATCAGGGCGAGGCCGCGTTTCTGCTCGAAGCGCTGGGGGAGGAGACGACCCGTTTCACGATCCGGTCGTTCTCCAAACCGGGCACCTGGCTGAGTCGGCTCGGCGCACCGGTCGCCCGCCATTTCCAGACCCGCGCCACCGACCAGTTCGTGACGCGGATGCGGGACGCCGTGTCCGCATAGGTCTGATTGGAAAGGGCACAGAAAAACCCGCTGGCGAACCAGCGGGTTTTGTTTGCGGTCCCGACGGGATTTGAACCCGCGACCTCCACCTTGACAGGGTGGCGAGCACTCCTAGCTGCTCTACGGGACCTTGAGATCGGCCGGAGCCGTTCAAGGTCGTAAGACCTCATTTAGTTATACCAGGCGGTTCCGGGTGACCGAACTCGCGCCTAGTTGTACCCCCAACGGGATTCGAACCCGTGTTACCGCCTTGAAAGGGCGGCGTCCTAGGCCTCTAGACGATGGGGGCGCTTTGTGAGCCTGACACTTGGCGCGCTGCGCCGCATCTCAGTTTCACTGGGCTTACCACCGCGGAATTCCGCTTGGGCTCGACAAGCATACGTGACCTACGGGGGCCCGTCCACGCCGGGGCGTTGTTGAGACCGTCGTCTCAAATCGGGGCGGATTCTCGATCGCTCCGGATGGCGCCGAATGCGCATCGCCGGAAACGTTTGCGGTGCTTGCTAGGTTGGGGGCATGGAGTTCGCCTACCTGGGACCGCGCGGCACCTTCACCGAGGCCGCGCTCCGCCGACTGCCCGCCGCCAAGGGCGCCACGACCACCCCGATGTCCTCGGTCGCCGAGGTCCTCGATGCGGTCCGCCGGGGCGAGGTCGATGCCGGGTTCGTTCCGCTGGAGAACTCCCAGGAGGGCACCGTCACCGTCACCGTCGATGAGCTCGTCGGCGGTGAACCATTGGTGATCGCCGGGGAGGCCGTCCTCCCCGTCACCATGGTGCTCGCCTCCGAGAAGACGGCGGACGGGATCACCACCGTCGCCTCCCATCCGCACGCGCTCGCCCAGGTGCGCGGCTACCTGCGGCGCGAGCTGCCGAACGCCACGGCCGTCAATGCGCTCTCCACCGCCGAGGCCGCCCAGCGCGTGCTCGTCGGCGAGTTCGACGCCTGCATCTGCGCCCCGTTCACCGCCGAGGCCGCGGGGCTTCCCGTGCAGGCCTTCAACATCGGCGACAACCCCAATGCCGAGACCCGCTTCGTCCACGTCGTGCGGCCCTGCCCGCCGCCCGAGCCCAGCGGCAATGACATCACCTCCCTGGCCGTCTATATCGACCACGACCAGGTCGGGGCGCTGCTCGCGGTGCTCACCGAGTTCGCCGTCCGCGGGATCAACCTCACCCGCATCGAGTCCCGACCCACCGGCGAGGCCCTGGGCCGCTACGCGTTCTTCCTCGACTGCACCGGCCACCTCGCCGACGCCCGCATGGGGGAGGCGCTCATGGGCCTGCGCCGCATCTGCGCCGACGTCCGCTACCTCGGCTCCTACCGCCGCGACCGCTCCGACGATCCCGTCCCGGCCCCGAAGGGGCTGTCCGACACCGATTTCACCGCCGCCGCCGATTGGCTGCGGCACCTGCGCGACGGCGGTCGTCCTTAGGAGGTCCGCCTCCGGGAGGAGCGGGCCGGTGCGGATTCGTTCTCATCGGGGACGACGACCGTGGCGACCGGGCCATACGCTTGGCGCATGGCTTCCCTGCTTGATGAACTGCTGCTGCTGGCGTACGACGACACGACCGGCAAGTGCCGGACCTCGTACCTCAACCTCGGGTTGGGCGGAGCGATCGTGCTGGAGCTGACGCTCGCGCAGCGGATCGACGTGGTCGACAAGAAGGTCGTCGTCATCGACGCCACCCCGACCGGGGACGCCCTGCTGGACGAGCGCCTGGCCGCGATCGCCAACGACAAACCGCGCGCGCCGAGGACCGTGGTGGAGCGCGCCGGCAAGGGGGTGCGGCAGCGGGTGCTGGACGACCTGGTCGCGCGCGGCGTGCTCCGCCACGAGCAGTCGATGGTGCTGGGGCTGTTCCCCTCGCACCGCTACCTCCCGGCCGATGCCGGTATCGAGGCCGACGTCCGCTTCCGTTTGAGCAATGCGGTCACGGTAGGCGAGGCGGGAAACGCGCGCACCGCCGCGATCGCGTCGCTGGTGTACGCGCTGCAGCTCACCAAGGTCGCCTTCCCGGGACGCGACCAGCGCGCGACCCGCAAGGCGCTCAAGCGGATCACCGAGGGCTCGTGGGCGAGCGACGCCACCCGCAAGGCGGTCGAGGCCGCGCAGGCGGCGGTCATGGCCGCGATGGTCGCGGCCACCTCCGCGGCGGCGGGCTCCTCCGGGGGAAGCTAGCGCAACGCAGACGGGGACGGAGAAGTTCACCCGGTGAGCTTCCAGGTTCCCGCCCGGCCACGGGAGCGACCCGAGGCGTCGAAGTCCACCGGGTGAACCAACCGGCCGCGACCACGTGCTTCCCTCGGATCTTGGCACCACCGGCCCGCGGCGTGGTTAGCTTGGGGCATGTCTGAAATTCATGCTTCGAATTCGGACCCGGCCATACCCGGGCCGCCGGTGCCGCCCGCTCCCCCGTCGCCGCCCGAGCCTCCGTCGTTCCTCGACCGGCCCGAATCGCGGTCGTTCGAGAAGGACCCCCGGAGGGTCAAGATCACCGACCCGGAGCGGATGAAAGCGCTGGCCCACCCGGCGCGCATGGCGGTCTTCGACTTTCTCGGCAAGCGGCGCGTCGAGGGCTTCGACGGCGCCACGGCGACCGAGATCGCGGAAGTCGCCGACATGACCCCGAGCGCCATGAGCTACCACCTCCGCACCCTCGCGAAGGCCGGCTTCATCGAGGAGGCGCCCAGCCGGGGCGACGCGCGGGAACGCCTGTGGCGCTTGGCCATTCACTCGTTTTCCATCCAGGCCGAGACCGGTGCCCCCGAGAGCCACAAGGTGGTCGAGCGGGAGATGGTGCGGGCCTTCAGCGCACAGCAGGAGCGCGATTTCCAGCGGTGGCTGGCCACGCGGGACGAGACCGATCCCGAGATCCACGAATCCGCGGTGTCAACGCAGGGACGGCTGCGGCTGAGCCCGGCCGAGGCGCAGGAGTTCCAGGATCGGTTCCTGGAGCTGGAGGAGGAGTACGCGGAGCTGACCCGGAAGCGGATCGAGGCGGGCGCCGGCGAGGACGACGGCACCTACGTTTACAACGCCCTCTTCCGTCTCTTCCCGCACCTGTAGCGGACTGCGAAGCCAAGAAATTCTGAAAAACCTCTTTCGTATTCAGATGTGAAAGAGTAATTTCGAAATATGTCTTTCACATCATTCCTCGACGGCACCCGGTGGTCCGACATCCACACCACCGCGGTCTGCGCCTTCCTCGCAGGCACCGCCATGTTCACCGCCGACTTCGCCCTCCTGCTCAGGCTTCAGACCGCCGGCCACGGCGGCATCGCCGTCGCCTCCCTGATCATCTGCGCCACCCTCCCCCTGGTCGTCCTCGCCCCGATCACCGGGCGCCTCGCCGACCGCTTCGACAGCCGCACCCTCATGGTCCTCAGCGGCGTCCTCCAGGCCGGGGCCATCGCCGCCATGGCCTTCACCGACGACCTGTTCGCGCTCCTCGGCCTGGTCGTCCTCAACGCCTGCGGCACCGCGCTGCTCCAACCGACCGTCGGAGCGCTCACCCCGCTCATGGCGACCGAGGCCGACCTGCCGCGCGCCGTCGCCTTCGTCTCCAGCGGAAACCTGCTCGGCATGGCCGCCGGGCCCGCCGCCGCCGGCTTCATCATCGGCGCCCACGGCGTCGGCGCCGCGCTGGCCATCTCGGCCGGGTGCGCCGCGCTGCGGGCCCTGCTGTGCTGCGACATCCGCACCAGACGCGGCGGGACCCGTCGCGAGAGAGTGGACAGGCACCGGTCGCCCACGGCCGCATGGCGACTGCGCGACGACCGGATGCTGCTCACGATGGTCCTCGGACTGAGCTCCGTCCTCGCGGCGCTCTGCGCGGTCAATGTCCTCAGCGTCTTCCTGGTCCGCGAGGTCTATGACGCGTCCGAGAGCACCTTCGGCCTCGTCCGTGCATGCTGGACGGTAGGCATGGCCGGCGGGGCCTGGATCGCCGCCGCCGTCATCGCCCGCCTGAAGCGCGACTCCCAACTGGCGGGGATGCAGATGATCTGCCTGGCCGGGATCGGCGTGGTCGCCTTCATGCAGGGCATCCCGCTGTTCACGGTGTTCCTGCTGGTGCCGCTCAACCTGTTCGGCGGCCTGTTCAACGCGGGGGAGAACGCGGCCCTGGCGAACGCGGAGGCGCGCCGCGTCCCCGAAGCCCTTCGGGGACAGGCGAACGCCGGTGTGAGCGCCCCGTTGAACGCGGCGCAGCTCATCGGGTTCTTCCTGGGCGGCGCGATGTCGACGGTCCTGGACGTGCAGCTCTCGTTCGTGCTCGTCGGCCTCATCTCGATCGCGATCGCGGCCGCCTGCGTCCCCGCCATTCGCCGGGCCGCCCGCGCCGAGCCCCGGGACGGTGTCCCGGCCGATGCGCAGCCGGAACTCGCGCCGGTCGCCTGAGATCGGGTGTTGTCCAGCACGGAAACGGCGCCCCGATCACCCCCCGGCTCAGGTCGGGTAGGCGCGGATCTCCGAGGCCTTCACGGCCGCCCACACCTGCTGTCCCGGCTCCAGCCGCAGCTGCGCCACCGCGGCCGGAGTCACGTCGGCGGCGGCGCGGAGCGGGCCCTCGAGCTGGACGCGCAGATTGTCGCCGTGGCGGTGGATGCCCGATACCGTTGCCCGCCAAGTGTTCCGAGGGCTGCCGTCGGGACGCTTCAGGAACAGCGCGACCGCGCTGGGGGCGAAGGCCGCGAATGCCGGGCCGTCGAGCGGATCGGCGACGGTCAACGTCAAGTCGCCGTCGAGCGCGACCCGGTGCCCTTCGGCGCGGCCTCGGTAGAGATTGAGACCGACCAGCCGGGCGACGTAGTCGGTGCGGGGCCGGGCGGTGATCGACTCGGCGTCGCCCTCCTGAACGGCCCGTCCGTCCTCGATGACGACGAGGCGGTCCGCGAGCATCAGAGCGTCCACCGGATCATGAGTGACCACAATGGCCGCTCCAGTGTGGCCGGTGAGGTGCCGGTGGAGTTCGGCGCGGGTGTCGAGCCGGGTGCGGGCGTCGAGGGCCGCGAGCGGTTCGTCCAGCAGCAGCAGCGCCGGATTGGTGGCGAGGGCCCTGGCGAGGGCCACCCGCTGGGCCTGACCGCCCGAGAGCTGCTTCGGGCGCCGGTCCCCCATGTCCCCCAGGCCGACCCGGTCGAGCCACCCGGCGGCGCGGGCGCGGGCGGCGGCGCGCCTCAGGCCCTGCCGACGGGGGCCGAAGGCCACATTGTCGAGCGCGTTCAGGTGGGGGAACAGCAGATAGTCCTGGAAGACGACGCCGATGCGGCGGCGCTCGGGCGGGACCCACTGGGCCCGGCCCGGCTCGCCTCCGCGTCGGCTCGCGACCCGGTCGAGCTCGCGTCCGTCAAGGGCCACAAAGCCATCCGAGAGCGATTCGAGCCCGGCGAGGGCACGCAGCGCGGTGGACTTGCCGGCGCCATTGGGCCCCAGGAGGGCGACGGTCTCGCCCGCGGCCACGCGCAGACGCAGATCGAGGCGGAACTCGCCGCGTTCGACCACCAGGTGGGTATCGAGTCCGGGCGGGGTCCCCGAATCCGTTTCCCGCACCTCGCTCCCGGGTCGGCGGTCCGGCTCAGACTGCTGCCCGGCGTTCACGGCGCGGCCGTCCAGCGCTCGCGCAGGGAGGCCAGGACGACCACCGAGACGG
Organism: Glycomyces buryatensis; assembly: GCF_004912275.1. Taxonomy (GTDB): domain Bacteria; phylum Actinomycetota; class Actinomycetes; order Mycobacteriales; family Micromonosporaceae; genus Glycomyces; species Glycomyces buryatensis. Next base: position 70,101 of record NZ_STGY01000037.1, read on the forward strand.
TCAACAGGATCAGGCTCAGCACGATCGCCGCCTCCAGGTCGCTTTGCAGCGCAAGGTAGACCGCCAGCGGCATGGTCTGGGTGCGGCCGGGGAAGTTGCCCGCGAAGGTGATCGTGGCACCGAACTCCCCGAGCGCCCGGGCCCAGCACAGGACCGCGCCGGCGGCGACGCCGGGAGCGATCATCGGCAGCGTCACCCGCCAGAACACGGTCCAGCGGTCCGCGCCGAGGGTCGCCGCGGCCTCCTCGTAGCCCTCGTTCGCGCCGCGCAGCGCCCCCTCGACCGAGACGATGAGGAACGGCATCGACACGAACGTCATGGCGAGAACGACCGCGGCGCTGGTGAACGGGATGGTGATCCCGAAGGTCTCATCGAGCCATGACCCGACGATCCCATTGCGGCCGAACACGAGCAGCAGCGCGACGCCGCCGACCACGGGCGGGAGCACCAGCGGGACGGTGATGAGCGCGCGGACGACGCGGCGTCCGGGGAAGTCGCTGCGCGCCAGCAGCCAGGCGATCGGGACGCCCAGGACCAGACTCAGCGCGGTCGCGGCCGTCGCGGTCACCAGGGACAGACGCAGCGCCGCGAGTACTTCGGGCTCGGCCAGGCGCGCGGGCATGTCGGTCCAGGGCGCGCGGATCAGCAGGCCCACCAAGGGAAGCGTGAGGAATGCCAGACCGATCAGGGCGGGCAGCAGCAGGGCGGCCGGGACGCGACGGCGCGCCCTGGCCCGGGGCCGAGTACGGATCCCGACTGTGCTCATGGCGATCTAGGGCTGCTCGAAGCCGGCGCCCGAGAGGACCGACTGTGCGGCGTCGGAGTGCACGTATTCGGTGAACTCGCGGGCGAGGTCGGCGTTGGGGGCGTTCGTAAGAGCGGCGATCGGATAGGCGTTGACGGCCTTGCTCGCCTCGTCGAACTCGATGCCGTCGACCTCGTCCGCCGCGGCGAGGGTGTCGGTGCGGTAGACCAGCGCGGCGTCGACCTCGCCGAGGGTGAGCTTGGCGAGCGTGGCCCTGACATCGGCCTCGTAGGTGGCCGGGGTGACCTGACCTCCGGCGGCGTCGATGACGGCCTGAGCGGTGGTGCCGCAAGGAACCTCCGGGGCGCACGCGGCGACCTTGAGGCCCTGGAGGTCACCGAGTCCGGTCACGCCGCCCGGATTGCCCTCGGGGACGGCGATGACGAGTTGGTTGAGCGCGAAGGTCTCGGCGTTCTCGGCGCTGCCGGACTCGACCACGGTGTCCATATTGGCCTCGTCGGCGGAGGCGAACACGTCGGCGGGCGCGCCTTGGTTGATCTGGGAGGCGAGCGTGGAGCTGCCGGCGAAGTTGAACTCGACGGTGACGCCCTCGTGCTCGGTCTCGAAATCCGCGCCGATTTCCTCGAAGGACTCGGTGAGGGAGGCGGCGGCGAAGACGCTGAGCGTGGTCTGGGAGGCCCCGTCGTCCGCATCGGCACCGGCGGTGCAGGCGCTCAAGGCGAGTGCGGCGCAGCCGAGAGCGGCGAGGGAGGTGCGGGCGGTGGCGGTGCGCATGAGGGCTCTCCGGTTCAGGTCCGGTCGGGGCGTTCGACGACGACGGCCGTGGACTTGACGACGGCGGTGGCGAGCGAGCCGACCTCGAGGCCGAGCTCGTCCACGGCCTCGGCGCTCATCAGCGAGACCACCCGGAACGGGCCCACCTGGAGATCGACCTGCGCCATCACCTTGTCCCTGACGATGGCGGTAACGATGCCGCGCAAGCGGTTCCGGGCCGAGGAGGAGCCGGAGCCCGCGTCGGGCTCGGCGGCGCGGGAGCGGGCGAAGGCGGCCAGGTCGGCGCCGTCGATGAGGCGCTGGCCGTGGTCGTCGCGCGCGGCGGTGAGGCGGCCGGCATCGATCCAGCGCCGCAGCGTGTCGGCACTGACCCCGAGCAACTCGGCGGCCTCGCCGATGCGGAACATGGTCACACCATCGATCGTAGTCTCGCAGATGCGACTCTGTAAACGAATATCGCTTGGATTTACAAGACCGTTGCCCCGCTCGATTCGCGAATGCGGCGGGATCCATCGGCCGCCGGACGATGTCGTACCTCGGCGCCATAGTTGATAGTGGGGGACCCCAGGGGTCCGATTTGAAGGCTGATGCCTCGGATGTCCGCCCTATCCCCAGCCGAGTTCGTGGAGGCGGTGCTCCTCGATGCCGAAGTGATGGGCGATCTCGTGGACCACCGTCACCGCGACCTCCTTCACGACCTCCTCGGTCGAAGCGCACATGCGCAGGGTCGGCCCCCGGTAGATCGTGATGGTGTCCGGCAGGACCCCGCCGTACTCCCAGCCCCGGTCCGTCAGGGCCGTCCCCTCGTAGAGGCCCAGCAGCTCCTTCTCGGGACCGTCCGGTTCGTCCTCGACCAGGATCACCACGTTGTCCAGCATCGCCAGCAGCTGCTGGGGTACCGCGTCCAGCGCGTCCCCCACCGCCGCCTCGAAGTCCGCATGCTCCATCTCTACCGCCACAGTCCCACGATATGGCTTTGAGAAGCCGATGTGCAGGCCGGTAACCTGGTGGGCGTGATTGATCTGCGAGCACTGCGAGAAGACCCGGACGCCTATCGCGCCAGCCAGCGCAAACGCGGCGCCTCCCCGGACTCCGTCGACGCCCTGCTGTCCGCCGACGCCGACCACCGCAGCGCCCTCCAGTCCTTCGAGACCCTCCGCGCCGAGCAGAAGGGTCTGGGTAAGCAGATCGCGAAGGCGAGCCCCGACGAGAAGCAGGGACTGCTGGCGCGCACCAAGACCCTCGCCGAGGAGGTCAAGACCGCCGAGTCGCGCGTGACCGCCACGGCCGCCGCGTTCGAGGCGGCCGGGCGCGCCCTGCCGAACCTGGTCGCGGGCGAGGCCCCGGCCGGCGGCGAGGACGACTTCATCGTGCTGCGCGAGGTCGGCGAGACCACCGTCCCCGAGAACGTCCGCGACCACCTCGAGATCGGCACGGCCCTGGGCCTGATCGACACCGAGCGCGGCGCGAAGACCTCGGGCGCGCGCTTCTACTACCTCACCGGCGACGGGGCGATGCTCCAGCTGGCGATGCTGAACCTGGCGATCCAGCAGGCCGTGGCGACCGGATTCACGCCGATGATCCCGCCGGTCCTGGTGCGCCCGGATGCGATGGAGGGCACCGGTTTCCTCGGCGAGCACTCCGACGAGATCTACTACCTCGAACGCGACGAGCTGTACCTGGTCGGCACCTCCGAGGTCCCGCTGGCCTCGTACCACTCGGGCGAGAACCTGGGTGATCTTTCGGAGCCGCGGCGCTATGCGGCCTGGTCGTCGTGCTTCCGGCGCGAGGCCGGCTCGTACGGCAAGGACACGAAGGGGATCCTGCGGGTCCACCAGTTCGACAAGATCGAGATGTTCTCGTTCTGCCGCCCCGAGGACGCCGAGGCCGAGCACCGCAAGCTTCTGTCCTATGAGGAGCAGATGCTGAAGAAGATGGAGCTGCCCTACCGGGTCATCGACGTCGCCGCCGGCGACCTGGGGACCTCGGCCGCCCGCAAGTTCGACACCGAGGCGTGGGTGCCCAGCCAGGGCCGCTACCGCGAGCTGACCTCGACCTCGAACTGCACGACGTTCCAGGCCCGGCGCCTGAACATCAAGTACCGCGACGAGCAGGGCCGGAACGCGGTCGCCGCGACCCTCAACGGCACGCTCGCGACCACGCGTTGGCTGGTGTCGATCCTGGAGAACCACCAGCAGCCGGACGGCTCGGTGGCGGTCCCGAAGGCCCTCCAGCCCTTCCTGGGCAAGGAAGTCATCGAACCTAAGTAGGGCACCGAAGTAGGACGTAGCGAAGCGGCCCGCCGACCGGAAGGTCGGCGGGCCGTGCGTTTTCGGGCGTTTCCGGTTCTTTTGGCGACCCGACCAACCTGTGGGCCCCCGGCTTCAAAAACCGTGACATGGGGCTGCGACAGAAACCCTCAGTGCCGAGAAACCCTCTGGTTCTCAGGATGTGAGGTTTTCTTCGCACCAGTTCTTGAGGACCAGTGCGTGGTTGATCCGCGGGTCCTTCGCCGCGTACAGCAGCGTCACCGGTCCGGCGGCGGCCGCGGTCAGGATCGGTTCGGTCCGTTCGGGGTGTCCGTCGAGCTCGGAGCGGTAGCGCTGCGCGAACTCCTCGAACCGTTCGGGCCGGTGCCCGAACCAGATCCGCAGGTTGGGCGACGGCGCCGCGTCCGGTAGCCATTCGGCTCCGGCCACGTCCTCCTTGCTGACGCCCCGGGGCCACAGCCGGTCGACCATGAACACCGCCCCGGCCGGGGGCGCTTCCTGGCGGTAGTCGTAGACGCGTTCGATCGTGAAGTCAGCCATATGGGCACCGTATGCCCCGACGGCCCGGTTCGGCCCATTTTCACGGGCTTTCACGTCGACGTGAGTTCAGCCTCCCGGGCCCCCGCCGTTCACCTTCGCGAGGCTACGGTTGGAGCGTGTCTGATATCTCCCCGTCACAGCCCCGGACCACTCCGCCCAAACTGGTCGCCGTCGACTTCGACGGCACCGTGGCCGACTACCACTACGAGCAGGCGACCCGGCCCAGCGCCGCGGTGGTCGAGGCGATCCGTGCGGTCCGCGACGCGGGGGTCCCGGTCGCCGTCGTCACCGGCCGCCCGATCTGGGGCGCGCTCTACGGGGCCCGCGCGCTGGAGCTGTCCGACGGCTTCGTCTCCGCCTCCCACGGCGCCGGCGAGTACGACCTGATCGCGCAGGAGATCTCCCACCAGGAGACCGTCGACCCGCGCCCCGCCATCGAGGCCTTCCTCGCCGACGGCGTCGACGTCGAGTTCGCGGTGGAATGGGACCTGGACGGCTGGCGCCACACCAAGGGCTTCAAGCGCGACTTCCACGCCGAGTGGGCCGGCGTCATCGGCATCGACGAAATCCTCGAACGACCCGCCCCCAGGCTGGTCGCCCGGGTCGACTCCGACAATCCTTACGGCGCAGGGAAACGCTGCCCGAACGCGATGCGCCTCGCTGAGGCCGCCGCCCTGAACCCGGCCGAATACCATGTCGAGGTCGGCTACAACGGCTGGATCGACGTCGGTCCCCCGGGAGTGAACAAAGCGACCGGAGTCGCCCGCATCGCGGACTACTACGGCGTATCATCGGCCGACACCGTCGTCTTCGGCGACGCTCACAACGACCTGACCATGTTCGCCTGGGCCGGACACGCCGTGGCGATGGGACAGGCCGAACCCGAAGTGCGCGCCGCCGCAGACGAAGTCGCCCCCTCCATTTGGGAGGACGGCGTCGCGAAGGTCCTGGCGCGCTGGTTCTCCTGAGCCTTTGAGGAACAGATTCTCTGAGGCACAGCCCGACCCGGCAAGCCATTCGCAGTGGCGGAACGAACGAGAAACCAAGGAGGAAGCATGATCGGACTTTCCAAGGCTCCCCGGCTCGTCGCCACGGATCTCGATGGCACCCTCGTGCGCTCGGACGAGTCAGTCTCGCCGCGCAGCATGTCCGCGCTCAAGCGGCTCGCCGCCTCGGGAGTCATCCTGGTCGGCGCCACCGGCCGCGGCCCCCGACTACTTGAACTGTGCCGCAACGACATCCCCTCGGCCGACTTCCTCGTCCTCGGCCAAGGCGCCTTCGTCTACGAGTGCCGCTACGACGACTCCATCGTGGAGATGGCGAACCGCTCCGTGGACGGCGAGATCCTCCACGACACGCTCAAACTGATCGAGGCCGAGGTGGGGCCGCTGCGGGCCCTGGCAGAGCCCGCCGACAACCTGCGCCACATCGCCGGCGATCCCTGGCCCGACTGGCCCTGGCCCTCCGTCGTCCCCCAGGCCGCCCCGCGCGAGGTCGCCTTCACCGGACCGATGGTCAAGGGCTTCTTCAAGTCCGATGCCATCGACGGGCCCGAGCTGTTGCAGATCGCCATGGAGCTGGTCGACCTCGATTCGGTCGTCCTCACCGAATCAGGCGTCGGGATGCTCGAAGTCTGCCCCGTCGGCGTGGACAAGGCGAACGGCATCCAGGTCGTGCTCGACAAGTTCGACATCGGCTGGGAGGACGTGCTCGTCTTCGGCGACGCCACCAACGACCTGTCGATGATCCACCGCGCCGGACACGCCGTCGCGATGGCCAACGCCCACCCGTGGGTCAAGTCCGCCGCCGACGAGACCACCGTCGACGGCAATGACGACGACGGCCTGGCCCAGTACATCGAGGAAGTGCTCGAACTGCTCTCCTGACGGCTCCAGTCGGAGCTGAGTCGTAAATCCGACAATACCGCCCGGACCTCGACGTCTTCGGTGGTCGACGCCCCATCGGCCTCTCAGCCTGCGGATACGCAGGCGGCATCGGAACCTTGTGCACTGAATCCGTCTCAGGGTTCCGCTACCTTGAAATAGCCGATTCGGACGGCCCCGCGACGTGGCCCGACTCGGATGCGCATGCCCCCGAGAGCGTTGGAGCCCCGATGAACGACGACAGTCTCCAGTCTGGAATCCCATTGCCCGCAACGCGGACGCCGATCAGCAGAGTGGTTCGGGAAGTGATCGAGGAGGTCGCCCCCGACGAGACTCCGATCGTCGACCGAATGGAGGGATCGAGCAACTCCCGGGCGGTGCGGCGATTGGAGCGCAGCGCAAAGCGGTCCGAGCCGTTGGCGTTCGGGGTCGAGGATCTGATTCCGCTGGTGGCACCGGTGGTGTGGATCGTGCTCACGAAGTTCCTGGAGACGATCGGGGAGAACACCGCGCAGTCGCTATGGGACCGACTGCTGCGATGGCTGAGACTCAGACGCCTTGAGACTGTCCCGCCGCTGACCGCCGAGGAAATCGAGAGCGCGTGCGGCGCCGTCCGGGAGGCGCTGCTGGGCAAGGGCTTTGAGGCGGACAATGCCGACAGGATCACCGGCGCACTGAAGGAGAGCCTGCGGCGGCACTCCGGGCCCGATGAACTTGGCAGCGGCCCGAACCCGGATTAGCACGAGATGACCGCCACCCCTTCGCGCTCGCGACTGGACGAGCGGACCCTGGTCGCCGGAACCACCGTGCGATTCGTGCAGTTGATCGTGCTCATCCTCGCCGCAAGTGTCGGCATGGCCTCGACCATGGTCCAGGACGCGGACAGCCCCGACAGCCTCGGCTGCTTCCTGGCGGCCGGGGGGAACCCGGAGAACTTCTCATCCGCGTCCGCTTCGCAGGCATTGCTGCCGCAATTTGAGTCCTACACAGCATGCGAGGAAGGCGGGTCGCTGCAACTGCCGTGGTGGCTCGGCGCCGTGTGGCCGGCCGTCACCGTGATCGCGGCGCTGGCGCTGTTCTTTCTCATTCCAAAATGGATAACCTGGCGGCGGCACCTGAGACCGCTGGCGGAGTTCGAGGACGCGGACGCCGTCCGGAAGGAGTTGGACGAACTCGCGGGGCTCGAAAAGCTTCCCGAGATCATGGTCGATCCCGATCCGTTGCGGAAGAACCCCCTGGTCTTCGGCCGCAACGGCCGACCGGTGGTCCTGGTGCCCGAACTCCTGCTGCGCCGGCGCCGGACGGACCGAACTCCCAGCGAGATGCACCGGGCGGTCGACCCGCAGGCATTCAAGGCGGTGATGCTCCACGAGTTCGCCCATATCCGGAACCGGGACACCACCATCACCTACATCACGGTGGCGCTCTGGTGGGCGTTCGCGGCCACCGTCCTCGTCCCCTTCGCCGCTTGGAGATTGTACGGACTCCGCTTCATCGGCGATTCGGTGTCCGCTCAGACGGATGCGATGCTGCTGGCGCGCGACATGTCGTTCGCGATCGTGCTGTCGTGCGTGATCTACCTGGTGCGCGTGGAGGTGCTGCGCAACCGCGAGCACTATGCCGATCTGGCCGCCCGCCGCTCCGGCGCGGACCTGACCCTCCTCGGCCGCGACGGTGCGCGGCCCCAAGGCGATCGCCGTCGGGTACGTGCCGCCCTGCGGCGACTCTGGGACACTCACCCGCGCCCGCGGGAACGCTGGGAGGTGCTCGGCGACAACCGGAAGCTGTTCGCGATCCGACCGCTTCCCATCCTGCTCACCGGCATTGCCGCGATTCTGATCGGCGACCAGGTCCAAGCCGCCCTGGCCCCGGTGCCGTGGCCGCAGAACCTCAAGGAGGCGTTGGTCGCCCTAGTCCAAGCCGGACTGATCACCGGCGTGGTCGGCATCGCCCTGTGGCGCCAGGTCGTATACGCGGCCGCGACGAAGTCCGTGCAGCCGTCGGGGATCTCGGCGGGCCTGTGGTTGGGCGGCGGCATGGTCATCGCGGAACTGCTGCGCGAGCGCATCTACGATTTTCACTGGCTGCCGTCTCACCCGGAGGCGTTGGGGCTGCTCGTGGCCGCCGCGGTCGTCGGCTGCTGGTGGATCGCGCGGTGCGCGGCCATGTGGATCTCGGTCTGGCGAGCCGGGTCCATCACCGCGCCGGCGTTGCTGGTCCTGATCGGCGGGGCGCTCGCACTGGCCGCCTGGATCGAGTGGTGGCAGTCCATCGGAGCCGGTTACGCGAACGGCGGCCTGTTCAACTCCCAGCGGGCCTTCGAGTACGTACTGCAGGGCCTGGGCATCGAGGCGGGGCGATCTTCGGCGGTGCTCAGCGTGTACGCGGCACTCATCATCCCGTTCATCTCCCTGCAACTCTCGCCATTGACATGGGCAGCGGTGGTCGCGCTGCTGGTCATTCCCCTGCTGGCATGGCTCTCCAAGCCGAACTCACCCGATCCGCTGTGGATCGAGCGCAAGAGCGACGTCGTTGTGAACGCTCCTCTCCCGCGGTTGCGGAGCATGCTCAGCGCCGCGATGATCGGAGGAGCGGCCTGCACGGCGGTGATCATCGCGGCCTCCGTGTCCATGCACCGACAATCCGGTTCCCAGGAAACCAATGCGACGATCCTGATCTACATTGCGTGGTCGGCCGCGGCGCTCATCGCGGGCGCGGCGGTGTCGGCGGTCCTCGTGACGGCGCGGACCGGCAGGCACCGCTTCCCCTTGGCGCTCGTCGCGGCCTTGCTCGCCCTGCCGGTCGGAGTGGCGGGCATCCTCGGGTCGGCGGCAGCGGACGGCTGCGTCACATCGACGAGCGTCTTCGTCAGCGACTGCGGATCGATGCCGCTCAATGCCATTTGGGTTCCCCTGTCTTGGCTGTTCCCGAGCGTGGCGGTGGCGGCTGCGGCGGCCGCGACAGTCGTCGTGGCGGTCGGCTCGGTCATGACACGGGCCGAACCGGTGCCGACGGCCCGACCCTCCGCCACGCGCGGCAGGTGGCTATTGGCTCGACGCCTATCCGTTTCGACCTTGTGCATCGTGGTGGTCGGAATCGCCGTGACCGCCGAAACACTCAGTGGTTCGGAGTATTCGACATCGGACCCGGAAGTCCCCACTTCCGGGATCTTCCGTACCGAGGAGATACCTGCGACGCCACGGGTGAAAGCCCTCCAGCTGCTCGCCTGGGATCAGTACGGCGGAAGCGACCTGCTGGACAGGTTCCTCACCTCGTTCGAAGGGATAGGCGAGGTCGTGACCGCGGGCTTGGACGCGGAACCGCTCGAAAACGGGCGGGTGGTGGTTGACGAGGACCGTTTGCGCCCGCTGTGCGAGGAGATAGCCCAGCTTGGGGCCGACGCCCGCGACTACTTCGACATCCCGGACGAGTCCGTCCAGGAGGCCTGGGCACCGGCACTCGACCGGGTCGAGACCGCCGGTTCGATCTGCGTGACGGCGATCGACACCGGCAACAGCGCGTTGGGCGACAGGGCGCTGGCCGAACTTGCCGAGGCCGCCGAACTCATTTCAGCAGCGTTGGTCGAATTCGAGGAACGACTACAGGAAGGAACGAGCGGATGAATCCCCCGAAGCCCCCTGAACCGCCGCTGCCCGACATGCGGGCCGGTATCCGTGCCTTCGTCATTCGCCGCAGCCTGTCCTTCCGGGACGCGGACGGCGCCACCGTGCTCGCCCTGCTGTGCGCCGGCGCCTGCGCTCCGGTCTTGGCAGACCGGCCGTGGCAGGAAGCGGTCAGCGAGATCAGGACCGTCGGCGGATATGCCTTGGGGAAGATCGCGGAGGGAGCCTTCTGGCAGTTCCGGAACCAGCACGGAGACGACGCCGATCCCTCTGCGGCCCAAATAGAACCGATCTTCGCCGAAGAGTTCGCAGCGGCCTTGGGCGGCGACGGGGGAGAACGTGTCGCGGACGCCGCTGTCGATCTGCTGTTGAAGCTCGGCGGGCTGGGGGCCGCGCTCGACGCCGCCGTATCGAGAGGCAACGGCGCCACGGCGACGGCGATCATCGATCGGCTCATCCTGCTCGGCTCGGATTTCGGGGCGGCGCGGCGCCTGATCAGCCAGACGATGCTGTTCGAGAGTATGGGATTCGAAGCGGCGGTCGGGCCGGGGCCTTCGAGCGGGGAACCACCCGCTACAGCGACCGATGCAGACGGCCCGACGCCGGATTCCGGTGGAAGCGCCCAAGATTCGGAATCCGACGGGGAAGGGCCCGAACCGGAACGAGACGAACCGTCCTCCTCCGGCGAGGAGTCCGACACCGATGCCGCGACCTCGGATCCCAAGGCGCCGACGGCCCCCGGACGGCTGCGGCGCTGGATCCGCAGGCGCGGCGTCGTGCTCGGCGTATTCATCGGCCTCGCCGCGTGCCTGCTGCTGACCTCGGCTCTGACTATCGCCGGTCAATTGAGATACAACGACTACCGCGATGCGACCATGTCTGAGCGTCTGATCGAGGCCAGCAACGACGTGTCCCTGACCGATGGCCCGCTGGCACAGCTGCTCGCCGCGGCCGCGTGGCGCATCGATCCGACCGACGCTGCCTGGGCCGCCATGTCCCGGGCCGTCAACCGGCTGGCGACCGGCCTGTTCTCCGCGGGGGACCAGGCCTCCCCGACGACCATCGCCTACAACCCGGACGGGACCTCGCTCGCCACCGCTGGGTCCGACGGCTCGGTCGCCTTGTGGGACACCGAGACCTGGGAATCCGTGCTCCTGGATGTCCGAATGGATTGGGGGGTGGAATCGCTGGAGTTCAGCCCGGACGGTCTGCTGCTGGCGGTCGGCGGTTACGACGAAGCGGTGATGTTGTGGGACCTGCGAACCGGTGAGTCCATCGAGCTTCCATTTCCGGACGATGCCTCCTATCTGGCCTTCGATCCCCTCGGGACGAAACTCGCCGCCGCCGGGTACTTCGGTCCGGCGACGGTCTGGGACACCGGGACCTTCGAGGAGGTCAGCACCTTCGATGCCGTCCGCACCACCACCGGGATCAAGTTCGATCCGGACGGTGAGAACGTGATCATGTCCTCCTCTGACGATGGGCGCCTGCTGGAGTTCGACGCCGAGACCGGGGCGGGACCCGAGGTCATCGACCTGGACCCGGAGTTGGTCGAGGTCACAGGCGTCTACACCTTCGATATCGCCGGCAATGAGCCGCACAATTTCCTGATCTGCGACTTGGATTGCCTCGTCTGGGGCGAATCGGGCGGCCAGGAGTTGGAACCGGTCACCTCGTTCAATTCCATCTATGAACCGGTGGCATTCACCGCGAAGGGCAACCAGGTAGTCGGCACGTTCTTGGATGGAGGCCTCGGCGTCTGGAACGCCGCCTCCGGCGCGACAGTCGGCATTCTGCCCTACACCGGTTCCATCCACGACCTCGCGGTGAGCCCGGACGGCCGCACGGTGGTAGCCGCCGTCGCGGACGGGGTGCAGCGCTGGGACCTGACCCGGCTCGGCGAGCGCACCGAGACCCGGCTGACACAGAGCATGAACAGCATCTGGGTCAACGGCGACTGGGAAACCGCAGTGGGAGTGGGAGAGTCCGGCTCCGATCTTTGGGAATTCCAATATGGAGGCGATCCCATCGAGAGCTACCCCGAACACGTGGGGATGTCGACCGCGATGACCCCGGACGGGAAGGTCGTCGCCACAGCTCTCGAATCCACCGAGGCGACCGTCGAACTCTGGGATACGGAATCAGGAGAGTCGATCCGCACCCTGACCGGGGAGGGCGGGCTGGTCTCGCAGGTGGTGTTCAGCGAGGACGGTGCAATGTTGGCCGGCGTCATGGAGGTTCCCGCCGAGGGGGAGGCAGAAGCCGGCCAGGAACTCGTCTTCTGGGATTGGGAGCAGGGCGAGGTCAGGACCAGGATCAGTTTCGATGCGGGGCAATCGGTGTCATTCTTCCGCTTCAATTCCGAGGGGACCGAGATCCTGACGCTGGCAGGAGATGGGCGGGCCCAGCTGTGGGACACCGGGGACGGCAGTCTCCTCGGCGAGCTGGCCCCCAGCGGCTCCCAACCGTATGACTTGCAATTCAGCCCGGACGGCAGCCTGATCGCCGCCGCCACGAGCGACGGCATCGCCTTCTGGGACCGTGCGGAACCGGAGAGCGATCCGGCGATCTTCGACACCGGATTCTCCTCCTCCTCGATCGCATTCGATGCGGACCGGCCGTACGTGGCGGTGGTCGAGGACTATCCCGTGCGGTACGAGGACGACCGCCCTCCCCGGATCACGATCTTGGACTACGAGATCGGCGCCGGGCTGGCGGCGCTGCCGATCGGCTCCTTCTTTGGTGGATTCGGCGTATCGCCGGACGGGAACACGGTCGCGCTCGTGGAGTCGGACCTGGTCACCAAGTTCGACATCTCCTATCTCCGGGGAGACATTCACGCGCTGGCGTGCGAGCAGGCCGGGCGGGAGCTGACGGAAGGCGAGTGGGAGACCTACCTCCCCGAGCTCGAATACGGATCGATCGACCCCTGCGGTTAGCGAACCCGTTGCGCGAGAGGCGGTTGTGGCCCTGGGGCCGAGACCGCAGCGGGAAGCCTCGGGCTTGCGCACTCGCCGATATACGTATAAGGTAAATATACGTAGATGGGCGCCGCGGCGCCGAACACCACATCACCGAGGAGACTCCGATGACCGATACCGATATCCCCCACGGCATCCCGCTCGACCGCGAGACCCCCTTCGACCCGCCCGCCGCCGTCATGGCCCTCCACCGCGGGGCCGAGATGCGCCGCATGACCTACTACCCGAGCGGCCACCTGGGCTGGCTCGTCACCAGCCACCGCCTGGCCCGCAAGGTCCTGGCCGACACCCGTTTCAGCTCGCGGATGGGCGGCCCGGCCCAGGCGCCGGTCCCCATGGCGGGCCTGGAGGCCTACGCAGACTTCGAGGGCGACTTCCCGGTGACGCCGGGCATGTTCATCGAGATGGACCCGCCGGACCACACCCGCCTGCGCCGCAAGCTCACCGGCGTCTTCACCGTCAGGCGCATGAAGCAGCTCGAACCGCGCATCGAGCAGTTCGTGGAGGAACGACTCGACGCGCTCGCCGCAGGACCCAATCCCGTCGATCTGGTCCGGGAGTTCGCCCTGCCGGTGCCCTCGCTCATGATCTGCGAGCTGCTCGGCGTGCCGTACGACCAGCGCGACCGCTTCGAGGCGGACACGGCCACGATCTTCACCATGGACGGGGGCGCCGAGGCGAAGGAGGCCGCGTTCGGGCGGCTCTACGCCTTCATTACGGAACTGTCCGTGGCCAAACGGGCGGAACCGGCCGACGACCTGCTCAGCGATCTGGCCGCCGACACCGAGCTGGACGACGCGGAGGTCGCCGGGATGGCGATGCTGCTGCTGATCGCCGGGCACGAGACGACCGCGAAGATGATCGCCCTGGGAACCATGGCGCTCTTGGAGAACCGCGACCAATGGGACCTGCTGCGGGAGCGGCCCGAGCTCATGGCCGGGGGCGTGGAGGAGCTGCTGCGGTACCTCACGATCATCCACACCGGCATCATCCGCCAGGTCAAGACCGATTTCGAGTTCGAGGGGCACCAGATCAAGGCCGGCGAGTGCGTCACGGTGTCCGTGCAGACGGCCAACCGCGACGAGGCGCACTTCATCGAGCCCGACCAGCTCGACGTGACCGGGGACGCCAAGGGACACTTGACCTTCGGACACGGGGTGCACCAGTGTCTGGGCCAGCAGCTGGCGCGCATCGAGATGCGGATCGCGTTCTCGCGGCTCATCGCGCGCTTCCCGGACCTGCGCCTTGCAGTCCCCGCCGACGAGGTCCCGCTGCGCACCGACCAGAACTTCTACGGGGTCGGCGAGCTGCCAGTGACGTGGTAGAACCGGAGACGACCGAATCCATAAGGGAGGAATGATGAGGCTCATCGCCGATCGGGAGGTGTGCATCGGCGCGGGCATGTGCGCGCTGACCGCCCCGGATGTCTTCGACCAGGACGAGAGAGAGGGCCGCGTGGTGCTGCTGACCGAAGTGCCGGGGCCCGAGTCGATCGAGGCGGCCGAAGAGGCCGTTCAGCTGTGTCCCTCGGGGGCGCTGAGCGTGGAACGGGACTAGCGCCGCTCGAAACGGACGAACTACTGGGCGGTCGGGAGTTCCCGACCGCCCGGCGGTTCCGGTGTCGAGGCGTCAGCCCGCATTGCGGCCGTGGACCACCAGGGCCCAGGCCAGCGCGATGAGAGAGCCGAGCGCGGCCACGCCGCGGACCGTGTTCCAGGCGATCCACTTGGATTCGACGGCGGCGCGCAGCGAGGCGGGGTCGGTGATCCGGCTCGGGTCGCCCGCGGCCATCAGTTGGTCGTTGAGCGGGACGTTCACGGCGATGGTGCCGATGAACATCACCAGTGCCAGGACCAGGCCGACAATGATCCACGGCAGTGCCTGGCGCGGGCCCGAGATCCAGTACAGGACCACCGCGATGCCAGTGAAGCCGACGGCGCCCAGGAATGCGGTCATGAACCAGCCGTTGAGGATCACCTTGTTGATGTGCTGCATCGCCGCGATCCACGGCCGGTCGTCGAGGATCTTCAGGCCGGGCATGACGGCGTAGGAGAAGGCGGTGAACAGCCCGGCCATGAGGCCGACGCTGATGGTCGCGGCGAGGAGCGCGAGGAGTTGCAGGAGTTTCATAGGGGTCGGTTCCTTCCCGTGTGGGTCGGGCCAGCCTGAAGAAGGCCGCCCTGTGTGGACGTTAGCGTGCGTTCCCAGGGTCAGGTCAGGGACAGGAACTTCTCCACGTATCCGACCGCCTCCCGGTCCAGCGCGGCGTAGTGGGATTCGCGCTCGGCTCCGGCCAGCGCCTCGCCCTTGGTGAAGTTGCCGTGCTCGTCGACGCGCTGCGGTTCGCCCTCGGTGTCGTACAGCAGCTCGACGGCGGCCTCGGCGATCCCGGTGTAGTAGGAGATGCCGTCGCGCAGGTTCATCTCCAGGGTCTGCTTCATGAGCGGCGCGGTGGTGTCGTCCTTTTCGGCGCCGGCCAGGCCCAGCCACAGCATGCGCTTCCCGGCGAGTTTGGGTTTGCTTCGCCCGTAGGCGAATCCGTAGTTCCACACCCGGTCGATCCAGCCTTTGAGGATGGCGGGGACGCTCATCCAGTAGACGGGGAAGACGGGGATGATGACGTCGGCTTCGATGATGCGGCGCATGTGCGCCTCGGTCTGGTCGGAGTAGACCTTGTCGCGGTCGCCCCAGTCGGGTTGGTCGGCGGCGGTCATGCGCGGGTCGTAGTCCTCGGCGCGCAGGTCGAGCCGGTCGACGCGGTATCCGGCCGATTCGAGCCGGGTCGCGGTCCGGGCCGCGATGTGGGCGGTGAGCGAGTCGGCCCGGTGGTGGGCGATGACGACGAGTGCGGTGGGGCGGGCGTTCATGGTGTTCTCCTTGCGGTTTCGGTATGTCCAGTACAGCGCCGAAACCGTGGACGGTCTATGGGCGAGGGTCTTGATTCCATGCGTGATCGTCTACGCTTGTGGTATGGACCCGTTGAGTTCCCTCTTGAGCGGCATTCGCGCCGAAGGCTCCGAACTGTGCAATGAGGAGATGGAGCCGCCCTGGCTCATCCGCTGCGACGATGCCGCGCCGCTGACCATGCTCACGGTGGTGCACGGCGGCGTCAAGATCCTGTTCGGTGACGGCGGGGAGGCCGACATCGCCGGCAAACAGACCGCGATCTTCCCCGACCGCGGTCCGATCCGCTTCGTGGACAACGCCCCCGGGCCGACCCTGGCGTATTTCGGTTCCTACCGGACCACCGGTCGGCGCCACGAGGCGCTGCTGCGAGTCCTGCCGAACCTGGTCGTCATCGACGAGAACGAGGAGGTCTGCACCCTGCTCCAGTCCGCGACCCGCGATGCGGCCTCGCGGATACCGGGGACGCAGGCCCTGGTGGACCGGCTCTTCGACTGGGGCCTGGTGTGCACGCTGCGCACCTGGTTCGACCGCGAGGGCGCCTCCGCCCCCGGCTGGTACCGCGGCTTCACCGACCCGGTGGTCGGCCCGGCGCTCGAGGCGATCCACGGCCGGCCCGCCGAGCCGTGGACGGTGAACGCGCTGGCCGCCGAGGCCGGGGTGTCGAGGGCATTGATCGCCAAGCGCTTCAACGAGGTCATGGGCGAACCGCCGCTGTCCTATTTGACCAATTGGCGGATGGAGATGGCGGAGGAGTTGCTGGCCGATCCCGAACGCACTGTGGCGCAGGTGGCCCGCTCGGTCGGCTACGCCGACGCGTTCGGCTTCAGCAATGCGTTCAAGCGCCGCAAGGGCATGAGCCCCACCGAGTTCCGCAGGGATGAGACGACCGAGGCACTTGTCGGATAAGCGACAAACGACACGCGAATCGCTTGCGCTGAAACGGGAGACGTTGTTCCTACGCTGAAGGTATGGCGAAGACTCCCCATGAAGCGCTGCACCGCATCTTCCGCGAAGACCCGGGCCTGTTCACCCGCACGTTGCGACGAGTACTCGACACCGACTTCCCGGTGATCGAGGAGGTCAGCGTGCTCGATACCGACCTGACGACGACCGAGGCGATCGAGCGGCGTGTCGACACCATCCTCCTGGCCGAGACCGCGGCGGGAAGCCGCCTGCTGGTCATCGAGCCGCAGACCGAGGCGAAGGAGGTGAAGGTCCGCGGCTGGGCCTACTACCTCAGCTTCCTGGAGAACAAGTACGAGATTCCGGCCACGCTGCTGGTCCTGACGCCGAAGGAGGGCACCGCCCGGTGGGCGCGGGGACCGCTGACGCTCGGCCCGCCTGAACGGCCGTCCATGCGAGTCTTCCCGTATGTGTGCGGGCCGGACAACATGCCGTTCGTCACCGACCCCGAACAAGCAGCCGAGGACGTGGTGTTCACCGTCCTCGCGCTCATTTCGCATCGACTCGATCCCGACGTCGAAAAGGCGATGCGGCCGCTCGCCGACGCGCTTGACTCCCTTGAACCCGAGACCGCGACCTACTGGTACGAGTTCACCGAAGGTGGTCTCGGCAAAGGTTGTGTGCAAGACACCTGGAGGAAGATAATGAAGACCATGAAGTACGGATACGTCTCAGAAGCCCGGCGCGAGGGCCGAGAAGAGGGCCGAGAAGAGGGTCGTGAAGAAGGCCGTGTCGAGGGAGTGGCCGAAGCGGTCCTGGCATTCCTCGACGATCGAGGGGTTCCGATCGGCCGTGCCGATCGGGATCGGATCATGAACTGCACCGACCGGGAACTGCTGAGGCGATGGCTGTTGCGCGCGCCGACCGCGAGCAACGCCGCCGACCTCTTCAGTGAATAGCCGAGACCATCCACCAGTGGGCTCCCTGCCCTGACGGGTCGAATGATCGCGATGCGACAGCGGCACGTCCGGTATTGCCGCGGCATTGCCGTTTCCGTTTACACCCGCGCAACGCGCCGTTCGGTGTGATGGCCGGGTCGGGTCCCGCCCGGCCGCACCGAAAGGACGAATACGACGACTTCTACGAGATCGAAGTAGACGACGTCCGGCTGATCGACTGGCTCGAGGATCTGGCCGCCGGCGAACCGGTCGACGACGTCCACTGCGATCAATGCGCCTGACCAGGCCCGGCTCCGTGGCCCGGGCCGCCGTCTCGCGCCGAAGCGGGACTGGAGCCGAGCCGGAAACGCCCTATGGACGAGAGGACAGCATCCACCAGTGGGCGCCCAGGCCCCCCGGATCGGTGAGGCGGGTCGCCGCCGTCGCCTTCGCCAAGGCCATCGCGTAACCGGTCGGGTCCCGGTAGGCCTGGCTCAGCGGCGGCCGCTCCGTCTTCAGTCCCAAGGCCCGCAAGGCCTTCCGCTGCGTCTGAAGTTGGTCGCAGCCGAGCGCGTCCACCGCGACATGCGCGGTGATATCGCAGTTGCCATCCGGAACCGGCCGGACCGGCCGGCCGTCGCGGAACGCCGCCAGCGTCCCGGCCGGGGGCCGGGTCTCCCCGGTGTGCCCGTAGTCGATCGCCAGCGCCGAACCGGCCGTCACGGCGTCATTCAGCCTGCGCCACATGGCCTCCCGGGGCGCACCCAGCTCGGCGCGCCGTCCCGGCTCGCGCAGCGGCCACCATTCGGCGAGCCACTTCGCGTCCGCGTCGTCGATCTCCTCGCCCAAGCGCGTCTCGCCGAGCTCGTCGGCCTCCTCGTAGCGGACCCGGCCCTCCGGATCGACCACCGCCACGTCGCACGGCACATTGTCGAGCAGTTCGCACGCGACCAAGAGCCCCCGCACGCCGCTGGGGATCTCCGCCCGCCACTCGATCCGCTCCGGAAGGCCCGCCGGGCGCGGCCGCAGCTCGACCGCGACCAGGCGCGCCCGCTCGTCCAATAGGCCCGCCAGATGCGTCAGCAGCTCGCCGTCGCCCGCGCCGACGTCGACCACGTCGAAGATTTCGGGACTGCCCAGCGCCTCATCGACCTCCCCGGCCAACCGCGCGATCGCATCGGCGAACGTCGAGGTCTGCGCACTGGTCGAAAAGTGATGGGCGGGGACTTCGCGGCGATAGAAGCCGCCGGGCCCGTAAAGGGACCGCGTCATCGCACGCCTCCAGCGCTCGAACCCGGGCATGTCACCGACCCTAGACCTTGAGTGAGACTTGCCACTTGGAGCCTCCCGGGCTGGCGTTGGCAGACTGGCGAAGCACAATTAACCCGTAAGCAATGACCGGTACCTCCCACAGGACTGGATCAAACAGATGGAACAGCAGTACCGCGCCGCCTCTCCCAGGCCCGCCTCCCGACTCGCCGTCGGCGTGGTCTCGGCCGGACGTGTCGGCTCCGTCGTCGGAGCGGCCCTCGAACGCGCGGGCCACCGCGTCGTCGCCGCCAGCGCCGTATCCGACGCCTCCCTCGAACGCGCCGCCCGCCACCTGCCCGCGGCCGAGATCCTGTCTCCCCACCAGGTCGCCGCGGCGGCCGATCTCCTCCTCATCGCCGTCCCCGACGACGCCATCGCGCCCCTGGTCGCCTCCCTGCCCGTCCGGCCCGGACAGATTTGGGCCCACACCTCCGGTGCCCTCGGCGCCGCCGCGCTGGCCCCCGCCCGGGACGCCGGCGCCCTCACCATCGCGCTCGCCCCCGTCATGACCTTCACCGGACGCGCCGAAGACCTCGAACGGCTCGCCGGGATCTCCTGGGCCATCACGGGCGAGGCCGAGTCCCGCTATGTCGGCGAGGCCCTCGTCCTCGAAATGGGCGGCGAGCCCGAGCACATCGACGAGGCCGACCGCGCCCGCTACCACGCCGCACTCGTCTACGCCGCCAACCATTTGATGACCCTCGTCAATGACGCGGCCGACCAGCTGCGCGCCATCGGCGTGAACGAACCCCAGCGGCTGCTGGCCCCGCTCGTGTCCGCCTCGCTCGACAATGCGCTGCGCCACGGCGACGCCGGACTCACCGGCCCGGTCTCGCGCGGCGACGCCGGCACCGTCGCGGCCCACCTCGGCGCCCTCGCGGGCACCGGCATCGAGGACACCTACCGCGCTCTGGCCCGCCGCACCGCCGAACGCGCCCTCGATTCGGGCCGCCTCAAGCCCGCGGACGCCGAAGGACTGCTCGACGTTCTCTCCGAGCGCAGAAGCGCCCACCCCGAGGAGGAGACCCCGTGACAACCGTTGTCCACACCAAAGCGGATCTCGCGAAGGCCCGCGCCGCCCTGTCCGGCACGGTCGCCGTCGTACCCACGATGGGCGCCCTGCACGACGGCCACCGCGCGAACCTGGGGCGCGCCAAGGCGGCCGCCGACGCCGTCATCGTCACGGTCTTCGTCAACCCGCTCCAGTTCCGGCCGCACGAGGACCTCGACAAGTACCCGCGCACCCTCGACGCCGACGTGCGGATGTGCGAGGCCGAAGGCGTCGACGTCGTCTTCGCGCCCAGCGTGAACGAGATGTACCCCGACGGACGCGAAGGCCTCACCTCGGTGCACGCCGGCCCCGACGGCGAGATCCTCGAAGGCGCCTCCCGGCCCGGGTTCTTCACCGGCGTGCTCACCGTCGTCTCCAAGCTGTTCCACCTGACGAAGCCGGACTTCGCCTGCTTCGGCGAGAAGGACTTCCAGCAGCTCGCGATGGTCCGCCGGATGGTCCGCGATCTCGACATGGGCATCGAGGTCCTGGCCGTCGAGACCGACCGCGAGGACGACGGGCTGGCCCGGTCCAGCCGCAACATCTACCTGTCCGAGGCCGAGCGGGCCGCCGCGCTGGCGATTCCGCACGCCATTCGCGCGGCGCAGGCCTCGCCCGATCCGCTGGCCGCCGCCGAGCGGATTCTCGGTGCCGAGCCGGGCCTGGACGTCGATTACATCGCCGTCCGCGGGAATGACCTCGGCGAAGCCCCCGAGTCGGGTCCCGCCCGTCTCCTCATCGCCGCCAAGGCGGGCACCACCCGCCTGATCGACAACGCCCCCGTCGTCATAGAGCCCCGGAAGATCGGAGATCCCGATGCTTAGGACCATGTTCAAGTCCAAGATCCACCGCGCCACCGTCACCCAGGCCGACCTGCACTATGTCGGCTCGGTCACGGTCGACGCGGACCTGTTGGACGCCGCCGACATCCTCGACGGCGAGCTCGTAGCGATCGTGGACATCACGAACGGCGCGCGGCTGGAGACGTACACGATCGCCGGCGAGCGCGGCAGCGGCGTGATCGGGATCAATGGCGCCGCGGCCCACCTGGTCAATCCCGGCGACCTGGTCATCCTCATCACTTACGCGCAGATGGAGGACGACGAGGCGCACAAGTTCGTGCCGCGCGTCGTTCATGTGGACGAGCGCAATTCGATCATCGAGGTCAACGCGGACAAGGCCCACCCGGCTCCCGGGACGGCCGGCAACGCGGTGGCATCGCCACTAGCCGAGCGGTAAGTTTCTTGACCATGACCGAAGAAAAGCAGACCGAGACCGCGGACGAGGCGAAGCAGGACGCCAAGAGCGACAAGCCCGAGCCGACCGACGACCTCAAGACGACCCATCACACCCTTGGGGACCTGTCATATTCCGCGACGACGGGGCGGATCGTCCTGCGCGAGGAAGTGACCGAGGAAGAGAAGTACAACGGCCGCAAGCCGAAGGCCGAAGTATCGATCACCTACTACACGCTCAATGGCACCGACGTCACGCAGCGGCCGGTGACGTTCGCGTTCAACGGCGGCCCCGGATCGTCCTCGATCTGGCTCCACCTGGGCCTGCTCGGTCCCCGCCGGGCCGACTCGGGCGACGTCGGCGAGCTCACCCCGCCTCCCTACGGGCTGCTCGACAACGAGGAGTCGCTGCTGCGCCACACCGACCTGGTGTTCATCGACCCGGTCTCGACCGGCTACTCCCGGGCCGTCGAGGGCGAGAAGGCGAAGGACTACCACGGCTTCACCGGCGACATCGAGTCCGTCGGCGAGATCATCCGGCTGTGGACGACCCGCAATAACCGCTGGCTGTCGCCGAAGTTCCTCATCGGCGAGTCCTACGGCGGCACCCGCGGCGCCGGCCTGGCCGAGCACCTCCAGACCCGTTACGGCCTGTTCCTCAACGGCGTCATGTTCCTCGCCCCGGCGTTCAACATGGAGACGCTCTACCACTCCAAGCGCTCGGACCTGCCGAACGCGCTGTTCCTGCCGACGTACGCGGCCACCGCCCACTACCACGGGCTCCACGACGGACGCAGCCTCGAAGAGGTCGTGACCGAGGCCCGCGAGTACGCCGACGAGTACCGCGCGGTGCTCGCCAAGGGCCAGAACCTCACCGCCGAGGAGCGGGCCGCGGCCGTCGCCAAGGTCGCCTCGCTCGCCGGGGTCAGCGAGGCCTACGTCGACAACGCCAACCTGCGCCTGGAGCACACCCGCTACTACGCGGAGCTCCAGCGCCACAAGAAGCTCGTGACCGGCCGACTCGACACCCGCTTCACCGGCCCGGCCGACAACTACACGCACGAGCGGATGCCGTTCGACCCGTTCCTGTCGGCGATCGACGGCCCGTACACGGCGGCGCTCCAGTACTACCTGCGCACCGAGCTCGAATACGACAACGACTCGGTCTACGAGACCCTGTCGCGCACGGTCCACCCGTGGTCCTACAAGGAGTTCGAGGGCGAAGCGGTCGACGTCATCGACAAGCTCGCCAACGCGATGCGCGTCAACCCCGAGCTCAAGGTGCACGTGGCCATGGGCCGCTACGACGGCGGCGTCCCGATCGAGGCGATCGAGTACACCCTCGACCACCTGGAGATCCCGCTCGAAGCGCGTGAGCGCATCGAGACTCGCGAGTACCCGACGGGCCACATGATGTACGTCCACGGTCCCTCGCGTGTCCAGCAGTCCGCCGACTTGGCCGACTTCATCGCCAGGGCGTCGAACCGGTGACACCGCCGGTCACGCCGCTGCCCCAGCTGCCGCGCCTGCCGCGGCGGCTGCGGGCCGACGCCCCGTCCTGGACCGAGACCACCGACGTGTGCGTCATCGGCTCCGGGGTCGCGGGCCTCACCTGCGCCCTCAACCTCCGCGATGCCGGATTCCACGTCACCGTGGTCACCAAGGTGCACATCGACGACGGCTCCACGAGGTGGGCGCAGGGCGGCGTGGCCGCGGTGCTCGACCCGCACGACAGTCCTGCCGCGCACGCCAGGGACACCCAGATCGCGGGCGTCGGCCTGTGCGACCCGGCGGCGGTCGAAGTGACCGTCACCGAGGGCCCCGACCGCATCGCGGACCTCATCCACACCGGCGCCAGGTTCGACCGGTACGCCGACGGCTCGCTCCAGCTCACCCGCGAGGGCGGGCACCGGGCCAGGCGGATCGTCCACGCGGGCGGCGACGCGACCGGAGCCGAGATCCAGCGCGCCCTCCACCAGGCGGTCCTGCGCGACCCGTGGATCCGCATCATCGAGAACGCGATGGTCCTCGACCTGCTCACCGATGCCTCAGGGCACGCGGCCGGCGTCAGTCTCCACATCCTCGGCGAGGGCGTCGAGCATGGCGTCGGCGGTGTCGAGGCCCGCGCGGTGGTGCTCGCCACCGGCGGCATGGGCCAGATCTTCCAGTCGACCACCAACCCTTCAGTGTCCATTGGCGACGGTGTGGCCCTCGCAATGAGGGCCGGGGCCACCGTCACCGATCTCGAGTTCGTCCAGTTCCACCCGACGACTCTCTACGTCGGAAAGGACCACGGCCTCCTCCCCGACGGTACCGAGGGGGACCGACAACCCTTGGTGACTGAAGCGATACGCGGCGAGGGAGCCCACCTTCTCGATCATTCCGGCGAGCGCTTCATGGTCGGCCTCCACGAGCTCGCTGAGCTGGCGCCCCGCGACGTCGTCGCCAAGGCCGCCACCGCCCGCATGCGGGCCGAGGGCCAGCCCCACGTATGGCTCGACGCCCGCCACCTGGGGCGCACCATGCTCGAAGAGCGGTTCCCGACCGTCACCGGCTCCTGCCGCGCCCTCGGGATCGACCCCGTCACCGACCTCATCCCCGTAGCGCCCGCCGCGCACTACGCCTCCGGCGGCGTCCGCACCGACCTGCACGGCCGCACCACCGTTCCCGGCCTGTACGCCGCCGGCGAGGCCGCCTGCACCGGTCTCCACGGCGCCAACCGGCTCGCGTCGAACTCCCTGCTCGAAGCGCTCGTCTTCACCCGCCGCATCGCCGACGACCTTGCCGAGCGCAAGCCCAGCCCCGGCACTCCCGAAGCGCCCGAAGGCGAAGGCTGGGTCTGCTCGACCACCTCGCGCGCCCCGCTTCAGCAGGCCATGTCCGCCGGCGCCGGCGTCCTGCGCTCCGCGGCCAGTCTCGAAGCCACCGCCGAAGCGCTGACGGCGTTGGGGGACAATGTGTCCGGACGTCCGCGCCCGGCCACATGGGAGGCCACGAACCTGCTGACCGTCGCGACCGCCGTCACCGCCGCCGCCTACAGCCGCCGTGAGACCCGCGGCAGCCACTGGAGAGAGGACCACCCCGGGGCCTCCGACGACTGGCTCGGCCATCTCCACCTGTCCATCAGCCCCGACGGGGCACTTGAGACCACCTGGGAGTCCGTATGAGCGCCGCCAGATTCGACAAGTCCGGACTGGACGAACGCCTGATCGCCTGCGGCCTCGACCCCGAGGACGTGTACGTCGACATCCAGGACTACCTGGACGAGGACCTCTCCCACGCCCGACGCGACCTCACGTCGGAATCGATCTTCGACCCCAACCACTCCTCGATCGTGGCCGTCACCGCCCGCTCCGACGGACTGCTGGCCGGCCTGCCCGTCGCCCACGCCGTCTTCCACGCGATGCCAGGCCCGACCGAGTTCACCTATCTCGCAAAGGAAGGCGCCCGCATCCGCGCCGGCCAGGTGCTCGCCCGCGTCTCAGGCCGCACCCGCGACCTGTTGGCCGCCGAGCGGACCGCGCTGAACCTGCTGTGCCGCATGTGCGGGGTCGCCACCCACACCCGCCGCTTCGCCGACGTCCTGGCCGACTGGCCCACCACGGTGCTCGACACCCGCAAGACCACGCCGGGGATGCGCGCGCTGGAGAAGTACGCGGTGCGCACCGGCGGCGGCGGCAATAAGCGGATGGGCCTGTACGACGTCGCCATGATCAAGGACAACCACAAGGAGGCGGCCG
This sequence comes from Glycomyces buryatensis, assembly GCF_004912275.1. Lineage (GTDB taxonomy): Bacteria > Actinomycetota > Actinomycetes > Mycobacteriales > Micromonosporaceae > Glycomyces > Glycomyces buryatensis. The sequence continues at coordinate 95,023 of NZ_STGY01000037.1, forward strand.
GGTCGATCACCGAGGCCTTCCGCGCCGTGCGGTCGGCCGAGCCGGAGATCGACATCCAGGTCGAGGTGGAAACGCTGGACGAGGCGGTCGAGGCCGTGGCCGTCGGCGCGACCTTCCTGCTGTGCGACAACATGAGCCCCAAGGAACTCGGGGAGGTCGTCGACGCGGTCGGGGACCGCGCCGAACTGGAGGCCACCGGCCGGATCACGCTCGACACCGCGGTCGAATACGCCGCCTCCGGGGTCGACTTCATCTCGGTCGGCGCCCTCACCCACTCCTCGCCCATTCTGGACATCGGACTCGACTTCGAGGAGTGACCGTGCTGCTGTGCGCAGACATCGGCAATACCAACACCGTGCTCGCGGTCTTCGAGGGTGAGAGCCTCAAGCACTCGTGGCGCATTCGCACCGACCCGCACGCGACCGCCGACGAACTGGGCTTGACGTTCCGGGCGCTCCTCGACGGCGACGGCGTGAACCTGACCGGGATCGCGTTGTCCTCCACGGTCCCGCAACAGGGCGCCGAGGTCGCCAAGATGGCCCAGCGGTACTACCCGCACGCGCGATTGGTGGTGCTCGGCCCGGGAGTGCGGACCGGGGTCCGGCTGATGATCGACAACCCGCGCGAGGCAGGCCCGGACCGGATCGCGAACACCTACGCGGCGTTCAACCTCTACGGTGGCCCGTGCATCACAGTGGACTTCGGAACGTCGACGAACATCGACGTGATCTCGGAGACCGGCGACTTCCTGGGAGGCGCGTTCGCCCCGGGAATCGAGATCTCGATCGACGCCCTGGCCTCCCGCGCGGCCAACCTCCTCAAGATCCCACTGGTCAAGCCGCGCAGCGTGATCGGCAAGAACACCGTCGAGTGCCTCCAGTCGGGCATGGTCTACGGCACGGCCGCCCAAGTCGACGGCCTGGTCCGCCGCATCATGGCGGAGCTGGGCCAGGAGACGACAGCGGTGGTCGCCACCGGCGGCCTCGCCCCGGTCGTGATCGAACAGTGCGAAACGATCACCCACTACGAGCCGAACCTGACCTTGCACGGCCTACGAATGATCTTCGACCGCAACGTCTGACCCGCTGTCTCCTGGACCTCGTTCAGGCGAGCCAGTTGCTTCATCGGTGGGCTTCTGCTCCCCTGCAACCCGATCGATGCGCCCGGATTGCGCCGAGAAGATCTGGCGCGCTGTTGATAACTTGTCGCAGAGGTCCTCTACCCCCTTGGGAGGCAGTCCATGCTGGTTTTTGTGGAGAGCGCGCAGTTGCGCAGCGCGGCCCAGAAGATGAAGCAGTACTCCTCGGACGCGAAGAATCTGCCGGACAAGATGGTGCGGGACGCAAGAGAGGCGGATCGCTCCAACCGGGGGTTCAAGTGCGCGGACGGTGCCGAGGAACTCGCCGAGAGCTTCGAGACCCTATTGAGCCACTTCTCCAACTACCTGGGGGATGTGAGCACGCTCGTCGGCGACATCGCCGATAACTGGGACATGGCCGACGAGGAATGCGCGAACGACTTCAAGACCTGGGCATGGGAGCTACGCCGCTTCAGGGTGCCGACCATTCCTGCTTGGCGGTCGGTGGGGAACTGATCGGATGCCGACGTTTCAGCAGGCGATCGACGCCGATCCGTCGCAATTCCTGACGCTCGGCGAGTCGGTGGTACAGGCCGTGGGGGAACTGACCGAGACAGGAGTCAAGTTCGCCGAGTCCGTTGCCGGCCTTGCCACCTCGTGGCAGGGCAACGACTACCAGGGTCTCGTGGGGCACGCAGGGGAGGTCGGGTCGGTAGTGGCCCGCAGTGATGCGGCGCTGTTGACGGCAGCGGCGGGCCTTGAGTCGATGGGCACGATCTTGGCGGCGACGCAGATGGCGTTGAAGACCACCAAGCAAGTGGCCGAGGGGATCGGCTACATGGTCCTGCCGACGCCGATGGTGATCCTCGGCCCCGGCCAGTGGTCGCTGGTCTCATCAGCTGGTCCGGAAGCTCCTGCGATCCTGGCCGCGTACCAGGCCGGAGCGGCGGTGTTCACCGATGCTCTCGGCTCGATGTACACCACCCTGATCGACCAGGACACCGTCGCCTACGGGATGCTCCGTGCCGCCATCTCCCAGATCCCCAAGTAACGGAAGGACCCCTCGATGTCTCCTCCGAGCGAAGGCCCGTTCCCTGAAGTCGGCAATAGCCGCCGAAACTCCTCGAGTGGATCTGGATTCTCTGCAAGCGGAAGGAAACTCCAGCTGTCTGTTGAGGACGATTGACGGATGGGACAGGAAGAGCTGATGGACACTTCGAAATTGATCAGGGTGCCTGACGACGAATTGGATATGGATGGCAGTCAGCACTTCTGGTACGAGGGCCAACGGTTCACGGGCATCGGATTCGAAGAGAACCCCGACGGCGGCCGGGATGAGATCAGCTACCACGATGGCTACCAGCACGGCCCTGCCCGAACGATGAGCGCTGAAGGTACCGTCCTGGAAGAGGACTGGTACTGCAACTCAATACGTAACGGCATATCGAGAATATTCCGCGCTGACGGATCGATAAGCAGAGCAACCGCGTATGACGGTGGGACCATCGTTTGGGGAGTCGTGTTCGACGAGGATGGTGAGACCGTCACGAAGACAACCGTGGTCGACCTCGATGAATCCAAACGAGGAAGAATCGACAAGGACCGAGAGATCTACGCTTTGCCACGCATCCCGCCACCCTCGGATGCACCCCACCTCAATCGCCATACGGCGTGACCGACTGAGAAGTCGTTTCAGCCGAGACCGGCCGCAACACCCGAGCCACTGGCGGATCGAACTAGCCTGCGGTCGGCGGTGAGAGGATCACTCGATGGCGATGATCAAGAGCAGTGGCGCCGAACCGATCCACTACGTGCGGTTCGAGTCGGTGCACCGGAATCAGCGGGGGTACTTCACCGGAGTGTTCGGTCTGGTCAACACTCTCGCCAAGCAGGGGAGACTGACCGACGAGCAGGAGTCGTTCCGCCGCAGCAACAACGACTGGTACAACGAGGCGTACCTCAGCCCGTCGACGGTGGACCCGACGGTCTACGACCACGAGGTGAACCCCGGGGCCGCGGCCTGGTTCAAACCCTCGGCAACGCATCTCATCGAGCGGGTGCCCGGCTACCTGGAGATCTTGACCGCCCACGGTGTCGAGTTCCGAACCGTCCGTTCTGCCGCTCCCGGTCGAGTGATCTATGAGGACGAAGTACAGGTCGTGGTCGTGCCGCGTGGACGGGAGAGCGAGATGGAGAACGTCCGGTATTACTTCAAGGTGAGTGAGGTATACACCCGGTCGAACCCTGGGGCCGTCATGCGGCGTTATGAGGTCAACGGGATCACCTACGACGAGGTCTACCGCTTCAACGGTCAAGGTTGGTCCCCGACCGAATTCTTCCAGTTGTATCGGCTGGGGCACAACGATGATGACTACATTGAAGTGCCCCAGGAAGAGGCCGAGGAGGCGATCGAGGCCAAGCTCCGCCGGGGTACCGGCCGCAAGGCTGTTTCCTAGCGAGGGATCGCCGCGGCCGCGGTCATGTTCGGGCTTGTGCGTGGGAACACCGTCCCGGCCTTAGCCTGGGGCGATGAACACTCCGAGACTCACGCTCAACTCGATCACGATCACCGCTCCGGACCCGCGGGCCTTGGCCGAGTTCTACGGGCTGCTGCTGGGTCGGCCGGTGAACCGCTCCGAAGGGCCTGGACCGGGCGAACCGCCGCAAGGTGGATTCGCACAGGTCCACGCCTCTGAAGGTGACGGGCCGACCCTGAACTTCGAGTATGAACGCCACTGGCAGTGCCCCGTATGGCCCGCCGTACCGGGCCGGACGCACGCGACCCAGCATCTCGACATCTGGGTCGAGGACTTGGACGCCGCCGTTGAACACGCGATCAGCGTGGGCGCGACCCTGGCAGAGGAGCAACCACAGGAGACCGTCCGGGTCCTCTTCGACCCGTCCGGCCACCCGTTCTGCCTGTTCCTCTAGCTGAAAAATCAAACTAGACGCTCTTGCATGCGAACGCGTGTCGCACTTTCGTGCTCACGAATTCCTGTGTCGGCCTGGATGGACGTGCGAGGAGCATGTCCTTGAGCCACAACTGAAGGGGCCGTGACTTGCTCTATCGGTCGTCTGTGCAGGTGAGCGAGGAACGGTCATCGCAGACGGATCCAGGATCTCAGAGTGGATGATCGGCTCCACCAAGATCAATCTTCAGTGGTCTATCTCGGTAACCCGAGCCCGGAGCGATGCTGGCATCATGAGAGGCAGTCATTCTCGCGATCGGAGTGCCTTTGCCGCAATTCACCATCGCCGTCGACGGCAAGCCCGGTGACGCAAGCGACCTGTATCAAGTCCTCACCTCGACCCGACTGCCCCTTGGGGTTGCGCTCGAACCGGTCTCCGAACGTGATGGCACCCTCAGCACGGCCGACACCATCATCGCCGCAGTCTCGACGCTCGCCGCTCTGGGAAGCCTGACCCTCCAGATCTGTCAATGGAAGGCAGTGGCCAAGGTAGTGGTCCATCTCGAATGCCCCGACGGCACCCGCGTCATCCTCGAAAACCCTGAGCCTGAGACGATCCGGCACATCTGGGAACTGAGCCAACGGCAAAGGTGACAGGAGAACGAGGAGCATAGCCCGCCCATGGCCCCACTCGCCACACCCGACCCTCACCGGTCGCGAGCGGTCCTGATCGGAGTCTCGGAGTACGCCGCCTCCGGCCTCCACGATTACCCCGCCATGGCCGCGGGTGCGCGCGAACTGGCGCGCCTGCTCCAGAGTGAGGACGTCTGGGGTCTTCCAAAGGAGCACTGCCGCACCTTGATCGGTGCCGAGGCGACGCAGGCGAACATCAGCCGTGAGCTCGCCGCGGCGTCCGAAGCGGCCGAGGACGCGCTACTGGTCTACTTCGGTGGGCACGGCGAACTCGACCGCCACGGTCCCCGCACCCGGCTGCTCCTGGCCGCCAGCGACGACCAGTTCCCCAACCTGCTCAACTGGCGGGATTTCGACTGGCTTCGCGGCCATCTGCGCCACGGCGCCCACCCGGCTAAGCACCGGATCCTGTTCCTGGACACCTGCCACAGCGGTGAGGCCATGAACCAGGGAGTGCTCGGAGGAGACGGCGGTGAGACTTGGGACGAGGAGGACCGCACCGACCTGTCGACGCTCTTCACCGCCTGTGAAAAATTCGAGAAGGCCGAGGTGCCCGCCGACCCTGGGCAGGGACGGTACTCGAAGTTCGTCGCAGCGCTGCTCGACATGCTGGGCAACGGCATCGACGGACTCCAAGGCACGCTCACCCCCGAGGACCTGTACGACGGGATGAAGTCCCGCATCGGTGGCGCACAGACGCCCCGGCTGCTTTGCGCGGACGGGGCCGGCCAGTCGCCGCTGTTCAAGAACCGGCGGGGAAGTGGGCCGGCTCACGAATCGGCCGGACCGTCCGGGAGATCCACGATGCCGCTCCCGCAGGGCGACATGATCGGCAGGGACTCCGAAGTCGGAAATCTGGTGAGGGGCGCACGCCAGGCGGCGGGCGGCGAGGATCCGTTCATAGCGGTGGTGCATGGCAGAGGCGGATCGGGCAAGTCGGCGATTGTGCTGCGCGCGGCCACCGAACTCCGGGTGGACTTCTCCGAATGGCGGATCTACCTCAACTTGCACACTTGGACGCCAGGGCAGCCGAAACGCAGTCCGGAGCAGCTGTTGGAGGACCTGCTGGTCGAGGTCGGGCACACCAGGATCGAGCCCGACCTGGCCGGCCGCGTCAGCCGTTGGCGCCGCTGGCTCGCGGACCATCAAGCGCTAATCGTATTGGACGACGTCGCCGACACCGACCAGGTAGAACTGGCCCTGCCCCCGGCCGGTTCCCGATGCGCGCTGCTCATCACCAGCCGTAATGCCTTGGGCGGCATCAGCGCCGACCGGTCTGTCGAGGCCGTCCCTCTCAACGAGGCCGATGGGATCGCGCTGCTTCGCCGCGGTACGGACGAACCGCTCGACGAGAGCATCCTGGTCCGGTTGGGCGGTCTCGTCGGCTGGAGTCCGAAGGCGGTCGACGGCCTGTCGCGCCAGTTGGCCCATGTCCGCCCCGACCTGCTAGTCCAGAGCATTGAACGCTCGGGCAGCCCCGTGCTGGAGGCGGTCTACCGCGACGCACTCGCGCAGCTCGGCTCGAACGCGCTGCACCGCACCGCCATCGCCTGTGGGGTCCATCCTGGTCCCGACTTCGACGCTGGATCGATAGCGGCCATCACTGATTCGGACGAAGCCTTGATCGCCGATGAGCTGCATCGGCTGATCCAAGCGCTGCCGCACTACCGCTTCCGACTGCACGACGAGGATGCCGCACTCGCCTCTGTTCTCGCCGCCGATTCGTACGGCGATGACCTGCGAGGAGTACGGGCACGGTTCTTCGTGTGGATGGCGGGACGAGTCCATGCCGCAGTGAGGGAGATCTGGGGCGAGGACGCGACGGAGGCGTTTGCCAAGGAGACACCTGGTCTCGAATTCACAGGCCCTGGTGAGGCCGTCAAGTGGCTGAACGATGCGAGCGAAGAGATGATCTCGGGGACTCTCGCGGCCATCTCCGCCGCTCATCCCGTCGCGGCAACACTCGCCGCCGAGTCCGGAAGATGCCTCGTGCTTCTGAATCGACTCGACGATGCGGAGACCGTGGCCACCCGCTTGAACGACTTGCCGAATGCTCGCGGGGCGCTTACATCGAGTCTCAGTCTCGGAAGGGTCGCCTTCTCTAGAGAGCAATGGACCACCGCATCGAAGTGCTTTCAGGATGCACTTCGGCTATCCCGCACCGCCGGTGACCATATTGCCCAAGCAGATGCCCTCCTGAGACTGGGTGATGTCGCGCGGATGCTAGAGCAGCGGAGTGATGTCAGGCGGCACTACAATGCGGCGCTGGACCTGGCCCGCGCCACCGGTGACCGCATTGCTCAGACCGCCGCCCTCCTGAGACTAGGTGAGATCGCGCGGATGCGGGAACAGTGGGGCGCTGCCGAGGGGCACTACAACGCGGCGCTGGACCTGGCCCGCACCACCGGAGCCTGTTTTGCCCAAGCCGACGCCCTTCTGGGTTTGGGGCTGGCCGGTTGGGCGAACCCGCGTCGGCGATACGAGGATGCACGGATGCAGTTTCTGGAAGCCCGTGACTTGTACCGTGACTTGGGATTGAGCCGATTTGTAGAATTTTGTCAATCGTTCATAGCCAAATGCTGACGCGCAATGTCTGAAGCGTTTGGTAGGGGCCGGGTACGGCGGCTGGTTGCGCTCGTGACCTTGGGGACGCGTGAGCCTCGTCCGTGCATGCCGCCGCACCCGGTTCGGGAAGGTCAGGACCTCCTTTCCTGGTTCCGACTCGGCGGCTCGGTGCGGCGCGGGGTGAAGCGGCGCAGCCATTGCGGGCCGCGTCCGACGGGGCGGAACTCGCGGATCACGTTGTGGTCGAGGCAGTTCCAGTAGCACGCGACGGCGAGCTGGACAATGCGGTCGGCGCGGTGGTTCTCTGCCGCCCAGCCGGGCCTGTCGGACAGGACCGCGTAGCGCGTTTGGATCTGGTTCAGCCCTCGCATTGACGGTAGACGCGTGACTCAGGTGGGTTGGACGGTGCCGCTTCGCGGTGGTCGGCGGTGGCGGCCCAGATGCGGACGGCTTCGGCGACGATCGCATCCCGATGAACCTCTGCCCATGCACCGCACAGGGGCTCGCACACGCGGAGCTCGGGTGTGGTGGTGGCGAGTCCTATGACCGAGCCGAGCGCGACGGGTCGGATCGGGTCGGGCGCGGCGACTCGATCCATATTGGATGACGATGGGACGACCCCGGCGCCGGAACCAGAATCGGCGGCGAGCTTGCGGCGGTGTCCCGGTTCGGGGCCCGGACCGGAACCGAGCGCCGGGCCAGCGCCGTGCGCGGGGCCCGGCCCCGGGCCGAGCGGAGGCCCATCTCCTGGTTCGGCATTGAATGGGTTGCCGCAGAAGGTGATCCGCAGCCGGGTCTGGTGCGCCAGGCCTTCGAAGCGGAGGGGGCGGCCGTCGATGAAGGCGGTGCCGAGGTAACCGGTGTAGTCCATCAGGCCGCCGCCTTCCCGGCGGTGGAAGCGGTGAAGGCCCAGCCGGGGCCGACGTCGAAGGCTCGTTCCCAAGCGGCCATATAGGGCGCCCTTGCCGATGCCGACGAGGATCGTGGGTCGCGGCGGAAGTCGCGGCGTGGGGACGGGTTCGGACGTGGCCCGTCCGCAGTCGGCCGTGGCCTTCGGGTCGGTTCGGGGTGGTCGGCGCGGTAGCGGCGGGCTCCGGCCAGGGCTTGTGTGATGGTCCCGGTTCCGATGTACCGCACGGGAGTTGACTGTGGGACTGGCCCCGCCGATGCGATTGTGCCGCGTTGAACGGGGATTGGGACGGGCCTTGGTGCAGCGGTGCGGCCGTCGACCGGCGGTTCTTCCTCGCGGAGCGGGCGTGGTGCGGCAATCAGGCCGAGGCAGGCGACCCACCAGGCCCAGGCGATCAAGTGCGCTAGGCGTTGACGGAACGAGGGCGGATCGGTTTCGTGGTGGGCGGCGGCCAGGTCGGCGGACTTCGTCATGAACCGCTTGAAGGCCTGCTCGCGGAGCGGCGAGAACCGGGGGGCCTCGCCGTCCTCGGACCCCGCCTGCCGGTCGGCATCGGGCCAGAACCGGTTGCGGTCCTTCGGAGTCGGAGTCGGAGTCGGAGTCTGCGGAGGCGGCGGGGTCCCAGCTCCGGCGGATTCGCGGCGGCGGTTGGCGCGCTGGCCGCCATCAGGAGTTCGCGCGTCGTCGTGGTCGCGCTCGGCGTGGAGCGCCTGGACCTCGGCCTCGCTCCAGCGCCGCACCGACAGCGCCACCACCTCCGAATACTCCGGAACGGGCATGTCGGATTCGCTGGGCGGCAATGGATCGGGCAGCTCGTTCCGGCGGTGTCGGCCGGTGCGCCGGTCCGGACGCCAGCCGGAGGAGCCGAACGGACCCGGGTCGTCGGGGTCGTACGGACGATCGGTGTCGATGATCCAGGTGTCACTGAGGCGGTGCCGCAGGTACATCGGCTCGTAGCGCGGGCTGACCGGATCGCCGTCCCACGCGGCGGTATCGCAGCAGTCGGGCGAGTGCTGGTAGCGGTAGGCGCCGGACGTGTCGGGATCGGGTGCACCGTCTTCGAGGAACAGGCGGCGGCCCGCCCAGTCGAAGAAGCCGTCCCCCTGGACGTATTCGAGCGGGTCGCCCGGGCGGACCGGACGGGCGTCGAACCCGACCAGGAAGCGGAGTCCGGAACTGCCGGAGTCGTCGGGCCGCTCGGGCTGCCTCGATCGAGTGGAGTCGGTGGACGAACCGGCCACAGGGACGTTTCGGCTTGGCGTGGGCGCCGGGTATTGGCGTACGCTGAGAGAAGCCATGGGAGGTTACCTTCCATTGCTGTGAAGGTGGGCCGCCAATCTGTTTGGCGATAGAAGGGGCGGCCCACCGGACCATATGCAGTTGTGGCTTTTGGAATCGCGCACTGCGCGTCTTCGAACTATGACACAGGCGCGCAAGTTGATCCAGTTACGACACGCGCCGCTTTCACTTCTCGCACTTACGTGTCTAGAAGATTTTCCTTACGACGTTCGAAGACGAATCGGGCCGGGAGCTTTGCTCCCGGCCCGATCTGCTTGCACCGCAATATATATGACCAGAAAGGCCCTGACAATGACTCAGTGGACGGCGCAGCCGATTGTGACTTTGTCGACTAAGTGACTATCAGCCCAGGGCCGACTCGTAGTCGTCCTTGCTGGCCTCGCCGGTTTCCGACTTCTCGGAGTCCTTGGGCTCCTTCGACTCCTCGGACTGCTCCGATTCGGAGGTCTGGGTTTCGGCCTCCGCGTCCGCCTCGGCCTCCTCCTGCTGCTGGAGCTCGTCGAGCTGTTCGTGGATCTCGACCCTCTCGGCGTCGGTCTCCGCCTCCTCGAGGTCTTGGCGCAGCAGCGTCTCCTCGTCCAGGTTCTGCTGCTCCCAGGCCTCCTTGCCCTCTTCGACGGTGTAGTCCTCGATGGCCTGGTCCATGCCCGGGGTCATGTACTCGACGAGGTCTTCGGGGATATTGGCGCCCACCGGCTTCGGGTTGCCGTTCTCGTCGAGCGGCGGCTTCCAGTCGGGGTCGTTCGAGGGGAACTTGTCCTTGAGGTGCTCGGGGGCGTGCTTCGCCAGCTCCGGCGGGATCGACTCGGGGTCGTTCTCGGCGATCTCCTCCCACTTCTCCGGTGGGATAGCCTCGGCCATCGCCTTCCACTCCTCCTCGGGAATGGTCGCGACCAGGTAGGGGTCCAGCACCTTCGAGCCGTCGGGCATCTCGGTCACCGCGGTCTCGGAGTCGTCGACCTCTTCCTCGGGCTTCTCCTCTTCCTTCGGCTCCTCCTCGGGCTGGCCGCCGCCCCCGCCGCCGCTGGGGCTGCCGCCTCCACCGCTGGAACCGCCGCCGCCGGTCGAGCCGCCACCACCCCCGCCGCTGTCGTCCTTGCCCTTCTTGTCGCTTCCGCTGTCGTCCTTCGCGCCCGCATTGCGGATGTTCTCGGCCGACTGGGTCCAGACGCTCTCGAGGTCGCTGAACCCGGTCTCGAGCTCCGACAGGTCCTGCAGGGCCGAGTCGACGTCTGATTCCATCTGCCCGAGCCGTTCCTCGACCTCGCCGTAAGCGGTGGTGGCCCGGTCGTTGATCTCGTTGATGGCGATCGGGATCCCCGGAGGGAAGGGGACGGCGAACTGGAGGGCCGCCGCCATGATCCACGTGCATTCCTCGACGGTGCTGGTGATCTTCTCGATGACTTCGGCGCGGCCCTCGGCGACGATCTGCGCGATGCCGTCGATCGTGCCGGACGCGCTGGTGGCGAGCTCACCCGCCTTGAGCAGGGACGTGGCGAAGGCGCTCGCGATTTCGCGGAACGTGTCGCCGGCATCGCCCTCCCAGGCGTCATTGGAGCTGGTGGAGCCGCTCTCCAAGGACTCGCCGATGGTGGTCAGGTCCGTGCCGATCTTCTTCCAGTCCTCGATCAGCTGCTTGATCGCGTCCGCGTCGCACTTGAGCAGGTCGATCGGCGACTGAAGCTCCTTGATGGAGTCGAGGAAGCCGATGATCTGGCCGGGAACCCAGAGGAACGCGTCGATGGCCATGCTGATCAGGTCGCCGACGGCGTCGATCGCGCCCTCCGCGAGCCACGTGAGCCCCTCGTTGATGCCGTTGACGACGTCAGCTGCACCGTGGAGCAGGGCTCCGTTGACGCTCGCCGGGATGCTCGCGACGACCCCCGCGGCATCGATTCCGGCATTCGCGATGTCGCCGACCGTGTCGAGTCCGACCGCGTCGAACCCGGCGTTCGCCACATCGCCGGCCGTATCGGCGACATCGCGGATGCCATCACCGACGCTGTCGGCAACGTCTCCAAGAAAATCCATAATGGTCAGAGCTCCCCGGTCAGCGCGGTCAGGTCGTCGGCCGCCGCCTTGTCGGACGACTCATAGGAGTCGCTGGTGTCTTCGAGGGCCTTGGCCAGCGCCTCGGCGAAGTCCGATGCCGCCAGGAGGGCCTTCTCGGCGGTCTCGTCGAACCCTTTCAGGGATGGCGGAATGAGATTGGCCAGGTACTCGCTGAACGCGTTCTCCGAACTCAGAGTCGAGCTCACGGCCGCCTGCGCGACGTCCTGCAGGGGGTCGGCGACGTCGCCGCGGGTGGCGGTGGCGACCTTCCTGACCCCCTCGGGCTCGACGGAGACCTTCTTGCCGGCCTTGAAACTTTTGGTAGTCATCGCTGACCTTCTTCGCCTTTGGCTTCCGAGGCCGCGGTGAACGCCTTCACCGCGGCCGAGTCGGCGCCCATGGTCTCGGTCATGACCTCTCTGGTCTGCTCGGCGGCCTCCTGTCGGGCCCGCTCATACGTCTCCTGGGCGACCTGTGTCATCCACTCGGGAGAGGCCTGCCGTATCGCCCGTCCGAATCGGATGTCGAGGAGCTGGCCCGAGGCGCCGACCGTCATGCTGACCTCGCCGTTGTCGCTGACGACGGTCGCTTGGATCGCGGAGACCTTGCTCGCGGATTCGGCGGCTCGCTCCTGCACCGTGCTCATGCGCTGCTGGAAGCCCTCCATGAAACCGTGGATATCGGTCAACGCCGAGGGTCGGTTGCCGGATCCGTTCGGGCTGTCTTGCAAGGGGGATTGGGCGCTCATGTTGCCTTCCTCAGGCTTCAACCGGGTGGTGAGAGGACCTAACAATTCTGACATAGTCGTGCCACCGCTACAGTTCATGCTGTAGTCGGATGAATCGCGGTCGCCGAGTGGGCATCCGGGACGGGTGATGCGCTGGTCACCCGACCCGGACGAGATAGTCCCTAATGGATTTCAGTGCTTCAGCTTGTCGATGAGATCGAGGATCTTGTTGGCGAGGTCGGCGAACACCGTGAGGTCCTTGGTGAGGTCGACGATGGCCTGCGCCGTGCGGCGCAGCATGCTGGGGCGGTTGTGCTTCGAGAGGCCTTCCTCCAGTTCGTCGATGACCTCCTCGACTTCGGCTCGCTTCTCGCCCAGGTCCGCGGCATGGGCTTCGAGCAGCTCGCGCATCTGCTCGACGAGGTGGCCCAGCTGTTCGAGCGACCGGTCCCCGCCGTCGGCGCCGTAGAACCGGACGCTGTTGTTCTCGCCGATGGCGCCGATGTAACCCGTGGCCTGGTCGCCCATCGCCGCGACCTTGCCCTCGCCGTGGTTGTGGTAGCCGCCGGAGATGGTCATCTTGTCCTCATCGCTCATTTCGAGTCTCCCGTGCCGATCGTGACCTGGTTGCTGCTGCCGACTGCGCCGATGTTCCCCGAAGCGCCCGCGCCCACGGCGGCGACAGGACCGTTGATCACGGTGCTGTTGTTGATGATGCTGGTGGACTTCGCTTCGAACTCGGCGACGTCGACCTTGTCGGAGAGGAAGTCCCGCACCAACCTCATGAGCTGGCGCTCGAGTACCTTCCCGAACTTGACCGCGTCCCGTTCCTGGAAGTAGTGCTGCACATCCGAGTCAGTGCCCAGATACCGGACGCTGACTCGCGCACCGTAGTCCGTGGAGGCCGACTGCGGGTCCTGGAGATCCGTCCGCAGCCTCGACGCGCCGATCGCGTTTCCGATCTCACGGAACAAGATTGCGGGTGCCTGTCCGACTTCGCCCGGTAGCCGTCCGATCCCGCGCAGCACGTCCATGACGACGGCGTTCGGTCCCATCTCGCTCTTGTTGCCGAAGACGTGGTATTCGTTCCGGGTGGGGGGCAGCACCAGATGGCTGAACTCCAAGTACAGGGTCTGGCCCTGCAGCGCGGCGTGGGCGAACACCGTGGTGACCAGTTCGCCGTCCCAGGCCCGCACCTGGCACTTGATGTAGTTGCGGATGATGGTGTTGGGGTCGTTGCAGCTGTCGGCCCAGGAGTATCCGGGGAGGTGCTGCGTCGAATTGACCGGGCCGTTCGCGTCGACGCCGGCGATCCAGGCCTCGTTGGTGACGCTCAAACCCTGAATGTGCTTGGTGTGACCGGCATCCTGGCCGAGCGCGCTGAGCCCTTCACCGATGTGCTGAGTCAGCTCGGCGGCGGTGAAACCGGGCCAGGGGCCGGGGTCCGTCCGGCCGTCGACCGGCGTCAGGGTCAATGCCAGGCTCCAGGTTCGCCGCAGATCCCCCGCGTAGTTGAACGGGTAGTAGCCGGAATAGCAGGTGACGTCGCCGGCCTCGGCATTCTGGATATGGGCCAGCCGTGCGTCGGCCCTGATCGAGTCCGGTCCCACCATCTGAGTCCTCAGGCGGAGGATCCAGGAACGCCGTATGGCGGCGAACGTTCCTACGACGCCCGCGAACAGCAGCGCCCACGGCAAGGCCCGTCCGAAACTTGCGTCACCGCTGCCCGATGTGGAGGTTGAACCACTCGATGACGAGCCGAGTCCGTCGCCGGAGAGCAAGGACGTCAGGAGGGCCATCACGGATCCGGCGAATAGGACAAAGACAAACACGCACAGAACGAGCAGCAGCAGTATGCCGCCGGTCATCCGGCGGAGGCTGATCGACGAGCCGTCCTTGATCCAGGTGGCGGCGTTTCTGACGGTGCGCAGCAGCACCTTGAACAGCTGCCATCCCAGGAGCAGGCCGATCAGTACGAACACCGCCGGCCAGGAGACCGCCAGCGCGAGGAGGAAGAGCCCCACGATGGTGATCGCCTGGAACAGGTCGAGGTACATCGCCCGTTTGCAGTGATACAGCACGGAAGCCGAGTCCACGCCGACCGACGGCGCGACGGCGTGCTCGGGCTGGTTGTAGACGTGTTTGAGGGCGGCGCGGCGAAAGTCCCGATCCAGGTAGGCCGCCACCCATAGATGCCGGGTGGCCTGGCTGGGGGCCGGCGGAAGCTGGTGGTTCTGCGTCGGCGCCGCTGTCGCCGTCGCGGGTGGAGTCGCGGGCGGAGTCGGCGGCGGCGACTGGTTCTCGAACTGGGGTTGCTGCTGCGTCATGTCATCTCCTTGAGAGAGGTATTGCGGGTGGTGACCGGGCGGGGCCTACATCTGGACGCGGCCGTGGTCGCCGATGATGCCGATCTTGGAGTTGCCGTTGTCCCCTATGACGCCGGTGACGTGGGGGAGCTGCCTGGCCGGTTCCGAATCGGCCGGCCGGGCTTCGGATCGAGCCGGACCCTCCGACTCGGCGGCCTCCGGCGGGTAGGGACCGGCCAGTCCGAATTTCAGGAGGTCGCCGGAGAGGGTGGGCACGTGCAGGTGGGCGTCGGTGTGAAAGCCCTTGTCGGCCATCTCGATGCGGACCTTCACGAACTCCGACTCCCGCAGCCAGAGCGGGTTGGAGCGCACCGTGAAGGTCACCGCTTCGGGAGACAGCGCGACCGACAGGAAGGTCACGGCGGCATCGGAGTGCGCCAGCGCCGTCCTCGCGGGCGCGGAATCGGCGAGGCGGCAGGCGGTGATGATCGGTTCGTTCGGGGCGATGTCGATGCGCGGGTCGTCGATGTTCGACACCGGTCCGATCGCCAACCCCATTCGCATTCGGACATTGAGCCCGCTGCGCTGGTGGAGTTCGCGCAGGCCGCTCTGCAACGCGGCGGGAATGCGGTCGACGATCGCCCCCAGGTGCTCCTCGTGGAAGCCCGTCACGATGCCGTCGCCGGCGTTCTGCTCGAAGACGCGCCGGTGCCAGGCTTCGGCCAGGCCGCTGCGGGTGAACGCCTCGGCGGTCGCGTCGCGGAAGGCGACGGCCACCCGATTGCGTTCGGGATCGGTGAGGCTGCTGAACCGGCGGACGTCGAGCGCCATCGCCACCAGGTTTCGCGATTCGGGGCTTGATCGCCAATGGATGGTTGGCTTGCTCATGCGCACTCCTAGTGGGGATTGCCGTCGTACTGGGGCGTCGGACTGATTCCCATCCTCTGGGCCCGGGCCGTGGGCTGCTGTCCAGACTTGAACAAACTAGAAAGTGTTTGATGTCACAATCAGGTTGCGCTGGCTCGTCGAGCCACGGCCGTGAGGTCGGTGAGGGTGAGCGGCGCCGGCTGGGTTCGGACCAGTCCTTTGGTTCGCCAGAGCTTGAGCAGCTGTGCGACCGAACTGCGGGACACTCCGAGGGCGGACGCGATCTGATCCTGCGTCAACGGCACCGTGGGAACATCGCCGTCCGGGGCCGCCTCCACGGTCTCCAGGAACAGCTGGGCCATGCGCTTCTCGGTACCGAGATTGGCGGTGCGCCACATCCTGGCGGTGTTCTCGCGGGCCTTGCCGAGCATGTAGTGCTGCAAGGCGTTCCCCAGTCCGGCGCTCTCGATGTACTGCCCGAAGGCTCGTGCGTTCAGTACGGCCACCGCGCCGTGCTCGAGGGCCCACACCGAGGCCACGTGCTCGGAGCCGTCGCCGTGGGCGTACTCGCCGAGGAGGTCGCCGGGACCTCGCACGGCGATGAGCGTTTCGGTTCCGTCCTGATCGGTGTAGACGACGCGCACCCGGCCCCGGCGAACGGCGTACACCGTTCGGCTGCGAACGCCCTGCTCGATCAGCCGCCTTCCGGAGACGATCTCCCGATGCGTGCCGCGTTCCAGCAGCCGACTCCATTGCGGCGCTGTGGCCAGTGCTTGAAACCCGCGGGCGACGGGGAGGAGCGGGGGCCGGGACATCAACCATTGATATACGCGGCCGACCCGGTTGTCTGTCGCAATTCCGACAGTGAAGGAGTGAATCCCGCCATCCCACTCGGCTTTCCCAGGGGATCGACGGGTTCGATCAAGCGGCTGGTCCGGGTACCGGTCCATTCGCAATGTGGACGCTCTTCGCCCCGCCGCGCATGCGCATCCGCCGTGCCAGCGCCATGGCGTGCTTGACGTCTGAGGCCAGGAACAACACCGTCGGACCCGACCCCGAGACGTGCGCGGCCAGCGCGCCCTCCTCAAGCCCCCCGTGCATGAGCGACGCCAGCTGCGGGCGCAGGCTCACCGCCGCGGCCTCCATGTCGTTGACCAGCAGCCGCGACAGTTCGTCGGCGCCGATGCCGGACTCGAAGGCCCGCACGATCTGGTCGACGTCCGCGGAGAACCGGCCGATGCCGTCCTCGCGCAGCCGGTCGACCTCCTTGAAGCACTCCGGAGTGGAAATCTGCGTATCGGTGGTCGCCACGACCCAGTGCCACGAACCGCCCACCTCGACGCGGGTCAGCTCCTCGCCTCGGCCCGCGCCCACGGCAGTGCCGCCCTTGAGACAGAAGGGGACGTCGGAGCCCAGGCCGGCGGCGAGGCGGTGCATCTCGGCGTCGCCGATCTCGATCTCCCACAGTCTCGAGCAGGCCACGAGCGTCGCGGCCGCGTCGGCCGAGCCGCCCGCCAGGCCCCCCGCGACCGGGATGCGCTTGTTGAGGTGGATGCGCACGTCGGGGTCCACGCTGCCGTAGATCGCGATGAGCTTGGCGGCCTTGACCGCTAGGTTCTCGTCGCCTCTGGGGAGGATGTCGGCGCCCTCGCCCGAGATCGTCAGTTCGATGCCCGGCTCCTCGCGCCGCTCCACGGTGACCGTGTCGTACAGCGAGATGGACTGGTAGACCGTGGAGAGGGCGTGGAATCCGTCCGCACGGGCGTCCCCGACTCCCAGGTGCGGGTTGATCTTGGCGGGGACGTCGACGGAAACCGCCGCGCTGGGCGCGGCGGGCGCGGTCTGTCCGGTCACAGTGTCTCCTTGGCGTCGGCGAGAGCGATGAACTCCGTTATGTCCAACGATTCACCCCGCCGTGTGGGTTCGACTCCGGCGCGACGGAGAATTTCGTCGGCGGCCTCGCCCGATCCGGCCCAGGACTTGAGGGACTGGCGGAGCATCTTGCGGCGCTGCCCGAACGCGGCGTCGACGGCGCCGAAGACCTCTTTCCGGTTGGCCTCGGGGCTCTCGTGCCGTTCGAAGGCGACGAGTCCACTGGCGACGTTGGGCACCGGCCAGAACACGTTGGGCGACACCGATCCGGCGCGCCGGGCCTTGGCGTACCAGGCCATCTTGACGCTGGGCGCGCCGTAGATCTTGGTGCCGGGTCCGGCGGTGAGCCGGTCGCCGACCTCGGCCTGGACCATTACCAGTCCCTTGTCGAGGGTCGGAAAGGTCTCCAGGGCGTGCAGGACGACGGGCACGGCGACGTTGTACGGCAGGTTTGCGACGAGCGCGGTCGGCGGCTCGGGGAGCTGATCGGCCCGGATGCGCGCGGCGTCGGTCTCGATGACGTGGAGCCGTTCGTGCTCCTCGGGCGCGCGGTGCGCGACGGTCGTCGGCAGCGCCAGGGCCAGCTTCGGGTCGATTTCGACGGCGATGACGCGGCGGGCGATCTCGATGAGCGCCAACGTGAGCGAGCCGAGCCCGGGGCCGACCTCCATCACCACGTCGTCCTCGTCCAGGCCCGCGGTGGCGGCGATGCGGCGCACCGTGTTGGCGTCGATGACGAAGTTCTGGCCCCACTTCTTCGTCGGCTGGATGCCCAGGCCGCGCGAGAGGGAGCGGATGTCGCTGGAGCTCAGCAGGCGCGCCATGTCAGGCCTGCCCGCCGGCGAGGAGGGGTTCGAGCACGATGCCGGGGTAGTCGTTCGCGATCGTGGCGATGCGGTACTTGTTCGGCAGGGCCACCAGGTGGGCGCCGTCGCGCGGCCGCCGGAAGACCTCGACGCCGGGCGCCGTGAGGAGCCGCTTGGCGCCCTCGGCGTCGGTGACGCGGGCGAGCTTGTACGGCAGGTGGTCGATGGTGGCCGGGACGTCGAACTCGGCGGACAGGCGGGCGATCGTCACCTCGAACTGGAGCGGTCCGACCGCCGCCAGCACCGGGGTCGCCTCGCCGCGCCGGTCGGAGTAGAGGACCTGGACGACGCCCTCGGCGTCGAGCTGGGCGATGCCGCGGCGGAACCGCTTGGCCTTCGAGGTGTCGTGCATCTGGAGGGCGCCGAAATGCTCGGGCGCGAACGCCGGCAGGGGCGGGAACTCGACGGCGCGGCCCTCGTAGATCGTGTCGCCGACCGACAGGCCGGAGGCGTTGACCAGGCCGACGATGTCGCCGGGCCAGGCCTCCTCGACGGTGTCGCGGGAGGCCCCGAACATCGTCTGCGCGTACTTGGTGGACATGGTGCGCTTGCCCTGCGCCTGCGTGACCTGCATGCCGCGTTCGAACCGGCCCGAGCAGACGCGGATGAACGCCAGCTGGTCGCGGTGGGAGGCGTTCATGTTCGCCTGGGACTTGAACACGAACCCCGAGAAGCCCGATTCGAGCTCGCGGGGCGAGCCGGCGGTGTCCTCGCGCGCGAACGGGGACGGCGCGATGTCGATGAGCAGGTCGAGCAGCTGCCCGACGCCGAAGTGGACGAGGGCCGCGCCGAACAGCGTCGGCGTGGTGTGCCCGGCCTCGAAGGTCTTGGGGTCGAAGTCGGCGTCGACCTCGCCGAGCAGCTCCGATTCCTCGACCGCGCGGGAGTAGTCCTCGCCGAAGCGCTCGGCGGCCTCGTCGGCCGTGAGGACCTCGGTGTGCGCCAGGTGCTGGCCGCCGGGGGCGCGCTCGTAGCGGACCATGCCGCCGGCCTGCGTCCCGTCGATGGCCATGCGCTCGATGACGCCGTGGAACTCGCCGCCGACGCCGACCGGCCACGTCACCGGCGTCGGCTTGATCCCGATGCGCTCCTCGATCTCCTCGAGGATGTCCAGGGCGTCCTTGGCGGGGCGGTCCCACTTGTTGATGAAGGTGATGACGGGGATGCGGCGGGCCCGGCAGACCTCGAAGAGCTTGAGCGTCTGGGGTTCGAGGCCCTTGGCGGCGTCGAGCAGCATGACGGCGGCGTCGACCGCGGTGAGGACGCGGTAGGTGTCCTCGGAGAAGTCGGCGTGGCCGGGAGTGTCGAGGAGGTTGACGACGCAGTCGCGGTACTCGAACTGGAGGGCCGCCGAGGTGATCGAGATGCCGCGGTCCTGCTCCATGGACATCCAGTCGGAGACGACGCCCTTGCGGTCGCCCTTGCCGTGCACGGCGCCGGCCGAGGCGATGGCCTGGCCGTGGAGGGCGAGCGCCTCGGTGATCGTCGACTTGCCGGCGTCGGGGTGGGAGATGACGGCGAACGTGCGACGGCGCGCGGCCTGGGCCGCGATTTGGCTGGACATGGATTCCTCAAGACGTGAAAGAACAGGCGGTTTCGGAGCAGAGCAGGCCCGACCCTCAACAGTAACGGTGAACCTCGCCATCTCCACGCTGAGCAGGGCCGCTTTTTGTCAGACCCGCGGGTGATGATGGCGAGGGACGGGTCCCCTCTTGGGTGGGTGGGGTAGAGCCGGCGGTGCGCTCACCCCGCCAGTTGGGCCTTCACGATCCCCGCCACGACCTTGCCGTCGGCGCGTCCGGTGACCTTCGGGCCGATCGCCTTCATGACCTTGCCCATGTCCCGGGGCCCTTCGAAGCCGCCCTCGGCGATCGCGGTGCGCACGATCTCGCTGACCTCGGCCTCACTGAGTTCCTCGGGCAGGTAGCGCTTGATGATCGCTTCCTCGGCCAGCTCGGCCTCGGCCGACTCCACGCGCCCGCCCTCGCGGAACGCATCGGCGGCCTCGCGGCGCTGCTTCGCCTGCTTGATGAGGACCTTCACTACCTCGGTGTCATCCAGCTCCCGCGGGGTCTTGCCCGCGACCTCCTCATTGCGGATAGCCGTGATGACCATGCGAAGCGTGCCCAGCGTCACCTTGTCCCGGGACTTGAGGGCAGATCTCATATCGGTTTCCAACTGGGTCTTTAGCTCACTCATATTTCGACAATCTACCGTTGGGGGTATGAAGATCAGCCGTGGACTTGCCGCAGCAGCCGGGATCGGGATCGGCGCGGGCGCGCTGGCGCTCGCGTACGCCTCACTGTATGAGCGTGTCCAGTACACGCTCCGGCACTTCGCGGTGCCGGCGTTGCCGGCGGGGGCCGAACCGATCCGGGTCCTGCACATCTCCGACCTCCACATGACGCCAGGCCAGGTGCGCAAGGCCCACTGGGTCGCCTCGCTGTCCGCGCTCGACCCGGACCTGGTGCTCCTGACAGGGGACAACCTCGCCCACCCGGACGCGGTGGACCTGGTCTCCAAGACGCTCCGGCCGCTGTTCAAGGCGCCCGGCGCGTTCGTGTTCGGCTCGAACGACTACTACGCGCCGGTGCTCAAGAACCCGCTCCAGTACTTCAACCCGAACCACGAGCACAGGTACGGCGCGCCCCTGCCGACCGAGGAGCTGCGCAAGGTCCTCGAGGACGGCGGGTGGTCCGACCTGAACAACGCGGCCGCCGACCGGATCGTGGCGGGCCTGAACGTCCACTTTGCCGGCGTCGACGATCCGCACTTCGACCTGGACGACTACGACCTGGTGTCCGGCCCGGTCCCGGCCGACGCCGACCTGTCGATCGGTCTGACGCACTCGCCCGAGCCGCGCGTGCTCGACGACTTCGTCCGCGACGGCTACGACTTCGTCGCCGCCGGCCACACCCACGGCGGCCAGGTCTGCGTGCCCGGCTACGGCGCCCTGGTCACCAACTGCGGCATCGACCGCGAGCGGGTCAAAGGCCTCCACGAGTGGGCCACCGGAGCCGACGACGGCATGTGGATCCACGTCTCGGCGGGCCTGGGGACTTCCCCTTACGCGCCGGTGCGCTTCGCGTGCGCGCCGGAGGCGAGCCTGCTGACGTTCATCCCCGCCGAGCTCTGAGCGAGCGGAAAACCGGATGCGCCGCGCCGCCCGCGCGACGTAGTGTGACGGGGCCCGGGGCGCCCGGACCCCGTTCGGGGTGCGGCACTGGCCTCGGGTAACATTTCCACTCGTGCGAACACCTGGTGTGTTCGCGACAAACGAATATCGGGTTGTGGCGCAGCTTGGTAGCGCACCTCGTTCGGGACGAGGGGGTCGCAGGTTCAAATCCTGTCAACCCGACAGACGAAAATACAGGTCAGGGCCGGTCTCCCATCTTCGGGATTCCGGCCCTGACTGTGTTTACAGCAGCGATTTACAGCAACGCTAGTCCTCGGACTCAAAGCTCTCGCTCAGCTTCCGAAGCGCTTCCCTGGTGGCCTTATCGGACGCCTGGGCGTAGATCTCCATCGTGATGTTGAAGTCCGAGTGCCGCATGATCGCCATGATCACCCGAGGATGGACATCCAGATCCACGAGCAACGAGCTACAGGTCCGCCGGGCGTCGTGCACCGAGATCCGGGGGAGACCCGCCAACTCCAAGTGGTTCACGAAGTACCGATGGAAATTGCGCGGCTCGATCGCCGTTCCGAACCTGGTGGTGAAGACCAGATCCGAATCCTGCCAAACCTCGGCCTTCGCCTTGTCCCGCAGTTGCCGCTCTCGACGTTCCCGCAATGCCTTGATGCAGAGGTCCGGCATCGGTAGCGCGTTCTCCGACTCCTCCGTCTTGGCTTTCTTCTTGTGGATCAGTTCGCCCATGACGCGCTGGAGTTGCCACGACGGCTCAAGCACGCCTTCATCCAAGTCAAGACTGTCCCAGGCCAAACCGAGGATCTCGCCCTTGCGCAAGCCCATAGCGAGCACCAGCAGATAAGCCGCATAATGCGGATCAGCGCGGACATGCTCCAGGAACCGCCGCGCCTCATCCGTGGTCCACGCCTTCTTTCGACGCTTGCGCCCGCTGGGCAGTCGCACTTGCATGGCTCGGTTGACCGACACCAGCTCATCCGTGACCGCCTGCGACAACGCCGACCGCAACACCGTACGAGCGTCACTGACTACCCTGGCCGACAACACCTTTCGGCAGCATTCACCCTTGGCGCAGCACTTGTGTGGCGTCCGCTGCCCATCAATGCCTTGGTGGCAGCACTGACACACCGTTGCGAGGTGGAACGATCTTTCAGACCTTCTCCGACAGCTTTGATAGGGTGTGGTCGAGTTCCAGAAACGTCTGGACGGACCAAATCGGGAAGGTCAAGCAGTGAGCCGTATTGACCACATCAATAACCCGGAAGCACCGGAGCCGAACAGCGTCGTTCCATCGACCACTGCTTTCGTGCTCGACGAGCAGAACCATGTACTTCTCATCCGGCGCACCGATAACGGAGACTGGGCACTTCCAGGTGGGGCTCACGACTACGGAGAGTTCATTGCGGAAACCGCGGTTCGGGAGACCAAGGAAGAATCCGGAATCGACATCGAGATCACCGGAATCGTTGATATATATACCGATCCCAATCATTTGATCGAGTACAGCGACGGCGAAGTCAGACAGCAGTTCTCGATCTGCTTCAGAGGCAAGCAAGTCGGAGGAGTACCAGCCGTAAGCGCTGAATCGTCCGATGTGGACTGGTTCGATCGAGCTGACCTCGCGGGCCTACCTATCAATCCGTCCATGCGATTGCGGATTGAACACGGCTATGACCGAGGAGAAGCGCCCTACGTCGGTTAGGCGGCCAGCCGCTGCTCGGTCTGTCGCACCGCGTCGAGGATCAACGGTCGTGCGCGCCGGATGAACCGCGTGACCACGTGATCCGGACCGTATCGTTCAAGGATCTCAGCGAGCCGGACCTCAACCTCGAGGTCGTTGCCGTCGGGCCCGGTTGTCATGTCGCAGAACCAGAGCGCCTGGGTCACGGCTGAATCTTCGTTCACGAACTCCGACTCAAGTTCCTTGCGGAGGCCGCGCTCATCAGCCTCGATCGTGGCGCACGAGTGATGGGCAACCAACGCAACCACCCGTTCATCCCAACCCTCCGTTCGGAGCCAACGAGCGCCATCAAGTGGGTGGAAGCCAGTCTTGACGAGAGCTGGTGAGTATCCCACGTCGTGAAGGATCGCAGCCATCGCAAGAATGTCAGTGCTCTCTTCGGGGAAGAGTTGGGTTCCCACCTCAAGAGCCTTCCTGCCGACCGCCTGGACATGCCTCCACCGTCGCGGAAGAGCTCTCGCGAGCAGTCGTTCGGCGGTGTCAAAAGCGGTTTGGTAGGTGTTCATTGGGTCGACCTTAGCACCAGGCATGACCGCCCAACCTGCTCGGCTGGACTATTCGGAGGTTAGAAGTGGGCCATAAATATTCAGATACTCATATCCAAACTTCGCGGCCAGAATCATTTCTGCGGCTTCGTCCCGAGATACTTTGAGATGCTGATGCCCAACCTTGTTCCTGCAAGATTGAAGGCTCCTGAGCCCAATCTCGACTTTTTCTGGCATCTGAGGTGCGCCAACAAGTTTAAGGAGAGATGGGATCAGGAAGCGAAGCTGATGCCCGTATGTTGCGCCATTCGTAAGGAAACTTGCAACGTCACGTTTGCTACCAAAGCGGCCGTAATGTTCAGACAAGATGCGGTTGATTTTCAGTTCGACTGCGATTTGAGCTGGGATTATTGATCCTCTAAAGTCTCCGATCGTAAATGCTTTCGCTGCGCTGAAAAATGGCTCTTCCTCTGGCTCCGATGGTGGAGGCATCCAGATTACTAGAATATTCAGTTGATTTATGTTTGGGTCGTTGGAGTCGAATCCTTGCAATTCTTTGAGCTCAACGGGGTGAATAGATAGGTGGTGGGCAACGTGATTAAGGTGCAAGCGCTGGGTGCGTAGGGCGGGCCAAAGATTCGGCCCTGTTGCGGACAGCCCAACCGGGGTAAGGACTACATCAAGAATTGTTGCACCTTCAGGTACACCATGATCTTCGAAAAGGACTTGTAGATCCGTATTTGGATGCATTTGTTTGGAAATGATCAATTGTCTTCCAATGCCCAAGGCTAGGATGCCGGGAATCAGCGGATTCTCGTTGCGCACCCAGCGAAGGAGGAGGCCCCAAAGATCAACTTTGTAAGCGCAATTCACGCAACCCCAGTCGCGACTCTCGAAGTAGCCGACGAAGTCTTGACGCGAAGGAACTAGTTGCGCGATGCCACATTCAGGGCAAATCAAGCCTTTGATGCTGGAGGTCATCTAGGGATAATAAACCCGGGTGCTTTAGAGCTTGTCTCAGTTGGTGAGTTTCTTGTAGCAGGTGATGGCTGCGGCGAGGGCGAGAAATGCGGCGAAGAGGTGTCCATGGCGTTCGTATCGCAGGATCAGGCGGCGGTAGCCGCCGAGCCAGGCGATGGTGCGTTCTACGACCCAGCGGTGGCGGCCGAGTCGGGTCGAGGATTCGATGCCGCGCCGCGCGATGCGGTCGCCGATGCGTCGTTCGCGCAGGGTCCGGTGGCAGTCGGGGATGTCGTAGGCCTTGTCGGCGTGGAGTTTCGCGGGTTTGCGGCGCCGGGGCCCGCGTTGGGACCGGATCTTCGGAATGCCCTGGACGAGCGGCTCCAAGGCCTGGGAGTCGTGGAGGTTCGCGGCCGAGACAGCCAGAACAAGGGGCAGGCCGTTCCGGTCGGTGAGGACGTGGATCTTGCTGCCCGCCTTGCCGCGATCGACCGGGTTTGGGCCGGTCAGTGATCCCCCCTTTTAGCGCGCAGACTCGCCCCGTCCACGATCGCCCTGGACCAGTCGATGTCGCCGGCGGAGCCGAGCCGATCAAGCATCGCTCGGTGGAGCTTCGCCCACAGACCAGCCTCGGACCACTCGGCGAAGCGCCGGTGCGCGGTCTGATACGAGACACCGAACGTCGGTGGCAGGTGCCGCCAGGCGCAACCGCTGGTCAGCACGAACACCATCGCTGCGAACACCTGCCGGTTGTCGGACCGAGCGATGCCACCGCCCTGCGCTCGTTTCGGTGCAACCGGGATCAGCGACTCGGTGATGTCCCACAGCCCATCTGGCACCAGACATCTTGCGAATTCATTCACACATGATGCCTACCAGTTCCGATGCAGCTCAAGCTGGACGGTCCCCGGGACCGGTCCTCGCGCGTAGGCATGATCCTCGGTCGACGACGAGTAGTGTGCTTCATTCGGACGGATGGGTCCAGTCATGGTGCCTGGCCCTGCCAGCCCATGTGGCAGGAGGCAACTGGTATGGGACTGATTCCTGCCGGTCTCTCGCCGCTGTCCCGCCTTGATCCCTGCCGATTCTGGCGAAAGAATCGAGGTCGGCCAGACCTGAAGGGTGCGCAGAGCAATCATGATTGACAGGGAAAGACGAACGGCGGTCGACGCGTTCGCCCCGGCTGTCGGCGTCGAGCGGGCCGGTTGAATCGATGAGCGAGGCGCCACTGTTCAGCGAGCAACACCCCGCTCCCGCCGCCCGTCGGCGACTGTCCGCCAAGGCCACTTGGACCTTCTTCATCGCGGCCGCCTTGGTCGTCGTCGCCGTTGCCGTGGTTCTCGTCTGGTCGCAGATCCGGGACGCCGAGACGACGCACGTCATCGATGACGAGGCCGGTTTGAGTTACAGTATCCCGCAGGACTGGGTGCAGCTCAGCGAGGCGGAGATGACGGTAGACAGTGGCTACGCGATGTACTCGTCGATAGCAGAAGCACCCGGAAACGCATGGGTGCGGTTCAGGGTTGCCGGAGCGGATTCTCATGAGGACGCGCTGTCGTTCACCAAGGCGCTGGTGGCCGACTTCACCGGAGGCGATCTGGATTCTCCTTCGATCGTGGAGGAGGACAGCGTCATCGACGGGCACGCCGCCACCACGTTTTCCGACTCGGACGACGAGGGGCTCGTCTGGATGTCGATGCTCATCGAGTTCGATGACCGATGGGTCGAGGTGTGGGGAGCGGCCGACAGCGATGACCCGCACTTCGTCGAGCAGTTGGAGTCGATCTTCGAATCGATCAGGATCTCATGACGGCGAGCCGGAACCCGGCCGCGGCCATAGCCGGCCCGGAACGCTCAAAACCCGCCAACTGAGACACGGTCTTACTGTGCGAAAGCTCTGGGTGTCCGGGTCAGGAGTTCGTGTGAGAACTTTCTATACATCTTCAAGGCGGCCTTGCGGCCGCGCCTCGTGGCAGGCCTGCGGTCCGGTCCTCGCTTCGCTGCGGGCGGTCCTCGGCCGGCCACGGGCCCAAGCGGGCGCCTTGAGGATGAGATGAAAGTTCCGGCCGGAACCCTTGGCCGGGGACCCCTGCGGGCGCGCGGCCAGGCCGGATTGAGGGCGATCCCTGCGGGCCCGCCCTGTCGCTTGGGCGAGCGTATCGCGCGCCCGCCCCCGGCCAATGAACCCGACCTCCAGGGTTCTATCGAGTGGTGAGGACAGCGGCGACCAAAGCAAGGTAGTAGAGTGCCTCCATGGCGATAGAAAAACGTGAACAAGTCTTTATCAGCTCTACGTTACAGGATCTCAAAGAAGAGCGACAAGCTGTCATCCAAGCGCTACTCGATGTCGATTGCATTCCGGCAGGCATGGAGATGTTTCCCGCCTCTGATGCTGACACCTTCGATCTAATTAAAGAGGTGATCGATCTTTGCGATTACTACGTTGTAGTAATTGGAGATCGTTATGGAAGCGTTCATGACAAAGAGCAAATTTCCTATACCGAAATGGAATTTGACTACGCCGTTAGCCAAGGCATCCCGGTGATGGGGTTTCTGCATGGAGATCCTGGGAGTATTCCTTCCGGTAAGGTGGATATGGATCCCGAGCTTCGAGTGAAGCTCGAATCTTTCCGCGCAAAGATTCAGACCAGAATCATTCGCTACTGGTTGAATCCTGGTGACCTTACTGGCAAGGTCATTCAGGCGATTGTGAAGGCCCGGAAGTCGCACCCTGCTGTGGGCTGGATTCGGGGTAGTGAGGCAATGACCCCGGAGATTAAGTCCGAACTTGCTGAGCTGCGAGCGAAGGTAGCTGAGCTTACGGCGGATTTGAAGACTGAGCAACGTGAACACCAAGGCACCGTCGAGCGATCTGAGTTGGTGCAGGGCGAGGACAAGTCGCATGTCATGTGTTCGATCGAATTCCATTGGGAGTCGCAGCTTGAAGAAGCGGCTAATGCATACGTTCGAAAGGCGAGAGGCTCTTGGGAGTTTGACACCACTTGGAACGAACTATTCAAACGCCTTGCGCCAGCCTTGATGGATGAGGCGACAGAGGTCGATATGCGTGGAAAATTGTCCACCTTCTGTCTGCGAGAGGCAAACAGGCGCAGAACCGAAATTCGGGATGATGTCGACGAAGAGCCTGTGGGTAGAGTCTATGAAGCCAAGATTGCATCGCAGAGCTTTGACGATATAAAGGTACAGTTTGATGCCTTGGGCTTGATTGAAAACGGTTCGAAAAAACGACTCGCGAGCGATACCAATGTTTATTGGAAGCTGACTAGCGAGGGAAGGCATCAATTGACGCAATTGCGGGCAATCCGGAAGAACTTGCCGACCGATGAAGGCTCAGACCTGAAGCCAGGCTGAATGGTTGTCGTGCTGTCGTCTAAACGTGTGCCGTCCCGGCTATGTGGAGGCTGCTGCTGTGGGCCCTGCGGCGAACCAGCCCGCAATACAGCAGCAAAGTGCAGCAACCGCCGTGCGCGAGGATGTCTCGGGTTGGCTCTGACCAGCCGCGATGCACCTTGGTTGGCCCCCAACGGCCCCCGTGCCGATAGTTCGGGACGAGGGGGTCGCAGGTTCAAGTCCTGTCAGCCCGACGTGTGATGTCTCAGGACATCGGAAACAGGTCGA
>NZ_STGY01000041.1:0-41086 GCF_004912275.1 Glycomyces buryatensis
GGTCCCCTCCCGACCAGTTACACCGTTATCGGAATAGTCCCCCACGAAGTCCCGACACGGCCCGATGTCTCGGGAAGGTCGGATCAGCTTCCCAGGGAAGCTGATCCAGCTCGTCCGGCGGCGCAACCTGATACGACTTCGTGACACTCGGATTCGGTTCTGATCATGCCGCGAATTCGGGAAGGGCGATGGTGTGGGCGGTGTGGCGGACCTTGGCGCTCAGGTAGCGGGTGTTGCTGTGGGTGGCGAAGACGCCGGTGGGGACCGTGCGCGCCACGTCGACGCCGAGGTCCCGGAGCTGACGGGCCTTGTCCGGGTTGTTGGTCAAGAGGTCGAAGGATCCGATGCCGAGGGCTTCGAGCATCTGGGCGGCGGCGGTGTAGTCGCGGCCGTCCTCGGGCAGGCCGAGCGCGGTGTTGGCCTCGTAGGTGTCGAGGCCGTCGTCCTGAAGGGCGTAGGCGTCGAGCTTGTTGTACAGGCCGATGCCGCGGCCTTCCTGGCGCAGGTAGAGCAGGACGCCGCCCTGGGAGGCGATGCGCTCGACGGCCTCGCGCAGTTGCGGGCCGCAGTCGCAGCGCGCCGAGCCGAAGACGTCGCCGGTGAGGCACTCGGAGTGGAGGCGCACGAGCGGGGTGCCGGTGCGGCCGGGGTCGCCGAGGACGAGCGCCAGGTGTTCCGCGCCGTCGGCGAGACCCTTGAAGGTGACGGCCTCGGCGGTGGTCTCGTAGCCGTCGACGAAGCTCAGGGGGATGGTGACGCGCGTGCGGATCGCGGCGGTCGCTGTTGCGAAGTCCATGTCGTCTCCCGTCTCATGCGGTCGGGTCGGAACCCGAGCCCGTTCAAATTTGAACGGCATGGATTAAGCTACACTTGAGTTCAAATTTGAACAAGATTGGAGGCCGGAGGCATGGGTCACACCAAATGGTTGACCGACGAGGAGATGCGGACGTGGATGGTGTTCATCCCCACGGCGACCCTGATCTCCCGCGAACTCGACCAGCAGCTGAAGGAGGACATGGGGCTCTCGCATCTCCAGTACGAGATCCTCATCCACCTCAATGCCGCCGAGCACGGCGCGATGCGCATGACCGAGCTCGCGGAGCGCCTGATCAACTCCAAGAGCGGACTGACCTACCAGATCGGGCAGATGGAGAAGTCCGGCCTGGTGAAGCGCCGCCCCTGCGAGTGGAGCAAGTCCGGCATCCTGGCCGAGATCACCGACGAGGGCCGCGCGACCCTCGAACGCGCCGCGCCCGGCCACGTCGAGAAGGTCCGCGAGATCCTCATCGACGTGCTCACCCCCGAGGAACGAGCGGTGATCACCGCGGGCCTCGGCCGCGTCCGCGACCGCCTCATCGAACGGAACCAGGGCGAAACCTGCTGGTAGAACCCGCTGGCTCGCTCAAGAACACCGGTGGGATACAGGCGGAATGGCGGCAGCAATACCCGGCCGTCCCGCCGCTGACGGTCAGAGCCGGTATCGATTACGGTCGCTCAATGCAGACCTCGCACGAGCCGGCCGATTACCGATGTCCGTTCTGTGAACGCCTGGCCGGCAAGGCAGACGAGATCTCCACCCCTGCGGACATCGTGCGCCGCACCGACGACGCGGCTGCCTTCATTTCGCCGCGGTGGTGGCCGAACAACCGCGGACATGTACTCGTCGTCCCGACCGCGCACCACGAGAACCTGTACTCCATCCCCGCCGACGCCTATCGGGCCGTGGGAGACCTGGTGCGTGAGGTCGCCATCGCGATCCGCGAAACCTACGACTGCGACGGCGTCTCCACCCGACAGCACAACGAACCCGCCAGCGACCAGGACGTCTGGCACCTGCACGTCCACGTGTTCCCCCGCTACGAAGGCGACGAGCTCTACAGGTCGCGACCTCGACCCGGCTGGGCCACTCCTGCCGAGCGCCAGGTCTACGCCAAGCGACTGCAGGCGTACTTCGCCCGGTAGCGGCGTGCCGAGGGCTTCGGGAGGCAAAGCGTTCTAGCTGTTGAAGGCTTGAGTTCAGAAACCGTGGGTGTTGGGGAGGTCGAGGATGCCGAGGGTGTCGGCCAGCGCCGCGGCCACCGCGGCAAGAGCCACGAGGATGAGAGCTGCGACGGAGATCCAGCCGGCGGGGTGGCCGAGATTGAGAGTCCATTGTGATCCCCCGGCGCGCTGATGGACGAAGAAGGCCGGGTCGTCGCGGTTGATGTAGACGAAGCCGCCGAGGTGCCAGTGGCGGTCGTCATCGCGCTGGACGAGGCCGGTGCGTTCCTCGGCTTCGGAGGGTTCGTCGGGCAGGCGGTGGCCGCCGGCGCCGATGCGGAGTTCGAAGCGGACGACGGCGGCCGCGGCGGCGAGGATCGGGGTGGCGATCGCGATCGTGCCGAGAGGCGAAGCGGGCAGGATCTCCCACAGCCGCAGGGCGATTCCGGCGAGGGTGAGGTTGGCGCAGGCTGCGGTGAGGAATCCGAGGTTGGCGAGGCCCCGCAGGTAGGTGCGGTAGCGGCGGGCGGTGGCGGCGGGCTTGGCCGCGTCGATTTCGGGGCGGGCGCGGAGGATCGCCGCGAGGACGAGGGCGGTCCCGAGGGTGACCGCCGCTTGGGCGATGACGGGATTGGCGGCGAACCAGAAGCCGGTGGGTACGCGGGGGCCGCCGTCGAGGTCGAGCCCTTCGAGTCCGGGCAGGGTGGCCGGGAGGGTGTCGGATCGGACCACGCCGACGATGATCGTGGCCGTCAGAATCGCGGCGGCCGGAATCAGTCCGCGCCAGTTCACGCGGAGGGGGTCGGTGCGGAAGCTGAGGTCAGCGGTGACGCCTTGCCGGGCGCCGCCGTACCAGTCGCCCGCCTGTTTGGCCACCCTGATCTGGCGGCCCGCGAACGAGTAGGCGGCGAAGTCGGCGAGCACCAGGCCCGTGACCCCCAGCGAGATCACCGTGCGCGGGTCGGTCCGGAGCGATAGTGGGATCGATGCCGCCGCGGCGACCAGCCCGAACACGATGACGTTGCGTGCGAAGGTTTTTCGAGTCCGGCCGATGGGGGCTTCACCGATTCGGTCGGCGGGGACCTGGACTCCGAAGGGGAATGTTGGGCGGGACAGGTACGGGAGGGACCACCAGATGGCGGTGACCATGCCGAACATCGCCGGCAGCAGGGTGAGCGAGGTGAGGTTCACGGCGTCTTCCTTTCCGTGGCGTCGGTGGTGAAGGAGTCCAGGACGCGGGCGGTCCGGGCGAGGACCTCTTCCGCATCGAGCCCGTGTGCGACGGCTTCGGCGAGGAGGATGCGGAGGCGTTCCTCCCAGGCCTCGGCGACGCCGGTGTCGGGCGGGCCGGTGGTGGGGTCGCGGCGGACCACCGCGCCGCTCTTGCGGTTGACGCGGATGAATCCTTCGCGTCGCAGCAGGTCGTAGGCCTTGTTGACGGTGTGGAAGTTGATGGCGAGGTCCGCGCCAAGCTGCCGGGTGGACGGCAGCGGGGTCTCGGCGGGAAGTGCGCCGGTGGCGATCGCCATGACGATCTGGTCCCGGATCTGCTGGTAGATCGGGACCTCGCTGTCAACGTCAAGCGTCAGTTGCATGACCAGAACTATATCTGTTATACATGAGCTATAACAGCTAGATGTGCCATCCAGATGAACTGGAGTACCCGAATGCACCCTCCCCACCGCCTCGAAATCCGCGGCCTCACCAAGCGGTTCGGCCCCGTCGCCGCCGTCACGGACGTCGGCTTCGCCGTCGAACCGGGACGCGTCACGGGCTTCCTGGGCCCCAACGGCTCCGGCAAGACCACCACCCTGCGAATGCTTCTGGGCCTGGTCGAACCCGACGCCGGGACCGCCCTCGTGAACGGCCTCCGCTACCGCGAACTGCCCGACCCGGCCCGCACCGTCGGCGCCGCCTTGGAGGCCAACAACTTCCATCCGGGCCAGACCGGCCGCGACCACCTGCGCATCTACGCGGCCATGATCGGCAGCCCGGACTCTCGCGTCGACGAAGTCCTGTCCCTGACCGGGATCTGGGACGCCGCACACCGCAAGACCGGCGGCTACTCCACCGGGATGCGCCAGCGCCTCAACCTCGCCACCGCGATGCTCGGCGAACCGCCCGTGCTCGTCCTCGACGAACCCACCAACGGACTCGACCCCGAAGGGATCGCCTGGCTGCGCCGGTTCCTGAAAGAAGCGGCCGCCGAAGGGCGGACGGTCCTGGTCGCCAGCCACGTCCTCTCCGAAGCCGCACAGCTCGTCGACGACGTGCTGGTCATGCATCGCGGCCGCCTCCTCGCCGCCGCTCCGCTCACCGAACTCGCCGCCGGCACCACCCTCGAAGACGCCTTCCTGAACCTGACCGGAGCCCTCGCATGAACCGCCTCACCAGTACTCATTTGATCCATGCCGAACTGCGCCGCCTCCTCGCGACCTCCCTGTGGAAATGGGGCCCGCTCGCCGCGGTCTTCTCCGGTGGCGCGCTGACGATCCTGTGCGTCCTGGTCGGCCCCGAGAACTTCGATCCGCCCATGCCCGGCGTCGACACCGCCGCCGGAGTCCGGCTCGTCCTCAGCATGATCGGCCTGACCGTCCTGGCCCCGGCGCTGTTCGGGGCGCTGGCCGTGACCTCTGAATACCGGCACCGCACCATCGCCTACACGTTCCTGTTCGCGCCCAAGCGACACCGGATCCTCGGGGCCAAGCTCGCGGCCTACGGGATCGCCGGCCTGGTCTACGGGCTGATCGTCGCCTTGTCGGCGGCCGCCGCGCTCTACGGCGGCGCGGCCGCGAGGGGCATCGAGATCGGGGCCTCGCCGGGAGCCGTGGCGGGCATCCTGGCGGGCCTCGCCGCCGCGATGACCGTCTACACCGTCATCGGGGTCGGCCTGGGCGCGCTGATCCAGAACCAGACCGCGACGCTGATCGCGCTCGGCGCGTATTTGTACATGGTGGAGCACACGCTCGCGATCATCCCCGGCTTCAACCTGGTCTACCCGTTCCTGCCCGGCGGAGCGACCGCCGCGCTCACCGAGTCCAGCCTCATGAGCGAGGCCGCGGTGGAGGTCACCGGGTCGGCCACTCCCCTGCTGCCGCCGCTGATCGGCGCGGCAGTGCTGCTCGCCTACGCGCTGTTCGCCTCGGCCGCAGCCGTACTCGCCCCAATGCGACGCGACGTCGCCTGAACCCGAGTGCTGAACCCCAGCACCGAAAGGAACCGTCCATGGCACAGATCCACGCCACCGACACCCACCTGACGATCCGACTCACCGGCGCGCGCCGCGCCTTCGGGCGCCGGCGCCCCCTGACCGTCCCGTGGCCGCACGTCACCGGCGCCCGGGTCGACCCGCAGTTCGCGAGGGCCTTCCCCGGGATGCGCTGGGGCGTGTCCAGCTATATTCCCGGCGTCATCAGGCTGGGTTCGTTCCGCAGCGGCGGAAATCTCGACTTCTGGGACGTCGCCGACCCGGAGCGGGCGGTCGTCGTCACGCTCGCCGGCGAGAAGTACGACCGGCTCTGCTTCGAAGTGGACGACCCGATGGCCGCCCTCGCCGAGATCCGCGGCCGCATCGACCGGTCCTGAACCGAACCACGCGAACGCGCGCCTCGATCGGGCGCACCGGGAATAACGCCGCGAGGCGAGGGGTTGAACCGGGTTGCCAACATACCCCATGGGGGTATATGGTCTCCGTGACGAGCAACGATATGGAAGGAGCCTCCAGTGAGCAGTCACCACGCCCACGGCGACGATGCGAGGCACCACGAACACCACCACGACCACGGCGATGCCCCCGCCGTTGGCCACGCTGATCACGACGAGCACGCCGGACACCGCGAACCCTCCGGGCACGGCGGACATGCCGAGCACAACGGCCATGGCGGCCATGACAAGCACGCCGGCCACGACCCGGAGATGTTCCGCCGCAAGTTCTGGCTCAGCCTGATCCTGACGATCCCGCTGGTGATCACCAGCCACATGATCATGGACTGGTTCGGGTACACACTGGACTTCCCGGGCATGGAACTCGTCGGTCCCGTCCTCGGCTCCGCGGTGTTCTTCTACGGAGGCTGGCCGTTCCTCGCCGGCGGCGTTCGCGAGATCCAGGGCCGCGCCCCGGGCATGATGCTCCTGATCGCCACCGCGATCACCGTCGCCTACGTCGCCTCCCTCGCGACCAGCTTCGACCTGCTCGACCTCGAGTTCTGGTGGGAACTCGGCGCGCTGGTATCGATCATGCTGCTCGGCCACTGGCAGGAGATGAAGGCCATCGGCCAGGCCCAGGGGGCGCTCGCCGCACTCGCGGCGCTCCTGCCCGACGAGGCCGAACGCGTCACCGGCGACGGCTCGACCGAGACCGTCCCCGCCGGCGAACTGGCCGTCGGCGACGTGGTGCTGGTCCGCTCCGGCGCCCGCGTCCCGGCCGACGGTGAGATCACCGACGGCGCAGCCGAGATGGACGAATCCATGATCACCGGCGAGTCGCGGCCCGTGCCGAGGGACGAGGGCGACCGGGTCGTGGCCGGCACCGTCGCCACCGACTCGGCGATCCGGGTGCGCGTCGACGCGATAGGCGACGACACCGCCCTGGCGGGCATCCAGCGCCTCGTCTCCCAGGCGCAGGAATCCCGAGGAAGAGGCCAGGTCCTGGCCGACCGGTTCGCGGCCCTGCTCTTCTACGTGGCCATGGCCTCCGGCGTCATCACCTTCGTGGTCTGGTCGCTCCTCGGTGACCTCACCTCGGGCGTGGTCCGCACCGTGACGGTCCTGGTCATCGCCTGCCCCCACGCGCTCGGCCTGGCCATCCCGCTGGTCATCTCGATCACCACGGCGGTCTCGGCCAAGGCGGGCATCCTGGTCAAGGACCGCCTCGCCATCGAGCGCATGCGCACCGTCGACGCCGTCCTGTTCGACAAGACCGGGACCCTGACCAAGGGCGAGCACACCGTCGCCGGCATCGCCGGAGCCGAGGGCACCGACTCGGACGAGGTGCTGCACCTGGCCGCGGCGGTCGAATCGGACTCCGAGCACCCGCTGGCCCGCGCCATCGTGACCTACCACGGCCACGAGCACGGCGAAGGCGCGCACGCCTCCGACTTCCGTTCCCGCACCGGGAAAGGCGTCGAGGCCACCGTCGACGGCCGTCGCTACGCGGTGGGCGGTCCGGCCCTGCTGCGCGAACTCGACATCGAGGCCCCGAGCGAATTGGAGAGCGATATCGACACCTGGTCGGGGCGCGGCGCGACCGTGCTCCACCTCATCGCCCTCGGCGATGAGACCAAGGTGCTCGGCGCGATCGCACTCGAGGACGAGGTGCGTCCCGAGGCGAAGCAGGCCATCGCCGACCTGCGGGCCCAAGGCGTCCAGAAGATCGCGATGATCACCGGAGACGCCCGCGCCGTCGCGGAAGCCGTCGCCGCCGACCTCGGCTTCGTCGAAGGCCGCGACGAGGTCTTCGCGGAAGTGCTGCCCGCCGACAAGGACCAGGCGGTGATCGGCCTCCAGCAGCGCGGACTGCGCGTCGCCATGGTCGGGGACGGCGTCAACGATGCGCCCGCGCTGGCGCGAGCCGATGTCGGGATTGCGATCGGTGCGGGCACCGACGTGGCGATCGAGTCCGCCGGGGTGGTCCTGGCCTCCTCCGACCCGCGCGGCGTCGGGGGCGTGCGGCGGCTGTCAAAGGCCAGCTACCGCAAGATGATCGAGAACCTCGGCTGGGCCGCGGGCTACAACATCGTCGCGATCCCGCTCGCGGCCGGCGTCCTGGCCGGGGTCGGAATCACGCTGAGTCCGGCGGTCGGCGCCGTGCTGATGTCGGCCTCCACGATCGTAGTCGCCCTCAACGCCCAGCTGTTGCGCCGGGTCAAGCTGACGCCCGAGTCCTAAATGGAAATGGGGCCGCAGACCGTGAAGGTCTGCGGCCCTTACCACGCCTGTCGGTCCGTCCTCCCGACACGTCAGTGCTACAACAGCTCCACGACAGCGGGCCCGGCGAAGCTCTACGACATGAACAACACATCGAACCTCGCCACCGCAGCGACCACCACTCGACCGAACCGCTTCGTCGAACGGCTGCTCGCCGACCGCCACTCCATCCCACTGTCCATCGCACTCCACCTCGTGCCCGGCGCGCTGATCGTCACCGTCTACGCGTTCGTCTCCGCTCCCCTGGTGCGGGCGATCGAATACCCGCCGTTCATGGCCTGGGCCATCGCCCTGGCCGTCGTCCTCTTCCCGATCCAGTTCGGCCTCCTGTGGCTGGGCAAGCAGCGCACCGGGAAATACTCGCTGCGCGGCGCGCTCCACTACATGGACAGGCCGGTGTCCCGCGGCAAGGTCACCGCGTTCATCGTCTTCTGTCTCCTGTGGATGACCATCGTCTCGCTCTCGCTGCTCCCGCTGGACGACTTCCTCTACGAGAACGCCTTCTCGTGGATCCGGTACGAGGGCACCGGCTCCAGCGCCACGACGTACCTCAACGGCTACTCGCAGCAGATGCTGCTGGTCACGTTCCTGATCTGCGGGCCGTTCACCGGCTGGGTCCTGCCGCTCATCGAGGAGTACTACTTTCGCGGTTTCCTGCTGCCGCGGCTGCCGCAGCTGGGCAAGTGGGCGCCGCTGTTCAACATGTTCCTGTTCTCGGTCTACCACTTCTGGGCGCCCTGGACGGTCCTGTCGAAGCTGGTCTTCCTCTTCCCGGGCATCTGGTTCGCCTGGAAGAAGCAGGACATCCGCATCTCGATCGGCATGCACCCCGGCTCCGCGCTCCTCATAACGGTCGTCGGCGTCACCGCGATCGCGCTCGGGTACAC
The DNA here is from genome assembly GCF_004912275.1 of Glycomyces buryatensis. Classification (GTDB taxonomy): domain Bacteria; phylum Actinomycetota; class Actinomycetes; order Mycobacteriales; family Micromonosporaceae; genus Glycomyces; species Glycomyces buryatensis. The sequence continues at coordinate 8,793 of NZ_STGY01000041.1, forward strand.
GTCGCTCTGACTCGCACAACGAGTAGGGGGCGTCGTCCGCAACGGACGGCGCCCTCTTTCGGTGCGCGCGGACTCAGAACGGCACCGCGGGCCGCCACGAGGCGGCGGCCCGCCGTATTTGCGCCGGGAGTCAGTCCCAGTCGTCGATGCGGAAGTCGTTCGGGGCGGGGGCGCCCTTGCCGTTCTGGACGAAGTCCTTGAGGCTGAACAGGAACGAAGCCCACTTGGTGGAGCAATGGTGCATGAACTCGCTCGGTTCGCGCCAGCCCTCGTGTTTGAAGAGCACGACCGTCCAGGGCCCCTCCTGCCGGAGGTCCCAGTGGATCTTGGTACCGATCCACTCGGCCTCGCCCCCGACGACCTCCCAGAGGACGCGTCGGCCCGGCACGGCTTCGACGACCTTCATGTCGAAGCCGCCGCGTTCGAACCGGAACTCGGTCACGCCGTCGAGGCCGGGGTCGCCAGTTGTCTGCTCGGTCCACCAGCCGGTGAGCCCGTCCAGGGTGGTGAGTGCGTCGTACACGTCCTCGGGAGTGGAGCCCTCGACGCCGATGCGGTGAAGGATGTCGACCATTTCCGTGTTCCTCTCTACTACGGGTTCTCGTCGGTCTGATTCGTCTGGTTCTTCTGTTGGGTCTCGTCCGGCCGCTCCGGCGGCCCCGTCCGTCCGCCGCCGCCGCTCGTGCCGCGCTGGATCCGCTCCGCGATGCGCTTGATGCGCTGGAGGCGGGCGTCCCAGGCGGCGCCGACCTCGGCGAACTGCGCTGCGGCGCGGGCGAGTTGGGCGGCGTCGACGCGGTAGTGCCGCTCGCGACCCGCGGTGACGGCGTGCACCAGGCCGACCCGCTCGAGGACCGCGAGGTGCTTGGAGACCGCCTGGCGGGTCACCGGCAGGTGCTCGCTGAGACCGGTCGCCGTCCCGCTGCCTTGGGCCAGCAGCAGATCGAGCATCCGGCGGCGGGTCGGGTCGCCGACCGCCGACCAGAGCTCGTCGTCCACTGCCGTGCTCATCGGGCCGATCCGACCTTCTCGGCGTAGGCGGGCAGGCGCTGCAGGAAGTGGTCCCAGCCGTTGACGTGGTCGGCGTACGTCGCGGCGATCTTCGCCTCTTCCCAGCCGCGCTCGCGGAAGCCGGTCTCGGTCATCCGCAGGCGGGTTCCGGCCCCGTCCGGCTGGAGTTCGAAGACCACCAGCATCGAGTTGCCCAGGGCCGCGGTCTCGCCTTCCGCGTGGGTCCATCGGAAGGAGAAGTGGCGCGGGGGCATGGCATCGACGACGGTGAACTGCTCCCAGGCGATCTCGTCGCCCTTCTGGCGGAAGCCAATGCGTCCGCCCTCGCCCGGCACGGGCGAGAAGTCGACCTCGTCCGGCCACCACTCGCGCAGGTGCTCGGGACTGCTCACGACGTCGAAGACCACCTCGGGCGTGGCGTCGATGTGGAGCTCCCGCTCGATCGTTCCGTATTCCATGACTACCGCCTTTCGCAACGTTTGGTTGCGTATTACCTTAGCAGGCTCCACGGCAACGCGCAACTATTGGTTGCATATTAATCGGCCGCGCGCCGGCCTGCCGACGGTGCCGCACCTGGGTGCGGAGTCCGACTACCTTGGGCGAATGAGCCAACGAAGGTCTTTCGCAATTGCGACAACGGCAGTCTTGATCGCTTTGACCGCAGGCGGCTGCGGGGACGGAAACGAAGACGGGTCCGGGTCCGCCGAGAGCGGGTCGCTCGACACCTCCGGCCCCGGCTACCTCCAGCCCGGCACCGAGTTCTGGGACGGCTGGGCGGTCCCCGCAGAAACCGTCCTCCTCGGCAGCCCCTTCCCCCAAGCGCCCATGCAGGACGAGGGCATGCCCGACAATCCCGAGCCCGTCAGCGCCGAGTTGCTGGTGACCGGCGAGCCGCATGACGTCATGCGGGATCTGTTCGCGCAGTTCGAAAGCCAAGGCCTCGACCCGGTCCTGGACGAAGGCGACGAGGCGGTCTGCGAGGCATTGGCCGAATTCTGGTGCGAACTGCACGGCCAGGGCGAGGACGGATACACCAAGGCCAGCGCCTACCTCACGGTGACAGAGGAGGGGAGCACGGGCGAGGAGCGCTATCCGCAGCTGAACCTCCATTTCGGCACGTACTCGTGGCTTGACGTCCCCCTCGAACGCTATTCCGGGAGCGACACCGAATATCAGGAGCCGGTCTGGGTCGATGCCGAAGCCCCGCAAGGCGATTCAGGCATCGAGGCCCCGGTGCCAGAGGCGGACGGGCTCGCGGCCGGGTCTGAGCTGCCGTTCTTCGGCTGGGACGAGCCGCTGGGCGTGGTGCCAGAAGGCGCACGGCTGCTCGCGCCGCCGTACAGCCCGTCGGCGACCTACGGTTTCGCCGGGATCTTCTCCGTCGAGGACGAGGCGGCGCTGGGCGAGCTCGCGGCCATGGCCGAGGAGGCCGCGACCGGGGACAAGCTCGCCGACGAGGATCTGACGGCGGGTGAGTTGCGCTCGCACCACGTCTCATACGACGGATCGGGCGGCGGCTGCGGCGTGGACTTCGACAACGTGACACCGGCCGACGGCGCCATGATCGTCCGGCTCGACGTCGTCTGCGACTGACCTCGCCGTGTCAGCCGGCCGCGGCGGTGAGCGCTTCGAGCCGACGGGCGACCCGGTCGAGGGGTTCGGCGCTGCGCTTGGCGCGGCACATTGCCACCGCCCCTTCGACCGACGCCACGATGAGGGTCGCGAGCTCGGCGGCCGCTTCCGGGTCGGCGCCGTGTTCGCGCAGGGATTCGGTGAGCAGCCGTTCCCATTCTTCGAATGCCGCCGCGGCGGCGGCGAGTTCCGGTGGGACGTCGTCGCCGGTCGGTTCCTCGACGGAGACGGCCAGTACGGAGCAGCCGGCGCGGAAGTCGCTCTTCACGACGATGTCGCGCCACAGTTCCAGGAATGCCCGCAGTCCCTCGACCGGTCCCGCCTCGAGCCGTTCCCCCAGGAGGTGGGCGACGCGCGCCCCCGCGTACTCGACTGCCTCGGTCGCCACCTGCCGTTTCCCGTCCGGGAAGTAGTGGTAGGTCGAGCCCAGCGGTGCGTTCGCGTGCTTGGCCAGCGCCCTGATGCTCGCGGCATTGAGGCCGCGCCTGCTGATCAGGTCGGCGGTGCCGGAGACGATGCGCTCCCGCGAGGGTGTGCCCTGTTTCGTCATATTCCGACCTCCCACTGGTTATAACACTCGTGATAGTGTATCGCGATGGCTGATGGCGAGCTCGAACAACGCCGGTCGGCGATCGCCGACCTGGGTGGCGAACTGCGGGCCCTGGTGGAGACCGCGGTGCGAACCGAGATGCCGACCGAGCTCCTGCAAGAGCTCGTCGGCGAGGTCAAGCGGCTCGAAGACCGGTTCACCGGGCGGCGGCGCGATCCCTCCGAGATCCCGGATGAGGACGTCTTCCCCGGCGGGCCGCGGATGTACAGCCCGGCGAGCGGGCCCGGCAATCCCTTCGCCCCGCCGCTGGAGATCGCCGCCGAAGGCGATGGCGTGGTCGGCCGCTGCACGCTCGGTGTCGCGCTCGAGGGCCCGCCCGGATTCGCGCACGGCGGGGTGAGCGCCCTGCTCATCGACGAGATGATGGGCAAGGCTTGCAGCATGGCCGGGACGCCGGCCATGACCATTTCGCTACAGCTCCGCTACCAGCGGCCCGTCCCGATCGAGACGCCGCTGCTGCTGCGTGCCCGGATCACGAAGGCCGACGGCCGCAAGCTCACCGTGGACGGCTCGATCACCGCCGAATCCGACCCGCAGTCCGAACTCGTCGCGGCCGAGGCGATCTTCGTCGTACCGGACCTCGACCGCCTGCTGACACTGTTCCCCGAGGCCGGGCGGCATCAGGGACGCAGGTTAGGACGGACCCTATTCCGAAGGGGGACTTCGGGTCAGCCCTTGACCGCCCCTCCCGGTCCCGTGCCCGCTCGGCTCGGCCGCGCGGGGGCCGCGCCGTGGAGCAGAATGTCGATGACGAGCGTGGAGAGCGCGTCGGGCAACCGTCGAGATGCGACGGAGCATAGACGCGGTGGACTACTTGGGTTCGGAGGCCACGCTCACGTCGACGCTCCACGTGGTGCCCTCGACTCCGGTGAAGGTGATCGTGGTTTCGTACTCGAGGCCGTCGGCGGGATCGGTCAGGGTGCAGTAGATCGTCCGGCCGTTCTCGGGCACCCAATTGACGTCGCCGCAGTCGATCTCGGGGCGCGATTCGTACTGGGGCTCCAGCGCGTCCTCGGCCGCCTCGGCGATGGTCGACCCCGGGATCGGCTCGTCCGCCCCGGCCTCGCCGGCGGAGTCCTCGGTGGCCTCATCCGTGGCCTCCGCGCTCTCCTCAGTGGCCTCCGAGTTCGGTTCGCTCGCGGTCTCGACCGTGATGTTCCACTTGTCGCCGTCGACGCCGCCGAAGGTGACGGTGGCGTCGATTTCGGTATCGGTCGCGGGGTCGGTCGCCACGCAGTCGACCTGCTTGTCCTCTTCGGCGATGATGTCGTCCTCGCCGCAGTCGACGTCGAAGCGAACTCCGGTCTCGTTCTCCAGGGCGTCCGCCGCCGCCTCGCCGAGCGCTTCGCCGGTGACCGTGGGCCCAGCTTCGAAGCTGCACGCCGAGAGGGCGGCGACGGAGAGCAGCAGCGGCAGGGCAGCCAGTTTGATCGGGGGCACGGTGTGTCCTTTCATCGCATGGGGATCGTCGGGCTGGGCCTCGGAGACCGGGATCATGGGCCGATTCCGACCATGACCTGCCGCCATGCGCCCACGCCTAGACAAGTCTGTCCGCGCAAGGCGCCGTTTGCAACGCGAGAGACCGGCGGGAGACCGGCGGGAGACCGGCGGGAATTCGCGGGCGGGCCTCCCGAGGTCCGTGTTAGGAATGGGCATGCCTCTTCACAAGTCCTATGACGTCGTCATCGTGGGTGGCGGCCACAATGGCTTGGTCTCGGCGGCCTATCTCGCCCGCGCCGGCAAGAGCGTACTGATCTTGGAGCGACTGGGACACACCGGCGGCGCGGCGGTCTCCGCTCCGGCGTTCCCGGGCGTGGACGCGCAGCTGTCGCGGTACTCCTATCTGGTGAGCCTGCTGCCGCGCAAGATCATCGACGACCTGGGCCTGCGGTTCCAGGTGCGGAAGCGGGACGTCTGCTCCTATACCCCGACCGAACGCGGCGGGCGGGCGACGGGACTGCTCGTGGGGAGGGACGGGCGGCGGACCCGGGAGTCCTTTGCGCGCCTCACCGGTTCGGACGCCGAGTTCGACGCGTGGCGGGAGTTCTACGCATCGGCCGAGTACCTGGCCGAGAAGGTCTTTCCCACCCTCACCGAGCCCCTGGCGTCGAAGGCCGAACTGCGGCGGCGAATCGGCGACGACCGGGTCTGGACCAGGTTCTTCGAACGGCCTCTCGGGGAGACGATCGAGAACGTCTTCACCGACGACCTCGTTCGCGGGGTCGTGCTCACCGACGGCCTCATCGGCACCTTCACCTCGGCCTGGTCCGAGGACCTGCGGCAGAACCGCTGTTTCCTCTACCACGTCATCGGCGGCGGCACCGGCGACTGGGACGTGCCGGTCGGCGGCATGGGCGCCCTGACCGACGAGCTCGCCGCAGCGGCGCGGTCGGCGGGCGCGGAAATCCTCACCGGGCATGAGGTCTCGGCCATCGCCACCGCCGGCTCCCGCGCCGAGGTGTCCTATTCGGCCGGACCGGACGCCGGGACCGTCGAGACACGTCACGTGCTGGTCAATGCGTCGCCCGAGGCTTTGGCGGCGCTCCTCGGCCAGAGCGGCCCGGCCAGGGCCGAGGGTGCGCAGCTGAAGGTCAATATGCTCCTCAAGCGGCTCCCGCGGCTGCGAGACTCGGGCGTCGATCCGCGCGACGCGTTCTCCGGGACCTTCCACGTCTCCGAGTCGTTCGAGCAGCTCGAGTCCGCCTATGCGGAGGCGGCGTCGGGGAAACTGCCGTCCAGGCCGCCGTCCGAGATCTACTGTCACACGTTGACCGACCCGTCGATTCTGGGCGATGACCTGGTACGCCGGGGTTATCAGACCTTGACCCTGTTCGGCCTGCACGCACCCGCTCGGCTGTTCGAGGGAGGCGAGGCCGCGAATCGGGAGGCGCGAGCGAGACTTCTCGACGCGACGATCGAGCAGCTTGAGGTGTATCTCGATGAGCCCCTGGCCGATTGCCTGGCCACGGACGGCAACGGCGACCCGTGCATCGAGGCGAAGACCCCCGTCGACCTCGAGAACGACCTCAGGCTCCCCGGCGGCAATATCTTCCACCGCGACCTGTCGTGGCCGTTCCGGACCGATGAGGCGTCCGGCAGGTGGGGGGTGGAGACCGGCCACGCCAATGTCTTCCTCTGCGGGGCCGGGGCCGTGCGCGGCGGCGGGGTGAGCGGCATCCCCGGCCACAATGCGGCCATGGCGGTCCTGGAGGCCCGGTCCTAGCGCTTCAGGTGCGGAGAACAATCCGGTAGGGGCGGGCCGCAGCTGCGGCCCGCCCCTACCGGGTGTTTCCTGGTTTGGCTTGCGGTGCTTAGCTCTTGTTGAACTTCTTCTTCGCGATGACGTAGCCAAGCAGGCCCAGCGCCAGCGACCAGGCGCCCGCCAGGGCCAGGTCGGTGGTGTCGACCGCGGTGCCGGTCAGGAGGCTGCGGACCACCTCGATGAACGGGGTGAAGGGCTGGTAGTCGGCGAAGTACTGCATCACGGTGGGCATCGAGTCGGTGGGCACGAAGGCCGAGCCGAGGAACGGCAGGAGCATCAGGAACATCGGCGTGTTCGACGCCTCTTCGACGCTCTTGGCGGACATGCCCAGCGCCACGGTCAGCCAGGTCAGGCCGAGGGTGATCACGGCGACCACACCGACCAGGCCGAGCCAGTCGAGCGCGTCGGCCTCGGGCCGGTAACCGAGCGCGATCGCGACGCCGAGGACCAGGGCCATGGCGAGGAAGGTCTGGATGACCGCGCCGATCACGTGTCCGGTGAGGACCGAGACCCGGGCGATGGACATGGTGCGGAAGCGGTCGATGATGCCCTGGGTCATGTCGGTCGCGACCCCGATCGCGGTCCCCTGCATGACGCCGGAGATCGTCATCAGCAGGATCCCGGGGGTCACATAGGCGAGATAGGCCTCGCGGCCGCCGGTCGTCCCGCCCAGGCCGTCGCCCAAGGTCCCGCCGAAGACGTACGTGAACAGGAGCAGGATGACCACCGGCATGCCGATGAGCATGATCGAAAGCGACGGGTAGCGGATCATGTGCTTGAGCTGGCGGCGCAGCATGGTGGACGTGTCGGACATGGTGTAGGCGAGGGTGCTCATCGGAGTTCTCCTTGTTGGCTTTGAAGCGTTTCGGGCTGTGGCGGTGCGGAGGTCGGATCAGGCGGCGGTCTTGTCCCCGCCGGTGAGGGCGAGGAAGACGTCGTCGAGGTCGGGGGTGTGGATGGACATCTCGTCCACTTCGACGCCCTCGCGGTCGAGGGTGTCGAGGACATTGCGGAGCGAGCTCACCGAGCCGTCCGACGGGACCTGGACGGTCAGTTGGTCGGCGTCGAAGCCGCTGGCACTCAAGATCTGCGCGGCGCTCTCGACCTGGTCGGCGCGGTGCAGACGCAGGCTGATGTGGCCGCCGGAGATCGTGCGCTTGAGTTCAGCGGGCGTGCCCTCCGCGACGATCTTGCCGTCGTTGAGGACGGCGATGCGGTCGGCCAGCTCGTCGGCCTCTTCGAGGTACTGGGTGGTCAGGAAGACCGTGGTGCCGCCCTTGACCAGCTCGCGGACGATCTCCCACACGGTGCGGCGGCTGCGCGGGTCGAGGCCGGTGGTCGGCTCGTCCAGGAAGATGATCCGCGGGTCCCCCATGAGGCACATCGCCAGGTCGAGGCGGCGCTTCATGCCGCCCGAATAGGTGGCGGGGGCGCGCCCCGCGGCATCCACCAGGTCGAACCGCTCCAGCAGTTCCTCGGAGCGCCGCCGGGTCTCCTTCTTGCCCAGGTGGTGCAGGTTGCCCATGAGGTGCAGGTTCTCGCGGCCGGTGAGGAGGCCGTCGACGGCGGCGAACTGGCCGGTGACGCCGATGATCTTGCGGACCTCGTCGGCGTCGTTCTTGACGTGGTTGCCGCCGACGAAGGCGTCGCCGCCATTGGAGGGGATGAGGGTCGTCAGGATATTGACCGTGGTGGTCTTGCCCGCGCCGTTCGGCCCCAGCAGGGAGAAGACGGAGCCCTCGGGGACGGCGATGTCGATGCCCTTCAGGACGTCGTTGTCGCCGTATGACTTGGTCAGGTTCCGGGCTGAGATGGCCAGTGGCTTCTGGGTGTTCATGGTTCCTCGCTCTGAGAATCGGTACTGCGGGGCAGTGGTCGTTCGGTGTGGTTCGGTCCGGTTCGGCGGGGCCGTTCCGGGCATGTCAGTACTTTGACCGGGGCCGCTGACACGGCACTGACATAGACCTGACACGGCGACAGATCGGCTGTCAGGGCGTCGGGCACCGCGCCGGAAGGCGGACAGAGCGAGGGCATCTTTCCGAGCCTGAATTGCCGCTGAACTGGAAAAATTATGTCCATTGTGGACACTGATTGAGCGAGGCGGTCCCGTCGTCTGCCGTGATTCGGCGATCTTCGAAGACGGCGTGCCCCAGGCGGATCCTGCGGAACGGAGGGTCCTACGGACTCCGGCGAGCGACTTCCTCGCGGATCGCGGCCAGGCCGCGCGCGATCGCGGGCTGCTCCGTGCTGCCGCGGCGCACCGCGGTGAACATCCGCCGCGTCGGCACCGTACGACCGTGAATCGGTACCCGCACCACGGCGTGCTCCACCGGGATCGTCATCAGGCGGGAGTACAGGCCCACGCCGAAACCGGTGCACACCAGCGCGGACACGCTCGACCAGGTGTCCCCCTGGTGGGCCCGGTCCGGCGTGAACCCCGCCGCCGCGGCGGAGCTCATGAACAGTTGCTCCTGGTCGACGCATTCCGTCATGCTGACCCATTCCTCGTCCGCGGCCTCGGCCAGCGCCACGCTCCCGCGACCGGCGAACCGATGATCCACCGGCACGAGCAGGTCCTCCACGTCGTCCATCAGGAAGTTCTGCTCGAACCGCGGGTCGCTGGGTTGGGGAGTGGCATCGGTCGGACTGATGATCGCGATGTCGGCGTCGCCTGATTCAAGCATGCCGAACGCCTCGTCCGATTCGACGGCGGCCAGGTGCAGCCGCACTCGCGGGTTGGCCTCGCGCATCCGTTTGCCGGCCTGGGCGATGAAGGCCTGGACCGTGCTGGACAGGCCGCATATCCGCAGGCTGCCCATCTCCCCGGCCTCGAGCACGTCCAGGTCCGCTTTAGCCAGCTCCCATTGGGAGTGAAGGATATCGGCGTGTTTGAGGAGGAGTTCCGCCGCCGGGGTGAGCCGGACTCGGCGCCCGGTCGGCTCCAGCAGCCGCAGCCCGGTCTCGTGGGCGAGCTGCTTGAGCTGATGCGAGACCGTGGACGGCGTGAGGTGCAGGGCGAGGGCGGCGGCGGTGACGGTGCCGTGCGTCCGCAGGACGCGAAGTGTCTGGAGCTTCGGATCGATCATTCGAAATCCTCGCAAGATGCGGTATCAAAACATTCGTTGCTCTTGGACGATTCTAGATCGAGACTTGCCATATGACCAATGCTGAGAAGAACTTCGATGACCGTTGCCCGCTCTGCGAGCTGCGCATGAGCGAGGCCGTGACCGTGGTGTCCCGCCACCGCACTTCCGCTGGGGCCGTGGTGTACGCGCGCTGCGAGTGCGGACGGCTGTCCATGTGGTTCGAGCCGTCCGCACTCGTCAAGGGATCGCCCGAGCTGCGCGTCATGGCCGGCGCGCGGGTGAGCTAGCTTCCGATGCTTTGCCCGGCCTCGTATGCCGTTGTCCGAGTGAGGCTTAGGCCTCCGTCCAGCGGCTCTCGTCGGCGGCGCTCGCCTCCACGGCAGCCAGCACCCGTTGGACGCCGAGCGCGTCGGCGAACGAGGGGGTGGGCTGCTCGCGGTTCGCGATCGCCTCGATGAGGTCGACGGCCTGGTGGGTGAAGGCGTGCTCGTAGCCGAGGCCGTGGCCCACCGGCCACCAATTGCCCGTGTACGGGTGGCTGGGTTCGGTGGCCTGGATCTTGCGGAAGCCCGCATCGGGTTCGTCGGCCGCGTCGTAGAACCACAGTGAGTTCATGTCCTCGAAGTCGAACGCGAGGGACGCCTTGGAGCCGTTGAGCTCCAGGCGCATCGCGTTCTTCCGCCCGAGGGCGAACCGGGTCGCCTCGAAGACGCCGACCGCTCCGCCCGAGAAGCGGGCGGTGAACATCGCGGCGTCGTCCACGGTCACCGGGCCGCGGGGGCCGTCGGTGCCTCCGGTGCCGCCCAGACCCACGAAGTCCCCGCCGACGGGGCGCTCGGAGACGAACGTCTCGAGCATCGCCGAGACGCCCGTGATGTTCTCCCCCGAGATCCATTGGGCCGCATCGATGATGTGGGCTCCGATGTCGCCCAGGGAGCCCGAGCCGGACTTGGACTTGTCGAGTCGCCAGGTCAGGGGCGCGTTCTCGTCGGTGAGCCAGTCCTGGAGGTACTGTGCGCGCACGTGGCGGATCTGCCCCAGCGCGCCGGATTCCACCAGGCGCTTCGCGAGAGAGAGCGCGGGGGTGCGGCGATAGCTGAAGCCGCACATGGCGAACGCGCCCCGGGCCTTTGCGGCCTCGGCGGCGGCCGTCATGAGCTCGGCCTCGGCCACCGAGTTCGCCAGCGGCTTCTCGCACAGCACGTGCTTGCCCGCTTCGAGCGCGGCGATCGCGATCTCGGAGTGCAGGTTCCCGGGGACGCAGATGTCGATCAGGTCGATGTCGTCCCGCTCGATCAGGCGGTGCCAGTCGGTCTCGCTGGATTCCCAGCCGAGCTTGGACGCCGCGGCGGCGACCCGTTCGGGATTGCGCCCGGCGAGCGCGGTCATGCGGGGTGCGAGGGGCAGATCGAAGAAGCGCGGCGCGGTCCGCCACGCGTGGGAGTGGGCCGCGCCCATGAAGGCGTAGCCGATCATGCCGACTCTCAGGGACTCACTCACTGTCGCTCCTTTGGTTCAGGGCATCGCGGACGGATGGCCACGCCTTCATGACGGCGAGGACCTCGGCGTTGCGTTCGGTCGCGAGCGCGGCATGGTAGGAGCGGTCGAGCACGTCGTCGATCACGACTCGCCGTCCCTGCGACGCGCTCTGCGTCGCGGCTTCGACCATAGCGAGGCTCATGACGTTGGCGTGCACTCGTCCCATCGGTTCGGTGCCGTGGCGGACGGCGGCGATGAATTCGCGCAGCGATCCGGCGATCCCCAGGCCGGGGTCGTCGGCGGGCGTGGTGGCCTCGTCCGGTGCGGCGGTGGGTTCGCCCTCGCCGTCCCACAGGACCGTGCCTCGCTCGGCCGAGATCCGCCAGGCGCCGTTCCAGGAGGTCTCGAAGCCGGGGCTGCACCAGCTGCCGTTGAAGGTGAACCGGGCGCCGCCCTCCATCGCGAAGACCGCGGCCGCGGCGGCGTCGCCGTCGTACCAGCTCCAGGCGGGGTTGTACTCCTCGCAGGAGACGGAGACGGGGTCGGCGTCGAGGAGGAACCGGGCCATGTCGAACTGGTGGATGGCCATGTCGAGCAGCAGTGGGCTCGCCATCTCGTCGCGGAAGCCGCCGAAGTGGGGGGACTGGAAGAAGTCGACCGAGACGATCCCGATGGTGCCGAGCGGGTCGAGCCGCCGCTTGGCCTCGTGGAGGTACCGGTGGTAGCGGCGGGACTGGCTGACCATGAACAGCTGCCCGGTGTGCTCGGCCGCGGCGGCGAGCGAGAGGCCCTCGGCCACGCTGGCGGCGACCGGCTTCTCCCCCAACACCGGCAGGCCCGCCAGGAGCGCCGCCATCGTGACCGGGTGGTGGGCTTCGGGAATGGTGGCGTTGACGATGGCGTCCGCGCCCGTGCGGCGGGCGAGTTCGACCGCGTCGGACCCCACCGCGAGGCCGGCGATGCCGGTCGCCTCCGCGGCCGATTCGGCGGCGGCGGGCGCGAGGTCGGCGATGCCGACGAGTTCGGCGTCGTCGTTCGCCCCGATGGCGCCGGTCCAGGCCCGGCCCATCCCGCCGGCGCCGACCACGACGAGGCGCAGCGGCCCGTCGGTTTCGATCCTGTGTTCTCCAACAGCGTGGAACGTCATCGTTCGAAAGCCCCCTGGTATCCGTGGCCGTTGAAGAAGTCGTCGGTCTCGTAGCGCAGCAGCACCGGTGTCTCGCGTTCCCGGTCGGGCCGGGCCCATTCGATGCCGTTGGCGATCACGTGGTTCACGTCGGGGTGATGGTAGACCGGGAAGTCCTGGTCGCCGGGGCTGAAGTAGAAGATGCGCCCGAAGCCGCGGCGGTAGGTCATGCCGCTGCGGAAGACCTCGCCGCCGGTGAAGCCCGAGATGAAGACGAGCTCGTCCGGGGTCGGCACGTCGAAGTACTCGCCGTACATCTCCTGCTCGGGGATGACGATCGGGTTGGGGATGCCGCGGGCGATCGGGTGCTGCGGGTTCACCGTCCACACCAGTTCGCGGTCGTGCTGGCTGCGCCAGCGCAGGGTGCAGGTGGTGCCCATGAGCTTGACGAAGATCTTGGACCAGTGTCCGGAGTGGAGCACGACCAGGCCCATGCCGGCAAGGACGTGGCGGTGGACGCGCTCGACGATCTCGTCGTCGACCTCGTGGTGGGCCGCGTGGCCCCACCAGACGAGCACATCCGTCTCGGCCAGCACGTCGGCGGTCAGTCCGTGCTCGGGCTCGTCGAGGGTGTGCGTGGTGATGGTCGCCTTTTCGCCGAGCCACTCACCCACGCCCTTCGCGATGGCGCCGTGCATGCCGTCCGGGTACCGCTCGGCCACGGAGGATTCGACCTGCTCGTGCCGGTTCTCGCCCCAAATGACGACGCGGATCGGTTCGTTTGTCATCTCTGCTTTCTCTTTCTGTTGTAGGCGCTTTCACGAATTGTGAGCTTAAAAACCGTCGGGTGGACTGGGTATCGGTCCCCGTCACGCGGCGGGGTCGGTGCTCGATCTCACGACGAGCGTGGGCGGCAGCACCAGATGCTCGGGACTTTTCCGCCCTTCGATGACGAGGCGGACGAGCTCGGCGGCGATCGCGGCCGAGGCCTGCCGGATTGAGGTGATCCCCACCGTGCCGAACGAGGTCAGCGGCGTGTCGTCGTAGCCGGTGACGGCCACGTCCCTTCCCGGCACCAGGCCTCGGCTCTGCAGCGCGATGATGGCCCCCGCCGCGAGGGGATCGCTCACGCAGATGATCGCGGTCGGGGGCATCGCCGTGTCCAGCAGGGCCGGGGCGACGCGGACGCCGGTCTCCAAGTCCCTGGCGCAGTGGACGATTCGCCCTGGGGCGACCGATCCGGTGAGCCCTCGGCGCAGGCAGGCCTCGCGGTAGCCGATCTCGCGCTGAACCCCGGTGACGCTGGCGGGGTTGGCGCCCACGAACGCCAACTCGCGGTGGCCGCGGTCGGCGACGTGGTCGACGGCCATCTCGATGCCGAGCGCGGCGTCGCCCTCGATCCAGCTCCACGGGGTCGCGAACGCCTCGCCGGACCGGCCGTAGGCCGCGAACGGGATGCCGCGCTTCCGCAGTTCGACGGGCCGCGGGTCCGCCGATTTCACATTGGAGATGATGAACCCCGCTACGGACTGGCCGAAGTACAGGTTCTCGCAGGCCGTCATGAGGGCCTCGGTGTCCTGTTCGGTGATGAGGGCGAGGTTGCGGTCCGCCCCCTGGCAGGCGACGGCGAGATCGTGGAGGAACACGTCCATGTACTGGTTGCCCACGGGGTCCCGGTCCGGGAGCACGTAGCCGATCTGCCTGGGCTGTGCGAGCCTGAGGCTGCGGGCGACCAAGTTGTTGCGGTAGCGCAGCTCGAGCATCGCGGCGTGGACCTTTTCGCGGGTCGCCTCGGAGACGACCTCCGGCCGGTTGATGACGTTCGAAACCGTCATCACCGAGACTCCCGCGAGGTCGGCGACATCCGTCATGCTCGCCTTCCGCTGCGCGTTCGAAGACTTGCCGCTCATTCACCGACCTCCGTCCCGCATCGAATGGGCCGCGATCCCCACCGGCCGGGGCATGGTGCCCAGGCGGATCACGCGACCCCGGAGATTTTAAGCATAAAATTTCCAGGCGGTCAAGCCCGCCGGGATGGTTCATCGGAAGTGGAGGGGGATGACGCCTCGACGGGGCTCGATCGGGAAGACGATTCCATTCCCTGCCCCTTTCATTATCTATACACCGCTTCGGAAATGAAGCCTGTACCGGGTCCTGACCTGGGGGTGAGCCGTGGTGCAGAATGGCGTATCCAGCTAGCTCGAAATCCAAACGGAATGGGAGACACGGCATGCGTGTGCTTATCACGACGTACGGATCGCGCGGCGACGTCGAACCGGTGGCCGGACTCGCACGGCAACTGCGGGAACTCGGTGTCCAGGTGCGGGTGTGCGCGCCGCCTGACGAGGAGTTCGCTCGGCTGCTGACCGCCGTCGGCGCGGAGACGGTGCCCGTCGGCCGCTCGGTGCGGGACCTGGTGGCCGGGCCGAAACGGGCGACGCCCGCCGACGCGCCCCAGCTCGCGGCCATGCTGGTCAATTCGCAGTTCGAGGCCCTGCTGCCTGCGGCCCAGGGCTGCGATGCGCTGGTGGCGACCGGATTGTTCCCGGCCGCCGCGCGAACGGTGGCTGAGCACTACGGGATCCCGTACGTGTTCGTGTCGTTCCTCCCCGGGGTCCTGCCCTCGCCGCACCATCCGCCGCTGCCCCGGCCGGGGAAGCCGTACCCGCCCGGCGCCGACAATGCCTCGCTGTGGGACATCGACGCCGAGAACCTGACCGCGCTGTACCGGACGCCCCTCAACGAGGTGCGGGCCTCCATTGACCTGCCTGCGGTGGACGACGTCCGCGGCCACACCCTCACCGACCGGCCGTGGCTGGCCTCGGACCCGGTCCTGGGCCCGTGGCCCGAGACCCCGGAGCTCGAAGTGGTGCGGACCGGGACGTGGATCCTGCCGGACGAACGCCCGCTCGCGGCCGACCTGGAGGCGTTCCTGGACGCGGGCGAGGCACCGGTGTTCGTGGGCTTCGGCAGCATGCCGATCCGCGAACCGGCGGAGGCCTCAAGGGTGGTCATTGAGTCCGTTCGCGCGCAGGGGCGCCGCGCCATCCTCGCCAAAGGCTGGGTGGACATGGCCCTCACCGACGCCCAGGACGACTGCTTCTCCGTGGGCGAGGTCAATCACCAGACGCTCTTCCCCCGGGTGGCGGCCGTGGTGCACCACGGGGGCGCGGGCACCACTGCGACGGCCTCTCGATCCGGTGTGCCGCAGGTAGTCGTCCCCCAGATGGCGGACCAGCCGTACTGGGCCGAGCGGGTAACCGACCTCGGTATCGGTGTGGCACATGACGGTCCGATCCCGACGGTCGAGTCGCTTTCGGCCGCACTCCGAACGGCGCTGGATTCCCGGACGGTTGAGCGGGCGGGCGAGGTGGCGGCTGATCTCCGCACCGACGGGGCTGCGGTGGCGGCAAGGCTGTTGGTCGAGATGGCGCGGCCGGATTAGGCCCGTCGCGCAAACTCCGTTGACCGTGGGGCCGGCCGCTTGGAGAATGGCGGGGTGGGTCATATCGAGGTATCCGGACTGGCGTTCACCCTGCCCGACGGGAGGCCGCTGTTCTCGGATGTCGGCTTCCGGGTGGGCGAGGGCGCCAAGGTCGCCCTCGTCGGCCCGAACGGCGCGGGGAAGACCACGCTGCTGAAGCTCGTGGCCGGGGACCTCGATGCCGCGGCCGGGTCGATCAGGCGCGTCGGCGCCATCGGGGTGATGCGACAGTTCATCGGCTCGATCGCCGACGACCGGACGCTGGAGGACCTGGCCCGCTCGCTGCTTCCCGATCGCCTGCGCCGCTTCGCGGATGGTCTCAAGCGGGCCGAGGAACTGGTGGCCGCCGACCCCCGCGAGGAGCACCAGCTCCGCTATGCCGAGGCGCTGGCGGTGTGGGGCGAGAACGGCGGCTACGAGGCCGAGGTGACGTGCGATATCGCGTCGACCTCCACTCTGGATATTCCGTGGGAGGTCTCGAAGAGCCGGAAGGTCGCGTCCCTGTCCGGCGGCGAGCAGAAGCGTTTCGCACTGGAGATGCTGCTCAGCGGCACCGACGATCTACTGCTGCTCGATGAGCCCGACAACTTCCTGGATGTGCCGGGCAAGCAGTGGCTCGAACAGCGCCTCGCCGCCTCCGATAAGAGCGTCCTCTACGTCTCCCACGACCGGGAACTGCTCGCCAATACCGCGGAACGGGTCGTGGCGGTGGAGGGCGGATCGGCGTGGACGCACGTCGGCGGCTTCGCCGAATGGCACCAGGCGCGGGCGGCCCGCAACGACCGGCTCGACGAGGAGCTGCGCCGCTGGACGGACGAGCGCGATCGCCTGCACCGCATGGTCATCATGTTCCGCCAGCAGGCGGCCATCAGTGCCGACATGGCCCCGCGCTACAAGGCCGCCCAGACCAGACTGGCCAGATTCGAGGCCACGGGCGCCCCTCCGGCGAGCCCCAAGGACCAGAACCTTCGAATGCGCCTGGAGGGCGGACGGACCGGCAAGCGCGCGGTCATCTGCGGAGCGGTCGAAATGGACGATCTGACCTTTCCGTTCGACCTCGAGGTCTGGTACGGCGACCGGGTAGCGATCCTGGGCGCCAACGGCACCGGCAAGTCCCACTTCCTGCGGCTGCTCGGTCGGGGCGGCACCGACCCCGAGCCGGGAATCGGCTCGCCGGCCCTCAAACCCGTGCGGCACGGCGGCGTCGCGCGGCTCGGCGCCCGCGTCGTTCCCGGCCACTTCTCCCAGACCCACGACCGGCCCGAGCTGACCGATCGCACCCTGACCGAAATCCTTTGGGACGGCGACGATTCGCGGCCCAGCCTGCCCCGTCACGACGGTATCCGGAAGCTGTCCCGCTACGATCTGGCAGCCGCGGCCGACCAGCGGTTCGGCACCCTCTCCGGCGGCCAGCAGGCGCGGTTCCTCATCCTGCTGCTGGAGCTGTCCGGCGCGACGCTGCTGCTGCTGGACGAGCCGACCGACAACCTCGACCTCGCCTCGGCCGATGCGCTCGAATCCGGACTGCGCGCCTTCGAAGGCACGGTCCTGGCGGTCACCCACGACCGCTGGTTCGCCCGGGGCTTCGACCGGTTGCTGCTGTTCCGCGGGGACGGCGAGGTCGTCGAGGTCCCCGAACCCGTTTGGGGCACCGAGGACTGAGCCCGCTGCCGCCACCGCAGAGAATCGAACGACGGAGACCATGTACCAGATCGACTTTCCCAAGGTTCTGGCCGAATTCGGCCTCCGGCCCGCCGGCGACCCGAAACCGCTCGAAGGCGGCGAGGACAACGGCAACTTCCGCGTCGCCACCGACCGGGGCGAGGTGGTGGTGCGCGAGTACCGCGTGTCCGGCATCGACAAGGTCCGCGCCGAGCTGCGACTGGTCTCGTTCCTCACCGAACGCGGATATCCGACGCCCGCGCCGTACCGGACCGGCACCGGCGAACTGGTGGTCGAGGCCGAACGCCCCATCGCCGTCTTCCCTTGGGTGCCAGGCGATGTCCCGACTCAAATGACGGAACCGCTTTCCGAGCAGGTCGGCGAGCTCCTGGCGCGGATGCACCTGGCCACCGCCGACTGGAACGACGAGGGCCTTCCGGTGATCGACCGCCTCGGCCTCCTCCGCCAGGGATTGGACTCCCGGCCCGAACTCGAAGGCGTCGACGAGTGGCACGCGCGGATGCGGACGTTCCTCGACGCCTCCGGTGAGGATCTGAAGCGATTGGGGACGCTGCCGTCGGGTCCGCTCCACCACGACCTGCACCGCCAGAACCTCCTGGTGGCCAACGGGAAGATTACCGCTGTGCTCGACTTCGACGAGCTCAACCGCGGCCCGCTCATCATCGACCTGGCGCGCGTCTTCCACTACCTGGCCGTCGACCGCGATGACCGACGCCTGTCGCGCGGCCTCGCCGAGGCCGTCGTCGCCGGATACGAGCGGACCAGGCCCCTGTCCGAGGCCGAACGCGAACTGCTGCCGGTCGCCTTCGACCTGGTCGGCCTGGTCGACGCGGCCGCCTTCATCATGTGGGCCGCCCCCGCCATCGGACTGAGCCATGTGGACGAATGCAATAGCTGGATCGCCTACCTGCGCAATGTGGACGCGCTCGCCTGAACCGCGAGGTGGGACAGGGGATCCGGCCGCGACGACGCATTCGAGCATTCGCTAGTCGAGCTTCTCCCGGATCCGGTCCGCGCCGCCGTCCTGGTTCGGAGATCAATCGTCGATGGTCTGGCGCAGGGCCGCGGCGAAGGCCTCGGGCTTACCGGTCTGGCCGTATTCGCCTCCCAGGAAGCCGCCGTGGCCATCGGGGAACTCGACCGGCTCGGTTCCGAGTCGAGCGGCCACGGCTCGAGCCGCGCGGGCGGCCATTTCCTCGCCCGAGTCGGCGCCGACCGCGATGACAATGCTGGTCTGGGCGGCGCGCAGTGCCTCGAAATTGTGCCGGTAGGGCCCGCAGGTCACCAAGTTCTGGCCGAGCAGGGGGTCGTCGCGGGAGCCGTCGTCTTCGGTGGGCAGCCCGAAATCGGCCGGGCTCGGGCCGGGCCCGTTCAGGTATTCGGCGGTGACCGGGCCTTGGAGGGAGACGAGCGCGATGAACTTCACCATCGCCGGTTCGAAACCGGAGCTCAGGTAGGTCGCACGGATGTCCTCGCAAACCGCCAGCAACTCCTTGGCGTCCGGCAGTTCCGCCGAGGCGGGCGGCTCGTGTGCGACGAGGGTCCGCACCTGTTCGGGGTGCTGGGCCACCAGCGCGAGGGCGTTGACCGCGCCTCCGCTGGAGGCGAAGAGGTCGACCGGACCGGTGCCGAGCGCGGCGATCAGGCGGTGCAGGTCGTCGGCGTGCTCGTCGGGTGTGGTCTCGGCGGCGCCGTCGGTCCGTACACTGCGTTCGGAGCCGCGCGGGTCGTAGGTGACCACCGTGCGGTCGGTGAAGTGCCCCGCCAGCGTGGTGAATCCGGGTGCCGCCATGGGCGATCCGATCAGCAGCAGGACCGGCCCGTCGCCGGTGCCGCCCTCGCGGACGTCGTAGTGCAGGACGGCGCCCGGTGCTTCCAGCATGTGGGTGCGCGGCTCGGTCATGATGGCTCCTTCGTCGGTGTTTCGATGCTATGTGTGCCGACGCCTCGAGGCGGGCGAATTCATCGCCGCGTACAGGTCTCGTCGCTGATGCCGGTGCCGCCGGCGGCGACCCGGGTGCCCTCCTCGGTGATGCGACCGCCCGAGCCGAATCCCATCGGTGATTGAGGTCACAGCCGATCTCCGGGGTTCTGCGGTCACAATCGAGCGGCGCGATTCGTCCTCTAGGGGACACCGATATTGAGGGGGCACCGCGATGAACCACCATGAATGGCTGGCCGAGAGCTTTGAAGCGAACCGGCCGCGTCTTGAGGCGGTGGCCTACCGGATGCTCGGTTCGGCCGCCGAGGCCCAAGACGCAGTCCAGGAGTCGTGGCTGCGCCTGGCCGCCTCCAATTCCGAGGGCATCGACAATCTGGCCGGCTGGTTGACCACCGTGGTCGGCCGGGTCTGCCTGGACCACTTGCGGTCGCGCAAGTCCCGTCGCGAGCAGCCCATCGCCGATGCCGGACCGCAGACCGCCGAGTTGCCCAGCCCCGCGGGCAATCCCGAGTCCGAGGCGATGCTCGCCGACTCGGTCGGCCAGGCACTGCTGGTGGTACTGGAAACCCTCGACCCGGCGGAGCGTCTGGCGTTCGTCCTGCACGACATGTTCGCCGTCCCCTTCGACGACATCGCCCGCATCGTCGACCGCTCCCCGGCGGCGGCCCGCAAACTCGCCAGCCGCGCCCGCCACCGGGTGCAGGGCACCAGCGAGCCGCTGACGGTCGACCAGTCCCGCCAGCGCCAGATCGTGGAGGCGTTCCTGGAGGCGGCCCGGGGCGGCGACTTCGATGCCCTGGTCGCGGTCCTGGATCCCGATGTCGTCGCGCGCAGCAATGGCGGCTCGGTCGGGCCGATCGTGCGTGGTGTCATGCAGGTCGCCGGCGGTGCGATGGCGTTCGCCCCCCTCGCCACCGGGTCCCAGCTGGTACTGGCCGACGGCAAGGTCGCCGCTCTCGCCGGCAGCGCCAAGCTGCCGACGAGGGTCATGACCTTCACCATCGGCGACGACGGCAGGATCTCGATACTCGACGCCATCACCGACCCGGACCTGCTGGCGACGATGGACCTGGTGGTGATCGGCGACTGATGAGGAACTGTTCAAGCACTCCGGCGGTATTGGATCCGGCCCTATCGGATTCTGAGACGCATCCTAGGTGCGTCAGGCTGGGACCAGGCAGCTCAGCGGCGGGTCGATCAGTGAGCAGATCGATTGCGGGACGACGGGTTCGTAGTCCTCCGGGACGCCGCCCGATTCGATGAGGTCGGTATAGGTCGGCACTGCGTCGGTCGGGTGGCGGACCAGGTCGGGGTCGTTCACCGCGTCGACGGTGTAAAGGCCGAACCGGGGCGTGTAGCTGCCCCATTCGTAGTTGTCGGTGATCGACCAGTAGTTGTATCCGATGACGTTCATGCCGTCGGCGACAGCGCGCTGGAGCCAGTAGACATGGTCGGACAGGTGCTCCGAGCGGGTCAGTCCGTCCTC
This sequence comes from Glycomyces buryatensis, assembly GCF_004912275.1. Taxonomy (GTDB): domain Bacteria; phylum Actinomycetota; class Actinomycetes; order Mycobacteriales; family Micromonosporaceae; genus Glycomyces; species Glycomyces buryatensis. Next base: position 29,594 of record NZ_STGY01000041.1, read on the forward strand.
GCGCGGGGCGCCGTCTTCGGTCGGCATGCCGTTCTCGACTATGTAGAGCGGCTTGTCGGGGAACTTATTGTGGTAGTAGCGAAGCGCGTAGTAGATGCCGTCGGGTTGGGCCGAGGCCTGGCCGCCGGTGACCTCGCGGATCGCGGTGAGGTTGTCGAGGCTGAGCCCGTAGTAGTAGTCGACGCCGACGAAGTCGAGTTTCGAGGCGATCTTGTCGAGGAAGACCGCGTCGAACAGCCAGGGGGTGGCCGGGATGAAGGCGACATTGCTGGTGACCATCGCGCCGGGGTCGAGCTCGTGGATCAGGTCGTAGGCGTTGCCGTGGGCCGCCGCGAGGCGGTCGAACAGCGCCAGGGCGTCGAACCAGGTCGCGGATCCATTGTCGATCTCGTGAAATACGTAGAGGGTCGGCTCGTTGAAGGTCACCCACATGACGCCGAGTCCGCTGTAGCGGTCCACGATTCGCTCGGAGTAGGCGGTGAAGTCGGTGAGGGTGTCGGCGCTCTTCCAACCGCCCTGGTCGGCGACCCAGCCGGGGTGGACCCAGTGGTTGAGGGTGATCATCGGGGTCATTCCGGCGTCGAGGATGTGCTGGACCACGTCGTCGTAGTAGGCGAGCTCGGCCTCGTCCCACTGCCCGGGTGCGGGTTCGACGCGGGCCCATTCGATGCCGAAGCGGTAAACCTCGACGCCCATGTCGGCGGCGAGGGCGATGTCCTCGGCATAGCGGTGGCGGAAGTCGACGCCGTTGCCGTAGGGCTCGTGCTTGTCGCCGTTCTCGGTGTAGCGCAGCCAGTTGCTGTCGGGGGCGTCGCCTTCGGATTGGAATCCGGAGGAGGCGACGCCCCAGAGGAAGTCGTCGGGGAGCGGCTCCACGGTTTCATCGGCGCCGGCCGGGGAGGCGGAGACGATGAGAAGGGAGGCGAACAGGGCGAGACAGGCGGTCAGTTTTCCGAACGCGCGCATGGGAAAGCACTCCTTACTTCCCCGTAACTTGTGATCGATGATAATCGATTCAAGGGCCGCATGGTCGGAACAAACCACCCTAATTTGTCCTAGATCGGTGATCGCCGAAGGAGGAGGCCAGCAGTCCCCGCACAATCGGCGATCACCCACCAAAGCGTCAGCCTCCCATCGGCATGACTCGGGCGATACGGATCGACGCGCCGCCGCTCTCGACCCTCGCCGACGACCGGCTCCGCTCAGTACGCGTCGAACCGCTCTCGGGCGGCGGACGGCGCGGCGGCGTGCGCGTCGAGGTCCGCCCACGGGTCGGACTTCTGCGCCAAGCGCCTGGCGATCGACTCGATACCGTGCCCGTTCGGGGTCGCATTGCCGAGTTCGGACCAGTCCAGCGGCGTCGCGACCGCCGCACCGGGCCGCGCGCGCAGGGAGTACGGCGCGATGATCGTCTGCCCGTAGGCATTGCGGTTGACGTCGAGGAAGATCCGGCCCCCGCGCCGGGCCTTGCGCTGGGCGGTGGTCAGCAGGTCGGGTTCGTCCTCGGCGAGGCGGTCGGCGAGGTCGGTCGCCAGGCCCCGGACGAAATCGAAGTCGGACGAGCCGTCCAGCGGCGCCACCACGTGGAAGCCGCGCCCGCCGGTGGCCTGCACGAACGGGGTCAACCCGATCCGGTCGTACCTGTCGCGCACCCGGCGCGCGACCGCGCGCAGCGTGTCGACCGTGACGCCATCCGGCGGATCGATGTCGATCACCAGTCGGTCGGGGCAGTCCAAGTTCTCCATGGTGGACAACCAGATGTGGAACTCGATGGTGGCCTGGTTGGCGAGGTACACCAGCGCGGCGGCGTCCTCGCACACCACGTGGTCGACCGTGCCGCTGCCGCCGCGCTGCGGCACGCGCTCGACGCGGATCCAGTCGGGGAAGTAATCCGACGCGTTCTGCTGGAAGAAGCCCTCCGAGCCGACCCCGTCGGGGTAGCGGCGCATCACCAGCGGACGACCGGCCAGGTGCGGCACCATCACCTCCGCCACCGACCGGTAGTGGTCGATCATGTCGCCCTTGCTGACGTGGTCGTCCGGAAAGAGCTCCTTGTCGAGTCTGGACACGTCGATGTCGTGTTCGGCGATGTGGAGCGTTTGCGCGGCCATCTCAGTTCGTCTCCTTCATGACGTCCCTCGCGGGCTTGCCGGCTCACACCCCGCGCCATCGCGGGAAAGTACCCGGGGCGTGGCGGCGCCAAACCGACGCGTGTTTCGGAGGTGGCGATTGGGTCGGCCGTGACCAGGGATTCCGCCGAGGCCTCACGACGGCGCTTCGGACGCGCGTCACAGCGACGTCGAATTCGCTTGTCGAACGGCTAGTTGCCGCGCATCCTGGTGTGCGGGCCCGAACGGTACGGCCCACTCCTCAGTTCGATTGGACCACCGTGACCGACTCCGCCCTGCGCGCTCCAGCTCTCGGCCGCACCGACCCCGGGTTGGCGCGCTGGCGCAATGCCGTGCTCATCGTCTTCGCGATGTCGGGCTTCATCTTCGCCAACTGGGCGGCCCGCGTCCCCAACGTGCGCGACATCCTCGGGGCGACCACTCGCGAGATGGGGCTGCTCATCCTCGGCATCGCCATCGGCGCGATCGTCGGGCTCATAGCCTCCAGCCATGTCATCGCCCACCTCGGCCCGACCACCTCGATCCGTTGGTTCATGACGACGGCCGCGATCGGACTGGCGCTGTCCGGGCTCATTGTCGGGCTGGTCCCTAACTTCTGGCTGCTGGTGGTGGCCCTGTTCGTGATCGGGGCGGGCAACTCGATCCTCGACGTGTCCATGAACCTGTCGGGCGCCGACGCCGAGCGCCGCATCGGCAAGACCCTGATGCCGCTGTTCCACGCCTTCTTCAGCTTCGGCACCATGCTCGGCGCCGGGGTCGGCGCGCTGACCGAACAGCTCGGCATCCCGGTCGAGGTCCACTTGACCGCCGTCGGGGCCGTCGTCCTGGTCATCGGCCTGCACGCCGTCCGGTCCCTGCCGCCGTCGGAGAAGCCGCGGGCGCCCGAGCCGGGCGAGGCCGCCGGATGGCGCACCCGCCTGGCCGCCTGGACCGACACGCGGGTGCTGCTGATCGGCCTCATCGTGCTCGGCATGGCCTTCACCGAGGGCACCGCGAACGACTGGCTGAGTCTGTCCATGGTCGACGGCTACGGCCTGACCAACCCCGCCGGTGCGGCGGTGTTCGCCCTGTTCGTGACCGCCATGACGATCGGCCGGGTGTGCGGCGGGGCGCTGCTGGACCGGTTCGGGCGCGTCCCGGTCCTGGTCGGATCGGCGATGCTGGCCTTCGCTGGCCTGCTGCTGGTGATCATCGGCCCGACCGCCCCGATCGCCATCGCCGGTACCGTCCTGTGGGGACTCGGCGCCGCACTGGGCTTCCCGGTCGGCATGTCGGCCGCCGCCGACGATCCCGAGAAGGCCACCGCCAATGTCGCGGCCGTGGCGACCATCGGCTACGTCGCCTTCCTCGTCGGCCCGCCCCTGATCGGGCTGCTCGGCGACGAGGTGGGGCTGCGCAAGACGTTCCTGGTGGTCCTGGTGCTGGTCGCGGTGGCGCTGCTGTGCTCGCCGGCCGCCCGCAAACCCAAGGCGGGCTAGCTTCGCTCCACGTCCGCCCGGGGATCGCCGACCATGGACGCCGGATCGACGTAGCGATCGAAGTCGGCCGCGCTGACTCCCGACTCCAGCGACGCCTCGCGCAGCGTCGTGCCCTCCGCGTCGGCCTTGTGGGCGATCTCGGCGGCCCGGTCGTAGCCGATGTGCGGGCTCAGCGCGGTCACCAGCATCAGCGAGCGGTCGACATGGGAGGCGATCCGCTCGGTGTCCAGCTCGGTGCCCTCGACGCTGAAGATCCGGAGCTTCTCGGCGGCGTCGGCGAGGATCCGCGCCGAGTGCAGGACATTGTCGATGATGATCGGCCGCATCGTATTGAGCTCGAAATTGCCCTGCGCTCCCGCCGCCGCGACGATCGAGTCCTCGCCGATGACCTGGAGGCACACCATGATCATCGCCTCCTGCTGGGTCGGATTGACCTTGCCCGGCATGATCGAGGAGCCCGGTTCGTTGGCCGGCAGTTTGAGCTCCCCCAGTCCGGCGCGCGGGCCCGAGGCGAGCCAGCGCATGTCGCCCGCGACCTTCATCGCCGCCACCGCGACCCCGCGCAGCCCGGCGCTGACGGCGACGATGCCGTCGAGCGAGGCCTGGGCGGCGAACTTATTGGGCGCGGTGCGCAGCGGCAGGCCGGTGAGTTCGGCGAGTTTCGCCGCGATCGCCTCGCCGAAGCCGGCCGGGGCATTGATGCCGGTGCCGACGGCGGTCCCCCCGGCGGCGAGCTCGCCGATCGCCTCCAGCGAGCGTTCCAGTCTGGAGCTCGCCGCGCGCAGCTGCGCGGCCCAGCCCGACCATTCCTGGCCGACCGTGAGCGGGGTGGCGTCCTGGAGGTGGGTGCGGCCGATCTTGACGACGTCCGCCCACCGCACGGCCTTGTCGTGGATGGCGGCGGCGAGGGAGTCGAGCTGCGGGAGCGTATGGTCGCGGATCGCCAGCAGGGTGGCGATGTGCATTGCGGTGGGGAAGCTGTCGTTCGAGGACTGCCCCAGGTTGACATGGTCGTTCGGGTGGACGAGGCGCTTGGCGCCGATCTCCCCGCCGAGGAGTTGGCTGGCGCGGTTGGCGAGCACCTCGTTGATGTTCATGTTCGACTGGGTGCCGGACCCGGACTGCCATACGTAGAGCGGGAACTCGGCGTCGAGGTGCCCGGCGACGGCCTCGTCCGCGGCTTCCGCGATCGCCTGCGCCAGCGCCGGATCGAGGCGCCCGTCGGCCTCGTTCACGAGTGCTGCGGCCTTTTTGACCTGGGCGTAGGCGTGGTAGAGCTCGGTCGGCATGCGGTCGTCGCCGATGGAGAAGTGAATGAGGGAGCGCTGTGTCTGTGCGCCCCAATAGTGTTCGGCGGGCACTTCGATCGTGCCCATGGAGTCGCTCTCGACGCGCGTGCCGGTCTGGCCGGTGCCGACCGGCACGCGCGGCTCGGATGCTTGAGACGTCATCTGGTCACCTCGCACGGTGGTTGGGCCGGCTGCAAGCGTAGTTCAGGATGCGCCGGTCCGGTGCCGCGTTGGGGGACAGTCGCGTTAGCCGCGGTTGACCTTCTCCCACCAGGTGAAGGTGCCGCGGTAGTCGGCCGGGGTGTTGTCGGCGGCGTGGTTGGCGAGGCCGTTCTTGCCGAAGAAGTAGTCGTGGACCTGGGCTTGGGCCGACCCGGACATGTCGGGGTCGGCCACCGCATTGGCGTGGATGTGGTAGTCGAAGCCCTGTTCGGGAGTGCGCAGCCAGGCTGCGAATCCGACGGCGCGCAGCGCCTTGACGGTCTGCCAGCGTTCGTTGGTCGACATGGAGCCGACGGCGATGTCCACGACGCCGCCGCCGTCGTGCGTGCCGGCGGAGTCGGGGTTGCCGGTGTTGTATGAGCCCTGGGTGAGGGTCAGATTCCAGGACAACTTGGCGTCGGCGGCGGCCAGCATGTTCTTGGTGCGGGTGTTGACCCGTTTGCCGCCGTACGAGTCCGAGGAGTCGCCGACGCTGACGGCGCGGTCGACGGTGAATCCCTGGTCCTCGCCGAGCTTGGTGAGGGAGGTGGGGCCGGGCAGTCCGTTGGCGTCGAGTCCGGTGTAGCCGAGCGAGCGCTGCCAGGCGCCGTAGGCGGTGATGGTGGTGCTGCCGTAGTGGCCGTCGACGAGGTCGGCGTCGAGGTGTCCCTTGGCGTCGAGCGCGGCCTCGACGACCTTGACGTGGGGTCCGGCGTTGAGGGTGGTGTCGCTGCCGGATTTGCGCGGGTCGACCATCGCGGCGACCAGGACCAGTTCCATGTTGACGGAGGTCGCGGCGTCGGCCTGCCGCATGGCGAACACGGCGGGGACCATGGCCGCTCCCGCGACGGTGCCCGCGGCCAGGAGGGCGCGGGAGAGGACCCATCGTCTGGAGCGGGTGAGGGGGATGGCCGAGGTTTCGGAGGATTCGTCGGTCGTCATGCGCATTTGCCCCTTCTGAGGGTCTTGTAAGCGACTGCCCGAGATATTCACAGCACCATATCGAGGAAATTCTTCGATGAAAAGACCCTGAATGAAGCGAAGCTCCACGAAAGACGGCGGCGGGACGGCCCGGCGACCAAGGGTGAAGACGTTGCGGCGCAGCGGTGCCGCCGAACGCGTTTAGGTCGCGCTCGGCGGCACCGTGGCTTGACTAAGCGCCGGTGTAGGCCGCCAGGTGCTCGCCGGTGAGGGTGGTGCGGGCGGCGACGAGGTCGGTGGGGGTGCCCTCGAAGACGATCTTGCCGCCGTCGTGGCCGGCGCCCGGGCCGAGGTCGATGATCCAGTCGGCGTGCGCCATGACCGCCTGGTGGTGCTCGATGACGATGACCGACTTGCCGGCCTCGACCAAGCGGTCGAGGAGTCCGAGCAGCTGCTCGACGTCGGCGAGGTGGAGGCCGGTGGTCGGCTCGTCCAGGACGTAGACGCCGCCCTTCTCGCCCATGTGGGTGGCGAGCTTGAGGCGCTGCCGCTCGCCGCCGGACAGCGTGGTGAGCGGCTGCCCGAGCGTGAGGTAGCCGAGCCCGACGTCGGCGAGCCGGTCCAGGATCTTGTGCGCCGCCGGGACGCGTCCCTCGCCCTCACCGAAGAACGCCTCGGCCTCGGCCACCGACATCGCCAGGACCTCGGCGATGTCGCGCCCGCCGAAGCGGTACTCCAGCACCGCGGCCTGGAATCGCTTCCCCTCGCAGTCCTCGCAGGGCGTGGCGACGCCGGCCATGACGGCCAGGTCGGTGTAGATGACGCCGGCGCCCTTGCAGGTCGGGCAGGCGCCCTCGGAGTTGGCGCTGAACAGGGCGGGCTTCACGCCGTTGGCCTTGGCGAAGGCCTTGCGGATCGGATCGAGCAGCCCGGTGTAGGTGGCGGGATTGCTGCGCCTGGAGCCCTTGATGGCGCCCTGGTCGATCGCGACCACGCCGTCCTGGATCGAGACCGAGCCGGTGATGAGCGAGCTCTTGCCCGACCCGGCCACGCCGGTCACGACCGTCAGCACCCCCAGCGGGATGTCGACGTCGACGTCCTGGAGATTGTGGGAGGTGGCGCCGCGGACCTCCATGACGCTCTTGGGGGTCCGCACCGTCTCCTTGAGCGAGGCCCGGTCGTCCAGGTGGCGGCCGGTGATCGTGCCCGACTTCCGCAGGCCCTCGACGCTGCCCTCGAAGCAGACCATGCCGCCGCCGGTTCCGGCGGCGGGGCCGAGGTCGACGATGTGGTCGGCGATGGCGATCGCCTCGGGCTTGTGCTCCACGACCAGGACGGTGTTGCCCTTGTCGCGCAGGCGCAGCAGCAGGTCGTTCATCCGCTGGATGTCGTGCGGGTGGAGGCCGATGGTGGGCTCGTCGAAGACGTAGGTGACGTCGGTGAGCGCCGAACCGAGGTGGCGGATCATCTTGGTGCGCTGTGCTTCACCGCCCGAGAGCGTCCCGGCGGGCCGGTCCAGCGAGAGGTAGCCCAGCCCGATCTCCACGAAGGAGTCGAGCGTCTCCCCCAGCGCGGTCAGCAGCGGCGCCACCGACGGCTCGTCCAGGCCCCGCACCCAGGCGGCCAGGTCGTTGATCTGCATCGCGCAGGCGTCGGCGATATTGACGCCCTTGATCCTCGAGGAGCGGGCGCCCTCGTTGAGCCGGGTGCCGTCGCATTCGGGGCAGTCTGAGAAGGCGATCACGCGGTCGACGAACGCCCGGATGTGCGGCTGCATCGCCTCGCGGTCCTTGGACAGCATCGACTTCTGGATCTTGGGGATGACGCCCTCGTAGGTGAGGTTGATGCCCTCGACCTTGATCTTGGTCGGCTCCTTGTAGAGCAGGTCGTGCAGCTCGCCCTCGGAGTACTCGCGGATCGGCTTGTCCGGGTCGATCGTCTTCAGGCCGCGGTAGATGCGGCCCTGCCAACCGTCCATGCTGTAGCCCGGAACCGTGAGCGCACCCTCATTGAGGGACTTGGTGTCGTCGTAGAGCTGCGTGAGGTCGAAGTCGGTCACGTGGCCCGTGCCCTCGCACCTGGGGCACATCCCGCCGGTGATGCTGAAGTCGCGACGCTCCTTGACCTGCTTCCCGTCCTTCTCGAAGACGACGGCGCCGGCGCCGCTGATCGAAGCGACGTTGAACGAGAAGGCCTTCGGCGAGCCGATGTGCGGGTCCCCCAGTCGGCTGAAGAGGATCCGCAGCATCGCGTTGGCGTCGGTGGCGGTGCCGACCGTGGAGCGGGGGTTGGCGCCCATCCGCTCCTGGTCGACCAGGATCGCCGTGGTCAGCCCGTCGAGCAGGTCGACCTCTGGCCGCGCCTGCGTGGGCATGAAGCCCTGCACGAAGGCCGAGTAGGTCTCGTTGATGAGCCGCTGCGACTCCGCCGCGATCGTGCCGAACACCAGCGAACTCTTGCCGGAGCCTGAGACGCCGGTGAACACCGTCAGGCGGCGCTTGGGGAGCTCGACCGAGACGTCCTTGAGATTGTTGACGCGCGCGCCGGACACGCGGATCAGGTCGTGGCTGTCGGCGAGGTGGGGTTGCCGCTGGTGGTTCGCTGCCATGGTTATTTCTCGGTCTCCTGAATACGGACCATATTGCCCGCGGGGTCGCGGAAGGCGCAGTCGCGGACGCCGTACGGCTGGTCGGTGGGTTCTTGAACGACTTCGGCGCCTGCGGCCTGGACCTGTTCGAACGTCGCGTTGACGTCAGCGGTGGCCAGCAGGATCGCCCCGAAGGTGCCCTTGGCCATCATCTCGGTGATGGTGTGGCGCTCTTCGTCGGTGACGCCGGGGTCGGCGCCGGGAGGGGCCAGGACGATGGACGTGCCGGGCTGATCGACCGGGCCGACCGTGAGCCAGCGCATGCCGTCGTAGCCGACGTCCTTGCGCAGTTCGAATCCGAGCGCGTCGCGGTAGAAGCCGAGGGCCGCCTCGGCGTCGTCGTGGAAGAGGAAGCTGGAGAAGATCGTGATGTCCATGAACGCAACTCTAGGTTCGGCGTCGGGCGGGCGCTTCTTGATTCCTGACTGGTCTGGTCACGTATTTCGAGACCAAAGTGGGCATCCCCTCCATTTCATCGGCGTGCTTGAGTTTGTACTCGCTGGGGGACATCCCCACCAGTTCGGAGAAGCGGGTCGAGAAGGTGCCGAGCGAGGAGCAGCCGACGGTGAAGCAGACTTCGGTGACGCTGAGATCGCCTCGGCGCAGCAGCGACATCGCTCGTTCGATGCGCCGGGTCATGAGGTAGCTGTACGGCGCCTCGCCGAATGCGCGGCGGAATTCGCGGCTGAGGTGCCCGGCGGACATGTGGGCGTCGCGGGCCAGCGCCTCGACGTTGAGCGGCCGTTCGTACTCGCGGTCGATCCGGTCGCGGACCGCACGCAGGCGCTTCAGGTCCCGTAGACGTTGCTCCTCAGTGGGCTTACTGGTCACGCGGCTATCGTGCCACAGGCCACCGACAATCGCGGGCGCTGCGGAAGATCCGGTATCCACTTGGGCCTGGAATGCATTGCGCGCCTTGGGATTAGCTGGGTGATCACACCGGAGCAGTAGGGTCGGTGACCGATCCTGATCCGCCACGGGCGCGGTCGCCGCCTCGTGGCCGTGGTTCCTGATCCCGGCGGGCGCGGCCACCGGGATGCGCCGCTTCCTGACGAAGGAGCGGCGAGTCTGGTTCGATCGGGCCTCGGGCGCGATCCTCCTGGTCTTCGCGGGCTGGCTCGCCTGGGAGTTCTTCGTCGAAATGCGGTGAGACCGCCACTTGACAAGCGGAACTGTATCGGTAAAGTAAGCCCCGCCGTATCGACCCACCAAGAGAGGCGCACCCATGTCGCGCGAGGCAATCCCGGCCGTAGTCAATGTCGACGTCGAAGGACCCCAGATCAACCGCCATGTGTACGGCCACTTCGCCGAGCACCTGGGCCGCTGCATCTACGGCGGGTTCTACGTCGGCGAGGACTCCGACATCCCCAACGAGGGCGGCATCCGCCTCGACGTCGTCGAGGCCCTGCGGGCCCTCAACATCCCCAACCTGCGCTGGCCCGGCGGCTGCTTCGCCGACGAGTACCACTGGATGGACGGCATCGGCCCCAAGGAGGACCGCGCCGTCATGATCAACACCCACTGGGGCGGGGTCGAGGAGAACAACCACTTCGGCACCCACGAGTTCATGGCGCTGTGCGAACTGCTCGGCACCGAGCCCTACATCTCCGGCAACGTCGGCTCCGGCACCGTCCGCGAGATGAGCGAGTGGATCGAGTACCTCACCCGCGACGGCGACTCGCCCATGGTGCGCCTGCGCAAGCAGAACGGCCGCGAGGAGCCCTGGAAGGTCAAGTACTGGGGCCTGGGCAACGAGACCTGGGGCTGCGGCGGCAATATGAGCGCCGAGCAGTACGCCATGGACGCCCGCAAGTACGCCACCTACTGCCGCAACTACGGCGACAACAAGCTCTACCGCATCGCCGCCGGGGCCGCCGACTTCAGCTACGACTGGACCGAGACCCTCATGAAGCAGCTGGGCCACCTCGGCTGCCAGCGCGTCGAGCGCCCGCTCTACCAGGCGGTCTCGGTGCACTACTACACGATCGCCGGGAACTGGGAGAACAAGGGCGACGCCAAGGAGTTCACCACCGACGAGTACTACACGACGATGGTCAAGGCCGCCCGCACCGACGAGCTGCTGACCGGCCACTCCAACGTAATGGACCTGTACGACCCGACGAAGGAGATCGGGATCGTCATGGACGAGTGGGGCACCTGGTGGAACGTCGAGCCGGGCACCAACCCCGGATTCCTGTACCAGCAGAACACCCTCCGCGACGCACTCGTCGCCTCCGTCCACTTCGACATCTTCCACAAGCACGCCGACCGGCTCCACATGGCCAATATCGCGCAGACGGTGAACGTGCTCCAGGCGATGATCCTCACCGACCCCGACTCGGGCGCCCTGGTGCTCACCCCGACCTACCACGTGTTCGAGATGAACAAGGGCCACCAGGACGCGGCCAGCCTGCGCGTCGACACTCCGGCCGGGCTGCCCAGCCGCAAGGTGGACGAGGCCGAGCTGGACACCGTGTCGATCTCGGCCTCCCGCAAGGACGGCAAGGTGCTGTTCTCGCTGTCCAACCTGGATGCCGACGAGGCCGTCGACGTCGACCTCGACCTGCGCGGCGGGACGCTCCGCGAGGTCGCCTCCCGGATCCTCACCGCCGACGCGCTCCAGAGCCACAACGAGCCGACCGCGCTCGAGGCCGTCGCGCCGCGGGCCCACGAGGTCACCGCCACCGAGAAGGGCCTGCGGGTGCACCTGCCGGCCCACTCCTTCGTGACCGTCGAAGGCAGTGTCGCGTAGACATCCACGGCCCCGGCCGCCGCACCGCATGGCGAGTGCGGCGGCCCGGGGCGTCGACCTGGTCCGCGATAGGCTC
>NZ_STGY01000041.1:41164-84405 GCF_004912275.1 Glycomyces buryatensis
CGATCAGCAGCAATGGAACAGGGGATTCGTGGCTCGCGGCACCGTGACTATGAGCGACGTGGCCGAGCTCGCCGGCGTCTCGAAGATGACCGTCTCGAACGTCGTCAACGACCGGCCCGGCGTCTCGGGCGAGGTCCGCGAGCGGGTGCTCAAGGCGATCCGCAAGTCCGGCTACCGGCTCAACGTCTCGGCCCGGACCCTCAAGTCGGGGCGCACCGGGGTCATCGGACTGGCGGTTCCCGAGGTCGACCGGCCCTACTTCGGACTGCTCGCCGCCCAGGTGATCGCCGAGGCCGACCGGCGCGGCTTCCACGTCGCCGTCGAGCAGACCGGCGCCGCCATCGCGGGTGAGCTCGACGCGATCGCCCAGTCCCACCGGCTCCAGTTCGACGGCCTCATCCTCTCGGCCGTCGGGTTCGACCCCCGCACCTGGCGCCTGCCGAGCGGCGACCTGCCGCTGGTCATGCTCGGAGAGCAGGATCTCGGCATGAGCATCGACCACGTCATGATGCCCAACGAGGAGGGCACCGAGGCCGCCACCGGCCACCTGGTCGAGGCCGGATGCCGCAAGATCGCGATCGTGACCGGCGCCTCCGGCGACGAGGACACGAACGCCTCCTCTCGCCGTTACAAGGGCTACCTGTCCGCGTTGGAGCGCCACGGCCTCACCCCGGACCCGGCGCTGCGGGTGACCGCCCCGGGTTGGGACCTCGAGGGCGGCCGCGCCGCCGGACACCGGCTGGCCGAGGCCGGAGCGGCCGTCGACGGCGTCGTCGCGGTGACCGACACGGTCGCCCAGGGCGTGCTGCGGGGCCTCGCCGACAAGGGCGTGCGGGTCCCGGACCAGGTGCGGCTCATCGGATTCGACGATATCCCCGAGGCCGCCTACATGACCCCTTCGCTGTCGACCGTGGCGCCCGACCACCAGTGGATGGCCGCCAAGGCCGTGGAACTGGTGGCGGCCCGGATCGCCGATCCGGACCGCGAAGCTACCCAGCACACCGCCCCCTACGCGATCATGGCTCGCGAAACCACCCGCTGAGAGTCCTTGTGGGACCGGATGGGTGGTCGCCGATTGGGGAGGTCCGCAGTGCCCGAGGATATTTTTCCGCTCCCGCGGCGGCCGAACGTCCGCCTACCGAAAGTTGTAAACGGACGTTCGATAACAACGGGAGCGGAAAAATAGACCGGGCAATGCTCCTGCGCAATCGGCGACCACCCATCCAGCATTCCCGGCATTAGGGACATCGACAGGCGTCGCTTGAGACGGGGTCATGGGATGAATTCGGGGACTGAGTGGAATACTCCTCGCAAACCCCGGTTCTGCGTAAGGAGCAACCCCGCCATGCCACTCGACCGCCGATCCCTCCTCTCCACCTCAGCGGCGGCCGCCGCCGGCGCGGGCGCCGCGTTGGCCGCCGCCTCCCCCGCGTCCGCCGAGTCCGACCGGCGCCAGTCCAAGCGGTACTCGTTCACCGTCCTGGGCACCACCGACCTCCACGGTCACGTCTTCAATTGGGACTACTTCGCCGACGCCGAGTACTCCGACGCGAACGGCAACGCCAAGGGCCTCTCGCGCATCGCCACGCTGGTGAAGCGGATCCGCGAGGAGGAGGGCCGCGAGAACACCATCCTCATCGACGCCGGCGACACCATCCAGGGCACGCCCCTGGCCTACTACTACGCCCGCGTCGACCCCATCACCGGTGCGGCCGGGCCGGTCCACCCGATAGCGCAGGCCATGAACGAGATCGGCTTCGACGCCGCCGCGCTGGGCAACCACGAGTTCAACTACGGCCTGGACACGCTGCGCGTCTTCGAGTCGCAGCTGGACTTCCCGCTCCTGGGCGCCAATGTCATCGAGACCGCCACGGGCGAGCCGGCCTTCCCGCCGTACCACTTCGTCAAGCTCGATGCCCCTCACGGCCGCGATGTCAAGGTCGCGATTCTGGGCCTGTGCACGCCCGGCGTCCAGATCTGGGACAAGGCCTATGTGGAGGGCGTGCTGGAGTTCCCGAGCCTGGAATCGCAGGCCGCGTACTGGGTGCCGAAGCTGCGCGAGATGGGCGCCGACGTCGTCATCGTCTCGGCCCACTCCGGTACCTCCGGCACCTCGGCCTACGACCCCGAGGTCGTGCCCGCGATCGAGAACGCCTCGAAGCTGGTGGCCGAGCAGGTCGCCGGGATCGACGCGATCCTGGTGGGCCACGCGCACATCGAGATCGAGGAGGAACTGGTCACCGGCCCCGACGGCGGCACCGTGGTCATCTCCGAACCGCACTTCCACGGCCAGCGCCTGACCCGGTTCGACTTCGAGCTGGAGTGGAAGCGGGGCTGCTGGAAGGTCGAGTCGGCCGGGGCGACGATCCTCAACTCGAACAGCGTCGAGGACGACCCGCGCATCACCGAGATCCTCTCCGACGAGCACAACGAGGTCGTCACCTACGTCAATCAGGTGGTGGGCCAGGCGACCGAGGACCTGGACACCGTCGCCGCCCGCTACACCGACGCGCCGATCATCGACCTGATCACGACGGTGCAGGCCGAGACGGTCGCGAACGCCCTGGCGGGCACCGAGTACGCCCAGCTGCCGGTGCTGGCGCAGGCCTCGCCGTTCTCGCGGACCTCGAAGATCCCCGCCGGCGACGTGACGATCCGGGCCCTGTCGGGCCTGTACATCTACGACAACACCCTGGTCGCGAAGCTGCTGACGGGCGCGCAGGTCCGGGCCTACCTGGAGTACTCCGCGGAGTACTACGTACAGACGGCACCCGACGCGGCGGTCACCCCCGACGCGATCACCAATGCGGGCGGCAAGCCCGACTACAACTACGACTACGTCTCGGGGCTGACCTACGAGATCGACATCGCCCAGGCGGCGGGTTCGCGCATCGTGAACCTCCAGTTCGAGGGCGCCGAGGTGGACGACGCGCAGCAGTTCGTGCTGGCGGTGAACAACTACCGCGCCAATGGCGGCGGCGCGTTCCCGCACGTGGCCGATGCCGAGGAGCTGTGGAGCGAGTCGATCGAGATCCGCACCCGGATCATCGAGTGGGCGACCGCCAAGGGCGTGCTGGATCCGGCCGACTTCGCCTCGTCGGACTGGTTCCTCACCCGCGAGGGCACCCCGATCGAATTCGCGTAACGGCGAGCCGAGGCCCGCCCGGCCCACTAGGTCCGGGCGGGCCTTTTGTATTCGCGGGACGCTACCTACCGGTCGGCTAGTCGGCGTGGCACTATTGCCGGGAACCGACCCCGTTTCGACGATGCCGCTAAAGACGCCCAGGAGCGCAAATGAACCTTCGCGAAGAGGCCGCCGCGATCGCCCCCGAGCTGATCGCGCTGCGGCGAGCGCTGCACCGGATCCCCGAGATCGGCCTCCACCTGCCCGAGACGCAGGCGGCCGTGCTCGAAGCGCTCGAGGGCCTGCCGCTGGAGATCAGCACCGGGACGAACTCGACGTCGGTGACGGCGGTACTGCGCGGCGGTAAGCGCGGTCCGGCCGTGCTGCTGCGCGGGGACATGGACGCCCTGCCGGTCACCGAGGAGACCGAGGTGGACTTCGTCTCCGGGCACGTCGGGACCATGCACGCCTGCGGCCACGACCTGCACACCGCCGGCCTCGTCGGCGCCGCGAGGCTGCTCAGCGCCCACCAGTCCGAGCTCGCCGGGGACGTCGTGTTCATGTTCCAGCCCGGCGAAGAGGGCGATGACGGGGCCGGGCACATGATCGCCGAGGGCGTGCTCGAAGCGGCGGGCCGCCAGGTCGACGCCGCCTACGGGCTGCACGTCCTCTCGGACATGGTGCCGCGCGGGGTCTTCACCACCAGGCCCGGCCCGATGATGGCCGCGTCCTCGGGACTGTTCGTGAACGTCATCGGCAAGGGCGGACACGGCTCGCGCCCGCAGGCCACGCTCGACCCGATCCCGGTCGCCGCCGAGATCGTCACGGCGCTCCAGAACCTGATCACGCGCAGGTTCTCGGTGTTCGAGCCGATCGTGATCACCGTGGGCACCTTCCACGCCGGGACGCGGTACAACATCATCCCCGACAACGCCAGGTTCGAGGCCACCGTCCGAACCTTCTCCGAGGCGGCCCTCACGCAGGTCGAAAAGGAGTCGGTGAGGCTCGCCGAGGACATCGCGACCGCCCACGGCCTCACCGCCGAGGTGCGGTTCGACCGCGAGTACCCCGCGACGGTCAACAATGCCGACGAGGCCGCCTTCGTGGCCGAGACCGTGGCCGACCTGTTCGGCTCCGAGCGCTACACCGAGATGCCCGATCCCGTCATGGGCTCGGAGGACTTCTCTCGGGTGCTGGAGGCCGTGCCGGGTTCGTACCTGTTCTACGGCGCCACCGTCCAGGACGACCCCGCCGAGGCGGCCTCGAACCACTCGCCGCGGGCCGCCTTCGACGACAGCGTCCTGGCCGACGGCGCGGCGCTGCTGGCGGAACTGGCGGTCCGCCGCATGAATCGCGGCTGATCACCGCGCAGAGTCCGGATTCGGGTCAGCTCATCTCGGCTGTCGCCTTCTCCATTCGCCGCTGCATCTCCTCAGGCGGCACGTCCTCGACGTGTGAGGCGACGCTCCAGCGGTGACCCCAGGGGTCCTCGAAGGTTCCTATCCGGTCGCCGTAGAACTCGTTCTTGACCTCTTGCAACTGCTTGGCGCCGGAGGCCAGCGCCGATGCGAAGACGGCGTCGACGTCCTCGACATAGACGTGGAGCATGACCGACGTGCCTCCGACGTTCTTGGGGCCGATCGCCCCCATGTCGGGGAATTCGTCGGCCATCATGACGACCGATTCACCGAGTTTGAGCTCGGCATGGCCGACCTTGCCTCCCGGCGCTTCCATCCGCATCCGCTCCTCGGCCCCGAGCACGCTCTTGTAGAACTCGATGGCGTCGGTGGCGCCGTCGATGAAGAGGTAGGGCATTACTCGCGGAGAGTCGGTGGGGATCGGTTGCACTTCTGGCATGGCTGTTCCTCCTTGGTCGATTGGACGGTGCGCCGGGTCTGGGCCGCGGCGTCTTTTCCAGAAAACCATCAGGACCGGCAGGGCGCAGCCGACCGGGCAGGAAAGCGCTCTACCGCTTTCGCGCCGGCGTGGCCACGGATGGATGACGTCAGACCTGCCGGTCGATGGCTATAGCGCGCCGTTTTCCAGGGCAACTCGGGCAAATCGCTACCCACCCTGGACATCGATGTTTCTATGTCTGTAACTTTGTTGGAAGGTGTTCGCGCACGTCCCCGGCAATGCGCGCGGCCACCGCTCCGCCATTCGAACGCATTGGAGCGAACATGCGAAAACTGAAGCGCCCGAAGCTCATCGCGCTCGCGGCCGTGGCCGCCCTCGCCACGGCGAGCCTGCTCACCACGCTGCCCTCCCAGGCCGCCGAGCCGGATGATGACGGCCCCCAGGCCAGCCAGACCGGCGGCTACCTCTTCACCTACTTCACCGGCGAGGGCAGCGCCGACGGCGAGCAGGTCTACTTCGCGCTCAGCGACGGCGAGAACCCGACCTCCTTCACCGAGCTCAACGGCGGCCAGCCGGTGCTCACCTCCACCCAGGGCGAGCAGGGGGTGCGCGACCCGTTCATCATCCGGGCCCCCGAGGGTGACAAGTTCTACCTCATCGCCACCGACCTGAAGATCCACGGCAATGGCGACTGGGACGGCGCGCAGCGCCACGGCAGCCTCTCGATCATGGTGTGGGAATCGGAGAACCTCGTCGATTGGGGCGAGGGTCGCCTCGTCCAGGTCTCGCCCGAATCGGCCGGCAATACCTGGGCGCCCGAGGCCTACTGGGACCCGGAGCAGAACGCCTTCGTCGTCTTCTGGGCCTCGAAGCTCTATGAGACCGAGGACCACTCCGAAGACACGTACAACCGGATGATGTACGCCACGACCACCGACTTCGTGAACTTCTCGCAGCCGCAGGTGTGGGTCGACAAGGGCTACTCCACCATCGACTCGACCCTCATCGAGGATGACGGGACCTATTACCGCTACACCAAGGACGAGCGCAGCGGCACCTCTTGCGGCAAGTTCATCATGTCTGAGACCTCGACCTCGCTGACGAACACCGAATGGGACTTCCAGACCGAGTGCATCGGCTCCGGATCCATCAACCAGGGCGAGGGCCCGCTGGTGTTCAAGTCCAGCACCGAGGAGAAGTGGTACCTGTTCATCGACGAGTACGGCGGCCGGGGCTATGTCCCCTTCGAGACCACCGACCTCTCCAGCGGCGAGTGGACCCCGGCGTCGGACTACGACCTCCCGGCGAGCCCGCGCCACGGCACCGTCCTGCCGATCACGGCGGATGAGTACGAGGCGCTGACGGAGGTCTACGCCGACGTCGATTAGCGGACGAGACAAAGGAACGCCCGGCAGGACCGAATGGCCTTGCCGGGCGCTCCCCCGCCGCTTGACGTTTCCTATGCCGCTCCGGCGACCACGAAGATCACGCTCGCCAGGCCGAAGCCGATGACTCCGACCAGGGTCTCCAGGACCGTCCACGTCTTGAGCGTCGTCTTGACGTCCATCTCAAGGAACCGGCCGACCAGCCAGAAGCCGGAGTCGTTGACGTGGCTGGTCATCACCGAACCGGCGGCCAGCGCGAGCACGACCGCGGCGAGTTCGACGCCGTTGTAGCCGGCGTCGGCCACCAGCGGCTGGACCAGGCCCGCGGCGGTGATGAGCGCGACGGTCGCCGAGCCCTGGGCGATGCGCAGCGCGGTGGCGATGACGAAGGCGGCCACGATGACCGGCAGTCCGATGCCCTCGAGGGCGTCGGAGAGCGCGTCGCCGATGCCGCTGCCGCGCAGGACGCCGCCGAACATGCCGCCGGCGCCGGTGATGAGGATGATCGCGCAGACCGGGGCGAGGGCCTTGTTGAGCAGGTCGTCGATGGTCTCGCGGGTCTTGCCGCGGCGGGTGCCGAGGACGTAGCTGGCGACGAACACGGTGACCAGGAGCGCGACGGTGGTCGAGCCGAGAGTCCGGGCGACCCAGAACCAGGTGGCCTCGTCGTCGACCCAGCCGGCGGAGCCGGCGGCATTGAGGCCGGTGTCGGCGAAGATCATGACCAGCGGGAGCAGGAGCATCGCGACGATGGTCCCGGCCTTCGGCGGGTTCTCCTTCTCATCGACCTGCGGGCCGCCCGAGAGGATGTCGGGGACGGGCAGGACGATGCGCCTGCCGGCCCACAGGCCGAACAGGTAGCTGGAGAGGTACCAGGTGGGGATGGCGACGAGGAGGCCGAGGGCCACGACGAGGCCGATGTCCGCGCCGAGCAGGCCGGTGGCGGAGACCGGTCCGGGGTGCGGGGGCACGTAGATGTGCATGACGGAGAACGCGCCCGCGACGGGGAGGGCGTACAGGAGGACGCCCCCGCCGAGCCGTCGCGCGACCGCGAAGACGATGGGCAGCATGACGATGAGCCCGGCGTCGAAGAAGATCGGGAAGCCGAAGATCAGCGAGGCGACGCCGAGGGCGAGCGGGGCGCGCTTCTCGCCGAAGCGCCGGATGAGCGCGTCGGTGAGAGCTTGGGCGCCGCCGGAGGCCTCCACGAGTCTGCCGAGCATGGCGCCGAGGCCGACCAGGATGGCGACGCTGGCGAGCGTCGTCCCGAAGCCCTCGGAGAGGGTCGGAAGGATGAACTCGGCCGGGATCTGGGCCGCGAAGGCGGTGGCGATGCTGACGGTGATGAGCGCCAGGAAGGCGTGCACGCGCAGCTTGATGATGAGGAACAGCAGCACGGCGATCGCGGCGGCCGCGATGCCGAGCAGCGGCCCGGTACCCAGGGTCTGGGTCCATTCGGTTTCCATTGAGGCAAAGCTCCTTTGCTTTACGGGCGGACGGGCGCCGATGGGTTAGCGCGCGTCCTCTTGCAGGCCTAGCGCCCGCAGGGCGGTGTCGGTGATCTGCTCGGGGGTGCCGCTGACATCCACGGCGGTCCCGTCCTCGTCGTCGGCGAGGGGTTCGAGGGCATCGAACTGGGACCCCAGCAGGCCCGGCGGCATGAAGTGGTCGCTGCGCTCGGCGAGCCGGTCGCCGATCACTTGGCCGGTGCCGCTGAGGTGGACGAACCGCACCCGGGCGGTGGACTCGCGGAGGAGGTCGCGGTACCGGCGCTTGAGTGCCGAGCAGGCGACGACGGTGTCCTCGCCGTGCTCGTCGTGCTCGGTGATCCAGTCCCGCAACTTCCGCAGCCAGGGCTCGCGGTCGTCGTCGGTGAGGGGGGTGCCCGCCCGCATCTTGGCGATATTGGCTTCGGGGTGGAACTCGTCGGCCTCGGCCATCTGCCAGCCGAGCCGGTCGGCGAGTTCCCGGGCGACGGTGCTCTTGCCCGAGCCCGAAACGCCCATCACCACCAGGCAGGTCGTGGTCATTCGACCCCTCCTCCTCGAAAGGTACTATCTTTGCTCGGAAAAGGTAGCACCATTAAAACCCGGCTGCAACACGGTCCGGATAGCATTCAGACATGAGCGACAGCGGACGGCCGATCGGCACAGGACTCCACGATCCGGTCCTGGAGACCATCGGCATGGAGATCACGTGCGGAGAGCTGCCCGCCGGCCACGTCCTGACGCTGGACGGGATCGGCGAGCGCTTCGGGGTCTCCCGCACCGTCGCGCGCGAAGCCATGCGGGTGCTGGAGTCGATGTGCCTGGTCCAGTCGCGGCGGCGCGTCGGGATCACGGTGCGACCCCGCGAGGAGTGGAATGTCTTCGACCCCAGGGTGATCTGGTGGCGCCTGTCGGGCTCGGACCGCGACGCCCAGCTGCGTTCGCTGACGGAGCTGCGCATCGCCGTCGAGCCGCTCGCCGCCGCCTCCGCGGCCCGGGGGGCCTCGGCCGCGGAGCGCTCACGGGTCGTGGAGCTGGCGACGAGCCTGCGCAAGCTCGGTGAGGCCGCCGAACTGACCGAGTTCATGGAGGCCGACGTCGAGTTCCACACACTTCTACTGCGGGCGGGGGGCAACGAGATGTTCGCCGCTCTGTCCAACGTGGTCGGATCGGTGCTGCGCGGGCGGACCCAGCTGGGCCTGATGCCGCACCAGCCGGTCCCCGAGGCGCTGGACCTGCACGAGGCCGTCGCGGAGGCGGTGGCCGCCGGACGGGCCGCCGACGCCGAGGACGCGATGCGCAAGCTCCTCGCAGAAGTGCGCACAGCGGTACTTCCGTCGTGAATCCCAGTACAATCCGTCACGACTTAACATGGCTCACAACTGCATCAGAACCGCACCCCGGTTCGTCATCCAGATCGGACAGCCATGCCCGAGTTCGACCCGGTTCCGCTCCCCCGCTACGACGGGCCCGAGACCGCACCCCAGTCCCTGATAGCGGACATCACCGCGTGGATAGGTTCAGATGCGCTCCGGCATTTGGTGAACGCGTTCGGCGGTGACCCGCTGGGCCGCGACCCGGATTCCTATCTGGACTACCTCGACGCGTTCTCGGCCGAGCACTGGGACTTCCGGGCCGGTCGGGAGCGCTTCGAGACTCGCGCGAAGGAGCTGTCCGCGCCGTGCGAGGCCGAAGTTCGGGCGGCCGCGCGGGCGCTCGGACTGGGCGGCATCGCGAGTCCTAATTGGGAGCGCTATACCCATGTGCTGGTGCTGGGCGGTCTTGCCGGCTCCTGCCTGCTGCGCGCCGACTTCGCCGCGCGGCTGCTGAAGTCGGGCGTCACCGCCGACCGGGTGACCGGGGTGGGCGGGTTCCGGCCGCTGACGGAGGCGGAGGTCGAGTCCGCCGCTCGGACCGGTCTGGACTGCGGCCGCTTCGAGGTCGACGCCATGGCCGCGGGACTCAAGCGCGCCTTCGGGATCGCCGCCGAGCCCGAGGTCGAGATCGGCGGTGATCCGCACCGCGAGCCCGAACGGGCCTGGCAGGTGGCCGCGTACGCCTCGGAGGGCCGCACGGTCCACGTGATCGCGGCGCCGTCCTCGCAGCCC
Source organism: Glycomyces buryatensis (assembly GCF_004912275.1). Taxonomy (GTDB): domain Bacteria; phylum Actinomycetota; class Actinomycetes; order Mycobacteriales; family Micromonosporaceae; genus Glycomyces; species Glycomyces buryatensis. The sequence continues at coordinate 51,126 of NZ_STGY01000041.1, forward strand.
GAACGGCGCCGGGCCGACACCGTCGACACCTGCCGGTTCTGGGCCGACCGGGTCGCGGGGCTCGTTCCGGGCGATCGCATCCTGGTCGTCACCTCGGCGCCGTTCGTGCCGTTCCAGCACTGCGAGGCCATCGCCCACATGGGACTGCCCCACGGATGCGGCATCGACACCGTCGGCGTCGACCACGCCTCGGCCCCCGAACCCCATCTGCGCCAGGAGTACACCGCCAGCGCCTATCTCCAGGAGGTCCGCTCGGCGATCAGGTCGATGCGAAGGCTCCACAGCGCCGCACAGCGGCATCGTTAAAGGGCAAAAGGCGACCCCCGGAGCGCCAGCATTCCGGGGGTCGCCTTGGAAGCCTCAGCACAAGAAGCGTGCGTAGGCCGGGAGGGTGAGGAAGGTTGGGTAGTCCTCGCCGAGTGCGACTTCGGTGAAGACCTCCTTCGCGTCGTCGAAGCGGTCGCCCTCGAACCGGTCGAGAGCGCCGAACTCCTCCTCCACGAGGGTGCCCACCCACTCACGCGTGATGGTGCGGCCGGTGTCGGTGCGGGCCTCGGAGTTGATCCACTGCCAGATCTGGGAACGGGAGATCTCGGCGGTCGCGGCGTCCTCCATCAGGTTGTTGATGGCGGCCGCGCCGTTGCCCCGCAGCCAGGACTCGATATAGCGGACGCCGACCTCCACATTGGCGCGGATCCCGCGCTCGGTGATGTCCCCTTCGGTCCCGGCGACATCGAGCAGCGCCGCCGCGTCGGGCACGACGTCCTCGCGGAGCCGCTCGATCTGGTTGGGGACGCCGCCCAGGGCCTCGTCGAAGACCGCCATCGCGACCGGGACGAGGTCGGGGTGGGCCACCCAGGAGCCGTCGAAGCCGTCGCCGGCCTCGCGGGTCTTGTCCGCCCGGACCTTCCCCATCGCCACCTCATTGGCCTCGGGGTCGCGTCGGCTCGGAATGAACGCGGCCATGCCGCCGATGGCGGAGGCGCTGCGGCGGTGGCAGGTTCGCACCAGCAGCTCGGTGTAGGCGCGCATGAACGGCGCGGTCATGGTGACACGGTCGCGGTCGGGCAGGACGAACCTCGGGCCCCGCTCGCGGAAGTTCTTGATCACCGAGAAGATGTAGTCCCAGCGGCCCGCGTTGAGCCCCGAGGAGTGGACCCGCAGTTCGTAGAGGATCTCCTCCATCTCGAATGCGGCGGTGATGGTCTCGATCAGGACGGTGGCCCGGATGGTCCCCTGGGGGATGCCGAGCAGGTCCTGGGCCAGGACGAACACGTCGTTCCACAGCCGCGCCTCGAGATGCGATTCGAGCTTGGGCAGGTAGAAGTACGGCCCGCGCCCGAGTTCGATGAGCCGCTTGGCGTTGTGGAAGAAGTAGAGCCCGAAGTCGACCAGGCTGCCGGCGATCGGGACGCCATCGATCTGGAGGTGCCGCTCGGGCAGGTGCCAGCCACGGGGGCGCACGATGATCGTCGGCAGGTCAGTCAGGGCCTGGCCGCCCAGGCGGTATTCCTTGCCGTTGTCCGCGGTGAAGTCGATGCGCCGCTCGATCGCGTCGATCAGGTTCACCTGGCCGCCGATGACATTGGACCAGCTGGGGGTCGAGGAGTCCTCCAGGTCGGCCATCCAGCACTTCGCGCCCGAGTTGAGGGCGTTGATCGTCATCTTCCGATCGCACGGGCCGGTGATCTCGACGCGGCGGTCCTCCAGGCCCGGAGCGAGCGGCGCGACGGACCAGGAGAAGTCGTCGCGGACCTCGGCTGTCTCGGGCAGGAAGTCGGGGTCGACCCCGTTGGAGATCCTGCCGCGCCGCTCCTGCCGGCGCTGCAGCAGCTCCTGACGGCGGCCGACGAAGGCCCGGTGCAGCTCGGCGAGGAACGCCAGCGCCTCGGGAGTCAGGATCTCCTCCTGTCGCTCGACTGCCGCTGCGGTGACGGCCACGGCCTCGCCGGTGCGGGCTTCGACGGTTGAACTCATTGCAGCCTCCTAATGGAGAGGTGGTCGTCGGATGAATGGTAATGGCCGCGGCGGGGCAGCGTCGCTGTTAGCGCGGACAAAATGCCCGACCTCAGTGGCTGCGGCCCTGTCGTCTCAGACAAATTGTCCGGCCTCGGTCGATCCCGCCAGGGCGAGCGTCGAGCCTTCGGGGTTGAGCGCGGACGTCACGTGGTCGAAGTAGCCGGTGCCGACCTCTCGCTGATGCTTCGTCGCCGTGTACCCGCGGTCCTCGGCGGCGAACTCGCGCTCCTGGAGGTCCACATAGGCGCTCATGCCCTCGCGGGCGTAGCCGTGGGCCAGGTCGAACATCGAGTAGTTGAGCGCGTGGAAGCCCGCGAGCGTGATGAACTGGAAGGTGAAGCCCATCGAGCCGAGCTCGCGCTGGAACTTCGCGATGGTGTCGTCGTCGAGGTGACGGCGCCAGTTGAACGAGGGCGAGCAGTTGTAGGCGAGCATCTGGTCCGGGTACTCGGCCTTGACGGCCTCGGCGAAGGCCTGGGCAGTCTCCAGGTCGGGCGTGCCGGTCTCCATCCACAGCAGATCGGAGTACGGCGCGTAGGCCTTGGCGCGGGCGATGCACGGCTCCAGGCCACCCCGGACCCGGTAGTAGCCTTCGGCGGTCCGCTCGCCGGTCAGGAACTCCTCGTCCCTCTCGTCGACATCGGAGGTCAGCAGCGTGGCGGCCTCGGCGTCGGTGCGGGCGATGATGAGGGTCGGGACGTTCTCGACGTCGGCGGCCAGCCGCGCGGCATTGAGCGTCCGCACGTGCTGCGAGGTCGGGATGAGGACCTTGCCGCCCAGGTGCCCGCACTTCTTCTCGGAGGCGAGCTGGTCCTCCCAGTGGACGGCGGCGGCGCCGGAGTTGATCATTCCCTTCATGAGCTCGTAGGCGTTGAGCGGGCCGCCGAAGCCGGCCTCGGCATCGGCGACGATCGGCACCAGCCAGTCGTCGACGGACTGGACGCCCTCGGCGGACTCAATCTGGTCGGCCCGCATGAGCGCGTTATTGATGCGGCGCACCACCTGCGGAACCGAGTTGGCCGGGTAGAGCGACTGGTCGGGATAGGTCTGGCCGGCCACGTTGGCGTCGGCGGCGACCTGCCAGCCGGACAGGTAGATCGCGCGAAGCCCGGCCTTGACCTGTTCGACGGCCTGGTTGCCGGTGAGCGCGCCGAGCGCGGCCGTGTAGCCGCCGGTGGCACGGTCGTCGTTCAACTGCATCCAGAGCCTCTCGGCCCCGCGGCGGGCCAGGGTGTGCTCCTCGGTGACGCGGCCCCGCAGACGGACCACGTCCTCGGGCCGGTAGTCACGGGCGGTGCCCTCCCAGCGCGGGTGGGTGGCCCAGGTGGCCGCCAGGCGCTCGGCGGCGAAGTTGGGGTCGCTGCTTGATTCGGACATCGTCTGCTCCTCGGTCGCGCGGGCCGTCCCACAGAACGGCGGTTACTTGCAGGTAATAGAAATCTTTCACCTTGATCAAGCGAAAGAAAGCCATTTGCTGTGGAAAGAACGGCCGTTCTTCGCTAATAATGAAGAAATGGCAAAGCAATCTCCATCCGAAGCCGCCGAGCACCGGCCGTGGGGCGCGGCCGAGGCGGCCGAACTGGCGGCCGCGGCCGACACCGCGATCGACCTCATCAGCCTGGGCAAGCAGATCAGGCACCTGCGCAAGCAGCGCGAATTGAGCCTCGACCAGCTCGGCGAGGCCGTCGGCACGGCGGCCTCGCAGCTGTCGCTGATCGAGAACGGCAAGCGCGAACCGAAGCTCTCGATGTTGCGGGCCCTGGCGCGCGAGCTCGGGGTGACCTCCGACCAGCTGCTGGGCGCCGACCCGCCCAACCGCCGCGTGGCCCTTGAGATCGAGCTCGAACGGGCGCAGCGCAGCGCGCAGTACGCGTCGCTCGGACTGCCCGCCGTCAAGCCCTCCTCGCGGCTCCCCACCGAGGCGCTCGAAGCGCTCGTCGGCCTCCACCACGAGGTCGACCGGCAGGTCAACCTCCACACCGCGACCCCCGAGGAGGCGCGGCGGGCCAATACCGAACTGCGCCGGCGGATGCGAGAGAAGGACAACTACTTCGGCGAGATCGAGGCCGAGGCCCGCTCGCTCCTCGCGCATGTCGAATACGAGTCCGGTCCCCTGTCCCAGCACCAGATCGCCGCGCTGGCCGCCTACCTCAGGTTCACCCTCCACCACGTCGACGACCTGCCGCACTCCACCCGCTCGGTCACCGACCTGCGCAATCGGCGGATCTACCTGACGCAGAACAAGTCCAGCTCCCACGACCCGCGCATGGTGCTGCTCCAAGCCCTCGCCAGCCACATCCTGCGCCACGAGGTCCCCCAGACCTACCTGGAGTTCCTGAGCCAGCGCGTGACCGCGAACTACCTGGCCGCGGCCCTGCTCATTCCCGAATCCAGCGCGGTCGAGCACCTGCGGCAGGCCATGGGCGAGAAGGAGATCGCAGTGGAGGACCTGCGGGACAACTTCGCGGTGTCCTATGAGGCCGCCGCGCACCGGTTCACGAACCTGGCCACGCACCACCTGGGCATCCGGACCCACTTCCAGAAGGTACACAAATCGGGGATCATCTTCAAGGCCTACGAGAACGACGACGTGGCCTTCCCGACCGACGCGACCGGCGCGATCGAGGGCCAGCCGATCTGCCGCAACTGGACCAGCCGCCAGGTCTTCGACGTGCTCGACAAGTTCTCGGCGTTCAACCAGTACACCGACACGGCCACCGGCACCTACTGGTGCACGGCCCGCACCGAGCGGGGCCCGGACGGGGAGTTCTCGCTGTCGATCGGCGTGCCGTACGAGTCCGCGAAGTGGTTCCGCGGCAAGGAGACCCAGGCCCGCTCGGTCTCGCGCTGCCCGGACCCGGAGTGCTGCCGCAGGCCTCCGCGCGAACTGGCCGAGCAGTGGGCGGGCCAGGCGTGGCCCACGGCCAGGGCGAACTCCTCCCAGCTGGCGGCCATGCCGCCGGGTTCGTTCCCGGGGGTGGACGAGACGGAGGTCTACCAGTTCCTGGAGAAGCACTCTCAGCACTAGGCGGGTGGTCGCGGATTGGGCAGGAGCCGCGAACGTCGCCGAACGGCGATCGCCCACCGCGGGCATATATTGACATTCTTGACTTTATGCCCCGGCTGTGGATACGGTGGCCGACAAGCGTTTGCACAAACGCTTTCCAATCGGCACCGGCACAACCGAGAGGCACCTTCCATGCAACCGAACCGATCCGCCCGCCGCGCCCTCGGCGCGGTGGCCCTGACCGCCGCGACCGGCATCGCCGTCACCGCCACCGCGCTGGCCTGGGCCGACGAACCCTCCGCGGAGCAGGACTCCACCCTCACCGTCGCCACGGACGGGGACGACGCGAACCCCGGCACCGTCGAGGCCCCGCTCCAGACCATCCAGGCCGCTGTCGATCTGGCCGAACCGGGCACCGTCATCCAGATCCGCGAGGGCACCTACGACCCCGAGACCAATGTCCAGATCCTCTCCGACGGCACCGCCGAAGCCCCGATCACCATGCGCCCCTTCGAGGGCGAGCAGGTGATCATCGACGGCGAGAACATGCCCCACACCCCCGCTCCACTCGACGGCTCCATCCCGCGCGCCGAACGGGGCGCGTTCCACATCGAGGGCGATCACTGGGTGTTCGAGGACCTGGAGATCATCAACGGCCCCTACGCGATCTTCGCGCTCGACTCCAACGGCAACGTCTACGACGGACTGACCACCCGCGACAACTACGAGTCGGGCCTGCACATCCAGGGCGCCTCCTCGAACAACCTCGTCCAGGACCTCGACGCCTACGGCAACCGGGACCCGCGCAAGAACGGCGAGAGCGCCGACGGTCTGGCCATCAAGGAGGGCTCGGGCGAGGGCAATACCGTCATCGGCGCCCGCCTGTGGGACAACTCCGACGACGGCTTCGACGCCTGGGAGTTCCTGTCCCCCATCACGATCCAGAACTCGGCCGCCTGGGGCAACGGCTACAACCGCTGGGACCTGCCCGATTACCAGGGCGACGGCAATGGCTTCAAGATGGGAGGCGGCGGCGAGGACACCGACCCGGCGGCCGACCACATCGTGGAGAACTCCGTCGCGTTCGAGAACTCCCAGCACGGCTTCACCGACAACGGCAATCCCGGCAACCTCTCGATCGAGCGCGGCACCGCCTGGGCCAACGAGGAGACCGGCTTCGACTTCGACGCCTCGACCTCGACCCTCCACGCCAATCTGGCCGTGGGCAATGCGGTCCCGGTCGCGCTCGGCTCCTCGACCGGCTCGGGCAACTCCTGGGACCTGGCCGACGACTGGAGCGACGCCGACCTGGCCTCGACCGATCCGGCCGAACTGACCGGGCCGCGCGAGGCGGACGGCTCGATCCCGGCCACGGACTTCCTGCGTCCCACCGACCATCCCGACCTCGGAGCCGACTTCGGCTAGGTTAATGCGAGGATTCCTCTATGAAACAACCGACGTTCGTGCTCATCCACGGCTCCAACGCCAACTCGTTCTCCTTCGCCCCGCTCCAGCGCGAACTCGCGCTGCTCGGGCACCGGTCCCTCGCGGTAGACCTGCCGGGGCACGGATTCGGAGCCACCTTCCCGGTGTCCTATCAGGCCCCGCAGGATCCCGGCGAGCTCGCCTCCGCTCCCTCCAATGCGGCGGGCAAGACGCTCGCCGACAATGTCGAGCATGTAACCGGAATCCTGCGCCGGGTCCGCGAGCACGGACCGGTGATCGCCTTGGCCCACAGCCGGGGCGGAATCACCCTGACCGCAGTCGGGAACACCTCGCCCGAGCTGCTCGACCACATGGTCTACGTCTCGGCCTGGTGCTGCGTCGAGAAGCAGCCGCAGGAGTACATGGCGGAGCCCGAGGCCGCCTCCAGCGTGCTGGGCGAAACGGCCGCCGTGCTGGCCACCAATCCGATGGAGCTGGGCGCGCTGCGCATGAACTGGCGCACCGCCGACAGCGGCCTGCTGTCGATCCTGAAGAAGTCCATGCTCCCCGAGGGCACGGACGACGAGTTCCGGACGTTCCTGAACACCCTCGAACCCGACGAGAGCCTGGACGCGGGCGGCCCCGACGACCGGGCCCAGGCCGACACCTGGGGGCGCATCCCCCGCACGTTCATCCGCCTGACCGGCGACACCTCCCTCCCGGCCCCGCTCCAGGACCGCTTCATCAAGGAGGCGGACGCCCTCACCCCGGACAACCGCTTCAACGTCCACTCGCTCGACAGCGGCCACGTGGGTTTCCTGGTCCACCCGGAGAAGGCGGCCCGGCTGCTAGCGGGACTGGCTTAGCGAACACCGCCCGGCCTCGTTGGCCTGGAAACGACATCGCCCCGGCGGACCTCGGTGAGAGGTCCGCCGGGGCGATTCGCGTCGTCGTCAGTCGTTGGCGAGCCTTGCCAGCCGCTCCGGAGTGGGCCACTTGACGTGCGAGACCCACTTGGCCTTCTCCAGGAACCAGATGATGCGCGCCGAAGTGTCGATCTGACCGCGCTTGACGCCGTGGCGGGCACAGGACTGATCGGCGTGGTGGGAGTTGTGCCACGACTCGCCGCCCGACAGCAGCGCCAGGGGCCAGAAGTTCGCGGCCTTGTCGCGGCTCTTGAACGGCCGCTCCCCGATCATGTGGCAGATCGAGTTGGTCGACCACGTCGCGTGGTGCAGCGCCGAGACGCGGACCAGCGAGGCCCAGAAGAACGCCGTCAGCGCGCCCGCCCACGACATGGTGATGAGCCCGCCGAGGACGGCCGGCAGGAAGAACGTCAGCACCGTCCACAGCCAGAACAGTTTGTCAATCGCGACGAGGTCCCTGTCCCGCAGCAGGTCGGGAACGTAGCGCTCCTGGTTGGTGGTGTTCTCGCGCTCGAACATCCACCCCATGTGCGCGTGCCAGAAGCCCCTGGTGAGAGCCCAGATCGATGTACCGTACCGCCACGGCGAGTGCGGGTCGCCCTCCTTGTCGGAGAAGGCGTGGTGACGGCGGTGGTCGGCCACCCAGTTGATGACCGGCCCCTGCACCGACATACTGCCGAGGATCGCCAGGGCGATCTTCACCGGCCGGTTGGGGCGGAACGAGCTGTGAGTGAACAGCCGGTGGTACCCGACGGTGACGCCGTGGAGGGTGAACGCGTAGAAGCCGATGGAGAGCCACACATCGGTCCAGCTGAGCAGCCCGGTCGTCCAGGCGATCGGAACCGCGGCGGCCAACGCGGCCATCGGCACGATCAAGAAGAGGTAGACCAGCGACTGGCGTCCCGCGTCGCGGCGCTCGCCCATCACGGGCTTGGCCCCGGCCTTCGTCTGGACCGGTATCTTCGCGTCCGCCACTACCGTCATCGCACTCCCTAGCATCCGATTCGTCTCACGCCTCCATACTCGTCGCGACGGGGCGCCGGCGCACGGGGCCGGAACGGTGCATCTCGGACGACATTGCCCCCCTGCAAGTAGGGGGTCTAGGGGGTGTGGGTTCCAACCGGATGCGGCGCCCCTGGCGGCGGCCTAGTTGCCGTCGAGGTAGGCGAGGACGGCCAGGACGCGGCGGTTGTCGTCCTCGGACTGGCCGAGTCCGAGCTTGCGGAAGACGTTCGCGGAATGCTTGCCGACGGCCTTCTCCGTGATGAACAACTGCGCGGCGATCGCGGCATTGGTGCGGCCCTCGGCCATGAGACCGAGCACCTCCAGTTCGCGGGCGGTCAACGCGTCGAGCCGGTTCTGCTGCTTGCCGAGCAGGCTCGCCACGACCTCCGGGTCCATCGCCGTGCCGCCGGCGGCCACGCGCCGCAGCGCCTCGATGAACTCGCTGACATTCGAGACCCGGTCCTTGAGCAGGTAGCCCACGGCGCCGCGCCGGTCGCCCAGCAGTTCGCGCGCATACAACTGCTCGACGTACTGCGACAGCACCAGAATCGGCAGGCCCGAGATGGTGCGGCGGGCCTCGATGGCGGCGCGCAGTCCCTCGTCCTTGAACGTCGGGGGCAGCCGAATGTCGACCACGGCGATGTCCGGTCTGTGCTTGAGCAGCGCCGCCGTCAGCGACGGGCCATTGTCGACCGCCTCGACCACGGTGCAGTCGTGGGCCTCGAGCATCCTGGTGAGGCCATCGCGCATCAGCGAGTGGTCCTCGGCGAGAACGACATCCATGGTGCTCCTCAACTTTAAAGAACGACTTGGTCGGCGATCCGGCCGCCCGCGGCAGGGATGGACATGGTGACGACCGTGGGTCCGCCCTCGGGGCTGGACACCTCCACGGTCCCGTCGAAGGCCGACAGGCGCCGCCGCACCCCGTCCAGCCCGCCGCCGGGGGCGACCTTGGCGCCGCCGCAGCCGTCGTCGGTGACCTCGATGGTCAAGACACCGGCGACGTGCTCGACGATGATGCACACCTTGGAGGCCCTGGCGTGCTTGGTGATGTTCGTGAGGATCTCGTTGGTCGCGAAGTAGGCCGCGGCCTCGACCGGCGGGGGCAGCTTGCCGGGAATCCGGTCCACCACCGTGACCGGCAGCGGATGGTCCAGCGACATCGCCTGGAGCGCACCGGAAAGACCCCGGTCGGCCAGGACCGGCGGGTGGATGCCGCGCACCAGCTGGCGGACCTCGGTGAGCACCGCCGAGCACTCCCCGCGGGCCTCGCCGACGAGCTTCGCCGCCTCCTCCGGCTTCGAATCGCGCAGCAACTCCTCGGCCATCCCCAGGGTCAGACTCAGCGCGGCGATGCGCGCCTGCGCCCCGTCGTGGAGATCCCGCTCGATGCGGCGCAGCTCCGCGGCAGCGTAGTCGGCGGTCTGGTCGCGGGCCTCGCGAAGCTCGCTCACCCGCGCCGTCAGCACCGTCTTCGCGGTCGGGCCCAGCAGCACCACGCCCAGGTACGAGTACCAGCGAAGCAGCAGCTCTCCCCAGCGCCACCAGGCGACGCCGCAGGCCAGCGCCAGCGGCACCAGCATGAGGGTCTTCGCGGCCGTGTCGAAGTCGTAGAAGCCGAAGTTGTTGACGACGGGGCTGCTGGTGTGCCGGAACACGGTCGCCAGCAGCAGCGGCTGCACCAGGTAGTAGACGGCGATGCCGAACACGCTCAGGTAGAGCAGGTTGACCATGAAGCCGAGGGTCGCGTCGATCGCGAGCCAGGCGACGTCGCGCCACGTCGCGGCCTCGCGGACCATCGAAAGCGCCTGCTGGTCGAGCCGGCCCTTGACGCGGGGCTTGTAGGGGGCGGGGATGACGATGCCGAGCTGCCCGCCGATGACGCGGCGCTGCGCGTTGGCCCAGGCGCGGATGGCGAGGAGCACGAACACGGCGATGGGTACGCCGACCCAGAAGACCACGAGAGCGCCGGTGACGAGCGCGGCCGCCAGCAGCGCGCCGGCGACGATCGTCAGACTGAAACTGAGCACCGACCAGCCCGGCAGGGCTAGGCGACGAGTCAGCCTGGTTATCGGATTTGATGGTGGCAGCGACATAACACTGCAAGCCTACCTGGGGTTATTCCACGCTCTGGCATGGTGGATCGCACGACACCGGCATCGCGGGCGCCTGGTTAGAGTTGCGCGAGCGGGATTCTCAAGGAAGGGGGCCGGGATGGTCGATCGACGCTGGGCGCTGGTCACCGGCGCCTCCTCCGGCATCGGCGAGGAGTTCGCCCGGCAGCTGGCGCGCGCGGGATACGACATCGCGCTGGTCGCCCGTTCCCGCGACAGGCTGGAGGCGCTGGCCGCCGAACTGGAGTCCGCCCACGATGTCGAGACCGCCGTCATCGGGCAGGACCTGGCGGAGCCGGACGCGGGCGCGCGGGTCGCCGCCGCCGTCGCCGAGCGCGGCATCACCGTCGAGATGCTGGTGAACGATGCCGGCATCGGAACGCTCGGTCCCGCCGCCACCGCGGACGCAGGTTACGAGCACGACGAGGTCATGATCAATGTCGTCGCGGTGACCGACCTGGTGAACCGCTTCCTGCCCGGCATGACCCGGCGACGCTCGGGCGCGATCATCAATGTCGCGTCGATGGCGGGCTTCCAGCCGCTGCCGAACATGGCCGTCTACGCCGCCTCGAAGGCCTACGTGCTCAATTACAGCCTCGCGCTGTGGTCGGAGCTGCGCGGCAGTGGCGTGAAGGTCCTGGCGGTGTGCCCGGGCCCGGTCGGCACCGGCTTCGCGGGGTCCAACGACATCAAGTACAACCGCGACAAGCTCGGCTGGGCCCTCAGCCGCGCCGAGCCGGTCGTGTCGCAATCCCTCGCGGCCCTGGAACGCGACCGCGGTTACATCGTCCCCGACTGGCGCTTCAAACTCGGCGCGCACGTCCTACCGAGGCGCCCGCGCAAATTCTGGACCCGCGTCACGGGCCGGTTCATGCACTACCTGGACGAGCACCAGCCGCGCTGAGATTCGTGAGTCGAGACCTCAGGAGTCCAGGCGGGCGATCGAGAGTCCGTCGTAGCCCTTGACGCCGACGGTCTGGATGACGGTCCCGTCCAGCCGCGGGTTCGCCGCCACCGCTTCGAGGTAGGCCCGCACCCCCTGCACGTTCGGGTCGCGGCTGAGCGAGTCGGCCACGGCTCCGCCGCGCACCACATTGTCGGCGACGATGAGGGCGCCGGGCCGCGAGAGCTTCACGGCCCAATCGAGGTAGGCGGGGTAATTGAGCTTGTCGGCGTCGATGAAGACCATGTCGAACGGCTCGACGCCGGATTCGGCGAGTTTCGGCAGGCTCTCCAGGGCGGGACCGACCTGGATTTCGACGATTCCGACCAGTCCGGCGCGGGCGACATTGGCGCTGGCGACCTCGGCGTGACGGGGGCTGAATTCGAGGCTGACGAGGTGGCCGTCGGAGGGCAGGGCCCGGGCCATCCAGATCGCGCTGTAGCCGCCGAGCGTCCCCAGTTCGAGGATGCGCTTGGCGCCCTGGATCTTGGCCAGCAGGTGCAGGAATTTGCCTTGGGAAGCGGAGACCTGGATGGGGGGCAGGCCCGCCTTTTCGCTCGCGGCCACGGCCCCTGAGAGCACCTTGTCCTCACCGACGACGAGCGAGTCGAGGAATGCGTCGACTGCGGTCCATTGCGCTTGGCCCATGATGTCCCCTTCGCGGAGTTCGAGAACTACGATGGAACGCTATCACCCGCGCGGGAGACCGGTCACTTCCAATTAAGGGCGTCGAATCGTTGCGACAGTTCGCAGAGAGCCCGCGAATAGTACCCCTAAAGTATGAAGAACGTTGTTGTAATTACTACATTCCAGCAAAATTGACCGTGGTCTTTTGTCTGTTTTTGCCCCCGTATCGGGGGAACGCGCCCCGCTCGGTCTTGCAGATCATCGTACGACGCAAGAGCTTGAATGATAGACCTGATTCACAGACGATTCATCGCCGCGATACCGGGCCCGATCCGGGGCGGCGATGGAATGGAAGGACGACCGACTTCGGGGGAGGCGGTCGCACACTGGGGGGTATCGCTATGAGCATGGCACGATCGGCAACTGTCGACATCGGCACCACCATGCGTCTCGTCGCGCCCGATTTCGCGACCGTGAGTGTGCGGGCGAGTCTGCGCTATGACCCGGAAGACCCGTACGCGGTCTGCGTCATGTTCCATCCCGACGGCACCGACTCCGACCAGGTCGCGTGGTCGTTCTCGCGCGAGCTGCTCGCGAAGGGCCTGGAGGAGCCGACCGGGATCGGCGACGTGCGCGTATGGCCGTGGACCACGCCCCGGGGCGAATCGGTCGCGCTGGCACTGTCCTCTCCGGACGGCAATGCGCTGTTCGAGATCAATCGCGGCGTGGTGCAGCGATTCCTTAGACGCGCCTACAGCCTGGTGCCCAGGGGCCGCGAATCGGGACATGTGGACCTGGATACGGCGCTCACGAAACTCCTCGCCGGGGGCGTTTGAGACAACCGGACTTCAAGGAAGGGGCGGACCGAACCGGTCCGCCCCTTCGTCAAGTTCAGAGGTATTTCTGTCGGGCACCCCGGCGCCACCAGACGCCCCTGAGTCAGGAACGGAGCAGGGTCGTCGTCTGGCGGGCGATCTCGCCCTCCTCGTTGGTCGGGATGACCAGCGCGGTGATCGGCGAGTCCGACGTGGAGATGACCGGGCCGCCGGCCTCGTTCGCCTCGTCGTCCAGCTTGACGCCCAGGGCCACCAGCGACTCCAGGACGCGGGCGCGCACCTCGGGGCTGTTCTCCCCCACCCCGGCGGTGAACGCGATCGCGTCGGCGCCGCCGAGCGCGGCGATGTAGGAGCCGATGTACTTGCGGATCCGGTAGCAGTAGACGTCAAGGGCCACTTCGGCGTCGCGATCGCCGCCCGTGGCCGCCTGCTCGATCGCGCGCATGTCGACCTGGCCGGTCAGGGCGTACATCCCCGACTCCTTGTTCAGGGCCGAGTCGAGGTCGGCGAAGGAGGCACCGGTCTGACGGTGCATGTGGAAGATGATCGCCGGGTCGATGTCGCCCGAGCGGGTGCCCATCACCAGGCCCTCGAGCGGAGTCAGGCCCATGGACGTGTCGATCGAGCGGCCCCGCTCGACGGCGGAGACCGAGGCGCCGTTGCCGAGGTGGGCGACGATGACGTTGACTTCCTTGGGGCTCTTGCCGAGCGCGGCGGCGGCCTGCCGGGAGACGTAGGCGTGCGAGGTGCCGTGGAAGCCGTAGCGGCGCACCCCGTGCTCGGAGCGCCAGTCCTGGGGGACGGCGTACAGGTGCGCCCGCTCGGGGACCGTCGCGTGGAAGGCGGTGTCGAACACGGCCACCTGCGGCAGCTTCGGGAAGAGCTTGCGCGCCACCTGGATGCCCTCCAGGTTGGCCGGGTTGTGCAGCGGCGCGAGCGAGGACAGCTCCCCGATCGCGGCCATGACCTCGTCATCGATGACGACCGGCTGCACGAAGCGCCTGCCGCCGTGGACGACGCGATGGGCCACCGCGATCAGACCGGTCTTGGACAGGGGCGTCCCGAACTCGTCGAAGGCGGTCACCAGCGCTTCGAGTCCGGCGGCGTGGTCGGGCAGCTGCTCGTTCCACACGTGCTTCTCGGCGCCGGTCTTGTGCGTGATCGTCGACTCGGACTGGCCGATCCTCTCGATCAGCCCCGAGGTCGAAGCCACCAGGGTCTCGCCGTCGATCAGCTGGTACTTGATGGACGACGACCCGGAATTGATCACCAGGACCGGTGCGCTCATTTACTAGTCCCTTTCTGCGGCTTGAATGGCGGTCAAAGCGACCGTGTTCACGATGTCGGGCACGGTGGCGCCGCGCGACAGGTCGTTGACGGGCTTGCGCAGCCCCTGGAGCACCGGGCCGACGGCGATGGCGCCGGCCGAGCGCTGCACGGCCTTGTACAGATTGTTGCCGGTGTTCAGGTCGGGGACGATGAAGACGGTCGCCTTCCCCGCGACCTGCGAGTCCGGCATCTTGGTGCCCGCGACGCCGGCGTCGGCGGCGGCGTCGTACTGGATCGGCCCCTCGACCGGCAGGCCCGGCCTGCGGGAGCGGACGATCTCGGTGGCCTCCCTGACCTTGTCGACGGCCTCGCCGTGGCCCGAAGTGCCGGTGGAATAGGAGAGCATGGCCACCCGAGGTTCCACGCCGAACTCGGTGGCGGTATCCGCTGAGGATAGCGCGATGTCCGCCAGTTGCTCCGCATTGGGGTTGGGATTGACGGCGCAGTCGCCGTAGACGAGCACCCGGTCGGCCAGGCACATGAAGAACACCGAGGAGACCACGCCGACCTCGGGCCGGGTCTTGATGATCTCGAACGAGGGCCGGATGGTGTGCGCGGTGGTGTGGACCGCGCCGGAGACCATCCCGTCGGCCATGCCGGTGTGGACCATCATGGTGCCGAAGTAGGACACGTCCGCGACGGTGTCGTAGGCGGCGTCGACGGTCACGCCCTTGTGGGCGCGCAGATTCGCGTACTCCTTGGCGAAACGTTCTCGGATCTCGTGGTCGCCGGGGTTGAGGATGCCCGCGCCCGAGACGTCGACGCCCAGCTGCGCGGCCTGGGAGCGGACCTCGGACTCCTCGCCCAGCAGCGTCAGACGGGCGACGCCACGGTGCAGCAGGATCTCGGCGGCTTTGAGGATGCGCGGCTCGGCGCCCTCGGGCAGCACGATGTGCTTCTCGAGCCGCTTGGCGCGCTCCACCATCGAGTGCTCGAACATGATCGGGGTGACCACCGACGGCGCGGACAGGCGCAGCCGGTCCATCAGGTCGTTCCCGTCGACCCCGGCGGCGAAGCCCTCCAGGGCCAGCGCGAGCTTGCGCTCCCCGCCGGCGGCGAGGGTGCCGGAGACATCGCCGACGAGGTTGGCCATGTCGAAGGTGTCGTGCTCGACCAGGATGATCGGCAGCCGCGAGTCGAGCCCGGCGACGATGTTCATGATCTGCGCCTCGGGCCGCAGCCCGCCGGTGAGGAAGACCGCCGAGAGGCTCGGAATGCCTTCGGCCTGGTGGGCGGCGAGGAGGCCGAGCAGGACTTCGGAGCGGTCGCCGGGAAGGATGACGGCCTTGTCGTCGGCGAGGCGGGTGAGCAGGTTGGGGAGGGTCATCGCGGCCACGACGACGTCGCCGACGGTGCGGGTGAGGACGTCGGTGTCGCCGGAGATCAGGGTGCCGTCGGCGGCCGCGATGAGCTCGGCGACGGTGGGCGCGGCGATGGCGGGCTCGTCGAGGATGACGCCGCTGTCGGGATGGGCGGCCTTGACTTCCTCGCCCTCGGCGGGGTCGACGCGGTTGACGATGGTGCCCAGGACGGTCGCGTGGGCGGCCTCGGCCTGCGCGGTGCCGAAGCGCAGCGCGGCGTCGATGTCGGCGGGTCGTTGCTTGAAGCCGGAGATGACCAGCAGCATCGGGGTGGCGAGGTTGACCGCGATGCGGGTGTTGAAGCTGAACTCGACGCTGGCGGCCACATCGGAGTAGTCGCTGCCGACGACGAGGACGACGTCGTGATCGTCGGCGAGGGCGTGGTAGCGCTCGACGATGTCGCTCAGCGCAGTTTCGGCGTCGTCCCGGACCTGCGCGTAGGTGACGCCGACGCTGTCTTCATAGGGGTCGGTGAGGCGGTAGTAGTCGCGCAGGAGCGTGATGACCGGGTCCCCGGACTCCGTGTGCTCATCGCGCACCACCGGGCGGAACACGGCCACCGAGCCGGAGCGCTTGGTGAGCAGGTCCATGACGCCGAACGCCACGGACGATTTGCCGCTGTTGGTATCGAGACTGGCGAGATACAGACTTTTGGCCACGTTCCAACGCTATCCATCTCCACGGCGCCGCGCAGGTCATCTGCGCGGCACCTCACCTGTGACCTTGGGCCTGACTGAGCTCACTCTTCGGGGATCTCGACCGGTTGCGGCGGTGGCGGGCCGATGTAGCGGGCGCGGGGCCGGATGATCTTCGAGTCGTGCGCCTGCTCAAGGATGTTCGCACTCCAACCGACCACGCGGCTGGAGGTGAACGTCGGCGTGAACATCTGGCGCGGCACACCGGCCAGCTCCATGACGACGCCCGCGAAGAACTCCACATTGGTGTAGAGCTTGCGGCCGGGCTTGACCTCGGCGAGGATCTCGACCACGCGGCGCTCGACGGTCTTGGCGAACTCGACCAGTTCGCCGTCGAAGTCGGTGGCGACGTCGCGGAGGTGGACCGAGCGGGGGTCGTCGGTCTTGTAGACGGCGTGGCCGAAGCCCATGATGCGGCGCCCGGCCTCCAGTTCGGTGCGGATCCAGGAGTCGATGTTGTCGACCGAGCCGATGGCGTCGAGCGCGTCGAGGGCGCGGGAGGGGGCGCCGCCGTGCAGCGGGCCCGAGAGCGCGCCGACCGCGCCGACCAGGGCCGCACCGAGGTCGGCGCCGGTGGAGGCGATGACGCGGGCGGTGAACGTGGAGGCGTTGAAGCCGTGGTCGATCGTGAGGATCATGTACTGCTCGATGGCGCGGGCCAGCTCCTCGTTGGGGACCTCGCCGGTCATCATGTACAGGTAGTTGGCGGCGTAACCGAGGTCCTCGCGCGGTTGCAGCGGCTCCTGGCCCTGGCTGAGCCTCCACATCCCACAGAGAATGGCCGGCGTTACGGCGCAGGCGAAGAGCGCGTCGTCGCGGCGGGTCTCATCGTCGATGTCGAGCACGGGGCGCATGGGGCGGGCGGCGCAGGCGGCCGAGAGGGCGGTGCGCAGGCCGTCGAGCGGCGAGGAGCCGTTCAGGTGCGGCAGCAGGTCCAGCAGTTCGGCGGTGAGGGGCCGGTAGGGGGCGACGGCGGCCTTGAAGTCGGCCAGCTGCTCGGCGGTGGGGAGGGCGCCGTGGATCATGAGGTGCCAGACCTGCTCGAATGAGCAGCGCCGGGCGAGCTCCACGGCGTCATACTGGCGGTAGTGGTAAAAGCCTTCTTCGCCTCGCACGTCGCCGATCTCGGTGTCGGCGACGATGACGCGGTCGAGGCCCCGGGGAACTTCGATGAACTCGGGCATGTGGTCCTCCCTAGGCTGTTCGAATGTCGCTCCGTGCAGCCTACGTGACTTGCGGCCGGGGCCGACCCGATCCCCGGCGCCCGAAGTCGAACGGGCAGACTGACACCGAGCAGCTTTCTAGAACAGAACTCTGGACCTGGCATGCCTTCCCTAGGCTGGGACCGGCATCCCCCCAACCGACGCCCGGACGAGGATAGAGCGTGGAATCTGGAACCCTCATCGCAGGCCGGTACCGGCTCGACCGCCTGATCGCCTGGGGAGGCATGGGTGCGGTCTGGCGCGGGTACGACACCCGGCTGGACCGCGAGATCGGCGTGAAGGTCCTGCACCGGGGCCTAGAGGTGACACAGAACCCGCAGGACCGCTTCGAGCAGGAGGCGAAGACCCTCGCGAGTCTGAAGGGCCCGGGCTTCGTCGAAGTCTACGACTACGGCGACGACCGCGACGGCGACCTGTCGATGGTGTACATCGTCATGGAATTCGTCGCGGGCGTCTCGCTGGCGGAGCTGCTGCACAGCGAGGAGCGATTGTCGGCGAACCGGACGATGAAGATCGTCGCCGAGGCGGCCGAGGCATTGGCCGTCGCACACGGGAAGGGGGTCGTCCACCGCGATATCAAGCCGGCGAACCTCCTGGTGGACGCCGACGACCACGTGCGGGTCATCGACTTCGGGATCTCGAAACTCTCGAACGGCGCCAAGCTGACCTCCACCGACGCCGTGCTCGGCACCGCGTCCTATGTGTCTCCCGAACAGTTGAAGAAGATCGAGGTCACCGGCGCGGCGGATCTCTACGCGCTCGGCGCGGTGGCCTACGAATGCCTCACCGGTGCCCCGCCGTTCGACTCGATCGAACGCGAGGTCATCACCCACGACCACCTGTGGACCCCGCCGCCGGACCTCCCCGACGACGTCCCGCGCGACGTGGAGGCCATCGTCATCCGGTGCCTCCAGAAGTCCCCCGCGGACCGCTGGGGCTCAGGGACGGAGCTCGCCGAGGCCTGCCGGGCCGCCATGCGCGGGGAGCCCTCGCCGTGGACTCACATTCCGTCGCTGGCGGCCGCGGGCGCGCAGGAGCCGTTGACGCCGGAGTCCATCCCGATGCCGGTCTCCGAACCCGAGACGCCGGGGTTCATCCAAGAGTCGGCCGAGAAGGCGGCCCCGACGCCGCCGGCCGGTCCGCCGACTCGCAGGCAGCGGCGCTCCGACATGTGGTCCTGGCGGTTCGGCTTCGTCGCGGTCGCCGTGGTGGCGATCCTCCTGCTGACGACGCTGTTCGCCTGGTCCCCCTGGTCGGACCCGGACGACCCGCTGGGCTTGGACGACGCGGCGACCCTCCAGAACACCGGCCAGACCGAGGACGGCACCGAGACGCCTGCGGACTCGGGCTCCGAATCGGAGTCCGCGGAGGAGTCCCCGTCGACCGAGGAAGGCGAGACCTCCCCCGGCACCGACGCGCAGGAAACCGGCACGGACGGGAACGCAGGCGACTCGGACGGCGAGCCCGGTGGCGGCGGTTCGAGTGGTTCCGACGAAGAGAACGCCGACGAACCGGCCGATACCAGCGGCGAGGTCCCCAGGGTCATCGGCAAGACCACCTTCGATGCCCGGGATTACCTGTACAGCCTGGGCTTCACGAACGTGACGCCGGTCCAGGGCATGTTCTTCGTCGAACACGACGACGTCCACTGCGAAGTGGGCGAACAAAGTCCCGCGCCCGGCACGAACGCCGAGTACTCCGACGAGATCGTCCTGGAATACAACTACGAGGACGAGGCCAACGGCGGCGGCACCTCCTGCGTGTGGTGAGTCCACACGTGAGCGGGTTGACCGGTCAGCCCCCGACCTGAATGATTAAGTAGACGGGCTGTGGAAAGATCGGCAGACGGTCGGCCTCCGATGTGATTGGGCTTGTGAGATGGACGAAGGTTTGAGCGCCGCTCCCGGCGTCGTGGTCGGGGCACTCCTCCTCGTCGCCGCGGTCATGTGGTTCTCCCCCGGGGCGCGCCACAAGTTCCGCAAGGCGACCATGTGGCTGGTCCTCGCGGCGGTCGCAATGATCATCCTGGTCGGCTACCTCAACGTGGGCCAGCAGAGCTGACCCGAGACCGGCTGCGCCCGCGGGCGCAGCCGAAACCTCGTCCCGCAAGCTCCGGTTTCCGGCACGTTTTTCGAGGTCACGGCTCCTTCCGCAATCTCATCCGGGAATTCCTTCCCCCTAAAACGGAACGGATTATTCTGGTCTGTTATAGTGGAATCAAACATTCCGTTCCGACTTCTCGGAGGTCCGCGTGACTACCGTCGAAACCCTCTCCCCCGCCAAGCCCCTCACCGAACCCACTACCGCCCCAAACGAAACCACCGTGCCGGCCGCCTTCCCCCGCCGGTGGTGGGGACTCATCGCGATCCTCGCGGCCACGCTCCTCAACCTCCTCGACGCCTCGATCGTCAATGTCGCGGCACCCTCGATCCGCACCGAGCTCGGCGGCACCGCCGCCACCCTCCAATGGCTCGCGGCCGGCTACACCCTCCCGCTGGCGATCGGCCTGCTGACCGGCGGACGTCTCGGAGACATGTTCGGCCGCAAGCGGGTCCTCATGGTCGGCCTCGTCGGATTCCTGGTCGCCTCGCTCGCCTGCGGCCTCGCCGGATCGATCGAGCTGCTGCTGGCCGCCCGGGTCCTCCAGGGCGCGTTCGCGGCGGTGATGGTGCCGCAGTGCTTCGGGCTCATTCGCGACATGTTCGGCCGCGAGCTCGGCAAGGCCTACGCCCTCTTCGGGCCGATGATCGGTCTCGCCACCATCGGCGGCCCGATCGCGGCCGGGCTGCTGGTCGACGTCGACCTCTTCAGCACCGGCTGGCGCTCGATCTTCCTGATCAACCTGCCGCTGGGTCTGGCCGCACTCGTCTTGGGCGCCAAGATCCTCCCGTCCGGTGCCCCGACCGCCAAGGGACTCAAGCTGGACCTGGGCGGGGCGCTCATCGCCGCCGCCGGAATGTGCCTGCTGCTGGTGCCGCTGGTCGAGGGCCACGAATCGGGCTGGCCCGCCTGGTCGCTGGTCATGCTGGTCGCCTCGGTCCCGGTCCTGGGCCTGTTCGCCGTCAACCAGGTGAAGCGCGCTCGTTCGGGCAAGATCGCGCTCATCGAGTTGAGCGTCTTCGCCAAGCGCTCGTACACCTCCGGTGTCGGCTTCTGCGTGGTCTTCTTCGGTTCGATCACCGGGTTCTCCCTCGCGGTCGGGCTGTTCCTGCAGCTGGGACTCGGCTTCAGCCCGCTGAAGGCCAGCCTCGCGATGGCCGCCTGGGCGATCGGCGCGTTCATCGGATCGGGCGCCAGTGCGGGCCTCGCCCCCAAGCTCGGCCGCAAGGTCCTCCACATCGGCCTGATCGGCATGGCGGTCGGCCTGGCCGTGCTGTTCTTCCAGTTCGGCGGTGACGCGGCCCCGGGTCCCTGGGCGCTGTTCCCGGCGCTGCTGGTCTACGGCATCGGCATGGGCCTGATCTTCGTGCCGCTGTTCGGGATCATCGTCGGCGACCTGGAGGACCACGAGATCGGGTCGGCCTCGGGTCTGCTGGAGTCCTTCCAGCAGGGCGCCGCCGCACTGGGTGTGGCCGGTCTCGGCACGATCTTCTTCAACCAGTTCGCCATCGGGTCCGGAGAGGGCCAGGCGATGTCGGCGGCGCAGTCGGTCACCGGGATCTCCATCGCCCTGACCGTCGTGGCATTCGTGGTCGTCTTCGGACTGCCGAAGCGGGCGCGCGAAGAGCAGTAGAGCGAAGGCGACCCGGCGGATTTGGCGCGGCCGCGGACTCGAGGGGTCCGCGGCCGCGCCGCCTCCCAATCAGAACAAACCGATCTGTTCCAGTTAAGGTGGGGCCATGACCGACAAGCCGATGAGCGGGCGCAAGGCGCAGGCCGCCCGCAATGACAAGCTCATTCTCGAGGCCGCGCACGAGGTGTTCGTGGCCGATCCCGAAGCGCCGATCGCCGAGGTCGCCAAGCGGGCCGGGGTCGGCATCAGCGCGCTGTACCGGCGCTACCCGAGCAAGGAGGATCTGCTCCGCAAGCTGTGCGGCGACGGCCTGACCCGGTACATGGAGCTGGTGCGCGAGGCGCTCGACTCCGACGCCGAGCCCTGGGAGGTGTTCCGCACCTTCATGAGGGAGGTCGTCCTGGCCGATACGCCGTCGATCACCGTCAGGCTGGCCGGGACGTTCACCCCGACCGCCGACATGTTCGCGGCCGGCGTCGAGGGCGATGCGCTCAATCGGGCGATGTTGGAGCGTTTCAGGTCGGCAGAGGTCCTGCGTGAGGATGTCGAGGCCGGGGATCTCCAGATGATCACCGAGTCGGTGGCCTCGATCGACATCGGCGACGCCGAACGGACCCGCGAGGTGCGGCTGCGCATCCTGGAGCTGCATTTGCAGGCGCTGCGGGCGCCGGGAGCCGAGCCCCTGCCGGGTTCGGCCGTGACCGACGAGGAAATGGGCGCTCGCTGGATCCCAAAGAACGTCAAGGAATAAGAAACGAGAAAACCCGGCAGTGATGCCGGGCTTTCTCTCTGGAGCGGACGACCGCCTCCGCTCAGGCCAGCGAAGCTGGGCAGAACCGGCGACCTACACCTTGGCAAGGTGTCGCACCAGCGCGAAGCGCTGCAACCAACACAGCCAACTGCGCTACGTCCGCCCCGAGGCGACCCCCACACCCGGGCAACAGAAAAGCCCGGCAGTGATGCCGGGCTTTCTCTCTGGAGCGGACGACCGGGATCGAACCGGCGACCTACACCTTGGCAAGGTGTCGCGCTACCAACTGCGCTACGTCCGCATTCATGGAGTTGCCTCCCTGAACGAGCATTACTGTATCGCATCGTTCATCGACCCTTCATAGGGCCTTGAGCCCGATTGGGGCGCGGCTCACGCCTGAGCCGCGCCCTTCGCGCTCATTCTTCGACGGCAGGGCCGAGGCCCATCATCTCCAGAACATCGGCGTCGAGCCCGTCGATCTCGACCTCGTGCCGGCGGTTCGCCTCCCAGTCCTCTCGGCTGAGCCGCCAGCGCCGGTCGAGGCGCCGCTCGCCCTGCACGACGTGGAACTCGATCCCGTCGGCCCGGTAGCCGAGCTTGCGCGAGACGCCCTGCGAGGCCTCATTGCCGTCGAACGAGGCGCTGATGGCCCAGTCCGCGCCGATTCCGGCGAAGGCGAAGTGGAGGACCGCCGCCCGCATCTCGGTGCCGATCCCCTTGCCGTGGTGCGCCAGGCCGATCCACGAGCCGGTCCCCACCTCGCGGTTGATCGCGAATTTCTTGCCGTCGATCTCCTGGATGCCGACCGGATTGCCCTCGAAGAAGACCGTGAACGGGATGGTCCACATGTCGGTCTCCCACCGGCCGATGACCCGGTGGTGCCAGAGCGCGACGCTGCGGGCGCGTTTCGCCGGCGTGGTGTCGGTCCAGGGGAAGAGGAACGGCATGAAACCGGGGTCGTGGACTCCGTCGGCGGCGACGTCCGCCAGCGCGGCGAGCTCCTCGGGGTTCGGCAGTCGCAGTTCGAGCCGTTCGGTGCGAATCCGGAGCTTGAGGACGGGGAGGTGGTCGGTCAGCATGTGTCGATTCTGGGCGAACGGCTGTGAGGCAGGCAATCGATTTAGGTATTGCACGCCAATGCTGACACATGTAAGGTTTTTCTTACACCGGACAGAGGCGGTTGACATGACAGCGAGAGAACCGACCGGCGCCGAACTGCTGGCCGCGCTCTCGGCGCTCGCCAACGCTCATCGGCTGCGCATCATCGGCGCGCTCGCCGACGGTCGCCAGTACGTCAGCCTGCTCGCTCGCGAGCTCGGCATGAGCCGTCCGCTGCTCCACATGCACCTCCAGCGCCTCCAGGCGGCGGGGCTGGTGACCGGTGAGCTCGAACTGACCGCGGACGGCAAGGCCGTCAAGTACTTCGAGGCGACTGAGTTCGCCTTCAGCATCACACCGCAGGCCATCAAGGAAATCGTGCCGACTCTGCCCGAGTCGGCCAAGGGAAGGGACACCGATTCATGACCATGAACTACGCCGGGATGCTGTTCGCATTCGGCTTCATGCTGCTTGTCACGGCCGTGATCATCGCCTGCATCGTCTGGGCCGCGTCCACCACGAAGGCGAAGGCCTCGGCCGCCCGCGAGGCGAACTACCGCGAACTGGCCGAGAAGGCGAGCCTGGACGCCGCCGAGATCAAGGCCTCCCTGGCGGAGATCAAGGGCAGGGTGTCCACCATCGAACGAATGATGCGCGAGGTCGAGTAGGGCGAATGCCCCGGGCCGGGGCCTGCGGTGGGGCCATCGTCCCTAGACGAGGTCGCCAGGCGTCGGCAGCGCGAATAAATCTCCAGAATCGGCCGACAGCCCGACTTGGATGCGGCAGTCTCGGCTCCATGAGCACATCCGAGACCAGCCTTGCCACCAGTCCGCTCTCAGTGGACGAACTCAACCGGATCGACGCCTACTGGCGCGCCGCGAACTACCTCACCGTCGGCCAGATCTACCTGCTCGACAACCCGCTGCTGCGCGTGCCGCTGACGCCCGAGCACATCAAGCCCCGCCTCCTCGGCCATTGGGGCACCAGTCCCGGCCTGAGCCTCATCTACGCCCACCTCAACCGCTGCATCAAGGCCCGCGACCTCGACATGATCTACGTGATCGGCCCCGGTCACGGCGGTCCGGCCATTGTCGCGAACACCTGGCTGGAGGGCACCTACCCCGAGCTGTACCCGTCGGTCGGCCACTCCGAGGGCGGCATGAGGGAGCTGTTCCGGCAGTTCTCCTTCCCCGGCGGCATCCCCTCCCACGTCGCGCCGGAGGTCCCCGGCTCGATCCACGAGGGCGGCGAACTCGGCTATTCGCTCTCGCACGCCTACGGCGCGGCCTTCGACAACCCGGAGCTGACCGTCGCCTGCGTCGTCGGCGACGGCGAGGCCGAGACCGGCCCGCTGGCCGGATCGTGGATGTCGAACGTGTTCCTCAACCCGGTCACCGACGGCACGGTCCTGCCGATCCTGCACCTCAACGGCTACAAGATCGCCAATCCGACCGTGCTCGCCCGCATCTCCGACGAGGACCGGATCTCGTTCTTCCGCGGATGCGGCTACGAGCCGTACCTCGTCGAGGGCGACCACCCGGCCGACGTCCACCAGCAGATGGCCGCCACGCTCGACGTGTGCTTCGACCGGATCGCCGAGATCCGCACCGACGCCCGCCGCCATCCGAATGTTCCGCCGCGTCCGCGCTGGCCGATGATCATCCTGCGCACGCAGAAGGGCTGGACGGGTCCATCGGAGGTCGACGGGGCCCCTGTCGAGGGCACTTGGCGGGCCCACCAGGTGCCGCTGCCGCAGGTGCGCACCAATGCCGAGCACCTCGCTCAGCTGGAGGCGTGGATGCGCTCGTACCGGCCCGAGGAGTTGTTCGACGCGACGGGCAAGCCGGAGCCGGAGCTGCTCGGGCTCCCGCCAGAGGGGACCGCGCGAATGAGCGCGAACCCCCACGCCAATGGCGGCCTGGTGCTGCGCGACCTGGTGTTGCCCGACTACCGCGACTACGGCGTGGACCCGCGGGGACACGGCACGACGCTCGGCGAGGCGACCCGGGAGCTCGGTGCATGGCTGCGGGACGTCATCGGCTCCAACCCGGACCGGTTCCGGCTGTTCGGGCCCGACGAGATCGCATCGAACCGGCTCGGCGCGGCCTTCGAGACCACCGATCGGCAGTGGGAGGCGGAGCTGCTGCCCACCGACCTCAACCAGGCGCCGTACGGGCGGGTCATGGAGGTGCTGTCGGAGCATCAGTGCGAGGGTTGGCTGGAGGGCTACCTGCTGACCGGCCGCCACGGCCTGTTCACGTCCTACGAGGCGTTCATCCACATCGTCGACTCCATGTTCAATCAGCACGCCAAGTGGCTGGACTCGTGCAACCACATCCCATGGCGCCAGCCGATCGC
This sequence comes from Glycomyces buryatensis, assembly GCF_004912275.1. Classification (GTDB taxonomy): domain Bacteria; phylum Actinomycetota; class Actinomycetes; order Mycobacteriales; family Micromonosporaceae; genus Glycomyces; species Glycomyces buryatensis. Next base: position 76,576 of record NZ_STGY01000041.1, read on the forward strand.
GTCCCTCAACTACCTGCTGTCGAGCCACGTGTGGCGCCAGGACCACAATGGCTTCTCGCACCAGGACCCCGGGTTCATCGACCACGTGATGAACAAGAAGCCGAGCATCGTGCGGGTCTATCTGCCGCCGGACGCCAACACTCTGCTCTCCACGATGGATCAGGTCCTGCGCTCGCGACAGTACGTCAACGTGGTGGTGGCCGGGAAGCAGCCGGAGCTGCAGTACCTGAACATGGAGGAGGCTGTCCGCCATTGCGAACGGGGCCTTGGCATCTGGGAGTGGGCCTCGACCGATGACGGCGAGTCCCCGGACGTGGTGCTCGCCTGCGCCGGCGACGTCCCGACGCTGGAGGTCCTGGCCGCGGCCGACCTGCTGCGCGCGCACCTGCCCGATTTGAAGGTCCGGGTGGTGAATGTGGTCGACCTGATGCGGCTCTCGCCCGACACCGAGCACCCGCACGGCTTGGGCGACCGGCAGTTCGACACCATCTTCACCGCCGACAAACCGGTCCTGTTCGCCTACCACGGCTACCCGACCCTCATCCACCGCCTGACCTATCGGCGCACCAACCACGAGAACATCCACGTGCGCGGGTACAAAGAGGAGGGCACCACGACCACGCCGTTCGACATGGTGATGCTCAACGATCTCGACCGCTACCGGCTGGTCATGGACGTCATCGACCGGGTGCCGGGCCTGGGGGCGAACGCGGCCGGGCTGCGGCAGCAGATGGTCGACGCCCGCCATGCCGCCCGCGAGTACACCCGCTCCTACGGCGAGGACATTCCGGCGGTGGCCGGCTGGTCGTGGCCGCACTGAGGCCGGCCTAAGGCCTGTCCTGTGAATCCGGATTCAGCCTCGCCCGGATTCACAGGACAGGCCCTAGTGGGTCAGGCCGTTGCCGGGCAGCCGTTGTAGACGATCTTGTCGCCCATCCTTACGCCACGTGAAGGGCATTCGTTAATCTGAGGGGTAGCGATTTTCCCACCCCCCTTGGAGGTCCGCACGTGGCGGTGCCAGATAGCGGTTCCCGAACTCGCCGTGGCAAGGTCCGACCCGGCCGCATGGTGGTGGATTACGAGGGGGACCTGGTCGTCTTCACCGTCGGTATGCGGATCAATAGGCTCTGGAAGCTGAACAAGTGGTGGCCGGTGTTCACCGCCATGCCCCGAATGCTGCGCGAGCTGGAGGCCGACCCCGAACTGGGGCTACTGGACTCACGGACCATGATCGGCGGCAGGGTCATCATGGTCATGCAGTACTGGCGCAGCGCCGACCATCTGGAGCGCTTCGCCCACTCCCAGGACCACGTCCACCGCGGCTTCTGGAAGTGGTTCAACCGCGAGATCAAGAGCAATGGCGATGTGGGCCTGTGGCACGAGCTCTACAAGGTCAAGGCCGGTGAGTACGACACCTCGTACATCAATATGCCGCCTTATGGACTCGCCCGGGCCACGGCCGACAAGGAAGCAGAGCGCACCGATCCCGACGACCACGACCACGACCACGACCCGGTTTGAGGCGAACCCCACCGGATGACGCTTCCCCATAGGGTGGAACAGGGACGAATCCACCGAATGGAGTCGGATGACCGCAACGCCACGCCGCCGCAACCTGATCCGCAGCCTCGTCACGGCCGGGATCGCCGGCGCGGTGGCCACCGGCGTCTTCGGAGTGTCCCTTAAGGATATTCCGGGGCAGCTCCCGTTCAGCCTCCCGGCCTTCTCCGGGGCCGGCGGCATCGTCGTGGGACTCCTGGTCGGCTTCGGCCTCTTGATGTTCGAGGAGATGGAGCGCTCCTGGGCGCAGCAGCTGCTCAAGCGGCTCGACCCGGTCCGGGGACTGCGCCGGCGGACGCAGCTGCGCCACTATGCCGAGCACCTGACCGACCACGCCTCCGAGATCCAGCTGTACGGGGCCGCCACCCGCGGCCCGCACGCGATGCGCCTCCCCGCGCTGCACATCAGTTCCGAACTCGGCCGACCCGGCGCCGCCCGCCGCCAGTCGCTGCACCGGATGGTCGAACGCGACGAGCGGCAGGCCTACATCGTCATCGGCGAGCCCGGCAGCGGCAAGACGACCCTGTTGCGCCACACCGCATTGCAGCTGTGCCGCGACCGGCGGCGGATGCGCAGGCGGACACCGCTGCTGCTGTACCTGCGCGACCATGTCGAAGCGATCCTGGCCGATCCGGTGCAGACGACCCTGGAGACGCTGCTGGAGGACAATCCCTCGCTGCGGCATCACTCCATCGAGAAGGCGGTTCGCGAACAGCTGCAACAGGACCGGTGCGTGATCATGCTCGATGGACTGGACGAGATGGCCGGTCCCGAGAAGCGCCAGGAGGTGGCCCGCTGGATCAAGACGCAGATGGAGTGCCACCCGCGCAGCGACTTCATCATCACCGCCCGCCGCCAGGGCTACGACAACACCGTCCTCGCCGACCTCGACACCCTGGAGATCCAGCCGTTCGACTGGGATCAGATCACCCAGTTCACGCGGCAGTGGTGCCGGACTGTCCAGCGCCAGGAGAGCGAGCGACCCGACTCCGAGGCCGCCGACCGGGACTCGGCACGCCTGCTGCGGCTGTTCCGCGACAACACCGAGCTGGGCGACCTCGTGTCGAATCCGCTGCTGCTCATCATGGCGTGCAACGTCGACCGCTACCGGGGGCACCTCTCCGACAGCAGGGCCGAGCTGTACCAGGAGATGTGCGAGATGCTCATCCACCGGCGGCGGCAGCAGACCGGGGTGCGCAGCCGCTTCGACCCGCTGACCGGACGCCAGAAGGTGCTGCCCCTGCGGAGCCTCGCACTGTCGATGATGGACCAGCGGATCCGCCGCATCGACGGGGCCGGCGCCATTGCGGTGTTCGGCGAGGAACTGCGGCTGCTCCCCCGCCGCATCGAACCCGAGGACTACCTCGCCCAGGCCGTGGAGAACGGCATCCTCCGCGAGGACGGGCGCGACTCGTACTGCTTCGTGCACGCCACCGTCCAGGAGTACCTGGCCGCCGTGGCACTGCGCGACACCGGACAGAGCGACTTCCTGGCCGAACAGGTCGAGCAGCCGTGGTGGCGCGAGACCATCCTGCTGTGGGCCGCCGAGTGCGACGCCAGCGCCGTCGTCCGGGAATGCCTGCGCCTGCGGGACGCCGACGCGCTGGTGCTGGCCGATCAGTGCGTGAAGGTGGCGCGCCAGGTCGAGCCGGAACTGGCCGCGGAACTGAAGCGGCTGCTGGACAGCGACACCGCCAGTTCGAAGGAGCGGTCGCTGGTGGACGATTCGCTGCTGCGGGCCTACCTGCAAGCCGGGGTCGACTTGAGCGGCGGCGTCAGACTGGCGACCGATCCGCTCCCGTACCGGCTGTGGTCGCGGTTCCTGACCGACCTGCGGTTCAACGACTGCCTGGACCCGCCGGGGCGGATCCACGACGGCGAGGACGCGGTCAGAATGTGGCCGGTCTATGTGGACCGCTTCATGTCCTGGGCGGCGAGCTACGCACCACCCGGGCAGCGGTACCGCCTGCCGACGCCGCAGGAACTTGAGGAGTACGCCTCCCGGCTCCCGCCGGAGGCGGTGGACTTCCCGATCTGGGTGGACGGACCGGAGCATCCGGTACTGCACTGCCTGGACGGGGTGCCGAAGGTGTTCCACGCCGAGCGCGCGGCCGTGGTGGAGGCGATGCGGGTGGACCGGGCCCGCACGCTGGGGCACCGGCTGGTGGCGATCGCGGTGCACACGGCCATGCGGCGCGGCAGCGCCGAGGTCTCGAACCCGCTCCAGTTCCGGACCTCGTTCGACTGGGCGCGGGCGGTCGACCACGGGACGCCGGCCCATTCGATCCTGGATCGGGCCTTCCGGCAGCTGCTGAGCCAGGTGCGGGCGTTCTCGGACATGTCGGGCTGGCATCCCCAGTTCGATTGGGAGGACTACCTGGTCCGGGTGGGGGACACCGAGTTCGTGCGAGCGCTGGAGGCGCGCGGCGACTTCCCCGAGCAGCTGGGCGAGTCCGATGTGCTGGCGGTGCGGGCCGGACTGGTGCTGGCGTCGGTGTGGACGAAGGAGGCGGCCGACCAGCCCGCCTCGGACCTGACGTTCGCGACGGCGGTGCGGCTGCTCGACGACATGGGCGCGCCACCGGACGGCGAGGGCGAGACGGTCTACCCCGACCAGGTCGTCTCGGAGGTGCGGGCCGCGGCGGAGCGGATCGCGGGCGGCAGCACCGAGGACGAGCGGTTCGCCCCGCTGCTCGGCAAGACCGGCGACCTGCTGGACGACTGTGCGGACCTGCTGGGGCCGGTGCTGCGGCGCCAACGGCGCTTCGATGCCCAGGTGGTGTCTTGTGCTCGGACCGCGTTGGTGTCGGGCACGGCGGTCGCGCTGATCCTGTTGGAGGACGACGAGGCTGCCCGGCTGCTGCGTCGGGCGATCGCGGGCCTGACCGTATTGGAGTCCCGGGTCGGCCCGGGCGAGACGCCGCCCGACCGGCTGCTGTTGGCGGTCGAGCCGTTCGACCACGAGCAGGCTGCGGCGGTGCCGGTCCCGGTGAGCGTGCCGCCGGGAGCGTGGCGGCGGCTGCGTCAGTGGCTCAGGTCGTTGCGTCAGTAAGGCTCGCACGCTTCCGACTCCGAGATACCGACGAGGGACGCGGGCAGGTGGCACCGCGCGGATCACCTGTCTAGGGCCTGTCCGGTGAATCCGGGTGAGGCTGGATCCGAGTCCATTTGTTCGCTCGCGAGGCGGAAGGGCCTCCAGATCCAACACCGGGATCTGGAGGCCCGACAACGAAGCGACCGGGCAAGGAGTTGCCGCCGCGAAGCGGCGTCCGGTCCGGGTGGTGGCGGGCGACGGGCGGGCGGGCCGGATACGGCCCGTTCGGGATCACCGGACAGGCCCTAGGCCTCCAGTGCGCCCAGATCCTTCACCAGGCCCTCGGTGGCCCACTTGACCTGTCCGGCCGTTCGCTCGGGTTCGTAGCCGCGCACGTCGCATTCGACAATGAGGATGAGCCACAGGTAGATCCGATAGAGACACAGCCGCCGCTCCTCCGCGTCGGTCAGCGCCCGACCCAGGAACCCGTCGACCACGGCCGCCGCTTCGGCGGGCGGAATGAACGTGATCAGGGAGACGAGCTCAGCCAGCGGATCGCCGTAGAGGGCGCGTTCGCCGTCGATGAAACCGTCGACGTGCCAGCCGTTCTCGCCCCGCTGCACGAAGATGTTCCCGTCCCACAGGTCGAAGTGGACCAGGGCGGGGCGGTCGACCTCGTCCAGGAGCGCCCGGTCGCCGGTCACCAGGCGGCGAATCTCATCGGCGGAGCGCGGGAGCGGGGCCTCGCGATCGGCGATATCGGCGAGGATGTCATCCACGATGGCCGTGAACGACTCGGCCCAACTGCCGGACCGGGTCCTCCCGTCCTTCCTCGGATAGCCGAAGCGCTCGCCGCTGACGGTGACGATGCGGGCGCTCAGCTCTCCGATCTCGCGGCGCAGCACCAACTTCTCGGCCTCGTCAATGCCTTCGGCGGTCTGGGCCAGTGAGACGCCCGTGAGCCTGTCCATGATCATCAGTCCGGCCTCGGCGTCGGTGTGCCAGACCTTCGGCATGGGCACCCCGGCGGCGGCGGCGCGCTCGAAGAACTCGATCTCGGCGGCCATGAGGTCCACTTCGTACCGCAGCAGCTTCAGGCCCGGGTCGGGGGCGACCTTCACGACCAGGTGGCGCCCGTCGGCGAGGGCCAGCGCGTGGGCGGCGTTGAAGAATCCGTCGGTGAACTCCTCGTGGCCGACCACATCGATATCGCCGAGGCGCTCACGCGCGATGGCCTCGACATCGGCCCGGTTCAGCTGAGGGCGAATCGCGATTTCCATGCGGTGATTGTTTCCGGCCCGGAGTGCCGCCGCAAGCGCGAATCCGCGCAGCGCAGGGTGGTTTGAAAAAAATTGAATGACTTTGGCAAGTATTATGATTGACAAAGTCATTCAATTTTTTTCGAAGCATCCGGAGATTGCCATGACGCATATTCCGTTCGACGATGCCATCGCGTCTATGCGGGCCTTCAACCGCATGTACACCAACCATCTCGGGGTCCTCTCCGACCGGCTCCACGGCAGCGCCTATTCCCTCACCGAGGTCAGAGTCCTCTTCGAACTGGCACATCGCGACGACCTCGCTGCGATCCACCTCGCGGGTCTGCTCAACCTCGACTCCGCGTACGTCAGCCGGATTCTGAGCCGCTTCAAGCAGGAGGGCCTGATCGAACGCAAACCGTCCGACCAGGACCGGCGCAAGCGGGTCATCCGGCTGACCGACCGGGGCCGTGAGGTATTCGCCGACCTCGACGAACGGTCCAACGAGCAGGTCAGGGAGCTGCTGCAGGTCTTGAGCCACCCGGAACGCGACGATGTCGTGAACTCCATGGACCGTATTCGCAAGCGATTCGGCCGCGAGCCGATGTCCCCGCGGATACGGCCGCTGCGGCCGGGCGACCTGGGCTGGGTCGTGTACAGCCAGGGGAAGGGCTACTGGGAGCAGCTGGGGTGGAACGGCGAATACGAGGCGCTGGTGGCGCGCATTGTCGCGGATTTCGCCGCCGATCACGACCCCGAACGCGAGGCGGGCTGGATCGCCGAGATCGAGGGGGAACCGATCGGATCGATCTTCTGCGTCAAGGCGGACAAGACCACAGCGAAACTGCGGCTGCTCTGGGTCGAACCGTCCGCCCGAGGTCTGCGCATCGGGAGATCGCTGGTGTACCAATGCCTGCGTTTCGCCCGCGAGGCGGGTTACGACCGCATGACCCTGTGGACCACCAGCATTCTCGGGCCGGCCCGGCGGCTGTACAGGGATGCGGGGTTCACGCTGGCGAGCGAGGAACCGGCGCGACTTTTCGGCCATGACCTGATCGGCGAGGTGTGGAACCTGGACCTGCGCGAAGGCGCCCCGAGGAGTTGAGGCGCGGACGGACCGCCGACCGAGTCGGCGGTCCGTCCGGGCCTTCTCGGAGGTCGGTTCGCTGCGGCAGAACAGGACCAAGGGCGTGGTCTGCCTCACGAGTGAAATATTCACGGGCCGCCGAACGTCGTATCTGGCATTAGCACTCTCAAGCCTTGAGTGCTAATCCTTCGGAAGGAGACAGCCACCATGATCGTTCGCTACCAACACCCGTATTCGGCGTTCCGGCACTTCGACCGCGAGTTCGACCGCCTGGTCCGCCGCGGTTTCGGCCGCACCGCGACCCAGCTCTCGCTGCGCGCCGACGTGTACACCGAGGGCCGGGACGCGGTCATTACCGCCGCAGTCCCGGGGATCGCGCCCGAGGACGTCTCGGTGACGCTGGAGGGCCGACGCCTCTCCATCGGCGCCGAGCGACGCGAGCGCGAGACCGCCGAGGGCGACCGGTACCTCATCCGGGGCTTTGCCACGGGCACGTTCCGCCGCGAGTTCACCGTCCCGGAGGGGACCGAGTCCTCGCAGGTGAGCGCGGACGTCGCCGACGGCATCCTCACGGTGCGGATCACCGGCGCGCTCAAGCCGGAGCCGCAGGCCCAGCAGATCCCGGTCGGAGGCGCACAGCCCTCGGCCGAGGTACAGGTTGAAGAGGAAGCCGAGACGGACATCGAAAACTAAAGAGCCACAACAGAGGCAGGGGTCGGATTCGTTCCGGCCCCTGTCGCCGTATCCGGTGGATGCGGCCCGGACCTGGCAGGACGCTACCATCGTAGTGACGACACACTCTCACGTTCACTCATACTGCGGTACAACAGGACTAGAATGCACATAGGACCCGGAACCCCGGAACCCCGGAACCCCGGAACCCCGGAACC
>NZ_STGY01000041.1:84491-140844 GCF_004912275.1 Glycomyces buryatensis
CACCCCGGAACCCCGGCACCCCGGAACCCCGGGCTGCCGCAGTGGCCGGTTGACGGCCCAACCTCGCCGTACCGGCGCAGAGTCGTCCTCGCCGGCAGCACCATCCAAGCCCTCAGTCGGCTCTACTTCGACGTCGAACCCCTCCTCGCCGCCGACCGCCGCCTCCTGCTCCGCTACTCGGTGTTCGACGGCGACCGCCAAGACAGCGCCCACCGCTTCGCCCGGCACCGCGATCTCGACCTGATCGACTGGGACACCGTCAAGGCCGACCCGCCCGACCTCATCGTCTCCTCCGGCGCCAGCCGCTCCCTCCACGAGCCGCGCGCCCCCTTCGCCCTGCTCCCCCACGGCGCCGGCCACAACCGCTTCACCCCCTACTTCGACGGCGTCGCCGGTCTCGCCCGGGGCCAACTCCGCGGCCCGAACGGCGAACTGCCCGCCTACCTCGCCCTCCCCGGACCCGCCGCCGAGAAGCGTCTCGCGATCGACTGCCCCGAAGCGGTCCCGTATGCGGACATCACCGGCGACCTGTGCCTGGAACGACTGAAAGCCAGCGCCCGAATGCGTCGCGAATACCGCCGCGGCCTCGGCGTCCGCCCCGAACAACGCCTGGTCGTGGTCTCCTCGACCTGGCTGGGCCATTCCCTGTGGGCCCACCACCCGCAGCTGCCCGAACGACTCCTGGCCGCCCTGCCGATGGACGACTACGCGGTTGCCTTCATCCCCCACCCGAACATCCTCGCCGTCCACGGCAGCATGGAGGGCCTGTTCCGACGCCAGCTGGAGAACGGCCTGATCATGGTGGACCCCGGCGAAGGCTGGCGCGCAACGATATCGGCCGCCGACTGCGTCATCGGCGACCACGGCTCCACCACCTTCTACGCTGCGGCCCTGGGCATCCCGACGGCCGTGGCGGCCTTCGGACGCGACGAGATGCCGCCCGAGTCGCCACTGCGGGCCTTCGGGACGCTCGCACCGTGGTTCGACTCCGGGGGCGACCTCCTCGACCAGGTGGAGCGGTTGTGCGAATCGGGGCCGCTCAAGGACGACTGCTTCACCGAAGCGCTGGCCGAGCCTGACCCCGGTCCGTCCCAGCGCATTCCGGCCGCCATCCTGCGAATCCTCGGGATTGAGGCCGCGGAGGCGAAGAGCCCGCACATGCTGCCGCTGCCATCGCCGGTGGAGCACTGGCGGCCGACCTCGGCCTGGCGGTGCGTGGTCGAGATCGAGGGCGGTCACGCCGGCTGGAGCCGCTACCCGGCGGTCGAAGGCCGCGGCCCGCACCGAAGCGTCGGTGAGTTCGGCGCCCCCGGCCACCTCGTGGCGGACGTCAGGTGCCTGGACCAGGAGGCCAGAGACCGCGCCGACATCATCACCCGGCACCACGGCGCGCTCCCCGTAGCCGAAGCCCGCGACGAATCCCGCAGCCTCTTGAAAGAGCACCCGATGGCGCTCGCGGCGAGCGTCCGCCTGGCGCCGGACGAACTGGTCTGGGATTCCCGCGACGGCCGAACCCTCAGGGCGATGTGCCCACCGGAATACGCGGACGCGGCCGCATCGATCTGGCTCGAAGCCGGAAAACCCGACTCGGCCGAATGGCGCCTCGTCGGCACGGGACCTGAAGCGGCGCTTCGGGTCCGGCCTTTCAATTGACCGTGAGCGCGGGAGTGCCCGGACCGGGCTCCAATGGTGGTCCGGTCAGCCGATCTCGAGCGCCGCTTTCACTCGGTCCGCATCGAAGAACGCCTCGTGGGCCCTGTACAGCTCGTACGCCATGGTCAGGCGCATTCGGCGTTCCTCGCCTTCGAGTCGATCGGCCAGGCGCTCATGCGTCTCGGCGCCGAGCTGCCACAGGCTCTGCTCGCGCAGCTCCCCCACGATCCGATTGACCTCCGAGGTGGCCGCGGCCTTCGCCGCGGCGTCTCCGCTGTCGAACCGCAAGAGCGCCAAGTCGAGGCGGGTTCCGGCCAGGTGCAGTCCGTCGCCCTCGGCCTCGAATATCGCCGCGGCCCGCTGCCACGTCTCCTCGGCCGCCGCGAGGTCGCCCTCGTCGAGGCGGATCTCGGCCAGCACCCGCAGCCGGATGGCGACGGCCTTCGCGCGGCCGAGCGATTCGGCGCTCGCGATGGACCGCCTGATGTGGCCGACCGCCTCCTTGAAGCGCTCCTCGCGGTGGCGCAGCCGCGCGAACTGCTCCTCCAAGGTCCCGACGAGCGCCCTGAACCTCTCGCCTTGTTCCGGGGAGTCCTGCCCGGCGAGGGCCACCCGCAGGCCCTCATCGAGCCGCAACTCGGCCTCGGCGAATTCCGAGCTTTCGATCAGGCACAGCCCCAGCAGCGCCGATAGCTGTGCTCGGGCCAGCGGGCTCTCGGCCGCATTGAGCGCGCCGCGGTAGCACGTCACTGCCTCGCGGTGCTGCGCCGCGTTCGTGTAATACGCCCACAACGCCTCCGCCAGCGCCCAGGTCTCCTCGTGCCAGCCCCGGACCGCCGCTATGCGGACCGAGTCGGCCAGGGCCGTGTGGAGGGTCCGGAACCATTCCATGGCCTCGGGCCGGCCCGGGAACCCGCGCACCTCGAAGGCGGCGCCGAAGTCCGGGGCGTGCCGCTGGCGGTCGCCCATGATGGCCTCGTCGGCGCGCTGGGCGCGTCGCACGTGCCAGCCGAGCTGGCGGCGCAGGGGGATGATCAGATCCGAGGAGACCGCTTCGCCCGGCACCGGGAGGTTTCGCAGGGGATACCGCTCGATGCGGTACCAGCCGCCAGGGAGGCGGCTGATGAGTTGTGCCGCTTCGAGTTCGGCGAATTCCGCGGGCACCCCGTCGCGGGTCCAGTCGCGGGAGCCGACGAAGATCCCGGTCAGCGCGGTCTCGAACTCGCCGCCCGGGAGCGCGCCGAAGAACCGGTAGAGCCATCTGGCGGGCTCGCTGAGGCTGGTGTACAGACTGTCGAACACCGACTCGCCTCCGACCGCGGACTGGATGCCGCCGAAGCTGTCGAGCGACTTGTTGTGCACCAGGCCGGCGAGGGCCCGGAGCTTCGCGGGGACGCCACCGAACTCCTCGACCAGTCGGGGCAGCACGGCCCCGGACAGGTTCGGGCAGGCCCTGCGGAGATACTCGGCGGCGTCGGCCGGATCGAGCGGCCCCAGTTCGTGCTGTTCGTAGGCCGAGTCGTCGAGCGGCACGTCTCCGAAGACCGCGAAGCCGGAGCCCTCCCCCGCGGGTCGGAGGGCTTCCGCCTCCCGGACCCGGGTGACGCCATCGACCACCACGAGCATTCGCCGGTTCCGAGTGGCGGTCTGGAAGAGCGCGGTGAGGCCTTCGAGGGTGTCGGGGATCTGCCGTTGATTGGCGTAGAGGCGCGACAGCAACGAATGCATCGCTCTCGATATATCTTCCTTATTCAAGTCGATATAGAGCTGGCCACCCGGGTAGGCCCGCCGCATCCGCTCCAGGAGCATCGCCGCCACCGCCGACTTGCCGATGCCTCGGGGACCGTGGACCGAGAGCCACCGCCCCGACTCCAGCGCCCGTTCGAATTCGGCCAGTTCCCTTGCGCGGCCGGCCCAGTCGGGGCGCAGCGGCGGCCCTTCCCGAAGCGGGTCGGCGACGGGAGCGGCGTGGTAGTGCTCGACCCGGCCGATCTGGTTCACGCTGTGGACGTCGCCGTTGAATTCACTGTGGAACTCGCTCCGCGTGGACGACTCGTCTGGCATCTGGGCTCCCCGGAGAGGTTCGGAATGCTCAGTTCATGGTCGCACAGCGCCGAGCCGGTCGCTCGACTGCGGAACCCGCTCCGGCACAATTATTCTCCGGCTCCCGGCATCCCTGTTTCCTCAGTGGAGCGGCGAACCGGGGCCGCCGGAATGGGGGCAAAGAGAACGGCCCCGGATTCGATCCGGGGCCGTTCTCGTAATCCTCTGTTGAGGTGGGTACGGGAGTCGAACCCGTGTGGACGGCTTTGCAGGCCGCTGCCTAACCACTCGGCCAACCCACCATGATGCGAGAAAAGCCCAGGCCTTATCAACCTGGGCCCTCACTGCGGTGGACGATACTGGGATTGAACCAGTGACCTCTCCCGTGTCAGGGGAGTGCTCTCCCGCTGAGCTAATCGTCCGGGATAGCGCTCTTTCGAGCTCCGAGCGGACGACCGGGATCGAACCGGCGACCTACACCTTGGCAAGGTGTCGCGCTACCAACTGCGCTACGTCCGCATGTCTTCCAGGTGGTTTTTTCTGCCCCCCGGCGACGGGATAGAACTTTACCCAACGCCTTCGCAAGCGTCCACCCGGGGGTCGGGGATGGCGGCTTCGGGCGCCGTTGTCGCAGTCCTCTGGCAGAATCCATCCCCGTGGCTCAAGCTATCAATCAACGCATCGCCGAAGAACTCTCGGTCGGCTCCCATCAAGTCCGCGCCGCCGTCGGTCTTCTCGACGACGGCTCCACCGTCCCGTTCATCGCCCGCTATCGCAAGGAGGCCACCGGCGGCCTCGACGACGAGCAGCTGCGCGCCCTGGAGGAGCGCCTGGGCTACCTGCGGGAGCTCGACGCCCGGCGGGAGGCGGTCCTCAAGTCGATCGCCGAGCAGGGCAAGCTGACCGACGAGTTGGCGGCCCAGATCGACGGTGCCGACACCAAGGGCCGGCTGGAGGACCTGTACGCGCCGTTCAAGCAGAAGCGACGCACGAAGGCCCAGATCGCGCGCGAGGCCGGGCTCGAACCGCTGGCCGAGACGCTGCTGAACGACCCGACCCAGGACCCCGAGACCGTCGCGGCCGGCTTCCTCAATCCGGAGGCCGAGATCAAGGACGTCGCCGCCGCGCTCGCCGGCGCCCGCGCGATCCTCACCGAGCGGTACTCCGAGGACGCCGACCTCATCGGTGAGCTGCGTGAACGCATGTGGAAACGGGGCCGGCTGGTGTCGCGGGTGCGCGGCGGAGCCGAGGAGAAGGGGGCGAAGTTCTCCGACTACTTCGAATTCGGGGAGACGTTCACCACCCTGCCGTCCCACCGGGTCCTGGCGCTGATGCGCGGCGAGAAGGAAGAAGTTCTTTCCCTCACACTGGATCCGGGCGAGACGGAAGAAGAAGCGGCGGGCTACGAGGGCATGATCGCCGCCCGCTTCGGCATCCGGGACGCCGGTCGCCGGGCCGACGCGTGGCTGGCCAAGTCCGTCTCCTGGGCCTGGCGCACCCGCATCCTCGTCAAGCTCGGCGTGGACCTGCGGATGCGGCTGTGGCAGGGCGCCGAGGACGAGGCCGTCAAGGTCTTCGCCTCGAACCTGAAGGACCTGCTGCTGGCCGCGCCGGCCGGGCAGAAGACCGTCATGGGGCTCGACCCGGGCTACCGCACGGGCGTCAAGGTCGCCGTGGTCGACGCGACTGGGAAGGTCCTCGACACCACCGCGATCTACCCGCACCAACCGCAGAACCAGTGGGACGCCTCACTGGCCCAGCTCGGCGCCCTGGTGCAGAAGCACGGCGTCGAACTCATCGCGATCGGCAACGGCACCGCCTCCCGCGAGACCGACCGGCTGGCCGCCGACCTGATGAAGGCCCTAGCGGGCAAGGCGAACCTGTCCAAGATCGTGGTCTCCGAGGCGGGCGCGTCGGTGTATTCGGCGTCGGCCTACGCGACGAAGGAGCTGCCGAGCATGGACGTGTCGCTGCGCGGCGCGGTCTCGATCGCCCGGCGGCTCCAGGACCCGCTCGCCGAACTGGTGAAGATCGAGCCCAAGCACATCGGGGTCGGCCAGTACCAGCACGACCTGACCGAGACGAAACTCACCAAATCCCTTGAGGCCGTGGTCGAGGACGCCGTGAACGCCGTCGGCGTCGACCTCAATACCGCCAGCGTTCCGCTGCTGAGTCAGGTCTCGGGGCTCACCGAGTCCGTCGCCGCGAACATCGTCGCCTGGCGCGACGAGCACGGCCGCTTCGGCGACCGCAAAGACCTGCTGAACGTCGCCCGGCTCGGCCCGAAGGCCTTCGAGCAGGCGGCCGGGTTCCTGCGCGTCACCGGCGGCTCCAACCCGCTCGACGCCTCCGCCGTCCACCCCGAGGCCTACCCGGTCGTCGAGCGCATCCTCTCCGGGACGGGCGAGCAAATCGGCGGCCTGCTCGGGAACGCCGCGACGCTGCGGAAGCTCAAGGCGGGAGACTTCGCCGACGAGCGCTTCGGCGTCCCGACCGTCTCCGACATCCTGGCCGAACTGGAGAAGCCGGGCCGCGACCCGCGTCCGGAGTTCAAGGCCGCCACCTTCAAGGAGGGCGTCGAGAAGATCGGCGACCTGGAGGTCGGCATGATCCTCGAAGGCGCGGTGACCAACGTCGCCGCCTTCGGTGCGTTCGTCGACATCGGCGTCCACCAGGACGGCCTGGTGCACATCTCCGCGCTCGCCAACCGCTACGTGGACGACCCGCGCGAGATCGTCAAGTCCGGCGACGTGGTGCGCGTGAAGGTGCTCTCGGTTGACCCAGCGCGCCAGCGCATCTCGCTGACGATGCGACTGGACGACGAGCCCGGGCCCGATGAGGGCAAGGGCGGCGGTCAGGGGGGCGGTCAAGGCCGCGTCAAGGGCGGTCAGCCCCGCGGCGGGAACCAGGGCGGCCGCGGAGGCAAGGGCGGCAGGCAGCCGAGCCAGCGGGGCGGCCAGGCCGCTCCGCAGAGCGCGATGGCCGAGGCCCTGAAGCGGGCCGGGCTGGCCTAGGTCGGTTGACGGAATCCAAGCGGTGAACGCTCCCCTGACACGGGAGTGCTCACCGGTTCAATCGGCGATCACCGATCTAGAGTTTCGGACGGCGGCCCCGCTTCGGCGGGGCCGCCGTTTCGCTCCCCTTTAGGCTGGGGACGTGTTCGACCGTTTCTCTGACCGCGTCGGCGACCTCATCGTCGGTTCCATCGTGACCTTCGTCGTCTTCGTGTGGATCGCGCTGCAGCTCGCCGTGGTGGGCACCGATCCGATCGGCCTGTCCGAGCCGCTCGGGTGGGCGGCGACGGTCATCGCCTGCGCGGCGCTGTTCTTCCGCAACACCTTCCCGCTGACGGTCACGTTCATCACGCTGGTGTGTTCGATCGTCTACTACCCGGCCTCCTCGATCGACGGCCCGGTCCTGGTGACGTACGTCGTGGCGCTCTTTACGCTCGCGGCACGCGGGCACGTCGTCGCGGCCTGGTCGGTCACGTCGGTCTCGTTCGCGGCCCTGATAATTCCGGAGTGGATCAGCGGCTTCGTGCACATGTCCGTGGTCGAGACCTACCTCCTGGCGGGCTGGTTCGTGGCGATCGTCGCGTTCGGGTCCATGGTGGCGAGCCACCGGGCCTACCGGGCCCAGGCCGAGACGGCGATTCGGGAGGGTGAGCGGCGCAGCGTGGCCGAGGAGCGGCTGCGGATCGCCCGGGAGCTGCATGACGCGGTCGGGCACCACCTGTCGCTGATCAATGTGCAGACTTCGGCGGCGCTGCGGAAGCTGAAGAAGAATCCGACGTATTCGACCGAGGCGACGCTGGGCGTCATCGCGGAGACGAGCCAGTTGTCGCTGCGGGAGCTGCGGGCGATGGTCGGGGTGCTGCGGGAGGCGGGCGTGGATTCGCCGACCGGGCCGGGGCCGAGCCTGGAGCAGCTGCCGCCGCTGGTGGCGGCGGCCGAGTCGGCCGGTATCGAGGTGGTGCTGCGCCGCGACGGCCGGGCGGAGCTGCCGGTGGCGGTGGATGCGGCGGCGTTCCGGGTGGCGCAGGAGGCGTTGACGAACGTGGTGCGGCACGCCGGGGCCCGGCACGTGGAGGTCGATGTCGTGATCGGAACCTCCACTCTGGCGCTGCGGATCGCCGATGACGGGGACGCCAAGGGCGGCAAACCGATCGCCGGGAACGGACTGACGGGTATGCGCGAGCGTGCCGAGAGCCTGGGCGGTACGTTCGACGCGGGTCCGCGCGAAGACGGGGGCTTCATTGTCGAGGCCACGTGGCCGTTGGAGGTGCAGTCGTGATCCGTGTAATGCTGGTGGACGATCAGCGGCTGGTGCGGGCCGGGTTCGCTTCGATCCTGGGCGACGAGGACGATATCGAGATCGTGGCCGAGGCGTCGGACGGCGCCGAGGTGCCGGAGCTGGCGCGGCGGCACCGTCCCGATGTGGTGCTCATGGACATCCGGATGCCCGGCGTGGACGGCCTGGAGGCGACGGAGCGGATCGGCGCGGACGCGAAGCTCGACGGGGTGCGGGTGATCATCCTGACCACCTTCGACGAGGACGACTACGTGTATCGGGCGCTGCGGGCGGGCGCGAGCGGCTTCCTCGTGAAGGACACCGATCCGGACGAGCTGATTCATGCGATCCGGGTGGTGGCCGCCGGGGACGCGCTCATCTCCCCGGGGATCACGCGCCGGCTCATCGGCGAGTTCGCGGGCCGGGTGGCCCGTCCCGATCCGAGCCCGAAGCTGAACGCCCTGACCGAGCGGGAGACCGAGGTGCTTTCGCTGGTGGCCACGGGCATGAGCAATGACGAGATCGCCGGGGCGCTGTTCCTGTCGCCGGCGACGGCGAAGACGCACGTCAGCCGGATCATGTCGAAGCTGTCGGCGCGGGACCGGGCGCAGTTGGTGGTGACGGCGTACGAGTCGGGTCTGGTGCGCCCGACCTGGACCGACGGGGACTGATACTCCGCCTGGGGTACATGCCGCGCCGGGGTTGACACTCCTGGAGTAGGCCGATTGCCTCTGCTGAGCCGATGTACCGGGCCGCTGCGGCGGCGACGGTAGTGAGCATGAATCAGCAACTCACCCCACAGCGGCCTTCCGGTCTGGCGCGGCTCTCCGCGTGGACCCAACGCCGTCCATTGGTCGCTCTGCTCGCATGGGTCCTGGTGTTCGCCGGGGCCATAGGTGTCGGCTCGTGGACCGGTTCGGCCTTCGAGGACGACAACTCGATGCCGGGCACCGAGTCCCAGGAGTTGTCGGATCTGCTGGATGAGCGGGCTCCCGACGCCAATGAGTCCACCGTCCAGATCGTGTTCGGCGAGAACGACGGCGTCGCCGGCCAGGAGGACCGCGTCCAGGGCGTGCTCGACGAGTTCGCGGCGATGCCCGGCGTCGACGGCGTGAACGACCCGTTCGAGACGCCTGGCGCGCTCGCCGAGGACGGCACCGTCGGCTATGCCACCGCGAACTTCTCCGGTTCCACCGAGGAGGCGGCCGCGCTCATCGACGTGGCCGAGGAGGCCTCCGGCGACGGATTGACCGTCGCACTCGGCGGCGACGTGATCCGGGAGGCCACCGAAGGG
Source organism: Glycomyces buryatensis (assembly GCF_004912275.1). Classification (GTDB taxonomy): domain Bacteria; phylum Actinomycetota; class Actinomycetes; order Mycobacteriales; family Micromonosporaceae; genus Glycomyces; species Glycomyces buryatensis. The sequence continues at coordinate 93,772 of NZ_STGY01000041.1, forward strand.
GGCGGCGGCGCCGCCGAGGGCGTCGGCATGCTGGCGGCCCTGGTGATCCTGGTGCTCATGTTCGGATCGTTCCTGGCCGCGAGCCTGCCGCTGATCACCGCCGTGTTCGCCGTCGGCGTCACCTTCTTCCTGTCCATGGTGGTCTCCCATGTGGTGACGTTGCCGACGTACCTGACGCCGATCATGTTCCTGGTGGGCTTCGGGGTCGGCGTCGACTACGCGCTGCTGATCTTCGCCCGTTACCGGTCCGAGCTGCTGCAAGGCTCGAACCGCAAGGGCGCGGCGGCCGTCGCGCTCGACACCGCCGGCCGGTCGGTGATCTTCGCCGGGTCGGTCGTGATCGTGGCGCTCATGGGCCTGTTCGCGCTCGGTCTCGGTTCGCTCCAGGCGGTCTCGCTGTCGGTGGCACTGGTGGTGCTGGTGACGATGCTGGCGTCGGTGACGCTGCTGCCCGCGCTGCTGGCGCTGTTCGGCAAGCGCATCGAGAAGCGGGTCAGGAAGCACGCCGCGAAGGCGAAGCGTGCGCCGGGCTCTCGCTGGATGGGCTGGTCACGGTTCGTGGAGAAGCGTGCCTGGGCGGCTATCGCGATCGTCTTCGCGGGACTGCTGGCGCTGTCGGCGCCGCTGATGGACCTGCGGCTCGGCTTCGCCGACGCCGGAACCGACGCCGAGGGTACGACCACTCACGTCGCCTACGACATGCTCTCCGACGGCTTCGGGCCGGGCTTCAACGGCCCGCTCATGGTCGTCACCGACGGCACCGAGGCGGAGGCCGGGGCGGCCTACGAGGCCATGTCCGACCTGGACACCGTCGAGTTCGCCTCACCGCCGTTCCAGATCGGCGAGGACCTGTGGATGTCGACCGTCGCCGGCACCGGTGGTCCGGCCAACCAGTCCACGGTGGACCTCGTCGGGCAACTGCGCGGGGACGTGTTGGACCAGGTCGAGGGCACGCAGCTCGTCGGCGGATCGACGGCCGCGGCGATCGACTTCTCCGACATCATCATCGACAAGGCGCCTCTGTTCCTGCTGTTCGTCGTCGGTTTGTCGATGCTGCTGCTGACGGTCGTGTTCCGCTCGATCCTCATTCCGATCAAGGCGGCGATCCTCAACCTGCTCACCATCGGCGCCTCGCTGGGCGTGATCACCTGGATCTTCCAGGAGGGCATGTTCGGGATCCCGCCGGGACCGGTGGAGGCGTTCGTGCCGGTGATGGTCTTCGCGATCGTCTTCGGCTTGTCGATGGACTACGAGGTGTTCCTGGTCTCGCGGATGCGCGAGGAATGGGTGCGCACCAACAGCCCCATCGAGGCCGTCCGGAAGGGACTGGCTTCGACCGGAGGGGTCATCACCGCCGCCGCGGCGATCATGATGGCCGTGTTCGGCTCGTTCATGATGGACGACGCGAGGCTGTTGCAGCAGTTCGGGATCGCCCTGGCGGTCGCGATCTTCATCGACGCCATCGTCATCCGCTGCCTGCTCGTTCCCGCGATCATGAAGGTCCTCGGCCGGGCCGCCTGGTGGATACCGAAGTGGCTCGACCGGATCGTCCCGCACCTCACCGTCGAACCCGAACCGGAAGCCCAGGCCGCGGACCGCACCCGCGAGCCGGCCGCCACCCGATAGACCGCATTCAACACCCGCGACGCCCCCGGTGCGACACGCACCGGGGGCGTCGTCCCCGTGCGCGGTACCCCGGCGGTGGCGTGTCCTTCTTATACTGCTTGCACACCATACGGAGTCCGCTCGCCGTCCACCCCTATGGAGATTTCTGGAAGCCCCATGACGCAACCGCCCTTTCTGCCAGGTCCGCCCGACCACGGCCCCGGCCCCGTGGCTTCCGATCCTGGAGCCGCGTCGCCGGAGTCGGCCTCGCCCGCCCCGGGCATCGGCCGCCGAATCGGCGGCCGCGCGATCGACTTCGGCGTCTGGACCGCCGTGTTCGTCCTGCTCGCGACGCTGACCTACAACACCATCGCCGAGAGCCTCACGACCATTTCCGGCGGTGAGATCGTCCGGGTCCTGTTCAGTCTGCTCACCACCGGAGGCGATGTCGGCGAGGCCGCCGAATCGTTCGGGCTGTCGGCCTGGAGGATGATCGTCTCGAAGATCCAGCTGTCGATCTTCGTCCTCATCGCGTTCCACCTTGCCTACGAACTCGCCGCGGGCCTGTGGAAGGGCCGCACGGTCGGCAGGATGATCCTCGACATGCGACTGGAAGGGCGCCGGCGTCCCGGCGTCGGCGTTTGGCGCTCGGCGGTCCGTGCGCTGATTACGGTCGTCTGCACCGGCGGCCTGTACGGACTCGCCTGGGTGGCACTGCTGCACGGCAGCTTCGCCGGCGGCTTCGCGCTGTGGGTCCTGTCGGTCGCGGCACTGGTCGCCTATCTGGTGACGGCGCTGGTCGGCCGGGAGCGGCGGTCGCTGGCCGACCTGGTGGCCGGCACCCGGGTGGTCCGCGCCGGCGTCTACGCCAAAGCCGGGCAGACGATCGCGAACGCCGCCCAGGCGAGTGCGTCGGCGGCGCGGCAGGCGGCCGACGCCACCCGCACCGGCGCCACCGGTCTCGCCGACCAGGTCCCGGTCCAGCGCGCCAGGGAAACCGGCGCCCGCATCATCACGCAGGCGAGCGAGAGCGAACAGGCGCAGCGCCTGCGCGATCTGGGCACCTCCGCCAAGGACCGAGCCGTGGACACCTATCGCAGGCGCCGTGGAGACGGTCAGCCTCCGATCGCCTGATCACGATGGCTCTGTCTCATTCTGCGGAATCCTCGCCATGTGGTCCGGTTTGTCATAGCCTGAGGCCACCAGAGTTTTCGCAGGTGAGGTAGTTGTCATGCTTGAATTGCTCGCTAAGAACTGGGCCTGGGTGCTCGCGCGAGGGATTATTACGCTCCTCTTCGGCGCGCTCGCCGTGTTCTGGCCCGGCATCACCTTGCTGGCGCTCGTGATCCTCTTCGGGGCCTACGCCATCGTCGACGGCATCACCGCGATCGTCATGGGCATGCGGAAGGAAACCGGGCGCGGCTGGACCATCTTCATCGGCGTCATGGGCGTCATCGCCGGTCTCATCGCCCTGGTGTGGCCCGGGATCAGCGCGCTCGCGCTGCTCTACGTGATCGCGTTCTGGGCGCTCGTCCTCGGCATCGGCTACATCGTCAAGGGCTTCGGCGTCAAGGGCGATGCGGGCGGACGCTGGATGCTCGTCTTCTCCGGCCTCGTCGGCGTCATACTCGGCATCCTGCTGCTGGCGCGGCCCGGCGAGGGCGCGGTCGCGCTGGTGCTGACCATCGGGTTCCTCGCGCTCATCTGGGGTGTCATCACCATCATCTCCAGCATCCGGCTCCGCCGGCTCGCCAAGGAGCTTGACACCGAATAGGACAGTCCGGGATAGTCGGTCGGGTAAGCATGAGGCGACGGAGTGCGAGGTGGGGACGCCTCCGTCGCACCCCTCTGATGGGAGCCCCATGAAACGACCGTTCAAAACCCTGCGCGCCGCCGCGGCCCTCGCCGCCGGAATCCTCCTAGCCCTCGCCGTCTCCTCCCCCGCCTCCGCGGCACCGATGTACTTCGAGACCAACGATCTCGGCGAGGACCTGTGCACCTACTACGAGACCGCCGGTGAGGCCGAATGGCCGACGTTCACCGTGGAGCCCGTGGTCGTCATCACCGGCAAGGCCGCGACCACGGTCCTGAGCGACCGGAACTGCCTGCACGTCATTCCGTACGAGCGCCACATCGAATTCGTGGCGTACGCCGACGACCGGCCCGTATCCGAGCACCGGGAAGCGCTGGAGAACTCCAGGTCGAGCTTCGAGTACTCATTCAGCCTCGAATCCACCTGGGAGGAACCGATCGATTACCTGACCGTGGCGATCTGCCGGACCGTGCCCTCCGATGTGCCGTATGACGACTGCACCGAGCCGGTGTACGTCTACCCCGGCCCCGTAACGACCGGCTGAGCGAGCGCGAAAACGGCCCGCGCTTCGCGCGGGCCGTTTTCACTTGTCCTGCTTAAGGCTTTGGAATTCACACTGCGAGTCCGAGATAACGGATGACCGCGTACTCGACTTGCTCCATATCCTCCTGGTTGAGGAAGTCGATCAACCCGCCTGTCACATATTGCGTGTCTATGCTGCGCATTTGATCGACCAGCAATCGGGTGTCCCGCCCCGCCACAGCGATTTCGGGGCGGAAGGCCGCAGGTTTGGCCCTCGTCGAAGTCGGTATGACAGTGACCGTGCTCCAGCCGTCGAGACTAACGCTGATGACCAGCCCGAAACGCCTGCCCCGCTGTTCATGGCCTCGCTTCGCTTCACCGAGGTCGATGGGGTAAATCGCGCCCCGGATCACCGGTGATCCTCGCGGCGAGGGACGACGACATCGCTTCCGACGACTCGGATATCACCCGATTCGTCGTACTCCCATTCATCGGGCTCGTCGGACAGGTCCTCCAGAGCAAGCTTCGCCATATCTGCCCGTGCCTGCTCTTCCCACGCCAACCGTTCCAGACTTCGTAGTCCCCGGCGGATCACGTCAGACGTGTTCTCACCCTCGCGTTTGAAGCTCTGGATGATCCGCTCGTCATCGTCTGTAGGTCGAAAGCCAATAGCCATTCCCCGAGTGTACAACATTTGTAGAACATTCAGGCGCGAAAGCGGTCCCGGGCATTGCCCGGGACCGCTTTGCTTTGTCTCGCTTTAGTTCGGGGCGGCCCAGTCGCGCCAGGCCTCGACCGATTCGCGGACCTGGGCGAGCTGGTCGGCCACGGCCCTCGGGCCGGTCGAGCCGGGCGTGGTGCGCGCTGCCAGCGCACCGTCCACGTCGAGCACGGCCTTCACCGACGGGTCCAGGTGTTCCGAGATACCGGCCAGGTCGGCGTCGGCGATCTCGTGCAGCTCGATGCCGCGCTCCTCGCAGTGGGCGACGCAGGCCCCGGCGACCTCGTGAGCCGAGCGGAACGGGATGCCCTTGCGGACCAGCCAGTCCGCGATCTCGGTGGCGAGGCTGAAGCCCTTCGGGGCGGCCGCGCGCGGGATCTCGGTGTTGAGCCGCATCGTCTCGACCATGCCGGTCACGGCGGGCAGGAGCAGCGCCAGATTGTCCAGGGAGTCGAAGACCGGCTCCTTGTCCTCCTGGAGGTCCTTGTTGTACGTGAACGGCAGTCCCTTGAGCGTCACGAGCAGGCTCGTGAGGTTGCCGACGAGGCGCCCGGACTTGCCGCGCGCGAGTTCGGCGACGTCCGGGTTCTTCTTCTGCGGCATGATCGACGAGCCGGTCGAGAAGGCGTCGTCCAAGGTCACCCAGCCGAACTCCTGGCTCGACCAGAGGATGATCTCCTCCCCCAGGCGGGAGAGGTGGATGCCGATCATGGAGCACACGAACAGCAGCTCCGCGGCGAAGTCGCGGTCGGACACGCCGTCGAGCGAGTTCGCGACGGGCCGTGCGAAGCCGAGCTCCTCGGCGACGGCGACCGGGTCGAGCGGCAGCGAGGAGCCCGAGAGGGCGCCCGAGCCCAGCGGCGAGACCGCCGCGCGCTTGTCCCAGTCCCACAGCCGTTCCAGGTCGCGGATGAATCCCTGGGCGTGGGCCAGCAGCTGGTGTCCCAAGGTGATCGGCTGCGCGTGCTGCAGGTGGGTCATGCCCGGCGCGGGCGCATCCACCACGGTGGCGGCCTGCTCGGCCAGCGCGCTGACCAGGTCGGCCAGGTCGGCGCCGAGCCCACGGGCGTGGTCGCGACAGTACAGGCGCAGGTCGGTGGCGATCTGGTCGTTGCGGCTGCGGCCGGCGCGGAGCTTGCCGCCGAGCTCGCCGAGGCGTTCGACCAGTCCGCGCTCGAGCGCGGTGTGGACGTCCTCGTCGGCGACGGTGCCTTGGAAGGCACCGGATTCGACGTCGACGGCGAGGCCGTCGAGTGCTTCGAGCATCCGGTCGAGTTCGGACTCATCGAGCAGTCCGGCGCGGTGCAGGACGCGGGCGTGTGCTTTGGAGGCCTTGAGGTCGTATGGTGCCAGCCGCCAGTCGAAGCCGATCGACGCGTTCAGGGCTTCGAGGGCGGCGGCGGGACCGCCGGAGAAGCGGCCTCCCCAGAGTTTCGACACGTTATTTGCCCTCGATCTTCGCCCGCTCGTTGCGGGCCGCGGCGAGCTTGGACGGCAGGCTCCACAGTTCGACGAAGCCGCGCGCGTTGGACTGGTCGAACGCGTCGCCTTCGTCGTAGGTGGCCAGGTCGAAGTCGTAGAGGCTGGTCTCGGAGCGCCGGCCGGTGACGGTCGCCTTGCCCGCGTGGAGGGTCAGCCGGACCTCGCCGGTGACGTGGGCCTGGGTGTCCTCGATGAACGCTTCCAGGCTGTCCTTGAGCGGGGAGAACCAGAGGCCGTCGTAGACCAGTTCGCCCCAGCGCTGATCGACGTGGCGCTTGAACCGGGCCTGCTCGCGCTCGATGGTGACGTTCTCGAGTTCCATGTGGGCGGCGATCAGGGTGATGCCGGCCGGGGACTCGTAGACTTCGCGGCTCTTGATGCCGACGAGCCGGTCCTCGACCATGTCGATGCGGCCGATGCCCTGGGCGCCGGCCCGCTCGTTGAGCTCGTGGATGAGGTCGAACGCGGACTTCTTGACGCCGTCGAGCGCGACGGGCTTGCCGGACATGAAGGTGATGATCACTTCGTCGGCGTCGCGCGGCTCGGCGGGGTTGTCCGAGTAGGAGTAGATGTCCTCGATGGGACCGTTCCAGATGTCCTCCAGGAAGCCGGTCTCGACGGCTCGGCCCCACAGGTTCTGGTCGATCGAGTACGGGGACTTCTTGGTCACGTCGATCGGGAGCTGCTTCTCCTCGGCGAACGCGATGGCTTTGTCACGGGTCCAAGCGAAGTCACGGGCGGGGGCCACGATCTTCAGGTGCGGGGCGAGGGCGGCGAGGCCGGCCTCGAACCGGACCTGGTCGTTGCCCTTGCCGGTGCAGCCGTGGGACACGATGGTCGCGCCGTGCTTCTCGGCGGCGGCGACCAGGTGCTTGACGATCAACGGCCGCGACAGGGCGGACACGAGCGGGTAGCGGTCCATGTAGAGGGCATTGGCGTACACGGCCGGGAAGCAGTATTCGGCGGCGAACTCCTCTCGGGCGTCGATCACCTCGGCGGCGACGGCACCGCAGCCCAGTGCCCGGGCCTTGATCTCGGCCATGTCCTCGCCGCCCTGGCCGACATCGATGGCCACGGCGATGACTTCGGCGTCGAGCTGCTCTGCCAGGTACGGAATGGCGACGGAGGTGTCCAGCCCTCCGGAGTAGGCGAGCACTACCTTTTCAGTCATGACTGGTTCTCCTCAGCGTCGTTCAGAGGCATGGCCTCGGTGGTGTTGTGGTGTTCGTAGCGTTTGCGGGGCGCGTCGCCGACTTCGAATACGGCGTCGACGGCGCCTTTGCCGGCCCAGGTGAGCATCTGCGATGCGACCTCGCGGCCGGTGACGCCGTCGCGGGCGATGACGGCGATGGTGTCGTCCCCGGCGATGGTGCCGATGATGGAGGCGAGCCCGGAGCGGTCGATGGCGCTGGCGAGGTACTGGGCCGCGCCGGGCGGGACTCGCAGGATCGCCATGTTGGCGGAGTGGTCGGCGCCGACGAGCAGTTCGCGCAGCAGGCGCTGGAGCCGATCCGAGGCGGCCTCGGTGTCGCGAAGTGGTCGTTCGCCTTCGGCGAAGATCGAGTAGACGGCGGCGCCGCCGTCGGTGCCGCGGACCTTCACAGCGCCGAGCTCTTCGAGGTCGCGCGAGAGCGTGGCCTGAGTGGCGTCGATGCCGTCGGCGGACAGCAGGCTCGCCAGTTCGGTCTGCGAGCGGATCTCCAGGCCGGAGATCAGTTCGACGATCCGGGCCTGCCGGGCGGCTTTGGTGGTGGGTTGGTTCATGGCCGCTCACCGCCGATGAGCCAGGCGAGCAGGGCCTTCTGGGCGTGGAGCCGGTTCTCGGCCTGGTCGAAGACCCGCGAGTGGGGGCCGTCCATGACCTCGTCGGTGATCTCCTCGCCGCGGTGGGCGGGCAGGCAGTGCAGGACGATCGCTCCGTCGGCGGCGTGGGCGAGCAGCTCCGCATTCAGCTGGTAGGCGGCCAGGTCGGCGAGGCGCTGGTCCTGGCCTTCCATGCCCATGGAGATCCAGGCGTCGGTCGAGACGACGTCGGCGCCGGTCACTGCGGCTACGGGATCGTCGGTGACGGTGACCGAACCGCCGGTCTCGGCATTGATCTCGGCGGCGCGGGCCAGTATCTCGGCGGAGGGCTGGTAGCCGGCGGGCGCGCCGATGCGGACGTGCATCCCGGCCATCGAGCAGGCGATGACGGTGGAGTTGCCCATATTGAAGGCGGCGTCGCCGACGTAGGCGATGCTCGTTCCTTTGAGCGGCTTGTGCTCGGCGATCGTCTGGAGGTCGGCGAGCAGCTGGCAGGGGTGCCAGCCGTCGGTCAGGGCGTTGACCACCGGGACGCTCGCGTGCTCGGCGAGGTCGGCGATCCGGTCGTCGCCGAAGGTGCGGATGACGATCGCTTCGACATAGCGGGAGAGGACCTGGGCGGTGTCGCCGACGGTCTCGCCTCGGCCCAGGTGGGAGGACTGGGAGTCGATGATGATCGGATTGCCGCCGAGCTCGGCGATGCCGGCGTGGAAGGACAGCCGGGTCCGGGTGGAGGACTTCTCGAAGATCACCGCGACGGACTTGGGGCCGGCCAGCACGGTGGAGCCGAACCGGTCGTGCTTGAGTTTGGCGGCCAAGGCCAGAACCTCGGCCTGTTCGGCGATGGTGAGGTCGTCGTCCTTGAGAAAATGCCTCTTGGTCTGCTCCGCAAACTGCTTCGGCTTCACGGTCGTCCTCCGGGTGAGGGGAACACTGCGTCGAGTGCGGCGATGAGTTTGTCGCAGAACTCGTCGAGCTCGGTCTGGGTCATGGTGAGGGCGGGCGCGATCCGGACCGTGTCGGGCCGGGGCGCGTTGGCGAGGACGCCGAGTCCGATGAGGTGGTCGACGGCTTCGGCCGCGACGGGCTCGGTGAGGGCGATGCCCCGCCACAGGGCCTGGCCGCGGATCTCGGCGACCCGGGGGTCGGCACCGAGCCGCGCGTCGAGGTGCTCGCCCAGCGCGAGGACATTCTCGAGTAGGTGCTCCCGCTCGATCGTGTCGATCACGGCCAGCGATGCCGCGCAGGCGATCGGGTTGCCGCCGAAGGTGGAGCCGTGCACGCCCTTCGTGAAGAGCGCGGCGGCCTCGTCGGTGGCGAGGACCGCGCCGATCGGGACGCCGCCGCCGAGCCCCTTGGCGAGGGTCACGACGTCCGGGACGATGCCCTCGGCGTGGTGGGCGAACCAGGCACCCGTCCGGCCGAAGCCGCACTGGATCTCGTCGAGGATCAGCAGCGCGCCGTTCGCGGTGGTGAGTTCCCTTGCGGCCTTGAGGTATCCGGCGGGCGCGGGCATGACACCGGTCTCGCCTTGCGTGGGTTCGAAGAACACGGCTGCGACGGTGTCGTCCACGGCGGCCTTGAGGGCCTCGAGGTCGCCGTAGGGCACGAACACGACGTCGCGGCCCAGCGGTTCGAACGGCTCCCGGATCGCGGCCTTGCCGGTGATCGAGAGCGCCCCGAGGGTCCGGCCGTGGAAGCCGTTCTCGGTCGCGACGACCTTGGTGCGGCCGGTCTGCTTGCCGTGGAGGATCGCGAGCTTGAGCGCGGCCTCGTTGGCCTCGGTGCCGGAATTGCACAGGTAGACCCTGCCGGCGTTGCCCCACAGGTCGAGGAGCTTCTCGGCGAGCTCGATCTCCTTCTCGTGCATGAAGAGGTTGGAGGTGTGGGCGAGCCGGGCGGCCTGGGTGCTGACGGCCTCGACCAGCGCGGGGTGGTTGTGGCCGAGGCTGGAGACGGCGATGCCACCGATCATGTCCAGGTAGGTATTGCCGTCAACATCGGTGACATAGCGGCCCTCGCCTTCGCGGAGGGCGACCGGCGGAAGGCCGTAGTTGCCCATGAGGGAGGCGGAGAACCGCTGCTTGATTTCGTCTGAATAGGTCATTTCGACTCCACGACCATCGTGCCGACGCCGTCGGTGGTGAAGATTTCCAGCAGCGTCGAGTGGGGGACGCGCCCGTCGATGACGTGCGCCTGGGGGACGCCGCCCTTGACGGCCCTGAGGCAGGCCTCCATCTTCGGGACCATGCCCGATTGGAGGCGCGGCAGCAGTTCGGCGAGGTGGGGGGCGGTGATCTGCCGCAGCAGCGAGCCGCGGTCGGGCCAGTTCTCGTAGAGCCCTTCGACATCGGTGAGGACGATCAGCTTCTGGGCGCCGAGGGCCTCGGCCAGGGCCGCGGCGGCGGTGTCGGCGTTGAGGTTGTAGAGGACGCCCTCGTGGTCGAGCGCGACGGTGGAGACGACGGGGATGCGCCCGGCGGCGATGAGGTCGGCGATGGCGGTGGTGTTGACGCTGGCGACGTCGCCGACCCGGCCGACGTCGACCCGTTCGCCCTCGACCTGGGCCCACCGGCGCTTGGCGGTGAAGAGCTGGGCGTCCTCGCCGCTCATGCCGACCGCGTGGGGGCCGTGGTTGTTGATGAGCCCGACCAGTTCACGCCCGACCTGGCCGACCAGGACCATCCGGACCACATCGGCGGCCTCGGGGGTGGTGACGCGCAGGCCGCCCTTGAACTCCGAGGCGATGTCGAGCTTGGCGAGCATGGCCGAGATCTGCGGGCCGCCGCCGTGGACGACGACGGGCTTGATGCCGACGTAGTGCAGGAACACCATGTCGGCGGCGAAGGCGGCCTGAAGCTCGGGGTTGATCATGGCGTTGCCGCCGTATTTGACGACGACGGTGGCGCCGGCGAACCGCTGCAGCCAGGGCAGGGCCTCGACCAGCGTCTCGGCCTTACCGAGCGCGTCTTTCAGGTGGGGGGCGAGATCTTCAAGACTCATCGGCGTTTACTCCGGTTCGAGGGCAGGCGAGCGAAGCGAGCCGGCTGGGTGCGGTGTCGGGTGCGGGCCTCATGTGGAGTACGCCGAGTTCTCATGGACGTAGTCGTGGGACAGGTCGTTGGTCCAGATCGTGGCCTGGGCGGCGCCATTGTGGAGCTCGATATCGATCGCGACGGCCCGGCCCTTGAGGTCGACATTGTCGCGGCTCTCGCCCGCGGCGCCGGCCTTGCAGATCCACACGCCGTTGACGGCGACGTCGACTTCGTCGGCGTCGAACGGGGCCTTGGAGGTCCCGACGGCGGCGAGGATGCGGCCCCAGTTGGGGTCGCAGCCGAACATGGCGGTCTTGACGAGGTTGTCGCGGGCGACGCAGCGGGCGACCTCGACGGCGTCGTCCTCGGTCTCGGCCCCGGACACGGTGATCGTGATGTCCTTCGTGGAGCCCTCGGCGTCGGCCAGCAGCTGCCCCGCGAGATCCTGGCAGAGCTCGGAGAGCGCGGAGATGAACTCGTCGGGTGCCGCTGTGACGCCGGAGGCGCCGGAGGCGAGCAGGAGGACGGTGTCGTTGGTGGACATGGAGCCGTCGGAGTCGAGCCGGTCGAAGGAGTAGCGGCAGGCGGTGCCGAGGGCGGCGTCCGCGAGCTCGGCGTCGATGACGGCGTCGGTCGTGAGGACGACGAGCATGGTGGCGAGGCCGGGGGCGAGCATGCCCGCGCCCTTGGCGATCCCGCCGATCTTCCAGCCGCCGGGGCCGGTGACGACCGCGTTCTTGGCGACGGTGTCGGTGGTCATGATGGCCGTCGCGGCGGCCTCGCCGCCGTCCTCGGTGAGCGCGGCGGCGGCCGCGTCGATACCGGGGAGGAGCTTGCCCATCGGGAGGCGTTCGCCGATGAGGCCGGTGGAGCAGACCGCGACTTCGACTGCGCCGCAGCCGAGGACGGCGGCGACCTTCTCGGCGGTGGCGTGGGTGTCCTGGAAGCCCTCGGCCCCGGTGCAGGCGTTGGCGCCGCCGGAGTTGAGGACGACGGCCTTGAGCTTGCCGTAGGTCATGACCTGCTGGGTCCACTTGATCGGCGCGGCCTTGACCCGGTTGCCGGTGAAGCGGCCGGCGGCCACCTGGGACGGCCCTTCGTTGACGACGAGCGCGAGGTCGGACTTGCCGGAGGGCTTGAGCCCGGCGGTCACACCGGAGGCCTTGAAGCCCTTGGGAGTCGTGATGGTCACGGCGCAACTCCGTTCACGGTGAGGCCGGCGGCCTCGGGGAGTCCGAGCATGAGGTTGGCGCACTGGACGACCTGTCCGGCGGCGCCCTTGCCGAGGTTGTCGATCGCGGCGGTCACGATGATCCGGCCGGAGTCGCGGTCGACGGTGCCCTGGACTTGGACGGCGTTGGTGCCGTAGGTCGAAGCCGTCGCGGGCCACGCCCCCTCGGCGAGCAGGTGCACGAAGTGCTCGCCGTCGTAGGCCTTGGACAGGGCGGCCCGCACGTCGGCGGCGGTCACGTCACCGGCGGGCCTGGCGGTCACCGTCGAGATGATGCCGCGGGGCATGGGGGCCAGCAGCGGCGTCATCGACAGGCTCGTCGCCCCGGTGGCCTGCTTGATCTCGGGCACGTGCTGGTGGGCGCCGACCTTGTAGGGGCTCATCGAGCCGATGACCTCGCTGGCCAGCAGGTTCTTCTTGGGCGAGTTCCCGGCTCCGGAGGTACCGGAGGCGGCGACCACGACCACATCACTCGGGTCGGCGATCCCCGCGTCGAGAAGGGGCCGCAATGCCAGGATGGTCGCGACGGCGTAGCAGCCGGTCGCGGCGACCCGGTTCGAAGCGGCGATGGCCTCCCGCTGGCCCGCCAGCTCGGGCAGGCCGTAGGTCCAGGCCCCGGCGTGGGGGCCGGGGTAGTAGGCCTCCCAGGCGGCGGCGTCTTCGAGCCGGTGGTCCGCTCCGAGGTCGACGACCTTGAGATCGGCGGGGAGCTGCGCGGCCAGCGCGGCGGACTGGCCGTGCGGGAGGGTCATGATGACCAGGTCGGCGCCGGAGAGCGCCTCCGGGGTGGTCTCGCAGAAACGTCGGTCGCCGTAGGCGGTCAGGTGGGGGTGGACTGCGGTGATCGACTCACCGGCCTGGCTGTGCGCACTGGCGGCTACGACTTCGAGCTGCGGGTGATCTGCGAGAATCCGCAGCACCTCGCCGCCCGCGTAACCGCTGGCGCCTGCCACGGCGACCTGATACGTCACTGGAAACCTCCGTCTTGAATGACTATGCATCCAACTGTATCAGCATCCATGTCGGAGTCGATAGCGACTTTCCACACTTTGGGAGTCGAGCATTATTCCTGTTCACGGGCGAAAATGGCCGCCTGGACGCGGCTGCTGAGACCGAGCTTGGCCAGCAGGTGCGTCACATGCGATTTCACCGTGGCCTCGGCCATCCCGAGCTGGGCGGCGATCTCGGCGTTGGCCAGGCCCTCGCTGATAAGGGCCAGGACCTCGCGCTCGCGGGGCGTCAGGGAGGCCAGGCCGTCGCCGTCGACGGGAATCGGCGCGTAGGCGGGGCGGGCGCGGGCGAACTCGGCGATGAGGCCCCGGGTGACGGCCGGGGAGATCAGGCCGTCACCCCGCGCGACGACGCGGACCGCGTCGACCAGGGTTTCGGCGTCGGCGTCCTTGAGCAGGAATCCGCTCGCACCGGCGCGAAGCGCGTCGAAGACGTTCGCCTCCTCGCCGTAGCTGGTCAGTATGAGCACGTCCGTGACCCCGCGCAGCTCTGCGGCGGCCGCGATGCCGTCCTGGCGGGGCATCCGGATGTCCATGACGACCACGTCGGGCCGCACGGAGCGGGCCAGCTCGACCGCCTCGAACCCGTCGGCGGCCTCGGCGACCACCTCGATGTCGTCGGCGCTGTCGAGGAGCATTCGCAGGCCGGCGCGGACGGCCGCATGGTCATCGGCGAGCAGGACCTTGATCGGCATCTGGGTTCACTCCGGTTCGGTTGGCGGCGGCGTTGCGGTTCGGCCGACGGCTACCGGGTCTCCGGTCGGGATCTCGGCCCGGACCCGCCAGCGTCTTCCGTCGGGCCCGGCCCGGACCGTACCGCCCAGCAATCGGACCCGTTCGGTCATGCCCACCAGTCCCGCACCGCCGCTTGGGAAGGGGACGGCCGCGGTGTCGACGGCGTTCTCCACGGCCACCGTCAATCGCCCCGGAGCGCAGGCGATCTCGACCGATGCGTCCGAGCCGTACTTCAGTGCGTTCGTCAGTGCTTCCTGGACCACCCGGAAGGCGGCGGTCTCGACCTCCCCGGGCAGGTCCGCGAACTCCCCCGACGTCGCGAAATCGACCTTGAGCCCGACCCTGCGCATCCGCTCGACCAGCTGCGGCACCTGGTCGAGCCGGTAGGAGGCCAGCTCCTCCTCCGAGTCGGCGGCGCGCAGCAGTCCGATGATGCGGCGCAGCTCGGCCAGCCCTTCCACGCTGCTCTGCCGGATCGCGGCCACGGATCGGCGCACCGTCTCCGCGTCCAGGTCCCTGCGGGACTGCAGGCCGGTGGACTGCAAGGCGATCGCGCTCAGGTAGTTCGCGACGGTGTCGTGCAGTTCGCGGGCCATGAGGGTGCGCTCGCGCAGCACCGCCTCGCGTCGGCGCACGTCGGCCAGGCTCGCGGCCTGCTGGGCGCGCTCGGCCTCCAGCTCCGCCCGGTCGTGGGCCTGGCGGACGATGACGCCGGTACCGATCGGGGAGAGCAGGATGATCGCGGCGATCGCGGCGGTACTGAGCGTCCCGCCGGCGTCCCGGCTCTCCACGCCTATCCAGACGGCGGCACCGAGGACGAGCATGGACGCGGCCGCGAACAGGAGGCGAGTCCGCTCTCGTGGACCGTAACGCACGTAGGAGTAGATGTTGTCGGTGTAGACGCACACCGTCACCAGCGAGAAGCCGATGAACACCTCGGCTCCGAAACCCACCGTCCCCAGCGCCAGGCACCAACCGGGGGCCGACCGCCGAATGACCACGCCCAGGCAGACCAGGCCGAGCGGCACGAACCGCACCGCGAGCGGGACCTCCTGGTAGGGCTCGAAGCTGCCCAGCCCGATTAGGACGGCACCGATCGCGAACAGCAGCACCGCGGCGATGAGGTCGCCGCGCCTGACGCGACCCAGTGGACTGTTCATACCTCAATCCCATCATGGGAGTTCCGCCGCGGCGTCGACCTCGGTGCCGAGACCGGTCTCCTACTTTGGTCGCAGACGCCGCGGCGCCTCGGCATCACCGGACCGGACGAGTCCGACGGTTCCACGGCCGCCCACCGCGAACCGTCCGAATCGGAGCACGCATCATATTCACATGAGCGAAGCCGATGAACCGGTCCGAGGCGGCAGGCCACCGGAGCCCGAATGGGCCCCCTTCACCGGGGCCGCGCGCGGCCTGGTCATGGGGAACGCGCTCCTGGCGTTCGCGCTCGAACTCGCGATGCTCGTCTTCATCGGCTGGTGGGCGCTCGCGCTCGATTTGCACCTGGCGCTGCGGTTGCTCATCGCCGTCGCATCGATCGGCGCGGTGGCGGTACTCTGGGGAGCCTTCGCATCGCCGAAGGCGCGCTTCGAGTTGCCCGTGTACGGCGTCCTCGCGGTCAAGGCGGTGGCGTTCGCGGCGGGTGCGTTGGCGCTGTGGGGCGTCGGCCTACCGGTTGCGGCCATCGCCTTCGCGGTGCTCGCGGCCTCGAATACCGCGGTGGTCACGATCGTCAGAACCAGGCCGATGGCCGAGTAGGGACGTCGAGGGATCCGTGGTCGACATCGGTCACGCCGTCGAAGGGGTCGGCACGTCATCCCCGTGCGCCGGTCCCTCGCGCCATTTCCGCTCCCGGTCCAGCAGCGGGGAGAAGGCCCACCAGCACAGCAGTGCCACGCCGATGCCGGTGGCGACGCCGCCGATCGTGTCCGAAGGCCAGTGGGCGTGCAGCCAAGTGCGCGACCACATCATGGCGAGCACCAGGACCGTGGCCGCCGGCCACCACCAGCGCGAGGCGGCGACAGGTATGGCGACCACCGCCAGCGCCACCACGAACGCGGCCTCGTGCGAGGCGTGGCCCGACGGGAACGACAGGGAGGCGATCTCGATCATGCGGTCGGCCGGGCGGGGACGCTGCCCGATGAGCTTGAATCCCTCGGTGACCAGGTGGCCGGCGACCAGGGCGGCGGCGAAGAACAGCGCCGATCGCCAGCGCCACCGGGCGAGCAGGACGATCACGATCGCCGCCTCGATGATCCGGCCGACCCAGCCGCCCAGTCGGTCGAATCCGACCGCTGTCGTCCACAGGGGACCGTCTCGGTCACTGCTGCCCATGAGGCCCAGCCAGGCGTCGTCGAATCCCTGGAACGGCGGGGCGCCCGGGTCGGCGCGTACCCACAGGGCGAGCGCGAGCACCGCCAGCGGCAACGAGAACGCCACGGGCAAGGCGAGCCTGGATTCGGGGAACTTCCGGGGCAGCAAGAGCAGCGACCTATTACGTCGCCGAGTTGAAGGCCGCGACTCCGAGGGTGATGATGAGGATGATGTAGAGGATCCAGAAGATGGTGAAGGCCAGCGAGATCCAGCCGAAGATTCGGCCGGCCTTGGCGAGCGGGCGGCCGATGCCCATGCCCGCGTCGATCTCGCGCGCGGCGGCGCGGCCCATGAAGAGCCCGATCAGGCCCAGCGGCGAGGTCATGAAGATCATGCCGCACACCATGGCCGCGACCGCTTTGGAGTTGATCTCGGGGCCGGCCGGATACGGCTGGTAGGGCATGCCGGGCTGCGGCATCTGCGGCTGCTGGCCGGGCGGGGGAGGCATCTGCGGGGGCTGCGATTGCTGCGGTTGTTGGCCGTAAGAGTCGGGCATGGACATTACGAACTCCATTCACTCTGAGTACATCGCGAATCATAAGCACACCAGGCCCCGGCGATCCGGTCAGCAGTTGGGGTCCAGCCAGTCGCATTCGGTCGGCGATTCACTCGGCTCCTCAGTGGTCGGTTCCGGTTCCGGTTCTTCAGAGGTGGTAGTGGGATCGGGTTCGGGTTCCTCGGTGGTCTCGTCATCGGTCGGCTCCTCCGACGAAGGTTCGTCCTCGGACGGCTCCTCGGTGGCGCCGCCGCAGGCCTCGGCCGTCGGGTTGACCTCACAATACTCGCTTTCGGGATCGATGGAGCCGTCGTCGTTCTCGATGCCGTCGGTGATGTCGCTGCCGGCCTTGACGGCGCCGTCGAATTCCTCCGGGGCGTAGTTGAACGCCTCGATCGCGGTGTCGACCACGCTGCGCCACACCGGGACACCGGGCGGGTCGTCGTCTCCGCCGCCGCTTCCGCCGACCCAAGCGGCGACGCTCAGCTGCGGTATGGCGCCGACGTACCAGGACTGCTCCGGATCGTCGGTCCATTCCCCGCTCAGGCCGAAGAAGTCGCGCTCCTCGAGGGCGTCGCCGCCGCCGAGGCCCACGAATTGCAGGTCGCGGGCGGTGGTGGTGCTGATGGCCTGGAGGGAGGCGATGCCGCGGTCGGCCTCGACGGTATTGCCCTTGGCGTCCACGACACGATCGATGAAGTGGGTGTCGGCGTAGACCCCGTCGCCGGCGATGGTGGCGTAGACGGCGGCCATGTCGAGCACGCTCACGGCGTAGGTGTCCAGGTCGGCGGCCTTGAGTCCGCTGTAGTCGGCGTCCTCTCCCGTGGGCCGGGCGGTGCCGTCCGCATCGGTGATCGCGGTGAGCCCCATGGCACTCGCGGTCTGGAGGACCGATTCGGCACCGTACTGCTCCGCTATGTCGTCGACGGCGGCGGAGCGGGAATCGCGCACCGCGTCGGTCAGGGTGACATCGGAGTCCTCGTCGCTCCACCACGAGTCGATGGAGGCGCCGTCCTGGAGAGCGGTGGCGGCGGTGACCATGTCGAACACCGAGGACGGCGGGTGCGGTGCGGCGGCGCCGACCTGGTCGGCGCCGGTCTCGGACTCGGCGCCGTAGTAGCACAGGACCGCGCCGCTGCCGGGTTCGACGGCGACGGCCCCGGCCTCGCCCTCTATGTCCTCGACGGCGGTCTGGAGGTCCTCGTCGATGGTGAGGGCGACGCGGTAGCCCTCGGGGTTGGCGCTCGCGTCGTAGAGGTCGTCCTCGCCGATGCCGTAGCGGGTTTCGAGTTCGGCGTAGGCGGTCTCGATCAGACCGGCATTGCGGTCCTCGAAGTCGTCGGGGACCGCTTCGCCGCTCGAGTACAGGAGCGCCGCCATCTCCTCGCCGCCCGAGCCGTAGCCGGGGTCGTCGCCGCCGAGGTTCGCGATGACGATGGAAAGACCGATGGCGAGCACGAGGCTGAACGTTCCGGCGATGATCAGGTGCCGCCTGCTGAAGTCGCGGGACTTGATGCGGCGGAAGGTCGCCGTCATTCCGGGGATCGAGAGCTCGAAATTCCCGGCGTGGCGCCCCGTTCCGGAGGGTCCCTGACCTCGGGCGCCGGCCCGATGGCTGCCGCGGGCACCACGAGAGCCGGTGCGCCTCCGCCTACCACCAACGCGAGAGGGGTTCCGGTTTTCCACTCCCGTACCTTAAAAGGCGCGGACCAGCCGGCAAACCGCGGCTCTGGACCTACCCCGTATAACCGCATGTCACACGTGGAATCGGCGGGGCCCGTCCGGATCGAGATCCGGCCTGGCCCCGCCGATTGCGTGATCTAGTCGCGAATCGCCGCGCCGTAGCGTTCGGCGGCGACGGCCACGGCGGCGTCGCGGACGGCGACGCCCTCCTCGTTGGTCAGCGTCCGGTCGGCGGCCCGCAGCTCCAGCTTGAAGGCCAGGGACTTTCGGTCCTCGCCGAGCTTGGCGTCGCGGTAGACGTCGAACAGGCGGAGCGAATCGAGTAGTTCGCCGGCGCCCTCACGCAGCGCCGCCTCGACCTCGCCGGCCGGGACGGACTCGGCCACCACGACGGCGACGTCGATGAGCGTGGCCGGGTAGTGCGAGACGACCGGCGCGGGGGCCAGGCCCGGCAGCGGGATCGCCGTCAGGTCCAGCTCCATGGCGACGGTCCGCTTCGGCAGTCCCAGCGCCTCGCACACCTCGGGGTGCAGTTCACCGGCGTGGCCGATCACCGAACCATCCACATTGATCTCCGCACAGCGGCCCGGGTGCCACGGCGCGGCCTTGCCCTGGGCGGCGGTCATCTCGGCGCCCGCGGCCTCGACCACGATGCCGGCGGCCTCGACCGCGTCGGCCCAGTCCACGGCCCGGCCCGGCTCGCCGATTCCGGCGGGAACGGCCTGCCCGCACAGGATCGCGGCGACGTGCCGCGGCTGCACGGGAAGGCGCCGGATCGCGGCGGCGATGGCCTCGTCGTCGGGACGCCGGGTCACCGGCAGTTCCACGACGTCGAGCTCGGTCCAGCCCTCGGCGGGCTTGAACACCAGGCCCTCCTCGAAGACCGCGAGGTCCTTCGCGCCGCGCGCCAGGTTCGTCCTGACCGCGTTCACCAGGCTGGCGAGCACGGTGGTGCGCAGCAGCGGGGCGGCGTCATCGAGCGGGTTGAGCACGGCGACGGCGTCGCGCTGCGGGTCCTTCTCGTCCAGGCCCAGCTCGTCGGCGCGGTCGCGCGTCACGAACGGGAACGTGTAGGTCTCCACGAAGCCGTTGTCCGCCAAGGCCCGGGCGACGCGGCGGCGTCGCCGCTGCGAGGACGTGAGCCCGGTCCCGGCGATGGCGCGCGGGATGCTGGACGGAATGTGGCTGTAGCCGTGGAGCCGGGCGACCTCTTCGACCAGGTCGACCGGGTCGGTCAGGTCGGGCCGCCACGAAGCGGGCGTCACAGCCAGGACCTCGTCGCCCACTACACCAACAGTGCAGCCGGCAGCTTCGAGCATGGACACGACAAGATAGCGGTCATACTCGACGCCGACCGTCTTCGACGGCAGGCCGACCGGGATCATGATCTGCTTGGCCGGTTCGCGGTGGTCGATGTCAGCGATTTCCGGTTCGAGCGAACCGCCGCCATATTCGACAAGCAGGGCGGCCGCGCGTTGAGCGGCAATCAAGCTCAGCGCCGGGTCTGCACCTCGCTCATAGCGCTTGGATGCCTCAGAAGTGAGCTTGTGCCGCCGTGAGGTACGCGCGATCGCAACTGGGTTCCAGTGTGCGGCTTCGATGAGCACATCTTGGGTGGTAGGCCCGACCTCGGAGGTCTGGCCGCCCATGACCCCAGCCAGTGACAGCGGGCCAGTCTCATCGCAAATGACCATGTCCTCGGGATCAAGCTTGCGGACCGCGTCATCGAGAGTCTTCAGGGTCTCGCCGGCGTGCGCACAGCGCACTACCAGACCGCCATTGAGCTTGTCGCGGTCGAAGGCGTGCAGCGGGTGACCAAGTTCGAGCATCAGGTAGTTGGTGACGTCGACGGCGAGGCCCAGCGGCCGCATCCCGGCCTGGGTCAGGCGCTTGGCCATCCACTTGGGGGACTCCGCGTTAGCGTCGACCCCACGCACCGCGCACAGCGTGAAACGCGAGCAGCCGTCGGTCTCGACTCGGATCGGGAATGGCTGACTACTGGTGGCCGGCTCTTCTTTCTCAATTCCAGCCGGGTCGGTGAACGCGACGCCGAGGCGGTGGGCGACCTCGCGGGCGATGCCGCGCACCGAGAAGCAGTACCCCATGTCGGGGGTGATGGCCAGCTCGAACACGACATCGTCCAGGCCGATCAAAGGGCGGGCGTCCTCGCCGACGGTGCCTTCAGGCAGCACGATGATGCCCTCGTGGTCGTCGGAGACGCCGAGCTCGCGGGCGGAGCAGATCATGCCGTCCGAGAGGCGGCCGTACGTCTGGCGCGAGGCGATCTTGAAACCGCCGGGCAGCTCCGCGCCGGGCAGGGCCACGACCACCAGGTCGCCCTCGGCGAAGTTCCTGGCGCCGCAGATGATCGAGCGCGGCTCGGCCTCGCCGACCTCCACCTGGCAGTGGCGGATCGGCTTCTTGAAGTCGGTGAGCTCCACGATCGAGGCGACGCGGCCGACCACGAGCGGGCCGGTGACGTTCGCGCGGAGGTCCTCGACCTCCTCGACTTCGAGTCCCGCTTCGACCAGGGCCGCATCGAGATCGGCGGTGGACAGGTCGGCGGGCAGCGCGGCGTATTCGGCGAGCCAAGAGACTGGAATCCGCATCGGTTACTCCTCAACTCGCAGGCCGGCGGGGAAGCGGACGTCCCCGTCGATGATGTCCCTCAGGTCGGTGATGCCGTGGCGCAGCATCAGCGCGCGCTCGACCCCCATGCCGAAGGCGAAGCCGGAGTACACGTCCCGGTCGATGCCGCAGGCGCGCAGCACGCGCGGGTTGACCATGCCGCAGCCGCCCCACTCGATCCAGCGGGCGCCGTCCTTGTGCGCGGAGAACCAGACGTCGACCTCGGCGCTGGGCTCGGTGAACGGGAAGTACGACGGGCGCAGGCGCGTGATCGCGTCCGGGCCGAACACGGACTTCGCGAAGTGGTCCAGCGTGCCCTTGAGATCGGCCATCGTGATGCCCTTGTCCACCACCAGGCCCTCGGTCTGGTGGAACACCGGCGAGTGCGTCGCGTCGACCTCGTCGGTGCGGTAGACCCGGCCGGGCGCGACCGTGTAGATCGGCGGCTGCTGGGTCAGCATGGTGTGGATCTGTACCGTCGAGGTGTGCGTGCGCAGCACCAGGTTCGACCCGGGCCTGCCGTCGCCGTCGGCGATGTGGAACGTGTCCATCATGGTCCGGGCCGGGTGGTCGGGGTGGATGTTCAACGCGTCGAAGTTGAACCACTCCAGTTCGACCTCGGGGCCCTCGCCGATCTCGTAGCCCATCGCCACGAAGAGGTCGGCGATGCGGTCCATCTGGACGCTGATCGGGTGGCGGGCGCCGGTGCGGCGCCGCGGCGTGCGGGCGGTGACGTCGACGGTCTCCTCGCGGAGGATCCGGGACGCCTCGGCGGCCTCCAGAACACCCTTGCGGGCCTCGAACACTGCCGTGATCTCGGTGCGGGCCGCATTGACGTTCCGGCCGGCCTCGCCGCGTTCCTTGCCCGGGATCGAGCCGATGGCACGACGGGCGAGGGACACCGGGGCCTTGTCGCCGAGCGCGGCGGTCTTGGCTGCCGCCAGCTCCTCGATGGTGCCTGCGGCCTCGATGACCGCGGCGGCTTCTTTCACGGCCCTGGACAGGGCCTCGGGCTGGAGCAGGCCAGCCTGGTTCTCAGTATCGTTGCTCATGCGCTTCTCTCCTGGCGGGACCTAAAGGAGTGTAGGGAAGGCACGCGGCTCGGCCGCAGCCCGCCGGAGTGTGGACAGCTAACGCCACAGCCCGCACCCGGCGGGCTGGATAAATTCGCGTTGGCTGTAGCGCATGGAGCAATCATAACGTCTTTAGCTACGCAGCCTACGCTGGGAAGAAGCACTCGCATAAAGGCAGACACCTGCGGCGACCGCGAGATTCAGGCTCTCGGCCTCGCCCCAGATCGGAACCCCGACCTTGCGATGCGCCAGCGCGGCGGTGGAGCCGGCCAGGCCGTGGGCCTCGGAGCCGAACAGCCACACCGTCGGCCCGTTCAACTCGCCGTTCGCGGCCAGCTCGAACAGGTCCGCTCCCCCGGTCGAGGCGGCCAGGATCTGGGCGTGGTCGAACACGTCCAGCAGTTCGGCGGTGTCGCCACCGCGGATCACCGGCAGGTGGAACAGGCTCCCGGCGGAGGCGCGCACGCACTTGCCGTTGTACGGGTCGACCGAGTCGGTCCCGAAGACCACGCAGTCGGCCCCGGCCGCGTCGGCGGCGCGCAGGATCGTCCCGGCATTGCCCGGGTCGGTGATGCCGTCGAGCACCGCGACCAGCTTGGCCTCCTCGGGAAGGCGCTGGTCGAGGAACTTGCAGACCGCCACCAGGCCCTGGGGCGTGACCGTCTCGGCCAGCGACGCCAGCGCATCGTCGGTCACCGGATGGACGTAGACGCCCGCGGCGGTGGCCGCGTCGACCAGCTCAGTGTGGCGGACGTCGGCGTCGAGCGTGTGGAACAGGTCGACCGCGGCGCCGGCCGCGATCGCCTCGCGGACGGCCTGCGGGCCCTCGGCGAGGAACTGCCCGGCCTTGTCCCGCGCGCGGCGGCGCTGAAGCTTCCGGGCAGCGACAACCCGGGACGATCGTGCGGTGAGCGCGTCCGTCCCGGGTTCGTCAGCGATCATCTACTGCTCGGCCGGAGCGTTGACGTCCGCGGGGAGGGCCGCTCGGGCGACCTCGACCAGCGCGGTGAAGGCGGCGGCGTCGTTGACGGCCAGCTCGGCGAGGATCTTACGGTCCACTTCCACCTCGGCGAGGGCCAGGCCCTGCATGAAGCGGTTGTAGGTGATGCCGTTCGCGCGGGCGGCGGCGTTGATGCGGGTGATCCACAGCTTGCGGAACTCGCGCTTGCGGGCCTTGCGGTCACGGTACGAGTAGGTGTACGAGTGCAGCAGCTGCTCTTTGGCCTTGCGGTACAGGCGCGAGCGCTGGCCGCGGTAACCCTTGGCCTCTTCGAGTACTGTGCGGCGCTTCTTCTTGGCGTTCACCGAACGCTTGACGCGTGCCACTGATCTATCTCCTTGCGATTAACGGATATGGGTCAACGAGGGCGAGCTAGCGGCCCAGCAGTTTCTTGACCTGCTTCTGGTCGGCCTTGGCCACCTCGGTGCGGCCGTCCTTGTCCCGCTTGGACCTGGCGGACTTGTGCTCCATGAGGTGGTTCTTGCCGGCCTTGCGGCGCATCAGCTTGCCAGAACCGGTGACCTTGAACCGCTTCTTGGTGCCACTGTGGGTCTTCATCTTCGGCATCGTGCTTCTCCTTATGAGTCAAAAGCCTGCACTGGCTTCAGCGGGCGCAGCGCGCCCGCTGAACGTCAGGCATTCGGACGGCTTACTCCGCGAGGGGGGCTTCTTCGCTGCCCTCTTCGCTTTCACGGCCGCCCTTGCGACCGCCGCCCTTGATATCGCCCTTGGGGCGATGCGGGGCAACCACCATGACCATGTTGCGGCCGTCCTGCTTCGGGGCGGATTCGACGCCACCGAGGTCGGCGATCTCCTCGGCGAGCTTGTCGAGCAGGCGCCGGCCGAGTTCGGGGCGCGACTGCTCGCGACCGCGGAACATGATGGTGATCTTGACCTTGTCGCCGGCCTTGAGGAAGCGCACGATGTGACCCTTTTTGGTCTCGTAGTCGTGCGTGTCGATCTTCGGCCGAAGCTTCATTTCCTTGATGACGGTCTGCTGCTGGTTCCGGCGCGAGGCACGGGCCTTCTGAGCGGACTCGTACTTGTACTTGCCGTAGTCCATGAGCTTGCAGACCGGCGGTCGGGCGGTGGGCGCAACTTCAACCAGGTCCATGTCGACGTCGGCGGCCAACTGCAGGGCCTTGTCGATCGACACGATGCCGACCTGCTCTCCCTGCGGGCCGACCAGGCGCACTTCACGTGCCCGGATCTGGTCGTTAACGCGCAAATCGCTGATGGGGCCTCCTTGGTTCGCGATTCTCGCCGGTGCGGTGCACCGGCGCCCGTGTTGCTGTTTCGGTCGTCGTCAGCGGGCGCTGGCGGCGGCCGTCGCCAAGCGGAACCGGCCAGCACGCCTCGGGAAGAGGTCCCAAAAGAAAAGACCCCAGCTGATCAGCCGGGGTCCACTCCAGGGCACGGCAGAACTAAGCTGCCGTGCGTGACCCGTTTGCCTCAGTTCCCTCCGAGGAGGACGGGCTGCGGGTGGGAGCTGGACTCCGCTTGCTGTGCGCGACGTAAGTGCGCACGGTTTATAAGTATATCCCCATGCTACGAGCGGGTCGCATGAGGTCCCCTATGACCTGCGCGACTGTTCCATGAGCGCCCGCAGGTGCTTGACGGCCGCCACGGCCCGGTCCTTGTCGCTGATCTGGATCGCCATGACCGAGATCTCATCGTCGTCGGCGATCTCGACCGTGGCCCACTGGCTCTTGGCGGAGAAGTTGACGCCGGTGACGATCTCCCACGGCAGGAACTTCGTGGATCCGATATTGCGGATCTCGACGCCGCGCTCGTCGGCACGGACGCGCAGGCGCAGGAACATCAGGATGACCCCGCCGCCTATGAGGCCCAGCCCGATCATGCCCGCGTGGTCGGCCCAGGTAATGGTGCCGCCCCCGGCGGTCCGGTTGCCGAGCGTGAACGAGAGGCCGAAGAAGGACCCGGCGAAGACGATCGCGCCGACCCAGGCCCCGATCTGGGACTTGCGGGGCTTGTAGTCGAGCGGGCCGAGCTCGGTCATGGGCTTCTCCTGTACGGCGTGCATGTTTCCCTCTCTAGGGTGCCCTTACGGCAGCTGATCTATCTCAAGGCTCGAGTCGAATGCCAGCAGAGTCTTCGGCTCGCCGGTCACGATGGGCCAACCGGGGCGTTTCAGGCCACACCAGGCGACGTGGCCGGCGGCGATATTGCCGTGCTGGCGGGACCGGGAGAGCATGAGGCCCACGTCGCGGGCGGACTTCTTGTCCAATTCCATGACGACGGTGACGGGGAGTCCGAGGAGGACCAGCAGGGCGTCGCGGTCGCGGCGGCGGGCCTGCGACCAGGCCTCGGCCAGCGCCCCGGCGGGGATGGCCAGGACCACGTTCTGTTCGAGCGCGGTGAAGACGACGGCCTGGGGGTAGGGCATGGAGGTGGCGAAACCGACGATGGCGGACACGTCCAGAATGCGGCCGCCGATCACGTCCGGGCCTCTCCTTCTCCCTCGACACCGAGGACTTCTCGGGCCCAGGCCAGGTGCTCGGCGCTGGGGGCGTGGCCCTTGCGCTCGAAGAGGTCCTGGAGCTCGGTGAGCGAGCGGTCGCGTTCGAGGCGCTCGGCGACGGCGGCGATGACGTACTCCGACACCGAGTCGGCACGGCCGACGGTGACGAGGCGGCGGATCTGCTCGATCTGCTCATCGGGGAGGGAGACGCTGGAACGCGCGGGCCCCGCCCCGGCGGACGGGCCCGGCGACAAATTGGCGCGATCGGTCACGGGCTCAGCGTAACGCCGCCCGGCCTGAGGCATGGACCCGACATGACTGCGATTCGGAGCTCCCAATGGAGGTAGGTTCGGGGTACGAATAAGACCCGATCACACGGAGAAAGCACCTGCCATGTCTGAGAAGAAGTCCGGCGAGCGCTCGCACGACCCGCAGTTCCCGCAGAAGTTCCTCGATTTCATGCGATCGGGCTGGGGCGGCCTGGATCTGGAGGCCGCGCCGCTGACGCAGGCGGCCTACACCGACCGACGCCGCGAGTCGCTGTCGGCGGCCTTCCCCGGCGAGACGGTCATCGTTCCCACCGGTGAGGAGAAGGTGCGCGCCAATGACACCTTCTATCCCTTCCGGGCCGGCTCGGACTTCGCTTGGCTGACGGGCGATCTCGATCCCGAGGGGGTGCTGGTGCTGCACCCGAGCGGCTCCGGCCACGACGCGGTGCTGTACCGCCGCCCGCGCAAGGGCACCGACTCCGACGAGTTCTTCCGCTCGGCGAAGTACGGCGAGCTGTGGATCGGCCGCAAGCACTCCCTGGACGAGGCCCAGACGCGACTCGGACTGCCGTGCAAGGACGTCGAGGCGCTGGAGGCGGCGCTCGAGGGGGCGGACCGCTCGAAGGTCCGGCTGCTGCGCGGCTTCGACTCCGCGCTGGACCGGCGCTTCGCCGCCGAGGAGGCGGCCAAGGACGCCGACGGCAAACCCGTCCTGACGCGCGACCGCGAGCTGGCGGCGGTGCTCTCGGAGCTGCGCCTGGCCAAGGACGCCTGGGAGCTGCGGCAGCTGCAGGAGGCGGTCGACGCGACCGTGCGCGGCTTCGAGGACGTCGCGCGGATCCTGCCGCGGACCGGTTCGGTCTCGGAGCGGCTCATCGAGGGCGTGTTCGGGACGCGGGCGCGGCTGGAGGGCAATGGCCTGGGCTACGACTCGATCGTCGGCGCAGGGGCCCACGCCACCACGCTGCACTGGACCACCAACGACGGGCACACCAAGACCGGTGAGCTGCTGCTGATGGACATGGGCGTGGAGAACCGCAACCTCTACACGGCCGACATCACCCGCACCATCCCCGTCGACGGCCACTTCACTCCACTCCAGCGCCAGGTCTACGACATCGTGCACGCCTCGCAGCAGGCCGGCATGGACGTCATCAAGCCCGGCACGGACTTCCAGGAGATTCACCAGACCTGCATGCGGGTCCTGGCCGAGGGCCTGCACGACCTGGGCATCCTGCCCGGCTCGGTCGACGAGGCGCTGGACAAGGACGCGCTGTACTACCGGCGCTGGACGCTGCACGGCTTCGGGCACATGCTCGGCCTCGACGTCCACGACTGCGCCGCCTCGCGGCCCGAGCACTACTACAAGGGAAAGGTCCAGGAGAACTTCGTGCTCACCGTCGAACCGGGCCTGTACTTCCAAGCCAACGACGAGCTGGTGCCCGCCGAGCTGCGCGGCGTCGGCATCCGCATCGAGGACGACGTGCGCGTCACCGCCGACGGCTGCGAAAACCTGTCGGCCGGTCTGCCGCGCTCCTCGGACGAGGTCGAGACCTGGCTCCAGACCCAGCGTGAGGCCGGGCCCCGTCTCGCATCGGAGTCCTAAGCCGCCGGTATTTCGGCTGGTAGTAGCGTTCGTCACAGGGCGCCTGTGGACGCTCCTAACCCGAGGTCTATAGTCCGATTTTAGGCTTATATCCACCGCACCGGGCCGGCGGCGGCGGTTACCGCACACCAACCGCCCGCCGCCGCCGGCCTTTAAAACCCGTGCGGGGTGCCTATGCATCGGCGATGCTCTCCGCCTTGAAACCCGCAGAACCCGTGGTGGTACAGTTGGATCCGTTAAATAAGACGGACGTACTGTTTACTTCTCTCGGTTCCGCGACGGACGACCCGGGCGGGCGCTGTGCCGCCGCTCCCCTCCTGGGCCGACCTGCGTCCCCGGCCCCCGTTGTTGCGGCAGACTGAGAACCGACAACTCAGATCAGAATCGGGAGTACTTATGGTGAGTACGGACTCCTTCGGCGCCCGCGAAGCCCTCCGGGTCGGCGAAAACGAATACGACATCTTCCGCATCGACAAGGTAGAAGGGCACGACCGGCTGCCCTTCAGCCTCAAGGTCCTGTTGGAGAACCTGCTGCGCAATGAGGACGGTGCGGACATCACCGCCGACCACATTCGCGCCATCGGCTCCTGGGACCCGAAGGCCAAGCCCAGCACCGAGATCCAGTTCACGCCCGGCCGCGTCATCATGCAGGACTTCACCGGTGTGCCCTGCGTGGTCGACCTCGCCACCATGCGCGAGGCCGTGCGCGACCTCGGCGGCGACCCGAGCCAGATCAACCCGCTCGCGCCCGCCGAGATGGTCATCGACCACTCCGTGATCGTCGACTTCTTCGGTCACCCCGACTCGTTCAAGCGCAACGTCGAACGCGAATACGAGCGCAACCGCGAGCGCTACCAGTTCCTGCGCTGGGGCCAGACCGCCTTCGACGAGTTCAAGGTCGTCCCGCCCGGCACCGGCATCGTCCACCAGGTCAATATCGAGCACCTGGCCCGCGTCGTCATGACCCGCGGGGGCGTCGCCTACCCCGACACCTGCGTCGGTACCGACTCCCACACCACGATGGAGAACGGCATCGGCGTGCTCGGCTGGGGCGTCGGCGGTATCGAGGCGGAGGCGGCCATGCTCGGCCAGCCCATCTCGATGCTCATTCCGCGCGTCGTCGGGTTCAAGCTCTCCGGCGACCTCGCGCCCGGCACCACGGCGACGGACCTGGTCCTCACCATCACCGAGATGCTCCGCGACCACGGCGTCGTCGGCAAGTTCGTCGAGTTCTACGGCGAGGGCGTCGGCGCCGTGCCGGTGGCCGACCGCTCCACGCTCGGCAATATGGCGCCCGAGTTCGGCTCCACCTGCGGCATCTTCCCGGTCGACGAGCGCACCGTCGAATACCTGCGCCTGACCGGCCGCACCGAGGAGCAGATCGCGCTCGTCGAGGCCTACGCCAAGGCCCAGGGCATGTGGCACGACCCGGCGAAGGAGGCCCAGTACTCCGAGTACCTCGAACTCGACCTGTCGACCGTGGTGCCCTCGATCGCCGGGCCCAAGCGCCCGCAGGACCGCATCCAGCTCGACAACGCCGCCCACCAGTGGCGCCGCGACGTGGCGAACTACGTGCACACCGAGGCCGGCGAGGAGACCTTCCCGGCCTCCGACGCCCCGGCCGAGAAGCCCAACGACGGCGACCGCCCGCACAACCCGCAGACGGTCAAGTCCGAGGTCGGTGAATTCGAGCTCGACCACGGCGCGGTCGTCATCGCCGCGATCACCTCGTGCACCAACACCTCCAACCCGTACGTCATGGTCGGCGCCGGGCTCCTCGCCAAGAACGCCGTCGAGGCGGGCCTGCTGACCAAGCCGTGGGTGAAGACCTCGCTCGCGCCGGGCTCGCAGGTCGTCACGGGCTACCTGACCCGCGCCGGGCTCTCGGCGTACCTCGACAAGCTCGGGTTCAACCTGGTCGGCTACGGCTGCACCACCTGCATCGGCAACTCCGGCCCGCTTCCCGAGGAGACCTCGGCGGCGGTCCAGGCCGGCGACCTCGCCGTCTCGGCCGTCCTGTCGGGCAACCGCAACTTCGAGGGCCGGATCAACCCGGACGTCAAGATGAACTACCTGGCCAGCCCGCCGCTGGTGGTGGCCTACGCGCTCGCCGGCTCGATGGACGTGAACCTCACGACCGACCCGATCAGCCAGGGCAAGGACGGCCAGGACGTGTTCCTGCGCGACATCTGGCCCTCGTCCGAGGACATCCGCGAGGTCGTCGACGGCAATATCGGCCGCGACATGTTCCTGCGCGAGTACGCCTCCGTGTTCGACGGCGACGAGACCTGGCAGAGCCTGCCGATCCCGACCGGCAACACCTTCGAGTGGGACGACGCGTCGACCTACGTGCGCAAGGCGCCCTACTTCGAGGGCATGCCGGAGACCCCGGCGGCCATCGAGGACATCACGGGCGCGCGGGTGCTCGCCAAGCTCGGCGACTCGGTCACCACCGACCACATCTCCCCCGCCGGGTCGATCAAGGCCGACTCGCCCGCCGGCAGGTACCTGGAGGAGCAGGGCGTCGGCCCGCGCGACTTCAACTCCTACGGCTCGCGCCGCGGCAACCACGAGATCATGGTCCGCGGCACCTTCGCGAACATCCGCCTGCGCAACCAGCTCGCACCGGGCACCGAGGGCGGCTGGACCCGCGACTTCACGCAGGCCGAGGCCCCGGTCTCGACCATCTACGAAGCGGCCCAGAACTACGCCGCCTCCGGCACGCCGCTGGTGGTCTTCGCCGGCAAGGAGTACGGCACCGGTTCGAGCCGCGACTGGGCCGCCAAGGGCACCCGGCTGCTGGGCGTCAAGGCCGTCATCACCGAGTCGTACGAGCGCATCCACCGCTCGAACCTCATCGGCATGGGCGTCCTCCCGCTCCAGTTCCCGGAGGGCGAGTCGCACCAGAGCCTGGGCCTCCACGGCGATGAGACCATCTCCATCACCGGCATGACCGAGATCAATGACCGCATCCCGGAGACGGTGTCGGTCAAGGCGGTCGCGGCCGACGGCACCGAGACGGCCTTCGAAGCCGTGGTCCGCCTGGACACCCCGGGCGAGGCCAGCTACTACCGCAACGGCGGCATCCTCCAGTACGTCCTGCGGGGCCTGCTCGCCAAGTAAGCCAGAATTACGGAGAGGGGCGGGCCTGCGGGCCCGCCCCATTCCCGTTCCATCCCTAGGAGAACCCCATGTCAGACGCCGCCAGGTACCGCGACCCGCGCGGCACCTCCCCGTTCAGCTACTCCCTGCACCACGTTCAGATCGCCATCCCTCCGGGCACGGAGGACGAGGCGCGTGCGTACTACGTCGGCAACCTCGGCATGACCGAGGTGCAGAAGCCGCCGGAGCTCGCCAAGCGGGGCGGCCTGTGGCTGCGCACCGACGCGCTGGAGATCCACCTGGGCGTCGAGGCCGATCATGTGCCCGCCCGGAAGGCACATCCGGGCATCCTGACGGGGTACCTCGACGGCCTGAGCGCGCGCCTTTCCTGGGCGGGGCACGAGGTCGTCTGGGATGAGGACTTCATCGGCTACCGCCGCTTCCACACCCACGACCCCTTCGGCAACCGCCTGGAGTTCATGTCCCCCTTGGATTGAGGCGAGCGCTCTCGAAAACCGCTCTCGAAAACCCAGTCGACTGGGTTCTGCGATCGGCGTTGACGAACGGGTCGCACCCCTGTCAGGCTCGGTATATGGCCTCCTCTTATCAATTGGCGCAAGTGAACATCGGGCGCATGCTCGCTCCGCTCGACACCCCTCAGATGCACGGCTTCGTGTCCAATCTCGACGCTGTCAACGCGGTCGCCGACGCCGCCGAGGGGTTCGTGTGGCGGCTGGTCGACGAGGGCGGGGCCTCCGCCACCGACTTCCGGGTCTTCGGCGACGAGTGGCTCATTCTCAACATGTCGGTGTGGACCTCTCCGGAGACGCTGAACGCCTACGTCTACGGTCCCGATCACCGCGCGATCCTGCAGCGCCGCCGCGAGTTCTTCGAACGCCTGACGGAGCCGTACGCGGCGATGTGGTGGGTCCCCGCCGGGCATCGTCCGACGCCGGAGGAAGCCGAGAAGCGACTGACGATCCTGCGGGAGAAGGGCCCCACGCCCGAGGCGTTCACCATGCGCGACCTGTTCCCGTCCCCCGCGGACTAACGGTGCTCCGGTGGTCTCGTGCTGCCCGGGCTGTCCGGCGTTCCCGCCACCCGCGGACTAACGGGTGTTCAAGACCCTCCCGGTGATCGGCCTCACCGGGCGGAATCCTCGGTGCGCCAAGGCGGTTGAACTGGAAATGGAGCGCGAAGTCGAGGTCGTCGTGATCGGGGCCGGCCAGGCCGGTCTCGCGGCCGCCTATCACCTGCGGCGGCACTTCGAGCCCGGGACGGACTTCGTCGTCCTGGACCACTCGCCCCATGCGGGAGGCGCCTGGCAGTTCCGGTGGCCGACGCTCACCTTCAAGACCGTCAACGGGGTGTACCAGCTTCCCGGGATGTCCGTTCCAGAGCCCGATCCTCGAACGCCCGTCTCCGGCGTCATCTCCGATTACTTCGCCGAATACGAGCGCCACTTCGATCTGCGCGTGCAGCGGCCCGTCTCGGTGCGGTCCGTCCGGTCGCGCCAGGACGGTCGCCTCGAAGTCGCCACCGATCGCGGCACCTGGATCGCCCGCGCCCTCATCAATGCCACCGGCACCTGGTACCGGCCCTTCTGGCCCCGCTACCCCGGTCAGGAGACCTTCGCCGGCCGCCAGCTCCACACCGCTCAGTACCGCGGACCATGGGAGTTCGAGGGCCAACGCGTCGCCGTCGTGGGCGGCGGCATCTCCGCCGTTCAGCACCTGTTGGAGATCCATCCGTACGCCGAGGCCACGCACTGGTTCACCCGTCGGCCGCCGCTGTGGCGAGACGGCGAGTTCAATCCCGACCGGGGCCGTGAGGCCGTCGCGATGGTCGAGGACCGCGTGCGCCGCGGGCTGCGGCCCCGCAGCGTCATCAGTGTCACCGGCATTCCGCTCTCGCCCGAGATCCAGGCGGCGCGGGAGGCCGGGATCCTCGCCGCGAATCCGGTGTTCGACCGCATCGAACCGGCCGGACCGGTGACGGAGGACGGTTCGATCATGCCGGTCGACGTCATCTTTTGGGCCACCGGCTTCCGTGCCTCGCTCGATCACCTGGCGCCGCTGGCGCTGCGGGGCAGCGGCGGCGGGATCGTCATGGACGGGACGCGGGTGGCGGCCGATCCCCGTGTCCATCTCGTCGGATACGGGCCTTCGGCGAGCACGATCGGCGCGAATCGCGCGGGGAGGGCGGCGGTCAGGGAGATCCGGGCGCTGCTGACCGAGGAGGCGCCCGCACCTCGGGCGGTCATTCGAGGCTGACGAGCGCCTGGAGCGGCCAATGGTCGGAGGGCGTGACACCGTCGGCCGCGTAGGTGTTCACGCCGATCTGGTGGACCTTCACGCCCGACTGGACCAGGATCCAGTCGATGCGGTCCTTGCCTTCGACCGGCTCGGTCTTCCAGCGGTTGAAGGTGCCCCATTCCGGGGTGAGGCGTTCCTCGGCGAGGTTCCAGGCGTCGGTGAGGCCCGCGCCGTGGCGTCGGGCGCCGGTCAGAACCTTGTAGGGCTTGGAGCTGGGTTCGCAGTTGAAGTCCCCCGCCACGATCGCCGGTGAGCGGAAGCGGGCCACGACGTCGCGGTTGATCTCCGCGCCCTTGCGTTGGGCGCGTTCGGATCGGTGGTCGAGGTGGTTGTCGACAATGTGGAAATCGGCGCCGGTTTCCTTGTCCTCGAACCGGATCCAGGTGAGCATGCGGACCGTGCGGCTGCCCCAGCTGCGGGAGCCGACCACGTTGGGATGGCGCGAGAGCCACAGATGGTCGTATTCGACGGGGGCGAGCCGGGCCGATTCCCAGAACACCGCGGTCGATTCGCTGCGGGAGCTGCCCCCGCGCCCCAGGTGGATCCAGTCGTAGCCGTCCAGGTCGGCGCGGAGTTCGAGCAGTTGCCGGTAGCGGCCCTCCTGGGTACAAAGGACGGTGGGCCGCTCGCGCGCGATGAGGCCCTGCACCAGCGGGCGCCGCTTCCACCACGACTGCGGGGCCTGGCCGGTGGCGGAGCGCAGGTTGTAGGTCATGACGTGCAGGTACGGTGCGTCGGCCGGTCCGATCAGCGGTTTCTCCGGGTCGCTCATGGTCGAGACGATAACCGGCGGGCGGCCGTCATGCGAGGACTTCTCGAAGACGGCCGCCCGGCCGTTCACGGGAGGGAGATCAGGGCTTGGGCCGGGTAGTGGTCGGAGGGGGTCAGGCCGTCCTCGGAGTAGGTGTTGACGGCGGCCTGGTGGATGCGGATGTCGGGGCTGGTCATGATCCAGTCGATGCGGCGGGCCTCCTCGCTGGGGACGGGGTCCCAGCCGTTCCAGGTGCCGTAGACGGGGGTGACCTGTTCTTCGGCGGCCAGCATGGTGTCGACGAGTCCGCCGTCGGTGAGGATCTGGTAGGTCGGGGTCTCGGGGAGCTGGTTGAAGTCGCCGGCGGTGATGACCGGGGAGGTCCACTGGGACATGACGTCGAGGTTCATCTGGGCGCCCTTCTGGCGCGAGTCCTCCGACTGGTGGTCGAAGTGGTTGTTGACCGTGTAGAAGTCCTTGCCGGTCTCCAGGTCCTCGAAGCGGATCCAGGTGAGCATCCGCACGACGTTATTGCCCCAGCCCTTGGAGCCGATGAGGTACGGGGTGTCGGAGAGCCACTGGTGGTCGTATTCGAGGACCTTGAGCCGCTTGGTGTTCCAGTAGATCGCGGTGGCCTCGCTCTTGCTGCCGCCGGTGCGCCCCAGGTGGATCCAGTCGAAGCCGCGGACGTCGGCGAGGACGTCCTGGAGCTGGCCGTAGAGGCCCTCCTGAGTGAACAGGATGGTGGGCTTCTCTCGCTTGAGGACGGTGGCGACGAGCGGTCGGCGCTCGTCCCAGGTGTGGGGCGAGGCGTCGCCGCCCTCGTAGCGGATGTTGAAGGTGAGCAGGTGGATCCGGTCGCCGTCGGGAGCTCCGATGAGGGGTCCGCTGGCGGTGTCCTGGGCGTGGGCGGTTCCGGTGAAGGCGGTGTTCGCTACGACGGTGGCACCGAGGGCGAGGCTCGCTCCGATTACGTTCCGTCGACTAAGGATCTTCGTCATGAAACCTCTATATCTCAGGAGGAAGGCGATGGGATAGCAAGTTCACGACAAAAGCGACTGAATGACAACCGACAGTACGTGAATGCTTCGCTAATTCACGTTGGCGCGCATGAAAACGCCCTCCCCGGGTGGTCGGGGAGGGCGCATCCTCGTCCTAAAGCGGCAGTGCTCCGGACGTGGTGACGGCGGCGAGCCGAGCTCGCCGCCGTCGGGTGTTTCCCGGTGGTCATTTCCCGGCGTGGGCCGCGAGGTATCCGCGGATCGCCTCGGGGTCATCGGTTCCGGCCCAACCGATGTAGCCGTCGGGGCGGATCACGCGGGCCAGTCCGTCGGACTCGGTCGGCGCCTCGTCCACCACGTGCTCGCCGTCGAACTCCCCCGCGCTGTCGAGCACCACGAACCTGCCGCCGCGCAAGCGCTCGTAGAGGCGCTTGCCGCCGACCAGGTCGGTGTCGCGGGCACGGCGACCGACCTCGCGGTGCTCGCCGACGCCGTGTCCGTAGTGGATGGCGATGCCGCTGATCTGGCCGGCCATCTTCGCCATGACGGGCCCCAGCCGCACCACCGTCGACAGGGCGACCGTGCGCAGCAGGCGGCCGACCCGGGATCGGCCGGCCGCGGCGCGGACCATGGCGCCGCTGGTGCGGAGCACGGCCTCGCCGACCGGGTGGCGCTCGCCTTCGAAGGTGTCGAGCAGCGACGGGTCGGCGCCGCGCAGGACGGCGGCGAGCTTCCAGGAGAGGTTGGCCGCGTCCTGGAGTCCGGTGTTCATGCCCATGCCGCCCGCCGGGGAGTGGCAGTGGGCGGCGTCGCCCGCGATGAAGACATTGCCCTTGCGGTAGGTCGGGGCCTGGCGCTCGTCGGAGTGGAAGCGGGAGACCCAGCGGGCGTCGCGCATCCCGAAGTCGTCGCCGAAGGAGAACCGCAGCGCCTCCTTGAGCTCCTCCATCTCGACGGGCGCGTCGTCGGGCTGCTGGTCGCGGCGGTTCCAGGCGATGATGCGCCAGTAGCCGTCGGCGAAGTCCGCGACGAAGCAGAATGCGCCGTCGCCCGCGTCGATCGCGGGGCTCCGCTTCGGCGGGCGGTCGAGCTTCACGTCGGCGAGCATGATCGATTTCAGGACCGCCTCGCCGGGGAAGGGGACATCGATGGCCCGCCGGACCGCCGAGTGGACGCCGTCGGTGCCCACGACGTACGCGGCGGTGCGCTCGCCCTCGTCGGTGTGGACGGTGACGATCCCGTCCCGCTGGTCGATGCCGGTGACCTCGCGGCCGTAGAGGATGGCTGCCCCGGCCCTGAGGGCGCGGTCGCGCAGCACCTCTTCGACCTGGTACTGCGGGGTCATGAGCAGGTAGGGGAATCGCGAATCGAGCCCGCTCATGTTCACCTGGGCCCTGCCGAACAGGCCGAGCCTCTCGACCTTGTTGCCGCCCTTGGCGAACAACTCATCGGCGAGGCCGCGGGCGTCGAGGACCTCGAGGGTGCGGGCGTGCACGGCGAAGGCGCGGGAGAGATTGGACAGTTCGGCACCGCGCTTCTCCAGGACGGTGACGTCGACGCCGGCCTCGGCGAGGTCGCCGGCGAGCAGGAGTCCGGTGGGACCGGCGCCGACGACGATGACTTGAGACTTCTGGTCTTCCGCGTACTCGGACATGGCCGTCTCCCTCGGGGTGGGTGGGAACTCTTTAATTCATCATCCGTTGAATTTACGGTAACATCCGGCGGCGCACGACGGAAGTCGTTGCGGAGCATGACGTTGAATGATCCGAGACACACGAAGCGGAGAGCGGGGCAAGAGGGGGCGAACGCCTCCGGAAAAAGCACCAGGGCCGCGGGAGGTGAGAAACCCGCGGCCCTAAGCTGTGCTACCGAGATGAACTTAGCATAGGCTAACCTAATCGATCAAGAGGGGTCACCAACGCAAGAACGCGCCGACCCCCTCGGCCTTCTCCGACAGCCTGACGTCCTCCCCCAGGACCGAGACGGTCGCGTCCGAGGACAGCGCCAGCTCGATCATGGCCTCCCCCAGCTGGGCCTCGGCGATCGCGTCCGCCAGGTTCGGGTCGGGCGCGATGGTGTCGGCCAGGACGATCCCGGCCGGAATGCGCCGCCCGCTCCAGGCGGAGTCGCGTTCGAGCAGCAGCCGGTCGACCCGACCGGCCTGTAGCGCCTCCAGCACGGCCTCCGAGCCGAGCGCGGCCCGCGGCGGGGCCTCGGCGAAGTCCGCGGCCAGCTTCCGGTCCCGGGCCAGCCGGGCCCGGGCCATCTCGGGGGCCAGCGCTTCCTCGATCTGGGCCGGCGTGGCCTGGCTGAGCACCAGCTTCGACGCCACCACTTCGGACTTCACGCCGTTGAGCAGGTCCTTCGAGGTCGCCTCGACCAGTTCGGGTTCGCCCGTGAGGACCAGGAACTCCCAGCCGAAGTTCATCACGTGCTCCTCCAGCACCGGGTGGGCGGCGGAGAGGAACTTGGCGAGGTGCTCGGCGACGCGGAAGTCGAACAGGTCGTGCTGATTGGACGAGATGTACCCGTCGCGCCCGCCCCAGGCGCTGTGGGATGCACTGGGGCCCTTCATGATCCGCCATTCGGCGGTGTCGAGGGAGAAGGAGAGCCCGGAGATCTCCTCGCAGCGGCCGAAGCGGCTGTCCAGAATGCGCATCCCCTTGCCGTCGACGACCGCGATGCCCACGGGTGAACCTTCGGCCCAGGCGTCGAACATGGGTGCGAGGTGGGAGCGGGGAGCGAGGGCGACGCGGTCGGTCAGGGGCGTCTGCATCTCGACCGAGAAGGTCTCGCCGTCCGAGAGGGCGACGAACAGGGCCCGTCCGATGCCGGGCGATCCGGGGTTGACGAGGCGTTCGAGCTCCAACTCCATGGAGTGGAGCCGGTTGCCCAGGGCTGCGCGGGTGCCGTTGTCGACCGACTCCTGCAGGTGTTTCAGGCCCTGGTCGAGCCGGGTCTTCCAGGGCGGCTGCGACCCCTCTTGGCGGGGGTCGGCATTGACGTAGAGCGAGAGCACGCCAGAATCGTCGCGCAGCTTGACCAGGCGCAATCGTGTCTCGCGGTCCATCGGCATGGCGGCCTCCTCTTCGTTGAGTGGAATTCGCCTCAGGATATTCCCGAAGCGGTCCGCAGGGGAAGGATTGGCCGCCCTGCCTGATGGAAAGCGTCGGGTCAGATGGCGCAGCCGTCGGGGCCGCAGGCCTCGGCGTCGTCGGTACCGGCGACGGTGATGATGGCGGGCTTCCGCTCGCCCCAGGCCTTGTCGAGGATCTCACCGAACACCTCGGTGGGCTGGGCGCCGGAGACGCCGTACTTGCCGTCGATGACGAAGAAGGGGACGCCGTTCGCTCCCAGCGCGGCCGCCTCGGCCTCGTCGGCCTTGACGGCCTCGCGGTAGGCCGCGGGGTCCTCCAGGACGGCGGTGACCTCGTCCTTGTCGAGCCCGGCCGCTACGGCGACCTCGACGATGCGCCCGCAGTCGTACAGCGAGGCCTCCTCGGCGAAGTTGGCGCGGTAGAACGCCTCCCAGACCTCGGCCTCCAGCCCCTTCTCGGCGGCGAAGTGGAGGATCCGGTGCAGGTCGAAGGTGCTGCCGTGGTCGCGGCCCTCGGTCTGGTACTCCAGGCCTTCAGCGCTGGCGAGATCACCGAGCTTGTACTCGTTGGCCTGCGCCTGGGCCACGCTGATGCCGTACTTCTCGGCGATCATCGGCACGACGGGCGCGATGTCGTTGGGCGCCCGCCCGGGGTCGAGTTCGAACGAACGGTGGCGGACCTCGACCTGGTCGCCGTTCGCGAACTGCGACACGGCCTTGTCGAAGCGGGCCTTGCCGACGTAGCACCACGGGCAGGCGATGTCGGACCAGATGTCAACACGCATTTTTTGCTCAGTCACGCCCTGAACAACGCCCCGTAAGAAACCCGCATTCCATGACCTGCGCAACTTCGGGCCCGATCACCCGACCCGAGACGCCAGCCCTGCACTCGCGCCCAACCGCACGTTCAGGTACCCTTTGTCACGCTCGGCGCGACCTACTCGCGCGTCTGAGGGCGCTTAGCTCAGCGGTAGAGCACCTCGCTTACAACGAGGTGGTCACAGGTTCGATCCCTGTAGCGCCCACCAGCACGAAGGCCCCCGACGGGGAATCCGCCAGGGGCCGAAAAGAGCCAGATCAAGAGCCGATCTCGGACTCAACCCTCATCGAGGAACCCCTTCCCGAACGCCTTATCAAGCAGCTCAGCACCCGTGGTGATGACCGGTCGAAGCTGGTGACGATAGACGGTTCGAGTCGTGCTCGTTTTGGCGTGGCCGACGAGATCCGCGATCAGTTCATCCGAAGCGCCCTGGTCTGACATGAGTGAGACGAAGGTGTGCCGAAGCTCCCGTGTTGTCCACTCCCCCGGAATCCCGGCTAGCTCAGTGACCGACCGGAAGAACCGCCGCACGTTCCGCGCCTCCATCACCGTGTCGTACCGAGTCCCGAAGACGTAGACGATGCCCTCGGACTTGTACCCATTCCGCTCGCGCCGCTTTCGCTGCTCGACCTGGTACGCGGTCAGGATCTCCACGATGAAGTCGGGGAGACCGACTGTGCGGCGGCTCTTGAGCGTCTTGGTTTCGCCCCTCTTGCGAACCGACCGCCAGACCACCACGTGGGGTGGAAGGTTTTCCGGGTGGACGCGCCCGCACGAGCAGGTCTCATCCTTGACCGGGTTGAGGTGCGTGTTCTCCCACTTCAGGGGCCGCGACTCTTCGGTGCGCACTCCGGTGAATATCGAGAGCGCGATGTAGGCGTGAATCCACTTGCCTTGGCTCGCTTTGAGAACCGCTTTGGCCTGGTCGAGGGTGAGCGACTTGCTCTGCCGGCTTTCCTTCCCCTCAGGTGCGTCCACGAGCATCGCAACGTTGCGCCGGACCTTGTTGCGGGACTCTGCGTGTCGGATGATGCGGCGAAGCGTCCCTAAAATCATCGTGATCGTGGGGGTTCGCAGCCCCTTCTTCGTCAGACTCACCATGAAGTCATCGACGTCGTCCGGCGTGAGCCGCTTCAGCTTGGCCTTGCCGAGTCTCGGGATGATGTACTTCTCGACCTCGGTTGTCTTTCGCTCAATCGTCGCCGGTGCGCGACCGCTCAGCTTTCGCTCCAGCCAGTCGCGGGCGGCCTGCTCGACGGCGTACTTGTCGCCGAGCTCGATGCCATCGTCGTAGTCCTCTTTCAGCTCCTTGAGCTTGGCGCGAACTTCCTTCATCGTTGCGCCGCGGACGCTCGGACGCAGCCGGGACCCGTCCGGCTTGTAGCCCAAGGAGATCGAGCCGACATAGCATCCGTTGGCCTCGTCCCAGTAGATCGAGCCGTCGCCGCGACGTGCCTGCTTCCGAGTCCGGCCCTTCGTGTTCTCCTTCCCCTCGGTCATCGCTTATCGTCCTGCCTATGCGCGTCTCTCTTAGACTGTCTGCTTTGGATCATTGCTTCAGCGATCGCTTGGGCTACTTCGCGCTCGGCGTCGTTGTCGTGTCCAAAGCCGACTGCTTCCCAGTCGTTGACGACTAGTACCGCCTCCTCGGTGGTCTCCAGCTCGGCGAGGATCTCGGCGAGGCGGTAGCGGGATCGGATCGCGCGCAGTTCCCCGAGCGTGGTCGACCAGGCGCGGGATTTGGTAAGGAAGTGGCCGCGGAAGCCGAGCATGTACGCCCACCGCCGCAAGTTCAGCTCGGCGAAGGCCTCCAGGCCGCCAAGCTCCCACGCGGTGCGCATCATCGCCTTGTGATGCGCCGAGATCGGCAACTCCTCGATATCGGCCGCGGAGCGGATCCGCCGGTCCGGTCCGTCATGAGTTCCTGTCGACTTGGTGGCGTACTTCGCCACGTACGAGGCGACCCGCTCGGCAGCGACCCGCGCCGAGTCCTCTTCGGTTTGGCCGGCATCGGCGGACCCGGCGATGTCCCGGACATCCAACTGCCGGCCGAACTCGAGTACGAGGCCCGACCCGTCCTTGCGAGCGGTGGTGACCGAGACCGAAGCCGCAGCAGCTCGGATCGCTTCTGCCAGCACCTCTTTTGAAGCCCACCGGGGAGGAGCCGCTTCCGCACCCGCAGCGCCGTCGAGGCGGACGGCGGCGTGGAAGTGGACCATGCCGCGCCGCTGGTATTCGGCGACCTTGCGAGTTGGCGCGATGGCTAGCCGTTCCAACGGGTGCCCCTCTACTCCAACGCGCACGCCTTCAAGGTGTGGTCGGCGACCCTCCGTTCCAGATGTCGACTACCTGGCTCCCCCCTGAGACGATCGAGGAATTTCCCAACCTCAAGCAGGTGAACACCGGACCGGGAGGCCTCTACTCCCGTTTCGAGGAGAAGGGCCATGTCCTGATGTTCGAGGAGTCGGTCTCGTGCAGACTTCCACGGCCCCAGGAACAAGAGGCTCTAGAGGTTGATGCGAGCCAGCCGGTCCTCGTAACCTGGCGACGCTGCTACAACCAGCGAGAGCGAATCATGGAAGTGACCAACAGGACCATCGTCGGCGATCGACACGACTTGGTCTACCGATTCGGAGGTCGGCTGTGACCAAGGATGACCGCGAACCTGCGATCAAGCAAGTCGCCACCAAGATTGCCTACCAGACTCCGTACATCACCATTCGCGAAGATGAGATCGAGCGGCACGACGGATCTAAGGGCATCTACTCCGTCATCGACAAGCCCGACTTCGCCCTGGTCATCCCGCAGGAAGCCGACGGATACTGGCTCGTTGAACAGTACCGATACCCGGTCCAGGCTCGAAGCTGGGAATTCCCGCAAGGCACCTTCTCCCATGG
This sequence comes from Glycomyces buryatensis, assembly GCF_004912275.1. Classification (GTDB taxonomy): domain Bacteria; phylum Actinomycetota; class Actinomycetes; order Mycobacteriales; family Micromonosporaceae; genus Glycomyces; species Glycomyces buryatensis. The sequence goes on from NZ_STGY01000041.1 coordinate 135,322, forward strand.
TGTCGAGGGCACCCCCGAAGAGCTTGCAAGGGCAGAGCTGAGGGAAGAGACTGGCCTCTCGGCAGCGAAGCTAGAGCACCTTGGATTCCTCCACTGCGCCAAGGGAATCAGCAGCCAGGGCTTCCACATCTTCCTGGCGTCCGAACTCGAGCACGGCGACCCGGACCGCGAAATCGAAGAGCAAGACATGGTCCAAAAGTGGTTCAGCCGAGCCGAAGTCGAAGAGATGATCCGCACCTGCGAGATCACGGACGACTCGTCAATCGCGGCCTATGGGCTCCTCATGTTGCATAGACTCTAATGGCAACAACACTGCCGGTTGTGAAACCTCACAATGAAGAGAGAATGCCGAACCCGAATCAGGCTTTGGAAGCCGAGGGCTTATTGTCGTTCCGCGCATCAACGACTATTACATATGGGTCCCCGGTCAGATTGAGAACTCGAAGAATATTAGCCACTTTAATTTCATCAGCTCTAGAATAACATATTATGACCTTGACAGCCTTATTTGTATTGTTCGCCTTCTTGTAAATCTCAACCTGCTTCTCCAGGTTTCGCTTTAGGTGGCTGTTGCTTGCCAACTTGAACTCAATCAGAGATTTATCGCCAGAACCGTAGCTGATCTTAAAATCAACTGGCCCGCGACCGTTATTTGGTTCACGATTTACATCAAACTCCGTCATGCACCACAGGAGTCCAAAGAATAGTTGAACTTCTTCTTCGCGAGAAAAGGGTTTCCCTTTCCTATTGATGAGCTTGTAGCCGTCCTTATTTTCCACGTAGTCCTTGAATACCTTCACTCGCTCTAGGGATTCTTCAAGGCTCGTCCAGGGTTTTTGATAGAAATCTGTTCTCGCACTCAAATCGGCGATTGCTTGCTTAAGCTGAGCGACGAGTACTTGATGTACGTCATCTACCCGCATACTGCTGGAATGAGAAGCCTCTCTTCCGTTGATTTCGCGAGATCTGATGTAGTAGTCGATGAGCTCAGGAAACTGCCGAAATACTGCTTGGGCGACAGTCTTCTTTTCTTCTTTGGTCGATTTTCGACTCAATCTCTTCCACAGATAGTTATTCACCTGAGCCCTGAGTGACTCGTCTTCGATTGCTGCCGGAATTCTCTCAAAGTTCCTGAACATGTCGCCCTTATTGATCCAAGATTCATCTCGGGTCAATATATCCTGAGGCGTTAGCAAGACAAAGTCAGATCCGAGCTTGGGAAGAATATAGCGCCGAGTTTCCCAACTCTCAGTTTCAAAGTTGAACCGAGCGCGCCTCACCCAAAATTGATCTTGCTTCGCCGCAGGGACGTGCCTGATTGTAAACTCCTGCGTATACTCAAGGAGATAATCCTTAATTAGATTCGTGGTGAAGTCACTGATATTGTCTCGGCCGACTCCCGATTTGATAAGTGCCAGCTTTTCAAGGTGTGTTCCAGCTGTGACTTGCTCTTGGCCAAAGTTATTGAGAATGGATCCCAGGGATTCGTTCAGAGAACGCGCAAAATCCATGCCGAGGCCGCTTCCTCCGTTGCCAAATAGCGTGAATCCAAGCCAATTTTGCTTAACTTCCTGAAAGCAATACAGGTTGCGAAGCAGATCATGATTAGGATTCTCTTCTGTTTTTGATCGAAGAAATGTCAGATAATCAATGATCTGTCCATGCAAAGCCTGGTACTCATCATTTTCGCTATTGAAGAGCAGGAAGGGGTCAACAAAAAGCGGCAGGTCGGATACGACGCTAATATCAAATGCACCATACTCTTTAAGTGCGTCCGTTCCGACTTCGAAGTATTCTGAGAAGTAAAGGTTCATAGTGACACCAATCTTCCGGCTGTGAATGCAAGCTGTTCGGCCATTATCGCATGATTTCCTTCACCACACACCCCAGCTACTTGCCTATTTTTGCGCTATTTCTATTTAACCCACTTCTTGACGCGATGTCCGATTTTTGCTCGTTGCACACCCATAGGCAGGGGTCGAGGACCTTAAGGTTTGAGCTCGCTTTAAATAGCTGCGTAGCTAACCCTGCCTTGACGCCCCTAGTGCCACTTGCCAGCATTCTCTCTATCCCCATGGCCGGGCCGCCTCTTGAATTCCGAGCCCCCTACTTCGATGGTGGCCTTGGCGTGCGTGTTCAAACTTTCTATACATCATCAAGGGGCGCGCAAGCGCGCCCTGGCGCTTCGCCGCTCGGCCGGGGCATGCGGCCTTCGGCCGTTCCGCGGCCGGCGGCGGCGCCAACGAGTAGGCCCGGATAGAAATGACCAGTGCCGGACACCAGTAGGCCAGGCGGGGCGCAGGGGCGCCTGGGCAGCGACAGCGGGATAGTGGGGAGCGTCGCGAGTCTCGAACATACGTACGCTTTCCTTGCGCGAGACTCCGGCTCCGTTCTCACACAGGCCGAATGAACGACGTCCGAGACACCTGTGGTCGATGCCGTGGCGGTCGGCGGCACCACCGAAGGATCGGAGCGGGCTACTTGCCGCCGCAAGCGTCGGCTACGGCAAGGCTCCAGCAGCGTAAGAGGATGGCTCAAAACTGTACACATCCGGCCCGTATGCAGGCTCAATGTGTTGAGCTTATGTCGGGAGGTGTATCGGCATGGGAACCAGGTACGAGTACAAGACCATCAAGGTACCGATGGCAGCGGGCAACTCAAGAGAGCGGCGCAAACGAGACAAGATCCTCAATGACTACGCTGCGCAAGGGTGGGAGGTCGATCAGATCGACCCTAAAAGCATCCTCGCATTCGGGCGTTCAGATCGCGTCACCCTTCGCCGCAAGCTCCATCGCTTATCAAGAGCCGAATCCAGAGCCGAAAGCAGCGGTCAACAACGGACAACAGCAACCAACAACCACCGTTAGCCACCGTCCTAGAATGGCCTCTAGCAGCGCAAACACCTTCGAAACCGGACACTAGAGGACACGAATTATTGACTTACAACGAGGTGGTCACAGGTTCGATCCCTGTAGCGCCCACTAACCAAATAACCCGGACATTCAGGCGGTTACATCTCGTCCCAAATGATCCGGGTTTGGTTATGAGCCAACTGGTCACCCGCGGGTTTGGTTATGAAGTCTCCACACCGATGATCGGCGTCGACCGGTAGATCGCCCCTCCATGATGTGGTAATCGCTTCTGAGCGCACCCGTTCGAGGATGTGGTCGCAGCCCGGCAGCCTGACGCAATCGGCAGCAGCCCCGCAAGTATTCACATGTGGGTTCGACCCGCACCCGTGTCATGTCACAGACTTGTACGCCCCCGAACGGGCCGAACAAGACTCGTATCCAAGTTTCCTGGTCCAGGCGACGTACGACAGGGAGGGCAACGAGCTCACCGCCGCGGTGACCTCAGTGCGCCCGGAGTCCGGCCAGCTCCTCCTCCGTTCCGAGGTCAGGTCGACTACGTGGCATGAACCTAGCCAAAGCGGTAGCGGGCGGCCGGGTGGCGTCAGTCACTGATGTCGCCGTAGATCAGGCCGCGGCCGTTGGTGGCGATGTAGACCCGGCCGTACACGTCGGGGTCGCCGGTGATCGCCTTGCCGGTCCAGCCCCACTGGTGCGCATCATCATTGATCCGCGACCAGTTGCGGCCCTCGTCGGTCGAGCGCCAGATCCCGCGTACGCCATCGGCTTTCGCCGAGGTGTAGATCGCCGGGTAGCCATACCGGGTGCGGCTTTTGCCGAAGCCGACCGCGTCGGCCTCCTCGAAGTCGCGCACCCGCCGCCAGGTCCTGCCGCCGTCGACCGAGCGCCACATGCCGTACGTCTTGTCGGCCTCGCCGCCGGCCAGCCACAGGTGCTTCGCTTTGCCGGGGACCGCCCGGAACTCCACGGGCCCTTCGGAAGGCAGACCGCTCGCTCCCGTCGCGGCGAAGGCCCGGCCGCTGTTCGTGCTGGCGTAGCAGACGCCGGAGGCGAAGGCGTACAGGCGGTTCGGGTCGGCCCTATCGGACCGCACGAGTGCTCCGGCGGGGAGTCCCTCGACGGGCGTCCACGTCTGGCCGAGGTCGGTGCTGAACACCGGCACGGTCGACCCGTCGCCGGGGGACCAGACGATGACCGCCCCGTCGGCACTGACTGCGACGGTGCCCGCGTTTCCCCCGCCCGCGACGCCCTCAAGCCGAACGGTGGTCATCCAGGTCGCCCCGCGGTCGATCGAGACGCCCACATGCCCATCGGTATCGCCTTCGACATCGCCGGTGCCGACGATGATGTCGGGTTCCAACGCGGCGAAGTCCAGGCTGCGGCCCGACGTCCAGTTCGGGTGGCGAATCATGACGCCCGCCCGGTCGAGGTCGGTCTGTACGAAACCGCCGAGGTCGCCCATCGCGGATACCAGGGTCCCGCCGAGCGCCGCGATGTCCTGCACCGCCGTCTCCTCGATGCCCTCGACGCGGACGCCCACGTCGAACCGCTCGATCGGCAGCGCCACCTGGTGCCCGGCCGACTCATCCCAACCTACGAGCGGCCCCTGCGCGTCCCAGGCTGTCAACTGCTCGGTGCCCCAGATGGTCCCGCCGATCCACATGATCCGGTCCGAATTGTGCGGGTCGATCGACAGCGTGTCGATCATCCAGCCGTGCTTGATCGCATAGGCCGGGCCGTCATCGACCTTGCCGAACGTCAACCACTCGCTTCCGCTGGGGTCCAGGGTGAACCGGTCAGTGCGCTCCGGCGGCCACGAGTAGTCCGCGTCCCAGGCGTAGTCCCAGCTCGTCTCCCAGGTCGCACCGGAATCCGTTGAGCGGAAGATGATCTCGTCGGGATACCAGTGGTTCTCGGTCGCGGCCATCAGGGTCCCGGGACGCTGCCGGTCGACGGTGAGGCCGCCGAATCCGGGAATGGCCCCAAGGGGGTCGTATTCGGGGGTGACATCGGCCCACTCACCGGTGGCAAGCGACAGACGCTGAATCGAGCCGCCTCTGCCGGCAGCGGGCGGGCCATTGTAAGGGCCGGGGTCCCAGCTGGTGACGACGAACAGATGCCCGTTCTCGTGGTCGATCGCAGCCTGCTTCGGGATGGTGCGGTTGCCGTCGGCGGTGCCGAGGGCTTCGGCCGCACCGGGGACGGGCTGCCAGGTCGCGCCCCGGTCGGCGGAGACATAGAGCGGGTCGTCGGGGTCGGCGACGCCCACGAAGATCCGGCCGTCCCGGTCGAACTCGACCCAGATGACGCCCTGGTTGTCGCCGGAGTACGGGTCTCCGGGGGTGATGACGAAGTTCCCGGGGTTGGGAAAGGCGGTCACCTCGGCCCAAGTGCGGCCGTGATCGGTCGAGCGCCACAGGCCATTGCCGTTCGGCGTGCCGAGGTAGACGACGGCATTGTCGGCCGGATCTACTGCCAAGCGTTCGCCCATCCCCCGGCCGGGCATATTGCCGCCCTGCTTGAACGGCAGTTCGGCCGCGCCCCAGGTGTCGCCGTAGTCATCGGAGTAGAGGACGGCGCCCGGCGTGGGATCCCAGTCGTTGGTGTAGGTCCCGACGGCGGCGTAGACGCGTTGCGGCTCAACGGGGTCGGT
>NZ_STGY01000041.1:140924-148978 GCF_004912275.1 Glycomyces buryatensis
AGACGACGCCGGTCCAGCCCCAGTTGTCCCAGCCGATCCAGTCCAGCAGCGGCTTCCAGGTCTGGGAGGACTCCTGCCAGCGGTAGAGCCCGCCGATGTCGGTGCGGGCGTAGATGAGGTCGGCCTCGGTCTCGTTGAAGACGATGCCGCCGACCCAGCCACCGCCGTTCACGATCGCGTTGCGCCAGGCGTAAGTGTCCTTGCAGCGTCCGGAGGCCTTGGCTTCGGCGGCAGTGGGAACGGCCGCGGCCGCCACCGCGGCGGCGCCGAGTGAAGCGGCGAAAGTGCGTCGTCGCACGTGTACTCCTGGGGGAGAGGGATGGTGAGGGTGGAGGGTGCCCAATTAACTGACTAGTTAGTTTGGAGTCTCAACATAACAGGTGATCGCCTCGGTGGCAACCGGATGCGGAGGACCTTGCGTCAGCGCATGCCCGCCGCATCGAGCAAGGTGGCCACAGTGGGCACGATGAACCCCTCGAGGCTCTCGGCTCCGATCCCCGCGCGGGCGCTGGCGCCGTCGAACACCAGCGTGAGCTGCCGGGCGAGCAGGTCGGGATCGCTCGCCCCGCCCCGTTCGGCCTCGGCGCGGAAGAAGGCCGTCAGGTTGCCCTTGACCCGCCGGGCGACCCGGCTCGCGGGGTGGCTTCGATCCTTGAGCTCGATCTGCACCGACAGGTACGGGCAGCCCCGGAACTCGGCCTCGCCCGCCTGCGATTCCACCTGCTCGAAGACGTGCAGGGTCCGCTCTCGGGGGGCGCGATCGTCGTCCGCCGCCGGCAGGAGGGCCGCCACGTAGGACGAGGCGCGCCGCTCCAGGCTGGCCGCTATCAGCTCGTCCTTGCTCTCGAACAGCTGGTACATCGAGCGCTTCGACACACCTGCCGCTTTGCACAGCGCCTCGATGCCGATGCTCACCCCGTCGCGGTAGGTGAGCGTTGCCGCCGCTTCCAGCAGTCGCTCTCGAGAACTCGGCTTCACCTCGGTCATCATCTGGCCAGGTTAGCGCGATTCCGGCCAGATGAAAACCGATCGGTTTTTTATTGCCAGTGAGGCTTGCATTCGGAAACCGATCGGTTTACAGTTGTGGAAACCGATCGGTTTCCTGCCGCTCGGATGATCACGAGGAGTTAACGAGATGTCCGACGAGCAGCCACGTCCCACGATGCACATCGCGGGAACCACCAGCCACACCATCCCGGGCGGCCCCGGGCGCGATGGGACCCTGCGCTACCTCAAGGCCGGCAGCGGAGCGCCGCTCGTCCTGCTGCACACCGTGCGAACGCAGGCCGAGCACTTCCGATCCCTCATCCCATTGATCTCCGGTCGATACACCGTGTACGCCCTCGACCTCCCGGGCATGGGCTACTCCGAGATCGTGCCCGGCGCGTCGTACGAAGAACCCGCCATGCGAGCGGGCGTCGAGCGGCTCCTCACCCACCTCGATCTCCGGGACGTGACGCTGGTCGGTGAATCCATGGGCGCGACACTCGCACTGACCACCGCCGCCGAACTTCCAGAGCGGGTCCGCCGCGTCGTAGCGGTGAACACGTACGACTTCCGCGGAGGCATCGCCCGGTCCGGCCTCCTCGCCCGCGCGGTGGTCAGCGGAGTCCTCGCTCCGGGGGTGGGCCCGGTGATCGCGGGAGTCGAGCCCAAGCCCGCCATCCGCACGATCCTGCGGGGCGGACTGGGCGACAAGAACGCCCTGCGGGAGGACTACCTGGACGAGCTCCTCAATGTCGGCAGCCGTCCGGGCTACCCGATCGTGGCCCGTGCCGTGTATCGAAACCTGCCCAGCCTCATTGCGGCCCGCTCACGCTATCCCGAGATCAAGGCGCCCGTTCACCTCGTCTACGGGGAGCATGACTGGTCCCGGCCCTCGGACCGGGAGGCCAACCGAAGGCTGCTGCCCAACGCCGACTTCACGCAGGTCCCGGGCGCGGGCCACTTCATCGCCCTGGAGCGGCCCGACGTAGTGGCCGACCTGCTGAACACCGCACAGCGAGCCTCATCCTCGAACTGAAGCGACCGCAACGGCGGGAGCGCCATGACCCACTCGCTGGGTGTTCGGCTTTCGCCGTATCATTCCGCGGGCCCGGGATCCTCACTGTGGGCGATGCGCCACAGCACGAGGGCCACGGCGGCACGTTGGCGCCCGCCGGGCCGTGCCAGCGCGATGTCGAGCCGGGCCTCCAGCCACGCGAGGCGTTCCTGGAGCGTGGAGTGGTGCACGTGCAGGGTGTTCGCGGCCTGGCGCAGGCTGGTCTGGTCGAGTGCAGCCTGGAGTGTGTCGATGATCCAGGGATGTGTCCTCAGGGCTTGGTCCAGCCGTTGGACTTCGGGCACCGCTGCGGCCTCGGGCGGTGTGAAGCGCTCGGCAAGGGCGGCGACGGCTCCGAGAGCCTCGTAGCGCACCACCGATGCGCCCGGCCCATCGACGCGATCCACCAGACGAAACGCGGTGGCGGCGCGTTCGAGTGCGGTCGGCAGTTCCGCCGGTTCGCCCGCCACCGCGGTGCCCACCCGCAGGCCGGGCGGAAGGTCCGGGGTTCGGGGAACCAGCGCGACCGCATACCGGCCCAAGGTCGTCGCGAGCGGCCCCTCCGTCCCAGGGGCAGCGCCGACGATGACGGTAACCGGGCCGGTGAGGCCGAGTGCCTTCACGGCGTTTCGGCGGTCGCTGTCGGCGGCATCGGCGTCGCACGCGACCCGGATCAGGGCCCCAGGGGTCCGCGGGTCGGGTTAATTGAGAGCCTGGACGGTCCGCGCCGCGCGCTCCAGCAGGAGCGAGTCCAGCGGGTCGGCCGCCGCGTCGGGTCGTTCGAGCCAGACCCGGGTGCCGATGCGTCCCGGCACCGCCAGCCGCGCCGACGAGACGTGCTCGGTGTCCGGCAGCCGCCTGCCCGCGGGGTCGAACCGGCGGACGACCCCGCGTTCGGCGTCGTGCAGGCCGGCGGGGCAGCCCGCCAGCGCCGCCATGGCGCGGACCACGGCCGCGGCAGTGGCCCGCTCCTCGACGAGGCGGTCGAAATGATCGATGACGCGCAGCGCGGCGGCCGAGGGGTCGTCGCTGGACTCCAGCTTGCCGATGAGCTCACGCACACGAACCTCCTACGCCGCCCACTACTGCCTGAGGGTGAAGGCTAGCTCTCGCCTCAGGCTTCGAGGGCCCGCCGGATGAACTCGTCCCGGGTGGCGTTCGAAGCCCGCGACACGGCCGCATGCCCCGCCATCATGTCCGAGGCGTGGAAGGCACCGCCCCACATGTGCAGATCGACGCTCACGCCGGCTTGGGAGAGCCGGGTCGCGTAGTCGAGGATCTCGCCGCGGAAGACCTCCACCGAACCAGTGTCGATGTAGGTGCGCGGCAGGCCGGTGAGGTCTTGGGCGCGTGCGGGGGCGGCGTACGGCGACACGTCGGGGCCGCCGCGCCGGTCGCCGAGCAGAGCGGTCCACCCGAAGTGGTTGGCGCCCCGGTCCCACACGCCTTCGTCGTCGAGCATGCGGCTGCTGTGGGTGGTGAAGCGGTCGTCGAGCATCGGGCAGATGAGGATCTGGTGGCTGAGGTGCGGGAACGCCCGGTCGCGGGCGAGGAGCGCGGTCCCGGCGGCGAGGCCGCCGCCGGCGCTGCCGCCGACGATGATGAGCCGGTCGGGGTCGATGCCGAGATCGGACGCGTGCTTCGCCGTCCACGCCAGTCCGGCGTAGCAGTCCTCGACCGGCGCGGGGTCGGGGTGTTCGGGGGCGATGCGATACTCGACCGAGACCACGACGGCGTCACCGTCGGCGACGTACTGCAGGAACTGCTCGATCCCGGTCCGGCGGTCGCCGAGGATCATGCCGCCGCCGTGGATGTTGAAGATCCCGGCGACCGGGCCGCGGGCCTCGACCGGGCTGAGGATGAGCAGTGTGATCTCCGGTGCCCCTTCGGGGCCCGGCACTTGGCGCTCCTCGACCCGGACGCGACCGCCCGCCGTCAGGTCCGTCGGCTCCTCAGTGAGGATTCCCTCCGCCATGGTGGCCCTGAATGCCGGAAGCGTCTCGATCGTCGGTGTCGCCATGGCGGCCCGAATCATCTCCACGACCGGGACGAGCTCGGGGTCGAACGGCGGGCGCGTCGTCACGGCACCGAACACATCGTCGGCCACTCCTTCGGGATCTACGCTGATATGCCCCTCCATCCTCGACCGGCCTCGGACTCCGCGATACCCGCAGATGGCGGGAAGTCGGGCCCCGGCGCCCGCCAAACGGCTGCCTTACCCGGTCGGCATCGGTGCCGGGGACGACGCCGGCGTTCAAGCCCACACGCCTCCGACGACCACGATCCCGAGGAAGCCGGTCCCCCATCGCGGTGCTGCTCGTCATCAGCAACCGGTAGGTCAGGTTCGCGAGATAGGATGAGGACTAGGAATACTGCGTTTGAGCTGTGGTAACGCATGTTCAAGCGAGTGCGCACGCAATTTCACGTTGCATTCCCTGGCTGAATAGATAGGACTCCATGTGCTGACCCCCAACGTCATCGTCTGGCCCGGTCTTGGCGACATCGTGCCTTCTCGCGCACGGGTCCTGCGAGACGCCTTCCGCGGCCGGGGGTACACACTCTCGCTCTTCTGTATCGCGAGCTGTGACGTGGTTGCCGAGATGACCTCCACCGGCACCGACCAGGTCTCGGCGGCAGTGGGGGCGACTGGTGGCACCAGTGGGTTCACTGCCGTTGACGCCGAAGTCTTTGCCGCGGAAATGGCGGACTTCATCGAACGGGAACGGGCAGTGGGTAGCACCCGCCGCTGAATCCTCGCCGGCCCAGTTTGGCGAACCCCGGGCTGTCTCCGACGGCCCGGCGTTCGCTTGCCCGCGGCTCGGCAGCGTCGACGGCTTCTCGACCCTGCACCGGACGGGGCACAGCCGTCTCGGGGCGTAATCCCCTGGCGGTACGCGGATTGCCATCTCTGGCCTGATGCGCATGCCCATACCGTCGCCGCATCGTGAACTCCATGAAACGACGCAAGGCACTCAAGTGGAGCCTCATCGGCGGTGGCATCGGGCTCGGCGCGCTCGTCCTGGGCGGCGGTGGCACCGTCGCCTACCTCTACAGCCAGGCCAAGATCAACACCGTCGGCCAGGTCGACTTCGACAACGCGCTCGCCGTCCCGCCCCTCGCCGAATCGGCAATCGACGGCAACGGGGCCCGGGTGTTCCGTCTGGAGGTCCAGGCGGGCGAACGGCAGTTCAAGGACGGCCCGGCCACCCCCACGTGGGGCGTCAACGGCGCCTACCTCGGCCCGACGCTGCGGGCCAGTCGCGGCGAGGAAGTGGCCGTGGCGGTGCACAACGGCATCGACGAGACCACCTCCCTGCACTGGCACGGCATGCACCTGCCCGCGGCCCAGGACGGCGGCCCCCACCAGGCCGTCGAACCGGACGGCGACTGGACTCCGCAGTGGACGATCAATCAGCCCGCCGCCACGCTCTGGTACCACCCGCACCCGCACGGGCAGACCGGGAAGCACGTCTACCGGGGCGTGGCCGGCATGTTCATCCTCGACGACGACCAGGCCGACGAGCTGAACCTGCCCGCCGAGTACGGCGTCGACGACCTGCCGATGATCGTGCAGGACCGCAGGTTCCACGACGACAACACCCTGGACGAGGACGCGTCCTTCATCAGCTCCATCGGCATTCTGGGCGACGAGATCCTGGTCAACGGGACCATGGGCCCCTACCGGGAGGTGACCACCCGTCTGGTGCGGCTGCGGCTGCTCAACGCCTCGAACGCGCGGGTGTTCAACTTCGGCTTCTCCGACGACCGCGGGTTCGACATGATCGCCTCCGACGGCGGCCTGCTGGCCGCGCCGTTCCGCACCGACCGGATCCAGCTCTCCCCCGGCGAGCGGGCCGAGATCGTCGTCGCCTTCGCGCCCGGCGAGACCGTCGACTTGCGTTCGTACCCCAACTCTCCCGGACTCGGGGCAGACGCGCCGCAGCTGCGGTTCAACGGCGGTGAGGACTCCCTAGACGTGTGCCGGTTCACCGCCGCGGCGGAATTGACCGACGAGACCGAGGTCCCCGACACCTTGGGCGAGGCCCCCGACCTGGACCTGGACGACGTGGCCGCGGAGCGCTCCTTCGAACTGCTCGGCTTCGAGATCAACGGCGAAAGCATGGACATGAACCGCATCGACTTCGGGGTGCGGGTCGATACCACCGAGGTGTGGGAGGTCGTCAACGTCGACGGCGACACCCACAACTTCCACGTCCACGACGTGCAGTTCCAGGTCCTCGACATCGACGGACAGGCACCGCCGGAGTACCTGTCCGGCTGGAAGGACACCGTACAACTGGCGACCTCGAAGAGATACCGGCTGGCGATGCGGTTCAGCGAGTACACCGACCCCAACGTGCCGTACATGTACCACTGCCACATCCTCTTCCACGAGGACAGCGGCCTGATGGGCCAGTTCGTGGTCCTGGGAGAGGACGAGGCGATCGGCCGAGTCCCCGAATCCACAGGGGCCCACGACCATCCATGACCGCCGCGGGTGGATTGACGTGTCAGGTTCAGCGGGAGAAGGTCACGTGAATGGTTCCGCTGGGAGCCACCTCGCTGGTGACCTCGTAGTCCTGCTCGAACTCGCGGAGGTCCTCCCATAGGCGTTCGCCGCGGCCGAGCAGGATCGGTGCGATCCCGACGTGGAGCCGGTCGACCAGGCCCGCGGCCAGGTACGCCTTCACGACCCTGGCCCCGCCGCCGATGCGGACGTCGAGGTCGCCTGCGGTCTCCTTCGCGCGGGCGAGGGTCTCCTCGATGGAGGTCTGGACGAAGTGGAACGTGGTGCCGCCCTCCATCTCCAGCGTCGGTCGCTGCTCGTGGGTGAGCACGAAGACCGGGATGCCGAATGGCGGGTTGGGTCCCCACCAGCCCTGCCAGCTCGGGTCGTCGGGGTGGGCGTGCAGTCCGAACATGCCCGCGCCCATGATCTCGGCGCCGACGCCTTCGAAGTACGCCGCGGCGTAGTCGTCGTCGAGACCGGTGGTGCCCTTGCCGGGCCGGCCGAAGACGCGCTCTTGCATCGTCCTGGTCGCGACGTACGCCGCCACCAGGCGGTCCCAGTCCTTGCCGAACGGGTCCTCGGGGGTCTGATCGGTGGTCGTCGCGTACCCGTCGAGGGAGAGGTTCAGATCAACTCGCACCTGGCCCATTGCCTTCTCCTTCAAAGTGATTGTAAAATACAATCACTACCCTAACGCCGGAGCGGCGGCGGTGTCAAGGAGGGGTCATGGAACCGAGATCCGGGTGTGCGATCAACGCGGCGGTGGAGGCGCTGGGCGACCACTGGTCGTTCCTGGTGCTGCGGGATGTGATCTTCGGTGACCGCCGGTATTTCCGCGAGCTGCTGAACGGGTCGATCGAGGGCATCGCATCGAACATCCTCAGCAGTCGACTGAAGAAGCTCGTCGCCGCCGGCATCCTGACCAAGGACGACGCCCTGCGGGGCCAGCGGGCCCGCTACAGCCTCACCGAGGCCGGCATCCAGACGCTGCCGATCATCTTCGCGCTCGGCAACTGGGGTCTGGACTGGCGCACGGGTACGCCGGAGCTGCGCACGCGGCAGGAGCTCATGCGGGCCGAGGGCATGCCGTTCATCGAGGAGCTCATGGACGAGCTGCGCGTACGCCACCTCGGGGCCGCACCGGTCGAGCGGGAAGGCCCCGGTCCCCTCGAACGGCTCGAAGCGGCGTACCAGGCCGTGGCCGGTGGCGAAGCGGCGAAGGCCGGGGATGCGGGCTGAGGCGGCCGGGATTCTTGCGATTCGGGGACGTGGCTGCGGTTCGTGAATAGCCTCGGGAGCGTCAGTTTCGCAATTTCAGTGGAGGGAGACGTCGATGAAGATGTCCAAGAAGAAACGAACGAAGGTCGTTCGCCGCGTGGCGACGGGAGCGGTCGCCGCGTCGGCCGTGGGCGTGGCGGTCGCGGGGGTCGCCCTCGCCGCGCAGCGGACCGAGCAGGCCGTCCCCAAACTCCCGGCGCCGGGCGCGACCATCGAGGTGGACCT
>NZ_STGY01000001.1:0-129885 GCF_004912275.1 Glycomyces buryatensis
CTCGAGACGGCCCCGTCACATTATTCCTATAAGGACCCTTAACCGCAATCACCCACTGCCCGCAAGTCGACGAACTCTCTTCGCACTACAACCCAAAGAGTCTCTTCGAACCGAAATGTCAGCCAGTCACATCGATGTGCCGTCGCGACAGCGCTCAGCATCGCGCCGGTACATTGCCGCATGCTCGGTGAACTCCTGCCGTCCGGTCTCGGTGGCGCGTCGCTCAGTGAAGGCCGCCAGGTCCTCCAGGCGTCGGGCCGCCGCTTTCCGAACCTCCAGGGGAGTGAAGTCGGCTCCGTAGGTCTCGATGAGTTCCCCGAGCCGGTCCTCGCGCGAGCCATAGCGGGCAGGGTCGAACCCGGCAGCGTCCTCGGCATAGGGGATGAGCCGGTATGCGAGGTAGGCGAAGTCCCAGATGCGCGGTCCGGGCGAGGCCATGTCGAAGTCGATGACGCCGACAAGCCGATGTTCTCGGACGATGAGGTTGTACGGCGCGAAGTCGTTGTGGCAGAGGACCTCGACGGGCGAATGCGACTCGCTGCGCCATACGACGCTTCGCGCGACCAGCGGCTCGCTCGCGTCGTGAAGCCTTCGAAGCAGGGCACCTGCGGCTCGCAGAATCGAAGGCCGCCATCTGGTCTCCGGCGGCGCCTGCTCGAGTGTCACTCCCTCGATGAAGGTCAGGATCTCCCTGCCTTCGGGGTCGATCCCACGTGGGCGCGGCGTCTCGGGGATCCCGGCTGACTCATAGGATCTGAGCAGTTCGTGCACGGCTTCAGTCCATTCGCCGCTGACGCGCCGTACGGTGCCACCGATTCTGACCACCGGATCCATATTGCCACCGGACAAGGTCTCAACTTGCATCGCTTCCTCGACTCCCTCCCCTGTCCGCCTCGCCATCCCCACCCCGCCTTCATACCGCCATACGGCCAAACCGCCGATTATTCACGTGGACGAACAACCCACGGAATCCATAACTGTCGGTATCGGGTCGCATACTTGCCGCACCGGGTCAGCCCCGGCGCAACCGCACAGGAGGAAACCGATGGAAACGCCCGAACTCGACCGCCTCGCCGACGCCATCACCGACCTCGCGAACGTCCGCGCCCGAATCCCTCTCGACCGTCTCCTCCGCGAAACGGCCCTCAACATTCTGATCCTCACCAGGATCGCCACCAACCGCCTCCCCGACCGCCAGCGCCGAGACGACATCGACGAATCCTGCGATCACCTGGTAACGCAACTCCGCCAATGCTCCTGGGAGCTCCCACCGGGCAAGGGGTGAATCTGGCTTGATCCGCGCAGCGGCTACTCGGCGTCAAGCTCGACCGGCCAGCCGACGAACGTGCCGTTCTCCTCGTACACGACCGCCATGCCCTGCGATTCGATGAGCTCGCGGAGATCCTCGATCGGAGCTTCAGGCAGGAGCACCGCCGTCCGGCGGGCCCGCACGTTGCGCTGGTAGTCGTGCAGCTGGCCGATGGCCAATCGGATCAGGTCCCGGCTGGCCCGGCTCTTGGCCTCGTACAGGACATTGTCGGTCTCGTCGTGGACATCGGTGAGGAAGGAGGCGGGAACACCCTCGATCGTGATGCGCTTGCGCTTTGCCACATGACCGTTCGCCTTCAGGAATGCCGTGTATCGATCGATGAGCTCGGCCTCGCGCCGTTGCATGTCGGTGCGGGCGACGGACTCGCGGGTGATGGGCTCGCCGGAATTCGACTCGAGTTCGACCGCCTCGACCGTCGTCGCCTCGACTCCGTGTTCGTCAGGCCGGAGATCAAGCGTGATCACAGTCGTCTCGATCGCGGGGCGCATGAAGTCGATGCCCGCCTGGTAGGTCTCGCCGAGCGGTCTCAGACGAAACGTGATGAGATCCCGGATGGTTCCTTCGCCGTCGGGGGCCTGGACCACCGTATAGGGCTTCATCCGGTCCAGCTCGAACTCGCCTATGTATCGGTGCAACTTGGCGTCGCCGCCTGGCACAGTCCCGTCCGCGATGAGCACTCGGAGCACGCGGTGCTGTTCTCGATGCCGCAGGACTCTCTTATTTATCCCGCTCAAACCCTGGTTTCCGGTCTTGCCCTCGGCGCTGTATTCGAAGACCGGCCCGAACTCGTCCGCATCGGCCGACCACCCGTCGCGATAACCGTGTTTGGGCCCCTCTTCGAGGTCGGCGTAGATGAGGACGCAGTCCTTGCACAGCACGATTCCCGTGAAGAGCCCACCGCCGTACACAGCCCTGACCTCTTGCCGGGTGTACTTCTGCCCCAACGCGATCGCTTCGTCGCCCATCGACCCAATCTACCGTTCGCTCACATCGTTCGCACTCCCGCCGACGATGCGGGAGGGGAGTTCGGCGAGGCGGCGGAGGCCGGAGATCTCATGGGGTGCACCCATGCCGCCGCTAGCCCATGGAACGCGATGTCGATCGGTGGCCAGCAGGTGAGTCGCACGGCTGGTTGAGTTGGCGGCTCGGACCTATCGAGTTGGAGCCAGTCGTGCATGTGACCACCGATCTCAAGGTGTTGTATTTCGGGACCCCGGTGGTGCTGATCGGCAGCCGCAATGAGGACGGGTCGGCGAATCTCGCGCCGATGTCCTCGGCGTGGTGGCTGGGGCAGCGTTGCATGCTCGGCATGGGGAACCGTTCCAAGACCGTGGCGAACCTGCTGCGGGAACGGGAGTGCGTGCTGAACCTGGTCTCCTCGGACATGGCGGGCGCCGTCGATCGGTTGGCTCCGCTGACCGGGGCCACTCCGATACCAGAGCGCAAGGCCGCCATGGGGTATCGGTTCGAGGCCGACAAGTTCGGGGCGGCCGGGCTCACACCGCAGGCGTCCGAGGTGGTCAAGGCTCCTCGGGTCGAAGAGTGCCCGATTCAGCTCGAATGCCTGGTCGAGAGCGTGCATGCGTTCGGGGAGACGGCCAGCGCCATCGAGGTCCGGGTGGTCCGGGCGCATGTCGAGGAGCGGCTGGTCATTCCCGGGACGGATCATGTCGATCCGGTCGGGTGGGATCCGTTGATCATGAAGTTCTGCGAGTTCTTCGGCGGCGGGTCGCAGGTCCATCCGTCGGCCCTCGCGGAGGCTTGGCAGATGCCGCACCGGCGATCGGGGCGGGCTCCGGTCGGTTGACGGGCTGCTCGGGCCCTGGTATACCTCCCCTACGCGCTGGTAGGCGTGTCCTTTGTCGCTTGGGAAGGCGGAACGGTGGACAGTGACGTCATCGTTGTCGGTGGGGGTTTGGCCGGGTTGGTGGCCACTGCCGAGTTGGTCCGGCTGGGGAAGTCGGTGACCCTGGTGGAGCAGGAGGGGTCGCAGTCGCTTGGGGGGCAGGCTTTCTGGTCCTTCGGAGGATTGTTCCTCGTGGACTCGCCCGAGCAGCGGTTCATGGGGGTGCGGGACTCTCGGGAGTTGGCCTGGCAGGACTGGGTGGGGACCGCCGGGTTCGATCGGCCCGAGGACGCCTGGCCGCGGAAGTGGGCCGAGGCCTATGTGGATTTTGCCTCCGGGGAGAAGCGGGCCTGGCTGCACGGCTTGGGGGTTCGGTTCTTTCCCGTGGTGGGGTGGGCCGAGCGTGGGGGTTATACCGCTCAGGGGCATGGGAACTCGGTTCCTCGGTTTCACATCACCTGGGGCACCGGTCCCGGGATCGTCGCTCCGTTCGCTGATCGAGTTCGCGCGGCGGCCGGGGCCGGGTCGGTTCGGCTTGCCTTTCGGCATCGGGTTGATTCCCTGAACGTCTCCGATGGCGTCGTCACCGGTGTCTCCGGGTCGGTGTTGGCCGACGATGACTCGCCCCGCGGGGTTTCCTCCTCCCGAGAGGTCGTCTCCGAGTTCAGCCTTTCCGCCGAGGTCGTCGTCGTCACGTCCGGTGGCATCGGGGGGAACTTCGATCTGGTTCGGGAGAACTGGCCTTCCCGTATGGGGGCCGCGCCCAAGCACTTGATCAGTGGGGTTCCCGCTCATGTCGATGGGCGGATGCTCGGGATCTCCGAGGATGCCGGGGCGAGCCTGATCAATCGGGATCGCATGTGGCATTACACCGAGGGCATCCAGAACTGGGATCCCATCTGGCCCCACCACGGGATTCGGATCCTGCCCGGGCCCTCCTCGCTGTGGCTCGACGCGACCGGGAACCGGCTTCCGGCGCCGCTGTTTCCCGGGTTCGACACCTTGGGGACGCTCGAGCACATCATGTCCACCGGTCATGAGCACTCCTGGTTCGTCCTCACCCAGAAGATCATCGAGAAGGAGTTCGCGCTTTCGGGGTCAGAGCAGAACCCGGACCTGACGGGCAAGAACCTCAAGCTCCTGCTCAAGCGCGTCCTGCCCGGTGCACCGGGCCCCGTCGAGGCGTTCAAGGAGCACGGCGCGGACTTCGTGGTGGCCGATGAGCTCGATAAGTTGGTCGACGGAATGAACGCGCTCACCGCCGAACCGCTGCTCGATCCCGCCCGAGTGCGGGATGCCGTGCACGCGAGAGATAACGAATTGGCCAATACCTTCACCAAGGATCTCCAGGTGACCGCGATGCGCGGGGCCCGGGCCTACCGCGGGGATCGGCTCATTCGGGTCGCCACCCCGCACCGGCTGCTCGATCCGAAGGCCGGGCCGCTCATCGGGGTGCGGCTCAATATCCTCACCCGCAAGACCCTCGGCGGACTCCACACGGACCTGGACGGGCGGGTCCTACGGGCTGATGGAGAGCCGCTTCCCGGCCTGTTCGCGGCGGGTGAGGCGGCCGGGTTCGGGGGCGGCGGGATGCACGGATACCGTTCCCTGGAGGGGACATTCCTGGGCGGTTGCCTCTTCTCGGGCCGCCAGGCCGCCCGAGGCGTAGCAAGCTAGAGGTGGGGACTGCTAACACGCGTTCCCCTCGCTCCTCGCTGCGCAGGTGAGAGACGCTTCACTTCGCTTGACGTGTCGCATGCCGGGTCTAAGGTGGTCGTGAAACGGTAGTTTTCACCTGCGAAACTGAAGACCTCTCGCCTACCGGGCGTGCTCCGCTATCATCCAAGACCTTGCGAGTGCGGCCCCCGGACCGGCACCGATGAGCACGTGGATGGTTGAGCATGAGCGACTACGAACGCCCCGGCACCGGCCCCTCGGCCGGTCCTCCCGGCGGCTCCCCTCCCCCGGGCGGTTACTCCCCACCTGTCGGCCCCACCCCGGGCCGGGCCCCGCAGTACGGCCCCGCCTCGACCCCTGGCGCAAACCCTCCCAACGTGAGCCCTCACAGCGTGAACCCTCACAGTGGCCCGCCTCACCAGGGCGGCCCCGCTGTGCCCGGCGGCCCCGGAGATCACGGCGGCGCACCCGGCAATGTCGGCCGCGCCTCGGTCGTCGGCGCCGTCCGCAAGACCATGCCTCTGGGTAAGAAGCCCAAGTCGAAGTCCAAGAAGCGCATGTCGATGCGCCGCCGCCGCGTGTACGCGGCCCTCATCATGGCCGTGCTCATGATGCTCGGCGCCGGGACCGTCGCCGGGGCGACCTATTTCGAGAACGTCCCCGAGCCGAAGGACCTCGCGTACGGCGAATCGACCACCATCACCCTCGCCGACGGCACCCCCGTCGCCGGCTACGGCGAGTACACCCGCAAGCTGGTGGACGACTACGAGGAAATCCCCGACGAGGTCGTCTGGTCGCTCCTCGCCTTGGAGGACAAGAACTTCTTCGAACACGACGGCGTCGACTGGAAGGGCACCACGCGCGCCCTGGTCAACAACGTCACCGGCGGCGACACCCAGGGCGCCTCGACCATCACCCAGCAGTACGCGGGCATGGTCGAGGACATCCGCGGTGACATCTCCTACGGCCGCAAGGCCAAAGAGGCCATCATGGCCATGAAGATGGAGCAGGACTACTCCAAGGAGGAGATCCTGACGCACTATCTGAACCTGAACTTCTACGGCCGCGGCGCCTACGGCATCGCCGCCGCCAGCGAGGTGTGGTTCGGCGAGAAGGTCAAAGATCTCGACTGGGGCCAGGCGATGATGCTGGTCATGCAGGTCAAGGCGGGCGACGGGTCCTTCGACCCGCGCGTGGCCGGGGAAGACTCCACCGCGCCACAGGACCGCTGGGACTACGGCATGAACGAGCTCAAGAAGATGGGCCACATTGACCAGGCGGAGATCGACGCCGGCATGCCCGAGACCGAGGAGTCGCTGGAGAACCCCGGCACCTGGGGCAACAACACCCCGACCGGCTTCCTCACCAACCCCACCGACGGCTACATCTGGGACGAGCTCTACAGCCGCTACGGCCTCACCCAGAACGATTTCTACGGCAAGGACGAGGACACCGGCGGCTACACCGTCGAGCTCACCATCAACTCGAAGGTCCAGGACGCCGCCGAGGACACCGCCAGCCGCGGCGACCTCAAACGCCAGGAGGAAGACGGCGTACTCGTCGACGACAACGGCGATCCCGTGGAGGAAGAGGCGGACGCCGCCGAGTACGAGAACGAGGACGGCTACTACGAGTTCAAGAACGACAACGAGAACGCCGCGCTGTACAAGCAGAACCCGTCGATGGCGAACGCCGTCGTGGCCGTCGAGCCCGGTACGGGCCGCGTCCTGGGCTACTACGGCGGCGAGAACGGCCTCGGTGTCGACAAGGCCGGGTTGGAGAACCCGCACCCGCCGTCATCGACGTTCAAGATGATCACCGCCGCGACGGCGGTCAAGAACAATGCCTCGATCGACTCCTGGTGGAACTCCGACTCCCCGCGCGAGTTCGACTCGCTCGAGGACTTCGAGGACAACGCGATCGAGAACGCCGGCACCGACGAGAACACCGACCGGACCCTGACCGACGCGGTCCGCGACTCGCGCAACACCCCCATGTACGCGATCGCCGAGAAGTACGGTGCGACCGCGATCCTCCAGACCGCCATCGACATGGGCCTGCGCACCCTCACCCAGACCGAGGACGGCGAGCCGGTCACCTACAAGTTCTACCGGGCGGACGACGGCACCATCACCTACTCGCGCCACGGCGTGCGGGAGCTCGACGACGGCACGTTCGAGACCCTCGACAACGGCAATATCAACCCGATGGCCTCGCTCGACGGCTACGAGGACGACGAGGTCACCCCGAAGACCACCGAGCTGGACCTGGAGTCTAAGAACTCGCCGTTCTACTACCACATTGGATTCGGGCAGTACCCGACCACGGTGAAGGACATGGCGACCGTGTACGCCACGATCGCCGCCGACGGCGTCTACAACGAGACCCACTTCGTGGAGAAGGTCTACGACCGCGACGGAAACGAGTACCCGGAGCAGCGCCCGCTGGAGCAGACCCAGGCGCTCACCACCGAGATCGCGCGCAACCTCCAATACGTCGGCTCGACCATCGACGGCGACGGCGGCGCGATCGACCGCCCCTACACCGGCAAGACCGGTACCTGGGAAGCCGCCGAGGAGTTCAGCCCGGCCAACGCCCACACCTGGTACGTCGGCGCGATCCCGCAGCTGAGCATCGCCACCTGGGTCGGCAATGCGACCGCCGAGTCGGCGCCGCTGCTGAATCCCGAAGGCAGCATCGACGGCGTGTTCGGTTCGACGCTGAGCTATCCGGTGTGGAAGCAGTTCATGGAGGGCTCGATCGACGCCATGGGCTACGACTCGCAGGCCTGGGGCGAGGCCGCCCACGTCGGCAGCCCCATCACGGATGACATCGAGAACGAAGACGGCACCATCGACCCCAGCAGTCCATATTGCGCGGCCAACCCGACCGATACCCGCTGCGGCGTACCCGGCGGCGACGGGGGCGGCAATGGGAACGGCGGCGACGAGAACTGCACGCCGATCCAGGAGATGCTCGACCTGTGCGAACAGGGTGGCGGCGATGGCGATGGCGACGGTGGCGGTGGCAATGGGAACGGAAACGGCAATGGGAACGGCGGAAACGACGACGACGACTGAGTGAGCGCGTTCGTCTGGGGGGCGTTTGTGAACCCCCTAGACGAACGCCTTGCCCTCGCCCCGGTACGTCGGCGCCTCGTCGATGATCTCACCGCGCGAGACCAGGTGGATCTCGTTCACCCGCTCCGCCAGCTCCCCGGCCTTGGCGTGCCGCATCCACACCCGTGAACCGATGACCAGACCGTCGGCGGCCTTGCCGCGCAACGGGGTCTGCACCTCCCCGGCGCCCTCAGTCCCGGCGAACGACATTCCACTGGGGAACGTCGGCTTGGGCAGCCGGTCCTTGCCCGGCACCCCCGAGGCGATCCAGCCGCCGCCGAGCGCGGTGACCATGCCCCGCCGCGGCCGCCGCACCACCGGCAGCGCGAAGAACGCGGCCGGGAGCGGGCGGATCGACCGGTAGCCGTCGAACAGCGCCGGCGAGTACAGGCCCGACCCGGCGGCGACCTCCGTGACCGACGGGTCCCCCGCCGTCCACCCGATCGAACCGGTCCCGCCGCCGTTGACGAACTCCAGATCGGCCACGCCCTGCACCGCCGCGACGGCGTCCGCGCGGCGCTCGGCCAGCTCGGACTTGGAGATCCGCTGCATGAGCCGCACCAGCGGATACTGCAGGGCCGCAGCGCTGAAGGCGTCCTGCACGCCCGCGATCTGGCCCTCGTAGCCCATGATCCCGACCAGGTTCACGCCCTGGCGCTTCTCGATCTCGTGCGCCATCGCGAGCGCCTGCTCGGCCGAGTGGACCGGCGAGCGGTGGGCGCCGATGTGGACGCGGCCGCCGAACAACTCCAGCGACATGTCCAGCTCCAGGCACAGCCGCAGCGGACGCGACGGATTCGGTTCCACATTGCGGCGCAGGAAGTCCAGGTGCTCGACGGAGTCGACCATGAGCGTGATGCGCCGCGCGGCCTCGTCGTCGCCCGCCAAGCGGCGCAACGCCTCCACGTCGGCCGTCGGATATCCGACCACGATGTCGTCGAACTCCTCCGCGAGCCACAGCGCCTCGGGGAGCGTGAAACCGAGAATGCCGCGGAACCCGGGCTGGGCCAGCGCCCTGCGCATGAGCGTGCGGCACCGCAATGACTTGCTGGCCAAACGGATCGGTTTCCCGATCGCGCCGCGCCGCAGAATGGCGGCGTTGGTGTCGAAGGCACCGAGGTCGACCACGGCGAAGGGCGGCTGCACCCCGGCGGTCGCGCGGCCCAATTCGGCGAACAGGTTCTCGGCGGGGCCGTGGCCCAAGTTGGTCCGGGTTACCATGTCGCTTCCCTTCCCTGGTCAGATGCGGTTAGATGAAAGCTACCGTCACGTAGAACGATCACTACCGGAGGCCCCGTGACAACCTCTCTGTGGCAGAACTGGTCGGGTACCGAAACGGCCGAACCCTCGCGGGTCGCCAGACCCGCCGAAGTGGACGATCTGGCGGCCCTGGTGCGCGCCGCCGCCGACGACGACCTGCGCGTCAAGGCCGTCGGCGCCGGCCACTCGTTCAGCGGCATCGCCGTGCCCGAGGACATTATGGTCGACCTCGGCGACCTGGACCAGGTGATCGAGATAGACGCCGCCTCCCATCTGGCCACCGTCGAGGCGGGCATGCCGCTGTGGCGCCTCAACCAGGTGCTGGACGCGCACGCGCTGGCGTTGGAGAACATGGGCGATATCGACCGGCAGACCATCGCGGGGGCGATCTCGACGGGCACGCACGGCACCGGCGACCGGTACCGCGGCTTCTCGTGGCAGGTCGCGGGCCTGAAGCTGGTCCTGGCCGACGGCACCGTGGCGCGGTGCTCGGAGAACGAGCGCCCGGAGCTGTTCGCGGCGGCCCGACTCGGTTTGGGGGCGTTGGGGATCATCGCCGAGGTGACGATGCGCTGCGTCCCGGCCTTCCAGCTGCGGGCGGTCGAGAAGCCCATGCGGCTGGAGGTGGTGCTCGACAGGCTGGACGAGCTCGTGGCCGAGAACGACCACTTCGAGTTCTACTGGTTCCCGCACACCGACCGGACCCTGACGAAGCGGAACAACCGCTACTCGATGGACGAGCGCGGCCGGGCCCCGAGCCGGCTCTCGTACTGGTGGAACGAGGCCTTCACCGAGAACACGCTGTTCGAGGCGGCCAACCGGGTGGGGACGCGGTTCCCGGGGTGGGTGCCGGGGATCAACCGGCTGGCCGGGCGGGTGTGGAGCGCCCGCGAGTACACCGACGTCTCGCACCGGGTCTTCACCTCGCCGCGGCGGGTGGTGTTCCGCGAGATGGAGTACGCGGTGCCGCACGAGAGCCTGCCGCAGGTCTTGAGGGACTTGCGGGACATGGTGGAACGCGAGGGCCACCACGTCTCCTTCCCGGTGGAGGTGCGCTTCGCGGCCGCCGACGACGTGTGGCTCTCGACCGCGCAGGGCCGGCGCACCGCGTATGTGGCCGTGCACCAGTACCACCGGCACGAGTACGAGGCCTACTTCCGCGACTGCGCGGCGATCTTCGACGCGGCCGAGGGTCGGCCGCACTGGGGCAAGATGCACTGGCTGGACGACAAGAAGCTGGACGAGCGCTACGAGCGCTTCGCGGATTTCGTGGCGGTGCGGGACGAGGTGGACCCCGACCGGCGATTCGGCAACGCCTATCTGGAACGCGTGCTCGGCGCTTGACCTCCTTCCCGCCCTGAGGAACGGAGCATCCTCGTGGCGCCGGGCGATCGGCGACCGGCTGGCTGGAAGGCGCTAGCCTGGGGGTGCCCCGCAGCTCCCATAGAAAGTGCCCCATAGTGACTGACCAGCAGCCCTACGGCCCCCAGTACTCCCAGCCTGGGCATCCGATGCACCCGCCGACTCCGCTCGGGAAGAACCCCGAGCGCTCCTTCGAGGACAAGATCAAGCTCGGCCGCGATGTCACCGTGGGGGTGGTGCTGGTGCTCGCCGGCAGCGCGTTCACCGCCGCTTCCGCCTGGTACTCGATGTTCGTGGCCGACGCGTTCTGGACGCCGGTTCCGGTCTCGCTGCTGGCGGTCGCCTTCGTGCTGTTCCTCGCCCAGGTCTGGTATTTCGTGCTCCGGGAGGGCCTGACGCCGATGATCGCGGCGGCGATCGGCGTCCACCTGGTGCTGTTCGCCATGCCGATCCTGATCTTCATCGGCGTCAATGAGCAGGTCCTCACCGAGCGCGGTGTCACCGAGTCCTGCACGGTCACCTCGCAGGAGAAGACGTACGTCCGCAGCGACGGGGAACGGAAGCCCAAGTACGACCACACCATGGAATGCCCGGAGGGCGGCGAGTTCGATCTGCGGACGTCGCCGAGGCAGCGCCACGACGTCGGCGAGTCGGTCGTGCTCACGTACGACCCGGAGGGCCGCGCCGGTCACCGCACCGGTGAGCCGAGCGGGTCCCCGCTCGCGCTGTTCGGCGGGATCGCGGCGGCGGTCTTCGTCGTCGGCACGGTGGTGCGGGTGATCTACCTGCGGTTCAGGTTCCGCCGCGGCGCCAAGCGGCGGGCCGCGTTCGGGGCACCGGGCCTTTAGGAGGCTCACGGGTACGGGCGGGCCTAGGGGTGTTTCGGAACCCCTAGGCGCCCTGGCCGTCCCAATCGAATGGCAGAATCTCGAACGCGTCGAACCCGGCCGTGAGCGGCCTGATCGCGCGAAAATCCCGCTGGTCCAGCGTGAAGATTCGGTTGGTGTCGTACCGATCCGCCAGCGCCACACCGACCGTGTCGGCGAGATCGAGTTTCAGACCGCGGTAATCAAGCCTGAGCTGGTTCGCGGTTGCGAAGTCCTCATAGCGAATCGACGCCAGCTGGTATCGACCGCGTTCGAATCGGACCAACAGCGCCGCAGCGACCTCGACCGCGAAGTCGAACCCGCCTTCACGGCGCGCCAGATGGTCGAGCTCCGTCATGACCAGTGGGGAGACGAGCAGCGACTCGGTCTCCATGATCTGTTCGGCCGCTTCATGATGCGGCTGGCCTTCATCGAAGGCGGCGAGGACTGCCGAGGTGTCTGCGACGATGATCATCGCTTCTGCGCGCGCCGCTTCATGCTCTGGTAGATCGCCTCGTCCATCTCATCGACGGTGAGCGGCTGCTCGCTGCGGTACTTCGGCAGAGGCGGCAGCGGGTCGGATTCCCCGGTTCGGATAAGCCCTTCATCGATGAATCGGCGCATGAGCTCAGCTTTCGAGGCACCCAACTTCCGGGCTACTGCCTCCAGCCGCATGTCTGCGGCCTCATCAAGGTAGATAGTGCTCTTCTTGCGACTCATGCCATCGATGGTACCACCCGTTGATATTGCCAGCGATGAACTGCGGCGGAACCGTTTCACCGAACTCACGCACCGCTGTCGGCCGGGTTGTCAGTCCCGTGGGCTAGGTTGTGGCCGTGGCAGATGTGCTGTACCGAACGCTCGACGATCTCTCCGATTCCGAGATCTACCAGGCCTATGAGCCGCCCGAAGCCGATTGGCTCCGCGTCAACTTCGTCTCCAGCGCCGACGGCGCCGCGACCCTGAGCGGCCTGTCCGGGCCACTTTCGGGTGAAGCCGACAAGCGGGTCTTCAAGGTCCTGCGCGCCAGGTGCGACGTGCTGGTGGCCGGGTCCGGGACGGTCCTGGCCGAGGGGTACGGGCCGCTGGTCCTCAGCGCCGACCGCATGGCCTGGCGCCGGGACCAGGGACTGCCGGAGGTCCCGATCATGGCGATCGTCTCGCGCTCGGCCCGGCTCGACCCGTCTGCGGCGATCTTCACCGAGGCGCCGCGGCGGCCGATCGTGATCTGCGCGGCCGACGCCGCCGTCGACCAGATGGCCGAGATGCGGGAGGTCGCCGACGTCATCGCGATCGGCACCGGCTCGGTCGACTTCCCGGCCGCCATCAGGGCCCTGCGCGAGCGGGGCCTGCGCCAGATCCTGTGCGAGGGCGGGCCGACCGTATTCGGCGAACTCATCGCGGCCGACGCGGTGGACGAACTGTGCCTGACGGTCTCGCCGCTCCTGGTCGGGGCCGGGGCACCGCGCATCGCCGAGGGCCACGCGGCCGAATCGGCCCGGGCACTGCGGCTGCGACACGTCATCGAAGCCGGGGGCAATCTGATCGTGCGCTATCTGCGAGGATCGACCGATGAGTGATTCTGTGGGCCGCGTCCTCGGCACCGAGGACGCCACGCCGCTGTCGTTCTGGGTCGGCGTCGGACCCGACGCCTATGCGCAGCTCGACGACGTGCTCACCACCGAACGCCAGGTCCCGGGCGTCGGCACGGTCACCGTCTCCGGCGTCGTCACCGCGGTGCGCAGCCGCCACGAGGGCGCCCAGTTCGACTCCGACGTGTTCGACATCGCCGGGGGCCTGCTCCCCGCGCAGGTCCAGGAGGCCGCCGAGGTCACCGTGACCCGCGTCGAGCCGGAGGTGTTCGTGCCGCCGACGCCGGGCGCCGAGGTGCACCGCGCCACCGGCGACGAACGCGACCGCGCCCTGTACTTCGACGGCATGACCCGCCAGATCCCCCTCGGGTTCTCGCGCGACGGCCAGCCGGTGTTCCTCAACGCCGACTTCCTCGACGGTTCGCGCGGCGCCCACGTGTCGATCTCCGGCATCTCGGGCGTCGCCACCAAGACCTCCTTCGCGACCTGGCTGCTCTACTCGCTGCTGCACTCCGGCGCGATGGGCGCCGAGGCGGCCAACACCAAGGCGCTCATCTTCAATGTCAAGGGCGAGGACCTGCTGCTCCTCGACCACGACAACACCCGCATCGACGACACCATCCGCGAGCAGTACCGTCGGCTCGGCATGGCGCCCGGCGCGTTCAAGTCCGTCGAGGTCCTGGCCCCGCCCCGCGAAGGCGACCGCAATGGCGTCCCCGACGTGGCCTGCCGCTCCACCGGCGTCGAGGCCTTCTACTGGACGCTCGGCGAGTTCTGCGCCGACGGCATGCTGCCCTTCGTGTTCGCCGACGCCGACGACGACCGCCAGCAGTACACGATGGTCGTCCACCAGGTCGCCGCCCGGCTCCGCAAGGAGGCCCGCCCGAAGGACAACGGCGCCGTCGCCATCGACGGCCAGCTCCTCACCAGCTACCGGGACCTGGTCGACCTCATCTGCGAACGGCTCTCCGACGACGACACCCGCACCGAATGGGCGGGGTCCGCGATCGGCCTGGGCACCGTCAACGCCTTCATCCGCCGCCTCATCGCCTCCGGCCGCGACGTCGGCCGCCTCATCC
This sequence comes from Glycomyces buryatensis, assembly GCF_004912275.1. Lineage (GTDB taxonomy): Bacteria > Actinomycetota > Actinomycetes > Mycobacteriales > Micromonosporaceae > Glycomyces > Glycomyces buryatensis. Next base: position 14,132 of record NZ_STGY01000001.1, read on the forward strand.
GCGGCGACCTCCCCTCCCGGGGCAAGGCCGTCTCCTCGGACGCGCAGGTGACCGTCGTCGACCTGCACAACCTGCCCGACCGGGCGCAGCGCTTCGTCGTCGGCGTGGTGCTGCGGACCGAATTCGAGCGCAAGGAGAAGGCCGGCACGGCCAGGCCGCTGCAGTTCGTCGTCCTCGACGAGCTCAACAAGTACGCGCCGCGCGAGGGCACCAGCCCCATCAAGGACATCCTGCTCGACATCGCCGAGCGCGGCCGCTCCCTCGGCGTCATCCTCATCGGCGCGCAGCAGACCGCCTCCGAAGTGGAGCGCCGCATCGCGTCGAACTCCGCGATCCGCGTCGTCGGACGCCTCGACGCCGCCGAGGCCACCCGACCCGAGTACGGATTCCTGACACAGGCCCAGCGCATGCGGGTCCTCATGGCCAAGCCCGGCACCATGTTCGTCGGCCAGCCCGAACTGCCGGTGCCGCTGGTCGTGAACTTCCCGTTCCCGGCGTGGGCGACCCGCCCCGCCGAGGCCGGCCACGCCCCGACCGCCACCGCCCGCTCGGTGACGGCCAAAGTGGACCCGTTCGACCTGGCCGGCGACGACGAAGACGACATTCCGTTCTAGGCCTTTCTAGGAGTGAGCCTTGCGCATCCTGCACACCTCCGACTGGCACGTCGGCGTCACCTTGAAAGGCCGGCCGCGCCTCGACGAGCAGCGCGCCGTCTTCGCCCAGCTCGCCGACATCGTCCGTGAAGAGCGGCCCGACCTGGTCATCGTCGCCGGGGACCTCTACGACACCGCCGCGCCCTCGAGCGCGGCCCAGAAGGTCCTGTACTCGACGCTCTCCGCGCTGCGCCAGACCGGCGCCGAGGTCGTCGCCATCGCCGGGAACCACGACAACGGGCCCGGCCTGGAGGCCCTGCGCGAATGGGCGCACGCCGCCGGAATCCACCTGCGGGGCCGCATCGGCAAGGCCTCAGACCACATCGTCACCGGCACCACCGAATCGGGCGAGCGCTGGCGGCTCGCGGCCCTGCCGTTCGTCTCGCAGCGCTACGCCGTGCGCGCCGCCGAGCTGTTCGAACTGAGCGTGGCCGACGCCGAGTCCGCCTACGCCGACCACCTGCGCCGCATGGTCTCCGCGCTCACCCAGGGCTTCGGCGCCGACGAGGTCAACCTGATCTGCGGCCACCTCACCGTCGTCGGCGGCAAGGTCGGCGGCGGCGAGCGGGAGGTGCACACCGTGGCCGACTACGCCGTGCCCGCCGCGATCTTCCCCGCCTCCACCGGCTATGTCGCGCTGGGGCACCTGCACAAGGCCCAGAAGATCGAAGGTCCGTGCCCGATCCGGTACTCCGGCGGGCCCCTCGCGGTCGACTTCGGCGAGGAGGACCACCAGCCGAGCGTGACCATCGTGGACGTCACCAACGACACCCCGGCGCGCATCCGCGAGGTGCCGCTGACGGCGGCCGTGCCGCTCCAGACGGTGCGGGGCAACCTGGGGCAGCTCGCCGAGGCCGCGGAGTCCGGAATCGACGAACGGGCGTGGCTGCGGGTGTTCGTGACCGAACCCGCCCGCGCCGGACTGCGCAGCGAGGTCGCCGACCTGTTCCCGCGCGCCGTCCAGATCCACATCGACCCGGTCCTGCGCGCCGATGCGACGAAACCGAAGGAGCGACGCTCGGGCCGCAGCCCCGGCGAGCTGTTCGGCGAATACCTGACCGAGAACGGCCACGACGACCCCGCCGTCGCCGCGCTCTTCGGCGAACTCTACGAAGCGACCCAGACCGTCGCGGCGGAGGATTAAATGAGGCCGATTCGCCTGGACCTGCACGGCTTCGGTTCCTACACCGAGGCCTCCACCTTCGACTTCACCGACGTCGACTTCTTCGCCCTCACCGGCCCCACCGGGGCCGGCAAGTCCACCGTGCTCGACGCGATGTGCTTCGCGCTCTACGGCAAGACGCCGCGCTGGACGAACTCGACCCAGCACTTCATCGCGCCCTCCGCCGTCGAGGGCCGGGTCCGGCTGGTGTTCGCCGCCGGCGGGAGCCACTACGTGGCAACGAGGGTGCTGCGTCGCGGGGGCAGCGGCAATGTCACCACCGCCCAGGCGGCGCTGGAGCGGCTGCCCGAGGGCGTCAACCCCGCCGACGACGACGAACTCCTCGAAGGGCTCGGCACCGCGCTGGCCTCGGGCGCCTCGGTGGTCGGCAAGGCCGTCGAGGGCATCATCGGGCTGCCGTTCGACCAATTCACCAAGTGCGTGCTGCTGCCCCAGGGCGAGTTCGCCGAGTTCCTGCACGCCTCGGCGGCCGATCGACGCAAGATCCTGGAGAACCTGCTGGGTCACAGCGTGTACCGCGGGATCCAGCAGCAGGCCCGGGCCCGGTACTCGGCCGCGTCGACCGCGCAGCAGACGCTCGAGGCGCAGCTGGCGCACGTCGCGCCGGTCTCCGACGAGGAGCTGGCGGCCACCGCCGAGCGGGTCGAGCGGCTGGAAAAGCTCACGGAGCCGGTGCGGGACAAGGCGAACGCGCTGGACGGGATGAGCGCGGCGATCGAGGCCGCGCGGACGCGGCTGGCCCTGGCCGAAAAGCACCTGACGTCGCTCACGTACATCAAGCGGCCCTCAGGGGTCGACGACATCGCCTCGCAGGTGGCCGACGCGGCCGCCAAGACCGTGGAGAAGGCGGCCGAGGTCGAGGCGACCGAGGCCGAGGACGAGCGGCTGCGCGCCGAGCTCGACGGGCTCGACCTGGGCCTGATCGAGCGGCAGCTCAAGGCCTGGGCGGACCTGTCGGAGACCGACGTGAACCTCAGGACCGGCACCGAGCTCACCGAGGAGTTGAAGCTCCAGCACGAGGAGGCGAAGGAGCTGGAGGGCGCGGCGGCCGAGGAGGTCGAGATCCAGCACGCGGCCCTGCACAAGATCCGCATGGCGGAACTGGCCGGGACGCTGCGCGCCGAGCTGGTCGCCGGGGAGGACTGCCCGGTGTGCGACCGGGCCGTCGAGACCGTTCCCGAACGCGACGTCTCCGAGGAGCTGAAGGAGGCGCAGGCCGCGGCCAACAATGCGCAGATCGAGCACAAGGACGCGCAGCAGGCGGTGGTGAGCCTCCGGGCGAGGCTGGACTCCTATGAGGAGCGGCTGACCGAGCTGCGGCTGACGCAGCGGCGGCTGAGCAAGAAGCTCGAAGACGTCCCCGACGCGGAGGCGTTGCGCGCCAAGCGGTCGGCGGCCGAGGTGGGCAAGCAGCAGCTGTCCGGGATCGCCAATGAACTGCGGGCCGCGCGCCGGGCGCTGCGGGAGGCGCAGAAGCGCAAGACCACCGCGGAGGAGAAGCGGCAGCGGGCCTGGACCGAGTTCAACCACGCGCGGGACCAGGTCGGCGGGCTGACGCCGCCGCCGGTGGGGACGGAGCTGTCGGCGAGCTGGCAGTCCCTGGTGGAATGGGCCGCCACGGCGCTGGAGCGGACGACGGCCGACCGCGAGGCGGCCCGGTCCGAGTCGGAGAGCCTGGACGGACGCGCCAAGACGCTGCGGGCAGAACTCCTGGCGGCGATGGCCGAGTTCGGGGTCAAGGTGCCGCTGACGGGAACGGGCGGCGACTACGTTGCGGCGCATGCCAGGTCGGTGGAATCGGCCCGGGCGGAAGCGGCACGGCTGTCCGAGCAGCGAAAGCGGCGCGTGGAGCTGGAGTCGGAGACGCGGCGGTTCGCGCGGGACGCCGAGGTGGCGAAGGAGCTCGCGGCGCATCTGAAGGCGGACCGGTTCATGGAGTGGCTGCTGAGCGAGGCCCTGGACGAGCTGGTGGCGGGCGCGACGGTGATGCTCAACCGGATCACGGGCGGGCAGTACGACCTGATCTACCGGGATCAGGATTTCTGGGTGGTGGACCACCACGACGCGGACATGGCGCGGCCGGCGCGGAGCCTGTCGGGCGGGGAGACGTTCGCGGCATCGCTGTCGCTGGCCTTGGCGCTGAGTGATCAGCTGGCGAGCCTGGCGCGGCACGGGGCGTGTCTGGAATCGATCATCCTGGACGAGGGCTTCGGGACGCTGGACCCCGAGACGCTGGACGCGGTGGCGACGACGCTGGAGGCGCTGACGATCTCGGCGGGGCGGACGGTCGGGCTGGTGACCCACGTACCGGAACTCGCCGAGCGGGTCCCGGTGCGATTCCGGATCACCAAGGACGCGAAGGGATCACACGTGGAGAAGACCTTCGCCTGAGACCGAGGCCGACGCGCGACCCGGGCCGGCAGCGCATGGTCGGGCTCGAAGAGCGCCATGCCGTCCGCGAGGACGACCGCAATGCCCGAGGTTCCCCCGCCTGCTCGACCTGGTGCGGGAGTGGGAACCGGAGGAGGGCTAGGAGGGTTCGCGAACACCCCCTAGGCTGGGGTCGACCGTCGAGCAGGGGTGCTCACAACCGCCTCTGAGCCGAGGTCGACCTCCAAGAAAGCGGGTGCGCCTTGCAGATCACCGTCGACGCCTGGGATCCGTCCTTCGCCGACAATTCCGAATCGCCGCGGAAGGCCGACTCGGCCGAGGTCAATGCCGAGGTGGAGGTGCCCGCGAAGGACTGGGCCCCGCTCGACGCCCCCGGCACCGGCCCCACTCGGATCCTCGTGGTCGACGGCGTGCGCCGCCTCGACGCGCGCATCGAGCTCACCGACGAGACCGGCCGCTGGCCGGGGCTGTGCGTCTCGTGGGCTGCCGGCGCGGTCGCCTGCGACCTCGAAGGCGGCGCCTCCGCTGTCACCGAGACGGCCGTCGAACGCGGCCTCTTCTCCCCTATCGACCCCGGCACCGACTTCGGCCAGTACCCGTACCGCAAGTCCGACGCCGCGGAAGCCGCCGAACTCATCGCCGCCGCCCAGACCGCCATGGCCTCCCTGGAGGCGAAGGTCGCAGCCGCGGTGGCGACCCACGCGGAACTCTCGGTCCTGGACGGGACCCTGCGGGGCCGCACCAGGCTGCCGAACGCGGTGGGCTACATCAAGAGCCACCACCGGTCCTACCTGCGCGGAGCCATGAACGGCGTGGTCGAGCAGCTGCGTCCCGGCCAGCGCACGCCCGTCTTCCACCTCATGACGACCTGGCCGCGGTACTCCTGGTACCTGCGCCTGCCGGGAATGAGCTCCAAGGGCTGGGCGGGCATCGCGCGGATCGAGGCGGCGGACGCCCTGAGCGAAGAGGCGGCGATCGCGCTGGCCGACGCGACGGCGGCGGCCCTGCCCCCGTTGGGTTCGGCCGCGCACAAGGACCCGCGGGCCCCGCAGAACCTGACCCCGATCGCGGGGCTCGAACGTCGCCTGAAGCGGAAACTCGGAGACCCGCGACTGCTGTTGAAAGCAGTGCGGGCCTCCGCGTCCGAGTTCTGACTCGGCATTTATTCAGTAGTTATTCAGTTCGGGCTCGTTGCCGGTATCGGCGTGTCGGGCTCGGGGCCGGTATCGGCGTGGGCTCAGTACCAGCCGTTGGATTCGGAGTGTGCCCAGGCGCCGCAGGGGTTGCCGTAGCGGCCGTCGATGTAGTCGAGGCCCCAGGCGATCTGGGTGGCCGGGTTGGTCTCCCAGTCGTCGCCGTTGGCGGCCATCTTGTCGCCGGGGAGCGACTGGGGGATGCCGTAGGCGCCGGAGCCGGAGTTGTACGCCGACTCGTTCCAGCCCGATTCGCGGTCCCACAGGGACACGAGGCAGGAGACCTCGTTCATGTCCCAGCCGGCCTCGAGGGTCATGGTGCAGCCGATGGCCTTGTTGCCGGAGTATTCCGAGCAGTCGGCGGCGATGTCGACCGTCGAACCGCTCGAGTCGTCGGAGGAGGTGTCCTCGGCGGGCTCCTCTTCCTCTTCCTCCTCCTCAGGGACCTCGGCGGGTTCGGACTTCTCGGTCGTGTCGGTGGCGGTCTCCTTGACGGGGAGAATGCTCTCCATCGTCGAGACGTTCTCCCACTTGTAATCGGCCGAGATGCCGTCCGCGACGATGTCCGAGGCGACCTGCTCCTCGGGTGTCGGGTCTTCGACGCCGGTGATCGCAGCGCCGGCGGTCGTCGCCGAGCTCACGGCGATCACGGACGCGGCGACCGAGGCGAAGACGCGGTTGCGGACAACGCGCGCGCCCCAAATGGGGGTGGCGGCGGCCGCGTGTCTTCCACGGGTCAGTAGCTTCGTCAAACGCATCCGGGCAACGTTAGGGGTCGCCTCGGATCGCGAGGTCACGCTTGGTAGCTGCGCAAACTCGGCACACTTCCGTCCACGTCGGAACTGTGCGCCTATCCCTTTCGTCCGATACCGGCCCTATCGTGTGCGCTGCGGCAAGCGCCTGATCTACAGAGGATTCAACTCAGCCGTTCGGCCCATTGACACTCCGAGATTCGCCAGATCTTCTTCCCTCAATGTCTACAGAGCCGCATCTCACACACCCGGAATCGGCTCTCGGTCATGGCGTTTCGGACTCACTCGGAGAAGGCGGGAGCTCACTCGGCGTTGCTTCGGCCTCGCTTGTCGGATCCCAGGGGCTCTCGCTTTCCGAGCTCCCGGACTCCGAGGTGGTCGCCTCCGCGGTCTCCTCGCTCCGGGACTCCTCGACGGTCGCCTCCGGAAGGTCCTCGTAATTGACGGTGCCGTCGTCGCTGACGAACGGGGCCCCGAAGAAGAGGAAGCCCATCGCCAACACCATCACCAAGGTGCCGGCGCCGACTCCCAGTCCGATCCACAATCCCGTCAGCGACCTCCGCGGCGGAGCCACGAGCGGCGGTGCGATGCCGGGGAAGGCCGGTGGCACGAACGCCCCCTGGCCCCCCGGCCCCCCGCTTCCCGGGATGCCCTGCGCCGGCGTCTGTTCCGAGGAGACCCGGACCGCCTCGCGGAGCTCCTTCGCATAGTCGGCCGGGGTACCGAGGCGGCCCACCAGGCTCGACTCCAGTTCCAGCTCCGCCGCGACCTCGCCGAGGTGCGCTTCCAGATCGGCCAGCAGTTCGGCCCGCTCGGCCGCGGGCAGGCGGCTCAGGTGGGCCTCCACCGCCTGGCGGTAGGCGGCCACTTCGTCGGCCCGTCCGGGATTGTCGGTCATGATCGTCCTTTCTCGGGGATGTCGAGGAGCTTCCGCATCTTGGCGCTGACGTCTTCCCAGGCCTCGTGCATGCCCTTGAGATAGCCGCGGCCCTCGGGCGTGAGCGTGTAGTACTTCCGGTGCGGGCCCGAGTCACTGGGCAGCACATAGGTGGCCAGGTACCCGGCCTTGTACAGGCGCCTCAAGGTCCCGTACACCGATGCGTCGCCGAGCTCGTCGAAGCCGGCGCCGCGCAGGCGGTGCAGGATCTCGTAGCCGTAGGCGTCCTCGATCTCCAAGACCCGCAGGACGATGATGTCGAGCAGGCCCTTGAGCAATTGTGATCGGTCCACGCAAACCACACTACCATGCATTGCATAGTAGTGCGCTAAGGCAAGTCCCGGAAACGACGAACCGGCCCCGCCCGAGAACGGCGCACTCTCGAATAGACGAACCGGCCCCGCCCCGAAACAGAACGAGGCGAGACCGGTTGCGGTCGTTCGTATTACAGCGTCGCGCGGGCCGCACGCAGCCTGGCGAGGCTCACGTCCTTGCCCAGCAGCTCCATCGACTCGTACAGCGGCGGCGACACGGTCTTGCCGCTGATCGCCACCCGCACCGGACCGAACGCCTTGCGCGGCTTCAGACCCAGGCCGTCGACCAGCGCCGACTTCAGCGCCTCCTCGATGCCCTCGGTCGTCCAGTCGATGCCCTCGAGCGCGGCGATCGAAGCGTCGAGCACCTCGTCAGCGCCCTCCTTGAAGGTCTTCTTCGCGCTGGTCTCATCGAGCTCGACCTCGGTGCCGCAGAACAGGAAGCGGAGCATCTCCACCGCCTGGGCCAACGTCGTGCAGCGCTCCTGCACCAGCGGGACGGCGACCTCCAGGACGTGGCGCTGCTCGGGCGTGACGACCTCAGCGAGCAGGCCGGCCTCCCGCAGCCTCGGGACGAGCATGTCGGTCAGCTCGGCCGAGTCGATGCCGCGGAAGTGGTCCGAGCAGATCGCGTCGAACTTCTTCTCGTCGAACCTCGCCGGGTTCGACTTGACGTCGTGCAGGTCGAACGCCTCCAGGAACTCCGCCACGCTGAACACGTCGCGGTCGCCCGAGAGCGACCAGCCCAGGGTCGCCACATAGTTGAGGACGCCCTCCGGCAGGTACCCGGCCTCCTTGTACTGCAAGAGGTTCGAGCGCGGATCGCGCTTGGACATCTTCTTGCCGCGCTCGTCCACGATCAACGGCAGGTGCGCGTACTCCGGCTCCGCGTCGGCCAGGCCGAGCTCGACCAGCGCGCGCCACATGACGATCTGGCGGGGCGTCGAGGGCATCAGGTCCTCGCCGCGGGTCACCATGTTGACCTTCATGAGGGCGTCGTCCACCGGGTTGGTGAGCGTGTACAGCGGTGAACCGTCCGCGCGCGCGATCACGTAGTCCGGCACGGTCCCACCGGGCGTGGTGACCTCGCCGCGCACCGCGTCGGTGAAGGTGATGGCCTCATCGGGCATCCGCATCCGGTAGACCGGATTGCGGCCCTCGGCCCGGAACGCGGCCTTCTGCGCCTCGGTCAGGTGGCGGTCGAAGTTGTCGTAACCGAGCTTCGGGTCGCGCCCGGCCGCCCGGTGGCGCGCCTCGACCTCCTCGTTGGTCGAGTAGGCCTCGTAGGCGTAGCCGCCTTCGAGGAGGCGCTTGATGACGTCGGCGTAGACGTCGAGCCGCTGCGACTGCCGGTAGGGCGCATGGGGTCCGCCGATGTCGGGCCCCTCGTCCCAGGACATGCCCAGCCAGGACAGTGTGTCCAGCAGCTGGTGGTAGGACTCCTCGGAGTCGCGGGCCGCGTCGGTGTCCTCGATGCGGAAGACGAACTCCCCGCCCTTCGCGCGGGCGTAGCCCCACGAGAACAGGCAGGTGCGGACCAGGCCGACGTGCGGCGTACCGGTCGGGCTGGGGCAGAAGCGGGTGCGGACGTTACTCACTGGAGACCGCCTTATTGGAGAGGGTGCCGATGCCGGCGACGGAAACGGATACGGTCTCGCCGCCCTGGAAGGAGCCCACGCCGGCCGGGGTGCCGGTCAGCACCACGTCGCCGGGCATGAGCGTCATGACCTGGGAGATGTAGGAGACCAACGTCGCCGGGTCGAAGATCATGTCCTTCGTGGAACCGAGCTGGCGGACCTCGCCGTTGACCTCGCAGCGGACCTCGGCGTCGACCGGGTCCAGGTCCGTCTCGATCCACGGGCCGAGCGGGCAGAACGAGTCGAAGCCCTTGGCGCGGGTGAACTGGACGTCCTGCTGCTGGAGGTCGCGGGCGGTCACGTCGTTGGCGCACGTGTAGCCGTAGATCGCGGTGGCCGCGGCCACCTTGTCGGCATTGCGGGCGCCCGGCAGCCCGATCACGATGGCCAGTTCGGCCTCGTGCTCAACCTGGTCGGAGATGGCCGGGAGGCGGATCGCCTCGCCCGGACCGATGACCGATGTGGACGGCTTGAGGAACAGCAGCGGTTCCTTGGGGACCTCATTGCCCAGCTCGGCGGCGTGCTCGGCGTAGTTGCGCCCCACGCACACCACTTTGGACGGAAGGATGGGGGCGAGCAGCCGCACGTCCTCAAGCGCCCAGCGCTGGCCGGTCAGTGCGACTTGGGCGAACGGATGCCCGTCGATCTCGGCAGCGGTAGCGCCGGGCCCCTCCCCTTCGAGTAGTGCGAAAGACATGCCGTTGGGGTGAGCGATCCGTGCGATACGCACTCTGCGCCCCTCTCTAAGAGTCAACTTGACCTGGTGCCGAGGCACCAGGATTGTAGGTAGCGTCTGCGGCTGGCTGCAGCATATGCTCCTACGTTTACCATCACCTAGCTTCGGGTGGTGGAGGGACGCGTGACTCACGCCCCGCTGTCCACGCAGAATCGCCGCGGGCGGCGATATTGCGGGAAGCATTCCAGTCGGCGTGGGCAACGACCCCGCACGACCGGCAGCAGAACACGGCCTGCGAAGGCCGGTTCTTCTTATCAACGTGATGGCAATACGAGCACTCCTGGGAGGTATAGGCCGCATCGACGTACACCACCGGCACTCCGGCGATCTTCGCCTTGTAGGCGATGAACGCCGCAAGTTGATGGAACGGCCAGGAATGGATTGCGGCCCGTTGGGGCTTGCGGAGCCGTACCCGGTCACGGAGCCCTGTCAGTGTTTCAAGGGCGATGCCATGTCCGGTGCGTTCAGCCTCGGCCACAATCCTTTTCGATACTTGGTGATTGATGTCATTGTTGCGGCGCTGCTCTTTTCTGCGCCGGATCTTCAACAGCCGCTTCGCCGCTTTCGTACCCTTCGCGTGCAACTTCGCGCGCAGGTCCTGCTCGCGTTCGCGTTGGCGGTTACGGGCCCGGTTGGACCGGATCTTCCCGTCCGAGGTGGTCGCTACGTTCACGATCCCCAAATCGACGCCCAGCCATCCCATCGGGTGCTCATTGAGGGCCGATTCGGGGACCTCGCAGGTAGCCATCAGGTAGAACACGCCGTCGCGGCATACCAGATTGCTCTCGCCTTTGCGGAAGCCCCGCAAGGTCTTCAACTGGTCGGCGCCACCCGTGAAGGGAATACCGCGGATTCGCCCCGCGACGGTCCAGATCGAGACGGTCCCAGCGTCCAACTGCCAGGACAGACACCGGTCGTCGAAGGGCTGGGCGCTATCGGCGCGGAAGGCGATCGGTTTCGACTCGGCCTTCCCGCGTCGCACCGAACCAGGCTCGCCGAGGTTCCCGGCTTTGATGTTGGCGCGCAAGGTGGTGTAGGCGTCCGATACTTTCTTGATCACGTGCTGCGCGGCCTGCGCGCCGAGCCCGCGAGTTTTCAACTCCGCGTAGGTGTGCGTCCGTAGTGCGTACTCGCGCGGCACGCCACGATCGAACGCGACCTGCGAAACCCAGTTCGCAGCCTCGTTGGCCACCTTCAGAGTGGCCCGCATCGACGCCGCCTGCTCAGGCGTCGGGCTGAGTTTCACGGTCACCGCGATCTTCACACACCCGATCGTATTGGCCGGGCCCTGCAACCCCTCGCACCCACACGCCAGCCATGAACATGATTCAGGTCACATGCCGCCGCGCGGTAAGACGACCAGACTGTCCCTATTGGAACCGAAGTTCTCCCAGGGCCGAAATCCGGGGTTCCCATGGATAGTCACTGAAGCGAACCTGTCGCCGCTCAGCTTAGTTCGGGCGCCTGCGTTCGCGAACGCACTATACGAACGGGAGGAAGGCCACCACAATGAGCAGGGCGCCGATGAGGGCGCCGACGACGATCCCCATGCCGAGCCGGCGCAGGCGGCCGGACAGGGCGATCGCGAAACCGAGCGCGAAGGTGAGAGGCGCGGCGACCAGGCACGACATCGCGGTCACGCCGATGCGGACCTTGAGGGAGGCACCGACGTCTCCGTCCAGGACGAAGCCGAGGACCAGGGCCAGGGCAATACTGATCACGAGCCCCAGGAACAGGCCGGAGGCGAATCGGCGCCGCGAGTAGACCGCCGAATCCGCGGCGAGTGCCGCGGCGCGGGCACGATCGGTCTTGTAGGAAGTCACCTTCCCACTGTAGTACGTACTGACCAGACCGATGGTGTCCGCACTCACCAGTTCCGCCTGGCAGGGGCGCCTATTTGCTGTGAATCTCCTACTGAACCCATCAATCGGCTCGCAAGCTTCGCCACTGACCTCATCGATCGGCTCGCAAGCTTCGCCGACCTTCGAACAAAATCCACCGACCACCCGTCAGTGGGACTCGCCGTCGCGAATCCATCACGCAGTGTGTTGCTCGTGCGAGACTGCCGCAATGCGCCGCTTGATCACACTCTTGACAGTATTCGGATTCGCCTTCCTATTCCAGATCCCGGCCCAGGCGATCGACTCCGACGCCCCCCGGGCGACCGCGTCGTTCAACGACGACGTCATGAAGGTCACCTACTCCGGTGACACGGTCTATGTGGGAGGCCTGTTCACCCGGGCCCGCAAGACCGACGGCACGTTCGAACGCCGCAGCCACCTGGCGGCGGTGAACTCGGTCAGCGGCGAGCTGCTGTCCTTCGCGCCGCAGATCGACGGGCCGGTCCACGACGTCGTCGTCTCGGGCGACTACCTGTACGCCGCAGGGTCGTTCAGGCATGTCGGCGAGGCCTCGACCCCGCGCGTCGCCCGCTTCTTCCTGTCCTCCGGCGAGCTCGACGCCTCGTGGCGTCCGGTGCCGTCGGCGACGGTGTACTCGATCGAGCCGGTCGGCGACACCGTCTACCTCGGCGGCACGTTCGCGAAGGTCGGCCGGTTCGAGCAGGCGAGGCTGGCGGCGGTGACGGCCTCGGACGGCACGCCCCTGACCGGGTTCGTCCCGCGCGTCCAGCAGGGCGCGGTGCGCGACCTCCAGCTCGGGCACGACCGGCTCTACGCCGCGGGCGCGTTCAGCATGATGGAGGACGAGAAGAAGTACGGCAAGCTCGCCGCGGTCGACCTGGACTCCGGTGCGGTGGACCGGTCGTTCGAGTCGAAGGTCTACGTATTGACCCGCGAGGTCGCCGTGGCCGGCGAGCGGGTGTTCGCGGCGCTGGACGGGCGCGGCGGCGAGATCCGCGCGTTCGAACGCTCGGGCGAGACCGCCTGGTACCAGGCGGTGGACGGCGGCATGCAGTCGGTCGCGGTCTGGGGCGATGTCGTCATCGGCGGTGGGCACTTCGACAAGGCCTGCGTCACCAATCACGCCGGACCGAACGGCGAATGCGTCGACGGGGTGCGGGCCCCCCGGGGCAAGCTCCTGGCGGTGGACTCCAACGGGAAGCTGCTGCCGTGGAACCCGAACGCGAACGGCGTGATCGGGGTGTGGGACGTGACGACACACCCGCAGGGAGCCAACCTGACCGCGGGCGGCACGTTCACGACGTTCGGCGGCGGCGCGATCGAGCAGAAGCGGCTCGCGGTGTTCGACTGAACCCCGGGCGAAACGAGCGAAGTAATCCTCACTTGGCGATCACTCGTCTAGAGCAAACAGGCGGCCCCGGCGCGGTAGCGCTGGGGCCGCCTGTTTGCTGCGCCCGATCCGCTGATGGCGGTAGGGCACCTCGGTGCCGGTGGGACGCGGGGGTCTCCCTCGCCTCCCGGCGCTCCCGAACCGCCGCGATTGGCAGTCCGGTCGGTCTATGAGTGGGTCACTGGCGGTTCAGGCCGTAGGTCAGGCCCTCCGCGAGGGCGTTCCAGGACGCCTCGATGAGGTTGGGGGCCGCGCCGACCGTGGTCCATTCGGATCCGCCGTCGCTCATGGTGATGAGCACCCGGGTCACCGCGTCGGTGCCGGTCGAACCGGCCAGGATGCGGACCTTGAAGTCGGTCAGGGCCAGGCTCGCCAGCTTGGGGTGACGCTCGGACAGCGCCTTCCGCAGCGCCGCATCGAGCGCGTTCACCGGGCCGTTGCCCTGCGCGGTCGCGATGACGCGCGCACCGTCGACGTCGAGCCGCACCGTCGCCTCGGCGACCGAGTGTCCGGCCGGGTCATGGTCGACGATGACGCGGTAGGTGTCGAGGGTGAACGGCCGCGGCAGGCCGCCCTCGACCTCGTCGCGGACCAGCAGTTCGAAGGAGGCGTCGGCGGCCTCGAAGGACCAGCCCTTCGATTCGAGTTCCTTGACGCGCTTGGTGATCCGGTCGAGCGCTTCGCGGTCACCGGAGAGGTCGATGCCCAGTTCGCGGCCCTTGAGCTCGACCGAGGCGCGGCCGGCCATCTCGGTGACGAGGATGCGCATGTCATTGCCGACGACCACGGGGTCCACGTGGTTGTACAGCGCCGGGTCGGCCTTGATCGCCGAGGCGTGGATGCCGGCCTTGTGCGCGAAGGCGGCGTGGCCGACATACGGGGCGTGCTCGTCGGGGGCCAGGTTGGCGATCTCGGCGATGGCGTGGGAGATGCGGGTCATCTTCTCCAGGCAGCCGTCGGGCAGGACCCGCATGCCGAGCTTGGTCTCCAGGTTGGCGATGACGCTGAAGATATCGGCGTTGCCGGGACGCTCGCCGTATCCGTTCGCCGTGCCCTGGACGTGCATGACGCCGGCCTGGACGGCGGCGAGGGTGTTGGCCACGGCGCAGCCGGTGTCGTTCTGCGCGTGCATGCCCAGTCGGATGCGCTCGGGCGCCAGGTCGACCGCGAGGCGCTCGCGCAGGTCGGTGATGGCCTCGGTGATGTCGGAGGGGATGCGGCCGCCATTGGTGTCGCAGAGGACGACCGCTTCGGCGCCGGCCTCGAGGGCGGTGCGCACCACCAGGGTCGCGTACACCGGGTCGTGGCGGAAGCCGTCGAAGAAGTGCTCGCAGTCGATGAAGACCTCGCGGTCGTGCTCGCGGCCGTGGCGGACCGAGTCCACGATCATGGCGAGGTTCTCTTCGGGCGTGGTGCGCAGGGCCTGCTCGACGTGGCGGACATCGGACTTGGCGACCAGGCACAGCACCGGCGCGCGCGAGTCCAGCAGGGCCTGGAACCCCGGGTCCTCGGCGGCGGTGGTGCCGGCCCGGCGCGTCATCGCGAAGGCGACGAGCTTGGCGTGCTTGAAGTTCAGCTCATCGGCGGCGCGGGCGAAGAACTCGGTGTCCGACGGGATCGCGCCCGGCCAACCGCCTTCGATGTAGTCGACGCCGAACTCGTCGAGGAGTTCGGCCACGGCGAGCTTGTCGGCCACCGAGTACCGGAGGCCCTCCATCTGCGCGCCGTCGCGGAGCGTGGTGTCGAAGACGTGGAACGCTCCGTCGGTATGTGTTTGCGTCACTTGGTGCTCCAGGTTCTAATGGGTTCGTCGGATCAGCAACTGAACGCTCGATCAGCCCCAACGAAAAAGACCCCCTGCGGACGCAGGAGGTCTGGCGCTTGACGGTGGCATCTACAGTCGGTGCTCCGTCAGGCGCCCGCAGCTAATGATGAGCTGGAAGGTCACGAGTCGAAGTATGCCACCGGCCCTCTACCCGAGCCAGGATTTCCCATTATACGGGATTGAGCGTGTTGCCGAAAAGAGCCGGGACCTGACGCTGATCGCCAACCCGCCCGCCGAACCCTATAGGATTGCGCGAAGCGGGCGTTACCAGTGGGAACGCAGGGCGCGTCGGCGCCACCAGATCACCGCGACGGCCCCGGCGGCGACCGCCACCACTCCCCCGGACACGGCGACCGCGAGGCCGGGGCCCGTCGACGGCAGCGTCGCGGCGACCGGATCGGTGGTCGGGGCCTCGACGTTCTCGCCCGGCGATGGCGACTCTGACGGCGACGGCGTCTGCTCCGTCGGAGGCGCCTCGGGGCCGGACTCGGCGGCGAGGCGCCACTCCTGGGCGTGCTGGGACGCGTCGACATCGACGGCCATCACCGCGGAGCCGCGATCGGCCTGGGACTGGCGCTCGATGCCGAGGAGGAGGCCGTCGGGCGTGACGAACCGGTAGTCGTCGTGGCCCGCGGCGTCATCGTGGACGATCTCCCAGGGCTCGGCGTCGACGCAGTCGACGAGTTCGAGCGGTGCCGTGTCCCCGTCCGCGGGCAGGGGCCGGGCGCCGAGACACTGCCCGGTGTCCTCGTGCACGATCAGGTGCGCTCCCCGATCATGAAGGGCCTCAATGGGCTTGAGCAACCAGTGGTGCCCCTCGGAGTGGAGGGCCGCACCGTCGCCCGTCCAAACCAGCGGCAACGTTTCGAAATCCTTGAGATGCAGCAGGACCGGCTCGGAGGGCAGTTCGGCGGCCTGAACTGGGGACGCGACCGGCGCGAGAGCGAAGGCCGCGACGAGGACGGTACGGACAAACATGGCTTTCATCCGCGAATTACATCAAATGAGACATTTTCGCGTTATCCGCCTCGGATCGCGCCTCGAGCTGCCACGGCAGTCCAGTTGCCCGGCCACCTGCGTAGATCGAACCTGTTGAGGCCCAAGGGGCCCGGCTCAGGAGCCCGGCTGGAGCCTGATCCGGCCGCGAATCTCGCTGGCGGCGTCGCCCGCCGCGCGGAGGCGGTCGGCCGCGTCAGTGAGGCTCTCCAGCGTCTCGTCCGCCGAGTGCGCCGCCAGCGCCTCGCGCAGGCCGACCGACTCGGCCAGGCACTCCCCGGCGGCGCTGACCATGTCCTCGTAGGCCGTCACTCCCGCCTCCAGGCGTTCGATCAGCCGGTCGCGGTCGGCCTCCAGGGATCGTTTCTTCCCTTCGGGCGCAATGCGAATGGACTGCTCGACGTCCCGGATCGTCGCGGCCAGCCGCAGCAGTTCCCGGCCGGCATTCCCGGCCCCGGCGAGTGCCGCGAGGGCTTCGGGATTGCCCTCCAGGCGTTCAGCCAGGTCCTCGGCGGTGATGCTGGCGCGCTCCAGGCGCAGGTACGGGGCGAGGGCGGCGCTGCGGCGGAACTTCGAGCGCATCCGCCCGCGCCGCAACGCGTCGGCGACCTCGCCCGCGAATCCGCGGACCTCTTGGCCGAGTCCGGCCGATCCGTTGATCTCGAGCGAGTCGCGGGCGGCGGGCAGGGCGCGGGCCAGGCGCCGGTAGTCGAGCCAGCGGAGGACGGCCAGCGTGGTGGAGAGTCCGGCGGCGATGACCCAGGCACCGTCTGAGCCGGAGATGCCGCCGTAGGGCACGAAGAAGGCGCCGCCGGCGACGGCGGCGCCTGAGATCACCGTCCAGGACTTGGCGGAGGACAGCCGGGTCTGCATGCGCCGCTCGGCGCGTTTGCGGGCCTTGGCGTCCACTGCGGCCTCCTGGATTTAGCTCTTGGTGGTATCGGCCTCGGCCTCGGGCGTGTCTTCGGCCGGGCCTTCGTTCAGGCTGGCGCGAATGTCGGCGAGGCGGTCGTTGGTGACCGTTTCCTTGGACTGGACGGCGGGGGCGCCGCCCTTCGAGCCGGACAGCTGGTCGCCTTCGAGCGAGGCGCGGATCTGGTCGAGTCGGGAGGCGCCGGCCATGTCGCGGGTGGCGCGGTTGACTTCGAGCAGGCGGCCTTCGACGGAGTTGGAGGCGAGTTCGGCTCGGCCCATGGCGTTGGAGTAGCGGCCCTCGATCTTGTCCCGGATCTCTCCGAAGTTCGGGACGTTGCCGGGGGCGGCGGTCTGCGACATCGACTCCAGGGAAGAGGCGATGGTCTCCTGCATCTTGGCCTGTTCGAGCTGGCCGAGGAGTTTGGTGCGCTCCTGCAGTTTCTGCTGGAGCATCATCTGGTTGTTCTCGACGGCCTTCTTCGCCTGCTCGGCGGCGTTGATGGCCTGGTCGTGCATGGTCTTCATGTCTTCAAGGGACTGCTCGGTGGAGACGAGCTGGCTCGCGAGGACTTCGGCGGTCTGCTCGAACTGCTGGGCTTTCGCCTCGTCGCCGTCGGCACGCGCCTTGTCGGACAACACCAATGCCTGCCGGGCCTGCGCCTGGAGGCGCTCGACTTCGGCCATGGACCGGTTGAGCTTCATTTCCAGCTGGCGCTGGTTCCCGATCACCGAGGCGGCCTGCCCCACCAGGGTCTGGTGCGACTTCTGCGCTTCCTCGATCGCCTGCTGGATCTGGATCTTGGGGTCGGCATGCTCGTCGATCTTCGCGCCGAACAGCGCCATCATGTATTTCCAGCCCTTGACGAACGGATTGGCCATTATCGGGGTCCTTCCGGTGATGCCTTCAACGCCGACTTCCCTCTTAGTGTCGGACATTCCCGCCACTCATGTGCGACAGGGTGACGCCTTAATCGCCAAAACTACATCATCGGTCGTGTTCAGGCCGCCGCGCGGACCACCGAATCGGTCACTTCGCCACGGCGGTGACGAGTGCGGGCTCCGGCGATCGAAGCGGGCGAGGGCGGCGGCGCGTGACGGCGGCGGCGCTGGGCCTCTTCCAACGCTTCCTTCTCGCGCGGCAGGGGCAGCACCGCGACGGGCCGTCCCTGCTGGTTCACGACTTCGTCCCCGCGTTCATGGGCGGCGACTTCCCGCGAAACCTCCGCGAGTACCTCGGACAGCCGCACCTGGAGCGCCCCGCACACCGATGCGAGGAGTTCACTGGAGGGTTCCTTATGGCCGCGTTCGATCTCGGAGAGGTATCCGAGACTCACGTTGGCCTGCTTGGACACATCGCGGAGCGTCCGCTTCTGAGCGCGGCGGCGCCGACGCAGGGTCTCTCCCAGAAGTTCCCGCAACAACACCATCGGCTTCTCCTCCACGCAGCTTTGCTCTCGTGAGCCTAAGTGGGTCCTGCAAGCCTAGCGCGCCGAGCGCGTCGGGCTCTCCTTCAATTTGCCTTCCTCATTTGGAAGGCTTTCCAGAGGTAATCAATTCCCGTCACGACTGTGAGGATGAGCGCTGCGCCCATGATCCACAGTCCGACGACGTCCAGCGGCTCGGGCCAGGGCCACAGCAGCCAGGCGATCGCGACGATCTGGAGCACCGTCTTCAGTTTGCCGCCGCGGCCGGCGGCGATCACCGCGTGCTTGAGCACGGCCATGCGCAGGGCGGTGATGCCCAACTCGCGCACCAGGATCACGATCGTCACCCACCAGGGAAGGGCGTCGTAGTAGCTGAGCAGCACCAGTGCGGTGCCGACCATGGCCTTGTCGGCGATCGGGTCGGCGAGTTTGCCGAACTCGGTGACCAGGCCGCGTGAGCGGGCCAGCCAGCCGTCCACGAAGTCGGTGGCGGAGATGAACACGAACAGCGCGCACGAGGCCATCATCCAGCCCGAGTGTTGCATACCCGAGAGCACCACGAACACGGCGAAGACCGGGACCAGGAAGATCCGGGCGACCGTGACGACGTTCGCGATGTTCCACGGTGAGACGGGGGTGGTCCCACTGGGCTCGGTGGTCACCAGGTCTCCTCTACGATTTCGGCGACCAGGTCGACGCCGTCGGAGTCGATCACTTTCACGGTGACGTAGTCGCCGACCTGGAGGCCTTCGACCTCGCCGACGATCGCGATGGAACCGTCGACCTCGGGGGCCTGGTGCGCGCCGCGCCCGTCGACCCCGTCGTCCTCGACCGATTCGACCAGGACCTTCATGGTCTCGCCGACGCGGTCGGCGGCCCGCTGGCTGACCAGTTCGTCCACCAGCATGGAGACGCGGGTGACGCGCTCGGAGACGACGTCCTCGTCGACGTGGCCGTCGAGGTCGACCGCCTCGGTGCCGTCCTCATCGGAGTAGGCGAACACGCCGGTGGAGTCGAGCCGGGCGTCGGACAGGAAGCCCATGAGCTCCTCGACGTCCTCCTCGGTCTCGCCGGGGAAGCCGACGATGACGTTGGTGCGGGCGCCGGCCTGCGGCGAGACGGCGCGGATCTGCTCGAGCAGGGCCAGGAAGTTCTCGGTGGAGCCGAAGCGCCGCATGCGGCGCAGGACCTTCGCCGAGGAGTGCTGGAAGGACAGGTCGAAGTAGGGGACGACCTTGTCGATGCGGTGCATGGCCTCGATCAGGCCGGGCCGCAGTTCGGCGGGCT
Organism: Glycomyces buryatensis; assembly: GCF_004912275.1. Classification (GTDB taxonomy): domain Bacteria; phylum Actinomycetota; class Actinomycetes; order Mycobacteriales; family Micromonosporaceae; genus Glycomyces; species Glycomyces buryatensis. Next base: position 33,627 of record NZ_STGY01000001.1, read on the forward strand.
GGAGGTAGGACAGGCGGATCCACTCGATGCCGTCGATCTCGGCGAGCCCTTCGAGCAGGTGCTCCAGGGCGGCCGAGTCGGCGAGGTCCTTGCCGTAGGAGGTGGTGTTCTCCGAGACGAGGTTGAGCTCTTTGACGCCTTCGGTGGCGAGCCAGCGCGCCTCGGCGAGGATCTCCTCGGGGGTGCGGGAGACGAAGGAGCCGCGGAAGGACGGGATCGCGCAGAAGGTGCAGCGGCGGTCGCAGCCGGAGGCGAGCTTGAGGTTGGCGACCGGCCCGGTCGACAACCGGTGGCGCAGGACCTGGAGGTGGGCGGGGGCGCCTTCACCGGCGGCCGCGTCGTCGGCCTGAGCAGCGCGCGTGTGGCCGGGGACGACCGCGGCGGCGTTCTGGCGCTCGGCCGGGGCCAGCGGAAGGCGCTTGCGGCGGTCGGAGGGCTGGTGCGATTCGACGGCGCGGCCGGCGAGGATGTCGTCCAGGCGAGCGGCCATGTCGGGGTAGTGGTCGAAGCCGAGCACGGCGTCGGCCTCGGGGAGGGAATTTGCGAGCTCGGTGCCGTAGCGCTCGGCCATGCAGCCGGTCGCGACGACCTTCGCGCCCGTATTGGAGGCGTCGAGCAGCACGTCGATCGACTCGGTCTTGGCCTGCTCGATGAAACCGCAGGTGTTGACCATGACGACGTCGGCGTTTTCGCCGTCGTCGGTGATCTGCCACCCGCCGGCCGACAAGCGGGCGGCCAATTCCTCGGAATCGGTTTCATTGCGGGCGCAGCCGAGAGTAAGGACCGCGACGCTCTTGGCGGCCGAGTTAGCTGAAGACACCATAAAAGCGTACCCACCGAAGGGGCCCTGCGGGCCGGGCGGCGGGCCGGGCCACACCGATACCACGCGGTAGAGTGGCGCACCTTACGTGCCGGAGGGGTTATCGGTACGCCGTAGCTGGGCAAACGGGGCGAAGCGGGCCCCTGATCTGGGTCCGGTGCCGCGGGCCGCCATGTCCTAGGCTGGTCCTATGTCCCCCATAGGCATCGCCCCCACCCCTATGCCGGCCGCCCGACCGGCAATCGCTCGCCGCAGCGCCGTGCTCGCGCTGGCCGGCATCGCCGTTCTCGGCGCCGCCGCCTGCTCGGCCCCGACCGCCTCGATATCCACCCGTTCCGGCTACTCGATCGTCGGCGACGACATTCCCGTCTCGGTCTGCCCGTCCGAGGGCGAGTCCAGGCTCTCCGACGAGGAGGGCACGCTCATCAGCGCCCACTTCGCGCTGCGGGTCGAATGCGTCGCGTCCTTCACCGAGATCCCCGAGGACTTCCAACTCGCCTACCTGTTCGGCGACGACGCCGAGGTGCTCCCGCCCGAAGCGGGCTTCGAGTTCACGCTCGTGCAGTTCGCGCCCGAGCCCGACGCCGAGGCGCCCGACGAGGACGCGAACGAGGTGACGGGGACGCTCGCGATCGGCGACGTGACCTGGGATTTCGACCAGGAGCTGCCGGGGCCGGGCTCGGTCTACCTGGCGGTGACCGAGGCCGACTCGCCCGTGAATCTGGAACTCACCGACGCCGAGCGGACCCAGTCGCTGGATCTGCGCGAACGCACCCGGACCGGCACCATCGAGGCGCTGTACACCGGCGAGCCCGAAGTCAAGAGCGACGTCATCGAACACACGGTCGAAGCGTCCCTGAACAGCGGCGGCTACAACTACTGGGTCGACGGCTGGGTGTACAGCACCAACTTCGTCGGCACCCGCACCGTCTACGCGGACGGGGAATGGGTCGCCGAGCCGGACCGGGCGCTGCTCTCCGTCAGCTTCGTCTGGATGCGCTCGGGCAGCGGGCTGGAGTGGGACATCGACCCCGAGGAGACGCTCAAGGTCTCCGGCCCCGACGGCGCGCTGGAGCCGGCCGTGGTCGACCACGACGACGAGGACTACGGCGACGGCGAGCTCCGCTACTACGACATGCAGTACGACGTCCCCGCAGACGCCCTCGAATTCACCCTGAAGTTCAGCCCCAAGGGGCCGATCGCCTGGCCGGAGGAGGGCATCGAAATGCCCGTCGAGAACGAGAAGACGCACGAAGCGGCGCTCGACTTCGCCTAGGGGGTTCGTAAACACCCCTAGGGCCAGTCCTGTGAACCCGGATGTCACTCGCCCCGGATGGAGGCGAGGACGCCGTCGAGGTCCCCGGGCTGGACCAGGACGTCGCGGGCCTTGGTGCCCTCCGAGGGGCCGACGACCCCGCGCGTCTCCATCAGGTCCATGAGCCGACCGGCCTTCGCGAAGCCCACGCGCAGCTTGCGCTGAAGCATCGAGGTGGAGCCGAACTGGGTGGTGACCACCTGCTCGACCGCCTGGCACAGCAGGTCCAGGTCGTCCCCGATCTCCGCGTCGATCTCCTTCTTGGTGCCCGGGGCGGCCGTGACCTCGTCGATGTACTGGGCGTCCATCTGCGACTTCGCGTGCTCGACGGCCGCCTCGATCTCGGCATCACCTACCCAGGCGCCCTGGATGCGTTCGGGCTTGGAGGCTCCCATCGGCAGGAACAGGCCGTCACCGCGGCCCACCAGCTTCTCGGCGCCCGGCTGGTCCAGGATGACCCGCGAGTCGGCGAGGCTGGAGGTCGAGAACGCCAGGCGCGAGGGCACATTGGCCTTGATCAGGCCCGTGACCACGTCGACCGACGGGCGCTGCGTCGCCAGCACCAGGTGGATGCCCGCCGCCCGCGCCAGCTGGGTGATGCGGACGACCGATTCCTCCACATCCCGCGCCGCGACCATCATCAGGTCCGCCAACTCGTCCACGATGACCAGCAGGTACGGGTGGGGGCGGATCTCCCGGTTCGAACCGGGGTCGGCCTTGATCTGGCCCGAGCGGACCTTGCGGTTGAAGTCGTCGATGTGGCGGACCCCCGCCTGCGCCAGATCCTCATAGCGCATGTCCATCTCCTTGACCACCCATTGGAGCGCGTCCGAGGCCTTCTTCGGGTTGGTCACGATCGGGTGGACCAGGTGCGGGATACCCTCGTACGTCGTCAGCTCCACCCGCTTGGGGTCGATGAGGAGGAGGCGCACCTGCTCGGGCGTGGCCCGCATGAGCAGGGAGGTCAAAAGTGCATTGATGCAGCTCGATTTACCTGACCCGGTCGCCCCGGCCACCAGGACATGCGGCATCTTCGCGAGGTTGGTGAGGACGTAGCCGCCCTCGATGTCCTTGCCGAGGCCCACGATCATCGGGTGGTCGTCGGAGGCAGCCTCTTTGGAGCGTAGGACGTCACCGAGAGCGACGTCCTCACGATCGGTATTGGGGATCTCGACGCCCACCGCGCTCTTGCCGGGGATCGGGTTGATGATGCGGATGTCCGAGCTCTTGACCGCGTAGGCGATGTTCTTGGACAACTGGATGATCCGCTCGACCTTGACGGCCGGGCCCAGCTCCACCTCGTAGCGGGTGACGGTGGGGCCGCGCGTGAAACCGGTGACCGCAGCGTCCACATTGAACTGACCGAAGACTTCCTGGAGAGCGGCGATGACCGTCTCGTTCGCCTTCGAGCGCTTCTTCGCGGCCGGGCCCGTGTGAAGGATCTCCAGCGACGGGCGCTGGTAGTCGCCGTCGTCGACCGCCGTGGCGGCCTCCGTCAGCGTCGGCTGCTCGGCCTTCTTCGGGGGCGGCGAGTGCTTCGGCGGCTCGCGGCGCGGCTGGGGCTCGGGGTCCGGAATGACCTCCGTGCGGTGGTGCGGCGGCGGCGCTTCGGTATTGAGCTCGGGCACCTCCTCGGGGGTCAGGCGCGGCAGGATCGTGGTGGCGCGGTGGATGGTCCGCGCCTCCTCCTCCTTGAGCCGCTCGGCCTCCTTGGAGAGGCGGCGGCGCTCCTGGACGTCGCCGTTCTCGTCCTCATAGGTCTCGACCTTCCCGGTCGCCAGGTCCCACAACCGGATCAACCTCGTCGGCACCTGGTTCACCGGCGTCGCGGTCGCCACCAGCACCCCGAAGAGGAGCAGCAGCACCAGCAGCGGGAAGGCCACATAGGGGGACACGCCCAGGGACAGGCCGCCGCCGACGAGCCAGCCGATCTGGCCGCCCGCCGCCATGCGCTCGCCCATTTCGGATGGCAGGCCCGAGATCAGATGCAGCAGACCGAGACTGGAGAGCCAGATCGACATCCAGCCGACCAGGGGGCGCCCGTGGCCCTCCTCCGGCGGCTCCTGGCGCATGACGCGCAGACCCCACAGGACGAGGAGGACGGGCAGCGCGCGCGTCGCCAGACCCATCAGCCAGTCCAGAATGAATGCGAACCGCTCCCCCACCGGGCCCGCCACGTCGAACCAGACCGCGCAGGCCAGCACGATCGCGGCGCCCACCAGCAGCAGACCGAGCCCGTCGCGGCGGTGCGCCGGATCGATCTCGCGCGCGGTCGCCGCCTCCTTGCCGACCGAGCGGGCCATCCAGCCGGTCGTGCGGGCGGTGCCGACCCACAGGCCGCGCAGGCCCATGCCGAGCGCCTCCAGCGGGCCGGGGACCGCGTCGAGGCGGCTGCGCTTCTTGGCCGCCGCCTTCTTCGCGGTGGACTTGCGCTGTGCCGGAGCCTTCTTCGCGGTCTTCTTGACCGCCTTCTTGGCGGGCTTCTTCGCGGCCTTCTTGGCGGGCTTGCGGGCAGCGGAGGCGGCGGGGCGCCGCGCAGAGCCGGACGAGGTCCGCTTGCGGGCGGCCCCTCGCGCACCGCTGGTCCTGGCCATCATGATCCATACGTTACCGCCCCCACGCCGCCCGGCGTTGACGTGAGGACACACCAAGAGAGGGCTAATGTGTGCGCATGTCTGAACCCGACACCGCGAAGACAATCCTGGTGACCGGCGCGGGACGCGGCCTCGGCCGAGCCCTCGCCGCACAGCTGACCGCACGCGGTGACCACGTCATCGCCCACGCACGCAGCGAAGGCACCCTCGACGGGGTGCCGTGCAAAAGCCGCCTCATCGCCGACCTCGCCACCCCCGAGACCCTGGCGGACGCCGTCGCGGCCGCCGGAATCGACCACCTCGACGCGCTGATCCACAATGCCGGAATCGCGCGGGTCGAGCCGATCGCGACCCAGACTCTCGACTGGTGGCAGCAGACCCTCGCGGTCAACTTGGCCGCCCCGGCCGAACTGACCCGGCTGCTGCTGCCGGCGCTGCGGGCGGCCCGGGGCCACGTCGTGTTCGTGAACTCGGGCGCGGGCCTGAACGCCGGGCCGCTGTGGGCCTCGTACGCGGCCAGCAAGTTCGGAGTGCGGGCGCTGGCGGACGCGCTGCGCGCCGAGGAACAGGGCGCGGGCGTGCGGGTCACGAGCCTGTACCCGTCCCATTTCGACACGGACATGCAGCGCAGCGTGCGCGAGCAGGCGAACTCGAACTACGACCCCGAGCGCGCCACCAGCGTCGACTCGATCGCGAAGGCCATCGTGGACGTGCTGAACACCCCGGCGGACATGGTGATCAACGAAATGCGGATCGAGCCGCCGAACCCGCTTCCGATCCGCCCCAAGAGCTGACCGGCCGCCTCCCGGGGCTCGCCCCGGCGGACATCCTGATCGTCCTGGTCGGCTGGACCGCCGTCGGCATCAAGCCGGGCCTGGAGCGGACCGCCAAACTCGGCGGCATCGGCCTGGCCCTGATCACCGTCGCGGCCTCGTTTCGGCCGGTCCAGGTCATCAACGGCCTCATCGATCAGGCCGGAGACGACGCCGGCGACATCCCGGCCGCGGCCGGCGGCGGCATCTGGCTCTACGTCCTCGCCGCGATCCTCCTGGTGATCAGCATCTTCATGATGCGCTGGGCCCCACAGCCGAAGCCCATGCAGCAGCCGCAGACCCAGCAGATGCCCCCGCAGCAGCCGGGCCCGTACAACCAGCCGCAGCAGTAACCAAGCAAAAAGGGAGGGGCCAAGCGCTACGCGCTTGGCCCCTCCCTCAAGTCGTTACAAGTCGGCAGGAAGCAGTCGGAACGCAGGGTGCGGCGTCAATGGGCGAATCATTCTAAAATGGCGCATGTCCAGAGTGGCGATCGCATCGGTCCGGAACTCTCTTGCCAACACGACATTGGTCGCGTCCGAGAGTCCGATCTCGGGGTAGTCCTGCAAGACAGCGTGAGCCGCCAACAGCGACTGCCCTATCCCAGGGACCTCCCAGCGACCCGAGGCGACTCGCGAGGCGATATAGCCGAGTGCCGCATTCGATACGGCCGACCCCATCCGCATCGCCAGCAGGTAATCGAGCTCGGCGAGGATGCACGGTGAAACCACGATATGACCCGTAGCGGCGAACGCCTCACGCGTGCCGACATGATGTTTGTCGTCCGCGTTGAAGAATGCGACCAGTGCCGAGGTATCGGCGATCACAACCGGGAAATTAGGGATGATCGCCCCCGAACCCCGCGAGCCACTGATCGACCTTCTCGGAGAACAAGGCGGGACCGCTGAAGGTCGGGGCCCGGTTGTCATCACCCATGGGATCAGTCCTGAAGGGGTAGGTCGGCTCACCCTCATCCCCCACCGGCCGGATGATCGCAATCGGCGCACCGTTCTTCGTGACGGTCACCGATTCGCCCGCTTCCACTTGCGCCAGCACCTGGGCGGTGTGCTGGTTCAGCTCTCGCATCGAGGCATCCATGCACCTATTGTACTACACGTAGTACATGAGGTGGATTCTGTTTAAGAGGAGGGGCCGGGCGCTTCGCGCCCGGCCCCTCCTCTACTTGCGTTCAGACTTCCAGGCTGTGCCCGTCGCGCGCCCTCAGACTTCCACCACGTGCGGGACGATCATCGGGCGGCGGCGGTAGGTGTCGTTGACCCACTTGCCCACCGTGCGGCGCAGGATCTGCTGGAGCTGGTGCGGGTCCAGGACCCCGTCCTGGGCCGCCCGGTCCAATGCCTGCTCGATCAGGGGCAGCACCCCGTCGAAGGCCTTCGGGTCCTCCGAGAAGCCACGGGCCGAGATCGTCGGGCCGCCCACGATCTTGCCGTTCTCCGAGTCGATCACGACCGTCGCGGCGATGAAGCCGCCGTCGCCGAGGACCCGGCGCTCGCTCAGCACCGGCTCGCCGACATCGCCCACCGACATGCCGTCCACATAGACCAGCTTGTTCGGGACGTGCCCGACCACGCGGGCGCGGCCGTCGATCAGGTCGACCACGTCGCCGTTCTCGATCACGATGACCTGGTCCTCGGGGACGCCGGAGGCGATCGCCAGGCGCGCGTGCGCCTGGAGGTGCCGCGCCTCGCCGTGGACCGGGATCATGTTGGAGGGCTTGACGACGTTGAGCACGTACAGCAGCTCCCCGGCCGGGGCGTGCCCCGAGACGTGGACCTTTGCGACGTCCTTGTGGATCACCGAAGCGCCGGTGCGGGCCAAGCGGTTGATCACGCCGTAGACGGCGGTCTCATTGCCGGGCACCAGCGACGACGCCAGGATGATCGTGTCGTCGGGCTCGACCGCGATGTGCCGGTGGTCGCCCGAGGCCATGCGGCCCAATGCGCTCATCGGCTCGCCCTGCGAACCGGTCGACATGTACACGACCTCGTCGTTCGGCAGCCGCACCGCCTCGTCCATGCTCACCAGCAGGTGCTCGGGCACCTGCAACAGCCGCAGGTCACGGGCGATCGCCATGTTGCGGACCATCGAGCGGCCCACGAAGGCGACCTTGCGGCCGTGCTCGGCGGCGGCGTCGATGATCTGCTGGACGCGGTGCACGTGGCTCGCGAACGAGGCCACGATGATGCGGCCCTTGACGTCCTCGAACAGGCTCGACAGGACCGGCCCGATCTCCCGCTCCGAGGTGACGAAGCCGGGGATCTCGGCATTGGTCGAGTCCGACAGCAGCAGGTCCACGCCCTGGTCGCCGAGCCGGGCGAACCCGGCCAGGTCGGTGACGCGACCGTCCAGCGGCAGCTGGTCCATCTTGAAGTCGCCGGTGTGCAGCACCAGGCCGGCCTCGGTCCGGATCGCCACGGCCAGCGCGTCCGGAATGGAGTGGTTGACCGACAGGAACTCGAGTCCGAACGGACCCAGTTCCAGGGTCTCGGTCTCGGCGACGACGACGCTGACGGGCTTGATGCGGCGCTCGCGCAGCTTGGCCTCGACCAGGGCGACGGAGAACTTCGATCCGACGACCGGGATGTCGTTCTTGTGCTCCAGCAGGAACGGGATGCCGCCGATGTGGTCCTCGTGGCCGTGGGTGACGACGATGGCCTCGATGTCGTCGAGGCGGTCGAGGATCGGCGTGAAGTCCGGCAGGATCAGGTCGACGCCGGGCTGCTCGACGTCGGGGAAGAGCACCCCGCAGTCGACGATGAGGAGCTTGCCGTCGTATTCGAACAGGGTCATGTTGCGGCCGATGGCACCGAGGCCGCCGAGCGGCGTGACGCGCAGGCCGCCGGCGGGCAGGTCTCCGGGAATTCCCAGGTTGTCAGGTCGAGTCAGGCTCATGCGATCCCCTTCACGGTGGCTAGGTTCTCCGCGATGAAGTCTGCGGTGACGGTGTCTGCGGCGGGCAGCGGCAGGCGAGGTTCGCCGCCGGGAAGCCCGCGCTGGGCAAGTGCGGCCTTGACCGCGATGACCCCCTGGGCCGGGCCCTGGAGGGCGCGGAGGGCGGGCAGGAGGGCGTCGTTGATGGCGCTGGCCTTGGTGACGTCGCCTTCGTCGAAGGCGTCGAACATTTCGTTGATCTGCTTGCCCACGAGGTGGGCGATGACGGAGACGACGCCGACTTGGCCGGTGGCGTAGGCGGCGAGGTTGAGCGCGTCGACGCCGCAGTAGAAGGACAGGCCGGTGGCGACGCGGATCCGCTGGGTGGCGGAGAGGTCGGCGGTGGCGTCCTTGCAGGCGATGATGCGGGGGTGCTCGGCGAGGCGCAGGTAGGAGGCCTCGGTGATCGGCACGCAGGAGCGGGCCGGGATGTCGTAGAGCATCGCGGGCAGCTCGGTGGCGTCGGCGATGGCCGTGAAGTGCGCTTCGATGCCGTCCTGCGGGGGCCGCGAGTAGTAGGGCGTGACGAGCAGCAGGCCTTGTGCGCCGGCCTTCTCGGCCTGGCGGGCCAGTTCGACGGAGTGGCGGGTGTCGTTGGTGGACGCTCCGGCGATGATGTGGGCGCGGTCCCCGACGGCTCCGACGACGGCCTCGATGACCTGGGTCTTCTCGGCGTCGGTGGTGGTCGGGGATTCGCCGGTGGTGCCGTTGACGACGAGGCCGTCGCAGCCTTGGTCGTCGACGAGGTAGCGGGCGAGTTCGGCCGTGCCGGGGACGTCGAGTTCACCTGAGGGGGTGAACGGCGTGATCATTGCCGCCAGTGTTCGCCCGAACGGGCGTGTCACGTTGCGCATGTGCTTTCACCAATGCTGGTCTGGGCAGCCGGGGAATCCGCTCCGGCCGCTCTCGGTTTCACTTTCTCAAGTTTCGCCGCCTTCAATGACGGCTTCAAGCGTCTTCGGCCCGTCAGCCCTCGGTGACGTAGGGGCTGTGGGCGACTTCGGTGCCGTCGTCGAGCGCGGCGATCTCAAAGTCCGCGAAGACGTTCGCGGCCTTGTCCTTGAGCTGCCGCAGGCACTCGACGGCCAACGCGCGGATCTCGACATCGGCGTGTTCGGAGGCTCGCATGGCGATGAAGTGGCGCCAGGCGCGGTAGTTGCCGGTGACGACGATGCGGGTCTCTGTGGCGTTGGGCAGGATGGAGCGCGCCGCCTGGCGCGCCTGCTTTCGCCGCAGGGTGGGGTTGGCGACGTCGGCGAACTTCTTCTCCAGGCCTTCGAGGAGGTCGTTGTAGGCGGTCTGTGCGGCCTCGGAGGCTGCCAGGAATCGCTCGTGGAGTTCGGGGTCGGAGGCGATGGCCTCGGGCTCGACCATGGAGGCGTCGCGTTCGGGGACGTAGCGCTGGGAGAGCTGCGAGTAGGAGAAGTGGCGGTGGCGGATCAGCTCGTGGGTGAGGGAGCGGGAGATCCCGGCGAGGTAGAAGCTGACGGTGCCGTGCTCGAGGACCGAGAGGTGTCCGACCTGGAGGATGTGGTCGAGGTATCCGGCGTTCGTGGCGGTCCTGGGGTTGGGCTTCTTCCAGGACTGGTAGCAGGCGCGGCCGGCGAATTCGGCGAGCGCCTGGCCGCCGTCGGCGTCGGTGTCCCAGGGAACGTCGGCCGGGGCCTCGAAGTGCGTCCATGCAATGAGTCGGACGTCCATCGGTACGATTTCGGGCATGCCCCGTTCCCCCTCGTGATCTGCGGTTTATCGGACTATACGCACCTTGCAGCGTACTCGTCGGGTCACTGAGGTCCCGCACACGCCCGTCGTGACCTTGACAGACATCAATAATGATGTCATTATGGTGTCATGGACTTGACGCCGTATATCGAATCGCTCCGCCGGAGCCTCACCGCTGCCGCGGCACCGGCCGGTGAAGACGCCGCGCGGACTGCTGAACTGCTGTCAGAAGCGCTCGACGCCGGGGCGCGACTCGCGCTCATGGAGGCCCTCTCCGAGGCCGCCGCCGAGATCACCGCCGGATTGGACCAGGCTGGGTCGTCGGCCTCGGTCGATCTGCGGGTGCGGGGCAAGGAGGTCGACCTCAGAGTCGCCGATGTGGAGACCGCCGAGGCCGCGCCGCCGCCGGCCCCGCCGGTGGACGACGACGTCGCCCGCATCACCTTGCGCCTGCCGGAATCCTTGAAGGAGGACGTCGAGAAGGCCGCCGCGGCCGACGGCGCCTCCGTCAACGCCTGGCTCGTGCGCTCGATCAACAATGCCGTCCACGCCTCGCGTGCCTCGGGCCCGACCAGCGGCGCGAAGTACAGCCAGCGCATCACCGGTTACGCCCGGGCTTAGGAGCCAGAGTCAATGAACGAGTACACCGAATTCACCCACGACGGGCCCATCACGGCGGCGATCACGCTGGCCGACGGCTCGATCACCGTGACGGCCCATGACTCCGACCAGGTCCTGGTCGAGATCAAGCCGGCGCAGCGCAAGGCCGACGGCGATGTCGACGCCGCCGATCTGGCCAGCGTCAGCTTCGAGGACGGCCACCTGCGGGTGGTCGCTCCCGAGAAGGGCCAGAACTGGTTCTTCAAGAAGCACATCGGGGTTCACGTGGCGGTCAAGGTGCCGGGCGGATCCGACGTGTCGCTCAAGTCGGCCTCGGCGCCGATCAGCGTGCACGGCAAGCTCGGGCTGGTCTCGATCAACACCGTCGCCGGGGCCGTCGCGGTCGAGCAGGGCACGGTCGTGAAGGCCAACACCGTCTCGGGCGCGGTCAGCGTCATCGAGGCCGCCGACGAGCTTCGCGCCAACACGGCGTCGGGCCAGGTGCGGGTCGACCACGTGGGCGGGGAGTTCTCCGCCAAGACGGTCTCGGGCGCGGTCATCGCCGAGCGGGTCGACGGCTCGGTCCGGGCCACCACCGTCTCGGGCGCCATCGAAGTCGGCGCGCTGAAGTCCGGTTCGTGCCGGGTCAGCAATGTCTCGGGGCGCATCAGCATCGGGGTCGTGCCGGGCACGGACGTGTGGATGGACCTGGACGCCAAGGCCGGGACGGTCACGTCCGAGCTGGCCGCGGGCGACACCTCGCCCGCTCCGGCGGACGGCGGCACCAGCCTCGAAGTGCGGGCCCGTTCCCTCTCCGGGGACATCTACCTGCACCGCGCCGGCGCTTACGCCTAGTCGCCTAGTCGCCTAGTCGCCTAGAGCCACACCGAACACCACCACCGCTGGGAGCCGGGAACCTACACGAAAAAGTGGGTGAACGGCTCCCACGGCAGGTTTCGGGCTATGAAGAACACGGCCCAGACGATGAGGAAGCCCGTCAGGGCGTTCGGGGTGAGGTGGAAGGTCGGGAGTCGCCACTGGCGGATCCGGCGCAGCCGCGGCAGGGCCCAGGTGAGGTACATCCACACCAGGAACGGGGCCGCGAACACGGCCATCACATGGTGGCGGGCGGCCTCGGGGAGGTTGCCGGTCAAGAGGTAGTAGAACGCCCTGGTGCCGCCGCAGCCGGGGCAGTCGAAGCCGGTCGTCATCTTGAACAGGCAGGTCGAGGGCCCGGTGTTGTCGGTCGGATTCGTGGCGATGACACCGCCGGCCGCGGCCGCGAAGCAGCCGAGCACCGCCAGCGGCGCGAAGGCCGGGTGCGCGAACAGCGCCGCGCTCCAGCGCGTGACCGGGTTCTGCCTGCGCCGCACGGGCTCCAGCGTCGCCTCATCTACCGCGCACACAGCTCCCCCTCACCGATTCGGGCCTCCGCTCACAGACTAGCCGGGGCCGGCCCGATCGGGGAGCCCGGCGAGACGGTGCGCAAGCGCATCCTGCGTGCCACATCGCAGCAAAATGCCTGGTTTACACCCATTGTCGGCCTAGGCTCGGTCCCATGCTGGGACTCGCACTCCGCCGCACCCGCCGGCTCCTCGCCGCCGGTGCCGCCGTCGGCCTCCTGTTCGCCACCACCGGCTGCCTCCGGCTCGACCTCGGACTGGAGGTGGCCCCGGACGACACCGTGAACGGCTCCTTCACCGCGGCCTGGAGCGAGGACTTCCTCGAATCGGCCTCCACCGGCGAGAACCCCCTCAGCCGGGCCGAACTCGACGCGTTCTTGAACGCGCTCCTGGACGGCGTGCCCGACGCCGAGCGCGTCCCTTACGACGACCACGGCTTCGTCGGCCAGACCGCGGAGTTCTCGGGCCGGCCGCTGACCGAGTTCGCCGAGTTCGGCGGCGACGAATGGGGCTACCTGCGCATCACCCACGAGGATCGCCGCTACCTCCTGGACGGCCACTGGGATCTGCGCACCGCGGGGTTCCTCGACACGGAGTCCTTCGAGGGCGCCGAGATCCTCCTCAGCGTCAACTTCCCCGCCCGCGTCGCCGAGCACAACGGCGAGCTCGACGGCCGCACCGTCACCTGGACCATGACGCCCGGCGAGCAGTACGACCTCAGTGCAGAGGCCGTGCAGTACAACGGATGGGCGTGGTTCGCCGCCTCCGTCGCGTCGCTGGTCGTGGTCCTGGCACTGCTGTGGCTGTGGCAGTGGACGAGGCTGCGCCGCCACTCGCTGCACTGAACGAAACCGGATCGTTATATCCCGCACAATCGGTAGTCACTCGATTTACGGCCCGTATTCTGGAGAGTCCCGCGCCAGATCACGTGTGGGTAGCGATGGGGAGGGCCGTTGACGCAGTACCGCTCGAAGAGCAAGGGACACAAGGGAAAAGAGTCGAGTCTCGACTTGAGCATCGGCCAGGTGCTCGCCGCGACCGGGGCGACCACGATCGGCGCGATCCTTGTCAAACTGCTCGACATCTGGGGCACCATCCTCGGCACCGCGGTCCTGAGCGTCTGCACCTCCATCGGCGCGGTCCTGATCCTGCGGGCCGTGAACCGAACCGGCGACAAGCTCAAGGCACAGCTGACGGCCATGGTCCCGGCCGCCAGAAGGACCGGGGCGGGTCAGGACGCGACCATCCCGCTCGATCCGAACCACGTCGCCGCGACCGCCGCGATCCCGACCGCCGCCGAGCTCGCGGCGCTGGACGACGAAACCGCCGAGATTCCAAAGGATCCCGAGGAAGTACCGGTCCCCGAAGGTCCTGAAGATCCCGAAGAGCACATCTCGAAGCGCGACTCGCGCAAGCGCACCCTCATCGCCATCCTCATCTCCAGCGTCCTGGTGTTCGGCCTGACGTTCGGCGCGCTCTACCTCCTCGGCACCCTCACCGGCGAACCCGGCCGGTTCGTCCTGCCGGCGCCCCAGGAAACCACCACCACCATCATCGAGTCCCCCAGCGACGACTCGGACGCCGAGACTCCCGGCACGGACACCGGCGGCAGCGCCACGCCCTCCGACGAAGCCAGCGAGTCCCCCGTCGAGGAGGCTCCCACCACCGGCGGCGAGACGCCTTCCGAGGACGAGGCGACGTCCAGCGAACCGGCCGAGGAAGAGGAGACCACCGGTTCGGGCGGCTCCGAGGATCCCACCGTCGGTCAGGAAGACCTGGAACAGGAACTCACCCCGAGCGAATCGGCGAGCTGAGCCGGCCCGGCCGCCCTTACCTCTAGTCCAGCAGGTCGTCGATCCCGACCGTCAGGCCGGGACGGGTGATGACTTCGCGGATCGACAGCAGCACGCCGGGCATGAACGAGGCCCGGTCGAGCGAGTCGTGGCTGATGACGAACCGCTCCCCAGGGCCGCCGAAGCGGGTCTCCTGGCTGGCCACGTACCCGGCGGAGCGGATCGCGTGAATGTGGACGCCGTCGACCTCGCCGCCGCGGGCGCCCGTGGTGTCCTCGGCGGTCGCGTCGGGCATCTCGCCCAGGCCCGCCTCCGCGCGGGCCGCGGCGATCAGGCGCGCGGTGTGGATGGCCGTTCCCGAAGGGGCGTCGACCTTGCGCGGGTGATGGGTCTCGATGATCTCCACCGACGGGAAGTACCTGGCGGCCTTGGCCGCGAACTGCATCTCCAGGACCGCGCCGATCGAGAAGTTCGGGGCGATGATCGAGCCGACCTCGGAATCTGCGCCAAGCGCGTCGCGGACCCGGTCGAGCTTGGCGGCGTCGAAGCCGGAGACGCCGACGACGGTGTGAATGCCGTGGTCGATGCACCAGGCCAGGTTGTCCATGACCACGTTCGGCAGGGTCAGGTCGACCGCCACGTCCACGCCCGCGTCGGTGAGCTTCTCCAACGGCTCCTCGCGGCCGACGGTCGTGACCAGCTCCATGTCCTCGGCGGCGTCGACCGCCTCGCACGCGGCGCGGCCCATCCGGCCCCGCGCCCCCAGCACGCCCACTTTGATCATGCGAAGTCCTTCTGGTCGAACGGCCCCACGGCCGCGGTGGTCATCGGCTGCGACAGGATATCCGCCGCGACGGCCCTCACCTGCTCCAACGTGACGGCCTCGGTGCGCTCCAGGTCCTCGGCGATGCTCGTCAGGTCCCCGTAGAGCAGCTGCTCGCGGCCCATCCAGTTCATGCGGGTGCCGGTGTCCTCGGTGCCGAACATGACGCCGGCCTCGTACATCTTCTTGGCGCGCAGCAGTTCCGACTCGGTGATGCCGTGCTCGACCACGCGGGCGAACTCGGCGAAGATCAGCTCGCGGACCTGCGCGACATTGTCGGGGCCGCATCCGACGTAGACGCTGAACGAACCGGTCTCGGCGAAATAGGAGATCGAGGAGCTGACCGTGTAGGCCAGGCCCCGCTCCTCGCGGATCGACTGGAACAGGCGCGAGGACATGCCCGAACCCAGGACCGAGTCGAGCAGGTCGAGCGCGCGGGTGCGGTCGTCGTGCCGCGACATGGTCGGACAGCCGACCACCAGGTGGGCCTGCTCGGTGTCCTGCCGCTCGACCGTCAACATCTTGCGGCGCTCGGGCAGACCCGGCTCCGGGCGCTGCCGCTGCGACGGGATCGCCACACCGGCGTCGAGCGGCGCGAAGGCCTCCCGGACCAGCTTGACTACCTCGTCGTGCTCGACGCCCCCGGCCGCGCAGACCACGAGGTTCGACGGCAGGTAGTGGGTGCGGTAGAACCGGCGGATCTGCTCGGCCGTCATGGCGCGCACCGAGTCGGCGGTCCCGCCGATGTCGCGCCCCATCGGGCCGTCGCCGAACACGGCCCGGTTGAAGTTCTCGTAGACGACGTCGCCGGGGTCGTCGGCGGCCGCCGCGAGCTCCTCGAGGATGACCCCGCGCTCGGTCTCGACGTCCTTGTCCGCGATGAGGGAACTGGAGACCGAGTCTCCCAGTACGTCGACGGCCAGGGCCAGGTCGTCGGCCAGGACCCGCTCGTAGAAGCAGGTGTGGTCGCGGGCGGTGTAGGCGTTGGAATCGCCGCCGACCGCGTCGATGGCCTCCGAGATCTCGGCGGCGGTGCGCTTGGCGGTCCCCTTGAACAGCAGGTGCTCCAGGAAGTGCGCGGCCCCGGCCAGCTCGGGGGTCTCGTCGCGGGTGCCGACGCCGATCCACGCGCCCACCGAGGCCGACCGCATCGCGGGCACGGCATCGGTGACGACGCGCAATCCGCTGGGGAGCACGGTGCAGCGCACCGTGCCCCCCAGCGGATCGTCGATCAGCGCCTCAGGTTGAGGACGACTCATTTAGTCTTCAGAGCCTCCGGACTCATCCGAGCGGCGGGTGCGGCGCCGACGGCGCTCCCCGCCCTCGTCATCGGACCCCCGCGAGCCGCGGTCATCGCGACGAGGGCCGCGGTCGCCGCGTCCCCCACGGTCGCCGCCGCGTCCGCCGCGGTCACCGCCCCGTTCGCCTTCCTTGCGCTCCGGACGGCCCTTCTTGTAGCCCTCCGGCTCCTGGCCCTCCGGGTAGACCTTGTCGAGGTAGATCTTGCCGCGGTTGTCGATGTCGCCGATCTCGACCTCGACCTTGTCGCCGACGCCCAGCACGTCCTCGACGCGGTCGACGCGCTTGCCGTCGCCCACCTTCGAGATGTGCAGGAGGCCGTCGCGACCCGGCGTCAGCGAGATGAACGCGCCGAAGTCGGTGGTCTTGACGACGGTGCCCAGGAACCGGTCCCCCACGTTCGGGAGGGTCGGGTTCGCGATGCCGTTGATCGTCTCGACCGCGGCCTGCGCGGCCTCGCCGTTCTCCGCCGACACGTAGATCGTGCCGTCGTCCTCGACGGTGATGTCCGCGCCGGTGTCGTCCTGGATCTGGTTGATCGTCTGGCCCTTCGGGCCGATGATCGCGCCGATCTTGTCCACCGGGATCTTCAGCGTGGTGATCCGCGGAGCGGTCTTGGCCAGCTCACCCGGCTCGCTGATCGCATCGAGCATGACGTCGAGGATCGCGTGGCGGGCGTCGTTGGCCTGCTGGAGCGCCTGTGCCAGCACGTCCGAAGGCAGACCGTCGAGCTTGGTGTCGAGCTGGAGGGCCGTCACGAACTCGCTGGTGCCGGCGACCTTGAAGTCCATGTCGCCGTAGGCGTCTTCGGCGCCGAGGATGTCGGTCAGCGTGACGTATTTGGTCTCGCCGTCGACCTCCTCGGAGATGAGGCCCATCGCGATGCCCGCGACGGGGGCCTTGATCGGCACACCGGCGGCCATCAGCGACATCGTGGACGCGCAGACCGAGCCCATCGAGGTCGAGCCGTTCGAGGCCAGGGCCTCGGAGACCTGCCGGATCGCGTAGGGGAACTCCTCGCGGGTGGGCAGGACCGGGACCAGGGCGCGCTCGGCGAGCGCGCCGTGGCCGATCTCGCGGCGCTTCGGGCTGCCGACGCGGCCGGTCTCACCGGTCGAGTACGGCGGGAAGTTGTAGTTGTGCATGTAGCGCTTCTTCGACACCGGCGAAAGGGTGTCGATGGCCTGCTCCATGCGCAGCATGTTCAGCGTGGTGACACCCATGATCTGGGTCTCGCCGCGCTCGAACAGGGCCGAGCCGTGGACGCGCGGGAGGATCCCGGCCTCGGCGGCGAGCGGCCGGATGTAGGCGGGCAGGCGGCCGTCGATGCGGACGCCCTCGGTGATGACGCGCTTGCGGACCAGCTTCTTGGTGAGGCTGCGCAGCGAGTTGGACAGCTCGCCCTCGCGGCCTTCGAAGTCGGCGCCGAGCTTCTCGAGCATGACCGCCTTGACGCGGTCGAGCTCGGTGCCCCGGTCCTGCTTGTCGGCGATGGTGAGCGCCTGGTCGAGCTCCGCGCCCACGGCCGCTTCGACGGCGGCGAACGCGTCGTCGAGGTAGTCGGGGAAGCGCGGGTAGTCGGCGACGGGCTTGGCGGCGACCGCGGCCAGTTCGGCCTGGGCGCGCACCAGCTCGGCGATGACCGGCTTGACGGCCTCGAGGCCGCCGGCGACGATCTCCTCGGTCGGCTTGGTGCCGCCGGCCGCGATGTGCGAGATGGTGTTCTCGGTGGCCTCGGCCTCGACCATCATGATGGCGACGTCGCCCGAGTCTAGGACCCGGCCGGTGACGATCATGTCGAAGGTGGCCTTCTCGGTCTGCTCCAGCGTCGGGAACGCGACCCAGTCACCGTCGATGAGGACGATGCGGGTCGAGCCCAGCGGGCCGGAGAAGGGCAGGCCGGCGAGCTGCGTGGACATGGAGGCGCCGTTCATGGCGACCACGTCGTACTCGTCGCGCTCGTCGACGGCCAGGATCGTGCCGATGACCTGGACCTCGTTGCGCAGGCCGCTCACGAAGGAGGGGCGCAGGCCGCGGTCGATCAGGCGGCAGGTGAGAATCGCGTTCTCGCTGGGACGGCCCTCGCGGCGGAAGAACGAACCGGGAATGCGCCCGGCGGCGTACATCCGCTCCTCGATGTCGACGGTCAGCGGGAAGAAGTCGAAGTGGTCCTTCGGGTTCTTCCCGGCGGACGTGGTCGCCAGGACCACGGTGTCGTCCATCTGCACGATGGCCGAACCCTGGGCCAGCTTGGCGAGCCGTCCGGTGCTGAAGTGGATCTTGCGGGTGCCGTGTGCGCCGTTGTCGATGACGGCGGTGGCGTGGTGGTCCCCGAGGTTGAACGCCTCAGGGCTCCGGTCGGTCTGTTCCGACATTGAGTATTTAACTCCTCTTGTGTTGGTGCGGAGCGCTACTCGCCGTTCTCGGACCGGTCTTCGATCGAAGCACACGGAGCGGTGTCCCGGTTGTTCACGGGACCGTCCGGATGCCACTACCGAGGACCGGAAGCCACTGGCAAGCACGCCACGTCTCGCTTCGAGACGCTGCTTCGAGCATCTTGCTCATCGCCCACCTTACGTTACTCCCGGGGAGTGACGGCAATCGCGAACGAAAAGTGAGGTTGGACCGCAACGGGACCGTGCCAGAGCGAAAGGCGGATCCGATCGCGCGACCGACCGATCCTATAGGATATATCCTATAGGGTCTGATTGATGCGAGCCCGGGAGTGGAACGTGGACGAGTACGACGACAGGGGGAGCGGAACACCGCTCCCCCTGTCGTCGGCCCTGCGGGAGGGCCGGAAGTCCGAGTGCTAGCCGCGGATGCCGAGGCGCTCGATGAGCGCACGGTAGCGGGTGATGTCCTCGTTCTTGAGGTACTTGAGCAGCCGGCGACGCTTACCGACCAGCAGGAGCAGGCCACGACGCGAGTGGTGGTCGTGCTTGTGCTCCTGGACGTGGGCGGTGAGCTCCTGGATGCGGGCCGTCAGCAGCGCCACCTGGACCTCGGTGGAACCGGAGTCGCCTTCGTGAGTGGCGTACTCCTTGATGATGTCGGCCTTCTTCGTGGCTTCGAGCGCCATGCGAACACCTTTCTAGTGCAATGAGTTCCGGCCGGTCCCGCGGTGTCGAGCAGGGCGGTCGGGCCCACCGGAAAGCCGGTGGACCAAGCCAGATTACCAGCGCTTTTAGTCGAGCCCCAAGTCGGAGCGGGTCTGTGCGACATCGGTCTCGATCTGCTCGACGAGCGCTTCGATCGAGTCGAAGGCGATCTGTCCCCGCAGGCGGGAGACGAAGTCGAGCCGGACCTCGGACCGGTAGAGGTCGCCGGAGTAGTCGAGCACGAACGCCTCGACCGAGCGCCGTTCATCGCCGAACGTGGGGTTGGTGCCGACGCTGATCGCCGCCGGATAGCGGTGCGAATCCAAGTGGAGCCAGCCGGTGTAGACGCCGTCGGCCGGGATCGCGCATCCGGGGATCGGTTCGATATTGGCCGTGGGGAAGCCGAGGCCCTCGCCTCTTCCGGCCCCGTGCACGACGGTGCCCTCGATGCCGAAGTCGCGGCCGAGCACCTCGGCGGCTCGGGCCACATCGCCCTCCGCGAGCAGGGAACGTACCCGGGTGGAGGAGAAGGCGGCGTCGTCGGCCGTCAGGGCCTGCGCCTGGACTCGGAAGCCGTGCTCGCCGCCGAGTTCGGCCAGGAGCCCCACGTCACCGGCGGCCTTGTGGCCGAAGCGGAAGTTCTCGCCGACGACGACCTCGACGGCGTGCAGGCCGCCGACCAGGACGTGCCGCACGAAGTATTCGGGGCGGAGTTTCGACAGCTCCTTGGTGAACGGAAGCACGCACACGCCGTCGACGCCGAGGGCGCCGAGCAGTTCGATGCGCCGTTCCAGGCTCGACAGCTGGGGCGGGACCGCGTGCGGGGCGACGACCGCGGTCGGGTGGGGATCGAAGGTGACGACGACGCAGCGGGCGCCGGCCTCGGCAGCGGCCTTGACGGCGCTGCGGACCAGGGCCGCATGGCCTCGGTGCACGCCGTCGAAAACGCCGATGGCGACCACGGAGTCGGGCCAGCCCTCAGGGGTCGCGTCTATTCCACGCCAGGTTTCCACGAGGACGATCTTCTCACTGCCGCCGAGGTGGCGGCGGAGCCGTCAGCGGGCAGTGGCCGCCGCCGCTGGGAATTCGGTTGCCACCGCTCGGCAGCAGGAAACCGGGCGATTTCGATCGGTCGATAGAAGTCCGCTCGGCGGTTTCTGTCGGTCGATCGAAAGTCGCCCGGTTTCTAGGTCAGGTCGAGTGCGGTCAGGTCGAGTGCGGTCGTGTCGAGTGCGGTCAGGTCGAGTGCATGGGTGATGGGCTCAGAGCATCATCGAGGAATCGGCATTGCCTCCGGAGGCGAAGATCAGCAGCATCAGCACGCCCACGGCGACCAGGAGAATGATTCCCAGCAGCAGCCAGCCGTTGCCGATCGGCTCGGCCTGGATGGGGACCGCGTCGGCCAGGATTTCAGGCTCTTCGCGCGATGGTTCCTCGGTGACCTGCTCTGGGATTGTCTCGCGGAACTCCTCAGGCAGTTCTTCGGCGCTCTTCGAGTTCATCATGACGTCTCCTGGCGGGTCGGGTGCAGTCACGGCTCTTCTCACTTCACTTCTGATTGTTCGGAACCGTCGGCTATCCGACTGTCGTTTCCGAGAATCCGCCCGACACAGGCCGCAATTGGCGCCTCGCGGAATTACATCGCCGTTGTCGCGTTCACCCGCGGTTTGAGCGTTGACCTCGCCGAACCGTCTCGGCATCGGCCGCTCCATGCCATGTTCGATACCCAAAGTGTTCTTCGTAACGGGGTGAGTCATGAAACCGAAGCTCAAGGCATTTGGGGCGGCCGTGCTCGGCGCGGCCCTCGTCGCCGCGCTGCTTCCCGCGGCATCGGCCCAGGCCGCCGGCGGGACGGGCTGCGTCCAGCTCAAAGGGTTCACCGTGTGCCGCACCAGTCCCGGGGGCGGCACGGACACCTCCATCGTCTCGGAGGTCGCGCGGCAGATCGACAAGACCGGGAAGGGCGACACGGTCCGCGCGGCGGTCTACCAGTGGACGCTGGACAGGCCGGTGCGGCCGGTGGCCGACGCGATGGTCGCGGCAAAGAAGCGCGGCGCCGACGTCAAGGCCGTGGTGGGACAGCTCGGCGGCAATCCGGGTCTGAACAATCCGGTCATCAACCTGTTCAAGCGGAACGGGATCGCGGTGCACCAGTGCAGGGGCGGCTGCCTGCCGAACGGGTCCGGATCGGCGAAAGGTCCCGATCACAATCGGTTCTTCCTGATCGAGCGCGACGGGAACCCGACGGTGGCCGTCACCAGCTTCAACTTCACCCGTTTCCACGCGACGCAGGCGCACAATCTGGCGGCGGTGCACGGCGACGGCGAACTCTACGACTTCTACACCGGCTACTGGAACCGGCTCTACGACAAGAGCTGGGGCGGCTGGCGCGACGCGGACAAGTCCGCCTCCGGCAACGGGACCTACGCGTGGGTCTTCCCGCGCTCGGCCGACCCGGTCGCCTCACAGCTGCGACAGGTGACCGGCTGTTCAAGCGGCGACAGGGTGTGGGTGGCGCACGCGAACTTCCAATCGAACCGACCGGCGGTGCGCGACCAGCTGGGGCGCGTCAAGCGGCTCGGGTGCGACGTGAAGGTCGTGGTGCTCGACAAGGACACCAACAATCCGGGGTGGATCGCCGATGCCACCGGGCGGAAGAACGTCAGGACGCACGACTCGCTGCGCGACAAGTTCTTCATGATCGACGCCGAGTTCAACGGGAAGCATCGGGAGATGGTCTACACCGGGACCCACAACCTGCACGGCAACGCCATGAAGAACGCCGACGACAACCTGCTCCGCATCGGGAACCGGGCTGTCGTCGACGTCTATTCGGATTATTACCAGCGGTTGTGGCGGGAGGCCGGATGAGCGATCGCCGATCGGGGAGGTCCGCAGCTCCTCCCCGATAGGCGATCACCCGTCTCGCTAACCCTTGACGGAGCCGGCCAGCAGGCCGCGCACGAAGTACCGCTGGAGCAGCAGGAACACCAGCAGCGGGACGATGATCGCGATGAAGCCCGCGGCGGGCAGGCGCGTCCAGTTGTTGCCCCAGCTTCCGGCCATGTCACCGAGGACGGCTGTGAGCGGCCTGGTCGCCTCGCCGCCGCCGAAGGTGCGGCCGACGAGGAAGTCGTTCCACACCCACAGGAACTGGAAGATCGCGATGGAGGCGATCGCGGGCGTCACCAGCGGCAGCACGACCTTGCGGAAGATCTGCGAGTGGCTGGCGCCGTCGATGCGGGCGGCCTCCATGACGTCGCCGGGGAGCTCGCGCATGAAGTTGTGCAGCAGATAGATCGCCAGTGGGAGCCCGAAGATCGCATGGGCGACCCAGACTTGCACGATCGTGTTGACGCCGTCGAGTTCCCAGGCGGGCATGATCGTGACACCGCCGACATGCAGGCCCCTGCTAAAGAAGGACAGCAGCGGGATGAGCGCCATCTGGAGCGGAACGACCTGGAGCGCGAATATGCCGATGTAGAGCAGGTTCCGGCCCCGGAAGTTGATCCACGAGAGGGCGTAGGCGGCCATCGCGGCGAACGCGACGGGCACGAGCACGCCCGGGATCGTGATGACGACCGTGTTGATGAGGTTGCGGATGAGGCCGCCGCCCTGCGTGTTGGAGTACAGGACGAAGTTGTAGGTCTCCAATGTGGCGCTGCCGGGATCGGTGAAGAACACCCACCACCCGGTGTCTCTGATGTCGTCCTCGGGCCTGATGGACGAGACGAAGAGCCCGGCGGTCGGGATCGTCCACAGTACGGCGATAACGAGCGCCGCGACGCTGGCGACGCGGCTGGAGAGGATCCGGCGGAGGCGCTGTCCGCGGGTTTCGCCGATCCTGCTCGGCTTCTGCACGTCGGTGCTCATCGGGCCTCCAGTTCCTGGCGGCGCATGTTGCGCACCTGGTAGATGACGACGGGGATGACGAGTGCGAACAGCAGCACGGCCATGGTCGCGCCGCGCCCGTCGTTGCCCAGGCGGAAGGCCTGGTCCCACATGTTGTGGGCCAGGACGTCGGTGCCGTGGTGGCCGCCGGTCATGGCCCGCACGATGTCGAACAGTTTGAGCGTGGCGATGAAGACCGTCACGCCGACCACGAGGATGGCTGAGCGAATCGAGGGGACGGTGATGTGCCAGAAGATCTCGGTGGGCTTGGCGCCGTCGATGCGGGCGGCCTCGATCATCTCGATGGGCACGCCTTTGAGCGCGGCCGAAAGGACGACGGTAGCGAAGCCGACCTCGATCCAGACGAGCACCACCATGAGCAGGAGGTTGTTCCACGGATCCTCGAGGAGCCAGTTGACCGGCGGGGCCCCGAGCCAGACGAGCATCTGGTTGAGCAGGCCGATCTGGTCGCCCGAGCGCTCGTACTCATAGATGAGCTTCCAGATGATCGAGGCGCCGACGAACGAGATGCCCATCGGCAGGAACACCAGGGCCTTATAGGTGCGTTCGCCTTTGCGGCCGTCGATGAGGACGGCGTAGACCAGTCCGACCATCGTGGACAACAGCGGGACGATGATGATCCACAGCGCGGTGTTGGTGAGGACTTGGAGGGCGTCGGGGTCGGTGACGGCCCAGGTGTAGTTGTCGAAGCCGATGAATTCGGTGCCGTCCTTGTTGAAGAACGACATGGCGATCGTGCGCACGGCGGGGTAGACCAGGCCGACGAGCAGGAACAGCACGGCGGGAGCCAGGAATACGAAGGCGACCGCTCGGCTGCGGTCGCGGCGTGAGGCGAGTTCTGCGAGGCCGTAGAGGGCCAGTAGGACCGCGATGAATGCGACCAGGCCGACGGCGAGGAGGCCGAACCTATCGGTGTAATCGGAGATGTCCACGTGGTGTGACTCCAGTTGTCCGGGGCAATGGGCCGAGCGGGGCCGGTGGGCCCCGCTCGGCTTCTTGTCAGCTACACGGGCGGCAGGTTACTGCGGCCAGGAGGCTTCGATGTCGTCGGCCACCTGCTGGGAGTCCTTCGCGCCGTCGACCCACTGGACCATGCCGGTCCAGAAGGAGGAGGCGCCGACCTCGCCCGGCATGAGGTCCGAGCCGTCGAAGCGGACCGTGACGGCCGGGTCGACCAGGATCTCGGTGGCGAACTGGTTGACGGGCGTGGTCGCGACGGCCGGGTCGACGGCCTGCTGGGCGGTGCTCCACGGGCCGGTCTGGAGGCGGGTGCTGTGGTACAGCTCCGAGGCCAGGAACTGGCGAGTGGCCTCGGTGGCCTCCGAGTCGGAGAAGGCCGCCACGAACTCGCCGCCGACGAGCATGGTGTTGTCACCGGCGGTGGTCTCCGGGAACTGGAACGCGAACACGTCGCCGTCCTCGGCGACCGTGGTGTCCTCGGGCCAGAAGGCGCCGTAGAACGAGGCCATGCGGTAGAAGGCGCATTCGCCGTCGAGGATCGGGAGACCGCCCTCCTGGAACGCGGTGGAGCTGATGGTGTCCGGACCGTTGTAGACGTACTCCTCGTTCAGGAGCACCGTCCCGGCCTTGTCGATCGCGGCGACGATCTGCGGGTCGTTGAACGGGATCTCGTGATTGACCCACTGGTCATACAGGTCAGTGCCCTCGCGCAGGACGATGTCCTCGATCCAGTCGGTGCCGGGCCAGCCGGTGGCGCCGCCGGACTCGAAGCCGGCGCACCACGGGGTGACCCCGGTGGCCGCGATCTCGTCGGACAGGGTGATCAGTTCATCCCAGGTCGTGGGAACGGCGTAGCCGTTGTCGGCGAAGAAGGTCGGCGAGTACCAGATGAAGGACTTGGCGTTCGCGGAGTTGGGAGCGGCGTAGAAGGTGCCGTCGATGGTGCCGTAGTTGAGCCAGTCCTCGCTCCAGCCCTCTGTGGCGAGTCCGGAGAGCTCTTCTGAGGCCGGGACCAGGTCGTCCTGGAAGTTCGCCATGAGGCCCGGCTGCGGGAAGAGCGCGATGTCGGGGGCGGTGCCGCCGTCGACGCGGACCTTGATGTCGGCCTCGAACTGGCCGGTGCCCTCGTACTGGACGTCGATGCCGGTGCATTCGCCGAAGTTGTACCAGGCGGCCTGCATCTCGTCGGCCTCCTGGTCCAGGATCGAGCCGAAGATGGTGACTTCCTCATCCTCGAACTCGCCGTATTGCTCGTAGTTGGCGCAGTCCTCCGCTTCGGCGGGAATCTCGCCGCGGATGTTGAAGGTGGTCTCAGCGTCCTCATCGGGCGCGCCGCACGCGGCGGCCGCAAGCGCCAGGGCGCTGGTGGCAGCCGCTATGTAGGCGAGTCGTCGGGTCTTGCTCATCGGGCTTTCCCTCTCTTCGCAGGTGTTGTTCACCCGGCGAGTCCGACTGCCTCCCTCATTCCGAACGCCGCGACGTGGTTGGTTCGCATTCGCCGTCGCCGCTTCGGAACTGCCTCACCCGCCATTGGGAACGTGGGCAATGGTGCTCTGGATAACAGTACGTGTCAAGGCTCGCTTACCGAATCGTTACTCAGTAGTTCGGTATCGATACCTGCAGGCCCCCAGCGCATGGGAGCGATGCCATGAACGTATGATCGCGTCGCCCGGCAACCCGTGACAGCGGTGTCTCCGACGCCCGTGCGAGAAAGGTCCTCTCCATGACCAAGCTGAACTTCCCCAAGGGATTCCTCTGGGGGACCGCGACGGCCTCCTATCAGATCGAGGGTGCCGCGACCGAGGACGGCCGAGGCCCGTCAATCTGGGACACGTTCTCCGACACGCCCGGGAAGACCTGGCGCGGCCAGTCCGGCCGGGTCGCCTGCGACCACTACCACCGCGTCGACGAGGACATCGCCCTCATGAAGTCGATGGGCGTGGACACCTACCGGTTCTCGATCGCCTGGCCGCGCATCCAGCCCGACGGCTCGGGCCCGGCCAACCCCGCCGGCCTGGACTTCTACGACCGCCTGATCGACAAGCTGACGGCGGCCGGCATCAAGCCGATGCCGACGCTCTACCACTGGGACCTGCCGCAGACGCTGGAGAACCTGGGCGGGTGGCCCGAGCGGGAGACCGCCGAGCGCTTCGGCGAGTACGCCGACATCGTCGGCACCCGCCTGGCCGACCGGGTCGAGACCTGGTGGACGCTGAACGAGCCGTGGTGCTCGGCGTTCCTGGGCTACGGCAACGGCCACCACGCGCCGGGCCTGACCGACCCGGTCGCCTCCCTGAAGGCCGCCCACCACCTGCTGCTGGGTCACGGCCTGGCGGCGCAGGCGCTGCGGGCGGCCGGGGCCGAGCAGGTCTCGATCGTGCTCAACCCAACCCAATTGCGCGGCGACGAGGCGGCGGTGCGCAAGGGCGACGCGGTCGCGAATCGGATCTTCTTCGAACCGCTCTTCAAGGGCGTCTACCCGGCCGACCTGCTGGAGAACACCGCCCACCACACCGACTGGTCGTTCGTACAGAACGGCGACCTGGAGCAGATCAACCAGCCGTTGGACCTGCTCGGCGTGAACTACTACAACCCCACGTGGGTGCGGGACGCCCCCGGCGCCCCGGAGGACCCGTTGGCCCCCGGTTCGGCCGACGTCGAGACCTGGACGCCCGAAGGCCTGGAGTTCACGGACATGGACTGGCCGATCGACGCGACCGGGCTGACGGACCTGCTCGTGCGCATCCACAAGGACTACGGCGTGCCGGTCATGATCACCGAGAACGGCGCGGCCTACCCGACCGGCCCGAACGCCGAGGGCGAAGTCGTCGACACCGAGCGGGTCGACTACCTGCGCTCGCACATCGCGGCGGTGCACGAGGCCATCGAGGCGGGCGTGGACGTGCGCGGGTACACGGCCTGGTCCCTCATGGACAACTTCGAGTGGGCCTTCGGCTACGACAAGCGCTTCGGCCTGGTCTATGTCGACTACGCCACCCAGGAGCGAATCCCCAAGGCCAGCGCCAAGTTCTACGCCGACGTCATCGCCGCGAACGCGGTGGAGCGGCCTGGGAACTAAGGCAGCCGCAAGCAGGTAGTCCCGGGGGCCCCCTTGGTTCAAGGTTAGGCCGGGGGTCCGACAGGACCGCGATCCGAATTTCAATCGGAATCGAGCGCGGCCCTCAGATCGGCGACCACCGCTGCCGGGTCCGAGGCGCGCATGACCGCGCCCTGCACCGCGACCCCCGCCGCCCCCGCCACCCGGGCGGCGCGGGCCCGGTCAGGGCCGGTCACGCCGCCGAGCGCATAGACCGGCACCGGGCTGGTGCGCGCCCGCTCTGCCAGGCCCCGGGCCCCCAGGGCCGGTCCGTAGCCGGGCTTGGACTCGACCGGCCAGATCGGCGAGTACGTGATGTAGTCCAGGCCGGGGTCGATTCGCTGCCCGGCGTGGACGGAGCGGCCCACCACCCGCGGCCTGGGCGCGGGCACCGGGAAGTCGGATGACAGGTGCGCCATTGGAACCGGCCCGAGCGGGTCGGCGACGAGGAGCGAGGCGCCGGCGTCGTCCAGCAGCGGACCGAGTTCGGCGGCGAGCGCGAGCCGCCGGGGCCATGGCAGGTGCTTGTCGCGCAGGATGAGCGCGAACGGGCCGCCTTGGAGCGCCAGTTCCACTTGCGCCACAAGGGGTCTGGCGGCGCTGGTGGTGTCGGTGATGACGAGGAGTCGATGCGGCGGTGCGGTCACGGCTCGCCAGCCTACTCCGGGCCCCGCGTCGGGCATCGCGTCGGGCATCGCCGCAGGCAGGAGCATTTTCGCTGTGACTGCTGGGTCGCATGCGCAGGTTGTGTCCCTACGTGCATGACGGCTGTGCTACCCCGTTTTAACACTTCTGTATCGGATGACCCTACGAACTTGCGTTATTCACGACACAAGTGCGAAACTGCTCAGGATGAACATCGGCGATCAAATCAATGTGCTGCGAACCGAGGGGGAACGGATCGCTGTCGCTGGTGGTGAGCTCGCACTAACCGCAGCCGTACCGACGTGCCCAGGATGGATTGTCAAGGACCTCTTGACCCACATCGGCACCGTCCACCGCTGGGCCAGGGCGATCGTCGCCGGCGCACTCGACCACGACCCCCGCAAGCACGAGTTCCAGCGTGTCGTAGGAGCCCCCCCGCCCCACGACGAACTGCTGGTCGATTGGGTCCGCGTGGGCCTGTCCAGGCTTGCGTCGACCCTTGAGGAGGCACCCGAGGACCTGCACTGCTGGCAGACCTTCCCGGCCGAGTCCTCGCGCCGGTTCTGGGTGCGCAGGCAGGCCCATGAGACGACGATCCACCGCGTCGACGCCGAGCAGGCGAGGGGCGACGAGATCTCCCCGATCAACCCCGCCTTCGCCACCGACGGCATCGACGAACTGCTGCTGGGCTTCCACGGGAGGCCCTCGAGCCGGGTGCGCGCGCTGCACCCCTCGGTGCTCCACATCCACGCGACCGACCTGGCACCGGGTCGCGGGGACTGGTACGTGCACCCCACCGACACCGGGCCGCTGGTGACCTTCAGCGAAGTCGAGTCCCCGCACTGCACGATCGAGGGACCGGTGGAGCTGCTGTACCTGGCGCTGTGGAATCGCTTGCCCTTCGACGACCTGTTGGTACACGGCGACCAAGCGCTACTTCAGTTGTGGCGCAACTACTCCGCCGTTCGATGGGTAGACCCTGTGGACGTTTAGCGACTAGAGCGCTACAGAATGAAGCCGCCGGTCAAGGACGCGCTGCTCACAAGATCGTCCAAAATGCGCCGAAGCGGAGGTATCGGACCCGAAACGGCCGCAGTGCGGTGCCACCGTTCGGAGGTCCGGTGCCCGTAAGCTCTCGGTGTGCATCGAGAACGACTCGCAGCCGCGGACTCCGTCCCCCGTGCGGCCCTTTGGATTCTCATCCCCGCTGCGCTCATCACCGCCCTGGGCATGGTCCTGCTGTGGCCCTACGGACTCGACCGGGCCGAGGACGCCGGCTTCGGCGTGGAGGTCGACGGCCACGTCATCTCCGTCCACGAGACCGAGTGCGACGAGAGCCAGGCGGAGCTGTCCGAGCAGCTCCAGGCCGACGTGTGCGGCGACGTGCTGGTGCGGCTCACCAGCGGCGACCAGGCGGGCGAGGAGATCCTGGTCGACATCCCGTCCGGCCCGGGCGCGCCCGAGGTCGCCGCCGGGGACGAGGTCATTCTCATCTACACGCCCGATTCGGTCTCGGGCCTGCAGTACAGCATCATCGACCACGACCGGTCCAGTGCACTGTGGGCGCTGGTCATCGCGTTCGCGCTGGCCGTGGTCGCCTTCGGGCGCTGGAAGGGCGCGCGGTCGCTGGTGAGCCTGGGGCTGACGTTCGCGATCGTGCTGCTGTTCGTGGTTCCCGCCATCCTGGACGGTTCGTCGCCGATGTTGGTGGCGATCGTCGGCTCGGCCGCGATCATGCTCTTGTCCCTGTACATCTCGCACGGGTGGAACCGGACCACGACGGTGGCGGTGCTGGGGACGCTGGCGTCGCTGGTGCTCACGGGGATACTGGCGGGCGGCGCGGTGAACCTGGCGCAGCTCACCGGGGTGCTGGACGAGGAGACGACGACGCTGGCGATGCAGTACCCGATTGACATGTCGGGGCTGCTGCTGGCGGGGATCCTCATCGGCGCGCTCGGCGTGATCGACGACGTGACCGTCTCGCAGGCGGCCACTGTGGACGAATTGACGAAGGCGAACCCGAAGTGGGGGCCGGCGCGACTGTTCCGCTCGGGAATGCGCGTGGGGCGCGACCACCTGACGAGCGTGGTGAACACGCTGGTGCTGGCGTACGCGGGAGCGTCGCTGCCGCTGCTGGTGCTCATCGCGGCGGCGAACCGTCCGCTGGGGCAGGTGCTGACGAGCCAGACGATCGCGACCGAGATCGCGAGGTCGGTGGTCGGCACGCTCGGGTTGATCGCGGCGGTCCCGATCACGACCTGGATGGCGGCGGCGCTGGCGCACCGGAAGCCGCCGAGGGAGAAGGCCCCGAAGGAACCGAAGCGCCCCCGCCCGAAGCCTCCGACTTCGGGGGAGAGCTGGGACGAGGAAGACTCCCGTTTTCCGCCCTCGCAGTTGCGGTAGCGGGGCCGATTGCGAGGGACTTTCGCATGCGGAGGCTCCCCCGCTTCGAACGTAGCGCGAGGGTCCGACGGCGACGGAATCGCCCGGTCATTGCCTTTGCCCTCCTTCGGGATTGCCCGATTGCGAGGAGAGCTCGCATGTTGTGCCTCCCCCGCTTCGAAGATAGCTCTGGGGTGGGACGGTTCCAGGGGTGCTTGAGCACCGCTAGAACTTCGACTCGTCAACGACGTTGACAGTTTCCGGCGGGTGGGACGGTTCCAGGGGTTCTTACGGCGCGTCTAGAACTGCTCCGCGGCGACCATGAGCTTTCTTGCCGCCTGGTGGAGTGCCTGCAAAACTGTCATCACCGCCGGCCTTCCCGTCGATGCCGTCCGGTGGACCGCGTAGACGTCCCTCCCCGACAGCGGTTCCGCGATGCGGCGCACCGCCACGTCCTTACGTTCCGCCGCCGCCATCCACGGCGCCACCGTCACCCCCAATCCCTTCGCCACCAGCGTCAGGATCGTGTCCAGTCCCTCGAATTCCGATACCGGGGCGCTGATGCCCTCGGCTCGCCACAGCCGGTCCAGGGCCATGCGCGAAGGCTCGCCCTCCGGCGAGGCAATCCACGGTTCCGTCGCGAGCACGTGCGCAGACAGCTCCGGTTCCCGCGCCAGCGGATGCTTCGCGGGGAGCACCGCCACGAGCGGGTCGCTCAGCAGGTGGTGATACGTCAACGGCCCCACCGTCGCCGGGCGGCGGATGCCCGACCAGTTGTCGATGAGGGCCATGTCGATCTCCCCCGACCGCACGCGGCTCAGGCTCTCCGTCACGGTGTGCTGCTGGCGCAGCACCATCGTCAGCTCGGGGTGGCGCCGCAGCCGCCGCACGATCGGGCCCGCCAGCGCCACCGCCACCGTCGGGAACGCGGTGATGATGACCCTCCCCCTCGGTTCGACGGCTTCGGCGGCCATGTCGGTCTCGGCGGCGTCGATCGCGTCGAGGATGACCCCCGTGTGCTCGACCAGTCGCCGTCCCGCTTCGGTCAACTTGGCCGAGCGCGCGGTGCGTTCGAGGAGGGCCACGCCGGTCTCTTTCTCCAAGGCGGCCAATTGCTGTGAGACCGCCGAGGCGGTCTGGGCGGTGGCCACGGCAGTGGCGGCTATCGATCCGTGGGCGGCGAACTCGTAGAGGAGCCGCAGGCGGCGCACATCCAGCATAAGGAAATCTTACCCTCGGCGAAAGCTAGAGATACTTGCATTGATGCTCCGAAACGACCAGTCTTAGCCTTGTTAGCGATCATCCACGAAGGAGCGCTCCGTGACCGTCTCAGCCACTCTCGCTGCAAGCGAGACCATCGCCGCCCGTAGAGCCGCCGGCGAGGAGGTGCTCGCTCTCGCGTTCGGTGAGGCCGGAATCCCGGTGCACCCCTTGCTGGGACAGCGCCTCGCGCGGGCCGCGGGCCAGACCTCCTACGGACCGGTGGCCGGGATTTCGGCCGCCCGCGAGGCCGCCGCCGGGTACTGGACCCGGCGCGGGCTGACCACCGACGCGGAGCAGGTCCTGCTCGGCCCCGGTTCGAAGCCGCTCCTGTTCGCGCTGCTGTCGGCGATCGGCGGCGACGTGGTCATTCCCCGCCCGGCGTGGGTCTCCTATGCGGCGCAGGCGAAGTTGATCGGCCGCGAACCGATCCGGGTGCCGATCCCGGTCGGCGAGGGCGGCGTCCCCGACGCCGAGAAGCTGGAGGCGGCCGTGGTGAACGCCCGCGCCGAGGGCCGAGACCCCCGCGTGGTGATCGCGACGCTGCCGGACAACCCGACCGGGCGATTGGCCTCGGAGGCTTCGGTGAAGGCCCTGTGCGAGGCCGCCCGCGAGCTCGACCTGGTGATCGTGGCCGATGAGATCTACCGCGACCTGGTCTTCGAGGACGGCCAGTTCCCGTCCCCGGCGGCCTGGGCGCCGGAGCGGACGGTGACGACGACGGCGTTGAGCAAGAACTACGCGCTGGGCGGTTGGCGCATCGGCGCGGCCCGCTTCCCTTCGCAGCATGGTCCGGATTCGGATCTCGGTGTGCGGCTGCGGGAGTCGGTGCGGGGCATCGCCTCCGAGGTGTGGTCCTCGACGCCCATGCCGATGCAGCACGCGGCGGTCTATGCCTGGTCGGACCCGGCCGAGCTGGTCGAGCGGCTCGCCTCGGCGCAGCGCCTGCACGGCGCGGTGGCCGGCGCGGTGGCCGAGATCTTCCGGAGCATCGGCTGCGACGTGAACGAGCCGCAGGGCGGGTTCTATGTGTGGCCGGACTTCGCTCCGCTGCGCGGGCTGCTCGCG
The DNA here is from genome assembly GCF_004912275.1 of Glycomyces buryatensis. GTDB lineage: Bacteria > Actinomycetota > Actinomycetes > Mycobacteriales > Micromonosporaceae > Glycomyces > Glycomyces buryatensis. The sequence goes on from NZ_STGY01000001.1 coordinate 66,185, forward strand.
GCGAAGTGGTCGGTGGGCAACAGCGCGGACCTGGCCCGGGTGCTCCTGGACGAGTTCGGGATCGGCGTGCTCGCCGGATCGGCGTTCGGAGACGACGGCGACGAAGGCGCAGAGACGTTGACGTTGCGGGTGGCCGTTCCCGGAATCTATGGCGAGACCGACTCCGAGCGCCTGGCGGCGCTGGTCTCACGCGAGCCGCTGGAGATGCCGTGGATCGCCGACGCGCTCGCGTCGCTGCGCGGCAAGCTCGAAGCGCTCACGGCCGCATAGTCACCGGCGGGTGCCAAGGCAGTGGTACCCGCCGGACCAAACTCATTTGAGCCACACGTTGAACAGCACGATTCCCATGTAGACGAATCCCGCCGTCGCGACGAGCGACCCGATCAGGAACAGCACCCCGACGACGCGTTGGATCTCCAGTTCCCGACCGTCTCTGACGGAGCCCCGCCAGCGCCCGTAACGCCAGTGGTCGCGCCCGGGATTGTCGTTGGGAATGTCCCACAACAGTGTCTGGAGATCCACGATGCTCTCGGCGCGCCGCACTTCCTGGCGGCGCCGCCGGTAGTCCCTGGAATCGATCCTGCCCTGGCGGCGGGCACTGGCGAGACGGCCGCGGGCGATGCGCCTGTCGGCATTGGATGCGCGAGCCGCATCGGCGTCCATGATGACCACCTCCCCACCTGCACTGTCATAATTGTGACAGAGTCCAAGGCACGTTGCATACCTCGTTTTCCCTGGCAGGGAAGCTAATTCAACATTCTGGACCCCAGTGGCACCACTGCGGAACTCCTGCCGCACCGGCCCCTCGCGGCGTCAGTCGAGCAGGGCCGAGACGGTGCCGGCGAGCTCGGTGTCCTTGGCGGTCACCTTGTTGCCGGCGGAGTGGGTGCTGGTCGAGACGGTCAGCTTGTTGTAGCGGATGGTCAGGTCCGCGTGGTGGTTGCGCTGCTCCTGGATCCATCCGACGGCGGAGGCGGCCGCGACGGCGGCGAGGTGGCCGCCGAAGGTCCAGGTGCGTTCGAGTTTGTCCCGGGTGTGGCTCCAGCCGGGCAGGTCCGACAAGGCCAGTTCGATTTCGGCTTCGGTCAACGGTTGATCGCTCATGTTCCGATTCTGTCAGTTCTCGTCGATGAGCGAGACGACTCCGGTGTCCAAGTCGTAGACGGCGCCGACGACCAGGACGCCTTCGAGCGAGGAGCGCCGGCCCAGATCCGCGACGGTGCGCCGCACCTGGAGCCGCATGGCGTGGGAGGCGGTGTCGGGTTCGGCGGAGGCTTCGGCGAGCGCCTGGGAGGCGGGCTGCCACAGCTGCTCGACCAGGTAGTCGGTACGCGGGTCGTGGCTGTCGGACTCGACGGCGTGCAGCGCCGCGCCGATGGCGCCGCAGCGCTCGTGGCCGAGCACCACGATCAGGCTGATGCCGAGTTCGGCGGCGGCGAATTCGAGCGAACCGACGGCGGCGCGGTCGGGGACGTGCCCGGCGGTGCGCACGACCAGCAGCTGCCCGAAGTCGCAGTCGAAGGCGCTCTCCGCGGTGACCCGGGAGTCGATGCAGGTGAAGACGGCCGCACTGGGCTTCTGGTCGGGTGCGGCCTCTCGGGCGGCGACGATGTCGCGCTTGTAGCGCGGCTCTCCCGCGACGAAGCGGCCGTTGCCCTCGAGCATGCCGACCAGCGTCGTGGCGGCGCGGTGGTTCTGCATCAGCGATGCTGTGGTCAGTTCTGGCACGCCATGAATGATGCCGCCTCGAACACCCGACCGCAAGCGCTACGCGGTGTCGGACACGCACCTTTTACAGACCTTGCGTTATGCATTCGAGATCTGTTGGTTCGGAATTGCAACGAGGTAATATAGAAGTGGAATCTTATGATGGGATAGAACGACCGAAAGGCGTTCTTCCTGCGTCTTTACATTCGCTTCCCGGCTCGCCTCGGAGCGGGCCCTCCGTTCACCGCCCTTGGAGGAACCCGGTGCGCACCTATGGCGACGGCTGTCCGGCCGCCCACGCCCTCGATCTGGTCGGCGATCGCTGGTCGCTGTTGATCGTCCGCGAACTCCTGCTCGGCCCCAAGCGTTTCACCGATCTGCGCGGGGGGCTCCACGGGGCCAGCGCCAATGTCATCTCGCAGCGGCTGCGGGATCTGGAGTCGCACGGCGTGGTCTCGAAGCGGCGCCTGCCGCCCCCGGCCGCCTCGCAGGTCTACGAGCTGACCGAGTGGGGACGGGAGCTGGAGGGCGTCATCGTGCAGCTGCTGCGCTGGGGCGCGCGGTCCGCGGCGATCCCGCTGGATGCGCCGATGGGGACCGACGCGCTCATTCTGGCGATGCGGAGCCTGTTCATGCCGGTGGCCGCGCAGGGCTTCGACGCCGCATTCGAGCTATGGCTCGAGGAGCGGCCGTTCATGGCCGAGATCCTCGACTCGCAACTGCTGCTGGCGCCGGGGCGGCCGGAGCATCCGCATGCGGTCATCCGGACCGACGCCGAGACGCTCAAGCGCCTGACGCTCGGCGGACGAAGCCTGGACGTGTCGCTGCACGCCGGCCGCATCTCCGTCCAGGGGGATCAGGCGATGGCCGAGCGGTTCCTGGGCATGTTCCGCCTCCCCGAACCGGCCGCGTCCTCGCGGGTCGACGGCGACGGCGCCGTCTGAGACGGGTGCCGGGCGGATGCGAGCGGGTCTCGCGTCGGCCAGGTCCCCCGTTTCAACAATGGCGCGGGGGTATGACCTTCGATGCGGACGCGGCACTGCGGGGGCGTCGGTTCAGAACACCATGGGGACCTCCGCGTTCACCGCGTGGCGGATGCGGCGGTCGGTGATGAGCATGTGGCCGGGCTCGTGGGTGATGGCGAAGGGGATCCTCGCTGCGACCACCGCCTCCTGCAATGTCACCCCGCAGGCCCAGAAGACCGGGACGTCTCCCGGGGCGAGTTCGACCGGGTCGCCGAAGTCGGGGCGGGACAGGTCGCGGATGCCGAGCGCGGCGGGGCGACCGACGTGCACCGGCGCGCCGTGCGCCCGCGGCAGGTCCATCGTGAGCGCTCCGGCCCGCCCCACCAGTCCCTCGGGGATGGGCCGCATCGACACCACCAGGCGCGAGCGGAACTTGCCCGAGCCCAGGCACTTCCAGTTCGTGCGGAACATCGACACATTGCGGCCCTGCTCCAAGTGCCGCAGCGGCACCCCGGCACGGGCCAGCACCGACTCGAAGGTGAAGCTGCAACCGAGCAGCAGCGTCACCAGGTCATCGCCCCACAGGTCGACGACATCGGTGCGGCGCGAGACGAGGCGTCCATCGCTCCACACGTTGTAGGCGGGCAGGTCGCGCCGCAGGTCGGCGCCCTCGGCCAGCCCGGTGGTGAACCGTCCCGGGCCCAGGACGTCGAGCAGCGGGCACGCCCGCGGATTGCGGACGGCGAAGCGGCGCAACGCGACCGCGTACCGCTTGGGCACGGAGATCAGGTTGGCCTGCACGTATCCGGCGGACCACCCGCTGGTGGGGGCGGCGAGTCCTCCCCGGAACCGGGCGCGCGCTTCGTGGGGACGGGCCTGGGCTTCGGGGCGCTGTATTGGGAACATCTCTCCTCCTTCACGACTCATACGTCGAGCTAAGTGGGAGAACGGAGAAACGGCTCACGAGTTGTTCACGAGCTCCGGCGAATGCCCGTGCGGCCGTTCACCAATTGATCAAGGAGAGCCCATACACTAGGAAACCTCTCTACTTCTCCGGTTTTCGGAGGTGCCCTTGGAGTTCGGGATCCTCGGTCCCCTGCAACTCACCCGGGAGAACGCGCCCGTACGCCTCCCCGGGAAGGTCCTGCCGCGCCTGGTGGCGGTGCTGCTGCTCGACGCCGGGCACGTGGTGGCGCGGTCCAGGCTGATCGACGCGATCTGGGACGAGGCCCCGCCCGCGTCCGCCGGACGCCAGGTCCAGAACACCGTCGCGGTCGCCCGCAGCCTGCTGACCGGCGGCGCCGAGATCGAGACCGTCGGCGAGGGCGGGTACCGGCTGCGGCTCCGTCCCGAGCAGCTGGACTCGCTGCGGTTCCAGCGGGCGGTGCGCATCGCGCGCGAGCAGGTCGCCGCGTTCGAACCCGAAGCGGCCCTGGCGAGTCTGCGCGAGGCCCTCGACCTGTGGCGGGGGCCGGCGCTGGCGGGGATGACCGGCCGGATCATCGAGGCGGGGGCGCTGCGCTGGGACGAGGAGCGGGCCGCCGCCGCGGAGGACCGGGCCGAGCTCGAACTCGACCTGGGCACCGGCGAACCGGTCGTCGCCGATCTGCGCGGCGTCCTGGAGCGCCACCCGTATCGGCAGCGGGCGGCCGAGCTGGTCATGACCGCGCTGCACCGCACCGGGCGCGTCCCCGAGGCCCTGGAGATCTACCGGGCCATGCACGCCCGGCTCGACGACGAGTTGGGCATCGAACCGGGGCAGCGGTTGCGCGAGCTGCACACCGCGATCCTGCGCGACGACCCGGCGCTGTCGGCCACGCCTGCGGCTCCGGCGGCGGCCCCGCGGCCTGCGAGCCTGCCCGCGCCCGCGCAGCTGCCGGCCGACAGCGTCCACTTCACCGGCCGCGCAGGGCAACTCGCGACCCTGGACGCGCTGCTCGGGCCGGGCCCGCAGGTGGCGGTCCTTTCGGGGATCGGCGGTTCGGGCAAGACCACCCTCGCGCTGCATTGGGCACACCGCTGGCGCGAACGGTTCCCCGACGGGCAGCTGTACGTGAACCTGCGCGGCTTCGACCGGGCCCCGCCGCTCTCGCCGCTGGACGCGCTCGCGGGGTTCCTGCGGGCGCTGGGCGTCCCCACCGAGGCCATACCGTCCGATGTGGATGAGGCGGCGGCGCTGCTGCGCTCCCGCCTGGCCGACACGCAGACGCTGCTCATCCTCGACAATGCCAAGAACGCGGCCCAGGTCAAGCCGCTGCTGCCGGCCACGGCCGGGTGCGCGGCCGTGGTCACCAGCCGCTCCCGGCTGCCCGAACTGGCCGCCCTCCACGACGCCCTCCAGATCACCGTCGCCTCCCTCGACCTGGCCGACTCGGTCGAACTGCTCGAACACCTCCTCGGCACCGATCGCCTGGAGGCCGAACCGGAGGCGGCCCTCAACCTGGCCGAGCTGTGCGCGGGACTGCCGCTGGCGCTGCGCATCGTCGGCACCAACCTCGCCTCGCAGGAGGGCACCACCCTCGCCGAGGCAGCCGCCGAACTGTCCGAACACGACCGGCTCGACCACCTCGCCGTCGAGGGCGACCCCACCACCACCGTCGCCGCCGCGTTCGACCTGTCGTTCCAGAGCCTCGAACCGGAGGAGGTGCTGCTGTACCTCAACCTGGCGTTCCTGCCCGGCACCGACTTCTCCCTGGCTCTGGCCGTCGCCCTCACCAAGTGGGAACCGGCTGCGGCCGAACGCATCCTGGACCAGCTCGTGGCCTCCCACCGCGTCGAGGAGTACCGGCCCGGCCGCTACCGCTTCCACGACCTGGTGCGCGAATACGCCCGCCGCAAGACCGAGGAGGCCTTCGACGCCGCCGCCCTCCAACGCCTCCGCGAGCAGGTCGTGGAGTGGTACGCCAAGGGCACCAGTCCGCTCCCGGTCGACGAGTACCGCAATATCGTCGCCACGTTCCTCGAATGGAACGGCCACCCCACCGTCTCGCGCCTGCTCACCCGCCTCATCGCCTTCGCCGACGCCGGATACCGCGAGGACGCCGGCCACCGGGGCGTGCCCGCCGACGCCGTCTACGAACTGCCCGAACTCGCCCAGGTCGCCGAGCGGGGCATCGCCACCGGAGTGCGATCCGACGAACCCATGGACGCCGTGCGCGCCTTCGCCTTGGCCGACGCCGTCGCCTTCGCCTCCGGCGACCTGCCCGCCTCCCTCGGCTACGCCCAGAAGACCCTCGAAGTGCTCTCGCGGACCCCGCACGGCGACCGGACCGGCAAGGCCCGCAACGACCTCGCCACCACCCTCACCCAGCTCGGCCGCTACCGGGAGGCCGTCTCGATCCTCCGCGAGGCCGTCGGCGCCGCCGAACGCTCCGGCAACCGCATCGTCCAGGTCGAGGTCCTGACCTCGCTCGGAACGGTGCTGCGGCGCATGGGCATCTTCGCCGAATCCGAGACGCTCCTGCTGCGCGCCGCCGAACTCGACGCCGCGGGCGAGGCCGGCGGCGGCACCGGACCCAAATCCGCCTACCCGCTGCTGTCGCTCGCCGAGCTCTATGTCGACACCGGCCGCGTCACCGCCGCCGAAGAGCTGTGCCAGACCATCGCCGACATGCTCCACGACCACCCCTCCAAGTACTACCGGGCGCGCCTGTACTTCCGTCAGTCGGCCGTTCACCGCGCCGACGAGGACTTCGTGCGCGCCGAGGCCGCCCTCCTGCGCGGCCTCGAACTCGTCCAGGAGGTCAACTCCTGGCGCCACCAGCTCGTCTACACCTACTGGCTGGCCGAGCTGTACGTCGACACCGGCCTCCTCGACCGCGCCCGCGAAGCCCTCGAAGCGGTCGCCGGGCTCGAGCGCTACCAGACCTCCGAGACCCTCGCCGTGCGCGCCAGGGTGCTGTGCAAACTCCACGCACGGCTCGGCGACCCCGCCCGCGCGATCCGCCTCGGGCACCAGGCCGCCGACGTCTTCGCCGCCATGCCCGACCCGCTGCGCCAGGCCCGCAGCCTGCTGGCGCTGGCCGACGCCTACGCCGCCGCGGGCCGGGGCGCCGAGTCCGCCTCGTCCCTCGGCCAGGCGCACGGACTGTTCTCCCGCTTGGGCATCGAACCGCCGCGCCCGTCAGGTTCAGTCGTCTGACCCGGGGCATTCAGCAGGGGATCACCAGATCGGGATGCCCGCGGGGGGATTTCCTACCGAGAATCCCGTAGTCGCGTTGACCTTCCGTAATGTCGCACCTACCCGTCATCATGAATCGATGGCGAATGAAAAGTTCTTGCAGCGCGAACTCGCCCGGACTCTCATCAAATACCGAGAGTTGAAGGGCCTCAGCAAAGACGAGGCGATCTGGTTCCTCGGCACCTCGAAGGACATCCTCAACAGCTACGAGAGCGGCAAGCTCCAATTCGTGGAGCCCGCGATCATTGCGAGCTGGCTCGCCGATTACGGTGCGCCGCAGGCGGTCGTCGACGACGCGAAGGCCAAGGCGAAGTGGATTCGCCAAGGAAACCCGTCCAACTGGCAGGAGTCGGCGCCGGAAGGCTTCGCGCAGTTCACGGAGATCGAGCTGCTGGCCGCGACCATCGACATCTACGAGGCCGCCTACGTGACCGGCATCCTCCAGACCTTCGCCTACGCCGCAGCGGTGCTGGCGACCAACCCGAACCTCACCGACGAGCAGCGCCGGACCGCTCTCAGCTTCCGAATGCAGCGTCAGGTAGCGGTGTTCGAGCGGCCCGGCGGACCGCCGCGAATGCGGGTCATCCTCCCCGAAGACGCGCTCACGATCTTCAAGGGAACCGAGATCTACGACGAACAGCTCGCGCACCTCACGAAGCTGAACCGACTCGCCCAGGTCGAGATCTTCATCGTGCCCAGTGGCCAGATCCATGCTTCGCGCGGAAGGTCATACGAGATCATGGCCTTCGTGGACGAGAAGGACCCCGAGGTGGTCTACCAGGAGGACATCTTCGGAGGGCGCTACGAGGCCAAACAGGGGAGGGTCGTCCAGTGTCGTAAGCTTTTCTCTGCCACACTCCCGGTGGTTCTCAGGTACGAAGAGTGGAGAGCATCAGATGCTGACCAGTGAGTGGAAGAAGTCCTCCCGCAGCGGCAACGAGGGCGGCAACTGTGTCGAGGCGCGGTTCCTCTCAAGTGAGTGGAAGAAGTCCTCCCGCAGCGGCAACGAGGGCGGCAACTGTGTCGAGGCGCGGTTCCTCTCAAGTGAGTGGAAGAAGTCCTCCCGCAGCGGCAACGAGGGCGGCAACTGTGTCGAGGCGCGGTTCCTCTCAAGTGAGTGGAAGAAGTCCTCCCGCAGCGGCAACGAGGGCGGCCAGTGTGTCGAGGCGCGGGCGCTCGACAACGTGGTCCAGGTCCGGGACACGAAGCTCGGGAACGCCTCGCCGATCCTCGACGCCTCCCCCGCCGACTGGCGCAGCTTCCTCTCCGCCGCCGCGAAGTAGCGACCTTCCATAACCTTCGGCGACCAACGCCGAAATGCCCCGGCCTGCGGCCGGGGCATTTCCGTGCGCTGCATCAGTGGGCTAGGACCAATTCACGGGGCGCCTCGACCGGGGCCTCGCGGACCGCCTTCGCCAACGAGAAGGACAGGACCAGACCGGCCAGCGCCAAAGCGGCGCCGATCAGCATCGGCGCGGTCAGGCCGAAGCCGGCACCGAGGACGAGGCCGCCGAGCCAAGCGCCGTTCGCGTTGGCCAGGTTGAACGCCGAGTGGTGCAGCGAGGAGGCCAGCGACGGCGCGTCCTGGGCGCTGTCGAGCAGCATCCGGGCCAGGATCGGGCTGACCGCCGAGGACGCGAACGCCATCGCGAACACGCACAGCACCGCCATGACCGGCGACGCCACCGTGAAGTACATGACCAGCAAGATCACCGCGATGGCCGCGAAGCAGGTGTACATACCGGAGACGGGGCGGCGGTCGGCGAGCTGGCCGCCCGCGCCGTTGCCCGCAGTCAGGCCGACGCCGAAGGCCACCAGGGCAATCGCGACACCGGCGGAGCCGAACCCGGTCACGCCCTCCAGCAGCGGCGTCAGGTAGGTGTAGCAGGCGAACATGCCGCCGAAGCCGACCATGCCGGTGACGAGGGTGAGGACGACCCGCTTGCTGTTGAGCGCCCGGACCTCCGCGGCCGGGTTCGACTGCGGGATCGCGCCGCGGGTGTCGGGGACGGTGGCCGCGACGGCGAGCATGGTGATCACGCCGATCACGGCGATGGCGACGAACACCAGGCGCCAGCTGACCTGGTCGACCACGAAGGCGCTCAACGGGACCCCGACGACGGTGGCGACCGTGAGACCGAAGAACACGGTCGCGACCGCGCGGGCGCGCCGTTCGAACGGGACGAGGCTAGAACCGACCACCGCGGCGACCCCGAAATAGGCGCCGTGGGGGAGCCCGGCGATGAACCGGGAGGCCAGCAGCACCTCGAAGTTCGGGGCGAGGGCGGTGGCCAGGTTCGCGGCCGCGAAGAAGGCCATGAAGCCGATCAGGAGCGGCTTGCGGGGGATCTTCGTGGTGGCGAGAGTGAGCAGCGGCGCGCCGACGACGACACCGACGGCGTAGAAGGTCACCAGGTGCCCGGCGGACTCCAGCGACACGCGTTCGGAGGCGGCGATGGTGGGGAGGATGCCCATGACGACGAATTCGGCCGTCCCGATGGCGAAGGCGCCGATGGACATGGCGAACAAAGGCAGACGCATAGCGACTCCAGGTCCAGATGAAGGTGCGAGGTGAGAACTGTGAGGCTGTCACCGGCAGCTTCATTGCCCGGCCGGTCGCTATTTCCAAGGCGGGGCCGTTCATGCGCCCGCAGGTTCAAGGGTACGAACCAACCCGGCCCGATCGGAAGTCGATTCCGTGAAATCCTGAGGTGATGTCTGTCGCGCGTTAGTTAACGCTGTGTGACCGCGTGATCGGCGCGTCGCCGAGCCGTTCGGAGAACAGCTCGGCACAGGCGGGAGCGCACGGGGCGCGGGCGGCGTCCAGGTCCTCGCGCAGTGCCGACATCGCATGGGCGGTAGACGAAGCCGGTTCGGGCACGTAGATGATGAGCCGCAGTCCCTCTCCGGTCACCTCCAGCACCTGGCAGGCGAAACCGCGACCGACCTCAAAGAGACGGCCCCGCCGATCGGCGGGGCCGTCCTCTCTGGTGGAAACCGTCTTGTCCCGCAACGAGAAGGTCCCTATGCTCCGGTCATGACCGAGCCCATTATCGCCGCGGCCGAGGCCGGGGACGCCGGCGAGCTCTTGACACTGCAACGGGCCGCCTACGTGAGCGAGGCGCAGATCTACGGCGACCCGCTCCTGCCGCCGCTGGTCGAGACCATCGCCGCGCTCGACGCCGAAATCGCCGCGGGCGGCGTGCTGAAGGCGGTGCTCGGCAACCGGATCGTGGGGACCGGCCGGGCCCGCCTGGAAGGCGACACCTGGCACCTGGGCCGCATCGCGGTCGCCCCGGACATGCAGGGCCGGGGCATCGGCACGCTCATCCTCACCGCCCTCGAGGCCCGCGCGCCGGAAGCGGCGGCGCACTGCGCGCTCTTCACGGGCTTCAAGAGCGAGGCGAACCTGCGCCTGTACGAACGCAACGGCTACCAGGAGACCCACCGCGGCCCGGGCCGTCCCGGCGTGGAACTCGTCCACCTCGCAAAGCCCGCCGCCTGATCCGAACGCCCCGACGGGGACGGCAAAAGAGGCCCTGCGTCGCAGGGCCTCGGCAGTAGGGTGGGCGGGACTTGAACCCGCGACCAATCGATTATGAGTCGACGGCTCTAACCAGCTGAGCTACCACCCCAGGCGGGCAATATCCTCTCACACCCGTTACCTCGCCGGTGTTCTTAGGGGCGCGGGACGCCCCGCGAAGCCGGGCCCGGGGTCGCGGCGCACCCCTGCGACCGGCCGACCCTCGGGCGCGCGGCCGGGGCGGGCGAGACGGGCGGGGCAGGTCGTTCAGAAGTCGTGACACCGTAGGTATCGGGCTGAAACACGACGATGAGATGGCGCAAGCGATTTTCCCGTCATCTCCCATAACATCTGAGCCACATTCGCATCGGTTTAGTAACGACGCCAGCATCAGTGGTCGACGCCTCCATAAGATCCGAATCACTCACCCAGTTCCGTGTTTCTCGAACGTTGCACGGACCACTTCGATGCCCGAACCTCCGAGGGGGCCCCTTGAGACGAGCAGTACTGATGTTGTCGACCGCCTTGGTCGGCCTGATCGCCGTATTGGGGGTGAGTGGCAGCGCCCAGGCGCAGGCGGACCTCGGTGTCCACGGCACCCTCGAAAACCAGCAGGACGAACCGATCGCCGGCGCCGAGATCACCGTGACCGACGCATCGGGCAGCGAGATCGCCACCGCCACCAGCGGCGAGGACGGGACCTGGCAGGTCCCGCTCGAGGCCGAGGGCACGTACACCGTCACGCTCGACGAGTCCACCCTCCCCGACGGCCTGCTGGTGCGCAACGGCCGCCCGCAGCTCGAAGTCGAGGTCGTCGACTCCGACCGAACCGTCCTGTTCCCCCTGGACACCCAACTCGCCCCCGGCGTCACACCCCAAGACCCCGCCGAGGACCCGACCGGCACCACCGAGGAACCGGCCGAGGAAGCCACCCCGGACACGGAGGCCGACGCGGACGCCGAAGCCGACGCGGCCCCCGAACTCGAAGGCGAAGGCGGCGCCACCCGCGCCGTCAGCCTCCTCTTCTCGGGCCTGCACTTCGGGCTCATGATCGCCCTCGCCGCCGTCGGCCTCTCCATGGTCTTCGGCACCACCGGCCTCACCAACTTCGCCCACGGCGACCTCGTCACCTTCGGCGGCGTCATGGCGCTGCTGGTCAACGTCATCATCGGCCTCCCCGTCTGGGCAGCCGTCATCGGCGCCGTCGTCGCCGGGGCGCTGTTCGGCTGGATCCAGGACTGGGGACTGTGGGGCCCCTTGCGCCGCAAAGGCACCGGCCTGATCACGATGATGATCATCTCCATCGGCGTGGCCATGCTCATCCGCTTCGCCACCCTCTTCTTCGTCGGCGGCGAGCGGCGCCTCTACACCCAGTACGTCGGCCAGGACCCCTGGGACTTCGGCTGGCTCGTCATCACGCCCAAGGAGGTCTACACCGGCCTGTTCGCCCTCGCCGTGTGCATCGCCGTCGGACTGGGCCTGGTCTACACCAGGCTCGGCAAGGCGACCCGCGCCGTGGCCGACAACCCGTCCCTGGCCGAATCCACCGGCATCGACGTCAACCAGGTGATCCGCCTGGTGTGGACCATCGGCGGCGCGCTCGCCGCCCTCTCCGGGGTGTTCCTGTCCATCAACGACGGCGTCAAGTTCGACATGGGCCAGCACCTGCTGCTGCTGGTGTTCGCCTCGGTCGTCCTCGGCGGGCTCGGCACCGCCTTCGGCGCCTTCGTCGGCTCGATCATCATCGGGGTCTTCGTCCAGATGTCGACCCTGGTGATCTCGCCCGAACTCAAGTACGTCGGCGCGCTGGCCGTGCTCATCGTCATCATGCTCACCCGGCCACAGGGCATCCTGGGCCGCCGAGAGCGGATCGGATAGGGGTGAACACGTAATGGATTGGCACTTCGTCTTCAGCCAAGCGCTGACTCAGGCCATCGGCCCCACCATGCTCGTCTACGCGCTCGGCGCGATCGGACTGAACCTCCAGTTCGGTTACACCGGCCTGCTCAACTTCGGTCAGGCGGCGTTCGCGGCCGCCGGCGCCTACGGCCTGGCGCTCGGCGTCGTGGCCTTCGACCTGCCCTTCTGGTTGAGCATCCTCATCGGGCTCGGCGCCGCGATGGTCCTGGCGCTCCTGCTCGGCATCCCGACGCTGCGGCTGCGCGCCGACTACCTCGCCATCGTCACCATCGCCGCCGCCGAGATCGTGCGACGTCTCGCCCGCTCGACCGTCTGGGCCGAATGGACCGGCGGCTCGGACGGCATGCGCGGCTTCTCGGAGACGTTCTTCGAGTTGAGCCCCTTTCCCAAGGACGCGACCTGGTCGCTCGGCTTCGTCTCCATGGAGAACGGGCGGCTGACCGTCGACCTGTGGCTGGTCGACTTCCAGTACTCCAACCGCGACCTGTGGATCATGACCGTCGGCTGGATCCTGGTCGCGATCTTCCTGGTCATCCTCAGGTTGCTCGTCCACAGCCCCTGGGGACGCATCCTGCGGGGCATCAGGGAGGACGAGGAGGCACTGCGCAGCCTCGGCAAGAACGTCTTCGCCTACAAGATGCAGGCCCTCGTCATCGGTGGTCTCATCGGCGCGGTCGCCGGCTTCGTGTTCGCGCTCAGCCGCGCCAACGTCCAACCCGACACCTTCACCACCGACCTCACGTTCTACTTCTACGTGGTCCTGATCCTCGGTGGCGCGGCCCGGCTGTTCGGGCCGCTGCTGGGTGCGGCGATTTTCTGGTTCCTCTACAACCTGCTCTCGCAGACGCTGAACCAGGCCGTCCGGGCCGACCTCATCCCCGACGCGATGCTCTCGACCACCCAGATCGGACCGCTGGTGTTCTTCCTGCTGGGTCTCGGGATGGTCCTGCTGCTCATCTACCGGCCGCAGGGAATCCTCGGCAATAAAAGGGAGCTGATGCTCGATGTCCGATAGCGAAACCGAGCAGACCGCGGCGGGGACCGAACCGGTGCTCGACGGGCGGGAACAGCACCGGGCGGCGGTGGCGGCTCTGTTGAACGTCGCGCCCGAACCGGGTGTGGCCAAACCGGATCCGATCCTCACCGCGACCGGCGTCAGGCGCGCCTTTGGCGGCCTGGTGGCCGTGGACGTGGAGCGCCTGGAGGTCCAGCGCGGCACCATCACCGCGCTCATCGGCCCCAACGGAGCGGGGAAGACGACCTTCTTCAACCTCCTCACCGGCTTCGACCAGCCCAGCCGCGGCGCGTGGGAGTTCAACGGCCGCTCAGGGGCGCGCCTGCGCTCGTACCAGGTGGCGCGGGCCGGAATGGTGCGGACCTTCCAGCTGACGAAGGCCCTCAGCCGCATGACGGTCCTCGACAATATGCTCATCGCCGCGCCGAACCAGATCGGCGAGCGGCTGTGGGCGGGACTGATGCCGTGGCTGTGGCAGGGTCAGGAGGCCGCCGTCAAGCGGAAGGCCCTGGAACTGCTGGAGCGTTTCCAGTTGTTGAGCAAGAAGGACGACTACGCCGCCGAGCTCTCGGGCGGCCAGCGCAAGCTGCTGGAGATGGCGCGGGCGCTCATGCTCGATCCATTGATGGTGATGTTGGACGAGCCGATGGCCGGGGTGAACCCCGCGTTGAAGCAGTCGCTGCTGGAGCACATCAAGGGGCTGCGCGAGGAGGGCATGACGGTGCTGTTCGTCGAGCACGACATGGACATGGTCCACGAGATCGCCGACTGGGTGGCGGTGATGGCGGCCGGAAGCCTCATCACCGAGGGCACCCCGGAGCAGATCTCGGCCGACACGCGGGTGATCGACGCCTATCTGGGCGCGCACCACGATGCGGCGCAGCACTAAGGAGGGCGTGCGATGTCTGAGAATGAGAACGTGGACGGCGGCAACGGGACCGAAGAGGTCGAGGGCGGCGGAGTCGGCAATGGCGCGGCCGCCGAGGCCGAGAACGGCGGGACCGACAACGGCGACATCGAGCTGCCGGTGTTCGTGACCGATCCGGATGCCGAGGTCGAGGACGAATCGGACCTGGAGGTGTGGGACCGCGAGGAGCACTTGGCGTCCTCGGAGGCGGCGCTGCTGCGGGCCGACAACGTGGTGGCCGGGTACGTGCCCGGCGTTTCCATCCTCAATGGCGCCGACCTGTATGCGAACGAGGGCGAGCTGGTCGGGATCATCGGCCCGAACGGGGCGGGCAAGTCCACGCTCCTCAAGGCGATGTTCGGGCTGGTCTCGATCACCTCCGGTTCGGTGGTGCTGCGGGGCGAGAAGATCACGAACCGGAAGGCGCACGAGCTGGTGCCGCTGGGGGTCGGGTTCGTGCCGCAGACGAACAACGTGTTCGCCGGTCTGACGGTGCGCGAGAACCTCGAAATGGGGGTGTTCTTGCGGCCGAAGAAGTTCCGGGAGCGGTTCGATTTCGTGGCCGACCTGTTCCCGATGCTGGGCGACCGGCACGGGCAGCGGGCGGGTTCGCTGTCGGGCGGCGAGCGCCAGATGGTGGCGATGGGCCGGGCGCTCATGATGGAGCCTTCGGTGCTGCTGCTCGACGAGCCGTCCGCGGGTCTGTCGCCGGCGATGCAGGACGAGGTCTTCTTCAATACCAAGCAGATCAACTCGACCGGGGTGACGGTGGTGATGGTGGAGCAGAACGCGCGGCGGTGCCTCCAGATCTGCGACCGGGGCTATGTCCTGGAGCAGGGCCGCAGTGCGTACACCGGGCCGGGCGAGGGCCTGATCGACGACCCGAAGGTGGTCGAGCTGTATCTGGGAACGCTGGGCCGGACGCGATAGGAGCGGCGGGATGAAGGGGCAAATCGCTGTGCATCCCGCTATCTCACGATAAATCCGCCCTAAGGGACCCCTGGCGCAACAGTAGCGCGGAGGTACGACGAGAATCGGCCCCGGATCTTTCGATCCGGGGCCGATTGCTTTGTCTCCCTAAGGCAGTGCTCCTCAAGGCGGTGCCCCTCAAGACAGCGCCCCTACTCGAGGGACTGCTCGTTGTAGCTGACGTTCGTGTAGGTGTTGTCGGCGCCGTATTCGTAGACGCCGATCGTGGCGGCGGAGACGTCGCCTTCGGCCGAGAACTCGATCGGGCCCGAGGCCCCGTTGTAGTCGATGTCCTCGCCGGCGTCGAGCAGCTCGACGCACGAGGCGTAGTCCGTGCACTCGGTGCCGTCGCGGCTGACGGCGATCATGTTCTCCTTGATCGTCTCCGAGTCGTAGGCGCCACCCGCGGCCGCGGCGAGCGCGAGCAAGGTGGTCGCGTCGTAGGACTCGGCCGCGTAGGAGTAGTCCTCCAGTTCAGGATCGACCTCGAGGAGGCGCTCCTCCAGGGACGACGGGTCGGCGCCCGGCAGCGTGCCCTTGGTGCCCTCGAGCATGCCCTCCGGGAACTCGTCGCCATAGTTGGACAGGTTGCCGTCGACGAAGTACCAGCCCAGATCCTGCGGGCCCAGGTTGCCCTGGACGAGCTCGGGTGCGAGGTTGGTGATCTCGTTGAAGGTGATGAGGACGACCGCGTCGGCGTCGGCCTCGGCCAGCTCGGAGACCTCGGCGGAGAACTCGGTGGCGTTCGGGTCGTAGATGGTCTTCATGACCACCTCGCCGCCGAACTCGAGGATGTTCTCCTCGACCGCGTCGGCGAGCCCGGTGCCGTAGGAGTCCTGCAACGCCAGAATCGCGACCGACTCATGGCCGTCCGCGATCACCTGGTCGGCGAGGACGCGGCCCTGGAGCACGTCCGAAGGAGCGGTGCGGAAGTAGTAGTCGCCGCGCTCGTACGTAGTGAAATCGGGCGAAGTGTTCGCCGGCGAGATCTGGACGATGCCCTCTTCATAGAGTTTGTCGATGAATTGGAACGAAACGCCGGAAGAGGCCGCGCCGACGACCGCGTCGACGTCCTGCGCGATGAGCGAGTCGGCCGATTGGCTGGCGATATCGGTGGAAGTGTCGCCGGAGTCCTCATGGATGGCTTCGACGCATTCGTCCAGCACACCGCCGGCCGCGTTGATTTCCTCAATGGCGAGGTCGACACCGGCGAATTCGGGCGGGCCTAGGAAGGCGAGCGAACCGGTCTGCGGCAGGATCGTTCCGACGGTCATGCCGGTGCCCTCGCAATCACCGCCACCGCCACCTGAGTCTTCATCGCTGCCGCAAGCTGCGACCGCGAAGGTGAGGGTACCCGCCGTCGCTGCCGCTAGCAGCGTTCTGGGAAAGCGAGACATGGCTTCTCCTATGTTGTTCGAGATATGGCGTTCGGCTGGGCGTGGAGGTTCACGTGATGCCAGTTACACCGTATGGCCGAAGAGGTATCGGCGCTACCACCGTGACCACACCCGACCCGATATGTGATAGCGCCGTGACCTTTCCGAGAAGTCATTGCAATTTCTTTTCACGGGGAAGAAGATTGCATTCTCATTCCATTGCGGAAATTGACTTCCCAGGGCCCGAAAATGCGCCCACTGGGGCGGAAGGTGCCTTAGTGACTTCTGCGCGAATTGGGCTGGTTGTGGAGTTCGGCGCGATAACGGAGCCCGGGCCCCGACACCGCTGCATCAGCGCGCCGTCGCCGGTGGCGCGGTGCCGTGCCGTCCGACCGGTGAACACGCTCGCGGATAGGCGTGCCCAAGTTGTCTTCTTTCCCGTGGTTCATGGGTATGTGATGGAATGACCGTGTGGGGGCGACCCCGACCGGGATCACGGGCCCCCGAAGCGACGACGCAGAAGGATTCCCATGTCTGCCAACGAAGACGCCAAAATCGAGACAACCGATGCTGGGGGCTGCCCTGTGAATCACAGCCGCGCGCCGCTCCCCGTCCAGGGCGGCGGCAACCGCCAGTGGTGGCCGGACCGGCTCAACCTGCGACTGCTCGCCAAAGACCCGGCCGTCGCCAATCCGATCGGCGAGGACTTCGACTACGCCGCGGCCTTCGAACGCCTCGACCTCCCCGCGGTGAAGCGCGACATCGAAACGGCCCTGACGACCTCCCAGGACTGGTGGCCGGCCGATTTCGGGCACTACGGCCCGCTCATCATCCGCATGGCCTGGCACTCAGCCGGCACCTACCGCATCTCGGACGGCCGCGGCGGCGCCGGCTCGGGCCAGCAGCGCTTCGCGCCGCTCAACTCCTGGCCCGACAACGTCAGCCTCGACAAGGCCCGCCGCCTGCTGTGGCCCGTCAAGCAGAAGTACGGCCGCAGCCTCTCCTGGGCCGACCTGATCGTCCTCTCCGGGAACGTGGCCCTGGAGTCGATGGGCTTCCCGACCTTCGGCTTCGGCGGCGGTCGGATGGACGCCTGGGAGAGCGACGAAGACGTCTACTGGGGCCCGGAGACCGGCTGGCTCGACGACGAGCGCTACCACGGCGACCGCGAACTGGAGGACCCGTTCGCCGCCGTCCAGATGGGCCTCATCTATGTCAACCCGCAGGGCCCCAACGGCAATCCGGACCCGCTGGCCGCCTCCCGCGACATCCGGGAGACCTTCCGCCGCATGGCGATGAACGACGAGGAGACCGTCGCGCTCATCGTCGGCGGCCACACCTTCGGCAAGACCCACGGCGCCGCACCGGAGTCGAACCTCGGCCCCGAACCCGAGGCCGCGCCGCTCGAAGCGCAG
This sequence comes from Glycomyces buryatensis, assembly GCF_004912275.1. Classification (GTDB taxonomy): domain Bacteria; phylum Actinomycetota; class Actinomycetes; order Mycobacteriales; family Micromonosporaceae; genus Glycomyces; species Glycomyces buryatensis. Next base: position 84,162 of record NZ_STGY01000001.1, read on the forward strand.
GGCCTGGGCTGGATCAACGCCCACGGCACCGGCGCGGGCGGGGACGCGATCACCAGCGGTCTCGAAGGCACCTGGACGAACACCCCGACCCAGTGGGACAACAGCTTCCTGGAGATCCTCTTCGGCTACGAATGGGAGCTGACCCAGAGCCCGGCCGGGGCGCACCAGTGGCAGCCGAAGGGCGGCGCGGGCGCCGACACCGTCCCCGACGCGCACGACCCGGCGAAGCGCCACGCGCCGACGATGCTGACCACCGACCTCTCGCTGCGCCTCGACCCCGTCTACGAGCCGATCTCGCGGCGCTTCCTGGAGCACCCCGACCAGCTCGCCGACGCCTTCGCCCGCGCGTGGTTCAAGCTGACCCACCGCGACATGGGGCCGATCGTCCGCTACCTCGGCCCCGAGGTGCCGTCCGAGCAGCTGTCCTGGCAGGACCCGCTCCCGCCGGTGACGCACCAGCTGATCGACGAGGCCGACACCGCCGAGCTCAAGCGGCGGATCCTCGCCTCCGATCTCACCGTGAGCCAGCTGGTCTCGACCGCGTGGGCCGCGGCCTCCTCGTTCCGCGGCAGCGACAAGCGCGGCGGCGCGAACGGCGCCCGCATCCGGCTCGAACCGCAGAAGGACTGGGAGGTCAACGAGCCCGAAGAGCTCGCGGCCGTCCTGCGGGAGCTGGAGGAGATCCAGGGGGCGTTCAACGCGGCCCAGAACGGCGACAAGCGGGTCTCGCTCGCCGACCTGATCGTCCTCGCCGGGTCCGCGGCCGTCGAGCAGGCCGCGAAGCAGGCCGGGCACGACATCTCGGTGGCCTTCGCTCCGGGCCGCACCGAGGCGAGCCAGGAGCAGACCGACGCCGAATCGTTCGCGCCGCTCGAACCCAGCGCGGACGGCTTCCGCAACTTCCTCGGCAAGGACCACCCGGTCCCGGCCGAATACCTCCTGGTGGACCGGGCGAACCTGCTCACCTTGAGCGCGCCGGAGATGACGGCCCTGATCGGCGGCCTGCGCGTACTGGGCGCGAACTTCCAGGACTCGAAGGTCGGCGTCTTCACCGACCGGCCCGGGACGCTGACCAACGACTACTTCGCGAACCTGCTCTCGCCCGACATCACCTGGTCGGTGGCGGAGAAGGACGAGAAGCTCTACGAGGCCCGCGACCGGGTCACCGGCGAGGTCAAGTGGACCGGCAGCCGCGTGGACCTGGTCTTCGGCTCCAACTCGGAGCTTCGGGCGGTGGCCGAGGTCTACGCGAGCGACGACGCGAAGGAGCAGTTCGCCGGCGACTTCGCCAGGGCCTGGACGAAGGTCATGAACCTCGACCGCTTCGATTTGGCCTGACACAGGACGCAAGGCGGCCCCCGGCGAAGGTTCGCCGGGGGCCTCGCGGCGTCATGGCCCCGGCCCGAGCCGAATGCGGCTTGGGCCGGCGGCTCACCCGGCCTTGAGCACCGCGACGGTGAGGGACCACGGCGGGAGGTCGAGTTCGACGCCGCCCTCGCCGTGGACCTTCGAATCCTCGGGGACCACCGGGGACGGCGCGTGCGGGGCGCCCTCGTCCGGGCCCGCTCCCGCGAGCGTGCGGACCACCGCCGTCACCGGGCCGCCCGGACCGGGCAGGGCCACCGCCGCGGTGCGGCGCTCCCGCTGCGCATTGACCACCCGCACCACGTACTCCTGCGAACCGTCCGCTGCGGTCCGGGACGCCGCTCCCGCGACGACGCGCTCCTCGGGGCGCAGGTCCTGCTCGAAGTCGTGCCGCAGTTGGCCGTCGACCCACAGCCGGACGCGGGGACCGTCGAGGCGCACCGCAATGCGCACCGGCTCGCCCGTGCGCACCCCGCTCCACGGGATACCGCCGTGGATGTCGCAGGAGACGCCGTCGTCGGAACGGACGACGGTGGTGGACTTGTTCTGCCACGCGCCGATGTGCATCTCCAGGAAGCTCTGCGGCGCTTCGGGTCCGAGGACCATCGTGAACCCCTCCTCCCCCGCGCGCCGGGTCGCGGTGAAGGCCAGCTCGCACGAGGACGGGTCGATGCCGCCGAGCGGGACGCCCTCGTCGCCGGGGCCGGTGCGCGCGTCCGGCAGCGGCCGCCCGTCGAGCACCATGTCGGCGTACTCGACCTCCGAGCCGCCGGATCGCAGCTTGACCGTCCCCGCGGCGGGAATCGCCACCGGGACGAGCGGGGCCCCCTCGACCGCGACGGGGTGGAGCCGGGTGCCGCGCTCCTCCGCGAACATCCGCTGCACGAAGTAGGACGCGCTGGGCAGCACCTCGTCGGCGGTGAAGTAGATGAGGTCCGGGACCCACTGGGTGTGGCCGACGCGGGCCAGCAGCGGGGCGTAGGAGGCGAGGCGGACCACGTCGGGGCGGCGTTCGAGGCCGACCATGTACGCCGCCTCGGCCAGCGCGGAGCGGACCGTGTTCGAGCGGGCGGCATACTCGCCGATGTAGACCTTGGATTCCGTCGGGTCGTAGGCGGCGTAGCGGTCGAGGTTCTGGTGGAACCAGCGGGGATTCATGTATCCGTGCTCGTCGACCATGTCAGTGCCGCGTTCGCGGGCGTAGGCCCAGCCGGCCTCGTAGTCGGGGCCGGCCGGCTGCGGGCCGGTCGTGCCGATGACGGTGATCTCGGGGTGCGCGGCGCGGAGGGCGTCCTCGATGCGGGCGTAGCGGTCCCGGAAGTCGTCGGTGATCTGGTCCTCGTTGCCGACGCCGAGGTAGCGCAGGCCGAACGGCTCGGGGTGGCCGAGTTCGGCTCGTCTGGCGCCCCAGGTTGTGTCGGTGTCGCCGTTCGCGAATTCGACGAGGTCGAGCACGTCATGGACGTACTGGTCCATCTCGGCGTCGGGAATCGGGACCGCCCCGCCGGGGTAATTCTGGCAGCAGACACCGGCGGCGACGATGGGGACCGGGGTCGCGCCGGTGGCCTGGCACAGTTCGAAGTATTCGACGTAGCCGATCTGCCGCGACTGGTGGTAGCCCCACACGTTCGGGATCTGCGCTCGTTCGTGGCGGGGCCCGATCGTGTCCTTCCAGTGGTACAGGTTCTCCAGGCCGAGGCCGTGGGCGACGCAGCCGCCGGGGAAGCGGATGAAGCTGGGGGCGAGGTCCTTCAGGGACTGGAGCAGGTCGGGGCGGAAGGTCAGGGCCCGGCCGTCGGTTCCGATGGGCCGCAGGGAGACGCAGTCGAGGTCGATCACGGACCCGGCGGGGATCTCGAGGCGCAGCGCCTGGCGGCCCTCCCCCGCCGCGTCGAGGTCGGCCTCGATCGGGTGCCAGTCGCCCGGTGCGACGTCGAGCTCGGCGGGCTCGCCACCGAGCGCAGCGACCAGTCGGGCCCCTTCCCCCGAGGTCCGGGCGAAGCACGAGAATCGCAGGCGCTCACCGGGATCGGCCGCAGCGTCGTAGCCCTCGTTGACGAGGGTCACGGGCCCGGTCAGGCGCACATGGTGGGTGTTGTTGCGGTGGACGGGGGCGTCCTCGCGGATCGCGGCGCGGTCAGCCGGCGTGGCGGTCCAGCCGGTGAGAGCGTGCCAGGATTCGCGGTCGGCGGCGTTGAACTCGAAGTCGCCGTTGCGGACGCGTTCGGCGTTGAGGCCGCCGTCGAGGGCGTCGTTCAGGTCCTCGATGAACAGGCCCCACAGGTCCGGCGCCACCTCGGCGCCTTCGTGGGTGCCGATCTGAACGGTGATGCGTTCGGCCATCGCTCGGGAATCTCCTGGGGGTCGGGGGTGGCGGCCACGGGGCCGGCCTTGCATCGATTGCTTTATCGGTAAATTTCGATCGATCTTACCGACGGATCCAATGCTGTCAAGCGTCCCGACCGAGCGACTCCGGCGCCGTCCCCGATCACCGGCCCGCGAACCTGCGGGCGATGGCGACCACCCGCTTGGTCTGGATGGCCACGGCCACCCGGTTCTTCTCTCCCACCGGTCCGTTCGAGCTGATGTGGCTGGCGCCGTAGGGGTTGCCGATCTCGGAGTCGTACTGGAGCGGGTCGGTGTATCCGGGGCCGACGATGATGCCGCCCCAGTGGTAGAAGGTGTTGTTCAGCGCCAGGATCGTCGACTCCTGGCCGCCGTGGCTGGTCTGCGTCGAGGTGAAGGACGACATGATCCTGTCCTCGAGTCTGCCCTGGGCCCACAGCTGACCGGTGGTGTCGATGAACTGCTTGAGCTGCGAGGTGGGCAGCCCGTAGCGGGTGGGGGTGCCGAACATGAGCGCGTCGGCCCACTCAAGATCGTCCAGCGAGGCCTCCCGGACATCGGCCATCGCCTCCGCGGTCTTCGCCCAGTGCTCGTTCGAGGCGACGACCTCCGGCGGGGCGAGCTCGCCGCATTTGCGGAGGCGCACCTCGGCCCCGGCGTCCTCGCCCTCGCGGGCCGCGGTCTTCGCCATCTCGTAGACGTTGCCGGTCTGGGAGTAGAAGATGACCGCCAATTTCACCATGTCGAACCCCTTTGCCTGGCCGTAGAATTCGGTCTTGACCCTGCCACAGCCCTGGCCGTAGGGTGATCTCCTGCAAGGAATTCCAGAGAACCGCAATACTCACGCAGAGGGAGCAAATCCATGCTCGATATTCTGGTGGTCGGCGGCGCCGGCGTGGACACCATCGTCCGAGTTCCCGAGATCGCGATCGGCGAGGGCGACAACCTCGGTGTCGAGCCGATCTACGACTACGTGGCCCATACCGGCAACGGCGTCTCGCTCGGCTGCCTCCATCTGGGGCTCGCCACCCGGTTCATCGACTACATCGGCGACGACGCCCAGGGCGCGCTGATCCGCGAGCGGTATGCGGCCGAGGGGCTGGACTTCCACTGCCTCATCTCCCCGAACGGCACCCCCCGCTCCGTCAACCTCGTCGACCGCGAGGGGCGGCGCTACTCCTTCTACGACGGGCGCCACTCCCCCGATCTGCGGATCGCCCGCGAGGACTACCTGGGCGACATCGAGCGCGCCGCCCACGTCCACCTGTCCATCACGAACATCAACCGCGACATGTTCGACGACCTGGAGCGCCTCGGCGTGCCCGTATCGACCGACCTTCACGCCTGGGACGGCGAGTCCGAGCACCACAAGGAGTACGCCCGCCGCGCCGACCTGGTGTTCCTCTCGGCGGCCAAACTGGAGGGCCGGATCGAGAAGGCCATGCGCTGGATCCTCGACAACGGCCGGGCGACGCTGGTGGTCGCCACCGACGGCGAGCGGGGCGGCTACCTGCTCGAACGCGGCACAGAGCTGCGGCGGTACACGGCGCTCGACCCCGTAGCCGAGCTCAGCGCCGACCTCTCCGAGTGGGCGACGTGGCGGCCGATCGACTCCAACGGGGCCGGCGACGCCTTCGTCTCAGGCTTCCTGTGGGCCCGGCGGCGCGGCGACCACACCGATGCCGCCGTGGACGCCGGCCGGATCGCCGGAGCGTTCGCCTGCCGCAAGGAAGGCACCCACTCCGAGTTCATCTCAGAGAAACTACTGTCCGATTCCCTGGCGGTCCTTCGGTAACGACCACTCGTCGATTACTGATCGACGCTCTCGCCCCGGTTCTCGGTCATGGCCTTGGCGCGGGCGATCACGTCATCGAACGGAGAGGGCTCCGCCGGGACCGGCGGGTCCTCCTCGCGGCGCTGCGGCTGGACCACCAGCATGAACGCGGCACCCGCCAGCGCGGCCACCACCGGTACGCCCGTGGCGATCTCGGCGGCCGGCCACACGTCCGTCACCGCCCCGGTCACGATCATGAACGCCACCCACACCGGCACCGCCCAGGCCCCGGCGAAGATCAGCAGGTCGCGGCGGCGGCGCAGTTCGGGGCGGATGAGCCACACCAGGAAGTCGGTCCAGGCGCCGGCGAGCAGGAACAGCCACACGTAGCCGCCGTTCTCGAAGCCGGTGTTCGCTCCGGCCATGATGGACGGATAGGCGAAGGCGACGGTGAAGAATCCCAGAGGCAGCCGGAAGCGGCCGCTGGCGAGGACCACCAGGGCCAGCACCATGACGGTGGTGAACCCGAAGCCCGCGATCGGGAACGCGGAGACATCCGATCCCAGGAGGGTCCGGGCAGCCGCGAAGGGCGAATCGGTGAACGGGACGGCGTAGTTGAGGAACAGCACCGCGGCGCTGACGGCGAAGCCGAGGGACAGCGCCGGGGCGGCCAGGCGGGCCTCGATCGGGAGCGGTTCCGCTTGGGCGCCAAGGGCTTCCCGGCGCCAGGCCGAAAGCCACGGGGCGAGGACCATGAGCACGCCGCCGACGGCCAGGCCGAGGTGCGAGGGGCTGAAGAAGATGAGCAGGCCCTCTTCGACTCCCAGTACCTGGTGCCAGATCAGTTCGGCGATGCCGGAGACCAGGAACAGCGGCGCGCCGATCACCGCGGGCCCGTAGCCGTGTGGAACGGCGGCCAGTCCGGTGCGCCCGTCGGCGCGGTGCCCGCGCACGAACAGGTAGGCCATCCACAGCGCCGTAGCGAGGAAGCCGGTGTAGAACACCAGGTGCCACCAGGTGAAGGGGTCTTCGACCCAGTCTCGCGAGTGGGCATTGACATCGAGGATGAGCCCGCCGAAGAACCACGCGGAGAACGCGGCGGTCGTCAGGTCCTGCCACCAGGTCGCGAAGAGACGGGGGTGGCCGGAATCGGAGAGGAGTCGCATCTTGTATTCCAGCATTCGGTCTAGGGGTGTTATTGCCATGAGCTCATCATGGCGTACACGAACAAGCCGCGCAATTCAGCTTTCCCTCAGAACTCACCTGACTTGAGGTGGCTCCAAGTGAGTTCAGTGGACGAAGCGACCGCGCGGCTCCGGTTCGGCGCCCGCGAAGGCGCCTCTCCGAATATGACGAGATGCATGTGGGGCCAGAGTTTCCCTATGGGTGCTGTTTCCACAGCGTCAGGACGCGGGTGACGTGGCCATCGTCGTTCGGCCTGTCACGGACATGCTGGAAGCCGAGCTTGGCCAGGACCGCGAGAGAGGCGGTGTTCTCCGCCGCGACCGTGGCATGGATTTCAGAGAGTCCCAGATTGTCGAAGCCGTAGGCGACGATCGTGCTCGCCAGTTCGGTGCCGAGGCTGCGGCCCCATGCCGCATGGGCCAGAGCGTAGATGAGCTCATGGCCTCCGGAGACCCCCGTCGGCTTGATCTCGGCATGCCCGACCAGGGCACCGTTCTCGCGGACCGCCCACACGTCGAAGGCGTTCCTGTCGTAGACGTTGGGGAAGATCCGCCCGAACAGTGCGCGGTCCGCCGCTTCGGTGGAGGGGCCGTCGCCTATCCACCGCGTCACCCTGGCGTCCTGGAAGAGCGCGACGAAGTCCTCTTCGTCTCCGGGTATGTACGGTTCGAGCACGAGTCGTTCGGAACGCAGCACGGGTGTCATGGCTCGCAACGTTGCCACGGGCCAAGGTGGTCGGCAAATGGTTTTGCCGCTACGAGGCCGGGTCGAAGGAGACCAGGAACAGCTTCGGCCAGCGCTTCCCGGTGATGTAGAAGGTGCCCTCTTCCTCGGCCGCGGCGATGCCGTTGAGGACGTCGGCGGTGGCGGCTTCGTCCTCTGTGAGCAGTCCGGCGGCGTCGACCACGGCGCCGACCTCCCCGGTGGCCGGGTCGATGCGGACGATCTGGTCGGTCTGCCAGACGTTCGCCCAGACCTGGCCGTCGACGCATTCAAGCTCGTTGATCTGGTCGAGGGGTTCGCCGTCCAGGGTGACTCGGGCCGTGCCGGTCTCCTCGAAGGTCTCGGGGTCGCGGAAGGTGAGTGTGGACGATCCGTCGCTCATGACCAGCTGCGTCCCGTCGGAGCAGATCCCCCAGCCCTCGCCCTCGTAGGAGGCGGTCTCGACCACTTCGAGGGTGGTGAGGTCGCGCTGGTAGGCGACGCCTTCCTTCCAGGTGATCTGCCATAGGGAGTCCTCGGTGAGGGTGAGTCCCTCGGCGAATTCGTCCTCGGGGAGCGCGACGGTTTCGATGACCTCGCCGGTGCCGGGTTCGACGAGGCGGACATCGGATTCGCCGTAGAGGCCGGCGCTCTCATAGAAGACGCCGTCGCGCAGTTCGAGTCCCTGCGTGAAGGAGTCGGGGTCGTGGTCGAAGGTGTCGAGGACGGTCACGCCGAGCTGCTCGACGGCGGCGTCCTCGGGCGTCGGCACGGACTCGTCGGCCTCGGCGTTGCGGGTGCCGCAGGCCGCGGTGGCCGCCAGCGCGGCCAGCCCGAGTGCGGCGCCGCAGAGTCTTGTACGGCGGAGTCTGATGGGGCGGGAGGGATTCTGATCGAACACTGATCTCATCTCCAGGAGGTTTGCGGTGTCGCTTCGTACCGTAGCGGCTATGACAAACGAGGACAAGAGCCGCGGCCGCCAGCCCCCTGGCGGGTGAGCGGCGTCAGCCGGAGTGCTTTGGGAGCCAGCGGGTCACGGTGGCCGAGACGGTCACGTCGACCTGCTCGGGCAACCGGGCGAGGGCGGCGGTGAATTCGGCGGAGTCCAGGTGCCTGGCGCTGGGGCCCATGCCGACCAGGTGCGCGATGTCCTCGTGTGAAAGCTCAATCGAATAGTGAAGCTCGTCGGTCCGCTCGGCCGTGAAGGCAGCCGAGAGTTGATCGACGGTCCGCTGCGGTTTCGCAGGGTCGACGCTCAACAGTTCCAAGGCGTCGACGAGTTCGCGCAGGTGGTCTTGCCGGGGGGTCAGCACCACTAGTACGCCTCGTGGGTGGAGGATTCGCGAAATCTCGTCGGCGTTGCGGGGAGCGAAGACGTTGAGAACCGCCGCAGCGGAGCCGCCTTGGATCGGCATTCGGGTCCAAGCGTCGGCGAGTACTGCGGCGAGTCGTCCTTGAGTTCCGGCGGCTCGCCGCAGTGGTCTGCCGGCCTCTGGCCGCGTGAGGCGCCGTGAGGTGCGGCGGAGCGCGAATTTGGAGGTGTCGAGGCCGATGCCGTCCCTTTCGGGGGCGGCGTCGAGGGCGGCGGCGAGGTAGTGGCCGGTGCCGCAGCCGGGTTCGACGATGACGCCGGGAGCGTCGGTGAGGCTCGCCGCGGCGACGGCGTCCAGGAGCGGGTCGTAGCGTCCGCTGCCGAGGAATTCCTCGCGGGCGGCGACCTGGTCGGCGGTGTCGCCGGTGGTGGCGTTGGAGCCCGGGGCCAGGAGCGGGGCGTAGCCCTGCTTGGCGAGGTCGAAGGAGTGCCCTGCGGCGCAATGGAGTCGGCGCTCGGTCTGGGCGAGCGGCTGGGCGCAGTTGGGGCAGGCGAGCGCGTCGAGCGCGGGGAAGGTCGCCTGCCCGTCGCCGTCCGCGGCCCGGACCGGAGTGGACTCTGTATTCATCGGGCCGCTTTCGGGTCGAGGAGGCTCACGAACGCGCGAAATGCGGCGGGCATGTCGATCGCTTCGGGATCGTGGAGCCATTGGAACTGGAGCCCGTCCATGATGGCGATGACGAGTGGCGCGGCCTCTTCCGGGGCGAGTCCGGATGGGAGTCGGTCACCCCATTCCTGGCGGAGCGTGGCGGCAACGCTCCTTCGCACACGGCGGTAGCGCTCCCTGAAGAATTCGCCGGCGGGGTGGTCCTCGGTGACGGATTCGCCGAGGAGGGCGGAGAAGGTGCGGACGATCGCGGGCCGGTGGGCATTGGCCTCGACGACGGCGGCGGTCTGGGCGACGGTCAGCGGTTCGGCGAGGGTGTCGCGGCCGCCGGTATCCCAGCGTTCGCGGAGCTGGAGGACGCCGATGAGCAGGGCTTCCTTGCTGGGGAAGTAGTGCAGGAGGCCCTGCTGGGTGAGTCCGACCTTCTCGGCGACGGCGGCGAGGCTGGCGCCGCGGTAGCCGCGTTCGGCGATGACCGAAATGGCGGCGAGGACGATCTCCTCGCGGCGGATCTGTCCGCGGGCGCCGTGCTGGGTGGGCATGGGTGCCTCTCGAATCGGTGCGGAACTGCCTCGGTTGCCCAGGATAGTTGGTCTCAATACGGTAACTAAACCTACCGATTGCTCGGCAATGGTGCCACACTCCATGTGACAACCGAGAGAAGGGCAAGGCCGTGAGCGACGCCGAATGGACGGTCCCGCAGGACCGTCCGGAATACGACACCGCCGTCGAGGAACGCTTGGCGAAACTCGACCTCGACACCAAGGCCCGGCTGCTGGCGGGCATGGACATGTGGCGCATCATCGCGATCGAGGAGATCGGGCTGCGCTCGATGACCGTCTCCGACGGGCCCATCGGGGTGCGCGGCCGCTTCTGGACCGCCGCCGACCCGTCCCTGGCCCTGCCCAGCCCCACCGCGCAGGCCGCCTCCTGGGACCCCGCCCTGGTCCGCCGCATCGGCCACCTCCTCGCCGGCGAGGCCCGCCGCAAGGACGTCGACGTGCTCTTGGCCCCCACCATCAACCTGCACCGCTCCCCCTTGGGCGGCAGGCACTTCGAGGCGTTCAGCGAGGACCCGTACCTGACCGGGCGCATCGGCACCGCCTACGTCGCGGGCGTCCAGGAACGCGGCGTCGGCACCACCATGAAGCACTACGTCGCCAACGACGCCGAGACCGACCGGTTCACCGTCGACAACATCATCGACGAGCGGACCCTGCGCGAGCTGTACCTGCGGCCCTTCGAGATGATCGCCGCCGACGTGCGCCCCTGGGGCGTCATGACCGCCTACAACTCCGTCAACGGGCCCTCCATGACCGCCCACCGCGAACTCATGGCCCTGCTGCGCGGCGAGTTCGGCTTCGACGGGTTCAACGTCTCCGACTGGGGCGCCGCCCGCGACTCCGTCGCCGACGTCGAAGCCGGGCTGGACCTGGCTATGCCCGGGCCGCTCACCGTCTACGGCCCCGCACTGGCGCAGGCCGTGCGCGAGGGCCGCACCGATGAGTCGCATGTGGATGATGCGGTGCGCCGCCTCCTCCAGCTCGCCGCGAGGGTCGGCGCGCTCGAGGGCGTCCGGGCCGCCGTGGACGAGCCCGACGCCCACGCCGTCGCCGACGCCCCCGAGCTGCTGCGCGAGATCGCCCGCCGCTCCTTCGTGCTCGCCAAGAACGCCCCGCCCGCCGGTGGGGAGGCCCCGATCCTGCCGCTGCACGGCGACGCCGTCCACCGGCTCGCGCTCATCGGGCCCGCCGCGGCCGAGGCCCGCATCCTCGGCGGCGGCTCCGCCACCGTCTTCCCCGAGCGCGTCGTCTCGCCGCTCGACGGGCTCCGCGAGGTGCTCGGCGATCGCGTCGAGTACGCGCAGGGCGTCGACCTGTTCGAACAGATCCAGGCCGCCGGGCGCGGCTTCGACCTGACCGTCCGGCCCGTGAAGAACGACGGCACCGAACTGCCCGCCGAGCCGCTGGCCTCCGGTGACGTCAAGTGGATGGGCTACATCCCCGGCGACGTCCCCTCCGGCGAGTTCCACCACGCGGTCGTCGAAGGCACCTTCACCGTGCCCGTCACCGGCGAGCACACCTTCGGCACCCGCGGGACCGGCCACCACCGGCTCGTCATCGACGGCGAGGTCTACTTCGAGGGCGACCAGACCTTCGCCGGCGACGACCCGTTCGAGGCGTTCTTCGGCCCCGGCGTCGAGCGCGCCACCATCCGCCTCGAGGCCGGGCAGGTGGTCGCGGTGCGGCACGAGCACACGCCGTTCGCGTTCCCGCCCGGGTTCCCGCCCTCGGTCCTGTTCGGGCTCATGCACACCGAGCCGCGCCCCGACGAGGGCCGGCTCATCGCCGAGGCCGTCGCCGCCGCGCGCACCTCCGAGGCCGCCGTGGTCGTCGTCTCCACCACCGCCCTCACCGAATCCGAGGGCTCCGACCGCAAGAACCTGCGCCTGCCCGGACGCCAGGACGAACTCGTCGCGGCGGTCGCCGCAGCCAACCCGAACACGATCGTCGTCGTCAACTCCGGCTCCCCGGTGGAGATGCCCTGGGCCGACGACGTCGCCGCGATCCTCCTCACCTGGTTCCCGGGCCAAGAGGGCGGCCACGCGCTCGCCGACGTGCTGCTCGGCGCCGAGCCCGGCGGACGGCTCACGACCACCTGGCCCCGGACCCTCGACGAGGCGCCGGTGTCGCAGGTCGCACCGAACGACGAGGGCGAACTGCACTACGACGAGGGCATCTTCATCGGCTACCGCGCCTGGGAACGACGGGGCGGCGCCGCCCCGGCATTCTGGTTCGGCCACGGACTCTCCTACACCACTTGGGAATACGAGGCTTTGGCCGTCGAGGGCGACAACGTCAGGGTGCGGGTGCGAAACTCCGGCGAGCGGGCCGGACGCGAGGTCGTCCAGGTCTACCTCTCCCCCGAATCCGGCGCCGAAGTCGACGGCGGCATCGAAGCCCACCGCCTGGCCGGCTTCGCCGCGATCAGCGCGGGCGCCGGCGAGGCCGTCGAAGTGACGATCCCGCTGGAGGAGCGGTCCTTCCAGGTCTGGGACTCAGGCCTGGCCGCCTGGCGGACCGTGCCGGGGACCTGGACGGTCGAGACGGGCCGCTCGGTCGGCGATCTCAGAAGAAGCGCGCCACTCAAAAAGGCCTGAACAACACGAAGGGCGGGCGAGGCCGATGCCTCGCCCGCCCTTTCGATGCCGTCAGAAACCCGAGGAGTCCCCGCGCATCTCCCGGTCGCTGCGGGCCGGCGTGGTGACCCCGGCCGAATCCCACGGCTCGGCCTTCGGGTCGTCCTCCGTTCCCGCGGTGAAGTTCTCAACGATGTCGCCGAACTTGGTGCCCTTGATCTTGTCCTGCGCCGCATTCGCGGCCTTGCCCGCCTGAGACCGCACCGAGCTGGCGACCTGCTGGACAGTGTCGTTGCCCGTAACACGGCGCGCGCAGTCGACGATCTGGTCGTAACGTTCCGTCCCCGCCTTCGCCCCCAGGACATAGCCGATCGCGATCCCTGCCACGAAATACCATTTGCGCATGGATGCCTCCCGTGATGTAGCGCTCCCCCATATAGCGGCCATTGTGCCCGAGATCGGGGTTCCCCGACAGTCCATGCCGGAAACGCCACGAAGGTGAAACACCACGTCCGATCCAAATCCGATGCCGCCTCGCCCTAGGACCCGGATCAGGCGCCCCGGCCCCCGGATCGGACGCACGCCACACCGACCCCGTTGGCACACGCAGCCGGTGGTCATGTACTCTCGTATCCGGTTCGCCCGGCGCCCAGCCGATGTCGATCCTCTTCCCCAATAGCTCAATTGGCAGAGCAGCCGACTGTTAATCGGCAGGTTCTTGGTTCGAGTCCAAGTTGGGGAGCTTTCACTTTGAGACAGTGGAGCGCCCGGCCAGCGGAAACGCTGAGCCGGGCAATTTTTTTGCTGTCGGGAACTGCTCATTCGAGATGCCGCAGTGCACATTCAGTACACACGGTCAGGCATTCTCATCCTCCAAACCGAGAGCCGCGGCACGCTTGGCGCTCATGGCATCGGCGACCTCGTCAAGGCGGTCGGGGAACAGGTGCCCGTATACGTCGAGGGTCATGGTGGCACTCGCATGTCCGAGCATCTGTTGGACGACCTTGATGTCGGCGCCAGCGGCGATCGCAGGCGAGGCGGCGGTGTGCCGCAGCTTGTGAATGGTCATCGCACCCGACAGTTTGGCTTCCCCGACAGCCCGGTCGAACACCCGCGTTCGGAAGTTCGCAGCCCGCATCACTCCCCCGTTGGGCGAGGTGAACACCAGCCGGTCCGCTTCGGTACCTGCCTGCGGCAGCAGCGGGGCCAACTCGGCGACTAGGAACTCCGGGATCGGCACCGAGCGTGATTCGTGACTCTTCGGCGTCGACAGGTAGAGCTTCCCTCCCTTCGGCTCGGAGTAGGCCTCTACAACGTGGATGCGCCGCCGCTCGAGGTCGACGCGCCCGGTTCGCAAGGCGCTGACTTCGCCCCATCGCAGGCCCGTATAGGCCAGCAACAGCAGCAGCACCCGGTACTCGGGAGCCTTCTGTCGCGAGGCCGTCAGGCGATAGTTCAGGCTGAGTACCGTGTCGGCAAGCTGGTCCACCTCGGCGTGGCTCAGGTAGATGTGCGCCGACGGCGGGCGCCGCGGCAGCGGGACTCCGACCGCGGGATTCGCGGCAAGCCGCTTGGTCATCACTGCCCAGTCGAGCACCATGCTCAGGACGCGGTGGACCGTCCGCAGGTGCGAAGCACCGACTTTGCCCTCCTTCGCTCGTGGGCGCTTCCCATCGTTGTCCTCGTCGGGCTGGTCGGCATCCGGGTCGTGGATTTCACTGAGCCAGTCGGTGATCCGCTCGAAGGTCAGCGCGTCGAGCGGTGTCAATCCCCAGGCCGGAATGAGGTGCTTTTCCATTGCAGCGCTGTAGGACTTGCGCGATGAGTCCTTGATGTCTCGGCGGTTCTCAAACCACTTCGCGGCGGCGTCGCCGAAGCTCATCTTCTCGGCCTTGGGGTCGCGGTAAGTGCCCTCATCAAGGCGGGCTTCGAGCTGAACTTGTTCGACCTCGGCCTGGGACTTCTTCTTGAAGGTCAGGGCCTTGGCTTTCCCGCTGGGGTCATACCAGCGGAGCCTCCATCTGCCGGGCGGGATGCGTCCGGCCGCCTTTGCCTCCGCGACCTGCTTGCGATAGACGGCGTGCTTGGTGCGATCTTCGATCCAGGTGCGAGCCATCGGGATTCCTTCCATTCAAGGTGGCGGGGAGGGGCGCTGCGCTGCGCCCCTCCCCGGTATCGGGTTATCGGGCGGTGACGGTCATGGAGGTGATGAAGCGTTCGAGCTCGCTGCGGCGGTACCGGCAGCGGCGGGCGCCGAGCTTCACCCAGGAGGGACCTTTTCCTTGCGAACGCCAGTTCGCGAGTGTCTGTGTGGCAACCTTGAGGACCTCGGAGGTCTCCTCCGGAGTCAGGAGCATGTCTTCCACGGCAGTTCCTTTTCGTCTCGGCCCCACCGCTGTCGTTACCAGCGGTGGGGCTTTTGTGTTGTGCGGGAAAGTTTCAGCGCGAGCTTGTGACCAGGGAAGGTTTCAAGTTTCAGAGTTTGCCGACCAGTCGTTCAACCCAGAAGCCGGAAACTTGTAGGGACCCTCCAGGGACCAGCCCGTAAGAACATCTCGTCGGCTTCATAGGCGACTTTTGCGGCGGCCCACCGGCCGCGGCCGGTCTGGACGGCGCGCCCTTCCTCGGCGGCGCGGCGGGCAGCTTCGGAGAACGTGGCGGTACGGATGGTGCGGGCGACCCAGGCGGACATACTCATGCCGGCGGAGGCGGCCTGTTGCTTCGCCATCGTGATCACTACGGGATCAAGGGAGACTGTGCCGTTTGCTGTGGCCATAACAGTGATGGCATCCGCGACCGAACCTCACCACAAGACCCGAGCGCCCCACTGCTCGAACGGCTGAAACATAGGTGTCCCGTCTCGTTGCAGTCGGGGCAAATCGGCAAGGCCGGCGATGGGGAGTTGATCGACGGCTTCGCAGTCTCAAACGCTGTGGCGTGCGCCGCGCAGCTGCCAGCGCCTGAAGGAACTGCTCGAGAACGAGGACTGATCCGCGGCTCGGGCCCGTCCTCCTGTTCTCCCGCACTTTCCCGATCGGGGCCTGGGCCGCCGACGACATGCATACGCTCGCTCCGTGAAGTGGAGGGCAAGGCGCGCCGACGGCCACACGCAGGGGCACATCAGGTCCTACGTCCTGCCTGAGAACCTGTGGGACCGCGTCACCAGCGGACACCCCGTCTCGGTGCTGTGGCTGCGGCTGCTCCCGCTCAGTCTGCTGGCCGTGACCATGGCGGTGGCGTTCTTCATCCCCCCGATGGTGCCCTACGCCGACGTCGCGATCGTCCTGCTGCCGGCCATGACCGCGCTGGTCAACGGGCCGATCGCCACCGCGGCCGCCACCGCGGTCACGGTCGGGCTGGTGAGCGCCGGGACCGGAGCGCTGGGGCTCCTCCCCTACCCCGCGAGCGAATGGGGCCATGTGGCGCCGATCGCGATCATGAGCCTGCTGTGCACCGGCCTCGCCTGGCTCCGCAACCGGGTCGTCTCGCGGTTGCTGGACATGACGCTGGTGGCCGAGACGGCCCAAGGCGCCATCCTGCGGCGACTGCCCGCACGGATCGGCGACCTATCGGTCGCCTCCGGCTACAACACCGCTGAGGGCAGCCCGAGCCTGGTCGGCGGCGACTTCTACGACGTGCTGGAAACCGAATTCGGCGTACGGGCGGTCGTCGGCGACGTCCAGGGCCATGACCTCACCTCGGTGCAGCTCACCGAGGCGCTCCTGGGTACCTTCCGAGAGCGAGCGCTCGACGAACCGGACCTGCTCAGACTGGCCGCCCGCATGGAGCGCCGCGTCCGCATCGACAACCGGGCCCGCGACGAATGGGGACAGACCTTCGCCACCGCCGTGCTCATCGAGATCCCGCCCGGCCAGGGCCTCGTGCGGTTCATCCTCTTCGGACATCCCGCCCCGCTGCTCGTGCGCATGCGGGCCGAGCCGCTGTCGGTCCCGCCCATGCCGCCGCTGGGCCTGACCGACTTCGGGCTCCATGACGCCGAGGTCCGCGAGGCGGAGCTGATGCCGGACGACCTCATCATCGCCTACACGGACGGGCTGGTCGATGCCCGCGACTCGGCCGGGCGAACATACCCGCTGATCCCGCTGGTCGACGCCAACATCGTGTCCGGCGTGCGCGACCCGGAGGAGCTGCGCAGGAGCCTCAGGGCGAGCTTCTTCGGCGGCGGCTACTCACGCGCCGACGATCTCACCATCCTCATCATCCGGATCCCGCCAGACTCGGACTGAGCGGCCGAGTTCCCGAACCCCTGCCGCCGACCGGGGTCAGTACCCGCCGGCACCCTCCTCTCCTTCGGGGGTGCCGGTCGCTTCGCCGCCGGGCGTTCGCAGAAGTGGACTGTTCGGAGCCCTGGGTCACGTAGGCCGCATTCTCGATCGTCTCTGTCTGGCGAGCGAGGCGCTGAAGAAGCGGGGCTCGTCGGCGCCGCTCCGCAGGACGCACCAACACAAGACCGACTCAGGACGGGTGCCCCACCTGAACTGAGACAACCCTCAATTGCCTCCGCTAGATCGAGACGGGACAATAGGGGGTGAATATGTCTCTGAGCTGCGGAAACACAACCCGCTGAGCGCCACGGAGAGCGACTTTCGGGGCCTGCTCCTAGGTTGGGGTAGGCCCTGAAACCTTGGGAGAGTGAGAGATAGTGGTTAGAGAGAGTGAGTTTGTGGGATCCCCACAACGACCTCGAGGCTTGGTTGTCCAACTGGTTGCAAAAAACTGAAACTTCGAAACTTGAACCCCTGCCCCCTCTGTTTCAGCTTCTTCAGTCCCTCGGCGGTGGTACGGATTCAGTACACACAGACCCGAGAAGACCCGGTAAAACCCCACTAAAAGCGGGATGTGTCTTGGACAGAGCGCCAGGCAAAGACACCCAGCATCGAAATACGGCACAGCTGGTCGCGGCGGGTGCCGATGAGGCTCTCAGGAATTGCGATCAGGAAACGGCAGGTTCTTGGTTCGAGTCCAAGTTGGGGAGCTTTCACTTTGAGACAGTGGAGCGCCCGGCCAGCGGAAACGCTGAGCCGGGCAATTTTTTTGCCCCCAGAATCCCCGGTCAGCCCCACCGGTCGCAACATTTGCCACACCACGGACCTCGCACCGTTTTAGCTCGGACGGGCGAAGGGCCGCGTGGGTCGGGGCCGGGGTTTGCTCTTGAGACTTGTTGCGCCACTTGGGCGCCAGTGGCATCTCCTGATTGTCTGGTATGCGACCCGAGTCGGTTGAATTTGCTTTGTGCCGGTTTAATGGGTCTCTCATATTTCATGGAGTTTGGCAGGAGGACCCATGGCATGGCGATTGGCGAAGAGTCTGGTCGTATTGCGCAGCGAGATCAATGCGGCCGCTCCTGGGCGGTCGACCGCCTCGGACGGGACCATCGGCGACGACGCGCATCAGGGCACGGCCTCTGACCACAATCCGAACGGCTCGAACGTCGTCTGCGCGGCCGACTTCACCCACCATCCCGGCAGCGGCGCCGACATGCACCAGTTCGCCGAGCACCTCAGACGCGCCAATCACCGGGACATCAAATACATCATCTGGAACAAGCGGATCTGGTCCAAGTCCCGGGCCGGCGAGGGGTGGCGCTCCTACGGCGGGTCCAACCCACACACCAGGCACATGCACGTCTCCGTCGGGGTCGGCTCCGACGGGCAGAGCAGGCAGCCCTACGACGACACCAGTTCCTGGGGCATCCAAGCGAAATTCGGAGGAGGAGAGTTGATCGGTCTCAAGCGTGGTGACACCGGCGATCGCGTCAAGGGATTGCAGGGCACCCTCAGGTTCGCGGGGTACGACCCCGGGAGCGTCGACGGCAACTACGGCTCCAAGACCGCGGCCGCGGTGCTCAAGATGCGCAGGGCCGAAGGCTCGGACACAGCCGACGGCAACAACTTCACCGGTTGGGCCTACGCCCAGCTCATGCGCGCCATGGCCAAGAAGTACTGAACAAGCCGCTTGTCGATGGCGCGCCTGGGCGCTTAGGGTTCGGGGCATCCACTGTTACAGAAGGGATGCCATGTCAGACCCACGGCTCTCGGCGCTCGCGGCGCGCCACTTCGACCTCTACCTGGCCGACAGTCCCATCACGGCCACCCAGTACGGCATCGTGGGCTATGACGACCTGATGCCCGACCCCAGCCGGGCGGGATCCGCCCAGCGGCTCGAACATCTGACGGAGGTCGGCGAGGACCTCGCCGGCATCGACCCCGAGGCGCTCGAAGGCCAGGACCGCATCACCCATTCGATGCTCTCGCGGCTCGTCCGCGACGAGTCCGCCGTCATCGACGCGGCGCTCGACGAGGTCGCCATGAGCAACACCATCATCGGCACCATCTCCGGGCTGCTCTCCACCATTCCCCGCGTCACGCTCGACACCGGCGCCCGCAGCCGCGACTACCTCGCCCGGCTCGGCCGGATCGAGGCCTACCTCGACGCCGTCCTCGAACGCCACCGGCAGGCCGGTGCCGAAGGGCGCCACCAGGTCCGGCACGGGGTGCTGGCCCTGATCGAGCAGATCGACGACTACCTCGCCGGCCCGATCGAGTTCGACCCGCTCCTGGGGCCTAATCCGTCCGAAGTGGATGAAGAGGCGTGGAGGGCCGAGGCCACCGCGATCGTCCGGAAGCAGGTCCGCCCGGCCATCGAGCGCTGGCGCACCGCCCTCGCCGAGGAGTTCCTGCCCGCCGCCCGTGACGACGACCACGTCGGCATCTGCCACGTGCCCGGCGGCGACGTCGGCTACCGCAGCGCCGCCCGCCGGTTCACCACCACCGACCTCACTCCCGAGGAGATCCACCAGATCGGACTGGACGCGATCGCGCGCCTGCGCGAGGAGTTCGCCGAGATCGGCGCGAAAGCCCTCGGCACGGCGGACACCGACGAGGTCATCGCGAAGCTCCGCACCGACCCCGAGCTGCGCTACGAGCGGGCCGAGGACATCCTCGCCGACGTCACCACCGCCCTGCGCAAGGCCGAGGCCGCGCTCCCGGAGGCCTTCGGGGAATACGACCTCGGGCCCTGCGACGTCCAGGTCATCCCCGAGTCCTCCGCCAAGGGCTCCACCCTCGCCTACTACTCGCTTCCCGCGCTCGACGGCTCCAGGCCCGGCACCCACTGGGTCAACACCTATGAGCCGCACACGAGGACGCGCTTCGAATACGAGGCGCTGGCCTTCCACGAGTCCGTGCCCGGCCACCACCTCCAGTTCGCGCTCGGCCAGACCCTGGACGACCTGCCGCTGTTCCGCCGCTTCGGCTACATCACCGCCTTCGGTGAGGGCTGGGGCCTCTACACCGAGCGGCTGTGCGACGAACTCGGGCTATACAGCGGCGACCTGGCGCGGCTCGGCATGGTGTCGTTCGACGCCTGGCGGGCCTGCCGCCTGGTGGTGGACACCGGAATGCACGCCTTCGGGTGGTCGCGCGGCAGGGCGATCGAGTTCATGCTGGCCAATACCGCACTGTCCGAAGTGAACATCGCCAACGAGGTCGACCGGTACATCGCCTGGCCGGGACAGGCGCTGGCGTACATGATCGGACGCAGGCACATCGACTCGCTGCGCGTGCGCGCCGAGCGGGAGCTCGGCGCGGCGTTCGACCTGCGGGTCTTCCACGACAAGGTGCTCATGTCCGGTTCGATCCCGCTGGAGACGATGACCGGCATCATCGAGGACTGGATCGCCGAAGCGCGGTGACACCTGCGCCGCCGGCCCGGACTTGCAGCGGCCCGGGCCAGCGCGGCGACCGCATAACAAATTGATATACGTCGAAACCATTACGACCGAAACCACGGTCGGCCATGTGACTGCTGACACGCTTCGAGAACGGCCTCTTACGGCCGGCTGAACTCGAGGTTTCAAAGGAGAAATCATGGCCGTGCCCTCGGCTCGTGTCGCGGAGAAGATCCGCGAATCGGCGGGCCCCCGCCCCGGCGCTGACAAGCAGCACCTGCCCACCACCCGCATCTGGGTCGGCCGCGCCCTCGGCCCGGCCCTCGCCCTGCTCGCGTACTTCCTCATCCCGGCCGACCCGGCCCTGACTCAACAGGGCCGCGCCACCGCCGCGATCGTGATCCTCGTGGCCATCTGGTGGATGACCGAGGCGCTGCCGCTGTCGGCGACCGCGCTCATCCCGATCGTCGCGCTGCCGCTGGCGGGCGTCCTGGCGCTCGACGAGGCGACCGCGGCCTACGCCAACCCGACTGTATTCCTGTTCATGGGCGGGTTCATGATCGCGCTGGCGATGCAGAAGTGGAACCTCCACCTGCGCATCGCGCTGTTGACGATGCGGATGATCGGCACCAAGCCTCGCCGCCTCATCCTCGGCGTCATGATCGCCACCGCGTTCCTGAGCATGTGGGTCTCCAACACCGCGACCACCATGATGATGCTGCCGATCGGCCTGAGCGTCATTGCGATGGCATCCAAGGGCGTGCCCGGTGAGGACGGCGAGGAGGGCGAGGACAAGGCGTCGAACCCGGCCGTCAAGCAGTTCAGCGTCACCCTCATGCTCTCGATCGCGTTCGCCGCCACCATCGGCGGCCTCTCCACGCTCATCGGCAGCCCGCCCAACCTCATCCTGGCCGGCTTCGTGGAGGAGACGTACGGGATCAGCATCAGCTTCGCCGACTGGATGTTCGTCGGTGTCCCGCTCGCGGCGGTCTTCCTGGTCATCGCCTGGGTCCTGATGACTCGCGTGATCTTCCCGGTCAAGCTCGACCAGATCGCCGGCGGCAAGTCCGTCATCCACGACCGCCTCAAGGATCTCGGCAAGATGTCCCGCGGCGAGTGGATCGTGCTGGTCGTCTTCGCCTGCACCGCGCTGCTGTGGATCTTCAAGGCCCAGATCACCTCGGAGGCGGTCACCTCGGTGCTGCCGTGGGTGGCGGGCCTGGACGACGCGAATATCGCGATCGGCGCGGCCATCATCCTGTTCCTGATCCCGACCGACGCCAAGAAGGGCGAGTTCGCGCTCGACTGGAAGACCGTGCAGACCGGCATCCCGTGGGGCGTGCTGCTGCTCTTCGGCGGTGGCCTGTCGATCGCCGCGGCGGTCTCGGCGACCGGACTGAGCGAGTACATCGGCACGCAGGTCAGCGGCCTCGGCGTCCTGCCGACGGTCCTGCTGGTCGCGGCGGTCTGCCTGATCGTGCTCCTGCTGACCGAGCTGACCAGCAATACCGCCACCGCAGCGACGTTCCTGCCGGTGCTCGGCGGCGTCGCGATCGGCATCGGCGTCGACCCGCTGCTGCTGCTGATCCCGGCCGCCTTCGCCGCGACCTGCTCGTTCATGTTCCCGGTCGGCACGCCGCCCAACGCGATCGTGTTCGGCTCGGGCCAGGTCACCATCGGCCAGATGGTGAAGGCCGGCATCTGGCTCAACCTCATCGGCGTCGTCCTCATCACGGCCGCCGTCTACCTCATCGGCGGGCCGGTGTTCGGCCTCCAGTTCTAGCCCCGGGAGCGGCTCATGGGTGCGGCCGCCACGGTCGCACCCATGAGCTGCGAGAATATGACTGTGAAGCGGAAGCCGAAACGGGGGTCGGTGGCCCGGCAGATCCTCGCGTTGCAGGCGGGCGCGGTCGCGGTGCTGCTGCTCCTCGGCGGCGCCCTGATCTATCTGGAGGCCAAGCGCGGCACCGAGGCCAAGGCCACCGCCGAGGTCACCGACCTGGCGCTGTCCCTGGCGGCCCTTCCCCAGGTGCACGACGCGACCCGGGCCGAGGATCCCGGCCCGAAGTTGCGCGGCATCGCCGACGCGGTCGACGAGGCCACCGGGGTCGACTTCATCGTCTTCATGGACACCGACCGCACCCGCTACACCCACCCCAACCCCGAGGTCATCGGCGAGGCTTACATCGGCACCATCGATCCCGCCCTGGACGGCGAGGTCTACACCGAGACGTACACCGGCACCCTCGGCCCGTCGGTGCGGGCCATCGCCCCGATCGAGGACGACGGCGAGGTCGTCGCCCTGGTCGCCGTCGGCATCCTGCAGGAGAACATCGGCGGCGAACTGCAAAGGCGCCTACCGCAACTGCTGGGCCTGGCCGCCCTGGTGCTGCTGGTCTCGGCGGCCGGGACCTGGGCCATCGGCAGTCGGCTGCATCGCCAGACCCTCGGCCTCGGCCCCGAAGAGCTCACCCGCATGTACGAGCACCACGACGCCGTCCTCCACTCGGTGCGCTCGGGGCTGGTCGTCATCGACGGGGGCGCCATCGTGCTCGCCAATGACGAGGCGGTCCGGCTGCTCGGACTCCCCGAGGACTACGAGGGCAGGCCGATCGCCGAGCTCGGTCTGTCCGGTTCCCTGGCGGACCTGCTGTCCTCCGGGCGGTTCGCGGAGGACGAACTGCACGTCCACGGCGATGC
Source organism: Glycomyces buryatensis (assembly GCF_004912275.1). Taxonomy (GTDB): domain Bacteria; phylum Actinomycetota; class Actinomycetes; order Mycobacteriales; family Micromonosporaceae; genus Glycomyces; species Glycomyces buryatensis. Next base: position 107,042 of record NZ_STGY01000001.1, read on the forward strand.
CGTCATGGTCGTCAACCAGCGGCCGGCCGAACGGGACGGGCGCACCCTCGGCGTCTTCGCGACCTTCCGCGACCAGACCGACTTCCAGGCGCTCACCGGCGAGCTCGACTCGGTGCGCGGCTTCGCCGAGGCCCTGCGGGCCCAGGCGCACGAGTCGGCGAATCGGATGCACGCCATGGTCACCATGATCGAGCTCGGCCGCGCCGACCAGGCCGTCGCGTTCGCCACCACCGAGCTGGAGACCTCGCAGCGGCTGGTGGACCGCATCGTCGCCCGCGTCACCGAGCCGGCGCTGGCCGCGCTGCTGCTCGGCAAGTCCTACCAGGCCCACGAGAAGGGCATCGACCTCGTGATCACCGACGAGACCGCCGCCGACGGGGCCGGCATCGAGCCGCGGGACCTGATCACCTTGGCGGGCAACCTGATCGACAATGCGATGGACGCGGCGTTGAGTGGTGAGCCGCCGCGGCGCGTCGAGGTGTCGATCGCGCAGGACGAACAGGGCCTGACGTTGACCGTCGGCGATTCGGGGCCGGGCCTGGCCACCGACCGGCCCGAGGAGATCTGGACTCGCGACTGGTCGACCAAGACCGACTCCCGGCCCCACGGCCGCGGCCTGGGGCTGGCGCTGGTCCGGCAGGTCATCGACCGCTACGGCGGGTCCGTCACGGTCGACCGGGGTCCGGGCGCGGTCTTCACCGTGTGGCTGCCCCGGCCGGAGGGACGGGAGGAGCGGTCGTGATCGAGACCCTCATCGTCGAGGACGATCCGCGTCTGGCGGAGGCGCATGTCCTGTACACCGACCGGGTGCCGGGGTTCCACGCCGCCGGGTCGGTCCACAGCGGACGGGAGGCGATGGAGTTCCTGCGGCGCGAGCGGGTCGACCTGGTGCTCTTGGACTTCTACCTGCCCGACATGGGCGGGCTGGAGGTGTGCCGGGCGCTGCGGGCGGCCGGACTCGACGTCGACGTCATCGCCGTGACCTCGGCGGCCGATACCCAGACGGTGCGGGCGGCGGTGGCGCACGGCGTGGTCCAGTACCTGATCAAGCCGTTCACGTTCGCCTCGTTCCGCGACAAGCTCGAACGGTACGCCGAGTACCGGGACCGCTTGGCCCCCACCGGGGGTGAGACGGCCCAGCACGAGGTCGACCGGGCGTTCTCGGCCCTGCGCACCTCCACGGGCGGCCCGCTTCCCAAGGGCTTCAGCCCGGACACTCTCGCGATCGTGGTGGGCGCGTTGGAGTCCGCGTCCGGGCCGCGGTCGGCCAGCGAGATCGCCGCGGCGGCCGGGATGGCTCGGGTGACCGCGCGGCGGTATCTGGAGCTGCTGGCCGATCGGGGCACGGTGGAGCGCCAGCCCCGCTACGGCGGGACCGGCCGCCCCGAGCACGGCTACCGGCTGCGCGGCTGAGGCGCCTGACCTAGACCGGCCCCTGGTGGAGCCACTCGTTGATCTCGGGGTTGGCGAGGGAGGCGACGCGCTCGCGGTAGCGGTCGAGGTCGGACTCGTCGAAGAACTCCCGCCACTGGCCGTTCGCCCCCTTGTGGAAGAACTCGGCCTTGTCGTGCCACATCGAGCGCTCCGGCGCCAGGGTTTCGGCTCGGCTCTTGACCTGGTCGAAGGTGGCGGCGCGGACGAGCTCGGGCCAGACCTCCTCGGGGACGGCGATGCCGAGGGAGCCTGCGAGAAGCCGCATCTGGCCTTCGAGGTCGGCCTTGAGGTCGGCGTAGTGGAGCAGGACGATGTTGGGATCGTCCCGGCGCGCCCAGAAGCCCTCGATGTGGCGGAACATGCCCGCCATGCCGAGCACCGGGTCGTCGTTCTCGGCCCAGTTCCAGAAGCGTTCCTTGGCGGTCGGGGCGGGTGGGGGCATCGCGTCGGTCATATCGGCGCCCTCGGGGCCGAGCGTGTCCGCCCTGAGCGCCATCACCTTCTCCATGTCCATGTTGGCCAGGTGGTGGTCCATCGAGACGCCCGCGTCGCGGGGGTCGCGGCCGACGCAGATGTAGGTGACGCGCTCGTCGAACGGGAGGCCGTCGAGCGGGGTGTGGGACTTCATGAACCGGCGGTGGCCTTGGGCCGCAAGGTGGGCGGCGGTGTCGGCCTCGGTGCGGAAGAAGGCGTCGACCCACAGCGAGAGGTCGTCGAGCGGCGCGGGGAGCTCGGGGCGCCCGAACACCAGCAGGCCGCAGATGATCTGCGTCCAGGTGGTGCCGCACTTGGCGGGGGTGGAGACGATGATGTCGCCTTCGCGGAGATTGATCGAGTCCCAGCGGGCGGAGTCCATCAGCAGGGTCTGGTAGCGGACGGGTGTGGTTCCCAAGGTGTTTCTCCTTGCGGGAGAGGGTGGTCGGTGGGGTGCCAGCATTGTGGAGTTCGAATGTCTCGATCCACGCTACGAGCAAGGAGCCCCGAACGCCAGGAAATGATCTTGGGCGGTTTTGCGGGGATTCGCGTGGAGAGCGTCACCTTCTGGGATCAGCCCTGTCTCAGGCATGAGAATTAGGTTAGGCTAACCTCCTCCTGCCTGATTAGGCAAGGCTAACTTCCATACGTCCCGGCACCGCAAGACGTCCCTCCGTGAAAGGACTCCGCTCCGTGCTGACAAGCGCCGCAGACCTCCGCCCCGCCCCCGCTTCACCGCCCGACCCGACCGGAGCGCCGGCGCTGCTGGGCCGCGACTCAGCCGACGCCTATCAAGCGCTCGTATCCCAAGTGTCACAGAGCATTTCGGAGCGTTTCGCGACGGTCGACCGGCCCTGGACCGGCATCACTCCGGGCGAGCTCGGACCGGCCGTCGCCGCCGTCGACCTGGACCGGCCGCTGCCGTCCTTCTCGGACGCGTTCGACGAGATCGGCGACCTGTACCTGCGGGACGCGGTCTGGTTCCACCACCCGACCTACCTCGCCCACCTCAACTGCCCCGTCGCACTGCCGGCCGTCGCCGCCGAGACCGTCCTCGCCTCCGTCAACACCTCCGTCGACACCTGGGACCAGAGCGCCGGCGGCACCCTCATCGAGCAGCGCCTCATCGCCTGGACCTGCGAGCGGATCGGACTCGGGCCCGACGCCGACGGCGTCTTCACCTCCGGTGGGACGCAATCGAACCTGCACGCGCTGCTGCTCGCCCGCGACGAGGCCGTCGAGCAGGTGCTCAAGAACAGCGAGGAACCGATGCGCGGCGTCGAAGTCCTCCCCCGCCTGCGCCTCTTCGCCTCCCCCCACTCCCACTTCTCCGTCGTCAAGGCCGCGCGCCTGCTCGGGCTGGGCGAGGACGCCGTCATCACCGTGCCCGCCGACGACCGCTTCCGCATGAACCCGGCCGCCCTCGACGCGGCCATCGAGACCTGCCGCGCCGCCGGACTCGTCCCCGCCGGGGCCGTCGCCACCGCCGGGACCACCGACTTCGGCTCCATCGACCCCCTCGATTCGATCGCCGAAGTCTGTGCGGCGCACCGGGTCTGGTTCCACGTCGACGCCGCCTACGGGTGCGGCCTCCTCGTCTCGCCCGACCGGCGCGAACTGCTCTGGGGCATCGAGCACGCCGACTCCGTCACCGTCGACTTCCACAAGTCGTTCTTCCAACCCGTCAGCTCCTCGGCCGTGCTGGTGCGCGACCGCGCCAGCCTGCGCCACGTCACCCACCACGCCGACTACCTCAATCCCGTCGAAGCCCTGTCCCCCAACCAGGTCGACAAGAGCCTCCAGACCACCCGGCGCCTCGACGCGCTCAAACTGTGGATGACGCTGCGCACCCTCGGCCCCGCCCAGATCGGCACCATGTTCGACCGTGCGTGCGAACTCGCCGGTGAGGCCTGGGAGTATCTAGACGCGGACCCCCGTTTCGAGACGGCCGCGCCGGTCTCGCAGCTGTCCACGGTCCTGTTCCGGCTCGCCGGGGCCGACGACGACGTCCACCGCGCCGCCCGCGAGGCCATCGCGGCGGCCGGGGAGGGCATGGTCGCATCGACCCGGGTGGAGGGCCGCATCGCGCTCAAGCTGACCCTGCTCAACCCCGAGACCACCCTCGGCGACATCGTCCCCGTCCTCGACGCGCTGGCCCGCCACGGCGCTCGCCTCCAGCAGATCGGCAAGGAGTCAGCATGAGCACCGACCGCATTCACGATTTCCTCGGGATCGGCGTGGGGCCGTTCAATCTCGGGCTGGCCTGCCTGACGGCGCCGATCGAGGGTCTCGACGGGGTCTTCCTGGAACGCAAGGCCGACGTCGACTGGCACCCGGGGATGCTCATCGAGGGCACCACGATGCAGGTGCCGTTCATGGCGGACCTGGTGACGCTCGCCGACCCGACCTCGCCCTTCTCGTTCCTCAACTACCTCAAGCAGCAGGGCCGGATCTACCCGTTCTACATCCGCGAGTCGTTCTTCCAGCTGCGCGCCGAGTTCCAGGACTATCTGCGCTGGGCCGCCGCCCGGCTGGACAACCTGCGCTTCGAGACCGAGGTGACGTCGGTGGAGTGGGATTCGGGCCGCGGCGTCTACGCCGTGCACTCGGTCTCCCCCGGCGGCGCCAACGTCGACTTCGCCCGCCGCCTGGTGCTCGGCACCGGGACGCCGCCGTGGCTGCCGCTGGCGGTCCAGGGCCTGGAGGGCGAGACGGTCGTCCACGCCTCGCAGTACCTGGCCAGCCGCGACCGGCTCAAGGAGTGCGGCTCGATCACCGTCGTCGGCTCCGGCCAGAGCGCCGCCGAGATCTACCGGGACCTGTTGGAGGACATCGGAACCGGCTACCGGCTCAACTGGGTGACGCGCTCGCCACGGTTCTTCCCGCTGGAGTACACCAAGCTGACGCTGGAGATGACCAGCCCCGACTACGTCGACTACTTCAATGCGCTGCCGGCCGCGAGGCGCGACGAGCTCAATGCCGGCCACAAGGGCCTGTACAAGGGCATCAACGCCGACGACATCAATGAGATCTACGACCTCTTGTACCGCAAGAAGTTCGAGCTGGGCGAGGTCCCGACGCGGCTGTTCACGAACTGCACGGTTGAAAAGGCGGCCGCGGGCGAGCGATTGACGCTGGGTATCAGGCAGCACGAGCAGGACCGCGAGTTCGAGCTGGACACCGAGGGCCTGGTGCTGGCAACCGGCTACAGCCACCGCCCGCCGGCGTTCCTGGACGGCATTCGCGACCGGCTCCGCTTCGACGCGACCGGGCGGCTGGCGGCGCGGCGGGACTACAGTGTCGATGCCGCGGCCGACGGCGAGGTGTTCGTCCAGAACGCCGAACTGGCCACCCACGGCTTCGTCACCCCGGACCTGGGCATGGCCGCCTACCGCAACTCGTGGATCATCCGCTCCCTCACCGGGCGCGAGGTCTACCCGATCGAGCGGCGCATCGCCTTCCAGGAATTCGCCGCCCCAGATGAGGATGCTGCCACATGAAGGCGCCCAACAGCTTCTATTACATGCACCCCGAGCTCGGCGACTTCGGTCTGCGCCTGGTCGACCCGCCGACCGACGCGCCGCTGCTCCACGAGTGGGTGACCGACCCCAAGGCGAAGTACTGGATGATGCAGGAGGCGGGCCTCACCGACGTCCTCCACGAGCACGAACTGATCGAGCTCTCCGAGCACCACTTCGCCTATGTCGGGCTGTTCCACTACCGGGCCCGGTTCCTCGTCGAGGTCTACGACCCCGCCCACTCCGAACTGGCCGACGTCTACTCGCCCGCGGCGGGCGACATCGGCATGCACGTGCTCACCGCCCCGACCGACACGCCCGTCCCGGGTTTCACCAGGGCCGTCATGACCGCCGTCATGCACCTGCTGTTCGAGGGCTTCGGCGCCGAGCGCGTCGTGGTCGAGCCCGACGCCGAGAACACCCCGATCCACCGGCTCAACGAATACGTCGGCTTCCGTCCCAAGCGGACCGTCCAGCTGAAGGACAAGCGGGCCCTCCTCAGCTTCTGCACCCGATCCGACTTCCACTCCGCGAAAGAAGCACTGCTATGAGCGCGACCGAGCACCTCACCCCCGAGCTGTGGCAGCAGGCCACGAGGACGTTGCTGGCCAAGGCCATCGGCGAGTTCGCGCACGAGCGGCTGCTGATTCCCGTGCTGGAGGGCGAGCGGTACGTCCTGACCGGGCCGGGCGAGCGGTACCGCTTCGCGGCGAAGCGGCTGGGGCTCGACCACTGGGCCGTCGACGCCCACTCGCTGGTCCGCGAGGCCCACGACGGGACCGAGCTCGGTCTCGACGCCGCCGAGTTCTTCATCGCCTTCCGGGCGGAACTGGGCATCGGCGACGACGTCCTGCCGGTCTACCTGGAGGAGCTGGCCAGCACCATCAACCGCGGCGCGTTCCAGCTCAGCGAGGACCAGCTCACCGCGGCGAAGCTCGTCGACGCCGACTTCCAGGTGATCGAGGCGGCCATGACCGGCGGCCACCCGTGCTTCGTGGCCGGCTCCGGGCGGCTCGGGTTCAGTTCCAGTGACTACCTGGCGTACGCGCCCGAGACCGCGTCGGGCGTCCGGCTGCTGTGGCTGGCCGCCCGGCGCGAGCACGCGATGTTCACGGCCGCTGAGGAACTGGACTTCCAGTGGCTGCTGGACACCCAGCTCGACGCCGACTCCCGGGACTACTTCGCGTCGCTCTTGACCGACCGCGGCCTGGGCTTCGAGGACGTCTACCTCATCCCGGTGCACCCGTGGCAGTGGCACCACAAGATCTCCACGACCTTCGCCGCCGAGGTCGCCGCCGGGCGGCTGATCCTGCTCGGCGAGGGCCACGACGAGTTCCAGGCCCAGCAGTCGATCCGGACGTTCTTCAACCGCACCGATCCGACCGCCGACTACGTCAAGACCGCGCTGTCGGTGCTGAACATGGGGTTCATGCGGGGACTGTCCACCGAGTACATGTCGGTGACGCCGCAGATCAATACGTTCGTGGCCGAGCTCGTCCACGGCGACCCGGCGCTGAAGAAGACGGGCGTGACCGTCCTGCGCGAGCGGGCGGCCGTCGGCTACCGGCACCCCGCCTATTCCGCGAGCGCGCCGAAGGGCTCGCCGTACCGGAAGATGCTGGCGGCGCTGTGGCGCGAGAGCCCCGTCCCGTACTTGGGCCAGGGCGAGAAGGTCGCGACGATGGCCTCGCTGCTGCACGTCGACGGCGAGGGGAAGCCGTTCGCGTCGGCGCTCATCGAACGCTCGGGCCTTCGCGCGGCGGACTGGCTGCGCGGCTACCTCGACGCCTACCTGGTGCCGCTGGTGCACTGCCTGTACCGGTACGGGCTGGTGTTCATGCCCCACGGCGAGAACGTGATCCTGGTCCTCAAGGACGGGGCGGTGCAGCGGGTGTTCATGAAGGACATCGGCGAGGAGTGCGCGGTCCTGGAGACGGCGACGCCGGTCCCCGAGGAGATCGAGCGCATCCGCGCCGAGGTCCCGGACGACGTGCGGGCGCTGTCGATCCTGACCGACGTCTTCGACTGCTTCCTGCGGTTCCTGGCCGCGAACCTGCACCTCGACGGGGTGCTGAGCGAGGACGAGTTCTGGAGGGTCGCCGCGGAGGCGCTCCGGGATTACCAGTCCGAGCACCCGGAACTGGCCGAGGCGTTCGCGCGCTTCCCGCTGTTCGAGGACTCGTTCCCTCTCTCGTGCCTGAACCGCTTGCAGCTCAAGAACAATCAGCAGATGGTGAACATCGAGAACCAGGAGGAGAGCCTGATCTACGCGGGCAGGCTCGACAACCCGCTGGCCCCCTGGCGCTAATCCTATAGGATATATCCTGTAGGGGTTTCGGTCGAAGGCGTCGGGCAGGCCCGGCCGGTGTACAGGCTCCGGCCGGGCCTTTCGCGTTCAGGTCGGGTCGTGGCACTCGATTCCTGAGGTGAAGTGGCAAGGCGCGCTTATGATCCGGTGGTCCCCTTTTGTCCACTCGAATTGGAAGAGATCTTGCCGGTTTTGAACAACCCCCTCCGTATTGTTGCCGCCGCCGCGGGCGTCGCCTTCCTGGCGATCGGCCTGACCGGATGTACGGCGGACGAGCCCGAAGCCCCTCCCGCGGAAGCGGACGAGCCGTCGTCGGCCGCCGAGGAGTCGCCGAGCGCCCCGGCCGATCCGCTGGAGACGCTGGCGGACACTTGGATGTGGGTACCCGAAGAGGGCACCGACATGGCGACCCTGACGCTCGTGATCGATGCGGACGGCAATGTCGAGTACACCGGGGTAGGCAGCAGCGAAGGCACCCTGGTGCCCGGAGACGATGACACCCACCAGATCGAGATCGCCGAGAACATGCAGGGTGAACCCGAAACCTGGGAGGCCGTATACGACCCGGAGACCGACACGCTGGAGGTCGACTTGACCTACGCGGTCGAGCCCTTCACCGCCGAATTCTCCCGCGAGGCATAGGACGCGGTCGGCCGCCGCCCTCTGCGAGGGCGGCGGCCGATCGTATACGGGGAGCGACCGGGCCACCGCGCGTGCGGCGCGATCTCATTCGCCCCAAGGGTTAATCCATTCGACTCCGGTGTGCTTGAAATGCTTGACGTTCCGGGTGGCGAGCACGTCACCGCGGACGAGACAGGTAGCGGCGATCTGCACATCCGCCAGTCCGATTTCGATTCCGCGCTTCTCCAGCTCCGCGTTGAGAACCCCCGCCCGATATCCGGCCGCCGCATCGAGCGCGGCGCATCTGCCCCGGAAGACCTCGTTGACCAGAATGTCGATCCTAGAAAGCAGCGCTGTCTTGCGTTTGCCGTCGTCAAGCCTGGAAACGCCGTAGACCACCTCCCCGATCGCGACGGCGCTGATCCAGACCTCATCCTCCGGAAGTCCGTCGAACCAGGCGAGCACACCCGCATCCGGCTCGGATCTCATCAACTCGGACACGACGTTCGAATCGACGATCACTCCCATTCCGAGAAGTCCACCTCGCGCATCTTCTCGGTTCGGGCCGGAGGCTCGAATTCATCGAAGCCGCCGACATCGGCGAACAATCGGTGGATGCGGGTCCCGAGTCCACCTTTCGGACCTGCCTGAGTGCGTGTACCCCTTTCGAGAAGGTCACGCGCCTCGGCCTCCATGGAGGTGCGATGCAGCGCGGCCTGTACGCGGAGACGCTCGTAGACCTCGGAGGGGATGCCTCGAATGGACATCGCCCGCTCGCTGGGTTCGGCGCCGGATTGCCTTGTGCCTGTCAATGTGACCACCCCCTGACGGTACCAATGCTAGCACCGGAAACCAGACATGAACACACCGAAAAGACATGTTCACTATTGGGCGGAACCAACCGGGATCAGGCGGCTTCCTCGGCGGCGTCGGGGCTGGCGATCTTGCCGAGGAGGAGCGGGAGGACGGCCAGCGCGACCACGGCGCAGAAGACGTTGAGCATGCCGTAGCTCAGGTACTCCACGATCGGACCCGAGGCGAGCCCGGCCCCCATCGCGGCCAGGCCCATGGCCAGGTCGGAGAAGCCCTGCGTGGACGGGCGTTCGGCCGGGGTGACCGCGCCGGTGACCATCAGAGCGGCCGAGACGGTCATGGCCGACCAGCCGATGCCGAGGAGCACCAGGCCGATCGAGATCTGCACGTGGTTGTCCACCGCGGATGATCCGGCTACGGTGCAGGCGGCCACGAGGATCGCGGTGCCCGCGATGAGGACCGGGCGCGGGCCGTAGCGGTCGGCGAGGCGGCCGATGATCGGCGAGAGGGCGTACATGCCGCCGATGTGAAGGCCGAGGATGACGCCGACGGCCGTCAGGGCCGACTCGGGGTCGTCCATGCCGTGCCTGACGTGGATCGCGGTCATCGCCATGACGCCGACCATGACGAAGTGGCCGAGCGCGGCGGCGATGACGCCCGTGCGCACCGTGGCATTGGCGCGGGCCATGCGGAAACCGTCGGCGATCGAGCGCTTCGGGGCCTTGGTCTCACCGGAAAGTTCGCGGGCCAGCAGGAGCGGGTCGGGGCGCAGCAGGGCGGGCAGGATGACGGCCGTGATCAGGCAGAGGAGGCCCATCGCGACGAAGGAGCCGACGTAGTCGGGGCCGCCGGTCCAGCCCTTCCAGGCGCGCTCGGCCAGCGCGGCGATCGACGGCCCCGCGACCGATCCGATCGTGGCAGCCCACACCACTATGGACAAATGAGTGCCGCGCTTCTCGACCGGTGACAGGTCGGCCGCGGCGTAGCGAGACTGGAGGCCGGAGAAGGAGGCGGCGCCGAGGAGGAAGTAGCCGGATACGGCGAGCGCGGCGAGATCGAGGTAGATCGCGGTGATCACGGTCGCGGAGCCGATCACGGCGCAGCCGTAGCCGAAGGCGAGACCGCCGCGGCGGCCGAAGCGTTCGGTGATGCGGATGGCGGGGATGACGACGAGCGCGGAGCCGCCCACGAACAGGCTCTGGCCGAGCCCGGCGTACGCGCTGGAGCCGGTCATGTCCTCGATGAGCAGGGCTCCGACCGCGATCCCGATGCCGACGGCGAGGCCGCCGAGGATCTGGGTGCAGAAGAGCACGGAGAGCGCCCGTTTCTGTATTGCGGCCGTGTCGTTGGCCGTATGAAGGGAGGTGGTCATTCGGGGGGTCCTTTCTGGAGTTGTCAGACCGGCGGGGTGCGGCGGTCGGGGCACGTGGTCTGTCAGACCGGTGGGACTGACGGCCGGGCGGCGGAGGCGATGGCCGCCGCCACGGCGGGGGCGTCCTTCGGGTCGAGGCGGGCGGTGCTCACACGGATGCCCTGGTCGCCGTGGAAGGAGAACGATCGGCCGGGGGTGACGGCGTAGCCGGCGTCCCGCAGGGCGATGACGGCGCCGGTCTCGTCGGCGACCGGCACCCACAGGTTGAGTCCGGAGCGGCCGAAGACGTCGATGCCGTGCCCGGCGAGGGCCTCGCGCAGGGCCGTCTGGCGTTCGGCGTACGTGCGCCCGGCGCGGTCGACCAGGGCGGTGACGCCCTCGTCTTGCCATGCGGCGATGACGAAGTGCTGCAGAATGCACGAGACCCAGCCGTGCGAGACGACCATGCGCCCCTGGACGCGGGCCTTGGTGTCGTGGTCGGCGGCGACGACGGCGCAGCGCAGGTCGGGGCCGTAGGCCTTGGAGACGGAGCGGACGAACATCCACTGCTTGGCGACGTCGGCGACGAAGTGGAGCGGGATCCGGGAGAGGTCGCCCCAGTGATCGTCCTCGATGACGAACACGCCGGGGTGGGCGGCGATGACGTCGCGGAGCGCGGCGGCCCGGTCGGCGGAGACCGCCGAGCCGGTGGGGTTCTGGCCGCGGGCGGTGAAGATGAACGCCCGGGCCCCGGCCGCCAGGGCGCGGTCCAGTTCCGCCGGGAGCGGGCCGTCGGCGTCGATGGCGACGGGCGTGACCTGGTATCCGGCGGCGAGCAGGAGGTCGCGTCCGTTGGCCCAGGTGGGCTCCTCCACTGCCACGGTGTCGCCCGGTTCGAGCCGGGCGGCGAGGCCTCGTTCGAAGGCGTCGAGCGCCCCGGAGGTGACGGTGAGTTCGCCCCGCACTCCGTCGGCGGCGAGGCGCTCGCGGGCGAGGTCGAGCAGGTCGGGGCACGGCCCGCCATTGCGGTAGTTCCCGCCGCTCACCTCGACGTGCGGTTTGAGGGCGGCCAGGTCGGGCAGGAGCTCGGGGTCGGGTTCGCCGCTGACGAGGTCGAGGACTCCCTTGGGGATGGTGAGGGTGCCCGCGGGGGTGAAGGCGGAGCGCGAGCGCACGAAGGTACCCGAGCGGCCGCCGGTCTCGACGGCGCCGCGCTCGCGCAGGCGCCGGTAGGCGGCCGCGACGGTGCCGGGGGCGACGCCGAGGTCGGCGGCGAGCTTGCGGACGGAGGGCAGGGTCCGGCCGGGACTGAGGTGTCCGTCGCGCACGCCGACTTCGACACTCGCGGCAATCTCGCTCGCCGAGCCACCCGTGATCTGGTACTGTACCGACATAATAAAATAACTGTACCAGTACATAAATTGCAGACAGGAGTCCCCCCGATGGCTGCCATCTTCACTCAGACCGACCGCACCACCCCGATGCGATCCAAAGAGAAGATCGACTACACCAAAGCCCCGGCGTACCAGGTGCTCGACGAGGCCCTCTTCTGCGATGTGGCCTTCGTCGGCCGCGACGGCGCCCCCCGGGTCCTGCCGACCTTCCCGGTGCGCGTGGGCAATACGGTCTACTTCCACGGCTCGACCGGATCGAGCCTCGGGCTCGGCGCCGCCGGCGACGGCCTGCCCGTGTGCCTGACGGCCACCATCGTCGACGGACTGGTCTTCTCGAAGTCGTGGTTCCACCACTCGATGAACTACCGCAGCGTGGTCGTCCACGGCGAGGCGCGGGTGGTCACGGACGAGGACGAACGCTGGAACGCGATGCGCGCCCTGATCGAGCGGATGTCGCTCGGGCGCTCCGAGAGGTCGAGGGAGCCCAGTGCCAAGGAGCTCTCGGCGGTGGCGATCATGGTGCTGTCGCTGGAGGAGGTCTCGGTCAAGGCCCGCTCCGGCCCCCCGGTGGAGGAGCCCGACGACGAGCCCATCACCCACTTCAACAATGGCGTCGCCGAGGTCAAGACGGTCATCACCGGGCGCCTGTAACCGGCGGCAGGCGCTCGGCGCGAACGGCGAACGGCTACCCGGCGTCGGCGGTCCGGATTCGCTCGGCCTTGTCCAAGCGCCACACCGCGATCGATCCGCCCCCGGCGACGGCCAGCACGAACAGGGCGAAGGTCCACGTGTACGGCCACGCCGGGGCGGCACTGTCGGAGTTCTGCACCATCTCACCGTCCTCGCCTGCGGCCCACCAGATCCCCTGGCGGATGAGCTGCAGGAAGTCACGCTCGGTCCAGGTGTCGGCGGCCCCGCCGGGAACGGCGTAGAAGGCCTGGTACTCATCGCTTCTCCAGGCCGCGGGGTCGCCGGAGTCCAACTGCGCCAGGATGACCGATTCGGGCTCGGCCGGCTCGGGGTCGAAGTAGTACCAGAGGTCGGTCAGCTCCAGCTCATCGTCCAGGCCGTCGGTGATCGGCGAGCCCGAGTTGAAGGTGACGGTCTCCTTGGCGTCGTCCACCGGCGCCGACAGGGCGGTCGCGCCGAGCAGCTGCCGGTACCAGTCCCAGTCGGGTTCGCTCGCGGCCGCCGAGTTGGTGGCGACCAGGCCGCCGCCGCCCTCCACGAAGGCCTGCAACGCTTCCCGCTGGCCGGGGTCGAGGACGTCCGCGCCGGTATTGAGGAGCATGACCACGTCGACGCCGCCGGCGCCGACGGTGGCGAGCGGCTGGTCCAGGCTGGACGCGTCTCCTTCGATCAAGGTGAAGCCCCAGCGCCGCGCCTCCATCTCCAGGCGCTCGATCGCGTACCGGACGACCTCGCCGTCGCCATTGCCGTCGGTGACGATCAGGACGGTCGGGCCGCCCGAGGCCTGGGCCGCCGTCGGCACCAGGGTGGACGCGCAGGCCAGCATGGCTACCAAGAGGAGTCGCAGCACGGTTCTCACGGGCCCCACCCTATCGGGCCGGGTCGGGCGGAGGATCCCCCCGCCCGACCCGGCTCTGCTCAGCCGCAGTGACTCCATGCACTGGTCCAGGAGCTCGATCCCACCGAGCCGCCCCACTTCACGCAAGTCGACCCGGCCGATTTCCGGATCGGCCCGGCGTAATAGGCGAAGTTGCCCGAGTCGGTCGTGACGGTGCCGCCCTCCACTTGCAGTGAGGCCGAGACCGCCGAGGCCGTGCCGAGGCTCGTGCTCTTCAACGTGACCACGCAGTTGTAGCCGTTGGAGGCGTTGTAGGTCAGGTAGATGAAGCCGCCGGTGACGGCGTGCGAGTTGATGACGCTGTAGCCCGAACCGCACACCTCCGTCGCCGTGTAAGGGTTGCCGCCGCAGGCGTTGGTGCTCTTGACGGCCTTCTTGGTGCCCAGGGGAACCGTGACGCCGTCGACTGTCGGGGTCACGACGGTGCCCGAGGAGTTACGCTGCTCGTAGTGCAGGTGCGGGGCGTTGGAGCCGCCGGTGGAGCCGACGGTGCCGATCTTGGTGCCCTGGCTGACGGCCATGCTGGAGCCGACCGAGCCGCTCATCGTCGCCAGATGGGCGTAGCGGGTGCGCGAACCGTCTGAGTGGACGATCTGCACCCACTGGCCGTAGCTCGTATTGCCCTCGTTGTAGAAGTAGGCGGTACCGCCGGCGGTGGCCCGCACGGTCTCGCCTCCGATGGCGTCGCCGCCGTAGTTCTGCCAGTCGATCGTGTTGCTCGGGTTGTGACCGCCGGTCCAGTTGTTGGCGTAGAACGTCTTGTTGCAGTTGAACGGACTCTTGTGGGTGACCGCCTGCGCAGAGACCTCGTCAGCGCCCGCCACCATCGCGGGGGCGAAGGCCCCGGCGATGGCAAGCGCGAACGCCGCGATGAGGACGATAAGGCGACGGGAGGGTTTGCCTCGTGTCATAACGGGACGATATCGAAGAAATACTTCGTTGTGAAGGTCACATTTGAAGAATTTCTTCTTAGTTTCGTCCTACTTGTAGAGCGCCTTCGAGAGTCGGCGCTGCGCGATCCAGGTGCCGCCGATCGCCAAGGCGCACAGGTAGGCGACGTGGACGAGCATCATGGGCCCGAACTGCCCCAGGCTGATCCCCCGCACCAGTTCGATGCCGTGGAACAGCGGCATGACGTACACGATCGGCTGCACGAATTCGGGGTAGGCCTCCACCGGGGTGAAGGTGCCGCCGAACAGGAACATGACGAACACGAAGGCCATCATCAGGTCGAAGTCGGGCCAGTCGCGGAACAGGGTGGCCAGCGTCAGTCCGATCCCGGCGAAGGCCAGGGAGATGAACACGCAGGCCGGGACGGCCAGGATCGCCCACCACGAGTCGAGCAGGCCGAAGGCGCCCATGACGGCGACGAACATGGCCACGTAAATGCCGCCGCGGATGAGCGCCCACCACACCTCGCCGAGCGCGACCTCCCAGGGCCGCAAGGGGGTGTTGAGGATGCCGTCGTAGAGCTTCATCCATTTGAACTTGGCGAAGACGTTGATGGAGGTCTCGGCGAGCACGCCCATCATGGCGGCGTTGGCGAGGATCGCGGGGGCGACGTAGGCGGTGTAGGAGATGGTCTCGCCGCCGGGCAGGGTGATGTCGCCGACCAGGGCGCCGACGCCGAAGCCGAAGGCGAATAGGAACAGCAGCGATTCGAAGGCGCCGGAGACGATCAGGACCCAGGCGCGGCGCATGGCGATCCAGTTGCGGTGCAGCAGGGAACCGGACCGCTTGAAACTGGTGCGGGCGGCGGCATAGGCGATGACGGACACTGGGCGCTCCTAGAACGACAGTCGGCGGGCGATGACGCGGCGGGCGAGGAACCAGCCGCCGATCGCGAGCGCGACGAGGTAGGCGAGGTGGGCGACCGGCGGCAGCGCGGTGGCCGCCCCGGCGGTGGCGGCGCGGGCCAGTTCGGTGCCGTGCCACAGCGGCGAGATCCACACCAGCGGCTGGAGGAAGCCCGGCATCTGCTCGGCGGGGAAGAACACGCCGGAGAACAGGCTGATCGGCATGATCGCGAAGCGGTAGACCGAGTTGAGCATCGCGTCGTTCTTCAGGCTGGAGCACCAGGCGTGCAGCCAGGGGGCGAGCGCGGCCGAGACTCCGAACGCGGCGATGACCGCCAGCGCCGCCCACCACGAGGTGTAGACGCCGAAGAACGCCAGGACGATCGCGACCACGGTGCAGGAGGTGAAGGGCCGGAAGATCACCGCGTAGGCGAGGTGGCCGTTGAGGATGTCGACCGGGCGCAGCGGGGTCGAGCGCTGGTGGAGGTAGCCGCCGCCCCATTCGTGGTAGCCGCCGAAGACGGGGTAGACCATGTCGTTGCCGAGCATCATGACCGCGACCGAGCAGATCAGGCCGGGGGCGATGAACTCGGCGTAGGTGAGGCCGCCGGTGGCGCCGGGGTCGATGTAGGAGCCGACCCCGATGCCGATCGAGATCATGTAGAGGATCGGCAGGAACACCGAGGTGAAGACGGTGCCGTTCCAGATGTGGCGGTACAGGGCCCATTGGAGGCCGAAGGCGCGCCAGGCCCCGACGAGGTAGGACAGTTCGGCCGCCTTCGCCTGCGGCGCCTCGGTTTCGGCGAGCGTGGCCATTACTCGTCCTCCACCAGGGCCCGGCCGGTCAGGCGCAGGAAGACGTCTTCGAGGGTGGCGCGGCGGGCCAGCTGGGAGGTGGGGTGGATCCCGCGGGCCTCGATCGCGATGGCGGTGGCGTCGGCGTCGTCGGTGTAGACCAGGATGCGGTCGGGCAGCGGCTCGATCTGGGCGCCGATGCCTTCGAGCTTCTCGGCGATGTCGTGGAGGTCGGTGGTGTGGATGCCGGAGAAGCGCACCTCCACCACCTCCTTGGTGACGTGGGTGTCGATGAGCTCGCGCGGGGAGCCAGAGGCGATGATGAGGCCCTCGTCCATGACGACGAGGCGATCGCACAACTGTTCGGCTTCGTCCATGTAATGGGTGGTGAGCAGAATCGAGGTGCCCTGCTCCTTGAGTTGGAACAGCCGCTCCCAGACGAGGTGGCGCGCCTGGGGGTCGAGGCCCGTGGTGGGCTCGTCGAGGATCACCAGATCGGGCTCGTTGATGAGCGAGCGGGCGATGGCGAGGCGACGCTGCATGCCCCCGGAGAGGTCGGAGACCTGGTCCTCGGAACGGGCCGTGAGCTGCACGAACTCCAGCAGCTCGGCGGCTTTCGCCTTGGCCTGCTTGCGTTTGATGCCGAAGTACCCGGCGTAGACGGTCATGTTCTCGACCACGGTCAGCATGCCGTCGAGGGTGTTGTCCTGCGGGACGACGCCGAGGCGGGACCGGATGGCGGGGCCGTCGGTGTGCGGGTCGAGGCCGAAGACCTCCATAGTGCCGCCGCTGGGCTGCGAGACGCAGCCGATCATGCGCATCGTCGTGGACTTGCCGGCTCCATTGGCGCCGAGGAAGCCGAAGGCCTCACCCCGCTTGATCTCGAAGTCGACCCCCTTGACCGCTTCGTACTCGCCATAGCTCTTGCGCAGATCGCGCGCGCGGATCAAGATCTCGTCACGAATGGGCATGCTGTGAAGGATAGACGCCGCCGCCGACATGGGGTCAAACCCTTTTCGAACACCAGGCCCAGAAAGAGGGGGGTTAACACTACCCCCATTGGCGGGGTGGCAGTAGTTACTTCTGAGCCCGAACGCGGCAGGCTTAGAGGTGGACCACCGACATCGACAGAACGGACGATCCATGGCAATCGCCGAACCAGTTGCACCAGCCGCACCCCCGGCCCCCGCACGCGCGGGCAGCGACTTCGCCGAACTCAACCGACGCATCAGCGACGCCGGCCTGATGAAGCGACGTCCCGGGTACTACGCGGTCCGGTTCACGATCATGGGTCTGATCTTCGCCGGCAGCTGGGTTGCCTTCGCCGTCATCGGGAACACCTGGTTCCAGATGCTCATGGCCGTGTTCATGGCCGTCGTCTCCGCGCAGGTGGCGCTGCTGGGCCACGACCTCGCGCACCGTCAGGTCTTCCGCTCCCGCAACGCCTCGCAGCGGATCGGCTTCTTCACCGGCAACTTCGCCAACGGCATGGGCTACGGCTGGTGGAACGACAAGCACAACCGCCACCACGCCAACCCCAACCACGAGGAGCTCGACCCCGACGTGCAGCCGGGTGTCCTCGTCTGGTCGAAGGACCAGGCGATGGGCCAGCGCATGGCGCACTCGGTGATCCGCTTCATCAACAAGTACCAGGCGTACCTGTTCTTCCCCCTCATCACCCTCGAAGGCTTCAACCTCCACGTCTCGGGTGTCAAGTCGGTCGTCAAGCCCGGGCTCAAGCAGCGCGGCACTGAGGCGGCGCTGCTGTTCCTGCACTTCGCGCTTTACCTCACCGCCGTGTTCATGGTGCTCTCTCCCGGCAAGGCCGTCGTGTTCATCCTGATCCACAAGATGGTGTGGGGCCTGTACATGGGTTCGATCTTCGCCCCCAACCACAAGGGCATGCCGACCTTCACCGGCAAGACCGAGCTGGACTTCCTGCGCAAGCAGGTCCTGACCTCGCGGAACGTCAAGGGCGGCGTCGTCATCGACCTCGCGCTGGGCGGCCTGAACTACCAGATCGAGCACCACCTCTTCCCGGGCATGCCGTCGGTCAACCTGGGCAAGGCCCAGCCGATCGTCGAGGAGTTCTGCAAGGAAAAGGACATTCCCTACCACGCGACCGGCCTGATCGAGTCCTGGAAGGAAGCCCTCGGCGAGCTCCACCGCAACGGTGAGCCGCTGCGCAACCCGCAGCTGTCCAAGGTCTGAGCATCTGAACGAAACGAAGGGTCCCGACCGCACAGCGGTCGGGACCCTTCGTCTTGCCTGCGTCACTGCCGCTCGAAGGCGAACTCGTAGTCCTTTACGCGGTCCGGTCGTCTTGATGAGTGACGTCCAGGGAGTAGTACTGCCCGTCCAGCTCGACCGACTCGGTGACGACCCGGCCCGGGCCGGAGAAGAAGTAGCCGCCCTCCCCTGGGTCGTTGTCGCCCGTGTCCGAGTAGCCGGGTGTGTTGATGTCCTCCAGGTCGTCCTTGAAGTCGTCGGCGAACTGGCCGGAGATGGCGCAGGAGATGATGCCGCCGACCACGGCCAGCGCGATGCCGATGATCGACATGATCCGGTGCGACTTGATGATGCCGATGATGCCGAGCACGATCGCGGCGATGCCGAAGAGGCCGCCGATGAAGAGCCCGGCGACCGGGATGAGCCCGAGCAGCAGCGCGAGGGCGCCGAAGATCAGCGCGAGCAGCCCGATCGTCCTGGGTTTATCGCCGCCGGCGGGCGGCTGGCCGACCGGGGGTGGAGGGGGCGGCGCGGGCGGCCAGTTCGGATTCGACGTCGGCGGCGGATACGCGGGCGGGTCGCTCGACGGGGGCGGCTGGTACGCGGGGGGCTGGTCCGACGCCGGTGGCTGATGGGCGGGAGGCTCATTCGAAGGCGGCTGCGGCTCTTCGGGCGACGACGGCGACTGCGGCGGCTGAGTCATGGCTGACCTCCCGGTGAATGACGAGGCAGGCGGTCAAGGGCCTGCGTTCCGCATCAAAACACGATCCGCCCCGAATATCCCCGAATCATCCGAAACCGCGGGTGCCGCGGCCGGTCAGCCTGTGTATTTCAACCCGGGTACTTCAGCCGGTGTACTCCGGGATCATCGCGGCCTGCTCGCGCACCCCTTCGGCCTCGGCCGCCGCCGCTGCGGCCGCCCGCTCGGCGAACGCCTTGACCGCGCGGGTCTCCTCCCCCGCCCGCCACACGAGGCCGTGACGCACCACCGGCGCGTCGACCACCTGGCGGTACACCACACCGGGCCGGGGCTGGTACTCGACGGTGCGCGCCCCCAGCAGCAGCGAGCCCTTGCCCGCGGCGACCTGCATGAGCGCCTCCTGCAAGGTCGTGATGCTCGGGCCGCGGCCGATCTCGGCGCCGAGCGGGGTCCGATGGGGTTCGGAGACCTCGCGGCGGTAGTCCGGGGCGTCGCCCTCCACCGCCAGCAGCACGGTCTCTGCCAGGTCCTCCATGGTCAGCCACGGCCGCGCGGCCAGCGGGTGGTCGGCGGCGACCGCGAGCATCCGGCCCTCCGTGAGCAGGGTGGGCCCCTTGGCCAGGTCGTCCTCGCGGACCGGCAGCTCCATGACCTGCACGTCGTAGTAGCGCTCGCGCAGCTGGCCGAACGGGTCGGTGAACGACATCTCGCAGACCTCGACGTCGAGCTCGGGGTGGTCGGCGCGCAGCTTGTCCGCGGCCTTCATGGCCACCTCGCCGGACAGCGCCGGGCCGAAGCCGACGCGGAGCATCCCGCCCAGGCCCTTCGCCTCGGCGGCGGCGCGGGCGAGCGCGTCCGCAATGGCGCGATGGTGCGGCTCGACCTCGTCGCGGAACCGCCGCCCCAGGTCCGTGAGCTTGACGCTGCGGCTGGTGCGTTCGAACAGCGGGGCGCCCAGGCGGCGCTCCAGTCGCTGGATCAACTGGCTGATCCGCGCGCGGGACAGCCGCATCCGCGTCGCCGTGCGACCGAAGTGCAGCTCCTCGGCCAGGGTCAGGAAGCTCTCCAGCTCATCGCGTTCCATCGGCGCTCTCCTCGATCGGTAAGTCTCACTTACCGAACGTTGCGTTCTTCGCCATTGTTCCCGCCCCGCATCGGATTCACGATTACCGAGCCAACCGAACCAGCGTCAAGGAGTTCCCATGAAAGCCCGTGAATGGGGTGTGCTGATCGTCCTCTCAGGAGCGATCTTCCTGGAAGGCACCGACATCGCCATGCTCAATATCGCCCTGCCATCGATCCGGACGGACCTGGGCCTGACCACCGGGTCGCTCCAGTGGATCGTCAGCGCCTACGTCCTCGGCTACGGCGGATTCATGCTGCTGGGAGGCAGGGCCGCCGACATGTTCGGACGCCGCCGGGTCTTCTTGGCAGCGCTGATCGTGTTCCTGCTGTTCTCCGGGCTCGGCGGACTGGCGGAGAACGGGGCGACGCTCATCGCCGCCCGCTTCATCACCGGCCTCGCCGCCGCCTTCATGACACCCGCCGGACTGTCCATCATCACCACCACGTTCGAGGAGGGACCCAAACGTGACCGCGCCCTGATGATCTACGGCGGCATCGGCGCCGGCGGCTTCACCCTCGGCCTGGTCATCGGCGGACTACTGACCGCCGTCGACTGGCGCTGGGTGTTCTTCGCACCGGTCGGACTCTCGCTGGTGCTGCTGGTCGCGGCGCTGGCCGTGATCCCGAAGTCCGAGCGCCCCGACAGGAGCGGGCAGCGCTTCGACCTGCTCGGCGGCCTCACCATCACCGGCGCGGTCGTGCTGCTCGTCCTCGGCGTCGAGCGGGCCACCCACGTCGGCATCGGAATGACGGGGGCCACGATCGCCGCCAGCCTGGTGCTCCTCGCGGTGTTCGTGGCCGTGGAACGGCGGACCGCGAATCCGCTGGTGCGCCTGGGGATCTTCCGCTCGGGCCCGCTGTTGCGGGCGAATCTCATCGGCGTGCTGTTCATGGGTGGGTTCTTCGGGTTCCAGTTCCTGGTGGTGCTGTACCTCCAGGAACTGCGCGGCTGGTCGACCATCGAGTCGAGCCTGGCGATGCTGGTCGTCGGCATCGACGTGATCCTCGCTCCGACCGTCACCCCGAAGCTGGTGCGGCGCTTCGGGAACGTCCCGGTGCTGCTCGCGGGGCTCGGCTTCGCGGCGCTGTCGTTCGCGCTGTTCCTGCCGGCCGGGGCGGACTGGTCCTATGCGGCGATGCTGCCCAGTCTGGTGTCGCTCGGCCTGGCGTTCACGCTGGCGTATGGACCGCTCACCATCATCGCCACCAATGGGATCAAGGAGGAGGAGCAGGGATTGGCTGGCGGGCTGCTCTACACCTCGTTCCAGTTCGGCGCTGCGATCGGGCTCGCGGCCGTAGCGGCGGTCAATGTCGCCGCGACCGCTTCGGACGCACCGGGCGCGGTGCTCGCCGGGTACCGGGCGGCGCTGCTGGTTCCGCTCGCCGCGGCGGTGCTGGCAGTGGTCCTCGGATTCCTCAACCTGCGCGGCAATCACCGCGAAAGGACGGAGGAGCCCGCTGAACTCGTCGGGGCCGCATGAGAATCGGAAACGGAAAGGGTCGGCCGGGGCACACCGCTCCGGCCGGACCCGCGCCGCTTTTCCGCATCACGTCGCATCGCAGTTCGCTCCCAAAGCAATGTCCTTCGCTTAGGGCGGTTCGTGACGGTCGGCGATGAAGTGGCGGCAACGCGGTCGAAGGTGCGTCTCATGCCCTGGTCGCGTTGCTCTTGCGGTTCAGGCTCTCGGCGATGGAGCGGTGGCGGGCGGGCCAGGCCTGGTGCGTTGCCGGGGCGGGGTGCGTTTCCCGTGCTGTTCAGGCGGGCGACGACGGAGGGACGGGGAGCGCCGGTCGGGGTGGTCTGCCGGGGCGGAGGTTGGTCGTGGGTGGAGGTTCGGGCGCTCGGCGATGGAGAGGTGAAGGGCCGGGGCGGGGTGCGTTGCCGGAGTTTGGCCGGGGCCGGGCAGGGCCGGGACGCGCCCCGTCGGGACGGGGCTGAGGGCACGGCCGGGGCCGGTGGCTTCGACCGTCCGGGCTGCCGTGCGGCGCCCTCGGTGGGGGCAGGCGGATGGCATGGCCGTGGTCGGGCTCGTCATGTCGTTCTCGCCTCCTTCCGGCTGCCGTCGTTGATGGCCGGTGCTCCGTCGCATGGACGGGGTCCGGTGCCTGGTGCACCTGGTCTGGTGCAGGTGGTCTCCGCCCCGGGGGTTCCTTCCCGTCTCCCGCCTCGTTCCCGCATCCGTGTGATGCGGGGGCAGGATCGGGCTCGGAAGCTCCCGAGAGCCTTGGTCTGGCACGCTTCGCATTCCCTCCGGAGAAGGCGCTGCTTCGCGTCTATGCCCGGCACGCTTCGCAGCCCCACGCTAGAAGGGGTCGCTTCGCATGTCGGTGCGGCACTTGTGCGGAGTCCTTGCCGGAGCAGGGTGTGTGCTTCGCTTCTGTGCCTGGTAGCGCTGACTCCCGCTATGGTCGGCGTTGCATCATCTGCGCTGGTGTGCCTCGTTCAGGACACGTGCCGCCAAGTCGAGGTGATCCCGACAAGGCCGTCTCCCCCCTACACCGACCCAAGAAGGGCGCGGTGGACCGCGGGACCCGATAGCACCAGGAGCTGAGAACCGCTGCCCCAGTAGATGAGGCCGGTGTTCTCGGAATTAGTCAGAAGGCGTCTCGGCCAGAGGCTTGGCGTAGTCTGCTTGCACCCGCTCGACTCCTGTACGAATTCCATATCTCTGTGCGTACCTCAATGATAACTTTACGT
>NZ_STGY01000001.1:129983-199985 GCF_004912275.1 Glycomyces buryatensis
GGATCCACTTACGACAAAGAGACGCCGGTCACATTCTCCCGGTGAAGTCGTTGCAGCACAACACCTCTCACCATCACCTGCACCGCGTCCCTCCGCGCACCTTCGCACGTGGGCGCCCCACCACCCCCGGCAGCCGGACACGTTGGACCCGCCCCTTCCCACCGCTGCCGTCGTCGATGCCTTTGGCGCACAGCGACCATCACCAGACACCGGCCCCGCCGACGCACCGGTCCCCAATGCAGGCCTCCCCAAGCGCCACAACACCACCCGCAAATCCGGCAGTGAACCGCCACCCGCGCGGGCGCCCTAAACGAAAGACATTGCCCCCAGTGCCGACCGTCACCAGGAATATGCGGCCAAGGCTCAGGCGACCAGCTCCGGCGCATACCGGGCCGCGATCTCGGCGGGCGACAACTCGGCTAGGCCCGCGAACTCCGCGGCTTTGGCCCGGCCGCTGGTGGACGCGGGAAACTTGGCGGTGCGCTCCCCGACCCGGACGGTCTCGCCTTCCATGACGACACCGGCCGGCGGAGTGGCCGCACCGAGCCTCGGCATCCGCTGCTCTGAGCGCCACAAGGAACCGATGTCCATGGCCAGGTAGCGGATTGCGTCGACCAGGTCAGTGAAGACGCCTTCCGGGCGTCGCGGTCCGCCACGGGAGGTCGATTCGACGGCGAACCCGTCGGCGCCGATGACGCTGAGATACTTCTGGACCTCCAAATCGCCGATGCACAGCAAGTCATTGGTGCTGAGCGACCAGGTGCGGTGACCTGCCGCCTCGGCGAAAGCTCGTAGGTCGAAACCACCTGAGTAGATCGTCACGCGGTCGATGGCGGCCCGGGTGGCAGCGGCTGCACGATGTACGTACTCTTCGCCCCGGGCCTCGCCGTGGATGCCCCGCCAAGCCCCGCCGACATAGGTCAAATCGTTCTTCTGCCCCGGGCAACCGATCTGAATGCGGTGGTCCTCGACCATCTCGCCCACCTCGTCCGCCAGCGCGCGGATCAGCTCGACAGCCACCTGAAACGTGTCACCGATATAGACCGGCCGAGCCTCTGACGCGGTCGACACCACGTAGGTGTCTGGCCCGCCGTCGCCTGGTGCATCGCGTGTCGCAAGCAGTCCTATCGGGCCGACGGGGGTTCGGATCGACACCCCGGTCGGCTCGGCATTGATCGGCCAGCCCAACCCCATCAGCGCCTCGGCGAGCAGACGAACCTTGTCTCGGCCCCCTGCCAGCGAGAAGTCGCCTTCAACCGGATTGGGGTAAGGGTCCCACAACCGGAAGTACGGTCTGCTCAGGCGTTCGCCGTGGACTATCCGGGGTCGCAGCCACTTGTCCACGGCCACAGAGCTGGTCAACTCCGATCCGACCACTGTGGGGAGATGTGCCGACGTGGGGGCAGTTCTGGGGGTGAATTTTCCGGGCGAGTGGATCTTGACCGGTGGTCCGTCCAACGCGAAGGTCACCACGGCAGTGATATGCGCAAGGAGCTCATCGCGGCCGGTCGGCAGTTGTCCGATCGGCCCGGTATTCGCGGTCCCGTCAAGGGCGTCGCCGATCTCCTCCAAGATGACGAGCTCCGACGCGAGTCCGGGAACCGCGAGAGTGCCGATGGGCTGCAACAGGACGCCCGGCAGCAGCACGATCTCGCGCTCGTTCGGATGCGCCGACATCCGTGATACCAGGCGGCCGGTCCGGGTGAGGATCGCGGCCAGATGATCCGCGGTGAAGTTCTCACTGGCCACCCTCGGATCCTGCGAAGTCGGCAACACCTTCGGGACGCGGAAAACGGCGGCCGGTGGTTCCCCGGTAATGCCTCGGAACGTCAGGCCCGGGCGCTTGGGCATCTGAGCCAGGACAGCGATTGGTTTGCCCGCTGCGCTCACGCCGTGCTCCTTCGGTTCGGCGGACCGGAGCGGCGATAGCCGCCTGATGTTGAAGGGGCCCGGTTCGTGGGTGCTCTCCTGGTAGGAGCGAGTCCGCTTTCCGCCCCCCTGACAAAGACTCACTGAGGCGGGTTGTCTCACTCCGGTGGCAGATCTGCCACGCCCCTGCCATCGTCACTGAGAATCTGTGGCGGGGTTTGAGAACCTACACAGTGCTTCCTGCTTCACTCCGTGAAGTCGAACTCGCCGTCCCTGGCTCCGGCCAGGAAGGCGTCCCACTCGGCGCGGGTGTAGACGATCACGGAGCCTTCGGGGTGATGGGAGTGGCGCACCGCGACCCGCCCGGAGCCGTCGGCAATCGGCCCGGCCTCAACGCACTGGCCGTTGTCACTCTGGCTGCGGCTGCTCTTCCTCCAGCGAATCCCGGCCAGCTCCTGGTTCGAGAGCTCCTGCTCAGTGCCGGTCTTCATTCTTCACCCTCCAAATACCGCTTGACCAGCGCGTTCGACTCCTCAGGAGACAACGCACTCTCAACCAGATCTTTCCACACCTCCCGGATATGACTCACGGTTGGCTCCTCGATGTAGAGCGAGCCACCCACAGTCTCGACATGGGCGACGTCTGGATACGGGTCCGGCATCTCATAGAGCTGGAAGCTGCCTCGAAGTGCAGCGTGAGGTCCGACAGCGGTCGGAATCACCTGAACCTCGATGTTCTCCAGTTCGCCCAGCTCTGCCAAAAGCCGCAGCTGAGCCTGCATTTCCTCCCTGCGGCCCACCGGGCGCACCAAAGCCGACTCTTCGAGCACGATCGCGAACCGAGTCGGGTCATCCTTGTGAAGCACGTGCTGCCGCTCGATGCGGAGATCGATCCACTTGGCGATCTGCACCTCACGAGTGCGTTCCCCAGCGCCATAACGAATCAGGGTATCGGCGTACTCGCGGGTCTGGAGCAAACCATGCACGATGATGTGCTGGTAGACGCAAATTCGCTCAGCACGAGATTCGAGCCAGGGGATGTCGACGAAGTCCTGCCCGAAGTCATCGGTGTGCGGGTCCCACCAGTCCTTGCGCCAGACCTCGTCGCAAAGCTGAAGCAACCCGTTGCGCTCCAGCTCGCTGGATACCCCGTAGAAGTCGAGGAGATCGATGACATCGTTCCGGCGGAAGGGGATCTCACCGGACTCGTATCGGCCAAGCATGCTGTTGTTCCGCTGAATGTGGTCAGCGGCTTCCTGCTGGGGGATGCGAAGACCCTTGCGGATGCGTCGCATCCGCTCACCAAGCCATTGAGACCTCAAGCTGGGGCCGGGACCTGTAACACGCGTCATGAGACAACTCCTCACGCGATTGAGTGAAAATTCTCGAAGAAACTCGAATGCAAACTTGTATTCCGGTGACAATCATGCCACCATATCAATCAGGTGTGAGAGGTCCATCACGGGATTCCGGGGAGGGAGTTCTTGCGGGCGGACATTTCACGCCCTTCATTGAAGCCGACCGGGGCGGGACCCGATTTCGTAGGTCCAGTCCCGCCCCGGTCTTAGACAGCGGAGGTAAAAACCGTGTCTGCACCCATTGTCATCGATCCGACCGACACTGCCAAACTCGATTCCAGCGACGAGCCGCAGTCGTTCACCATCCGCTGCGCCGAATGCGGCGATGACCTCGGCACTCACCTGTCGCACTGCCCCGGCGTCATCGCCGCGGGCTACGACTCCCCCGGCCTCGGGGCGTTCTCCAGCACCGTCTACCCCACCGTTGGGGGCAACTTCTGCAAGCACAACAGCGCCGTCACCGCGCTCCGCTTCTACCTGATGTTCGGCCCCGTCGAACTTCACTTCGCGGACGGCCGCGTCCTCACCATGGATGACCTTCCAAACGGCCTCTTCGACTCCGCCGCATCCGAGAACGAACCGCTCGAATGAGGTTCCAACGTAATGGAAGAGGGGCGGGACGCGAAGCGTCCCGCCCCTCTTCCATTACGCCTTAAAGCAGTTCGCCTCCGGCCGATCAGCCATCAACCGCGGACTGGTCGAAGGTCCGGGTCCAGCCAACTGGGGCTGCCACTGGATCAGCCGTCGCCCGCGGACTGGTCCCTCAGTGACCTGGCATGCTGCTCCAGGCCCATGAGCTTCCCGAACAGCGACATGTACTCGTCCTTGTCCGTCGTCGGATTGATGCGCTGCAACCGCCGCTTCAAATCCGCCAGCTCCTCCTCGACCACCGGTCGCTGAATCCGCGCCAGGATCGGCCGCACGTACAGCCCATCCGGTTCCCCCTGAATGAGCAGCGGCTCCACCGCCAGCTCGTTCACCATGGCCTGCGCCGCGATCTCCCCGCAGGCACTGCCGACCGCGGCAATCCAGTTCGGACCTGCCGCGGCCTGCGCCGCTCCCCCGGCCGCGTCGATCGCCTCGCGCACCGCCCGGTAGTTCGGATCGGTATACGGCACTGAGTCGACCGCATCGAAGTACGGCCCCGCGACCTGCGGATGCTGCAATGCGACCTTCAGCAGCTCGCGCTGCGCCCGCAGCTGCGTCGAATCCGCATCCCGCGGACGCCGCGGCCTCGCGGCCTCGGCGGGCGCCTGCTGACCCGCGGCGGCCCCCGCCACCGCGCGGCGCAGCTCCGCCTTCTCCTTACCGAGCCGCCCGGCGTAGTCGCCGATGTACTCCTCGACCAGGCCGCGGTCCTTCACGCGTGCCAGCAGCGGCGCGATCGCGCGGATCGCATGCAGGCGGCCCTCCGCGGTGTCCAGGTCGTGCTTGGCGATCTCGCGGTCGAGCGCGAACTGCACCAGCGGCGTGTGCCGCTCGATCAGTTCGCGAACCGCCGCGTCGCCCGCGCTCTGGCGCAGCTCGCACGGGTCCTGGCCGCCGGGAGTGACCGCGATATACGTCTGGGAGACGAACCGCTGCTCCTCATCGAAGGCCTTGAGGGCGGCGCGCTGGCCGGCTTCGTCGCCGTCGAAGGTGAAGATGATGCGCCCATCGGCCGACTCGGAGTCGAACAGGAACCGCCGCAGCACCCGGATGTGCTCCGAGCCGAAGGCGGTGCCGCAGGTCGCGACCGCGACCGGGACGCCGGCGAGATGGCAGGCCATGACGTCCGTGTAACCCTCCACGATCACCACCCGCCCGCTCTTGGCGATCTCCCTACGCGCCAGGTCGATCCCGTACAGGACCTGCGACTTCTTGTACAGCGGGGTCTCTGGGGTGTTGAGGTATTTGGGCCCCTGGTCATCCTCGAAGAGCTTGCGGGCGCCGAAGCCGATCGTCGCGCCCGAAGAGTCGCGGATGGGCCACACCAGACGGCGGCGGAAGCGGTCGATGAGGCTGCCGGAGCGCGAAGGCTTGGACAGACCCGCATTGGTCAGCTCCTCGGCGCTGAATCCTTTGGAGCGCAAGTGCTTCGACAGCGCATCCCAGGAGTCGGGGGCGTAACCGCAACCGAAGGTCGCGGCGGCGTCGCGGTCGAAGCCGCGCCCGGTGAGGAACTGGCGGGCGATCTGCGCCTCGGGTTTGAGCAGCCCACTTGTGTAGAACTCGGCGGCCGCGGCGTGGGCGTCGAGCAGGCGCTGCTTGAGTCCCGGCTGCGCGGACGGGCCGCGCTGGACCCGGCCGTCGATGTCCTCATAGGTCAGTTTGATCCCGGCGCGGACGGCCAGGCGTTCGATGGCCTCGACGAAGCTGAGTCCGTCGATCTCGGTGAGGAAGGTGATGGCGTCGCCGCCGACCCCGCAGCCGAAGCAGTGGTAGACGCCGCGCGCCGGGGTGACGTTGAAGCTCGGGGAGCGTTCGTCATGGAACGGGCAGAGCCCCTTGAGGTTGCCACCACCGGCATTGCGCAGCGTGACGCGCTCGCCGATCACGTCGGCGATATCCACCCGCTCCCGCACCAGCTGAATATCGGCATCCCGGATCCGCCCCGCCACTGCTCACCTCATTCCCATGTCCCGACCATTCTGCCTGCCGCGTCCGACAAGAACCCAGCCGCTGCCGGGTACTTGTGAGCACCAACTTGTGAGCACAGGCTTGGGAGCACCGCCTTGTGAACACAGGATGGCGAACACCGGACCGCGACCCCAGTGCGAGCCCCGAAACCCCGGGCCGCCGGACGGCGGCGGGAGCGTCGCCGCGGTGGCGGGATTCACTAGAGACCAATGGCCGCAAGGGAGCGCCAGGTCGAAGGCTCGCGCAGGTAGACGTCCAGCTGTACCATGTTCCTCAGTCGAGTCTTTCCCGACCACGCCTCACGGTTGTGCTCGCCAATCAGCTAGAGTCGCCTATCATGCCGGACCCAACGCCCGAGCAGCCGCCTTCCTGGCCTCCGGCCAGTGAGCCGACGGCCACACCCACCAATCCGCCCCGCATCACCACCCGCGGGGTGGGGCATGTGCCGCCCCCTCCGCAGGAGGACGCGCAGCCACCAGAGGGAGTGCCGCCGCAGGCCGATCCCTACCAGCAGGCGCCACCGGCGTCCGCCGGTTACGGCGACCCCGGTGCGGGCTCCGGCATCGCCGACGCCTTCGGAAAGCGCCGCGCCGAACCCGAAGTCCCACGTCAGTCCGATTGGGGCGGTTCGGATCTCGGTGCGAGCTTCCCGCCTCGCAGCACCGAGCCCGAGGCCCCGCAGCCGACCGGCTGGGGAGCCGAACCCGAGCCCCCGCGTCAGAGCGAATGGCTCACCGAGCCCCCGGTCAAGTCCGAGTGGGCCGACTCCGACTTGGGCGGACCCGTCTCCTATCCCGCCGGTCCCCCGACCGCCGAGACCCAGCGCCCGGACTTCTCCGACCAGTGGCCTCCGCGGGAGAACTCCGAGTGGATCAGCCAGCAGTCCGCGCAGGCCGACTCCGGCTGGGGCATCTCCAATGGCGGCGCCGCCTGGCGCGACTCCGGAGTGCCCGCCGATCTGGAGCCCGAGCGCCCGGCCGACCAGTCGTACTCCCCGGACCCGAACGCGGTCCCCTATGGATCCGACCCGCAGGCGTACGGCAATCCGCAACCCGACGCGTACGGAGCTCCGCAAGCTGACGGCTTCGGGGCACCCCCGGCGGACGCCTACGGTGCGCCGCAGGCAGATGCCTTCGGGGCACCGCAGCCCGACGCCTTCGCGCCCGAGACCGGCCAGGGCGGGGCCTTCGGCTCCCAGCCGTACCAGCCCGAGCCCGCACGGAACGAGGGCTTCGGCCACGAGGGCTTCCAAGCCGAAGCGCCGCAGGCGAACCCCTACGCTCCCGAGCAGCAGCCCTACCAGGGCGGAATGTCGCAGGACGAGCAGTACTTCGCCGACCTTCGCGCCCCGGGGGCCGCTCAGAGCGACCCGTACCAGCGCGAGGAGCAGC
Source organism: Glycomyces buryatensis (assembly GCF_004912275.1). GTDB lineage: Bacteria > Actinomycetota > Actinomycetes > Mycobacteriales > Micromonosporaceae > Glycomyces > Glycomyces buryatensis. The sequence goes on from NZ_STGY01000001.1 coordinate 137,220, forward strand.
CCTTCGGGGGAGCCGACGCGTACGCGCCGGAGCACCAGCCTCCCGCGCCCGAGTCCGCCTACCCGTCGGCCCCGGGCGTTCCCGAGCAGCGCCAGGCCGATACGGCCCCGCCGCATGAGGCCGCCCCGGCCGAACCCGCACCGCCGCAACCGGAGGAGCGCCGCACCGTCACCGCTCCGCCGACCCACCGCGGCGTCCGCTATGCCATCTACGGCATCGGCGGGCTCATCACACTCGGCCTGATCATCGGCATCGTCCTCATGCTCGGCTCCGGGGCACCGCCCGACGAGCCCGGCGACCAGGGCGGCGACGGCGACTCGGGCGGCGCGAACCCCGGCGCCGGAGACGAACTCACCCCCGAGCGCTACACCGAACTCGCCGGGTCCGTCGGCACCGCCGAATGGTTCGAATGGCGCTACGGCACCGCCGGCGAGAACGGCGCCTCCGAGGAGCTCGCGCAGGCCGGTGGCGACGCGATCGCCTCCGAACCGCTGCTCGGCGACACCGACCGCAGCATCCAGGGCCAGCTCGCCTACGCGAGCGACGACGCCGATCTCTCCGGCGTCGACCACGTCACCACCGTCGAGGCGACCGACAGCCAGCTGGGCCTGACCCCGCGGGCCGGCGGCCGGTTCTCCGAAGAGGGCCACCCCGAGCTCGAACTGCAGGACGGCTCGACCGCCGACTGCATCGCCGAGCTCGGCACCGACCTCGGCAAGCCCGTGGCGCTCGCGCGCCCCGAGCAGAGCGCGGAGGTCAACGCCCACTCGGTGATCGCGTTCTCCAGCGGCATCATCGCCACCACCGGCATCAGCGGCGCCCAGGGCGGCACCTGTCTGCAACTGCCGGACGGCCACGTCCCCACGGATGTCGCGCTCACCGACGGCAATGAACTCGCGCTCGTGACGACCTGGCAGCCCGAGTCGCAGACCGGTTCGCTGGTCGTCGTCGCGCTGTCCGACCAGGCCGGCAAGTACCAGTCCAGCTGGTCCGAGCCGTACGCGGGCCTTCCGAACACCGGCGCCTTCGGCGCGGCCGAGACCGTCGGGGTCGTGGAACTGCCGTTCACCGCGCCGACCTCGGTCGACGCGTGGTCGAACTCGTCGGGCTCGCTCTCCTTGAGCCGCGCCACGATCGAGGACGGTGCGCACGCCGACACCGTCGCGACCTCCGGCTACGCGCTGGTCGGCTCGCTCGCCGAAGGGCAGGTCACCCGCATCGACCTGGCCTCGACGCTCGCGGGCCTGGCGGCGCAGCACTACGAGGGCGCCGAGTTCGCCTTCGACGCCGCGGCCGGCGACCCGGTGGACCTCGAAGGCGGCATCGCCGACGTGGCCGCCACCGAGGACGTGCTGGCCGTCGCCACCGGCGACGGCGTGGTCCACGAGCTCGATTCCGAACTGGCCGAGCAGTCCGCCACCGAGGTCGGGGCCAACCCGACCTGCCTGGTGGTCGGCGCGCAGAGCGGCGAGTTCATCGCCACCAGCCGCGGCGACGCGAAGGTGAGCTGGGTGTCGGGCGGCGAGGTCACGCGGGAGCTGGCCGACCAGCGCCTGACCGACCCGCTGTGCGCGTCCGAGACGCCCGCGCTCGAGGCGAAGGGCTACTCGGGCTCGGCGACGATGCTGCTGGTCGCCGACTTCGGCGGCCAGGCGCTCCACTCGTACCTGGTCGGCGCGGGCCAGACGGCCGGCGGCGCCGGAATCGGCGAGGACGGCGCGATCAGCTACGCGGGGGCTTACGAAGTTGAGGGCAATCCGTTCGGCACCTCGGTGACGGTCGACCTGCCGCAATAGCGAACGCACCAACGGCTGCGGTCCCCGGCGATATCGCCGGGGACCGCAGCCGTTTCGGCTCGACGGGTCGCGGCGATGAATTGCGGCGGGCCGGCGATGTCGGACCCTCCCGGCACCATTGATAGTGGGGGGGACCCCATGGGTCCGATTTGAAGGCAAGCGCCGGGAATGCCCGGCCCGCCCGCTCTCGTCCACCCTCGTCACACTCGTTTGGCCGCGCGCGGCGCTGCTGGAATAATCGACCGGTGACCACTCAGCTCTCGCTCGCGGGCAAGCCCGTCGACCCGCCCGTGGTGCTGGCCCCGATGGCCGGCATCACCAACCTCCCGTTCCGCAAACTCTGCCGCGAGCAGGGCGCGGGCATATACGTGTGCGAGATGATCACCACCGTCGCGCTCCTCGAGCGCAACCCGAAGACCATGCGGCTCATCGAGTTCGACCCCGACGAGGAGACCCGCAGCCTCCAGCTCTACGGCGTCGACCCGGTCGCCATGCGCCGCGCCGTCGACATGGTCGTCAGCGAGAACCTGGCCGACCACATCGATCTCAATTTCGGCTGCCCCGTCCCCAAGGTCACCCGTCGCGGCGGCGGCTCGGCGCTGCCGTGGAAGCGCGAGCTGTTCCGCCAGATCGTGACCGCCGCCGTCACCGCGGCCGCCCCGGCCGGCATCCCCGTCACCGTCAAGATGCGCAAGGGCATCGACGACGATCACCTGACCTACCTCGACGCGGGCAGGATCGCCGAGGACGCGGGCGTCGCCTGGGTCGCCCTCCACGGCCGCACCGCTTCCGAGCGTTACTCCGGCACCGCCGACTGGGAGGCCATCGCCTCCCTCAAGGCCGCCCTCGACATCCCCGTGCTCGGCAATGGCGACGTCTGGGAGGCCGACGACGCGCTGCGCCTGGTCGATGAGACCGGCTGCGACGGGGTGGTCGTCGGGCGCGGCTGCCTGGGCCGGCCGTGGCTGTTCGGCGACCTGGAGGCCGCCTTCAACGGCCGCGCCGAGCGGCGCCTGCCGAGCCTCGGCGAGGTCGCGTCCGTCATGGCCCGGCACGCCAGACTCCTGGTCGAGTGGATCGGTTCGGCCGAGTCCTACGAGGCCCGCCGGAACATCTCCGCCGAGGAGCACGGCTGCAAGGAGTTCCGCAAGCACATCGCCTGGTATCTCAAGGGGTTCCCGGTGGGCGGCGAGCTGCGCCGCTCGCTCGCGATGACCTCCAGCCTCGCCGAACTCGACGACCTGCTCGGCAAGCTCGACGCCGACGCGCCCTTCCCCGAGTCCACGATCGGCAAGCCGCGCGGGCGCACCAATAGCCCCGCGAAAGTCACCCTCCCCGAGGGCTGGCTGGACGACCGCGACGACTGCACCGTCCCCGAGGGCGCCGAACTCGAGACGTCCGGCGGCTGAGCCGCACACGGAGAAGGGACCCCCTGGTGCCTGGAGGTCCCCTCGGCTAGCGGCTCGGCGCGGTTCGCGCGTCGGGCTCTAGTCCTGCTGCTTCGGCGCTTTGCCGTACTTCTTGTAGAACTTGGCGACTCGGCCTTCGTCGTCCAGGGTGCGGCTCTTGCCGGTCCAGAACGGGTGGGACGCCGCGGAGATCTGGACGTCGATCACCGGGTAGGTGTTGCCGTCCTCCCACTCCACGGTCTCCTTCGAGGAGGCTGTAGAGCGGGTCAGGAAGGAGTAGTCGGCGCCTCGATCGCGGAATACGACATAGCCGTAGTCCGGGTGAATGCCCTGCTTCATCTCTGGTTCCTCACTGCTGGTCTTTCGATTCGAAACAACCCGCGAACGGGTCCTGGTATTCCCGCCACGCCTCTCGGCCGGCGGCCAATTCGGTGTCCGTCAGCAGGCAGGCATTGAGCACCTGGGTCAGCTCGTCCGGATCGAAGTGCAGCCCGACGAACGCCAATTGCACGTCGCGGTCGCCGAAATCGGTGTCCCAATGCAGATCGGCATTGACGCGCCGCTCCGGGCTCGACTCCGCCCAGTCGGCGTCGGGGGTGGCGGCGAGCCAGGGCCCCAGCTCCCCCATCGAAACGCCTCCGCCGCTCGACTCCCACGCTACGGCCTGATCGGGCTGACTCGCGAGCCACAGGTGACCGCGGCCACGCAGCGTCTGCCCGGTCAGGGTCGGCAGCGCGGCATGGAAACGTTCGGGGTGGAGCGGCCGCCGGGACTTGAAGACCGTCGCGACGACACCGCAGTCCGCCTCGGGCTCATGGCATCCGACCGCATAACCCTCCAGCCCGCGTCCGTACAGGTCCGGCCCCTCGGGGTCGAAGCCGCCGGTGCGGCGCAGCCGGGAGGACACCCAGGCCGGCTCCGCGAGGTCGACGACGAGGTGACGGGCCCACGGGTTGAGCCGCTGGAGCAGGACCGACAGGCGGGCGTGCTCGAAGTCGGGATCGTCGTCGGGAGCCCAGAGCACGACGGTGTCGGCGTACTCGATCTGGCGGGCGACGACATCCGCGACCGAGCGCGAGTCGTCGTCGGCGGCGTGGAGCGCGCGATCGGCCAGGTCATCGGCCGAATCGAGCGAGGCCGGAACGATCTGGGGATCACACACGGCCACCACCGAGTCGAGCCGCAGCACCTCGGCGACCGGCTCGCCGTCGACGTGGCTCCAGGAGCACACCGAGGCGACGGATTCCGGTTCCAGCGCGGGCGGCAGGACCAGGACCAGGTCGCGTCCGGGATTGGCGCGGGCGAGGCGCACCAGGGTGGGGATGACGTCCTCGCGGAGCGTGCAGGAAAGGCAACCGTGGTCGAGCGTGAGGTGCTCGTCCTCGACCACGCCGGAGCCGTCTTCCACGATGCGGTGGACGCGGCCGCCGGTGAGCAGGTCGGTGAGGTCGTGGGTGACGACGAACAGCGTCGGGTCGGCCCGCATGAGCAGGTCCGCGGTCGCGCGGGTGGCCTTCGGTGAGAAGCCGGTCAGGAGCGTCAGCGCCGGGCGCAGGTCGGCGACGTTCTCGGTGCCGGCTCCCGGTTGGGCGAGCTGGGACATGGGACCTCCGATCTATTGAAAACGATTGTCATTATAGTATTCACGATCGGAAGGAGAACGACATGTCCAGACAATGCGATGTGACCGGCGCCGGACCCGGCTTCGGCAACAACGTTCCCTGGTCCAAGCACAAGACCAAGCGCAGGTGGAACGTCAACCTGCAGCACAAGCGCTACTTCCTGCCCAGCGAGGGCAGGCACGTGAACTTGCGGGTGTCGACCAAGGGGATCAAGATCATCGACCGCGACGGGATCGAAGCGGTCGTCGCGCGGATGCGCTCACAGGGAAGGAAGGTCTGATGGCGAGCAAGAGCACCGACATCCGGCCCGTGATCAAGCTGCGATCCACGGCCGGCACCGGATACACGTACGTGACCAGGAAGAACCGCCGCAACGACCCCGATCGGATGGTCCTGCGCAAGTACGACCCGGTGGTGCGCAAGCACGTTGAGTTTCGCGAGGAACGCTAGTGACGAGCGGAACCGAGAAGCACTGTAGAGAGGAGCGGTAGGCCCATGGCAAAGAAAAGCGCGATCGCCAGGCAGCGCCGACGCGAAGTACTGGTGGACCGGTACCGGGAGCGGCGGACCGAGCTCAAGCGGATCATCTCCCACCCTGACACCGACCCGGACGCCCGCGCCGAGGCCGTGCGGAGCCTCCAGCGGCTCCCCCGCGACTCCTCCCCCTCGCGGCTGCGCACTCGCGACGCCGTCGACGGGCGCCCCAGGGCCGTCTATCGCAAATTCGGACTGTCGCGTGTCCGACTCAGGGAGATGGCGCATCGGGGTGAATTGCCCGGAGTGCGCAAAGCTTCCTGGTGAAATACTCTGCCATTTCGGACAATTGTTGGTCATACGAAGGGCTTGGAGCGGCGGTCGTGGCACGAATCGGGCATGCGACCGTCGCAAAGAGCGGTTACCCTGGGCAAAGCGAGTGCGCTGTGAGACCGCTCTCAAACCCGAAACCATGTGAGCGGCTGCTGCGTTTAGCTCGTAGAACGAAGGAGCAATGACACCAATGGCCCAGCAATTGGAGACCGCCTCTCTCGAGGCTGGTGAACCGACCCGGCCCGTCGAGACGGCGGCAGTTCCTGCCAGCCCCGCCTCCTTGTGGACCTCGGAGAGCAAGGTCCACTACTCCATCACCCACACCGGCGAATTCGACCCCGCCTCCGTGATCGACTGCGACTGCGTCATCCACGGCGAGTCAACTACTACCGGTTGAGGCCGGTAGTTTGTCGCTCGTGCCCGCCGCTGGCTGCGGCGTATCGGCGACATTAGGCGTATTGACAAAAGCCCAAGTCATACGTGCGCGATCCCTGACATTGACCGCGGCTACCTGGTCGGCGGCAGCAGCGAGTCCGCAGCCGACACAGGCAAAAACATCTCGAGTAGGTCTATTGGCTTTCTCGGTGTGCCCGCATAGAGGGCACCGCCGCGAAGTGTTTCGGGCGTCGATCACCACGACCGGTACCCCGGCACGTTTCGCCTTGTAAGCGATGAATGCCTGGAGCTGGTAGAAAGACCACGAGTTGAGCTCGCCTTGCTGGGCGGCTGTGAGCCGTACCCGATCGCGGATCCCCTTGAGCTCTTCGAGCCCGATCCCACGACCGGTGCGTTCAGCCTTTGCAACAAGCTGCTTCGCGATCCGATGATTGTTGTCCTTGACCGCCCGTGCCTCCCGGCGTGAACGAGCCTTGAGCTTCCGCTTCGCCGACTTAGTGGCTTTCGCCTGCAGCTCGGCTCGGACCTTCGCCATCCGTCTGCGATAGCGCCGCAGGCCCTCGCCTTCGTAGTTGTCGCCATCGGAGGTGGCTGCGATGTTGACGATGCCCATATCGACGCCGATGAAGTCGCCCGGGTTTGTGTTCGGTGCAGCATCTGCGACCTCGGCGGTCGCCATTAGGTACCAGCTCCCATCGCGAAAGACCAGGTCCGATTCGCCCCGTCGGTGCTCCTCCAGCAGCTTCAGCTGGTCGATGTGGCCGGTGAAGGCGATGCCGCGCATCCGGCCCGCCACGGTCCAGATCGACACCGTCCGAGCGTCGTACTGCCACGACAGACACCGGTCATCGAAGGCCTGCGCCGCCTCGGCTCGGAAGGCAACCGGCTTCGCGGTGGCCTTCGCAGCGCGTTTCCCTTGTAGCCGCCCGGTCTTGATAAGTCCGGCGATCGTGGCGTAGGCGTGGCAGGTTTTCTTGATGACCAACTGCGCGATCTGGGAGCCGAGCCCACGAGCCTTCAACTCGGCGTATGTATGCTGCCGCAGCGCGTACTCACGCGGCACCCCATGAACAAAAGCGACGCCCGAGGTCCAGTTCGCGGCCACATTCACCGCCGATAGGGTCGCCGCCAACGCCGCCGCCTGAACCGGCGTCGGCACCAGCTTCACCTGCACGACCTGCTTACCCACGCGCTCAATGCTAAAGACCGGGTACGACACGAACGCCCTTCCACAACCCGAACGGTTAATATGAACACCGTCACCCACCACTCTCGGTCCCGCGGAATGGGACCCCGAGCGGCCAATCGTTCAAATACCTCCAAACTCTGAAACACTCGGGCTCCTCCACGAAACCAGCTGAATTCCCGCCACAACCACAAGGGCCATTCGGAGACACCGCTCGGTAATCCCGACTGCGATGCCCCTCTTCAATGGCGCCGTGACTCGGTCAGCTCGCCTCGACCATCGCATTGCAAGTCCGGTCGACGCCCTCGCCCGTTTCCAGCGTCACGCCGCCCTCGAAGTCGAAGGCCGCATACAGGTGCTCCACCCAGATGGAGCAGCCCAGCACCGCTCGCCGCGTCGAGCCGTCCTCTTCGGTGACGTCCACCGCCACGCTCGCCCGCCCCGGTTCCACCGTCACCAGCTGGAATCCCCGGTCCTCCTCGTACCAGGCGTTGAGCACGAACGTCGGATAGGCGACGACCTCCCATTCCGCGCCCGGCGCCACCGCGACCTCGCGCTGGTCGTCCTGCGGCAGATTGAACGGGCAGCCCTCCAGCTCCGGCTCCACCGCACATCCGGCCAGGCGATCGTGGACGAGCGACTCCACCTCGGCCAGGCCCGACTCGGTGGCTCTGACCTCCACCCACGGCAGGAAGTCCGAGGTGTACTCCTCGCCGAGCTGGCGGAACTTTCCACCCAGCGCCAGCGCAGACCGCGTTTCGACCTTCAAGGTATCGGGCACGGTCTCGTACAGCGTGTACAGGCCCGGGAGCAGGCGCATCTTCAGCTCTCCACCGGACTTCACCGAGACGCCATTGAGCTCCAGGTGCCCGACCGTGGGGTAGTAGTCGGCTTCGATGAACGGGTTGGCGATCCGGGCCCGTTCGCCCCTGATCTGGACCGAGTAGCGGTGCCCCAGCTTGGTGCCGTCGTCCGCCTCGATCTCGGCGTACACCTGAGCCACGGTGCCCGTCTCGTCGCTTCGATATTCGACCTGGTCGATGGTGTTGATGTGCCAGCGCGAGTCGAGCGCCTCGGGGACGAGGAAGTCGCCTTGGGCGTCGGGTTCGTCGGTCAGCGCCAGGGCGCCTTCGACGTCGCCGTCGTGGACGGCCTCGAGGAAGGCCCTGACGGTGGCCGCGGCCAGGGGTTCGTCGGAGTATCGAATCGTGGCGATGACGGCGGCGGTGAGGGTGATGATGGTGGCCGCGATGGCCAAGGCGGAGTTGGGGATTCGGATGCGTCGGGCCGAGGTGGTGGATTCGGGGACGGCCTCGGCGCCGGCGTCGAGGTCGATCGCGAATTCCGGTCCCGGTTCGGACGATGGCGGATCTGACACCGTGACTCCTGTGGATCAGACTGCTACCGTTGGGAACTCCAGTCTAGTCGTGTTCAACAAGGAACTCATGCCCCCGATTCGTCGCGTCGCCGCCGGCGTGCGGGCGCTGCCGCGCCTCGCATTGCAGTGGCACCACATTGCTGAGATGTGGCCGCGGCTGCCATTCGTTGTCGCAGTGGTGGTTTCGCTGGTGTTGCTGGGGGCCGCGGTGGGGCCGGGTTCGGATCTCGACGAACGTGTGTCTCCTGTGGACGAGATTGACATGTCCGATGAGAGCGTGCGGCACACCAACTCGTATTCGGAGACCCCGGGTGAACTGGAGATCGCGGAGGTCGGGTTCGGGACGGTGACCGACTCCGACGGCGGGACGCACGTGAGTGTCGGTGCGGTGCTTCGGAATCCGAACGACAAGGAATTGCTTCCCGGGGTCTTGACGGTGAACGGGCCGGGCGAGGACGGTGCGACGGTCAAGCTTGGGGAACTCTATTTGGACTATATTCCGGCCGGGTCCGAGATGCCGGTGGGCGCGGTCCTGGAGGGGAGCGCCGCCGGCGTCGACCTCGATGAGCTCCAGCTGGTTGCGGAGCAGTCGTTCCTGGTGGATCACGGCGGGGCGGACGTCGGCTACGAATGGCCGGGGCCGCCCGAGATCGAGGTGGTGGGGGTCGAGCCGCTGTTCGTTCCGGAGGGATCCCGGGTGGAATTCCGGGTGACGATGCCGGCGGACGATGAACCCATGGTGGACGTCCGGGTCGGGGTGATCTTCCGCGACGCGCAGGGTCGGATCGTGGGTGGAATGCCGGCGGTGGGCGACCCGTTCTCGCCCTCGGATTGGCTGAGCAACTACTTGTTGGTGCCGTCGGGGACGTCGACGCAGTTCTTGGAGCTGCCCGCGGGGCTCGTACCGGACGGGGCCGACCTCGATCGGATCGAGATCGGCCCCTACAAGTGAGTACTGCCTCTACAGGCGCTCGATGAGGTAGCCCTCGACCTGGTCGAGGGAGACGCGTTCCTGCTTCATCGTGTCGCGGTCGCGGATGGTCACGGCCTGGTCTTCGAGGGTGTCGAAGTCGACGGTGATGCAGTACGGCGTGCCGATCTCGTCGGCGCGGCGGTAACGGCGGCCGATGGCGCCGGCGTCGTCGAAGTCGACGTTCCAGTGGCGGCGCAGGCGGGCGGCGAGGTCCTTGGCCTTCGGCGAGAGCTGCTCGTTGCGGCTCAGGGGAAGCACCGCGGCCTTGACCGGCGCCAGGCGCGGGTCGAAGCGCAGGACGGTGCGCTTGTCGACGCCGCCCTTGGTGTTCGGGGCCTCGTCAACGTCGTAGGCCTCCATCAGGAACGCCAGGACCGAGCGGGTCAGGCCCGCCGCGGGCTCGATGACGTACGGGGTCCAGCGCTCGCCCTTGGCCTGGTCGAAGTAGGACAGGTCGGCGCCGGAGTGGGAGGCGTGGGTCGACAGGTCGAAGTCGGTGCGGTTCGCGATGCCTTCGAGCTCGCCGAACTCGCTGCCGCCGAACTGGAAGCGGTATTCGATGTCGACGGTGCGCTTGGAGTAGTGGCTGAGCTTGTCCTTGGGGTGCTCGTAGCGCCGCAGGTTCTCCTCGGACAGGCCCAGGTCGACGTACCAGTTCCAGCGCTGCTGGAGCCAGTACTCGTGCCATTCCTCATCGGTGCCCGGCTCGACGAAGAACTCCATCTCCATCTGCTCGAACTCACGGGTGCGGAAGATGAAGTTCCCGGGGGTGATCTCGTTGCGGAAGCTCTTGCCGGTCTGGGCGATGCCGAACGGCGGCTTCTTGCGCGCGGAGGTCATGACGTTGGTGAAGTTGACGAAGATGCCCTGCGCGGTCTCGGGGCGCAGGAAGTGCTCGTTCTCGCTCTCCTCGGTCGCGCCGAGGTAGGTCTTCATGAGGCCGTTGAACATGCGCGGCTCCGTGAAGGAGCCGCGGGCACCACAGTTGGGGCAGGCGAGGTCGGACAGGCCGCCCTCGGGCTCGCGGCCGTCGTGCTTCTCCTGGTAGGCCTCGATGAGGTGGTCGGCGCGGTAGCGCTTGTGGCAGGACTGGCACTCGGTCAAGGGGTCGGTGAACTCCTTGATGTGCCCGCTGGCCTCCCACACCTGGGGGTTAAGGACCACTGCCGAGTCGAGTCCGACGACATCGTCCCGCTCGCGCACCATCGCGTTCCACCACTCGCGGCGGATGTTCTCCTTGAGCTCCACACCGAGCGGTCCGTAGTCCCAAGCCGAGCGGGTTCCCCCATAGATCTCCGAGCTGGGGAAGACAAAGCCGCGGCGTTTGCTCAGGCTGATAAGCGCGTCGGTACGGTCTTGGGACACGATGATTCCTCTCGATCCGGCTGGCGGTCGGTGAGACTGCGAGTGAGTTCTCAGAACAGATTGTTCGACGAATGGCCGCCGGTCGAACCGGTTTCGCGGCGCGTCAGAAGTCGCCGCGGCCATCGCTGAGCAAGCCTACCTCGCACGGCCCTTAGCCCTGTCGCAGGTCGGCCACGTTCGGTCGGCCCTCACGCGCCGCTTTGACGCAGGTCGTTCACATGCTGCTCGAAGCCCTGACGGGCGTCGGCGAGGTCCGGCCCGTCGAGCCAGCTGAGCGCGTCCTCCCCCACACTGATCGCGCCGGCCGCGTCGTCGAGCTCGGTGAGCAGCCACATGGTCTGGTGGGCGGTGAGCGAGGCGCGCTCGAGCAGGAGCGTCCCGTCTCGGAAGACCGCCAGGGCCCTGCGTTGCAGGTCGAGTACCGGTTCGGCCTCCTCGCGGCGCAGTCCCGCCTCCCCCGCCTGGCTCTCCAGGAACTGGAACGTCAGCTGGGCGTGCTGCCGATACGTCTCGCCGAGCTCGAAGCGGGCCGCCTCCCTGACGCGTTCCTCCGCTTCCCGCTCGCCGCGCACGGATTGCAGGCGGGCCGCGATCTGCGCCATCGTCTGCAGGCCCTCGCCGAACGCGGCATCGCCGGCGATGGTGCGCAGCAGCCACACCCGGGCGCGGCTGACGCGGGCCCACGCGGTGTACTCGCCGAGCGCGTCGGTCGCCTCGACCGCCCGCGTGTAGACCTCGAAGGCGTGGTCGTGCTCGCCGAGCTTCTCCAGCAGCTCCCCGGTGAGGAACAGCGCGTCGGCCCGGAGATTGGCCAGGTAGTCGGCGCCCGCCGCGTCCACGAGGGCCAGCACGGACAGGCCGTGCTCGACGGCGGTGCGCGTGTCGTCGAGCTGGTCGTAGGACTCGGCGAGGTGGAAGCGGACGTTGCACACCCGCCACAGTTCGGTGTCGGGGAGGTCGGCGAGGGCGGCCTCCAACAGCGGGACGGCTTCGGCGCGGCGGTTCTGTTCGACCAGGGCGATGCCCATGAGGTGGCGGGCGACGGCGCCGGGGACGGTCATGGCGGCAGCGTCGCAGTGGACGGAGGCCTGGAGGGCGTGGTCGTAGGTGGCGGCGTGCTCGCCGGCGCGCATGGTGAATTCGGCGGCCTGTAGGTGGAGTTTCGCGGCGAGGTTGTGGCTGGGTTCGTCGCCGAGGGCGGCGAGGCCTTCGCGGGTGATGTCGAGGGCCTTGGCGAAGTCGCCGGTGAAGGCGATCTGGTCGGCCAGGTCGGCGTCGGCGCGGGCGAGGGCCCAGCCGGAGCCGGAGGTGCGGGCGAGCCCGACGCCGCCGCGCAGGGTGTCGGTCTTGATCTCGGTGTCGGTTTCGAGGTGGGCGCGCAGGGCGATGAGTTCGCAGCGGCGGATGAGCGCCCAGCGGGCCTCGCCGAAGGGGAACAGCTCGGCGTCGATCGCGGTGATGCGCTCGTAGAGGTGGGCGCGGAAGGCGTCGAGGTCGGCTTCGGCGGCGAAGCATTCGGCCCGCAGGGCCAGGACGCGGCCGGTGTGGAAGCTGCGGTCGTCGATGAGGCCTTCCGCCTTGAGGTTCTGGGCGGTCTCGTCGATGCGCCGGGCGCCGTCGGGGACGGTGTCGGGTGCGGTCTTGGCGTGTTGGACGAGGGTGAAGGCGTCGGCGACGAGGGCGCGGCCGGGCTGGCCGGCGACGCGGAACAGTTCGGAGGCGCGGGCGAGTCCGTCGAGGATGACGGCCGGTTCGGTGGCTTCGGCCGCTTCGGCGTGGGCGATTTCGGCGCGGTGCTCGGCGATGAGTTCGATGCCGAGGGAGTCGGCGATCGATCCGACGCGCAGCCAGGCCTTCCAGGTGTCGAACGAGCAGTCGTCGTAGGCGCTGTAGGCGGCGTCGATGGCCTGGTCGAGGTCGGGCCCGGCGACGGGCGCCTGGACCGGCGGGGCGGCCGGTTCGCGGCGGGGGATCTCTTTGAGCCCCAGGTGCACCAACTTCTCGTAGGGGGTGGAGTCGATGACGCAGGTGGAGAGGGTCGAGTGGTGGTCGTTGCCGTTGCGGGCGTCGAAGCGGGCGACGATCAGCTTCCGTTCGTTCTCGGCCCAGTCGAGGAGTTCGGCGGCGGTCCAGTCGCGGCCGCCGGGCCCGCGTAGGACGGCGTCCCCGTGGCCGAGGGCGGCGAGGCGGCGGCAGGTGAGGACGGTGACCTCCATGAGCCGCTGGCGGTCGCGCACGCCCAGGTCGAGGTCGTAGAAGCGGGCGTGGTCGGCGAGGATCTCGACGGCGCGGGCCTCGTTGCCGGTGAGGGCGCAGAACTCGACGTGGAGGGTCACCATCGTGACCATGTCCTCTTTGCCCTTGACCATGGTGTAGCCGCGCAGGTGGTTGCCGCGGGCCTCGTCGGCCCGGCCGAGTTCGACCAGGGGCAGCAGGGACAGGGCGAGGGCGTAGTGGGGTTCGTGGGCGCAGGAGTAGTCGCCGGCGAGGACCGGTTCGAGCATCTCCATGGCGGCGTCGGCGGAGTCGTCTTCGGCGTAGAACACGATGGTGGCGAGGGTGGAGTACTGGCAGGCGGCGCAGTCGGACATCTCGTCCTCTTCGGCCTCGCCGAGCGCTTCGATCGCGGCGGCGACGCGGTCGTAGTCGCCGATGTGGAAGGCCAGCTGCATCTCGTAGGTGCACGGGGCGTGCTCGGAGTAGCCGGCCTCGGCGTAGCGGCGGCGCATCTCGGACAGCCAGTGCTCGATGGATTCGAGCGGGACGTCGGGCTGCTCGATCATCTTGTCGACGATCCACTTGAACGTCCAGTACAGCGACCGGGTCAGGTAGGCGTCGAAGTGCTCGGGCTGGGAGTCGAAGTTGCGGAGCATGCGCGCGAAGGGCACCAGGATGCGGGTGGAGTCGCGGGAGAACTCGTAGGCGTCGACCAGACCGTTGAGGGCGTAGTTGATCAGCGCCGGATCGCCGACGGCGTCGGCCGCCTCGACGGCCCGCTCCAGGGCCGCGACCTTCGCCTCGCTCGCGTCCTCGAAGCGGGCTTCGTTGAGGAGCCGCCAGATCTCACCGGGGTCCGGAGTCGACATCTTAGTCCTTTGTAATGTGTGTGAGCGGGTTCATGGAGGGCACCTAATCGCTGGTGAGGTGTTCCAGGAGGTTCATGAAAGAACGGTTGAGCAGCGCCGTGTCAGCGCTCCGCAGCGGGCGGTGGCTCAACAGGAGCGCCTGCCCGTAGAGGGATTCGACCGCGGTCCCGGCCAGTTCGGGGTCGCCGATGGCACTGACGCGGCGGACGGTGGGGTTGCGGTGGTTGAGCACCAGTTGCGCGCGGGGACCGTGCTGCTTGATGGAGGCGAGGATGCCGCCCCACAGGTCGTCGGCCTCGGCCTCGGCCTCCGCGCGTTGACGTTCCCGGCGGGCGTCCCGGTCGTCCAGCAGCAGCGCGGGGACCGACACCGGGTTGAACTCGCGGACCACGACGTCGACGTCGACCGGGGCCAATCGGGCGCGCGCCGCATTGAGGAACGACTGGAGGCCCAGTTCGGCGTCCACGTCGAGCGGGTCCAGGCTGGCGGAGATGACGCCCGGCGCCAGCACTTCCACCTTCGCCTCGGGGTCCAGGCGCGGCAGGGCCTGCACCAGTTCCGTGTCGTAGGTGTAGCCGCCATTGACCACGCCGATGCCCTGCGCGGCCGCGATCTGGGCGACCTGCCGGTATTCGTCCACGCTGGTGGCCAAGTAGATCGGCTGGTGCGCGCGGACGAAGTCGACCAGGCTCACCGAACCGGCGGTCGTCTCGAACCGCAGCCACGGCAGCATCGTCTCCAGCAGCTCCTCGTCGTGGCGGGCGAGGGCCTTCACGCCGAGCTCGTGGACCGCCAGGAACGCCTCCAGCCGGGTCGGGTCGCTCGCGGCCATGTCGGCCAGCCAGTCGCGGACCTGCGCGCCGATCGCGTCCCTCGCCAGCGCCAGCGCCGCGTCGTCGTAGAGCGATTCGCGGGAAGCGGTGGGCCGCAGCGAATCCGTGTCGACCACGCAGCGCACGAAGAACGCCCACTCCGGCACCAGGTTGTCGGCGCCGGCGGTCAGCAGCATCCGCTTGAGGTGGACGCGGTGCGCGCCGCGCGCCGACGGGCTGGTCGCGTGCGGCAGCACGAACGCGACGCCCTTGACGCCCGCGATCGGCACATCCAGGTCGATGACGTCCAGCGGCGAGAAGCCCATGACGTTCTCGCAGTACTCATTGAGCGCGACGCGGCGGGCCGTCGTGCTCGGCCATTCCCGCTCCCACAGCGGCGGGGTGTCGGTGATCCGCACCGGGCCCTCCCCGCCCTCGACCGTGACCTCGACCGGCAGGAGCGAGCCGTACTCGCGGGCGAGCTCGATGACTTTGGAAGGCGCGAACCAGTCTTCACCCGGGCGGGCGACCAGTTCCACGACCGTCCCGACCTCGTGGATCTCGCCGTCCGGAAGCTCGGTGACCGTGTAGGAGCCGTCGTCTCGGGCCGTCCAGCGCACCGCGGCGGCCGCCGGGTCCTTCGCCGAACGCGAGGTGACGGTGATGGTGCGGGCGACGGTGAAGCAGGCGAGCAGTCCGATCCCGAACTGGCCCAGGAAGTCCCGCCGGGCGCCCTCGATCTCCTCGTCGCGTTTGGAGGATCCGCCGATGGTCGCCAGCAGCTGGTGCACCTCCGGAGCCGTCAGCCCCACACCGGGATCAGTGATAGTCAGGCGGTGCCCGTCGGTCCAGATGCGGACCTCGCCGGGCGAGGCGGGCTCGAAGGCGCGGCGCGCGGTGATGGCGTCGACCGCGTTCTGCAGCAGCTCACGGACGTACACCTTCGGGGACGAGTACAGGTGGTGCGACAAGAGATCCACCAGCCCGCGCAGGTCCACTTGGAACGTGTGAGTGGTCGGAGTCGTCTCAGACACGGTGCGCCCTGCTTCACTCGGAGGTCGATCGGCGTGAGTCAGATTAGCAAACCGCCGCACCCAGGGGCACTGGTCGATATCGGGTAGTCTGACCGCTACAGCCGCCCCCGCAACACAAGGAAAACGCATGGCATTCCCGCCCCAGCAGCCCACCGGTCCGCCCGGTTTCCAGGGGAGCCCCTCTCCATACTCCGCCCCCTCGCCCGCGCCCCAGATGGCGGGTCCCGGCGGTGCCTACGGCCCCATGGACATCGCTCCCGGGCAGATGATGCCGGGACAGATGCCCTCGCCGCAGATGACGATGGCCAAACCCGGCACGGTCCTCGGCATCCAGGTCATCCTGTGGATCTTCGCCGCGCTCGCGGCCGTCGGCGACGTCTTCTCGGCCATCAGCACGTTCGACACCTTCACCATCTGGGGCGCGCTCGCGCTCGCCTACTCGATCTATTCGACGATCCAGGCGCTGTTCACCCCCGTCCAGATCGCCCGCGGCAAGCGCTGGGCGTGGATCTTGAACGTCATCAGCTCCGCGGTCGGACTGGCGCTGTCGGTCCTCATCATCGTCATGGGCTCCATGGCAATCGAGTACACGGTGCTGCCGCTGATCATGGGCATCGCGCTCGCCGCGATCCAGGGGACGCTGCTGTGCCTGCTGTGCTCGAAGTCGGCGCGGCAGTGGATCCTCATGCACCGCATCCAAAGAGGCGAAGTGCAGGTTGCCGGGATGCCGGGGATGGCCGGCGGCGCGCCGGTCATGGCCGCACCGGGAATGGCTATGGGAGCCCCGCAGGTCGAACGGCCCGCCGTGCGCCCGCAGGCCGCGACGATCGCGGTGTTCGCCGCTTGGGCGCTGGCCGTCGTGGGCGCCTTCGGCTTCTACGTGATCATCAGCGCCGCAATGGACGAAGACGCGTTCCTGTTCGCGCGGGCCGCCTCCATCGACGTCCTGGCCTACGGCGACCAGTGGCTGCACGTCGGGGTGCCGATCTTCGGCTTCCCGGTGGTGCTGGTCTGCGCCGTGATCACCGCGATCGGCCTGGCGAAGGGACGGGCGGGCGCCCGGGTCTTCGGCGTCATCTTGTCGGTCTTCGTGATCGTGCTCGGCGCGACGATGCTGTTCGCCTTCTCCAGCGAATTCGAGGGCTTCGCAGAGCAGTACTCGGAGTACCAGGAGGCGGTCGACGCCGGTGCGCCGGTGTTCGACGATCTCGAGACCGTGCACCGCTACTGGGTGATGTCGGCGATCTCCCGCTGGGCCCTCGTCGCCCTGTCGGTCGCCCTATTGGCGCTCATGCTGATGCCGGGCGTCAAGGCGTGGACGCCGAAGCAGCCGCCCCGGCCTTTGATCATGATGGTCCCGGGGCAGCCCGCCCAGCCGATGATGCAACCGCAGGCCGCGGCCGGTTACGGCCCGCCGCAACAACCGGGGCCGGCCTCCTATGGGCCTCCGCACCAGCAGACTCCCGGCCAGTACCCGCCCGGCCCGCAGCAGTACTGAGCAGAAAGCGATACTGACGGATGCACAATCCCCCAGTCCCCCAAGACACACCGGACCGCAAGCCGAAGTCGGTCACCTTCCTCCAGGTGGCGGTATTCGTCATCGCGCTGTGCTCGACAGCCCTCTACTTCCTCCTCATGCAGCGGCTCGTGGGCATGATCGGGACCGCCGAAAGCTGGCGCGGCCTCGACGTCGGAGTCGATCCCGACTCCACTCCGATGGACCTGGCCACCGGCGAATACCTGTGGGCGTTCGCGTTCGTGCTCGGCCTTCCCGTCGTACTACTGATCCTGGCGTTGCTCTCCGCCATCGGCATGCAGAAGCGCAAACGCTGGGCCCGGATCCTGACCGCCGTCTGGATCGGGATCTTCCTCCTGCCGTTCGCAGCTTGGGCGGCCGGCGCCGTGCTCATCCGCATGGCCTCGGGAGTGCCCACCGGCACCAAGGATTACTTCATCGGCCCCATCGACCCGCTCACCTTGAACGCCATCGCCGGCCCGTTCTTGTTCGTGTGCGCGCTCGTCGTCTTCATCCTCGCCCTCAAACGCGGTGCGCGGCAGTGGGCTCCGAAGAAGTCCGCGACCGGATTCGCCGGTCAGGCGCCCGGAGCGCCCGCGCCTTTCGGTGCCCCGCAGGGATTCGCACCGCAGCAGATGCCGCAGCAGGCGCCTCCCGGTCAATTCCAGCAGTCACCGCAGCAGACGCCGCCGGGCCAGTTCCCGCAGGCTCCGCAGCAGCAGGGCCAGTTCACGCCGCCGCAGCAGCAGGCTCCCGGCCAGTTCGGACAGCAGCAGCAACCGCCGTTCCCGCCGCAGTGAACACTTAAGCAATCTCCTATCGGAAGCAGAACCCATGTCCTACCCACCGCAGCCTTCCTACGGTTCCGAGCCGAACTATCCGCCACCTATGCCGAATCAGCCTGCCCCGCAGGCGTACCCGGCCGGAAACTCCCCCATGCCGGGCGGCGGTGGACTGCCGGGCGGCCCCAATGGAGCGTCCGGGCCCGAGCGGCCCGCCGTGCGTCCCGGGTCGGCGACGTTCGCGCTGTTCGCGGTCCTGGCCTTCGCCGCGCTCAACGTCTGGGTGGTCTGGACCCACGTGAGTCTCATCCGGTTCGCCAGCGCTGAGTACGGCGGCTCGCTCATCGACACCTTCACCAACTACAACTTCATCTGGCTGTGGTCGGGCATTCCGATGTTCCTGGCCGGGGTGATGGTCGTCTTCGCGCTGAGCAGCGCCCCCGGCATCGCGACGGGCAAGAGCGGCGCGCGCGTCTTCACCACCGTCTGGTCGATCATCGGCGCGCTGGTCGCCCTCGGGTCGTTCGCGCTGGTGATGGTCAACTACATGTCACTGCCTCCCGGAATCCGGTCGACCGCCACCGGCTACATCGCCCCCATTGTCACCGACCTGGGCCTGGTCGTCCTGGCCATCGTCATCCTCGTGCTCATGCTGGGCCGCGGCATGAAGTCCTGGGCGCCGAGTCAGCCTGCCACCCCCATCGTCATGGTGCTCTCCTCGGGGCAGCCGGTCCAGCCGATGACGCAACAGCAGGCCCCGGGCTACGGTCCGCCGCAGCAGCCTCCCGCCGGTTACGGCCCGCCCCAGCAGCCGAACCAGCCCCAGGTCGACATGAGCAGACTGCCGCCCCCGCCCCCGGACCGGATGCACCTGGCGCCCCCGCAGCAGCCGCCGTACCCGCCGCAGTAACCCCAGAACCGTTCCCCCGAAAGGCACTCGATGTCCTATCCCCCTTACCCGCCGGCGACCGGTCAGCCGCAGCTGGCGGGCCCCGGCGGCGCCTACGGCCCCATTGAGTCCAATCCCGGGCAGATCGTGCCGGGGCAGCTTCCGCCCCCGTCGATGACGATGACCAAGCCCGGCACGGTCCTCGGCATCCAGGTCATCCTGTGGATCTTCGCCGCCATCGCCGCCATCGGCGACGTCTACCAGGCCATCCAGATGGTCGAGTACGAGAACCCACTCCTGTTGATCGGCTTGGCGTACTCGATCTACTCGACGATCCAGGGCCTGCTCTCGCCCGTCCAGATCGAACGCGGCAAGCGCGGATGGTGGCTCTGGAACGTCATCAACTCCGGGCTGGGCGCGGTCATCGCGCTCGTCGTGATCATCTACGCCCTCGGCGTCGTCGAATACACGGCCATGCCGCTGCTCATGGGTCTCGGCCTCGGTGGGCTCCAGGGCACGATGTTCGTGCTGCTGGTGACGAAGTCGGCGCGCTCGTGGATCTTGATGCACCACATCCAAAGGGGCAAGCTCAGGTCGCTCGGCACGCCCGCGCCGGGCGCCGTCGGTGTCCTGGTCAAGATCTCCCCGCAGCGCCCGGAGTCCAAGCCCGGCATGGTGACGGCACTGCAGCTGATGCTGTGGTTCGTCGCGCTGTCGCCGGTGATGTTCACGATCCTCACCATCGTCTGGGCGCAGGACGCGCTCGAACGGGAGATCCGCATCGGCTGGGAAACCCCGGGCACCAGCCCGTCCGAGTACCTCCTCGAGAGCGACTTCATCCTGGGCATCATCTTCTCGCTCGTCGCCGTGGTGGCGCTCTCGATCCTCGCGATCATCTCGGCGATCGGACTCCAGCGGGGCCGGTTCTGGGCCAGGGTCTACACGCCGATCTGGCTCGGCATCGTGACCCTCCTGCTCGCTCTGACGACCATCGCCTGCTGGGTCAACTTCTCCCCCGGCGAGTTCGACGACGTCAGCGATGCCACCGCGACCTTGGGGGTCATCGTGTCCCTCGTCTTCACCGGTGCCTTCATCACCGCGATCGTCGCCTTCATCATGGTGTTCCTGCCCGGCACCCGCAGCTGGGCGCCCGGCGAGGAAACGGTCATCTCGTACCTGCCGGGTGCTCAGGGCCAGCCGCTCCCGGGGCAGCCCGCGATGGCGACGCCGGCCGGCTACGGTCCGCCCTCGCAGGCTCCCGGCTACGGCCCGTCCCCGCAGGGATCCGGTTACCCGCCCCAGCAACAGCAACATCCCGGTTATGGTGCGCCGCAAGCACAGCAGCCGTCGCCGTACCCGCCTCCGCCCGACCGGGCGCAGGCTCCTCAGGGTTACCCGCAGCAGGGCCCGCCGCCTGGAGGGGGCGGCTATCCGCCGCAGAGCCCGCCGCCCGGAGGCGGCGGCTACGGGCCGCGGTACTGATCAGTCGGTGCGGCGCCAGTCGCACACGGCGGTGTCCATGTTCGGTCCATCGGCCAGGACCACATAGACCTCGACCTTCGTGCCGTCCGAGAATTCGAACGGCACGTAGGCGCCGCTCGTGTCCTGAGTGGGGAGGCCGGCCTGGGGTTCGCCCTCGACGTCCCAGGACTCCCACTCGCGGACGTAGTCGTCGACCGGGTTCTCCCGCAGCTGCGGGCACAGGTTCGCGTAGGCGTCGTCCCAGTTCTCGTCGGCGATGTCGGCCATGAAGGTCTCGGCGGTGGACTCGATCTTGTCCAGCAGCGAATCGGTCAGCGACAGCAGCGAGACCACCAGGGCCACAATGACACCGACAACGACGAAGAGGCCGCCGCCGATCCCGAACACGAGCTTGGCGGCGAATCGGCCGCCATTGCGCTCGGTCGGCGGGGCGGCGAAGGGGACGGGCACGCCGGTCGGGGTCGGGGGCTCGGACTGCGTGGGGTCGGTCGGTTCGACGGACAGGGTCGTCGGCGGCAGCGCCAGCGTCTTGTCGGTCTCGGGCCCGGCTGCCGGGCCCGAGACGGGCGGCGTCGAGCTCGGTTGCGCCGAAACCGGTCGGTCCGAGTCGGGTTCGGCCGAGACCGGTTGGGCCGGTTCGGGTTCCGCGGCGACCGGGGCACTGCCGGAGTCGGGGGCGACTTGGGCGGGCGCGGCGGGATCGCCGGGATCTGCGATCGGTTCGACCACGGACTTCGGCTCTGCAGCGACCTGCTCGTCAGGAGTTCTCTCGGCCGGCTCGGGCGCGGGCTCGGGACGGTCGCTCATCGGGCGGACTCCCGCCGGGCGGCCTCGGCGTCGTCCGAACGGTCCGAACCTGAACGGACGGGCGTATCGCCGGGGGCGCACTCGGCCAGGACCTCGAAGCCCGAGGCCTCGGGCAGCGCCCGGGACAATAGCGGCGTCGACATCTTCACCTGGTAGTTCCCCAGGGCCCGACGGTAAACGCCGACCCCGGTCCACTCGGTCCACAAGAGCCACGTCGCGTCCTCGTCCACGGCGCGGCCCACGCCCCCGCGGACGTATCCGTCGCAGGCGGCCAGCGCGGTCAGAGCGGTCTCGGCGTCGCGCGAGAAGTCATCCGTTTCGCTTTCGGTGACGGCGAAACGATACAGAACCAGCATGGACCGAGCCTACTTCGAGCAGTCTGCGCAGAGTCCGTGGAGTTCGAGCGTGTGTCCGACGTCGGTGAAGCCGGCTTCGGAGGCGACCTTGTTGGCCCAGCGCTCGACGGTGGGCCCGGCGACCTCGACGGTCTTGCCGCACAGTCGGCACACCAGGTGGTGGTGGTGCTCTTCGGCGGAGCAGAGGCGGTAGAGGTGGTCGCCTCCGGGCAGGCGCATCACGTCGACCACGCCGGCGTCGGCGAAGGCCTGGAGGGTGCGGTAGACGGTGGTCAGGCCGATCTTGGAGCCCGAGTCGCGGAGGATCGCGTGGAGGTCCTGGGCCGAGCGGAAGGCGTCGTCGGACTCCAGCAGTCCGAGGATCGCGGTCCGCTGCTTGGTGGACCGGGCCATGTTCTCGGCCGGCGGCTTGGCGGTCATCATCATCGCTCCTCCCGTGCGTGGTTCACCGCGTCCGTGACGATGTGCGCGATGTGGTCGTCGATGAGGCTGTAGGAGATTTCCCTGCCCGACCGCGTCCCGCGCACGATACCCGCACCCCGCAGGACGCGCAAATGCTGGGATACCAGTGGCTGGGTGACGCCGAGAACCTCGACGATCTCGTGCACGAACTTGGGGCCCGGCGCCAGCTCCATCACGATGGCGATGCGGAGCGGCGCCGAGAGCGCGCGCAGGAGCTCTCCGGCCGCTTCATAGTCGGCCGGGGTGGATTCCTCAACTTCGGTCTCAGTCCGCACCTCGCAAAAATATCGCGCCCGGTGCACATCTGCCTGCGCAGGTGCCGTCCGCCGCACCTCACTCATGCTTTCGAGGGGAGTTCGACTTCGAGCGGCTCGCCTTCGGGGGGCGGGTGGCGCCGCCAGGTGCGCCTGAGTCGGTGGACGATGGCGGCCGCGGTGGCGGTGACGACGAAGCAGGCGACGCCGATGAGCACGATGGTGGCGCCGGGCGGGACGTCTTGGACGGCGGAGGTGATGATGCCGGCGCCGGCGATGAGGAATCCGGCGGCCATGCCGCCGAACATGGTGGCCTTCAGGGAGCGGGTGAACTGCTGGACGGTGACGACGGGGATGACGAGGAGGGCGCTGACCAGCAGCAGGCCGACGGCGCGCATGGAGACGGAGACGGTGACGGCGGTGGTCATGAGCAGGAGCAGGTTGAGGCCGGCGACGGGGAGGCCGGCGACGCGCGCGTACTGCTCGTCGGCGCAGATCGCGGACATCCAGGGCCGCAGGACGAGCATGAGGAGGGCGACGGCCGCTCCCCCGCCGACGACGGTCCAGACCTCGGTCCAGCCGGTGGTGAGCAGGGAGCCGAAGAGGTACTGCTGGAGGTTGGCGACGCCCTTGTCGGCGGCGAGGCCGGTGAGGTAGACGCCGCCGGCGATGCCGCCGTAGAACATCATGGCGAGCGCGACGTCGCCGGAGGTCTTGGAGTGGCTGCGGAGCAGCTCCATGACGATGGAGGCGGCGATGGTGACGGCGAGGGTCGTCCACATCGGCGAGGTGGAGGTGAGGAAGCCGACGGCGACGCCGGTGAGGGCGATGTGGCCGAGGCCGTCGCCGATGAGCGCGAGGCGTTTCTGCACGAGGAAGACGCCGACGGCGGGGGCGCACAGGCCGACGACGAGCGCGCTGATGAGGGCGCGCTGCATGAACTCGTAATTGAGGATCGACAGGTCGAGGCTCATTTATTTGCTGCCCCAGAGGTTCTCGGTATCGGCGTCGCCATTGGCGTGCGGGTGCTCGTGCTGGTGGGCGGGGTCGGCGTGTTCGCCGACGGGGCGCGGGGGCTCGCCGTCGTGGACGACCTTGCCGTCGGCGAGGACGATGGCGCGGTCGAGCCGGTCGGTGAGCGGGCCGAGTTCGTGGGTGATGATCAGGACGGCGCAGCCGGCGTCGACCCGGTCCGAGACGACGTTGGCGAGGGCGGCCTGGGTTTCGGCGTCGACGCCGACGGTGGGCTCGTCCATGATGAGCACGTCGGGTTCGGTGGCGAGGGCGCGGGCGATGAGGACGCGCTGCTGCTGGCCTCCGGAGAGGGTGTCGACGGCGCAGCGGGCGTGGCCTTCGAGGCCGACTTCGGCGAGGGAGCGGGCGACGGCTTCCCGGTCGGCGCGGCGGGACGGCAGGCCGAGGAGGCGGTGGGCGAGGCGTCCCTGCGAGACGACCTCGGCGGCGGTGGAGGGGACGCCGGAGGCGGCGCCGGTGCGCTGGGGGACGTAGCCGACCCGTTTCCAGTCGCGGAAGCGCCTTTGGGCGGTGCCGAAGAGTTCGACCTCGCCGCCGGCGAGCGGCACCAGGCCGACGATGGCCTTGACGAGGGTGGACTTGCCGGATCCGTTGGCGCCCATGACGGCGACGGCCTCGCCGGGCTGGATGACGAGGTCGACGCCGCGTACGACGGCGCGACCGCCGTAGGAGACGGTCGCGCCGCGGGTTTCGATGACGGGCATGGTGTTGATTGTGCCTATGCCGCGCCCAGCGCGGTCTGCAACACGGCGACGTTGTCGCGCATGACGCTGAAGTAGTCCTCGTCGGCGTCGATCTGCTCGTCGGTCAGGCCTTCGAGCGGGTTGAGCACGGCGGTCTGGGCGCCGGTCTCGGCGGCGAGGGTGTCGGCGATGTCGGAGGAGACGAGGGTTTCGAAGAAGATCGTGGTGACCCCGTGCTCCTCGACGAACTCGGCGACCTCGGCCATGCGCTGCGTGTTGGGCTCCTGGTCGGGGCTCAGGCCCGAGATGGCGACCTGGTGGAGGTCGTAGCGGTCGGCGAGGTAGCCGAAGGCGGCATGGGAGGTGACGATGTCGTCCGCGGTGCGGGCGGCCAGCGCGTCGGTGAATTCGGTGTCGAGCTCGGTGAGCTCGGCGGTGAAGGCCTCGGCGTTGCCGGTGTAGGTCGACTCGTTGCCTGAGTCGATGCCGGTCAGTGCGTCGCCGATGGCCTCGCCGATCTGGGCGTAGCGCATCGGGTCGAGCCAGAGGTGGGGGTCGGTGCCTTCGAGGGCTTCGTCCTCGTGGTCGTGGCCCTCTTCTTCTTCGGCGTGCTCGTCCTCGGAGGCGGTCTCCTCGGCGTGGGATTCCTCCTCCGCGTGGGTTTCCTCCTCGGCGTGCTCGTCTTCAGCATGCTCGTCTGCGTGTTCGTCCTCGGCGTGTTCGTCCTCGGCGTGCTCGTCCTCGAAGGCCTCGGTCTCGTCGTAGTCGATCAGGTCGACCGCGGTGGCGACGTCGAGGGCCTTGTCGGAGGCGTACTGCTCGATGGCCTCGTCGAGTTCGGGGATGAATCCGCCCAGGTAGACGATGTAGTCGGCCTCTTCGATGGCGGCGATATCGGAGGGGGCGAGTTCGAGGTCGTGGGGCTCCTGGCCGGCGGGGGTCAGGTTGGAGACGTTGACGTTGTCGCCGCCGACCTGCTCGGTCGCGAAGGCGAGGGGGTAGAAGGCGGCCACGACGTCGATCGGGCCTCCGGCGTCGGCGGAGTCCTCGCCGCAGGCGGCGAGGGAACCGGCGGCGAGGAGGCCGGCGATGGGCAAGGTGATGAAGGCGGAACGGCGCATGAGCGAAGCTTGCCTCGTTATGACAATCATTGTCAACATCTAATATGTGCGGCGCGGCGGGCCGAAGTCGATCATGAGCAGGGGGTTATGCCGTTCGCCGGCCGATTGTCCGGGCGCCTCGCATGACCGGACTCACGGGAAACGCTACTGGTATTCGTTCTCGGGCGATTCGATCGGGTCGATCGATTCGACCTCGATGTAGGGGACGAGTTCGCCGTTGATCTCGTCGCGGGACTGGCGGGCCGAGTAGGTGCCGATGACCTCGACCCACTGGTCGGGCTCCAGGCCCTCGGGGACGTCGCCGTCGAAGCCGATCTTGACGGGGCGGGCGTCGGCCGCGCAGCAGGAGACGATCATGCGCGCCAGCTGCGGCTCGTCGCCGTTGTACAGGATGAAGCCGCGCAGTTGGATCCGGTGGCCCTCGAGGGTGTTGCCGTCGTCGAACACGGCGCGGGAGCCGTAGTCGAGCAGGGTGAGCGGGACGGGGTCGACGTCGTCGGGCAGTTCGGGGTAGGTCGACTGGGACTCCTGGGCGCCGATGGCGGTGCCGGTGCGTTCGGCCTCGTAGGAGCCGAGGGCGCCGGGGGCGACCAGGAGCATGCCGATGACGGGGGCCAGCAAGAGCCAGGCGACCTTGGGCTCGCCGTGCCCGTGGTCGCCTGAGTCGGGCGCAGGGTCCCGGTGCTCTTTCCAGGCGTCCCAGGCGGTGATCGCGGCGACCACGATCAACAGGACTCCGGCGGGGACGATGAGCCACAGCGCGTAGGGCTTGACGTAGTTGAGGTAATCGCCGGTGGCGGCCAGGCGCAGCAGGCCGCCGCCGACCAGGAGCAGGATCACCGCTTGGGCATCGCGTCTCACAACCAGATCACTCCCATTAGGACGCTCGCGAGGAGGGCGGTGCAGAACACCGCGGGGGCGAAGCGGGCCGCGAAGCGCCGGCCGAAGGTCCCCGACTGCATCGCGATGAGTTTGACGTCGACGAACGGGCCGACGACCATGAACGCCAGTTTCGCGGTCGGCGAGAACTGGGTCAGGGACGCGGCGACGAACGCGTCGGATTCGGAGCAGATCGAGACCAGCACCGCGAGGATCGCGAGGGCCAGGACGCCGAGCACGGGGTGCTCGGCGATCGGGGCGAGCCATGTCTCGGGGACGAGGGTGTTGAGCGTGGCGGCGATGGCCGCGCCGATGACGAGGTAGCCGGCGGCGTGCAGGAAGTCGTGGCGGATCGCCGACCAGAACGCGGCCCACTTGCCGCCGTCATGGTGGCGGTGCTTGGGAACGTTGAGCCATTCGGTCTTGCCGAGCTTCGCCCACAGCCAGCCGATGGCGATCGCGGCGGCCAGGGAGGCCGCCACGCGCGCGCCGACCATCTGGGGCTGCCCCGGGAAGGCCACGAAGGTCGAGACGACCACGATCGGGTTGATGGCCGGGGAGGCGAGCATGAAGGTGAACGCGGCAGCGGGCGCCACGCCACGGCGGACCAGGGCTCCGGCGACGGGGACCGAGGCGCATTCGCAGGCGGGCAGCACCGCGCCGGAGAGCCCGGCGACGGGAACGGCGAAGGCGGCGCGCTTGGGGACGACCTTGTGGAAGAACCCGGCCGGGACGAAGGAGGCGATGGCGGCCGACAGGACGGTGCCGAGGACGAGGAACGGGACGGCCTGGACGGTGACGGCGACGAAGCGGGCGGCCCACGCCTGCGCGAGAGGCTGCGCGAAGAGCTCGGCCAGACCAGGGCGGGCGGTGAGACCGAAGACGAGCAGGAGCGCAAGGGCCTCAATCGAAGTCAACCCGCGGCGGCGGGCGCGCGGGGGCGAGGGGTCGGCCTTCGCGCCGGCCTCGTCGGTCTTAGAGCTCACCGGTTCATTGTGCGGCATGGAACGGAAGCCGGGAAGGGCCGCCCCGCGCGGTGATCGGCGACCGGCCGGGAAGTCGCAAGCCGATACTTATTACTCTGATGCGGTGCGCGTTCCACCCACTGTCACCACACATCACGGCCGCATCGTCTCTCTGAGCCGAAGCCTGCTGGCCCACAAGCGTTTCCAAGTGCTGTCGATGCTGATCATCGTCCTCAACGGCGCTGTATTGGGCGCCATGACCTTCCCCAGGTTCGAGGACTCGGAGACGCTGGTCCAGATCGACCACGGCTGCCTGGTGTTCTTCACCTTCGAGGTGCTGCTGGGGATCATCGCGTGCGGGCCGAAGCCGTGGCGGTACTTCAAGACCGGGTGGAACGTCTTCGACTTCGCGATCGTGGTCGCCTCGTTCCTGCCGGGGCTGCGGGAGAACGTGACGATCCTGCGGTTGCTGCGGCTGGCGCGGGTGCTGCGCATCGTCCGGTCGATGCCGAGCCTCCAGCTCATCCTTGTCGCGCTGGGCAAGGCGATCCCGAAGTCCGCCGGCGTGTTCGCGCTGTGCGGGGTGGTCATGTACCTGTGGGCGATGATCGGGTGGATCGCCTTCGCCAAGAACGACCTCGAGCATTTCGACACGGTCGGGGCCGCCCTGCTGGTGCTGCTCCAGATGCTCACCTTCGACGACCTGGGCGCGACCATCCGCGCGAGCATGGCGGAGAACATCTGGACGCTGCCGTACTTCGTGGTGTTCGTGCTGTTCGCGGCGTTCCTGCTGATGAACGTCCTCATCGGTGTCGTGCTGGCCTCCATGGAGGAGGCGCAGCGGGTGGACGACGAGGACGGCCAGGTCTCGGCGGACACGGCCGTGGTCCTGAAACGGCTCGATCATCTACAGGGCACAGTGAACCAGCTGTTGGAGGAGCGCGAACGCGCCAAGGCGTTCACGCCCTTCAACGGAACGAACGGGCAGAAGGCCCCCGCGCAGGCCTCGGCGAACCAGCGGAACTAGGGGTGGTCGAGCACCTTAGTGGTGTTCACGAACCCCCGAGGACCGCACCGATTCCGATCACTTGACAGGATTCGGCTCAGCACCACCGAAGCGCCTGTCGCGCCGCGCATAGATCTCGCAGGCCTGCCACAGGTGACGGCGGTCGAAGTCCGGCCACAGCACGTCCAGGTAGACCATCTCGGCGTACGCCGACTGCCACAGCAGATAGTTCGAGGTCCGCTGCTCCCCCGAGGGCCGCAGGAACAGGTCCACATCGGGCAGGTCCGGGTTGTACATGTAGCGCGCGAAGGTCCGCTCGCTCACCCGATCCGGATTCACCTTGCCGGCCTTGACATCCCGGGCCAGCGCGGCCGCCGCGTCGGCGATCTCGGCGCGGCCGCCGTAGTTCACGCAGAACTGGAGCGTGATCTTGTCATTGTGCTTCGACATCTCCTCGGCCACCCGAAGCTCGTCGATGACGCTCTTCCACAGCTTGGGCCGACGCCCGGCCCAGCGAATGCGGACGCCCATCGCATTGAGCTCGTCGCGGCGGCGGTGGATGACGTCGCGATTGAAGCCCATGAGCCACCGGACCTCTTCGGGGCTGCGCCGCCAGTTCTCGGTGGAGAAGGCATAGGCGGAGAGGGTGCCGATGCCCATCTCGATCGCGCCCTCGATGGTGTCGAACAGCGAGGACTCACCCATCTGGTGCCCCTCGGTCCGCTTGAGCCCGCGCTGCTTGGCCCACCGGCCATTGCCGTCCATGACCAGCGCGACATGCTTCGGAACAAGATCGGGCGGCAACTCGGGCGGAACCGCCCCTGAAGGGTGCGGTTTCGGCGGCTCGTATACGCGGCTCAAAGAGACCTCCAAATCAGGCGGCGGGGACTCGATCCTAATCTGGCCGGGGCCGCACCGGATCCCCCGACCGCAACAGGGTGTCCCACCCCCGACATAGCGTTGAACGGGCGGCCTTCTCGCGCCCGATTTGCCGGGAGTTCGTCGAGGACAGGCCCTAGTGCGGCACGTACTTCAAGGTCCGCAGCGGTCGTTCGGAGTGCCATTGGAAGTGCGCCGCGATCAAACCGGCGGCTTCGGAGCGCTGGCGGCCGTCGGCGGTGGTCGCGTGGCTCCAGTCGCCGATTTCGAGGGCCCGCATGAGCTCCATCGACGCCGGGGCCGGTACCGAGGCGCCGCCGGGGCGGCAGTTCGCGCATACCGCGCCGCCGGCCGCGACCGAGAAGGCCCGGTGCTCGCCGTCCGTGCCGCAGGACGCGCACTGTTTCAGCGACGGCGCCCAGCCGGCGCTCTTCATGCCGCGCAACAGGTATGAGTCCATGATCAGCACCGGGGGGAGCGAGGTCTCGGCGAGCGCGCGGAAGGCGCCGAGGGTCAACTGGAAGACGTCCAGGTCGGCCTGGTGGTCTTCGGGAACGAGCCGTTCGGCGGCCTCGGCGATGACGCAGGCGGCGGTGTAGGCGGCCCAGTCGCCGCTGATGGCGGCGCCGGGCAGGTGCAGCCCGACCGCCTGGGTGACGGTGTGGAGCTCACCGCGTCCCTCGATGAGCTGCAGATCGACGTGCCCGAACGGGGCCAGCCGCGCCCCGAATTTGGACGAGGTGCGCCGCAGCCCCTTGGCGACGGCCCGAAAGCGGCCGCGCTCGCGGCCCA
Source organism: Glycomyces buryatensis (assembly GCF_004912275.1). Classification (GTDB taxonomy): domain Bacteria; phylum Actinomycetota; class Actinomycetes; order Mycobacteriales; family Micromonosporaceae; genus Glycomyces; species Glycomyces buryatensis. The sequence goes on from NZ_STGY01000001.1 coordinate 166,992, forward strand.
GGAGCGAAACGATCGAATCGGCCTCGCCGAGCTTGAAGGTACGCAGCACCACCGCGTCGTCGCGGAACAATTTCCGAGTGCTGACCCCCACGTCGCAAGCCTAGCCCGCCCATATGACACCGCGAGAAATTCATCGGCGAACCGACCGTCGCAATCGAGGCGGCCGTCCCGCCCGATTATCCGGTTGAAGCCCCATCGCACCTCGGATACGCTGCGGCAGTGCGCATTCTCTCCGTGAACGTCGGCCGGCCCCGCCCCAACGAATGGAAACCCGATACCGAGTTCACCGGTATCGACAAGCGACCGGTCACCGGACCGGTCGCCGTCACCGCGCCCGGCCCCAAGGGCGACGGCAGCGTCGGATTGGCGGGCGACAAGGTCGGCGATGTCCGGAACCACGGCGGCACCACGCAGGCGGTCTACGCGTATTCCCGCGAGGACTACGACCACTTCGAGACCCTGCTCGGGCGCGAGCTGCGCGCGGGCATGTTCGGCGAGAACCTCACCACCGCGGGCCACGACCTGAGCGAGGCCCGCATCGGCGAGCGCTGGCGCAGCGCCTCCGGGCTGGTTCTCGAAGTGACGTGCGCGCGAATCCCCTGCGGAACGTTCCGGGGCTGGATCGGCGAGCGCGGCTGGCTGAAGACCTTCACGGAGGAGGCCCGACCCGGCGCCTACCTGAGCGTCATCGAGCCCGGCGAGGTCGCCGCCGACGAGGAGCTCACGGTGGTCGACCGGCCCGACCACGACGTGACGATCGCGATGTTCTTCAAGGCTTGCATGGGAGAACCCGAGCTGATCCCGCAGGTCCTGGAGGCCCCGTCACTGGACCCGGCTGAGGCGGCGTTCCTCCGCCGCCGCATGCGCGAATCCTGACGCCTCCGAAATCGTCGGACCCTCGCGCCGCGCCTCCAGAATCGTCGGACCCTCGCGCCATCATTGGAACCGGGGGTCCCGAGGGGCCCGATTTGAAGGCAAACGCCAGACTTGTCCGCCCCGCCCCGCGCCGTGCCGGTCGTCGACCAAGGCGATGCGGCCCGCGCCTATTTGCGGGATTCGGCCAGGAGTTCTCGCCCGAGTCGATCGGCGGCTCGAATCGGTTCCGGGAGACGGAATTCGGGGGCCATGTCGAGCATCAGGTTCCGTGCCGTGTCCAATGTGCACCGGTGACCCACGGAGACATAGATCGGTTTCACGTCGTCGCGGGTCCGCAGCGCACAGCCGACGACCTCCTCGCCGGCCTTGATCGCCGTCCACTCGCCTCGGCTGGATCGAGGCTCGGTCACCGGCAGGTGCGGCGGGTTCTTGGCGACGCCGATCGCGGGCATGTCGAGGACGACGCCGAGATGGCAGGCCAGCCCGAAACGCCTCGGATGGGTAAGCCCGTAGCCGTCGCAGACGAAGACGTCGGGGAGTATCTTGAGCCCCCCGATCGCCTCGAGCAGGAGCGGGAGCTCCCGGAATGCCAATAGGCCTGGGACGTAAGGGAACTCGGACCTGCCGCGGGCCACCGACCGTTCGAGCACCTCGAAGTCCCGACGGCGCATGACGACGGCCGTGGCGATCGCCTCGTCGCTGTCCTTGTCGTAGGCGATATCGAGACCCGCGACCGTCTCGAACTCGTGGCCGTTGTCGGCGACGACCACGCAGCCGGCGAGCTCGGCCTGCAACGCCACCGCCTCGGCCTCGTTCTTGGGGAGTCGGGCATAGCGCAACCGGTTGCTCATCTCGTCAGCCTTCACGCCGCAAGCCTAACCATTCGAATAAGTCGGTCCCGAAACTCCCGTCCCCGCCGACCGAATTGCCGGAGTCGTCACGGCCTGCGAGGACGAGCTCCGCTGCAAGGACGAATCCGGCGCTTGCCTTCAAATCGGACCTGTACGAACCCCCGATTACAACGGTGCCTTCGGGGTACGACATGCTCCGGCCCCGGCGGCTCTCGACCGGTGGTGTCCGCTCTCGGTGAACCAGCTTGAAATCCATTCGGGCGGCGGTGATCATCAGGGGATGACTACTCAGCTGCGCGTTCTCATTCTCGGCGGCACCGTGTACCTGTCCAAGGAGGTCGCCCGCCAGGCCGCGGCGCGCGGGCACCATGTCACCGTCGCGGCACGCGGGAAGAGCGGCGGACCGCCCGACGGGGTCGAGTTCATCGGCATCGACCGGAGCAGCGCCGAAGGCGTCGAGCCGTTGCGCGGCAAGGAATTCGACGCCGTCATCGATGTCGCCCGAATCCCCGCGCAGGTCGGTCCGGTGCTCGATGCCCTGGCCGACGGCGCCGCGCATTGGACGTTCGTCTCCTCGATCTCGGTGTACGCCGATCACTCGAAAGTCGACGAGGCCCTCCTGGAGCCCGCGCCGGACGACTCCGATGACCCCGACGTCGCGTTGTACGGCGCTAGCAAGGTCACCTGCGAGAACCTGGTCCGGGAGCGCCTGGGGGACAAGGCGTTCGTCGTGCGTCCGGGACTGGTGTTCGGGCCGCACGACCCCAATGACCGCTTCGGGTACTGGCCGCTACGCGTGGCCGACGGCGGAGAGATCCTCGCGCCGGGGCGCCCCGAACGGCTGGTCCAGTGGATCGACGTGCGAAACCTGGCCGCCTGGATCCTGGACGGGGCCGAGCGGCGCCTTTCGGGAACCTTCGACGCCATCACGGACGCGGTCGGGATGGGCGACTTCCTCGACGGCGTCACCGAATCGCTCCAGGAGCTCGGGGTCGAGGCCCCGGCCCGATTCACGTGGGTCCCCCAGGAATTCCTGCTGGAGCACGGCGTCAATCCGTGGGCCGGCGTGGAGTCGCTGGGGCTGTGGGTTCCCGAGCCCGACTACGACGGAATGCTGAACCGCCCGGCCGGGCCGGCGGTCGACGCCGGGCTCCGCCTGTCGACACTGGCGGAGACGGTCCAGGCCTGGTGGGCGGCCAAGTCCGCAGAGCCGGAACTGGAAGCGAGCCTGTCACCCGAGAAGGAGGCCGAGGTCCTGGCGGCCTGGCACCTGCACGAATCCGAGCGCGCCTGATCGATATGCGAAACGGCCCCGCCGAAAGGCGGGGCCGTTCTCCGTTCGCTATTGGCCGTTGTACGGCGGCTGGCCAGGGCCTCCCGGTGGCGGATTGGGACCGGCTGGCGGTTGCCCCGGGCCTGCCGGCGGCTGGCCAGGGCCGGGCGGCTGCTGCCCGTAAGGAGGCTGTCCGGGACCGGCCGGAGGCTGGCCCGGACCGTATGGAGGCTGGCCATACGGCGGCTGACCGTACGGCGGCATCATGCCCGGCTCGTCCTTGCGGAAGAACTCGTTCGCGGCGGGGACCGCCAGCAGAATGATGATCACCAGCGAGCCGATCGTGAACAGCAGCACCGAGATCCAGTCCAGCGCCGTCACCCAGGCGGGCGTGGCCTCGAGCACCGCGTCATTGAGCTCGTCGCTGTAGTCGTCGCCATTGGCCTCGTACGTGAACGACGTGGTGCCGCCACCGCTCAGCTTGCCGATCAGGCCGCCGAGGCCGCAGCAGGCCAGGGCGATGCCCGACTGCACCCAGCTGAGGATGCGTGCGGGGCGCTTGCCCTTGTTATTGAGCAGGCCGAGCACGATATAGAACACCGCGCCCACGATGTAGACGCCCGCCAAGATGACGAACGTGGCCGTGATGATGCCGTCGACCATGTCGGTCGAAGCGCCGGCCAGTTCCGGGTCGCTCTGGATAGCGTCCACCAACTCGTCCTGTACCGCCCCCTTCACCGCGAAGAAGCCGATCCCGGTCAGGATCAGGGCGGCGGCGGTGATGAACTGCGTCCACACCACGGCCGTAACGACCCCGGGGCGCGTCCGCGGGCCCGAGGGCTGCGGCTGCTGCGGATAAGGTGGCGCCGGTGGATATGCCATTGCGTCCTCCACTTTCGTAGGTCGGGCTGACTCGTGTCGGGCTCGCCTCATCGTACGAAGTCGCGGGCCCGCCCGCCACCGATCAACGTCTTCACACGCCGACCAGCGACTCACGCATCGCCGTGTCCACCGTGGTCAGCGCCGCGGTTCCGGGATGAACGGGGGCTTGACGACCCGTGCCCGAATACGATCCTCCCCCGAACCGTCCTCCAGATGCAACTCCAGTTCGGACCCCGGCCCGAGGTCGGCCTCGATGAGCGCCAAGGCGATGCTCTTGTCCAGCGTCGGCGAATACCCCGCGGACGTCACCTCGCCGACCTCCCGGCCGCCGTCGTACACCGCGCCGGCCCGCGGGCCGCCCGGTTCGATCACCCTGTCCCCCAGCAATTCGAGACCCCAAAGCCGGTGCGAGGGACCGGCCGCCTGCTCGATGTCGAGGGCGACCTTGCCGGAGAAGGCCTCCTTGCCCCAGGCCACGGCCCAGCCGAGCCGCGCCTGGTTCGGGGTGACGCCACCGATGAGATCGGCGGGAACGCTCGGATAGCCCATCTCGATGCGCAGCTGTTCTCGGGCGCGCAGCCCGCATGGCCGCACCCCCCGGTCCAGCAACGCGTCCCACAACCGCCGGGCATCCGCATTGGGCAGGATCAACGTGTAGCCGTCCTCGCCCGAACTCCCCCACCGGTTGACGAACGGGTCTCCCCACTCATCCGAGCCGATCTCGAAGGACAGCCGGGAATGGCCGGTCGGCAGCCCCAGCTCGTCCAGGATCGCCCCCGCCTCGGGGCCCTCGACGGCGAAGCACACGTGGCTGTCGTTGAGGACCCGCACCTCGACTCCGTCCGGCGGAGAGTCCTCAATGGCCATGGCCAGGTCGTACCAGCGGTGCGAACCGCACGTCAGCATGAATCCGTCGGCGGTGAACCGGTAGAGGATGAGGTCGGCGAAGATGCCGCCGCGCTCGTCGCACGCCAGGGTGTACTGGCATTTCCCGGGGCCGTCGAGCTGGGCGACGTCATTGGTGAAAAACCTGTCGAGGGCCCCCGCGGCACCGGACCCCACGACCATGAGCAGACCGGTGTGGGACAGATCGAACATCCCCGCCGCCGACCGGACCGCCCGGTGCTCGGCGTCGGGGTCGCCGAAGTGCTCGGGGATGAGGAACCGGCGGTACGCCTCCCCGGTGAAGAGCTCCTCGGAGAACACCGCCCCCAGTTCCCCATGGCGCGAATGAAGCACGGACTGCCTGGGCGGCTTGGTCTCTTGCGTCTTCTCTGCCATGACCGAACGCTACCTGCGGAACTCGCACCGATCAACACCCAACGTCGGCACTTGACTACGCGGACGGCGGGCCGAACTCCTCCAGGATGGCCTCGATCGCCTGGGCGACACCGTCTTCGTCGTTCGCCTCGGTCATGCGGTCGGCGGCCTCCAATGCCTCGGGCTGAGCCCCGGCCACCGCATAGGAACGCCCCGCCCACGTCAGCATCGACACGTCGTTCGGCATGTCCCCGAAGGCGATCACCGATTCCGGCCCGATCCCCCGCCGCGAGCACCAGTCGGCCAGCGCGGCGCCCTTGTGCACCGCCGCGGCATTGTATTCCAGGATGGGGAAGCTGCCCCAGGTCCAGCGGACGACGCCGGGGACGGCGATGTCGTCGGAGGCGCGGCGCATCGCGTCGGCACCGGCGGCCTTGTCGAAGAGGCGGTATTCGACGACGTGTTCGGCCAGGGCAAGCGCCTCGTCGAGGGTGTCGACCCGGAGCCAGGGTTCTTCGTAGTGGTTGCCGTGGGGTCCGATCAGGGCGGAGCCGGTCTCGATGGCGAAGGCGGCGTCGGGGAGGACGTGGGTCAGGCGTTCGTGCAGTTCCCGAACAGTGGGGACGGGGATGGTGTGGCGCAGTTCGACTGCGCCGCTGGCGGGTTCGTAGAAGAGGGCGCCGTTATTGCAGATCGCGGCGTCGACGGCCTCGGCCAGGCCGGGAACGGCTGTGAGTCCGCGCGGCGTCCGGGCGGTCACCGCCACGACCTTGAAGCCCCGGGCGCGGGCGGCCAGGAGCGCTTTACGGTTCCGTTCGGAGAGGAGCCGGTGTTCGTTGAGAAGGGTGCCGTCGAGGTCGGTCGCGATCACGCTGTAGTCCTGCACCCGCCGAGTATCCAGGTTCCACCGGCACGGCCGCAATGCGTTTGGCGGCGGGAAATGCGAATGCGGGGCGCGAGGGGCGGCCATATGGTTGCCGAATGTCTTCTCTTGGAGCCCTGGCTGAGATCGCCCGGCGGCATGGGGTCGATCCCGGCGACGTCGCCGCCGTTCCGTCTCAGGGCGTGGCGAACCGGGTCTACTTCCTCGGCGGCGACCTGGTGCTGCGGATCGCGCTCGCGGAGTCCGCCGATGACCTGCGCAAGGAGGCGGTCGTGATCCCGGCGGCCGTGCGGGCGGGGGTCCGCACTCCAGAGCTGGTGGACTTCGATGACGGCCAGCTCCTGTCGACCCCGTACATGGTTGTGAAGCGGGCGAAGGGGATCGCGCCCGGCGTCCCGGGCGGGCCGCGGGACCGGCAGTGGCTGGCGCTGTACCGCGAGCTCGGCAGCGAACTATCCATATTGCACTCCGGGGTCGATGCTCTGGATGGAGTACCGGTGGACAACGACGCGGACCCGCGGCCGCTCGTGGCGGGGCTGGCCCGCGCCGGGTACCTGAGCACGGATGTCGCCGACTGGCTCACCGCCTGGTTCGACCGCCTCGATTCGCACCGGCCGCGGGAAGCGCAGGCTCGGTTGATCCACGGCGATGCCAGTCCCACGAATCTGCTGGCCGACCCGGACTCCAAGCGGCTGAACGCGATCCTGGACTGGGGCGACGCGGCCTGGGCCGATCCGGCGACCGAGTTCGCCAAGCTCCCGCTTCGCGCCGTCCCGGCGCTGCTGGAGGGCTATCTGGGCGAGTGCGACGAAGCGTGGGCGGCGCGGATCCTGTGGCACCACCTGCATTGGGCGATCGCCCGCCTCCCGACCCCGGCCGAGCAGGACGCCGCGCACTGGAGCGCCCAGCCCGGCAATCGGCTGCTGGAGATCATGCGGTTCTTCCTGAACGATCCGCCGCTTCCTTGGCCCGCATTGCGGTAGGCCCACGGCCTCACGGGCTAAGGGGGTCGCGTCACCGGGGCACCGTCGATAGGATCCGCCCATGAAGGCGAAATTGGAGTGCGTGGTCCTGGACTGTCCCGACCCGATCGCGCTGGCAGAGTTCTATCGCTCGATCATCGGTGGCACCGTCAATCAGCCGGACCGGCGCTGGACGACCGAGTACGGCGACGCGACGCTTCACCTGGAGTCCGGATTCGTGCTGAACTTCCAGCTGGTCGAGGACTACCGGCCTCCGCGATGGCCCGACCCCGCCTTCCCGCAGCAGTTCCATCTGGACTTCGCGGTCCCGGACCTGGACGAGGCACAGGAGGAGGTGCTGGCCCTGGGGGCGACCCTCCTCGATGACACACAGGGCTGGCGCACACTCGCGGACCCGGTCGGGCATCCCTTCTGCCTGGTCCGGGACTGGTCGCTCTTGCCGGACGACGGCGAAGCGGCCGGCTGAGCAACGGCCCGGCCGCGGCAGGGCCGGGTCTCGAGGAGTCCCTGGATCGGGCGGAGCGGGACGAAGCGGGCGACTCTGTCTTCTCAGCGCTCGCCCGTCTCCCAGATCGCGGCGATCGGGATGGCCCGCATTTTCGGGCCGAATGGCAGGGTCTTGTCACCGGTGTGGAGCACCACGCCGAGGAGGAAGTCATCGCCAAGACGCTGTTCGAGATGCCGGAGCCCTCGGAAGTCATCGCTCCGGATCGTGTCACCGGCCTTGATCTCGAAGGCCACCACCTGATTGCGCGGCCCTTCAAGCACGATGTCCACCTCAATCTGGTCTTTGGTTCGGTAGTGGAACATCTCGGCCCTCGCGTCCGACCAGGTGAGCTGCCTGGCTATCTCCATGGAGACGAAGCCTTCGAGAACCGGCCCAAACGGATCGCCAGGACGGCGCAGCGAGTGAGCGTCCAGTTTCAGCAGGTGCGCGGCGAGCCCCGAGTCCACCATCGCGACCTTCCGGGTGGAGACGGCCCGAGAACTGACGTTCCGGGTCCACGCCGGAATCGTCTTGATCAGGAAGACCTCTTCCAGCAGGTACAGGTACCGCTTGATCGTGTCCTTCGGGGCCTCAAGAAGTTTCGCCAGGTTGTTAGGTACAAGCAACTGGCCCGAACGACCGGCCAGCAGCTTGATGAGCGCCCGCATCTGCGGGCCCCGAGAGATCTCGGACAGCTGCATGACATCGCGGTTGACCAGATCCGAAAGGTATGAGTCGAAGAATTGCGACCGCCGTTTCACGGTGCGGGCCACCGCTTCGGGGAACCCGCCCCGCACCACCCGTTCGATATAGCCCTTCCGGTTCTCTTCGCTGCGGTAGCGGAATTCGGGCCCCTGCTCGAAGACCGCATCGATGAACCCGTCGGGAGTGCCGCCGATCTCTCCTTGGGACAGCGGCCAGAGCTCAATGGTCTCCATCCGCCCGACGAGCGTGTCCGGCAGGTTCCGGAGCCCCATGACCCGCGCGGAGCCGGTCAGCAGGAACCGCCCCGGACGGCCTTCCCTGTCCACGGTCGACTTGATCGACAGCAACAGCTCTGGATCGCGTTGGATCTCGTCGATGATCATCAAGCCGTCGCCACGAACGAAGCCAGTAGGGTCGTAGACAGCGGCCCGCCTGGTCTCGGGGTCGTCCAGGCTGAGCCATTCGGCTCCCCGTTCCTTCCCCACCTGCTGCACGAGTGTGCTCTTGCCGGATTGGCGAGCACCGTTGACCAGCACCACCCGAGTGTCGGACAGCGCCTCCTCGACAGCCACAGCGGCGTGACGTGGGATTATATGCCCGATCGGGGACGGAGGAAGTTGAATCATGGGCACGATCCTAACACCTCGTGCGCGTTTGGCCGCAGTATTCGTGCGCGTTTCGTCGCCCAGCTTGTGCGCACATAGACGCCATATTTGTGCGCGTTTCGTCGCCCTGTTTGTGCGCACATGGCCGCAATACTCGTGCGCGTTTCGCCGCAACAGCAGGCGAGCCCGGCCCGCTTCAGGGCCGGGTTTCGAGGAGTCCCTGGATCGGGCGGAGCGCGACGCCGAGCGGGACGAACCGGGCGGCGGTGTCCCGCAGCATTGCCGCGACCGGATTGCGGTTGAACATCATCGGCGCGAGCTGCCGTGAGTTCTTCTGCGCTGCTTCGACTCGGGGCCGCTGGCCTCGTTCGAACGCCGCCAGTGCCGTGGGCACCAGGTGCGGTTCGCAGTCGGCGAGGTGGCGCACGAGGGCACCGGCCGATTCCATGGCCATGCCTGCGCCGATCCCGGCCGTCGGCAGGAATCCGGCCGCGGCGTCGCCGACCAGGGCGACCCTGCCGACCGTCCATTCGGCGGCGCGGCAGTCGGTCAGCGACCAGTAATAGCTTTCGCGCCCGTCGACGGCCTCGGTGAGCACCCGGTCGAGGCGCGGGCCCGCCTCCGGTGTCCGGTCCCGCAGCCGGGCGACGAACGCGCCGAGCCCGGCGCCCTTCTCAGTCCGGGGGCCGCAGACGATGACGCCCAGCCGGTCCTTCACCGGATAGGTGCCGACGAAGTACCCGGTGCCCCAGAGCTCCTCGCCGAGATCCGAGTCGCCGTCGGCCTCGGCCCAGACCACCCAGCCGCCCCAGCCGGTGTCGAAGGTGGGCACCAGCTCGGCATCGAGCACGAGTTCGCGAGTGGAGGAGTGCAGGCCGTCGGCGACGATCACCGCATCGAACTCGCCCCGCACCTCGGTTCCGGCCTCGGAGAAGATGACGGTCACCGAGTTCGCCCGCTGGTCCATGGCCGTGACGCTCGTATGGTGGGCGACCGTCCTCGCGGGCGCTGCAAGCACGTTCATCAGCTCCCCGCGGCTGATCCCACGGTAGTCGCCGTAGGTGTTGAGCAGCTTGCCCAGGGAGTACTCGCGAACCAGCGCCCCGTGCCGATTGCGGATCCGGTAGCGGTCCAACGGCACGCTGCGGTCCCAGTATTCCTGGCTCACACCGAGTTCGGCCAGGACCGGGTCGACCAGCGGCATGAGGGCGAGCATGTAGCCGCTGGGGGCGTCGGGGCCGGCCCGATCGATGAGTACCGGGTGCAGGCCGCTGCGGCGCAGCAGACCCGCCACCGCCAATCCCGCGACCCCGGCGCCGACGACCAGCACCCGCAGCCGGTCACCTTCCATGTCCCGCAATTGGTTCCGGATTGAAGTCTCGTGCGGCACGGCCCCTCCTCGATCGAGTGGACCAGGTGGTCCACCACCACCGTACATTCTATTGGACCAGTCGGTCCACTGGAGTTGATATGCTGGGTTCCATGGCAGAACGCGAAGTCGGAGTGCTGGCGCCGGAGAGGCGCGAGCAACTGCTCGCGGCCGCGGCGGACGAATTCACCCGGGCCGGCTACGAACGGGCCTCACTCAACCGCATCATCCGAGATCAGGGCATGAGCAAGAGCTCGTTCTACCACTACTTCGCGTCCAAGGAAGCGCTGTTCAACGCCGTGGTCACCGGCCTCGCCACCGCCGTGGCCGAGGCGCTGAATCCCCCGAGCGCCGAGGATCTGACCGAGGGGGACTTCTGGCCCCGCATCACCGAACTCACCGACCACCTGGCCCGAATCAGCCGGGACGAACCCGCCGCCGCGCGCCTGGCCGGGCTCTACTACCTCGCCGACGCACCGAACGGCGCGGGCACCCCGATCACCGCCGTCAGGAACGCCGTCGACGACTGGATCGACCGCGCCCTGGAGATCGGCCGGGCCCGCGGTGAAGTGGGCGACGGCCTCCCCATCGCCCTGCAACGCCATCTGGCCAAGGCCGTCATCTGGGCCATGGACGAATGGACGGTCGCCAACCTCGACCGCCTGTCCCCCACAGATCTCGGGCGACTTCCCGCCACGCAGCTCGACGCCATCAAGCGCCTCCTCGCCGCCGATGAGGAACGCGGTTAAGCGCATTGCTGTTCGGTTTGGGCGCTTGGGCATTGGCAGTTGGCACAGGTGACGGGTTCGTTGGTGGTGTTGTCGCGCCTGGGGAGGCCTGCATTGGGAGCGGGGGCGCTGGCGGGGACGGTGTCGGTGGAAGGCCCGGCTGCGCTAAAGGCGGCGGCGACGAAGGTGTGAACGGGGCCGGTGTCCGTTCGCGGGGCAGGGCCTGCGGAGGCTCCAGGACTCCTTCGACTCGGGTGGGCGGCACGCCCGGGCGCGGGGTGCGGTCCTGGCGGTTTCCGTTGCGGCCGTGGGCATCTGGTGCGGAACGTGAGGGTTTTCTCCCCGATCGGGTGATGCGGCTGAGCCTGGAGCGAAGGACAATTGAGGTACGCACAGGGATATGGAATTAGTACAGGTGTCGAGCAGGTGTAAGCAGACTACGCCAAGCCTCTGGCCGAGACGGCGCCTGACCGGTTCCGAGAACGACTGGCCCGCACTGGGCCTGGTGTTCTCAGTCCCCGAAGTGCTATCGGGTCCCGCGGTCCACCGCGCCCTTCATGGGCCGGTGTAGGGGGGAGACGGCCTTGTCGGGATCACCTCGACTTGGCGGCACGTGTCCTGAACGAGGCACACCAGCGCTATCGATGCAACGCCGACCATAGCGGGAGTCATGCGCTACCAGGCACACACGCGAAACGGCGCCCTGCCAGTGAGCGGGACAGTGGAGCGGTGTCTGGGCCGAGGGGCGAGGCATGCCCTCCAAGGAATGACCCGCGGAGCGTGCCGGACCTGTAGGCGAAGCACACCCTCCACGGCAGGGCATGCGAAGCGTGCCAGACCAAGGACGGGGGGCCTCCCAAGCGGAGCCTGCCTGCACACCAGACGGGGCACGGGAAGGAAGCGACCAGGACACGCCCGGACCGGCCGGTCAGGACGCCCCGACAGCGGGGCTGCACTCGACCGGACGGACCGGTCAGCGGGACGCTCGTTGATCGGCACCGTTCTGCCGGAACGGAGCCGGTCGGCGGAACGGACCGGCGAGCGGGAGGCGCCTCGATGGGCTGCACCTGACCGGAACGGACCGGCGCCAGACGCGAAGCCCCTCACGGGGAAGCGGGAGCGCACGACCGACAGGCACCAAGGCCGAGGGCCGAGTGCCGATGCGTGATGCCCGAAGCGGGACAAAGGAAGGAGGCACAACGACCATGACGGACCCGAGCTTGAACTCGACCGCGCCTCGCGCTTGCCCCTTCCGACAGTCCCGCACGCGCGGCCCGGCACTGGAACCACCGACCCCGCCCGGGCCGCCGCTCCGCCGAGCCTGGCCCCGCCGGGGCGCATTCCGGCCCGACCCCGGCAACGCACCCTGGGGCGGTCCCTTCACCATCCCATCGCTGAGCGCCCGAACCCCGACCGAAGACCGGCCCGACCTCGGCAACGCACCCAGGACCGGTTCCTTCACCGCTTCATCGCTGACGGCTTGAACCGCAAGAGCGATGCCACCGGCGCTCGGCGACGCACCGACGACCACGCTGCCACCAACCCATCGCTGAGTGCCAGAACCCCCAGTCGAACCGCGGCCCGGAACGAATCGCCACCTGGACCGAACAACAGTGCCCCTAGCCAGGGCCGACGTCTCTCCGAGCGGGCTCGGGAAATGCCGGCGGCCCGGTCAGACCTCCAGGTTCAGGCGGTAGCCGCGCTTGATGACCGTCTCCACGCACGAACGCAGTTGGACGGCGTCCCGCAGGCGGGTCACCGCCATCTCCACCGCATGGCCGTCCGCGCCTCTGGGCAAGTGCCCCAGCAGTTCCGCTCGCGAGAGCACCTTGCCGTTGGCGCTCGCCAGCGCCCGGATCACCGCCATCGGCGCCGGCGGCAGCTGGAACGGCTCGTCGTCGAGCAGCACCATGTGGCCGCGCAGTTCGATGCGGTGGCCGGTGGCCAGCAGCATTCGGCGGGAGCGCTTGGGCAGCGCGGAGGCGACGGTGCGGACCAGTGATCCGAGCCGGGCCCGCTGCGGCTGGACCGTGTCGACGCCGAGGCGTGTCAGCGGGGATGCCGTGACGGGGCCGACCGCGACCGGGAGGACGCCATTGTCCTCGGCCGGTGCGCGAAAGGCCTCCAGCATGTCCGCGGCCTGGTCTCCGGCGATGCGCAGCAGCGCGTTGGCGGCGGGCGCGGAAGTGAAGGTGACGGCGTCGATCCTTCTGGCGCAGATGGCGTCGACGAGGCGCTGCACGGGCGTGATGTCGGTGGGCAGGGTCCAGCGGTAGACGGGTACCGGGACGGCCGCGCCGCCGCCGTCGCGGACGGTGCGGATGAAGTCCTCGGCGGGGTCGCCGTGGAGCTGGATCGCCACGCGCTGGCCGTCGACGCCGTGGTCGCGCAGCCATTCGACCACTTCTGTGCCGGTCTCGGAGGGCGCCGTCCACTCCTCGGTGAGTCCGGCGGCGCGGACCGCGCCGAGGGCTTTCGGCCCCCGGCACAGGATCTTCGCGTCAGCCATGACGCGGAGCAGGTCGTCGCCCATGCCCCAGCCTTCGGCCGCCTCCAACCAGCCCCGGAAGCCGATCCCAGTGGTGGCCACGATCATGTCGGGCGCCTCCCGGATCAGCTCCACAGTGGCCGCTCGCAGTGCCTCGTCATCGGGCAGCGGGACGATCCGGAGGGTGGGGGCGACGATGGTGCGCGCGCCCCGCCGCTCCAGGAGCGTGGAGAGTTCGTCGGCGCGCCGCTGCGCGGTCACGGCGACGGTGTATCCGGTCAAAGGTGCTAGCACGGTCTTGGCTCCGGTCTCGGGCTCACGTGGTGGGGCGGAGGCGCCGACCATAAGGCGCTCGCTTTCACGTCCGCTGTAGCGCCGACGCGGACCTCGCCATCGACGACTTCGACCGCGAAGACGTCGAGCGAAGCGCTCTCATCGTCGAGGCAGCGGCCGGTCTTGAGCGAGAACACCTGCTTGAGCAGGGGGCTGGCGACGGTGGGCTCGCCGCCCCGGTCGCCGACGATGCCGCGGCTCATGACGTTCGCGCCGCTGAACGGGTCCAGGTTGGACACCGCGAAGAGGCTGCCGTCGCCGAGCCGGAACACCGCGACCTGGGCGCCGTCCCCCAGCAGCGCGGCGGCGCCGCGTCCGGGGATCAGCCTGTCGAATTCACAGATTGACTCCATGTTGGTCACTCCCTTTCTGAACTGAGGCTTGCTGAGTCGAGCCTGGAAGGCGTGCCGAGCAGCACCGGCGTGGCGTGCGAGCGCTCCGAGGCCCCGGCCGGGAACTTCTGGCCGCGCACCTCTTCGAACTCGATCGTCGGGTCGGGGGCTTCGGGGGCGTTGATGAACGAGACGAACCGCTGGAGCTTCTCGGGGTCCTCGATGACGCCCTTCCACTCGTCGGCGTAGTTGTCGACGTGCTTGGCCATCAGGGCGTCGAGCTCGGCGCAGATGCCCAGCTTGTCGTCGACGATGACCTCGCGCAGGTAGTCGATGCCGCCGTCGAGGGCCTCGACCCACTTCGAGGTGCGCTGGAGCCGGTCGGCGGTGGAGACGTAGAACATCAGGAACCGGTCGATGGTCCGGACCAGCGTGTCGCCGTCCACATCGGATACGAGGAGGTCCGCGTGGCGGGGCGTGAACCCGCCGTTGCCGCCGACGTACAGGTTCCAGCCGTCCTCGGTGGCGATCACCCCGAAGTCCTTGCCGCGGGCCTCGGCGCACTCGCGGGCGCAACCGGACACGGCCGACTTCAGCTTGTGCGGGCTGCGCAGACCGCGGTAGCGCAGCTCCAGGTCGATGGCCATCTTCACCGAGTCCTGGACGCCGTAGCGGCACCAGTCGGTGCCCACACAGGACTTGACGGTGCGCAGCGCCTTGCCGTAGGCGTGACCGGACTCGAAGCCCGCGTCCACGAGCTTCTTCCAGATCTTCGGCAGGTCCTCCACGCGCGCACCGAACATGTCGATGCGCTGGCCGCCGGTGATCTTGGTGTAGAGGTCGAACTCCTTGGCGACCTCGCCGATGACGATCAGCTTGTCCGGGGTGATCTCGCCGCCGGGGATGCGCGGGACCACCGAATAGGTGCCATTGCGCTGCATATTCGCCAGGAAGTGGTCGTTGGTGTCCTGGAGGGTGGCCTGCTCGCCGTCGAGGATGTGCCCGTTGGAGAGGCTCGCCAGGATCGAGGCCACCGTCGGCTTGCACAGGTCGCAGCCGGCGCCCGAACCGTAGCGGGCGATCAGGTCCGAGAAGGTGGTGATGCCGGTGACCTTGACGATGTCGAACAGCTCCGCGCGGGACTGCGAGAAGTGCTCACACACCGACTTGGAGACCTCGACGCCGCCTTCGGTCAACAGCTGCTTCAGCATCGGGATGCACGAGCCGCAGCTGGTGCCGGCCTTGGTACAGGCCTTGATCGCCCCGACGTCCTGGCAGCCCTCGTGGATCGCGCCCATGATCTCGCCCTTGGAGACCGCGTTGCACGAGCACACCTGCGCGGCGTCGGGCAGCGTGCCCTCGACCTCGCCGGAGGACAGCAGGTCCGCGAGCTGGCCCGGGGCCTTGGCGCCGACGCTGGCCCGCAGCAGCGGGTAGGGCTCGGCATTGCCGACGAGCATGCCGCCCAACAGGGTCTGCGCGTCGTCGGACAGGATCAGCTTGGCGTACACGCCCTCGACGGGGTCGAGATAGGTCGTCGCCAGCGGGCCGTCCATGGCCCCGAACTGGGCCACGTCCACGCCGAGCAGCTTGAGCTTGGTGGACATGTCGGCGCCGGGGAACGTCGCCTCGCCGCCGGCGAGGCGGTCCGCGACGACCTCGGCCATCGAATAACCGGGGGCCACGAGTCCGTAGCAGACGCCCTCCATCGCCGCGACCTCGCCGATCGCGTAGACGTTCTCGTCCGACGTCTGGCAGGACAGGTCGGTGATGATGCCGCCGCGCTCGCCGACCTCGATGCCGCACTCGCGGGCCAGCTGGTCGCGCGGGCGCACCCCGGCGGCGAAGATGATCAGGTCGGTGTCGTAGGCGACGCCCTCCTGGTTCGTCTCCATGCGCAGCCGGTCGTCAACCACCTCGATCTTCGAGCCGCCGGTCGACGTCGCCACGTCGATGCCGAGCTTCTCGATGTGCTGCTTGAGGATCCCGCCGCCGGCCTCGTCCATCTGGCGGGCCATGAGCCAGGGGGCGAACTCCACGATCTGCGTCTTGAGCCCGAGGAGCCCCAGCGCATTGGCCGCCTCGAGTCCGAGCAGGCCGCCGCCGATGACGACGCCGTGGCGTTTGCCCTCGGCGTGGGCCTTGATGGCCTCCAGGTCCTCGATCGTGCGGTAGACGAACACACCCTCGGCGTCGGCGCCCTCCATGGGCGGCACGAACGCGTAGGAACCGGTGGCCAGCACGAGCTTGTCGTAGGGGTACTCACCGGAGTCGGTGTAGACGACCTGGCTGGTGCGGGCGATCGAGACCACCGGCTCCCCCAGCCGCACGTCCACGCCCGGCAGCTCGCCCGCGAGCGAGAGCTCCTCGGCGCTCACCCCGTCGAAGAACGCCGACAGTCGCACCCGGTCGTAGGCCGGACGCGGCTCCTCCGCGAGGACCGTGACCTCCCAGGACGGATCCCTCTCGGTGATCGCTTCCAGGAACCGGCGGCCGACCATGCCGTCGCCGATGACTACCAATCGCTTGCTCATGCTGATACCTCATTCAACTTCTCGGCGGCCTGGCCGAGACCGGCGACGGTGCCGTTCAACCACTTGCAGAGCCCGGCGACGTCCTCGGCACAAGTGCCGCAACCGGTCGAGGCCTGCGTTGCCTCCGAAAGGGCCTCCGGGGTCCGCGATCCATTCAGGAACGCGGTACTGATCTCCCCTTTTGTCACGTTGTTACAGCGGCAGACCACGACCTCATCGGGCATGGAAGCCGGAGTCTCAGGGGCCACCGACACCGACTCACCGGGGCGGCCCATCAGGAGGGTGCGGCGGTCGTGCGGCACCGGGTCGCCGGTGTCGAACAGCTGCACCACCTGGCCGACCATCGGGTTGTCGCCGAGCATGACCGCCCCGGCGAGGCGGCCCTCCTCGTCGATCACCAAGCGCGCGTAAGTGCCCCGGGTCGGGTCGGCGAAGGACACGACCTCGTCGCCCTCGGTCTCGCCCATCGCGGCCAGGTCGATACCGGAGGCCTTGAGGCGGGTCACCAGGCGCGAGCCCTCGTAACTGGCGTCGGGGTTCGTGCCCGAAAGCAGGTCGACCACCACGTCGGCCTGCTCCCAAGCCGGACCGACCAGTCCATAGGGGATGCCGCGGTGCTCGGCGCAGTCGCCGATCGCGAACACGTCGGGGTGGGAGGTGCGGCACTGGTCGTCGATGACGACGCCGCGACCGGTCTTGAGCCACATCGACTCCGCCAGCGCCGTATTGGGGCGGATGCCGCAGGAGACGACCATCAGCTGGCCGGTGACGGTGCGCCCGTCGGCCAGGACGAGGGTGAGCCCGTCGTCGCCGTGGATGACGTGGGTGGTCTGGGCGTCTGTGACGGACTCGACGCCGAGCTCGGCGTAGGTCTCGGCGAGCACCTGGGCCCCGAGGGGGTCGAGCTGCCGGTCCATGAGGTGGCCGCCGGCGTGGACGACGGTGACGTCCATGCCGCGCCCGGCGAGTCCGCGGGCGGCTTCGAGGCCGAGCAGGCCGCCGCCGAGGACGATGGCGCTGGCGCGGTTGGCGGCCTCGTCGAGGATGTTGCGGGCGTCCTCGATGGTGCGCAGGACGAAGGCGCCGGTGGGGAGGGGCGCGAGGCCGGGGATCGGGGGGACCAGGGCTTCGGCGCCGGTGGCGAGGATGAGCTTGTCGAACGAGGTGCCGTTGACGGTCTTGGCCTGGAGGTCGACGGTCTCGATGGTTTCGCCGAGCCGGAGTTCGACGCCCTCGGGCGGCACCGGCAGGGCGATCTCGGTCTCGGACTGCTTGCCGGCGATCATGCTGGAGAGCAGGATCCGGTTGTAGGCGGCCTCGGTCTCTGAACCGAAGACGGTGACCTCGATACCGCGTCTCCCGAGTTCGCGGGCGACGCGGGCTCCGGCCATGCCGTAGCCGACGATGGCGACCTTCACGCGCTGGACCTCCCGGTGTGTTGGGGGGATTTGCATTGGCGCGGCAGTGGGACTGCGCGCTGTCGCGGCGACAGCGCTGTCAGTCCCCGACGGATGTCTAGATTCACCCGGGGCTGTTACGCGATCAGGCTGGGAATGTTTCGCGTGTGCTAAGTAGTCCTCACGCCCGCTGCCCTGCGAGCCGACAGGCTCGGCCGGCTAGACGGTTCGGTGCCGTTTCGGCTTTTCACCCGTGGCGGGGGTGGTGTAGCCGCCCTGTAACCCTTAGAGTGAATGACGACGTATTCCGCCGGTTTGACATCAAGGGAGCGATATGTCTGGTAGCACGCCGTTTGAGCTGCCCGTCTTCTATCTTCCGTATCCGGCCCGCCTCAACCCGAACGTGGAGCGCGCCCGCGCGCATGCCCGCGTCTGGGCGAAGGACATGGGCATGCTCGACTCGCCCGCCGCCGACGGGGGCGTCATCTGGGACGAGGCCGAGCTCGACCGCCACGACTACGGCCTGCTCTGCGCCTACACCCATCCCGACTGCTCGGCCGAGGCGCTCGACCTCGTCACCGACTGGTACGTGTGGGTGTTCTTCTTCGACGACCACTTCCTGGACGCCTACAAGTACAGCCGGGACATGGAGGGGGGCAAGGCGTACCTCGACCGGATCCCCCTGTTCATGCCGCTCGACCTCAGTGAGCCGCCCGAACCGACCAACCCGATCGAGCGCGGCCTGGCCGACCTGTGGAAGCGCACCGCGCCGTCGATGTCGATGGGGTGGCGCGAGCGCTTCCTCGTCAGCACCGTCAACCTCCTCATGGAATCGCTGTGGGAGCTGCAGAACATCTCCACGAACCGGGTGGCCAACCCGATCGAGTACATCGAGATGCGCCGCAAGGTCGGCGGGGCGCCGTGGTCGGCGGGCCTGGTCGAGTACGCCGTCGGCGCCGAGGTCCCCGACGCCGTGGCGCACGAGCGGCCGCTGAAGGTCCTGCGGGACACCTTCTCCGACGCGGTGCACCTGCGCAACGACCTGTTCTCCTACCAGCGGGAGGTCCAAGAGGAGGGCGAGAACGCCAACGCGGTCCTGGTCATGGAGAAGTTCCTCGGCTACGACACGCAAGCCTCGGCGGACCTCGTCAACGACATCCTGACCTCGCGTCTGCACCAGTTCGAGAACACGGCGCTGACGGAGATCCCGATCCTGGCGGCCGACCGCTCGCTCACGCCGCCCGAGCAGCTGGCGATCGCCCTGTACGCCAAGGGACTCCAGGACTGGCAGGCCGGCGGCCACGAATGGCACATGCGCTCGAGCCGCTATATGAACGACGCCGCCGACCGGGTCCTGGGCGGCCCCAACGGGATCGGCACATCGGCGGCCCGCGTCTCGCAATCCGTGCTCAAACAGCATGTGCGCGAGCCGTTCCGGCCGGTCGGGCCGATGCGGACGCCCGAGTTCTACGACCGGCCGTTCCCGCTGCGGCTCAGCCCGCATCTGGAGCAGGCGCGGAGCGAGAGCAACGAGTGGGCCGCGAAGATGGGCTTCCTCGCGCCCGACTCGATGCTGCCCGGATCGGGCCTGTGGACGGCGGAGCAGTGCGCGGGCTTCGACTTCGCGCTGTGCTCGGCCGGGATCGACCCCGACGGCACCCCCGAGGAGGTCACGCTGTCCTCGGAGTGGCTGCACTGGGGCACCTACGGCGACGACTACTACCCGTGGATCTTCGGCCGGGGCCGCGGCCTCGGGGCGGCGATCGCCCAGAACCGGCGGCTGGAGCAGTTCATGCCCATCGATCTCGGTCCGACGCCCGAGCCGGCCAATCCGGTCGAGAAGGGCCTGGCCGACCTGTGGCGGCGCACCGGTGAGGGCCTGGAGGAGTCGGGCCGGGTCGAGTTCCGGGCGGCGGTCCGAACGATGCTCGAAGGCTGGCTGTGGGAGGTGCACCAGCACGGCCAGAACCGGGTGCCCGACCCCGTCGACTACGTGGAGATGCGGCGGGCCTCCTTCGGTTCCGACATGACGATGGCCTTGGCGCGCTTGACGACGGGACGGATGGTGCCGGACGAGGTGTTCGCCTCGCGGCCGGTCCGCGAGCTGGAGAACAGCGTCGTCGACTACTGCTGCCTGCTCAACGACATCACCTCGTACCAGAAGGAGATCGAGTTCGAGGGCGAGCTGATCAACGGCGTCGTGGTCGTCGAGGAGTACCTGGGCGTCAGCCGGGAGGAGGCGGCCCGAGTCGTGAACGACCTCATGACCAGCCGCGCCGAGCAGTTCGAACTCATCGCCGACACCGAGATCCCCGGCCTGGTCGAAGAGTTCGGACTCGACGGTCCCGCCCGCGAGGGACTGGACGCCTACGTCGCGGACCTGCGCTACTGGGTCGCGGCGATCCTCAACTGGCACGCCGAGACCAGCCGGTACCGCGAAGAGGAACTGCGCCGGCCTCGGGATGTCGGGTTCGGGACCGTTACCGGGCCCGCCCCGCGACTGCCGCACCAGCTCCAGCGGTGACTCCGAAGACCAACGCGGCCATCATGACTCGGCGCCTGGTCGGGTCGTCCTCCTCCTCGTCCGCTTCGGGGGCCGGGGCGGGGTCGGCCACGGCCAGCTCGACCGGCAGCGGTCCCGGATCCTCCGGCAGCGGCTCCTCGTCGCTCGGAGCGGAGGCGGGAACGCCCTCGCTCGGTGACGAAGACGCTGCCGGAGACGGTGCCGGTGGGTTCGACTGCGAAGGCGACGGCTCGGGCGACGACGGGTCGGGGCTGGAGGGAGACGGCGACGGGGCGGGTGTGGGTGACTGCGGCGGCAACGGCGATTCGGTGGTGGGGGAAGGCGAGGGCTGAGTCGGGGGGCTCGGCGGTTCGGGAGCCGGAGGGTTCGGAGGATGCGGCGAGTGCGGGGTATGCGGCGGGTCAGGTGGCACGGGGATCGACGGTGCCGTCGGGTACGCGGGCACGTCCGGGGCATTGGGGGTTTCGTACGACGGAGCGGTCGGGTAAGCAGGAGCGGTCGGCCGGTCTGGGGGGACCGTCGAAGCGAAGAACGCCGAGCCCGCGCCATTGTCGGGCGCGAATGCGACCGCCAGCGCCGGCAGGGCCGTCGCGGCCACCGCCGCGAACAGAAGAACCACTAGACGCCGCAACAGGACTCCTTCAACGCTCGCCTTATTCGATACCATTCACGCCTTAAATTCTGCTATACGAGGTTTGAGGTTTCAATGCCCATCTGGTTGCAAGGACTGATTTTCGCCCTGATTGTCATCGGCGGGGGCCATCGCCGTCACCGCGATCGTCCAGCACTTCGCCTCCCCCACAGAGCTGGAGCGCAACAACGAGATCGGCACGACGATGTTCGAGCTCATCACCGTCCTGTACGCGATCGTGCTGGCTTTCGTGCTCATCACCGCCTGGGAGAGCGTGAATCAGGCTGGGCACGTCACCTACGACGAGGCCGGCGAACTCGTCAACGTCTACTGGGCGGCCGAATCGCTCCCCGACGAGCAGCGCGATGAGCTGCGTGTGGCCGCTCGCGACTACACCGAGTCCGTCATCGAGCACGAGTGGGTCGACATGCAGCAGCTGCGCGATGTCGACGCCGAGACGCTGCTGCTGATCGACCGAATGCAGGCCCCGATCTCGGAGGTGGACACCGAGAACGAGGCGACCCAGGCACGGATCGACGACACCCGCGACCACGTCCGCGCCGTGAGCGAGTACCGCACCGAGCGGATCTTCCAGGCCCAGCGCGGCCTCACCTCATCAATGTGGACTGTGCTGGTGCCCGGCGCGCTGCTGGTGTTCGCGGTGATGCTCACGCTCGGCACCCCCACCAAGCGCTACAAGCTGGTCCTGGTCGGACTCGTCTCGGGCATGGTCGTGCTCATGCTGTTCGCCACCTACCAGCTCGAGTTCCCCTTCAGCCGCGGCGGCGAGGTCGAGCCCGCCGCCTACCAGACCGCACTGGAACGCTTCGACGCGATCGATGCGCAGTATACACCTTAATAAGTTTTCCATACCGAAATATAGCTTTTCATCCGCATTGCCGCTTATCATATTCAGTGAGCCGTAGACGACTCCAAGTGAGGAAGAGCGAAATGACCGACTCCGTCCTGGACAGCACGACTCCACCGGCCCAGACCAGCAATGGGCAGTCAGCGCAGACCAGCCTCAGCACCGCCGCCGCCCGCAACCTCGCCTCGACCACCAAGTCCGCTCCGCAGATGCAGGAGATCACCTCCCGCTGGCTGCTGAAGATCCTGCCGTGGGTCCAGACTTCCGGCGGCGCTTACCGAGTCAACCAACGCCTCACCCACACCGTCGGCGACGGCCGGGTCGAGTTCTACAACGAGGGCGACACGATCCGCGTCATCCCCACCGAGCTCAAGGAGATCGCGCAGCTGCGCGGGTTCGAGGACGAGGAGGTGCTGGAGGCGATGGCCGACCGCTTCGAGCAGCGCACCGTCCAGCGGGGCGAGGTGATCGCCAACGTCGGCGAGCCGGTCGACGGGCTGTACCTGATCGCACACGGGCGCGTCGACCACCTCAGTGACGGCCCCTTCGGCGACCAGGAGTCCCTGGACCTCATGGTCGACGGCGACTACCTCGGCGACCAGGCCCTGACCGACACCGACCCGGTCTGGCTCCGCCACATCGTCGCCACCGTGGAGACCAACGTGCTGGTCCTCCCGACCGCGGCGATCGCCGAAATCGTCGAGCGGGCCCCGTCCCTGACCGAGCACCTCGACACCTACCGCGCCCGACTGTCCGCCAAGGCCAACAAGTACGGCGAATCGGCCATCGACATCGCCTCCGGCCACACCGGCGAGCCCGAACTGCCGCAGACATTCGTCGACTACGAGCTCTCGCCGCGCGAGTACGAGCTGTCGGTGGCGCAGACGGTGCTGCGGGTCCACACCCGCGTCGCCGACCTGTACAACAAGCCGATGAACCAGATGGAGCAGCAGCTCCGGCTCACCGTCGAGGCCCTCCGCGAACAGCAGGAGGACCAGATGATCAACAACCGCGAGTTCGGGCTGCTCCACAACGCGGCGATCAGCCAGCGCATCCCGACCCGATCGGGCCCGCCCACGCCGGACGACATGGACGAACTCATCAGCCGCCGCCGCAAGCCCGAGTACCTGCTGGCGCACCCGAAGGCGATCGCCGC
The DNA here is from genome assembly GCF_004912275.1 of Glycomyces buryatensis. Lineage (GTDB taxonomy): Bacteria > Actinomycetota > Actinomycetes > Mycobacteriales > Micromonosporaceae > Glycomyces > Glycomyces buryatensis. The sequence goes on from NZ_STGY01000001.1 coordinate 190,157, forward strand.
GTTCGGCCGCGAATGCAGCAAGCGCGGGCTCTATCCGTCGACCGCCGAGCTCGGCGGCCACCACATCCCGGCGTGGCGGGGCATCCCGATCCTGCCGTGCAACAAGATCCCGATCACGGGCTCGGGCACCACTTCGGTGCTGTGCATGCGGACCGGCGAGGACGAGCAGGGCGTGGTCGGCCTGCACCAGACCGGCCTGCCCGACGAGTACGAGCCGGGCCTGTCGGTGCGGTTCATGGGCATCGACGAGAAGGCCGTCATGTCCTACCTCGTCAGCGCCTACTTCTCGGTCGCGATCCTGGTGCCCGACGCGCTCGGTGTGCTTGAGCACGTGGAGATCGGACGCTGAAGTCCCCGGAGAGGCCGCGCCGTGAGCGGTGCGGCCTCTCCTCCCCCATTCCCCGAAGCCGCGCGCGCGAGATGGGTGGTCGTCGATTGGGGAGGTCCGCAGTGCCCGAGGATATTTTTCCGCTCCCGCGGCGGCCGAATGTCCGCCTACCGAAAGTGGTAAGCGGACGTTCGATAACGACGGGGGCGGGAAAATAGACCGGGCAATGCTCCTCCCCAATCGGCGACCACCCATCTAAGGAGGCCCCATGACCGTCCTGACCGACAGCTACACCGCCGAACGCGAGGCCATCGACGCAGGCCTGCGGACCTCAGTCGACCGGCTGCCCGCCGCCGCGTCCCGCATCGCGTCCTACCACTTCGGATGGACCGACGAGCAGGGCCACGAGTCGCGGGCGAGCTCGGGCAAGGCCCTGCGCCCGCTGCTGACCCTGCTGGCCGCCAAGGCCGTTGCCGGTGCCGCCCCGCACGCCGACTCCGCCGACGGCGCCGAGCTGTGGAGGCCCGCCGTGCCCGCGGCGGTGGCCGTGGAGCTGATCCACAACTTCTCCCTCGTCCACGACGACATCATCGACCGCGACGAGACCCGCCGCCACCGCCCGACCGTGTGGAAGGTCTTCGGCTCGACCGATGCGATCCTCGTCGGCGACGCCCTGCACGCCTTGGCCTTCGAGGTCCTGGCCGAATCCGGGAGCGAGAGCGTCGCGGCCGGGACGGGCCTGCTGGCCGGGACCGTGCGCGCCCTCATCGAGGGGCAGCTGGCCGACACCCGCTTCGAGGAGCGCGACCGCGTCGGCATCGCCGAATGCGTGGCGATGGCCGAGGCCAAGACGGCCTCGCTCATGGGCTGCGCCACCGCGCTCGGCGCGCTGTTCGCCGGGGGCACCGAGGTGCAGGTGAAGGCGCTGCGCGACTTCGGGTTCCGGCTCGGCCTGGCCTTCCAGCACGTGGACGACCTGCTGGGCATCTGGGGCGACCCGGAGGTCACCGGCAAGGCCGTGTTCTCCGACCTGCGCAACCGCAAGAAGTCCCTGCCGGTGACGGCCGCGCTCGGCTCGGGCCGGCCCGAGTCGGCCGAACTCGCCCGGCTCTACGCCGGGGCCGGGCCGCTGGACGAGGCCCAGCTGGTCCGCGCCGCCGAACTGGTTGAGACCTGCGGCGGACGCAGCGCCAGCCGCGAGTCCGCCGAGTCGCTGACGGCTTCGGCCGCAGTGGGATTGGGCGCGGGCGGCCTGCTGCCGGAGGCGGTAGCCGAACTCAGCGGCCTGGCCGCGAGCACCGTCGGGCGGGCGTGGTGACCGCGCCGCGCAAGGTGCTGCTGCCCTCGCCCCGGTCATTCTGCGCCGGAGTCGAGCGCGCCATCGACATCGTGGAGGCGCTGCTGACGCGCTACGGGCCGCCGGTGTACGTGCGCAACCAGATCGTCCACAATGCGTTCATGGTGCGCGACCTCGAAGCGCGCGGCGCGATCTTCGTGTCCGAACTCGACGAGGTGCCGGCGGACGCCCGCATCGTGTTCTCCGCCCACGGGGTCGCCCCCGCGGTGGAACGCGAGGCCGAGCGGCGCGGGCTCGACGCGATCGACGCGACCTGCCCGCTGGTCACCAAGGTCCACAACGAGGCCCGACGGGCCGCGAACGCCGAAGACACGGTAGTCCTCATCGGACACGAGGGCCACGAGGAGGTCGTCGGCACGATGGGCGTCGCGCCGGAGCGGACGGTGCTGGTGGAGCGGGCCGCCGACGTGGCGACGCTGGTGGTGCGCGATCCGGACAGGCTCACCTATCTGAGCCAGACGACGCTCGCGGTCGCCGAGGTCGAGGAGATCATCGCCGCGCTGCGGCGCCGCTTCCCGAAGATCAAGGGCCCCGGATCGGACGACGTCTGCTACGCCACCACCAACCGCCAGGCGGCGGTGGCGGCCGTGCTGGAGGAGTCCGACCTGGTCCTGGTGATCGGCTCGGTCAATTCCTCGAACTCGAATCGCCTGATGGAGATGGCCAGGGACGCCGGAACCGAGTCGCACCTGATCGACTACGCCAGCGAGATCGAACCGGAATGGCTGCGAGACAAGGGAACCATCGCGGTGACGGCCGGAGCCTCCGCGCCGCCGGTTCTCGTGGACGAGGTCGTCACGGCGATCGCTTCATACGGCCCGATCGAAGTCGAAGAGCGAAGCGTGGCCGAGGAGCACCTGGAATTCCTGCTCCCGGTGCGCCTTCGGTAGCAGGGGTCCGGCCGCGCATGGCGCGGCCGGACAACAAGCAGTGCGATATACGAGTTCAGCGATGGTATGCTGGCATACATGGCACGAACAACCGTGAAGATCTCCGATCAACTCGACGCCCGGCTGCGCCATGAGGCCGCCCGGCGAGGCATGACGATCTCAGAGGTCACCCGCGAGGCGATCGAGGCTTATCTTGGTGGAGGAGGCGGTAAACGTCGCCTCCTCGCCGCCGGGGCCGGGCACAGTGGCCGCAGCGACATTTCTGAGCGCATCGAAGAAATCCTCCAGCACGAATTGGGCGTGGACTCATAAGCCTCGTTGTCGACACGGGCCCGCTGTACGCCTACATCGATGCCGACGACCAGCATCATGCGGCCTGTCTAGACCTGCTTGAGAACTACCCTGGCGCTCTCATTGTGCCGACCCTCGCCATTACAGAAGCCGCCTACCTGATCTCAACGCGCCTCGGAACCGAAGCCGAAGTAAGGTTCCTCGGCGACTTGGCCGCAGGCGTCTTCGCAGTCGAGCCAGTCCATCCTTCGGACTGGCTCAGGATCGCTCAACTCACCAGCATGTACAGTAATCTGCCACTCGGTACAGTCGACGCGTCCGTCGTCGCAACGGCTGAGCGTCTCAACATCACCACGGTGGCGACGGTGGACCTGCGGCATTTCAACGTCGTACGACCCAAGCACTGCACCCACTTCGAGATCAAGCCGTCCGCCTTATGGCCCGGCCGCGCTTCGCGCGGCCGGGCCCGGGTGTTGTTGCGGTGGTGCTGGTCTACGGGTTGTGGAAGACGACCTCCGGCCACTCCTCGCTCGGGCCGTCGAACAGGTCCGATTCCTCGCCGCGCAGGTGGAGGTCCACGAACGCGGTCACATAGGTGCGCCCCAAGCGGTCCGCGTAAGCGCCGTCGATGCCGGGGCCGTCGCCGACCGCCTGCTGCGTCAGCGGGGCCAGGTCGGTGAGGGAACTGTGGGTAGTGCCGGTGACGCTGATCCAGCGCTTCCAGCCGTCCAACCGATTCCACGCATCCGTCCAGGTGTCGTCGACGCCGGGCTGGCCGTTTTCCTCGGCCCCGACCATCAGGAACGGCTCGTCGACCTGGTCCGGGTCGAGCCCGAAGAAGGTGCCGTCGAGGTTGAATCCGGCGTCGAAGCGGTCATCGGCGGCGATCACGCGGTGGCTGGACGCGCCGCCGGCCGAGTGGCCGCCCACCGCGATGCGCTTCTCATCGATGAGATCGGCGCCGTCCCAGACTGAGTCGTCGGTGATTTCGTCGAGCACGAAGGACAGGTCCTCGGAGCGGTTCGGCACGAGCGTGCTGTCGAGCGTGGCCTTGTCCATCGTCGCGCAGGTCGTGCACTCGGCGGTGCGGCCGTCGGGGAAGCTGATCGGGGCCTCGTAGGTGTGCCCCACCGCGGCGACCACATAACCGTGGCTGGCCAGCTCCTCGGCCAGGCCGGTGAGGGTCGCTCGCGGGAAGGAATAACCCGGCGAGAGCATCACCAGCGGCAGCTCACCGTCGTCGCCCTCGACCTCCGCGTCCTGCACCGAATTGGTCCCGACCCCGGCGAGGAGGTCACCGGGCAGTTCGAGTCCGGGATTGTTCTCCAGGATCTGCGCCATGAACTGCTCCGACTCCTCGGGCGTCATGTACGGGGCGGTCTCGCCCTCGTCCTCGGTCGGATACCAGAGCGAGGCCATCAGCTCGCGCCGTTCCTCGGGCACCCACACGTCGGCCCGGTCCTCGTCCACAAGGTGCAGCTGGGTGGTGCCGGTGTCGTACTCGCCGCTCGGTGCGGCCAGCGCGAGCGGAGGATCCGATTGCGTTGTTTGTTGCGGCGCAGCGGGTTCGGGGGTCTCGGCGCTGGCGGCGGTGAGGGCGAGGGCGCTCGTCCCGGCCGCCACCGCGAGCGCGGTCGTGCCGATCAACGTGCGTTTGACATTGCGTTTCACTGGTGTGCTCCCAGGTGGGTGGAGGGTTGGTCGGCCCGATCCTGATTTCCGATCGGGCCGCTCATCCACCGTAGAAGCGGAGTGTCCTTGTCGTCCTGGGTAATTCGACTGATTCGTATAGGTCTTTCGACCGGTATTCGGGCCGGGGAGACCGGACGTTCGTCAGGGTTTGGCGGCCGCAGCGACGGTCGCGGCGTCGGGTGCGGGTGGGCGGGTGCGCTCAGCCCAGCGGGCCAACGGCGGGACGGCGAGCCCGGCCGCGGCGAAGCAGGCGCCCATCACGATCCAGCCGGGCCAGCCGAGGCCGATGACGGCCACCGCCAGCACCGCGGGCGCGACGATGTCGGAGACCTGGAATCCGGTGTTGTACAGGCCCTGGTACTGGCCCTGGGCGTGGTCGGGGGCGAGTTCGAAGGACAGGCCCCAGCCGCCGGAGGCCTGGAACAGCTCGCCGAACGCGTGGACGGCGGCGCCGAGCATGAGGACGGACGCCGCGATCCAGACGGGGAGACCGGCGGCCAGGGCGTAGAGCCCGCAGGCCGCGGCGAGCAGCAGCCCGGCGTAGCGCTGGGCCCGGGCGGCCCCGGTGACGGTCCCGCTGCCACGGCTGGTGCGGACCTGGAGGGTGACGATCATGACCGTGTTGATGACGAGCAGGACGGAGATGATCCAGACCGGGGCCTCGGTGCGTTCGAGCACCCAGAGCGGGATGGCGACGTTGGCGATCCCGTAGTGGATCGACAGAACCGCGTTGAGCACGGTCAGGGCGAGGTAGGGGCGGTCCCGCAGGACCGCGCCCATCGGTTCGCGTCGCGACTCGGGCTGCCGCGCCACCGGCGGCACCCGCAGGAACAGCAGGGCGCCGGTCGCGGTGACCGCTCCGGTCGCCAGGATCACGGACATGTAGGCGGCGTCGGTGTCCAGGTACAGCGCCACTCCGGCCAGGGGCGCGCCGACCATCCAGCCGACGTTGGTGACGACCCGCAGATAGGCGCGGGTGCGGACCCGCCGCTCTGGCGGGACGCTCCCGGCGATGAGTGCCCCGCGTGCCGCTCCGGAGGCCGATTGGGCGATGGCGACCAGGCTCGCGACCGCCAGGAACGCCGACCAGTTGGAGACGAGGAAGTAGGCGGTGAGGGCGAGGGCCGCCGCGAGTCCGAATGCGACCGTCATGGCCCGAGGGCCGATCCGGTCGGCCAGGTGCCCCATCGGGACGCCCGCGAACAGCGCGATACTGGCCGCGATGGTGAGTCCGGTCCCGACCTGCACCGGGGTCAGCCCGACCGCCTTGGTGAAGTACACGACCGAGGCCGTGATGAACAGGCCCCTGCCGATCGACGTGGGGAGCATCGCGTAGGTAAGGGCGCTCGCGGGCCCGGGATCGGGCAGGAGTGAGCGAAGCCGAGAGGGACTTGTTACCACTTCGCAACGCTAACACCGGAAACGAGTGCCCAACACCCCGTTTTTCGTCGCCCCGGCCACGCCTCAGGGTTTCGCGGCGGGGGCGATCTTGACGGCGCAGACCTTGAACTCGGGCATGCGGGAGATCGGGTCGAGGACGTCGGAGACGGCGGCGTTGGCGTTGGCCGCGCCGGGGAAGTGGAACGGGGAGAACACGGTGTCGGGCCGGATGTCCACAGTGAGCCTCGCCGCGGCGGTGTAGGAACCGCGGCGGGAGGTGATGCGGACCCAGTCGCCTTCGCCGATGCCGTGGCGCACCGCGGTGTCGGGGTGGATCTGGAGGAACTGCTCGCCGTCGAGGGCGTCGATGAGGCGGGTCTGCGCACCGGACTGGTACTGGGTGAGGACCCGGCCCGTCGTCAGGTACAGCGGGTACGTGGCGTCGCGGCGCTCGGCGGGGTGGCGGTGGTCGACGGCGATGAACTTGGCGCGGCCGTCGGGGGTGTTGAACTTGAAGTCGGTGAACATGCGCGGGGTCCCGGCGTGGTCGGGACCGGGCACGGGCCACTGGAAGGACTGCTCGTCCAGGCGCTCATAGGTGATGCCGGAGTAGTCGGCCTTGGCTCCGGCGGTGGCGCGGCCGAGCTCCTCGAAGATCTCCTCGGGGTTCGTGGAATAGGTGCCGGGGGCGTCGAGCCGGTCGGCGAGTTCCTTCATGATCCACAGGTCGGAGCGGGCCTGGCCGGGGGCGTCGCGCACGGAGCGGCGGCGGATGATGCGGCCTTCGAGGTTGGTCATGGTCCCGTCCTCCTCCGCCCATTGGGTGACGGGGAGGACGACCTCGGCGAGCTGCGCGGTCTCGGACATGACGAAGTCGAAGGAGACGAGGCTGTCGAGGTCCTTGAGGCGGTCGGCGACGCGGGTGGCGCGGGGCGCGGAGACGACGGGGTTGGAGCCGAGGACGAACAGCATCTTGACCTCGTCGCCGCATTTGCGCAGCAGTTCGACGGCCGAGACGCCGGCACCGGGGATCGTGTCGGGCTCGACGCCCCACACGGCGGCGACGTGCTCGCGCGCGGCCGGGTCGTTGATCATGCGGTAGCCGGGGAGCTGGTCGGCCTTCTGGCCGTGCTCGCGTCCGCCCTGGCCGTTGCCCTGGCCGGTGAGGCACCCGTACCCGGAGGAGGGTTTGCCGGGCAGGCCCAGCGCGAGGGCGAGGTTGATCCAGGCGGTGACGGTGTCGACGCCCTTGGCGTGCTGCTCGGAGCCGCGGGCGGTGAGGATCGCGGTCTTCTTGCCGGCCATGAGGCGGGCGGCGGCGTAGAGGTCGGGAACGGACACGCCGGTGATGCGCTCGACGAACGCGGGCCAGTAGCCGGCGGCGGTCTGGCGAACCTCGTCGAAGCCGGTGGTGTGGGCGTCGATGTAGTCGTGGTCGAGGTAGCCCTGCTCGATCGCGATGTGCAGCAGGCCGTTCGCGAGCGCGAGGTCGGTACCCGGGGCGGGTTGGAGGTGCAGCTGCGCGGACTCGGCGGTGGCGGTGCGGCGCGGGTCGATGACGATGAGCTCGGCATTGGTCAGGAACCGCATGAACGGCGGCATGGTCTCGGCGGGGTTGGCGCCGACGAGGACGATCACGTCGGCCTCTTTGAGGTCTTCGGAGGGGAAGGGCAGTCCGCGGTCGATCCCGAAGGAGCGGTTCAGGGCCCCGGCGGCCGAGGACATGCAGAACCGGCCGTTGTAGTCGATGTGCTTCGAGCCCAAGGCGAGACGGGTCCACTTGCCGAGCTGGTAGACCTTCTCGTTGGTGAGTCCGCCGCCGCCGAAGACGCCGACCGCGTCCTTGCCGTGCTCGGCCCACACGGCCTTGATCCGCTCGGCGACGTGGTCGAGCGCGGTCTCCCAGGAGACGGGCTCGCCGCGCAGCAGCGGGGTGGTGATGCGCCCGGGGTGGTCGAGCAGTTCGGGGCTGGTCCAGCCCTTCTGGCACATGCCGCCGCCCCGCGGGGACGCGGTGACCTGACCGGCCTCGTCCTCCTCCAGACGCATGCCGCACTGCAGGGCGCAGTACGGGCAGTGGGTGTCGGCGGTTCGGACGACCGGCAGGGACCGGCGTTCGCTCCGGTCCGAGAGCGGGCGGGTGGCGGACGTGCCGGTGCGTGCGGTCATGTGCCGAGTGTGCCCAGGGGTGGTTACATCGTCACGAGCCGCATGTTTCCGGGATGCTAAGTGGCCCGCAATCGTCCTCACCAGAAGATTGCGGGCCACCCTTTCCATGGGAGGAGACGTAGATCGCTACGTCGTATTCAGTTGTGGCAAGTGGGGTCAGACCTTGGCGTAGGCCAGGCTCGGGGCCTGCTCCACGAACACCTTGCGCTGGTAGAACCACCAGTTCATGACCAGGAAGAGCGCATAGAAGGCCAGGAAGCCGTACATGGCGGGGATGACCGACCCGGTGTTCTCGTTGGCGATGCGGAATGCCTGGTTGATGAGGAACCCGCCGAAGGCGCCGATGGCGGAGATCCAGCCGAGCGCGGCGGCGGTGAGCTTCTTGGCCTGCACCACTTCGGTCTCATTGGTCTCGCGTCCGGCCGTCGCGGTGGCCTCGGCCTGGAAGATCGCCGGGATCGACCGGTACGTCGAACCGTTGGCGACGCCGCTCATGAGGAACAGCACCATGAAGGAGACGAAGAACAGGGTGAACGATCCGGCGTTGATCCCCCAGATCGCGCCGAGGACGCCCCCGCCCATGACCACGAACGACAGGCTGGTGATCGGGGCGCCGGCCCACTTGTCGGCGAGGTAGCCGCCGAAGGGACGCGAGACCGAACCGACCAGCGGGCCGAGGGCGGCGATCCACAGCGCGTTGAACTCGGGGAACTCGATCTTGATGACCAGCGGGAACGCGAAGGAGTAGCCGATGAACGACCCGAACGTGCCGATGTAGAGCACGCTCATCACCCACGTGTGCTTGCGGGCCAGCGCGGGCACCTGCTCGCGGATGGGGGTGCGGGCGACCGTGAGGTTGTCCATGAACTTCCAGGCCATGACGGCGGCGAAGATGCCCAGGACCATCCACAGGATCGGAACGTTGTGGAGCCAGATGTCATTGCCGGCGTCATTGACGCCCTGCGAGGCGCCGAACAGGCCCAGGCCGATCGCGAACGGGCCGATGAACTGGACCGCCGGGACGCCGATATTGCCGCCCGCGGCGTTGATGCCCAGGGCCGTGCCGCGGTACCGCTCCGGATAGAAGTAGGAGATGTTGGCCATCGAGGAGGCGAAGTTGCCGCCGCCGAAGCCGGCCGCGACACCTGCCGCAATGAACATCCAATACGGCGTACCGGGCGTCATCAGGCAATACGCCAGCATCGACGTCGGGATGATCAGCAGCGCCGCGGAGATGATGGTCCAGTTGCGGCCGCCGAAGACCGCCACCGCGGCGGTGTAGGGGATGCGCAGGAAGGAGCCCACCAGGTTCGGGACCGCGGTGAGCCAGAACAGCTGGCTGACGGTGAAGCCAAAGCCCGCGGCAGCGAGGTAGGGGGTGATGATGCTGAACATCACCCAGACGGAGAACCCGAGGTGTTCGGCAACCACCGACCACAGCAGGTTGCGCTTGGCGACCTTCTTGCCAGTCGACTGCCAGAAGGTCTCGTCGTCGGGCCTCCAATCGGAGATCCAGCCCTTACGGGCGGCGGTCGGCTCGTCGGCCGTGGTCTGGGAGGGCATTGTCGTTGTCATGGGTACCACCGTCGACCAGCGGCGTTGCCTGTTCGTGCGGCAGCTGTGCCGAGCCGATGAAGTTCGGCGCACAGTTCTGTTACGGAGGGTTTGAGTTCCTCCCCGTTGTGGGCGGGGATTCCCGGCTTGCGGTTCGCTTGCGCGTTC
>NZ_STGY01000015.1 GCF_004912275.1 Glycomyces buryatensis
CGCCGGTCACACTTGCTCAGCGGATTGGTTGCGGCCCAACGCCTCTCACCACCACCGACACCACCCCGCTGCTCTGCTGTCCAGCGGCCGGGCGTCCCTGCGGCTCGGCACCTCAACGCCCCAGCCCCTCAACGGTCCCCACCGCCCCGCGACCTTCCGACCCTCCGCCTCTGCCCACCGCCGGCCTTGCAGCCGGGTACGGAGGCCGCCCCTTCCCCACCGCTGCCGTCGTCGATGCCTTTAGCGCAGCTCGCCCATCTACTGGCCCCGCCCCCGCCAGCGCCCCGGCCCCCAATGCAGGCCTCCCCAAGCGCCACAACACCATCAATGAACCTGCCAGCGCCCCCGTGACTCCCAACGGCCACCCAAGCGAAGGACGCTGCCCGCTCGCCGCGACTTAGCGCGCGGCCGTCCGATTTCGACCATTGTTCACCGCGCGTTCAGTTGCGGGAGAGGCGAGCGACGGGCGCGGCCGGTTGAGTGGGGGTTCCCCACGACCCCGACCGAAGAGGATGAAGCGCATGTCCCGAAAGGGCACCCTCCTGCGCGGCCTGGCCGCGGCCGCCGCCGGCCTCGTCGCGATCGGCTTCGCCGCCGCTCCGGCCCAGGCGAAGCCGCACCACGAGCCCGCCACCGAGCCGATCGTCATCGCCCACCGCGGCGCCTCCGGTTACATGCCCGAGCACACGCTCGAGGCCTACAAGCTCGCGATCGGTCTCGGCGCCGACGTCATCGAGCCCGACCTGGTGCTCACCGCCGACGGCGAACTGGTGGCCCGCCACGAGCCGATGCTCTCGGGAACCACCGACGTGGCCGAACACCCCGAGTTCGCCGATCGCAAGACCACCAAGACGATCGACGGCAAGGCCGTCACCGATTGGTTCGCCGACGACTTCACCCTCGAAGAGCTCAAGACGCTCCGCGCCGAGGAGCGCATCCCGGACCTGCGCCCGCAGAGCGCCGCCTGGGACGGGCAGTTCCAGCTCGTCACCTACGACGAGGTCCTGGACTACCTGGACGCGACCGGCTCCGACGTCCTCACCTACCCGGAGATGAAGCACCCGTCCTACTACGACGAGATGGGCATGAGCATCGAGGACGCGCTGGCCGACGTCCTGGAGGAGCGGGACCTGGACGAGGAGGACTCGCCGGTGTGGGTGCAGTCCTTCGAGTACCCCAGCCTGGTGGAGATCGATGAGCGCATCGACAACCCGGTGGGCCTGAACATCGGTGGCTCCGGCGCGATCTCGGACGCCGACCTGGACCTGTACGCCTCCACGTTGGACACGATCAGCCTGAACAAGGACCGGATCGTCCCCCGCGACGCCGACGGCTACCTGCTGGAGCCGACGGACGTGGTCGACCGCGCCCACGACCGCGGCCTGAACGTGCACGTGTGGACCTTCCGCAACGAGAACTCGTTCCTGCCGGCCGACTTCCGCAAGGGCACCAAGCCCGGCAAGTGGGGCGACTACCGCTCCGAGTACGAGCTGTTCTACGACCTCGGCGTCGACGCGGTCTTCAGCGACTACCCGGACAAGGCCGTCGCCGCCCGCTAAGCGCCGCAACGCAAAGACCAAACCCGAAGTAAGCCGAGGGGCCGCCCACCGCCGGGCCGGCCCCTCGGCCGTATTCACCTACGGACGGCTCAGGCCGGGACCGGGTTCGTTAATGAAAACCATGTTCATTAGAGTGGTGGCATGGCTGTTCCGAAACGGCGCCTTTCGCGCTCGAATACCCGCAAACGTCGCTCGCAGTGGAAGGGTCGCGCGCCCGCGATTCAGGCCTGCCCGTGTCCGCGCAAGGAGGCGGTGCGGCCGCATCACGTGTGCACGCACTGCGGTCTGTACAAAGGCCGGCAGGTCCTCGAAGGGGACTGAAGGCACGGTTCCACGCGCCCGGCTCGCTATGCGGCCGTCCGCAGGTCCGGGTGCAGTTCGAAGTGGACGGTTTCGAAGGGCGCGGCGAGGGCGTCGGTCCGCGCATCGTTCTGGGCGGTGCGCTCGTCGAAGATGATCGTGCCGCGCCGCGACCAGAACTCGACCGCTCCCGGGGTTCGCGCGTCGGTGTGGAGGTAGACCCCGGTGTAGCGCTCGCGCGAGGCGATGAACCCCAGGCAGGCGTCCACCAATCGCCCCGCCAGGCCCTGGCGGCGGTGCTCGGGACGGACGTACACGCGGTAGAGGGTCGCGGTGCGGCCCTCCTCGAATCGGTCGGCCACCTCGGGCGGGTGCGGCGGCGAGACCGGGGTCTGGCCCCGCACGCCCGCCGTCCCCACGACCTGGCCTTCCCGCACGGCGACGAAGAGCGCATTGTCCTCGGGTGCAAGGTAAAAGGACTCCAGGTCGATGATGTCGGAGTGCCACTGCGGCAGATAGCCGTGGCCGAAGTCCCGGTAGACGGTGTCCAGCATCACCGAGCGCGCCTGGGCGAGCTCATCCGGTCCTGCCTGGCGCAGAACGTAATCCGTGACATCTCCGGTACTGAACGCGGTTGCGAGACTCGACATGCGTGCCATTATTGCACTGAGTTTGCAATAAGGAAAAACTTGCGATAAGAGATGAAGGTCACCTCCATACGTCTGCCCCGGCCGCCGGGCTCTCGCCCCGCGACTACTCCACAACAGACATACGGGGGCCCGCGCACCCTGGCGTGCGCGGGGCCCTCGGTCTAGCGGTCTCGGTTACTTCTGGTCAGCCAGGATCGCCCGCCAGTCGGCCGGGCTAAGGTCGAGGATCGGGGAGGCTTCCCCGAGTTTGGTGTCTCGCACCTGCACGACGCCCGCATGAGTACGGGCCTCAACGCAGTCCCCGCCCTGGTTGCTGCTGCGGGACGACTTCTTCCATCTCGCTTCAAGGCAGTCCCCGCCCTGATTGCCGCTGCGGGACGACTTCTTCCATTCATTCGTCAGCATCGATGCTCTCCACTCATTTCAGCCGCTCGGACATCGCGAGCGTACTTGAGAATAGGTCACGCACCCGCTCGGTATCCGCCTTGGAGGCCTCGTAGTGCGCGCCGAACGGCCCTTCGTGATATCCCACGTCGCGCGCGTCATCCTCGGCGAACGTCATGATTCGATATGGCCCTTCCATCGATGGATGGAAGCCGCGCGTAGGCAGGATGTAGACCTCCACGTTCGGGCGCTCGTTGTCCTCCTTGAGCCGCTGGAACTGCTCATCGAAGAGCTCCGTGTCTCGCATGAGGTCGAGCGAGTACTCCGTTTGAATCACCCGCACGAGGGCAGGGTTGTCGCTCTCTAGAACGGCCTCGCGGCGGCTCGCGCGGAGGTTGAGCGAGGTGTCGATCTGCTTGAGTGTCAGCAACCCCCCGGCCTCCATGACCGCTCGACCGTACGCCCTGGTCTGCATCAGTCCGGTGACATAGCAGTCTTCGAAGATGTCAATCGTGACGGCCAGCGGCTCAAGCTGTTGCAGCCGCTTGAACCACTCAGGACCGGTGTCACGCCAGGTGTTCGGCGAACCCTGTCGGATCTGCTTCGCCTTCGACTTGGCCTCAGCGACCACGTACTCAGGCGCGCCATACTCGCGAAGGAGCCCTTCAATGGTCATCGGCTCCATGTACTGGAGTTTGCCCGACTCGTAGGACCCGACGATGTCCTTTGTGGTTCCGATGGTGTACGCGGCGGCCTCGCGACTCGGGTAGCCCGCTCGGATACGCCAGCTAGTGAGCAAGTCGCCAAGGTCCGCTTGCAGGAATCCAGCACTCATAACCCCATCTTGCCAGCGCCTTACTTATGGTTGTCAACCTCTATCGCTCCGTAACAGATGGGGTCGATGTGGCGGGTATCGACGCTCGCGGAATTTCCACCAGAAATCCCGATCGGGGGTGTCACTCGGCTTGCCCGACAGGCAATCTCCTGCTTGTGTAAGCCGCTGACCTGCACATACGGTGTGTTGACATGGACGGGCGGACCTAGTGGAGGGAGCGCGACATGAGTACTGCAAGCGAAGGATTCGAGTGGGGCACGTTCGGCGCTGGCGCTGCGACATATTCGGTACGTGCGGCTCCGGGTCACCCCGACTCGTTCCACGTATTCGACGCTGAGAACGAGGGCGCGGGCATTCTGCTCGTGGTCCGTGGCCTCACGGACGGAACCGAACGCGGCTCTTGGAGCGAATGCCTCGGAGCCGCCGATGTGCAGTGGCGGCAATGGTTCCAAGACCAGGCCGTAGACGTCTTCTACAACGGCACCAAGCCGCCCACGGCGACCGGGCTGTTTCGAGGGACGGCGCGGGTATGCAGTGGATGAAGCGGCCCGGGCGGCGGCCGTGCGCGCCGCTGCGCCTCCGGACATGGCCGAGCTGACACGGATGCCCTTCGACCGGTTCCGGCCGCTGTACATCTTCGGCAATGACGCCCGCTACCCCTCGCACGTCGAGGCATGGGCTTGGGAGTGCGGAGCGCCCACCCGCTTGGTGGTCATCTCGGATCTGGACACCCTCGGCGAGCGCGTCACCTGGGTTGACGGTTGGGTCGAACCGTACGGCCTATACGCGATGCGTTTCCTCGGTTCACTCCGTGGCCGCCTCCTCGGCACCTTGCTACGCAACCGGAAAGGGAAGGGAGACACCGATGTCTGAACAGGAGCAATGGAAACGCCGGCAACGGCGCCGGGTCAATGCGGAGACTGACGCTGAGCAGTCGGTCTGGCCCGCATGGACCGATGAGGACTACTACCAGATTGCGCTCAAGCAGATCCGCACCAATGCGAACGGCCAGCCGCGCGGCGGCGGTGCCTCCTCGACGTAGAGACTCGGGCGGCGCGTGGTTTGTGGAAATTCCAGCGCGCCGCCCGTTCAGGGGACCGGTCGCATCCGAATCGGGTGGTTGGTGGGGCGACCGGACCCCGCCGCGCATGATCGCTATAGACCTGGCCGCGGTCGTGCGCGACGGGCCCGTATCCGCCTTGTCGGGACGGATACGGGCCCTATTCTGTCCTCTGTGTACTCCATTGGCGCCTTGCTCACCGCGGGGCCATGACCCCGAGGGTCGCCCCGGTCGGGGACTGCACGCCCGCGATTCGCGTCTGCGGAACGTCCGTCGGCTCCGCCACGACCTTTCCGCCCAGCTCGGCCGCCTTCGCGCAGGTCGCGTCGGCGTCCTCGACCAGGATCATCGTCACCCACTGAGGGGGCAGGTCCTTCTCCGGACCCTCGGCCGGATGGCATCCGCCGAACTCCTGCTCGGCGCCGTCCGCGCGCAGCGCCGCATACGGACGCGGATTGTTCGGGTCCTCCCACGGCGGGGTGATCACGTCCCAGCCGAGCAGGTCGGCGTAGAACTTCATGGCCTCGGCCGGGACGCCGTCGTAGGAGTACTCGAACCACATCGGCGCGTTCGGCTCGGCGAAGGCCTTGAAGCCCATCTCGTCGCTCTTGGCCTGGAACAGCCCGAACACGGCCCCGTTGGGGTCCTGGACCATCGAGAAGATCAGGTCCCCGATGTCCATCGGGGCCACCGTGATCCGCGCGCCCAGTTTCTCGGCCTCGGCGGCCTTGGCCGCGCAGTCCTCCACCAGGAAGTAGAGGTTCCACTCGCCCGGGGCGTCGCCCCGCTCGGAGTCGTTCGGGACGATCCCGCCGATGGAGCGGCCGTCCTCGGCGGTCTCGCCGATGCGCAGTTCGGTGTAGTGCCCCCACTCCGCGCCGCCGTCCGCCGCCTTCCAGCCGAACAGGCCCGAGTAGAAGGCGACGTCCGCGGCGAGGTCGGGGGTCATGGAGTCGACCCAGGCCGGGGCTCCGAACGGAATCGAAATCGACATGGTGAACCGCTCCTTCGCGGGTCGGATTTGACTGACCAGTCCACCGTCGCACGGAGGTCCGACACCCGCAGAAGTTCACGCGTATCGGCACGCCGCAGGCGCCGCCCGCGACTTGACTTCCCCGGTCTCAGCCGGTCCGCTCCAAGATGCCGAACCGCGCGCCGGTGGGGGAGCTGAGCGTCGCCACCCGCAGCCCCGGCAGGTCGTGCGCGGGCCCCACGACCTCGCCGCCCAGCGCCGGAGCCCTGGCCGCCAAGCGGTCCACCGCCGCGACCTCGAAGCAGACGGTCCACCGCGGGGACGCGTCCGGGTCGTCCTCGCCGATCACCGCCGCCCCGCCGAATTCCAGGCCCGCCTCACGGGCGTGCAGCGACACGTACGGCCTCCGATTGCGCGGGTCCTCCCAGGCCGGGACCGTCACCTCCCAGTCCAGCAGCTCCGCGTAGAACTGCATCGCCACCGCCGGCACGCCGTCATACGCGTACTCGAACCAGGCGGCGGCGCCCGGCTCGCCGAACGCCGTGAACCCCATGTCGGCCCTGAGCGGCTCGTACAGGCCGAACGCGGCGCCGTCGGGGTCCTTCATATTGGCCCAGACCAGATCATCGCCGACGCGCATCGGATGGGTGACCGCCGTGGCGCCCAGCTTCTCGGCCGCTGTGGCGGTCCGAACGCAGTCCTCCACATGAAACGACAGTCCCCACGCCGACGGTTTGCCGCGCTGGTCGGACTGATTGGGGGCTATACCGGCGACCACGCGGGCGTTCGAGGCGCTGGTCCCCAGGCAGAACTCGGTGTAGTGCCCGAACTCCTCGCCGCTGTCGAAGGTCGTCCAGCCGAACAACTTGGTGTAAAACACCAGATCACCGGCGAGATCGGGGGTGTTCGCATCGGCCCATACGGGGGCGCCGAGCGGAATCGAGATGGGCATTGCGGAGTGCTCCTTTGCGGGTCGGTTTCAAAGGTTTCACTCTCACCGTCCCACTCGGGTGCGACCCCCGCAAGCGATCCACCCGGCGCCCCTGTCTCCAACCTTTCAAGACGGGCTAGCGCCGGCTCTGCTCCAACAGGGCGTCGCGAATCTGCTCCAGCAGCACGATCTGCTCCTCGCGCTCGACCTTCTCCTCCTCGGCCGGCGTCATGAAGCGATCGCGAACCCGGTTGTAGGGCACCACGACCACGAAGTAGACCGCCGCGGCGGTCAGGAAGAACACCAACAGGCCGTTGACGAACGTCCCGTACGGGAACTCCACGCCATTGACGGTGAAGCTGCCGCCGATCTCGGACCCGCCGGTCACCAGCGTGATGAGCGGGTTGATGAACGCGTCGCCCAGCGAGGCCACCAGCGCGGTCATCGCCGCGCCCATCACGAACGCGACGGCCAGGTCGACCACGTTGCCGCGCATGAGGAATTCCTTGAAACCTTTGATCATGCCCCAGAGTGTCCCATCCGCCCGCCCTAGAACATCTGTCGCGAAACGCCCTGGCCCGCATCAGAGACGAAGTCCACCACCGGGAACAAACCGACCCCCGGGCGCCGTTCACCTGATCGTGCGGTCGAACCGCCACGATCGAACTACTCGCAACGTTAGGGACATTCCCATGAACGACATCGTGATCGGCGGGGACCTCACCGTCAACCGGCTCGGCTACGGCGCCATGCGCCTGACCGGCGACCCCGGCATCTTCACCCCGCCGAAGGACCGCGAAGCCGCCAAGGCCGTGCTGCGCCGCGTCGTCGAACTCGGCGTCAACTTCATCGACACCGCCGACGCATACGCCTTGGGCGACAACGAATCACTCATCGCCGAGGCGCTCGCCCCCTACGCGGACGACCTCGTCATCGCCACCAAGGTCGGCAACACCCGGCCCTCGCCCGCGGAGTGGGTCGCCGTCGGCAACCCCGCCTACCTGCGCCAGCAGGCCGAGCTCAGCCTGCGCCGGCTCGGGGTGGAGACCATCGACCTCTACCAGCTCCACCGCATCGGCTCCGACGTCCCGCTGGCCGATCAGATCGGTGCGCTCGCCGTCCTCAAGGCACAGGGCAAGATCCGCCACATCGGACTGTCCGAGGTGACCGTCGAGGAACTGAAGGCGGCGCAGGAGATCACCGAGATCGCCAGCGTCCAGAACATGTACAACCTGGTCACCCGCCAGCACGAGGCCGTCCTCGAGTACACGGCCGCGCAAGGCATCGCGTTCATCCCGTGGTTCCCCATCGCGACCGGCGACCTGGCCGGCCCCGACGGGCCGGTCTCCAAGATCGCCGCCGAGGCCGGGGCGACGCCCGCCCAGACCGCGCTGGCGTGGCTGCTTCGCCACAGCCCCAACGTCCTCCCGATCCCGGGCACCAGCTCGATCGCCCACCTGGAGGAGAACGTCGGCGCACTGAACGTGGAGCTCACCGACGAGCAGTACGAGAGCCTGAACGCCCTCGCCTAATGCGAGTACGGCCCCCGTCACAGACTCGGTGACGGGGGCCGTTCGCCGTCCGTGAACCGCCCGAGCGGACTTCGCCCGCCCGCTTCAGCGCCTCGGCGGAGGTCCCGAGGTCTCGCGGACGATGAGCTCGGGATCGGGCCAGCACGGCGCCGGACGCGAGGTCGACCCGTCGAGCTTGTGGCGCAGCAGCTCGAACGCGCCGCGCCCCAGCCCCAGGAAGTCCTGGTTGACGGTGGTGATCGCCGGAGTCGTATAGGCGGTGAAGGGCGCATTGTCGAAGCCGACGATCGAGAGGTCGCCCGGCACGTCCCTCCCGGCCTGGTGGGCCGCCCGCAGCGCCCCCAGGGCCAGGTCGTCGTTGCCGCACAGGATCGCGGTGACCGACCGGTCCTCGATGAGCGGCTGCACCGCCTCGAACGCCTCCGCGATGGTCCACCCCGACATGATCATGTCGGGCTGCTCGCGGCCGGCGAGTTGGAGCGCGGCAGCCCAGCCGTCGGCGCGGTGGGTCTTGCCGCCCTGGGTCTTGTCCGAGGACGTCGGGATCGCCAGGTGGTGGACGGTGTGGTGGCCCATCTCCAGCAGGTAGCGGGTGGCCTGCCCGGCGGCCTCGCCGTCGTCCATGCCCACCAGCCACGGGGACTTCTCCAGCTCGTCGGCGGTGTAGGGGCCGACCGCGACCATGGCCTGCGGCTGGGCGTCCAGGAGCGCCTGGCGCGCCCGCATGCCCGGCTCGTCGTGGGCGATGATGATCGTCGGCTCCCCGGCCCGCGGGAGGCGAGAGATGATGTCGTCGTCGGTGAACGTATCGGCGGGGTCCAGCACCGAGATCGAGACGGACCAGCCGACGGCCCGCGCGGCCTTCTCGATGCCGCGCAGCGAGGCCTCGACGCCGTACAGCGAGGTGTCGGCGGTGAGGACCGTGACCGATTGCGGCGCGCCGCCGGCCAGCGTCCGCGCCAGCCGGTTGGGCCGGTAACCCAGCTCGGCGATGGCGGTCATCACCTTGGCCCGCGTGGGGTCGGCGACCCGGGGTGAGCCGTTGACGACCCGCGAGACGGTCTGGTGCGAGACGCCGGCGAGCCTCGCCACATCCCAGATGCTGGCTGCCTTCTTCTTCTCTGCCATCGCAGTCGGTCACCCTCTCCTGATCCCGGGACTCGTCCAGGTGTTCGGTGCCAGCGTAGTTCGTTTTTGCGCAAACGTGCCCACCACCTAGCCGCGGCGGCCGTCCGCGGCCTTAGAAACATGCCCCCGAGGCCGTGTGGTCACAATTACGCAACGTTAAGGTCATGCGGAGGTAAAGGCCGCGGCGCCCTCGGGAAAGTGCCGCTTTGGCCCCTTGAGCCCCACAAACTCCTGCCGTTGTCCCCGAATCGACCCTCGTGCGCAGGAGTTCACACACTTGAAATCTTTCGCGACAACTTCTTAACACGACGGCTCGGGTCATGAAACACGTCGCAACGAAGCTGGCTTCACTCCGGTAGGTAGGAGAATCACGCGCCGGCCCTCGTGGTCGGCGCGTGGTACCTGCCCCGAGCAGCGTCGCTCCCCTCAACGCCGGAATCGACTTAAAACCGCAGTACGTACCTATCTCTGGAGAGAGGAGGCGGCCATGCCCGAGCTCGATACAGGCAACAATGCGTGGATCCTGATCTCAGCCGCCCTTGTTCTGCTCATGACCCCCGGTCTTGCCCTTTTCTACGGTGGTCTGACCCGCGCAAAGAGCGTCATCAACATGATGATGAAGTGCCTGGTGGCCATTGGTCTCGTGTCCATCGCCTGGGTGCTGGTCGGCGAGTCCATCGCACTCGGCGACGGCAGCGGCAACGCTCTGTTCAGCATGGACTTCAGCTCGGCCTTCGGCCTGCGCTACACCACTGAGCTCGGTGTCGACGACGCCGGCGTTTCGACTGCGGCCATGTCGGCGTTCGGCATGATGTTCGCGATCATCACCGTCGCCCTCATCGCCGGTGCCGTTGCCGACCGCATGAAGTTCTCCGCTTGGGTCGTCTTCGCCACCGCTTGGGTCATCCTGGTCTACGCCCCGGTCGCCTACTGGGTGTGGGGCGACGGCTGGATCGGCGCCCAGGGCGTGCTCGACTTCGCCGGTGGTACCGCGGTCCACGCCAACGCCGGTGCCGCCGCACTCGGCCTCGCGCTGGTGGTCGGCCGCCGCATCGGCTGGAAGGACGGCAACTTCGCGCCGCACAACCTTCCGCTGGTCGTCATCGGCACCGGCCTGCTGTGGTTCGGCTGGTTCGGCTTCAACGCCGGCTCGGCCTTCCAGTCCGATGCCATCGCCGGCCTGGCCCTGCTCAACACGCAGGTCGCCACTGCCGCCGCGATTCTCGCCTGGCTCCTCATCGACCGCATCCGCGGCATCAAGCCCTCGGTGCTCGGCGCCTGCTCCGGCGTCATCGCCGGCCTGGTCGCCATCACCCCGGCCGCCGGCCTGGTCACCCCGCTGGGCGCGATCGCCATCGGCCTCGTCGCCGGTGCCATCTGCCCGCTCGCCATCGGCCTCAAGCACAAGCTCGGCTACGACGACTCCCTCGACGTGGTCGGCCTGCACATGGTCGCCGGCATCTGGGGCTCGATCTCGGTCGGCCTGTTCGCCTACGGCGAGGTCACCGAGGGCGTCAACGGCGTCTTCTACGGCGGCGAGTTCAGCTTCCTGGCCTGGCAGACCATCGCGGTCCTGGCCGTGGTCGTCTACTCCTTCGTCGTGGCCCTCATCATCGGCCTGATCCTGAAGTTCACCATCGGTGTCCGGATCAGCGAGGAAGAGGAACTGGCCGGCATCGACGCCTCCGAGCACGGCGAGGCCGGCTACGACCTCCCCGTCAACGGCGAGGCGGTCGGCATCCCGGACCAGGCCGTCGACGAGAAGGTCAACGTCTAAGACTTCTACATACCGCAAGGGACGGCCGCCCGGCCACAGGCAGGGCGGCCGTCCTCATGCGTTTCGAGAACTCCCCGTTAAGCTCGTATGAGCAACCGGCTCCAAAAAACCACCGAGAGGTCCACCCGTGTTCGACGCCCTGTCAGAACGACTGTCGGGAATCTTCGAGTCCATCCGCGGCAAGGGCCGCCTGACCGAAGCCGACATCGACGCCACCGCACGCGAGATCCGCCTGGCGCTGCTCGAGGCCGACGTCGCGCTCCCCGTGGTCAGGACCTTCATCGCGCAGGTCAAGGAGCGATGCAAGGGCGCGGAGGTCTCCAAGGCCCTCAACCCCGCCCAGCAGATCATCAAGGTCGTCAACGAGGAACTCGTCGGCATCCTCGGCGGCGAGACGCGGCGGCTCAACTACGCCAAGAACGCCCCGACGGTCATCATGCTCGCCGGCCTCCAGGGCGCCGGCAAGACCACCCTCGCCGGGAAACTCGCCAAGTGGCTCAAGGGCGACGGCCACTCGCCGCTGCTCGTCGCCGCCGACCTCCAGCGCCCCAACGCGGTCGGACAGCTCCAGATCATCGGTGAGCGGGCCGGCGTCACCGTCTACGCCCCCGAGCCAGGCTCGGGCATCGGCGACCCGGTCAAGGTCGCCACCGACTCCATCGCGGAGGCCAAGCAGACCGGACGCGACGTCGTCATCATCGACACCGCCGGACGCCTCGGCATCGACGAGGAGATGATGCAGCAGGCCCGCGACATCCGCGAGGCCACCAGCCCCGACGAGGTCGTCTTCGTCATCGACGCCATGGTCGGCCAGGACGCGGTCAACACCGCCGAGGCCTTCCGCGACGGCGTCGGCATCACCGGTGTCGTCCTCTCCAAACTCGACGGCGACGCCCGCGGCGGCGCCGCGCTGTCGGTCCGCCACGTCACCGGCCAGCCCATCCTCTTCGCCTCCACCGGTGAAAAACTCGAGGACTTCGACGTCTTCCACCCCGACCGGATGGCCTCGCGCATCCTCGGCATGGGCGACATGCTCACCCTCATCGAGCAGGCCGAAGCCGCGTTCGAGGACGAGCAGAAAGAGGAGATGACCCAGAAGCTCCTCGACGGCGAGGACTTCACGCTCGAGGACTTCCTCGACCAGATGCAGGCCATCCGCAAGATGGGCCCGATCGGGAACATCCTGAAGATGATGCCCGGCATGGGCCAGATGAAGGACCAGATCGAGTCGATCGACGACAAGCAGATCGACCGCACCACCGCGATCATCCGCTCCATGACCCCCGACGAGCGGCGCAACTCCAAGCTCATCAACGGCTCGCGCCGCCTGCGCATCGCCAACGGCTCGGGCGTCACCGTCTCCGAGGTCAACCAGCTGCTGACCCGGTTCAAGGACGCCCAGAAGATGATGCGCCAGATGACCGGCTCGATGGGCCTGCCCGGCGGCGGTGGCGGCAAGGCCACCAAGTCGCCGTACAGCAAGCGCAAGGGCAAGAAGGGCAAGAAGAAGGTGGTGCGCCGCGGCGGCCGCCCCACCGGCATGCCGCAGCTTCCGGCCGGAGGACAGGGCGGCATGCCCGGTCAGATGCCCGACCTCTCGCAGCTGAACCAGGCCGACCTGCCCGACATCGACATCGAAGAGTTCATGAAGCAGCAGAAGAAGAACGACTAGGCGGGTCGTTGCACATGGCGCGGGCGAGCGGGCGATACTCGGGGCGACATGACTGAGCACCGCGAAACGCCACGCCGCCCACTCCACCTGGCACGGGTCGTCTGGCTGCCGGACGACACCGTCCGCGACGTCTACATCGACGGCGACCGGATCACCTTCGATCCCATCGCCGGCGCCGAGACCG
Source organism: Glycomyces buryatensis (assembly GCF_004912275.1). Taxonomy (GTDB): domain Bacteria; phylum Actinomycetota; class Actinomycetes; order Mycobacteriales; family Micromonosporaceae; genus Glycomyces; species Glycomyces buryatensis. The sequence continues at coordinate 12,986 of NZ_STGY01000015.1, forward strand.
TCCGGACCGGCGGATACGCCCTGCCCGGCCTCGTCGACGCCCACTGCCACATCGGCATCCGGCGCGGCCCCTCGCCCATCGAATCGGTGGACGAGGCCCGCGCCCTGGCCCACACCGACCGCGACGCCGGCGTCCTCGCCATCCGCGACGCCGGATCGCCCTACCCGTACCCCGCTCTGACCGGCGAGGACGGCATGCCGCGCCTCATCCGGGCCGGCCACCACATCGCCGCCTCCCGGCGCTACCTGCGCGGCATCGGACTCGAATGCGAGCCGGAGGAGGTCGTCTGCGCGCTGGCCCGGCAGGCCAAGGAGGGCGACGGCTGGGTGAAGCTCGTCGGCGACTGGATCGACCGCTCGAAGGGCGATCTCGCCCCCAGCTTCGAACCCGACGTGCTCACCGAGGCCATCGCCGCCGCCCACGCCGAGGGCGCGAAGGTCGCCGTCCACACCTTCTCCGAGGAGGCCGTCGCCTGCGTCGTCGCGGCCGGGGTCGACTCGGTCGAGCACGGGACCGGGCTGTCGACCGATCTGCTCGACCGCATGGCCGCGCAGGGAACCGCCCTGGTGCCCACCATGATCAATATCGAGACGTTCGACGGCATCGCCGCCGCCGCCGAGGTCAGGTTCCCGACCTACGCCGACCACATGCGGCGCCTGAAGACCGGCTTCCCCGAGGTCGTTCGCTCGGCCGTGGAAGCGGGCGTGGACGTCTACCTCGGGACCGACGCGGGCGGCGGGATCGACCACGGACTGGCCGCCGAGGAGATGCACCTGCTCCACCGGAAGGCCGGAATGGGCAATGCCGAGGTGCTCGCCGCGTCCTCCTGGAAGGCCCGCGACTGGCTGGGGATTCCGGGCGATCTGGGCGACGTCGTCGTCTACGGGAACGACCCGCGGACCGACCTGGGCGCCGTGCGCGAACCGGCCGTCATCGTGCTGCGCGGCAAGCTTCTCCGCCCCGCCTGACCGGCGCTTATCCGCCGCTCACGGGCCTGATGGCGCACTGTGGCGAGTGGACCTCGTGTCCCGGGAGGGCATCGGCCGGATAAGCTGAACGTTCATGTCCTGAGCCCGCCCGACAGAGAGTGGTTGCCGATGTCCTACCCTCCGCCTCCGGACCAGCCAGGCCAGTCGGACGGCTACCAGTACGACCCGTACGGCGGCCAATCCGGTTCCCAGCCCCCGCCCCCGCCTCAGCCCTCCGGCTACAGCCCTCAGCCTCCGGGCTACGGGCAGCAGGCCCCGACGCCGTACGGCCCGCCTCAGCTGCCGCCCGCGATGCCCCCGGCGTACGGCGGATACCCGATGTCGATGCCCCAGAACGGGCTCGGCACCGCCGGCATGGTCCTCGGCATCATCGGCATCGTGCTCTTCTGGTGCGGTTGGATCGGCATCGTGCTCGCGATCCTCGCGGTCATCTTCGGCGGCGTGGGCATCGCCCGGGCCAACAAGGGCGAGGCGACGAACAAGGGCATGGCCGTCTCCGGCGTCGTCCTGGGCGTGATCACGCTGGCCCTGACCATCGGGATCCGGATCCTGTGGGCCAACTTCTTGGGCACCTCCATGCTGGGCTGGTGACCGCGGCAGCGGCAAAGAACGAAGCGGCGCGGGCCCTCGGCCCGCGCCGCTTTCGCATGTCTTGAATAGCTCAGGTGACGTCGTCGTAGCTGGCGGCGGTGCGCTCGCTCGAGCTCGAATCGGCCGCCGGGGCCGAGCTGCCGTTCGTCCCGCGCGAGATATTGCGGGAACGCTGGCCGTTGACGTTGCGCCGGGCGTCGTCCACGCCGCGCGTGGTCTCGTCGAGCTCGTCCTTGAGCGGCTTGGTGCCCGACTCCAGGTCCCGCATCGTCGACTTGAGCGGGTTGGTCAGCATCTCCTGGTCCTCTTCGGTCAGGATGTGCTTGCGGACGAAGGTCTTGGGGTTGAGGTCCTCGGGCTTGATGTCGGTGCCGATCTCGCGGCTGAGGTCCGCCGCGGCGTTCGAGGCCATATTGCGGGCCTTCGAGATGAACCGCCGCAGGCTCGCCAGCGCTTGGGGGAGTTTGTCGGGTCCCCACAGGAAGATGGCGATGAGGACGATGACAAGGAACTCTGTCGCTCCCAATCCGAACACGCCGGCCTCCAAGTCTGACGATCGTTCATAACCCGAGAAATCTCCGCCAAGACTACCCGCCCGTCAGTCGCTCGCCGCTTCGAGTGTGACCTGCGCACTGGCTTCCTCACCGTCGCGCTGGTACACGATCGTCACCACGGTGCCCGGCGCGAGCTTGCGAATGAGGGCGATCAACTCGGTATTGTCCGTGATGGTCTTGCCGTTGAAGCTGGTCAGGACGTCGCCGGTCTCCAATCCGGCGTCTTCGGCGGGGGAGCCCGACAGGACCTTGCTGAGCGTCACCCCCACGCCCAATTCGGATTCTCCGAGTTCGGCGCCGATGACGGTCTGGGAGGCGCTGCCGGTCTCGATGATCTCGTCGGCAATGCGTTTCGCCTGGTTGATCGGGATGGCGAAGCCGATGCCGATATTGCCGGCCTCGCCCTCGGCGGCCGTCGAAGCTATTGCCGAATTGATACCAATGACCTGGCCGCCGATGTCGGTGAGCGGTCCGCCGGAGTTGCCGGGGTTGATGGCGGCGTCGGTCTGGATCGCGGCCATGACCGACTCGACTTCGCCGTCCTCGTTCCGAGTGAGCACGGGCCGGTCGATCGCGGAGACGATGCCCTCGGTGACCGTCGAGGACAGGCCGAGCGGGGCGCCGACGGCGAGGACGGGGTCGCCCACGGCCATCTGGTCGGAATCGGCCAGCACCATCGCGGGGTGGTCCTCGCCCTCGATCTTGAGGACGGCCACGTCGGAGTCCGGGTCGGAGCCGATGACCTCGGCGGTGGCGAGGCTGCCGTCGTTGAACAGTACTTCGAGGGCCGCGGCCGGTTCCGTGCCTCCGCCGACGATGACGTGGTGGTTGGTCATGATGTAGCCGTCGTCCGAGACGATGAAGCCCGAGCCGTTGCCGCCGCCGGGGGTCAGGACGGTGACTACGGACGGCATGATGCTTTCGACGACGCCCGCGACGGACTCGGCGTCGCGTTCGACCTGCGGTTCGGCGCCGAGGTTGGAGCCGGGGCCGTCGGTGCGGGTGACCCAGATGCCGATGGCGGCGCCGAGGGTTCCGGCGATGAGCGCGACGATCGCGGAGACCGTGACGACCAGGCCGAGCCCGACGCGCTGGGCCCGGGCCGGCGGGGCCTGGAGCGGTTCGATCGGCGGGACGGCGGGGGCCGGATGGGTCTCGATGACCGCACGGCTGCCGGGGTCTCGCCAGGGGTCGGAGGCGGCGCCGGGATTCCACCAGGCCGATTGGGGTTGTCCGTTCGGCGGGTGCGGGGCCGTCGCGGTGGGAGCCGGGGCCTGGGGCGGTTCGGGGTTCGGCCATGCGGTGGGGGCGCCAGAGACGCCAGGGGCATTGAGGCCCTGCGGTTCCGCGCCGGGGGCGCCGTGGACCTGCGGTTCAGGGTTCGTCCAAGCGCTGGGGGCGCTGAAGCCCTGCGGTTCCGCGGCCGGACCCTGCGGTCCGGAATTCGGTGCAGGGCCTGGCGGGATGGAGGAGTGGTCGGTGCCGTGACTCATGGTGGTCCCCTCGTGGGTGCGGCAGGGGTTTGTCCGTGCGTGCGTCCCATTGTCGCCCACCCGAGCAAGAATGGCACATCGATCCGATACCGGGGTGATGGCCGCCAAGCCCATCGGCCCGAAATCAGTGCACGCGGAAGCCGCCCCCGCGCCTTTCGAGCGGACCGCGATAGCGAGTACGGGCCCGCCTCGTCGATATCAGAGGCGAGCCCGTTTGGCTATTCGGCGAGGGGGTGCTCGCCAAGTGGGGTGGTCGGGAGTTACTCCAAGGCACCTTGAAGCTCTTTGTTGAGCGTCTCGGCTTCCTCCGGCGTCATCTCCACTACGAGACGGCCGCCACCTTCGAGCGGCACCCGCATGATGATGCCGCGGCCCTCCTTTGTGACTTCCAACGGACCATCGCCAGTCCGCGGCTTCATGGCCGCCATATTCGTCTCCCCTCGATCCAAGGTCGCAGGTTGCGACTCGACGTTGCTAGATCAAGTTTCCCCGATGACGTGGGCAAGAGCCAACTCGCCCCTCCGGGTATGTGACAATGTTGCGGAGAAATCGCCTAAAAGGGTCAAATCCGACGGCCGAATTTGACACTTGTTCGTTTCAGTCCTCTTCCGGATCCTGCTCGTGCTCCTCGCCCAGCAGAAACGAGGTGCCCTCCAGCTCACGGCCGTACGGGGCGACGAACGTCGGCAGCTCGGCCGGCCCCAGCGAGCGCGCGTACGACCAGAACTGCCGCACCGCCTCGGCCCGGTCGGACGCCTCGATCGGCATCGACAGGCTGACCATCCAATCGCCCTTGCGTTCCGGCACGGGCATCGCCCGCATCAGGGCCTCCCACGCGTCGGGCAGGTACTCCGACCAGCCCTCGCTCAGCTCATCGCTCTCGACCGGGGACTCCAGCCGCCGCCGGTACACGACGGCGGTGCCGTCGAACCTGCCGAGGGCGAACACTCCGCGCGGACCGGCCAGCGCGATCTCGTCGCCCTCCGCGAGCCCCGCGGGAAGGGACCCGGCGGCCTCGACCGAGTCGACCTCGTAGGCCTGTTGCTCGGTGAAGTCGTCCTCGTTCAACGCCAGCAGCCAATAACGCATGGCCCCATCACATCACGACAGGTCGCACCAGAGCGCTCATGGGGCGGGAAATGTGGCTTTAGACGGGCGCTCGGCGGCTCAATAGCCGCGTCGCGTCTCCTCGGAGCCGGTCTCCTCGCCCGGGCCCGGATCCTCCTCATCCGCCGGATCGGCGTCGGCGACCAGCCGGAGCGTGTCCGTGTCCTCCTCCATGACGATCTGGTCGGTGTTCCCGGCGGTCATCAGCCGCGTCTGGAGGTCGATGATCTGCTCGTCCCGGCGGCCGATCTCCCAGGCCAGACGGTTCAAGGCCGCGTCGACCTGGTCGGTGCGGTAGCCGCGCGCACCGGTGTCGAAGCGGACCGCGCCGATATCGGACTCGGTCACCGCCCCGGACTCCCCGAGCGGCGCCGGCGGCCCGGCGGGGGCGTCGTCGCGCAGCGTGTCCTGGCCGGTGGCCCACACGACGATCGAGAAGGCGATCCACACGCCGATGGCGGCGACCAGGACCGGGAGCAGCAGATCCCAGATGAGCTCCCAGGGGATGACGCGCAGCAAGGGCTCCTCCGAAGTTCTCAGGCGACAAACGCGAGATAAGCGAACACAGCCATTGTGACGACCGCAAGCGTGACGCCGAGACGGGGGTTGTGGAACACCACCGGCTTGATGGCCTTGCCCGAGCGGTCCAGCATCGGCAGGCGCGGTTTATTGGCGGCGCCGACCAGGACGTACCCGATCAGGCAGGCGGCCACGGGAGGCAGGAACATGACCGACCACGCCTCCTGGCCGCCGCCACCGGTCGCCTTCAACCAGATCACCTGCCCGAGCAGGCACGCCACCATGCACGAGCCGTAGACGAGCAGTTCGCGCACGACGTGGTGGACGCCCGGCAGCAGCGTGGGCCGGCGGGCGGCCCGCAGCATCGCGGTGTGAGCGTCGGCGGCCTCGCGCAGGGCGACCCGTCCCGAGGTCAGGGCCGAATCGATGTCCTCGGCCTGGCTCGGTTCCGGGTTCAGATCGGGCGCGGTGTGCCGCAGGGCCGCGCAGGCCTCGGCGAGCGACGCCGTCGTCTCCTCGATCTCGGCCTCGAGTTCGCGTTGCAGGGTCCGCTGCCGCTCCAGCTGGCGCTGCGCCTTCTCGGCGGTGGCGGTGGAGTCGGCGTCGAGCCGGGCCATGTCGTGGACGAGGTCGTTGTAGGCGCTGAGTCCGCTCATCGGCCCGCCTCCTGGTATTCATCGAGGCGGCCGGGCCGCACGTAGGGGACGGCGAGGGTCTCGGCTCCGGCGTGGCGGTCGATGACGAGGCAGCGGTTCGAGCGCGACTCCCAGCCGTGGTTGGGGTTGCCGGTGACCGCTCCGAGGTCGTTGGCGGCGATATTGAGCGCGACGACGCCGGCGCAGTGCTCGCGGTTCGAGGAGCCGCCGATGTCGTCCAGGAAGCGGCGGGCGCCGCGCCACCAGCCGATGAGGTGGATGCCGTCGGCCGGTCCCTGGAGGAGGAGCCGCTTGAGCGCCGAGGCCTTGCCGTCGGCCCCGTCGGCGCCGAACCAGACCAGGTACGTCGGGGTCTCGCGTTCGGTGGTCAGGATCGACCCGGGTTCGAGCAGGCGCACCTTGTGGCCCTGGGCCTTGAGGGATTCCACGGTCGCCTCGGCGACGTCCTCGACTCCGGCGGCGGTGGCCGCGAGGTGGAATTCGACGCTGCCCGGCTCGTGCTGGCGGCCGAGCGAGATCGCTGCGGCGGCGAGGATGTCGGCGGCGACGGCGGAGGTGCCCAGCACGGCGAGGTGCCGGCCGGGGCTGCGGTCGAAGGAGTAGCCGACGGTCGTGACGCCGACGTCGACGGCCCTTCCCAGCAGCGCCTTCGGCAGCGGGTTCGGTTGCAGCGCGGCGAAGGTCGGATCGCCGGTGAGGTGCTGCTCGTCGAAGCCGCGGAAGACGACCGGTTCGACGTCGGACTCGCGCCGCTCCCACAGGGTGTGGCGCAGCTCGGCCAGCAGGTCCTCCGCGGAGGAGGCGTCGGGGAAGGCGCAGGTGCGGCCCCGCCCCTTGATGCCGCCGGAGTCGTTGACGTGGGCCTGACCGACGCTGAGGCCCGCGGCGGCGTCATTGTCGTCGTCGAGCAGGTGCTTGGCACCGGGGAGGGCGACGCGGAGCGGGAACTGCCCGAAGATCGAGTCCTTCTTCGAGTACAGCGCCTCGATCCCGGAGATGGTCTGGGAGGCGAGGACCAGGTGGACGCCGTAGGAGCGGCCCTTGCGCGCCAGTTCCTCCAGGTGCGCGACGGCCTGGCGGGCGAGCCGGTCGTTGCCGGAGAACAGGACGTGGAACTCGTCCACGACGGCGACGATGCGCGGCAGCGGCACTTCGGGACGCAGTTCTCTCAGCCGCGCCAGGCGGGTGGCCCCGGCGCGCTTCATCATCCCGGCGCGGCGGGAGAGTTCGCCGCGCAGCGAGGAGAGGACGGCGACGCCGTATTCGCGGTCGGACTCGACGCCGACGGCGCGGACGTGGGGGATCCAGGACTCGTCGATCGCGGAGGGCGTGAACTCGGTGAAGGAGACGCCCTCCTTGAAGTCGAGCAGGTACAGCTCCAGCTCCTCGGGGGAGTAGCGGGTCGCGAGCCCGTAGAGGACGTCGAGGAGGAACACGGTCTTGCCGCCGCCGGTGCGGCCGCCGATGAGCCAGTGCGGGGTGGCGTCGTCGAAGGACACGGTGACATCGCCGCCCGCGTCGCGGCCGATGACCGTGGACAGGCCGTTGCGGCTGGAATCGGCCCACAGCGGATCGGGAACCAGGTCGCCGACGGTGAGCGTCTCGGCTTCGCGGCGCTGGGCGGCGCGGGCGTCGAAGACGGTGCGGGTCTGGCTCGGCGGCGGGACCGGGTCGAGGACGATCGGCAGCGGCAGCGTCCCGAGACGTGCGGGCGAGGGAGCCCCAGAAGGCATGGCTGCTTCGCGGCAGGACAGGTGTGTGGCGTGCTCTATCGCGGGCAGCGGCTCGGTCCGGATCGCGGTGCGCCAACCGCAGATCACCAGGTGGCAGCGGGCGGCGGGCCCGGCGTGGGCGAGGGCGGCGATGCGTTCGCGGACGGTCTTGCCGACCTGGGGCGGGAGCCCGGCGATGACGATGAGGTGGTAGGGGCGGTTCGCGATCGACTGGCCGCGCGCGGCGATATCGCGGATCTCGGTGAGCCGCTTCTCGGCGTCGGTGAGGACCTTCGCGAGCCCGAGGTGATCGGTGGCGACCGGCTCGGCCATTCCGGCGTCGACCAGGGCGGTCGCGGGTGCGAACACCTGGCCCAGCGTCACGCCGTCGACCAGCGAGACCTCCAGTCCGGGGTGGGCCGCGACGAGCCGCACCAAGAGCGACTGGAGCATCCCGGCGACGCGCGGGTCGGCGGCGTCGCCGTCGCAGACCAGATGGCCGCCGCCGAGAAGGTCGACCAGGGCCGGAAAGGCCGGTTCGTCTTCGAGCTCGGCTGTTCCGATCCGGACGGCGCCCTCACGCGGCTCGTCCGGCCACACCGGAGTGCCAGAGGGGATCGAGGCGAGTTCCTCGCCGAGCCAGCCGGTCGCGGCCGTCGCGGCGGCGGTGCGCAGCTGCTCGGCCAGCGCCCGGCGACGGGCGGCGGTGTCAGTGGCGGCTAGTCTCGATTCCGCTTGGGCCAGTAGGCCTTCGGCGTGCTCTGCGGCGCCGGAGGCGCGGCGCAGAGCGGCTGCCGTGCGCTCCAATTCGGTCCGCCAAGTCAACGCTGCCTCCCGGGGGTGAGTGTTGAAATCACCTTACCGGGATTGCGCCCTAGGGGGTGTTTAAGAGCCCCTGGCGGCCGCTATCCGGCCCATTTGCCCGCTCGCTTCGTTGTCGGCCTTCCAGATCCAACACCGGGATCTGGAAGGCCTTCCGCCTTGCGAGCGAACAAATGGACTCGGATATCGACTCGCCGGGGGCTCTTAAACACCCCCTAGGCGTAGAAACCGAGGGCCAAGTCGGCCAGGTAGTGCGGGTCGTCGGCGCCACACAGCTCCCGCGCCGAGTGCATCGAGAGGATCGGCAGCCCGACGTCCACAGTGAGCATCCCCAGCTGGGTGCCCGAGATCGGGCCGATGGTGGTGCCGCCGGGGATGTCATTGCGGTTCACGTTGTACTGCCACGGAATGCCCGCGGTCTCGGCCGCGCGCACGAACATCGCGTGCTCCTCGGCGCCGCTGGCGTACCGCTGGTTCGCGCTCACCTTGATCATGGGTCCGCCATTGGGGATCGGGCGGTGGCCGGGCTCGTGCTTCTCGGGGTAGTTCGGGTGGATCGCATTGCCGGTGTCGGAGGACATCATGCCGGAGGCCGCTATCGCCCGCGCGTACGTTTCGAAGTCGTCGCCCATGAGCCGGTGCAGCACCGACTCCAGGAACGGCCCCTGCGCGGCCGAATAGGTCATCGAGCCGATCTCCTCGTAGTTGAACGCGGCGAGGACCGGCGTGAACTCGGTGCCGGAGGCGGCGATGAGCGCGGCGAGGCCGGCGTGGGTGCTGGTCAGGTTGTCCAGCCGCCAGGCCGCGAACAGCTCATTGTCCTTGCCCAGGTAGGTGGGTGCGTCGAGCGCGGAGGTGAAGAGGTCGTGGCCGAGCACGTCGCCCGCGTTCACTCCGGCCTCGCCCGCGACGAACTCCAGGAACTCGCCTTGGCGAGGCTCGCCCAGTCCCCAGATCGGCGTCAGCTGCGACTGCGCATTGAGCGCGCGGCCCTCGTTCACGCCCCGGTCCAGGTGAATGGCCAGGCGCGGGATGCGCAGCAGCGGCCGGTCCACGTTGACGAGCACCTCCGAGCCGTCGCGCAGGACCAGGCGCCCGGCGACGCCGAGGTCCCGGTCGAGCCAGGTCTGGTGCGGCACACCGCCGTAGACCTCCACGGCGACCTGCTTCCAACCGGCCGATCCGGTGTCGGGCCGCGGCTTGACCTTGAACGTGGGGGTGTCGGTGTGGGCGCCGAAGATGCGGAAGCCGGTGATGTCCTCGCCCGCCCGCCAGGCGATGAGCGAGCCGTCCCGGACCACGTAGTAACCGCCGGGCTCGTCCAGCCACTCGTCGGTCTCGGCCAATCGCCGGAAACCCGCGGCCTCCAATCGCCGGGCGGCCTCGGCGCACGCGTGATACGGCGTGGGGCTGGCCTCGATGAATCCGGCGAGGTCGGTGGTGTGGGACCGGTCGAAGATCGGCATCGAGACTCCTCATTACTGGCCGGTTCGGGGTGGCGGCTGTCAGCATAGAACAATGCGTGCGTTGAAATTGGGGCGAAGGACCTTCGGTGAGGGCGACTACGCCGTCATGGCGATCGTGAATCGGACCCCGGACTCCTTCTACGATTCCGGAGCCACCTTCGAATTCGACGCGGCCGTCGCGGCGGTCGCGAGCGCGGTCGGAGCCGGTGCCGACATCGTCGACATCGGCGGGGTCAAGGCCGGTGACGGCCCGGAGGTGACCGTCGCCGAGGAGATCGACCGGGTCGTCCCCTTCATCGCGGCCGTCCACGACGCCCACCCCGAACTGGTCATCTCCGTCGACACCTGGCGAGCCGAGGTGGCCCGCGAGGCCGTCGCCGCCGGAGCCGAACTCGTCAATGACACCTGGGCCGGCTGGGACCCAGGCGTGGTCAAGGTCGCCGCCGACACCGGAGCGGGCCTGGTCTGCTCCCACACGGGAGGCCTGGAACCGAGAACGGTGGCGGCGAAGCCGGTCTACAAGGACGTGGTGGACGAGGTGCGGACCGAACTGGTGGAACGGGCCGAGGCGGCGGTGGCGGAGGGGGTCCGGGCCGACGGCATCCTGATCGACCCGACTCACGACTTCGGCAAGACCACCTACCACTCCCTGGACCTGACCAACCGCCTGAGCGAACTCACCGAGACCGGCTGGCCGGTCCTGGTGGCCTTGTCCCGAAAAGACTTCGTAGGAGAAACCCTCGACCTCCCGGTGGACCGCCGCCTCAACGGGACCCTGGCGGCCACGGCGATCTCGGCCTGGAACGGAGCCCGGGTCTTCCGCGCCCACGACGTGGCGGCGACCAGGGAAGTCCTGGACATGGTGGCGGCCATCAAGGGCCAGAAGTCCCCAAAAAACCCCCAGCGCAGCCTTTAGAATCGGGACTTGAAGGGAATTCCCTTCGCGACAGGTGGTGAGGACCATGCGTGCGAAAGTGGGAGACCGGCTGCGGTTCCGTGGCCGCCAGGTCGGGATGCCCGACCACATGGCGGAAGTGACCGAGGTGCTTGGAGAGAACGGCGAGCCGCCTTACCGGGTAGTCCACGACAACGGCCACGAAGCAACCATCTACCCCGAGTCCGACTGCGTGGTCGAACCCCGCGGATAACCCGCCGGGCCGCCGGCTCAGCGGTTGCCCATGTGGGCCACGGCCTCGTCCAGGTCGTCGGTGACCAGGAGCAGGTCCACGTCCTCGGGGTTGATCTTGCCGTCGGCGACCATGCTGCGGCGGAGCCAGTCGACCAGGCCTCCCCAGTAGTCGATGCCGATGAGGGCGATCGGGAACTTGCCGACCTTCTCGGTCTGGACCAAGGTCAGCGACTCGAACAGCTCGTCCATGGTGCCGTAGCCGCCCGGCAGGGCGCAGAAGCCGCACGAGTACTTGAGGAACATGACCTTGCGGACGAAGAAGTAGTGGAAGTCCAGCTGGATGTCCACATAGGGGTTGATGCCCTGCTCGAAGGGGAGCTCGATGCCCAGGCCGACCGATTTGACGCCCGCCTCGGCCGCGCCGCGGTTGGCGGCCTCCATCGCGCCGGGGCCGCCGCCGGTGACGACCGAGAAGCCGGCCTCGCCGAGTTTGTGGCCGAGCTCGACGCCGCGCTTGTACTCCTCGGAGTCGACCGGGGTGCGGGCGGAGCCGTAGACGCCGATGGCATCGCCCAGGTCGGCGGCCTCGAGGGTGTCGAAGCCCTCGACGAATTCGGCCTGGATCTTCATGACCCGCCAGGAGGCCTTCTGCTTCCATTCCTCGCTGTGGCGGGTGTCCAGCAGGTGCTCGTCGGCGGTGACGCGGCGCTTCGATGTCATCAGTTTCTCCTGGTGGATATCCCGTGCTCCGGCACGGGGGCAATTAGGGCCGCCTTCTTATCTGACGGCCCCGTGCTGGCGGGACTGTTCGAATCGTTAGACGCAGAAAGTATCGGGCCCCGATTTTACAATCGTGCGCGTGACAGTCGACCATATCCGGTATCAGTGCCGGATCCATTCGACGCCGGGCCGGCGCCGAGGCGGCCGATGACCTCTGCGAGAGTACGGAGCCGTATTCCGGGTGTGACGGTGCAGCCGCGAGCGGCCGGGAGAGGCCGGATCTCGCCGATGGCGCGAGCGACCGGACGGCCCGGACCTGGTGGTCCGGGCCGCCGACTCTCGATCGCTAGTCCATCTGCTCTATGACGAACGGGGCGTGGCCCTGGAGGTGGTTGTCCCAGCCACCTGTCACGGGTGCCCCTTCCGACAAGAGGTTGGTGGAGTCGGGGCCGACGTCGAGTTTCCATGCCGTCCAAGAGATCCCATTGGCGGCCATCCAGTCGGTCCAGAGCTGCGCCTCGTCGAGGCAGACCTGGCCGTCGACGCCGCCGTCGGCGGCGCTCGCGCCCCATTCGGTGACGAAGAGGGCGAGGCCGGCGTCCATCGCGGTGTCGGCATTGTCGCGCAGCCAGCCGGTGTGCGTGCACGAGTAGAAGTGCAGCGTGTACATCAGGTTGGTGCCGGCGACGGGGTCGCCCGCGGCCACGTCGACCTCCTGGGACCAGCTCGGCGTGCCGAGGACGACGATGTTGTCGGGGTCGTGCTCGCGGATCGCGGCGACGACCGCCTCGTGGTACGGCTTGACCGTGTCGCTCCAGGAGACCTGCAGGGGCTCGTTGTAGGGCTCCCAGATGACGTTCGGCAGGTGGCCGTAGCGCTCGGCCAGGTCGCTGAAGAACGCGACCGCCTCGGCCTGGTGCGTGTGCGCCTCATGCGCGTGGAAGTCGACGATCACGTAGGTGCCGGCGGCGGCCGCGTTGTTGATCGCAGTCTCCACTTCGGACTTCCAGCGGTCCGGGTCGTCGAGGTAGGAGCCTTCGGGCTCGACGCCCATGGCGACGCGGAGGACCTCGAGGTTCCAGTTGTCGCGCATCCATTCGAGCGCCTGCAGGTTCTGCGCGTACGGCTGGGACTGCCAGTGCAGCCACATGCTCGAGACGCCTTGCAGCTGAACGGGGGCGTTCTGCTCGTCGCACATGGCCGCGCCGCAGACGTGGAGCTTCCCGTGCTCCTCGACGGGCGTGCCGTCCTGCGCCGGTTCGGTCGGTTCGGGTTCGGTGGTCTGCTCGCCGTCTCCTTCGCCGCAGGGCACGCCGTTGACGGTCGCGCCGGTGATGTCCCCGGCGGTGCCGTTGGCGGTGAAGCCGAAGACCTCGCGGGTCTCGCCGGAGGCGACAGAGCCGTTCCATCCGGCGTCGGACGCGGTGAAGCGCGATCCGTTGAGCGACTGCTCGGAGACGTTCCAGGCGCTGATGCCGGAGACGGCGCCGGAGAAGTCCCATTCGAGCGTCCAGCCGTCGATCGGCTCGTCGGCCGTGATGGCGACATCGGCCTGGAAGCCTGAGCCCCAGTCCTTGACGATCGTGTACTCGACCTCGCAGCCTGCCGCGGCGTTCGCGCCCTGCGCTGCGATGATCGTGGCCGCACCGGCGCTGATGACCGCGACGGCCGCGCCGACGATCGCCGCACTCCTTCGTCTGATTCTCGCTTGCATGGTTTGATGCCTTTCGTTCGCGTGACGTCCCAACCGCTTCCGCATTCGCTCCATTCTCGACAGAAGCGCTTCCATCTCATACATGTGAGTTTGTCAATATATCTAAACAAAGTCAAGGACCCCTCTCCGCGGCTCGACCCGGCGGGCCGGGCACCGGAGTCGCCATCCCCTCGCCAGGAGGGCTCGCGGTCGGTCTGTCGCTCGGGGTTCTTCGGGCCGCCGGATAGATACCGATTTCTAAGCTCGATCTCCGGAACCGTTCTGTCCAGGCCCCGGCATCGACCAATCCCCATCGGTCGATACCGTCCGAACCGTCCATGGGGTCAAATCGCCAGGTGGACAAGCCGATCGCGAGGCATAACGAATCGGGAACCATAATTCTCGTCGAAGCTGGCTCCGCAAAAACAGAAGATAACGTTATCTGTTTGAACCTTGATTCGCCAGGCCGGAGGCATTACTGTCCGAATAGATGGATGCCGATATCCATCTGCTTCGCTCTCTGAAGGGACGGCAATGACGCAAGTCGGGCAACGAAGACGGTCGCGCCTCACGGCGTTGGCCGCCGCGCTCGCCGCGGGGATCGCCGCGGTGGCCGCGCCGGCGCCGGTCCAGGCCGCGGAATACGACGACCTCCTCACCGACAACATCGTCGCGATCAACGAGACGGTCAGCGACGCCGGGTTCGTCCACCCCGGCGTGGGCCTGTCTGCCGACGACCTGCGCAACGCCCAGGAGATGGTCCGCTCCGGCCAGGAGCCCTGGGCCTCCTACTTCGACGCCATGACGAAGGTCGGCGAAGCCTCCACGACCTACCGCGCGACCAACTCGAAGTCCGCCTCCCAGCCGGACGTCGCGCTCGACCCGAACTTCAACCACGGGGGCCTGCGCGGACGCGAGACCCGGGACTCCTTCGGCGCCCTCACCCAGTCCCTCATGTGGACGATGACCGGTGACGAGGTCTACCGCAAGAACGCGATCCAGGCCCTGCGCACCTGGGCGAGCATGAACCCCGACGGCTTCAAGTACTTTCCCGACGCGCACATCCACACCGGCAAGCCGCTCTCGCAGTTCCTCATGGCCGCCGAGATCATCCGCGCCACCGAGCCGCTCGCGGACGACACCCCCGGCACCCAGGACGGCTACAGCGTCGAGTGGACCGCTGAGGACGACGAGCGCCTGCTCGGCAACTTCGCCCAACCGCTCGTCGACACGTTCCTCTACTCGCCCGAGCGATGGATGAACCAGCACAACTTCGGGCTCTACGGCCGCATCGCCACCGCGATCTACGCCGACGACACCGAGGCCTACGCCAAGGGCGTCGAATGGTTCACCGTGAACTCCGAGTTCGTGGACTACACCAGCGGCGGACTCGCGCAGCAGATCCCGCTCATCGAAGCCGACGACCCCGCCAACCCTTACGGCGAGGACTTCGTGCAGGTCCGCGAGATGGGCCGCGACCAGGCCCACGCCGAGTGCAACATCGACAACTTCGCCGCGATGGCCCGCTTCCTCCACGTGCAGGGCACCAAAGTCGACCCCGAAGACGGCACCGTCTCCACCGCCGACGACGCCGTCTCCGCCTACGGGTTCCTCGGCAACCGCCTCCTCGCGGGCGCGGACGCCTTCGACGGCTTCATGATGGGCCAGCCCACGCAGTACATCGACGACCGCGGAACCGGCGGGGTCATCTCCGCGGCCTACCGCGGCAGGATGTTCAACCCGCTCAACGAGTTGTACTACCAGTACAAGTACGTCGAAGGCGTCGACGTCGAGGCCGAGGCCCCGAACGTCGCCCTGCTCAACGAGCGCATGGACGGCCCCCTCTACCAGTACGGGACCGGCGTCCACAACTTCTGGGGCGCAGGGGACAAGAGCATCGAGTACTGGGTCGCGTTCCCGCCCGAGATCGCCGGCACCGAGCCGGCCCCGGTCGAGGACACCACCCTTACCTTCGGCAACTACGGCATCCCGCTCGATGAGGGCACCGAGATAATCACCGAGGACGACCGCACCTTCGCCCGCGCCACCGCGGACGAAGACGGCACCGTCAGCGTCGTCAGCCGCGTGATGTACCCCGGCAACAGCAAGCTCGGCGTGCTCGTGCGCACCGACGGACCCGCCGTCATGGAAGTGCTCGACAAGGAGGAGCGCGACCCGCGCGACCCGAACGACTGGGAGCCGGGCGTCATGGCCCGGATCGAACTGCCTGACACGCAAGGCGAATGGCGGTACGTCTCCTATCCAGCAGGCGGCCCCCACACCCACTTCTTCCGGATCACGGGCGACGGATCTACTGTGGACATGGATACCGTCATGTTCGACGCCCAGAAGCAGCTCACCCCGCCCGCCTTCGAGCAGGCCCGCGGCAAGTACCACCTGTGGCCGGACGCGACCTCGACCTTCGAGCTCGGCGCGACCGACACGGGCGGCGCCCCCGCCTACACCGCCTCCGGCCTGCCGGAGGGCGCGGAGCTCGATGCCGAGACCGGCACCGTCACCTGGAAGCCGACCTCGCATGACCGCGGCACCCACAAGGTCCAGATCATCGCCGACGACGGCGACGCCCTGACCGCGCGGACCTTCGAGCTCGCCGTGGCCAAGAACCGGCCCAAGATGATCGATGCCGCCGTCGCCGACGGCACTGAGGAAGGCGCGGTTTACACCACGGCTTCCAACGAGCCGTACCAGGCCGCACTCGCCGCCGCGAAGGACGCGGCCGAGGACGGTACCGACGAGGAGTTCCGCACCGCCTTCGAGGCACTGCTCGACGGCATTGAGGCGCTCGAACTGCTCAACGCGCGACTGGCGGACGGATCGCTCGACTACCGCGGCGCGGTCACGCCCAGCAACATGAGCCTGGACCAGGCCCGCGCGCTCGCCGACGGCGGCAACCACAGCCACTTCGGCGACCTGCGCGTCGGGTTCGTCACGCTGGACTTCGGCACCCAGTACCGCGTCGCGGCCGAGGAGTTCGGCCTCCAGGCCCGCTTCTCGTTCCCGATGCGCTCGCAGGGCACCAACGTGTACGGCTCGAACGACGGCATCACCTGGACCCTCCTCACCGAGCGGCCGACCGGCGACACCAACGAGATGGAGACCATCCCCGTCATCGCCGAGCACCGCGGCAAGGAGTTCCGCTACCTGAAGCTCCAGATCGACGAGCCGGCCCCGCCGATCGACCCCGCGTACCCGGGCATCTGGTCCGTCGCCGAGTTCCACGTCTTCGGCGACCGATCGGAGGTCCCCGGAACGGTCACCGACGTTACGATGGCCTCGGCGGATGCCGTGGACGGCAGGGTGACCAA
>NZ_STGY01000005.1 GCF_004912275.1 Glycomyces buryatensis
ACAGGACACACCGACACCGACTTGACAGACATAGAAACGTCTGCACCGACCCGGGTTCGGCCAGGGATCCGATGATCGGCACCAGGACCGCGATGGCCTCGTCGGTGCGGCCGTGCCGTTCCAGAAGTTCGGCCAAGTAGATCGCCGCGTGGTGCGGGTCGTCCGCTGCGAGCGGGCGGAGCACCGCAATGGCGCCCTCGATGTCGCCCCGGGACTCGAGCAACTTGACCAGGCTCCAGGCGGCGTAGGAGCCGCCTTCTCCGGCGATGTACTCCCGCAACTCCTCCAGGCGGCCGTGCTCGGCCAGCAGATCCGCCAGCTGCTCCCGATAGTTGACGCTCGACGCCGACTTGGTGAGCAACAGGTCCAGGGCCTCATCAAGGCGACCCTGCCGTTCGTACACTGCCGCCACCAATCCCAAGGATTGATGGAATCGCCATTCGCCCAATTCGAGCCAGGCTTCGACCTGCGGCAGCAGCAATGCGGTCACCTCGTCGTCCCTGCCCAGACCGACGGACACCTTCACCAGCAACTTCGCGAGGTACCAGTCCTGCGCATGCGGAAGCAGCAGCTCGAACGCCGCCTCACCCCGGCCGCACTCAGCGAGCAGGCTTCCCATGCGGTGCACGGCGGGTCGCTTGCCCGCCTCCGCGTGCGGGCGGACCAGGGCGATCGCGTCGTGCATGCGTCCGCCCTCATCGAGGTACCCGGCGGCCACTGAGGCCGCCGGCCACCAACCGGAATCAACGAATGGAGTGAGTAGCTCCATCGCCGCATCCAAGCGGTCCTGTTCGATCAGCTCCCGTGCGAACGCCTGCGCGCAATTCCAGTCGCCGTTGCGGGCCTGTCGCTCCACCTCGTCGCCATGACCACGCTCGATCATCAACGACACCAACCGTTTTGCGATCCACCCCTGGCTCCAGGGGCTGTCCTGTCGTGCAAGTTCAGCTGCGTCCACGACGGCGAGACTAACGACCCCGTGCTCACCGTCACGGGTGCAAAATCAGCCAGACCGCCACGGCCCGCTCCGACGAGCGATTGATGATCCGGTGCGAGGTCTCGCAGGGGTACCCGATCGAATCGCCCCTTCCCAGGACGACGCGCTCGCGCTCGAACTCGATCGTCAGCTCGCCCTCGGTCACCGTGCCGGTCTCGTAGCCCTCGTGCCGGAAGAGTTCGTCGTCCAGTGTGGCCGTCGCGCCCGGCGGGTAGAGCGACTCGAAGAAGTCAAGCCCCGCCACCGAACTCGGTGAGAGCCTGCGGAACTGCACCCCGCCGGCGAGCGTCACCGGCCGCGACTGCTCCGCCCGCCGCAGCGTGAAACCCCCGCTCGGCAGCCGGTCGAAGTGACCCGAGTCCGGATTCGGCTCGCCCTCGTCATCGAACAGCGCCGCCAGCGGTGTGCCGAGCGCATTCGCGATCTCGATGAGCCGAGACACCGACGGGCGCATGACCTCCCGTTCGATCTGCGACACCGCGCTGCCCGAGATCCCAAGCAGCGTCCCGAGTTCCCGCACCGTGAGCCCGCGCCGCTTCCGCAGCTCGCGAATGCGCGGCCCGACCGCGCCCTGGACCGCCGCGC
Source organism: Glycomyces buryatensis (assembly GCF_004912275.1). Lineage (GTDB taxonomy): Bacteria > Actinomycetota > Actinomycetes > Mycobacteriales > Micromonosporaceae > Glycomyces > Glycomyces buryatensis. Next base: position 1,583 of record NZ_STGY01000005.1, read on the forward strand.
CACCTGGCTGCTGTACCGAGACCATTCCGCAATTCTAGGCGGACCCCGCCCCGACTCCGAACCAGTCATCACTTCACGATTCTGTTACGGACCAGAAACCAGACGCCTCACGTAAAGCCATACCTTCACAAACACCCACTCGCGTCCGAACGCGGCGCGACGGGTCAGCCGAAAGGGATGGCGATGACACCGACACCGAGCACTGACCAGACCGAGACCGCCACACGACCCCACGACATCGTCGAGGCGGCGGGCCAGCCCGTCGGCGACGGCAATATGAAATCCGGCTACGACCCCGCGCTCGCCAACGAGGATCTGGCGCCCCTTCGCAAGCAGCGCTGGAACTCCTACAACATCTTCGCCTTCTGGATGTCCGATGTGCACTCCGTCGGCGGGTACGTGACCGCCGGCAGCCTCTTCGCGCTGGGCATCCAGTCCTGGCAGGTGCTCGTCTCCCTGGTCGTCGGCATCTGCATCGTGCAGTTCTTCGCCAACCTCGTCGCGAAGCCGAGCCAGAAGACCGGCGTCCCCTACCCGGTCGTCAACCGCTTCGTATTCGGCGTCCGGGGCGCCAATATCCCGGCGATCATCCGCGGCGCCATCGCCATCGCCTGGTACGGCGTGCAGACGTTCCTGGCCGCAGAGGCGCTGAACATCATCTTTCTCAAGTTCTTCGGCTGGGCCGCGGTCCTCCAGACCGACTACGCCTTCCTCGGGCTCCCCGCGCTCGGCTGGATCTCCTACGCGATCCTGTGGTTCGCCCAGGCCGCCGTGTTCTGGAACGGGATGGAGACGATCCGTCGGTTCATCGACTGGGCCGGCCCGGCCGTCTACGTCGTCATGATCGCCCTGACGGTCTACCTCGTCGCGCAGGCCGGCATCGGCAATATCGCCTTCGGCATCTCCTCGGGCGACGGCGGCCTCGGATTCTGGGGCTCGCTCGGCGTCATGGCCTCCGCGGTCGGCATCGTCGTGTCCTACTTCGCCGGACCGATGCTGAACTTCGGCGACTTCGCCCGCTATGCCAAGACCTTCGAGGCCGTCAAGCGGGGGAATTTCTGGGGACTGCCGGTCAACTTCCTGTTCTTCTCGCTGCTGACGGTCATCACCGCCTCCGCGACGGTGCCGGTGTTCGGCGAGCTCATCACCGACCCCATCCACACCGTCGAGCGCATCGACACCGGATTCGCGATCATCCTCGGCGGCCTCACCTTCGTAACCGCGACCGTCGGCATCAATATCGTCGCCAACTTCATCTCCCCGGCCTTCGACTTCTCCAACGTCGCACCGAGCAAGATCAGCTGGCGAATGGGCGGCATGATCGCCGCCGTCGGCTCGGTGCTTCTCACGCCGTGGAACTGGTACGGCAACGACCTCGCCATCCACTACACGCTGGGGATCCTCTCGGCGCTCATCGGCCCGCTCTTCGGTATCCTCATCGCCGGGTACTACGTGGTCGCCCGCCAGAAGATCCTCACCGACGCCATGTACACCCGGGACACGGCCGGACCGTACTGGTACGCCAAGGGGTACAACCCGAACGCGATCTGGGCGATGCTCATCGCCGGGGTGCCGACGATCCTGCTCGCGACGCTCCCCCGCGTCATCTCAGGCGCCGGCGGCCCGGACATGTCGTGGATCGGCAACTTCACCTGGTTCATCGGCTGCGCGCTCGGATTCGGGGCGTTCGTCCTGCTGGAGCGGGCCTACCCCCGGGTGCCGAGCCTCGAGCACGAGGAAGCCTGAGGGAGCGGATGCACCTGCGACTGATCAACCCCAACACGTCCGTGCCGATGACCGAGCAGATCGAGGTCGCCGCCTGGCGCGCCTCGGCTCCGGACATCGAGATCTCGGCGGTGTGCCCCAGCGAGGGCGCGGCGAGCATCGAGTCCCACACAGAGGAGATCCTCGCCGCCGCCGCGGTCGTGGCGGAAATCGAACGCGCCCAGTCCGCCGGGCGGCGCATCGACGGCTTCGTCATCGCCTGCTTCGGCGACCCGGGACTGGACGCGGCGCGCGAGGTCGCCAGCGTACCGGTCGTCGGCATCGCCGAGGCGGCCATGCACGCGGCGACGCTCGTAGGGCGGCACTTCGGGGTCGTCACGACGCTCCCGCGCACCCTCGGGCGGGCCGAGGACCTGGTGCGCCGCTACGGATTCGAGACCGCCTGCGTCTCGCTGCGCGCCGCGGACGTGCCCGTGCTGGCGCTGGAGGATCCTTCATCGGAGGCGGTCGACGCCATTGCGGCCGAGGCGCTGCGGGCGGTCGAGGAGGACCGGGCCGACGCGATCGTGCTGGGTTGCGCGGGCATGGCCGGTCTGTGCCGCACGCTCGAAGCGCGCCTCGGCGTGCCGGTGCTCGACGGAGTCGCCGCATCGGTCGGACTGGTCTCCGGACTGGTGCGCATGGGCGCCGGCACGTCGAAGCGCGGCGAGTACGCCTACCCGCCGAGATCCATGCCGACTTCCGCTATGCCAAGAAACCGCGTTCGATGAGGCGGCGGAGGATCGGGTAGAGCTGCGCGTAGAGCAGGGCCGTCTCGGCGCCGTACGTGTCGGCCAGCAGCTGGACCTGGAGACGCACTTCCGTCTCGCCGTCGCAGGCGCCGAGGAAGGCCACCAGGAGCGGATCGATCTGCTCGGCGTAGCGCATGCCGCCGGACTGCTGGAGCCACTGTCGGTCGACGTCCCAGCCTTCGGCCCCCAGTTCGGCGGCCTGCTGGAGGGCGACGCCCGGCGCCACGCGGAGCTTTGACTCCCACAGCGCCTCCGGTTCGAGGTCCTTCTCTCGCACCGCGAACCAGTCCGAGACGCGGCCGGACCACGGGGTCTCGACCGAGTGGCGAGCCTCCTCGCACACCACTTCGGTCGGGCCTGCGACGCGGCGGAAACTGACGAAGCCGAAACCGACCCCGTCGACCTGATTGTCATCGAACCAGTCGAGCCAGGCGGCGGCCTGTTCGGCATTGCCGTCCTCGCCCGAGTCGCGCTGCCAGGTGCGGACGTAATCGAGCGGGTCGAGCAGTTCGCGCTCGACGGCCCAGACGCGGGCGCCTTCGCCCGAAAGCCATCCGGCGACCCGTTCGGACCAGTCCTGGCCCGCCACGTGCAGCCAGTTCGCCAGGAACTGCATGGTGCCGTTCGGGTTCAAGAGACTCGTGGAGGCGGCGGCGAGTTCGGCGGCGATGCCGTCGGCCTCGCGGCCGCCGTCGCGGTAGGTCCAGCCGCTCCCGGGCGTGGCGATCACGAACGGCGGGTTCGCCACGACGAGGTCGAAGCGGCGGCCCGCCACGGGTTCGAGCAGGTCGCCTTGGACCAGTTCGATGTCGATGCCGTTGACGGCGGCGTTCAAGGCGGCGAAGGCGATGGCGCGTTCGCTCAGGTCCGTCGCGGTCACGCATTCGGCGTGGTCGGCCAAGGCGAGCGCCTGCACGCCACAGCCGGTGCCCAGGTCGAGCGCGCTCTCGACGCCGGATCGGAGGGTGGCGTCGAGCAGGAGTTCGGAGGCGCCTGCGATGCCCAGGACGTGTTCGCGCCCGCGCCCGCCGGTGGTGTTCGGCAGCTGGTCGGAGAACAGCAGGCGCTCGCCCGAGCTTTGCAGGCCCCAGCCGGCCGCGAGGCCGCCCGGGGTCCGGACCAGCAGGCCGCATTCGAGCGCCTCATCGAGGCCGAGGGGCGCGAGCGCCTTCTCGGCTGGGCCCTGGGCGACCGGCACGCCGATCGTGAACAGCCTGGTCCACACCCCGAGTGGGTCGTCGCCGCAGGCGGCGAGGAGCGCCCGGTAGTCGGCGCGGTCGGCCGCGGTCATGGCGTTCTCGCCATAGGCAGACCGCAGCGCGGCCCGGTGGTAGCCCCCATTGCGGAGGGCTGCACCGAGCCGCGCTGCGGCTTCAGCTTCGAGCAGTCGCACTTAGTCGCGCGGCTTCTCTCGCATTTCGAAGGCTTCGATGACGTCGCCCTCTTCGATGTTGTTGTAGTTCTTCAAGGTGATACCGCATTCGAAGCCCTCGCGGACCTCGGTCGCGTCGTCCTTGAACCGGCGCAGCGTGGCCACGGTGGTCTCGGTGACGACCTTGCCGTCGCGCATGAGCCGCACCTTCGCATTGCGCTTGATGACGCCCTTGTGGACGAGGCAGCCACCGATGTTGCCGAACTTGGAGGAGCGGAACACCTCGCGGATCTCGGCGGAACCGAGCTCCACTTCCTCGTACTCCGGCTTGAGCATCCCCTTGAGGGCGGTCTCGATTTCCTCGATCGCCTGGTAGATGACCGTGTAGTACCGGATGTCCACGTTCTCGCGCTCGGCCATGTCCCGGACGCGGCCTTCGGCTCGGACGTTGAAGGCGATGATCGTCGCCGACTCGCCGTCGCCGGCCGCAGCCAGGTTGACGTCGTTCTCCGTGACAGGACCGACGCCGCGGTGGATGACCCGCAGCTGCACTTCCTCGGGGATCTCCAGCGCGACCAGGGCCTCTTCCAAGGCCTCGACCGAACCGGCGCCATCGCCCTTGATGATGAGCGAGAGCGTGGTGCGCTCGCCCTCGGCGATCTTGTCCATGAGGTTCTCGAGCGTGGTGCGCGAGGCCCGGGCCGCCTGCTGCGCCGCGCGGCGGCGAGCCTGCCGCTGCTCGGCGATCTGGCGGACCGTGCGGTCGTCGTCGGCGGACAGGAACACGTCCCCGGCCATCGGAACCGAGGCCAGACCCTGCACCTGCACCGGGTACGAGGGCGTCGCCTCGCTGACTCGGTTGCCTTCGGCGTCGAGCATCGCACGGACGCGGCCGTGGGCCCCGCCCGCGACGATCGAGTCGCCGACGCGCAGCGTGCCCTTCTGGACCAGGACGCTGGCGACGGGGCCGCGGCCCTTGTCGAGGTGCGCCTCGATCGCGATGCCCTGCGCGTTGCCGGTGACCGGGGCCGCCAGCTGGAGCGAGGCATCGGCGGTCAGCAGGACCGCTTCGAGCAGCTCGGGAATGCCGATGCGCGGCTTGGCGGCCACGTTCACGAACATGGTGTCGCCGCCGTACTCCTCGGCGACCAGTCCGTACTCGGTCAGCTGCTGGCGGACCTTGTCCGGGTTGGCGTCGGGCAGGTCGGTCTTGTTGACCGCGACCACGACCGGGGCGTTGGCCGCCGCGGCGTGGTTGAGGGCCTCGACCGTCTGCGGCATGACGCCGTCGTCGGCCGCGACCACCAGCACCACGATGTCGGTGACGTTCGCACCGCGAGCACGCATGGCGGTGAACGCCTCGTGGCCCGGGGTGTCGATGAAGGTGATGGCGCGGTCTTCGCCCTCGTGCTCGACCGACACCTGGTAGGCGCCGATGTGCTGGGTGATGCCGCCGGCTTCGCCGGCCACCACGTTCGAGGACCGGATCGCGTCCAGCAGCTTCGTCTTACCGTGGTCGACGTGGCCCATGACGGTCACGACCGGCGGACGGGGCAGCTGTTCGGCCTTGCCCTCCTCGTCGAGGTCGATGCCGAACTGCGCGAGCAGTTCCTTGTCTTCCTCTTCGGGGGACACGATCTTGATGTCCCAGTCCAGGTGCGTGCCGAGCAGTTCCAGCGTCTCGTCGGGAACCGACTGGGTCGCCGTGACCATCTCGCCCAGGCCGAACAGCTCCTGAACGAGCGTGCCCGGCAGGGTGCCGATCTTGTCGGCGAAGTCCGACAGCGAGGCGCCGCGGGGCAGGCGAATGGCTTCGCCGTTGCCTCGGGGAGCGCCCGACTGCATCTTCGGAGCCGACAGGTTGTCGAACTCCTGACGCCTCTGACGACGCGACTTGCGGCTCTTGCCGCGGGGACCGCCGCGACCGAACGCGCCGGCCGCTCCGCCGCCACGGGCCTTGCCGCCGCCGCCCGCGCGACCGCCGCCACCCCGGTACGGAGCGGGAGCGCCGGTCGAAGGACCGGAACCGCCGGTCCCGGGACCACCGGTGCCGCCGCCTGCGCCGCCGAAGTTGCCGCGGTAGTTACCGCCGCCTCCGGCTCCGCCGCGACCGCCGCCGCCGCCAGGACGACCGCCACCGGCGCCGCGGCCTCCGCCGCGACCACCGCGAGCGGCGCCACCAGGGCCACCGGCGGGACGACCGGGCATCATGCCCGGGTTCGGGCGCGGAGGCATCATGCGCGGGCTCGGACGGGGACCGCCCGGGCGCTCGCCGCCGCCTTCAGCGGCGGGGCGAGGCTTCGCGCCGGTGCCGCCTCCGACACCGAACGGGTTCTTGGGGCCGGGCTTGGGACCGCCCGGCTTGGGCGCGTTGCCGCGAACGACCGGCTTGGGGCCGGGCTTCGGGGCCGGAGGCTGGGCGGCGCGCTTGGCCGCGTCCTCCTGCTGGCGCTTCAGCATCTCCTCGGCGCGCTTCTGCTCGGCGGCGACCTCGATGTCTCGGGCGCTCGCCGGCTTGGGCTCTTCCACCTTGGGTGCGACCGGCTGCGCGGCTTTCGCCACGGCAGGGGCCGCCGGGCCGGGCGCAGGCGCCGCGGCCTTCTTCTTCGCCGGGACCTTCTTGGCCTTGACGTCAGTCTTGGTCTGGGCGACCTTGGCGGGGCTCGGCGCTGCCGGGCGCGGCTTGGCCGCGGCCTTCGGCTGGTCTTCCGCCGGCGCGGCCGCCTCGGCCGGCGCTGCTGGGGCACCCTTGCCATCGACGTACTGCTGCCGCAGCCGACGCGCCACTGGCGCCTCGACCGTGCTCGACGCCGATTTCACGAACTCGCCCATGTCACTGAGTTTGGCGAGCACTTCCTTGCTCGTCGTACCCAGTTCCTTCGCAAGCTCATGTACGCGGGGCTTTGCTGCCACTGCTCTCCTCACTTCGAGGTCGCACGGGCAGCGCCCGCCGACCTCATCTCTCCACTAGCAACCAGTTCATTCGCGGAACTTCATCGCGTGGTCTTCATTCGGCCTCTACCTGCTTCGTGTGCGGGAGCCGACCTCTCGGCCGACTCCGACTCGACAAGGGCTCGCACCGCCGCATCGTCCACCGGTCCCTCGACTCTGAGGGCTCGGGAGAACGCACGCTTACGAACTGCCTGGTCAAGGCAGTTCAAATCGTGGTGCACATGTGCTCCGCGGCCGCTGAGGCGGCGCTTCGGGTCGGGAACTAGGCGGTTCACCGAACCCTCAGAGCGTTGAACGACGACGCGCAGCAGCTCAAGAGCGGCGGCGCGTCCACGGCATCCCACACAGGTGCGGATTACCGCTGCGTCACGTTGCGATCCGATATTCAGTCTACCTCCCGGACGGACGACCGCCACCGGCCGGGCCGGTCTGCTCCTTCGCCCCACTGGCAACGTGCGCATCGGACTTGATGTCGATGCGCCAGCCGGTGAGCCGGGCGGCCAACCGGGCGTTCTGCCCCTCGCGTCCGATCGCCAGCGACAACTGGTAGTCGGGCACGACTACCTCGGTCGAGCGCGTGGCCTCGTCGATGACCCGCACCGACAGCGTCTTCGCAGGCGAGAGGGCATTCGCGACGAAACGTGCGGGGTCGGCGTCCCAGTCGACGATGTCGATCTTCTCGCCGCCCAGCTCGCTCATGACCGCCCGGACCCGCGAGCCCATCGGGCCGATGCAGGCACCCTTGGCATTGACGTCCTTCGTTGTGGCGCGGACCGCGATCTTGGATCGGTGACCCGCCTCACGTGCGATCGCCGGGATCTCCACGGCGCCCTCGTCGATCTCGGGCACTTCGAAGGCGAAGAGCTTCTTGACCAGCGCGGGGTGGGTGCGCGACAGCGTCACCTGGGGGCCGCGGGCCGTGCGATTCACTTGAATGACGATGGCGCGGATCCGCTTGCCGTGGTCGTAGTTCTCGCCGGGCACCTGCTCGTTGAGCGGCAGGGTGGCCTCGATCTTGCCGAGGTCCACAGTGATGATCCCGCGTTCGTTCCGTTCCCCATGCGCCTGAACGACACCGGTGACGATGTCGCCCTCCTTGCCGGAGTACTCACCGTAGTTCACTTCGTCGGCCGCCTCGCGCAGCCGCTGGAGGATGACCTGCTTGGCCGTCTGCGCCGCAATGCGACCGAATCCTTCAGGGGTGTCGTCTCGCTCGGAGACGATCTCCTCCTCATCGTTCAACACTGGCACCAAGACATTGGCGTCGCCCGTACTCCGGTCCACGACCACGCGTGCGCGCTCGTCGGCACCCGGGGTGTGCCGGTAGGCGGTCAACAGCGCCGACTCGATAGCGCCGAGGATTGTCTCGAAAGGGATGTCGCGCTCGCGTTCCAACGACCGCAGCGCGGCCAGGTCGATATGCACCCGTACTCCTTAAGTCTTGAATTATCCTCGCCGGGGCTCGCAAGGCGGCGAGCTCACATCGAAGGGTCGATGCTCACTTCAGCTCAATCTGCACCTTGCCGGACCCCAGCTCGGCATAGGTCGCCGAACGGCTTTCGCCGTCGACTTCTAGTTCAATCCCCCGCTCGCTGGCGGCCACGACTCGCCCGGTTACGGGCTCCTCCCCGATGTGCACGGCCACCAAGCGCCCAATATTACGCCGCCAGTGCCGAGGCTCGGTCAGCGGACGGTCGACGCCGGGAGAGGACACTTCCAGGGTATAGGCATCGTCCGCAAAGGGCCCACCCGTAGTCTCCGCCGCGTCCAGTGCTCCCGAGCACGCCTTCGAGGCGACGGCCACATCGTCGAGGCTGATACCGCCGTCCTTATCGACCTGCACCCGCACCAGGAGCCGGCGTCCGGCCTTAGTGACCTGGAGTCCCTCCAGGTCGAACCCGGCCTTCTCGACCGCCGGCTTGACGATGGCCTCGATTTCATTGCGCTTCTCGACACCCATTGGCTCTCCCTCTCCGCCTATTTCGCCGAGATTAACCGCCCGGAGACAGAACCGAAAGGCAGCCTGGGAAACTGGGTGGGTGTTCACGACCCGACGCGGACTCCTCGTCGGCGCCGCCATTCTCGCGGCCGCCGGATGCACCGAGACACCAGCGCAGATAATCACGCCCAATGCGGACCTCACGGCCGCGCTTCGCACCGCCCGGAGCCTCGCCCGGGCCTCAGAATCACTGGGGTACAGCGACATCGCGAACGACCATTCGGCCCACGTCGAGACCATCGAGAAAATCCTGCTTCCGAACGTGCTTCCCCAAGAGGACGCGGAGGGCGCCGATCCGTCCGATCCGGCCGCCTTGGCCGACGCCGAGACGGCCGGGAGCACCGAGGCCGCCGAGTCGTGCCTGGCGACCGACACCGACTACGCGCTCCTGCTCGGGGAGATAGCGGCCTGCCGCGCCGCCCACGCGGCGGTCCTCGCATGACCGTCGTCGACACGGGCCTGGCGGCCGAATTCGCCGCCATCTACGCCTACAGCGAGGCCACGGTGCACCTGGACGGAGAGCCGCGGGAGCTGGCCGAGTCCCTGGAGTCAGAGCACCGGGACCGCCGCGATGCGCTGCTGGACTACTACGACGCGCATGGACTGGAGTCGACCCCAGCCGAGCCCGGTTACTCTCTTGAGCGCGTCACCGAGGCGGACGAGGTCGAGGCGCTGCTGCTCGACGTCGAGACCCGCGTGGCCACGACCTGGCGGGCCGGCCTGGCCTCCGACGATCCGGACGAGCGCGAGATCTGCCTGAACATGTACACCGACTCGGCGAAGGCCTTGGCGCGCTGGAAGATCGCGATCGGCCAGAGCTACGCCGATCCCTGGCCGGGCCGCCCCGTGTAGCGCAGGTCCTGGGGGCACCGGCCACTAGCCGGCGCGGGGAGCGACCCGGCCCGTGCACACATACCCGATATGCGATACTCGGTATACCCGAACGGTTTGCGAGGTAGACATGAGTGTCAAACACAGCCTGCTGGCGCTATTGGAGCGCGGGCCCGCATACGGCTACCAACTGCGGTCCGCCTTCGAAAGCGCCACCGGCAACACCTGGCCGCTCAATATCGGCCAGGTCTACACCACGCTCTCGCGGCTCGAACGCGACGAGATGGTCGAGGCGCTCCCCGAGAACGAATCCGGCCAGCGCCCCTACCGCATCACCGAGACCGGCAAGCGCCACCTCGCGAGCTGGTTCGCCTCCCCCGTCAAGGCCGCCGACCGCCCCCGCGACGAGCTCACCATCAAACTGGCGCTCGCCGTCACCACCCCCGGCGTCAATGTCACCGAGGTGATCCAGCGCCAGCGGGCCGCCACCCTCCGGGTCCTCCAGGAATACACCCGGCTCAAGGCCGACGAGAACGCCGACCTCGCCTGGAAGCTGGTGCTGGAGTCCATGATCTTCCGCGCCGAGGCCGAGATCCGCTGGCTCGACCACACCGAGGCCGTCGTCGCCCGCGCGGAGCTCCCCGCACCGTCCCCTTTCGACGTCACCGAACCCACTCCTGAAACCGAAGCCCTCCAAGAGAAGCGGTAGAAGCCCACCATGACCGTCCTGCAACTGCGGGGCGTGAGCCGTGTCCACGGCAACGGCGAGAACGCCGTCCACGCCCTCCTCGACGCCAACCTCACCATCGCCGCCGGAGAACTGGTGGCCATCATGGGCCCCTCCGGCTCCGGCAAGTCCACTCTGCTCAACCTCGCCGGGGGCCTCGACGCCCCCACGTCCGGCGAGGTCCTGGTCGAGGGCACCGTCCTGGCCTCCCTCAACCGGAAGAAGCTGGCCGCGCTGCGCAGGCGCAGCGTCGGCTACGTCTTCCAGGACTACAACCTCGTGCCCAGCCTGACCGCCGCCGAGAACGCGGCCCTGCCGCTCGAACTCGACGGCGTGGGCGTCGGCAAGGCCCGCAAGGCGGCCCTGGAGGCCCTCGCCGAGGTCGGCCTCGACGGGGCCGTTACCGACCGCTTCCCCGACGAGATCTCCGGCGGCCAGGCCCAGCGCACCGCCATCGCCCGCGCCCTCATCGGGGAGCGCCGCCTGGTGCTCGCCGACGAACCCACCGGCGCACTCGACTCCGCCACCGGCGAGGACGTCCTCAAGCTGCTCCGCAAGCGCTGCAACGAAGGCGCCGCCGGGCTGCTGGTCACCCACGACGCCCGCCACGCCGGCTGGGCCGACCGGATCGTGTTCCTGCGCGACGGCCGCATCGTCGACTCCTCCGAACCGCTCGCCGAGCCCGACCTGCTGCTCAAGGAGGCCTCCTGATGCTGCGCAGCCTCGGGCTGACCTTCAGGATCGCGCGGCGCGAAGCGCTGCGCCACAAGGGTCGGTCGATCCTGTCGATCACACTGCTGGGCCTGCCGCTGCTCGGCGCGGCGGCGGCCGTCACGGCCATCGACACCATCAGCCTCTCCCCCGACCAGCAGTTGGAGCAGTTGACCGGCGACGCCGACGCCTACATCGAGTCCTACGGCAACGGTCCGGTCACCCAGACCTCCTGGACCGGTCTCTACCCCGAATTCGACTGGGAGGCCGACGAGGAGGCCCCCACACCGGAGGCGGACGACATCCTCGCAGCGCTCCCCGAAGGCAGCCGCGTCGTACCGTTCTCGGAGTACATGACCGGCATGTCATACCAGGTCAGGACGCCCGACGGCATCGCCGGCGCCAACTTCATGGACCACGACCTCACCGACCCGCTCTATGAGACCGGCAACCTGCTCACCGTCGAGGGCGAGGTGCCGGGTCGCGGCGAGGTCGCCATCTCCGTCGAGATGGCCAGATACCTGAATGCGGAGATCGGCGACGACCTCCAGGTGGTCGAGGGCGAGGACGACGTCGCCTACGAGATCACCGCGATCGTCGAACGGCCCAGCCAGCTCCGGTCGTGGTTCGCCATCGGCCCCGATTTCACGGACGAGTACCCCGCGGCCGGTTGGCTGGTGGACGTGCCCGACGAACTCACCGGTGAACAGGCCCTGGCGCTCAACGAAATGGGCCTCGCCGTGTGGTCGCGGGCCATGGCGGCCGATCCGCCCACTGAAAGCCAAGGTTCCAATGAGGCCGGTGGCTCGGGGACGGACGCCAACGCCATCGCCATCTTCGCGCTGCTGGTGACGCTCGTCGTGCTCGAAGTGGTGCTGCTGGCCGGACCGGCCTTCGCCATCAGCGTCAAGCAGCGGACCCGCGAGTTCGCGCTCATGAGCGCAGCCGGCGCGAATCCCGCCCAGATCCGCTCCACCGTCCTGGCGGGAGGGCTGCTGTTCGGGATCATCGCCGCCGGCATCGGCATCTCGATCGGCATCCTCGGCACGTGGCTCGCGCTGCCGCTCCTGGAGCGCCTGAACGACCACCGGTCCATGGGCTTCGAGATCTGGCCCCAGTTGCAGCTCCTGGTCGCCGTGTTCGCGATCGTCACGGGTCTGGCGTCGGCGCTGGCCGCCGCCATCGCGGCGTCGAAGGTCAACGTGTGCGCCGCCCTGGCGGGCCGCCGAGCGCAGCCGCGGGCGAAGAAACGATGGACCTTCATCGGACTCGGGCTCATCGCGGTGGGGACACTCGCCGGTATCGCCGGAGTGATCACCGAGACGACCATCGGCATGGTCGTCGGGTTGGCGGCCTTGCAGATCGGATTGGTGTGCTGTACTACCGGCCTGGTCGCGGCCATCTCGAAGCTCGGCCGGAGGCTCGGACTGGCGCCGCGTATGGCGCTGCGCGAGGCCGGTCGCAATCGCAGCGCGGCCGCGCCGGCCGTCGCGGCGATCATGGCGGTGGTGGCGGGCGGACTCTCCATCACCATGTTCTGGGTCGCCGACGGCGACCGGTGGGACGAGACGACCATGTTCTCCACTCCCGAGGGCATGGTGGAGGTCGACGTCAGCTACTGGTCCAGCGACGAGAACGCCGAGGCGCCGAGCGCTGACGAACTCGCCGCGGGCACCGCGGAGGTGTTCTCGGTGCTGGAGCGGGAGCTCGACGATCCCGAGATGCACGGGTACACGACCGCCAACCGGTGCGGTCCGGACGCCTACTGCGAGGTCAGGGCCGTGCGTCCCGAGGCGAACGTGTGCCCCTACGACCCGGTGGGCGAGGGGTCCTTCGACTTGAGCGAAGCAGATCAGCGCGCCGCCGTAGAGGACGAACGGTGCGCGTATAACAACGGCATGTGGCAATCCTGGAACAATGGAGCGCTCGTCACCGACGATCCGTTCGTCGTCTCCTCCTACACGGGCCTGCAGGGCGGCGACCTCGATGAGGCGATGGCCTTCCTCGGGGACGGCGGCGTCCTCACCGACGACCCGATGGCCGTGACCGACGACGGCACCGTGACGGTCTCACGGCTGATGGAGGCCACCACCGAGGAAGGCGGGGAAGAGGAGACGTCCAGTGTGACGGAGGAGTTCTCCTTCCCGGCGATGGTTCCCGACGCGCCGCGGATGACTCAAGCCGATCTGGTCATGGGTCCGGAGGCGATGGCCGCCATGGGGTCGGCCGCCGACCCGGCGTCGCAGCGGTACCTGGTTTCGGCCGCGACCCCGCTTACGGCGGAGGACATCCAGGCCGTCGACGAGGCGCTGCTGGAGGCCGGTCTCTCCGGAGCCGACGAGGGGGTCCACGCCTACCTCTGGCAGTCGACCGGCGACAACCGCTTCGGGGCCTATATCGCGCTCATCGCGGCCGGGCTCACCGGGATCGTGGCGCTCGGGGCGACCGCGGTCGCCACCGGGCTGGTCGTCACCGAGACCCGCAAGGACCTGACCACCCTCGGGGCGGTCGGGGCGACGCCGGGTCTGCGGCGGCGGCTGTCGATGTGGCAGGCGGCGGTGATCTCCTTGCTGGGCGCCGTGCTCGGCACGGCGGTCGGGCTGGCCAGCTACGCCGGCATCGCCGCGGCCCTGAATCAGAACCTGAAGTGGGAGTATCCGCTGGTGCAGCTCTACAGCTTTGAGATGCCCTGGACGAACCTGCTGATCACGCTCATCGCGGTTCCGGCGATCGCAATGGCGGGGGCGGCGCTGTTCACGCGCTCCAAGCTCCCTTCGGAGCGACGCGCGACGTAAGAGGTAAGAGGTAAGAACGCGAACGGCGGCGCCGGCTCAACCCCTCGGAGACATTGACGTCTCTCGGACCGGCGCCGCCGTCGTCAGGCTACAAAGCAGGTGCAAACAAGGCGGCCTGGACGGACCGGGCTCAGGTGCCGGGAGTGCCGGCCGCCGGGATGCCGCCCGAGGGCAGGGTCAGGATCTCGTAGCCGTCGTCGGTGACCAGGAGCGTGTGCTCGAACTGGGCGGACCACTTCCGGTCGCGCGTCACGGCCGTCCAGCCGTCGTCCCACATCTCGTGCTCGGCGGTTCCGAGGTTGATCATCGGCTCGATCGTGAAGGTCATGCCGGTCTCGATCTCGACGGTCAGGCCCGGGTGGTCGTAATGGGGCACATAGAGGCCGGAGTGGAACGCGGTCCCGATGCCATGGCCGGTGAACTGGCGGACCACCCCGTAGCCGAAGCGCTGGGCGTAGGCCTCGATGACCTTGCCGACCGCATTGAGCTGGCGGCCGGGCTTGACGGTCTTGATGCCGCGCATCGTGGCCTTCCAGGTGCGCTCGACCAGGTCGCGCGCCTCCTGCGAGACGTTTCCGGCCAGGAAGGTGGCGTTGCAGTCGCCGTGGACGCCGCCGATGAAGGCGGTGATGTCGATATTGACGATGTCGCCGTCCTGGACGACAGTCGAGTCGGGGATACCGTGGCAGATCACCTCGTTGAGCGAGGTGCAGCACGACTTCGGGTAGCCCCGGTAGCCCAGCGTGGACGGGTAGGCGTCCAGGTCGCACAGGTACTCGTGGACGATCCGGTCCAGCTCGTCGGTGGTCACGCCCGGCGCCACGGACTTGCCGGCCTCGACCAGTGCGTCGGCGGCGACGCGGCCGGCGACGCGCATCTTCTCGATGGTCTCGGCGTCCTTGACCTCCGAGCCGCGGTACGGACTCGGCGCGGGCTTGCCGACGTACTCGGGCCGCTCGATCGACTCGGGAACGGGGCGGCGGGGACTCTGCTTGCCTGGGTGCAGAACGGGACGAACACTCATCGGTCAAGCCTAGCTTCTGAGCCAGTGGGGGCCAGATGGGTGAGCGTCGATTGGGGAGGTCCGCAGTGCCCGAGGATATTTTTCCGCTCCCTAGGCGGCCGAATGTCCGCCTACCGAAAGTGGTAAGCGGACGTTCGATAACAACGGGAGCGGGAAAATAGACCGGGCAATGCTCCTGCCCAATCGACGCTCACCCATCTAAGAGACCTCTGCGACATCGGCTGGCGAACGCGGACCGGATTCGGTGGTCCGTGACCAGAAAATGTCTTGCGTTTCCGGCGTTTTCGCCGCATCCTAAAGGTCATCGATGTCCGACCTGGACGTCACACGGCCTCTCCTCAATCGAGCCGGTGCGGGGCGCGCTCTCACGGAAGAGCCGCGGTCCCGTCCCACGGGACCGCGGCGTACGACACCTCCCGCGGTCGAGCGCCCGGCCAGTCCAACCCTGGCCCGCGGCAGTCGCTCCGCGCCGGCTCACCATCTCTTCCCCGCGGCCCTTCAGGCCGTGGGACAGGCCCTAAGCGGCCTCGAGCTCCTTGGTGGGCTCCTCCTCGGGCTCGTCGGCGGCCGGCGCCTCGGCGACGACCTCCTGCGCCATCCGCTCCCACAGCATCCCGCCCGAGTGCGCCAGCGCGCCGACCACGGCGGGCACGAACGGCAGGATCCAGTCGGCCAGGAAGCCCGAGTGGGGGACGTTGAGCACGAGCATCGCCGTACCGGCGCACAGCAGTCCCTGGAGGGTGCCGCGCCAGGCGGCGCGGGAGCCGTCGGCTATGGCCTCGCGGCGCTCGGTGTTCGGGTCGTGGAATTCGGAGAGTCCGGCGGCGTCCCGGCGTCCGAGGTAGGCGCCGACGACGGCCTGCACAGCGGTACCGGAGACGACGGCGGCGATGAGGCTGTTCTTGGTCACCACATAGATGAGGGCGAACAGCAGGCCGCCTCCGGCGAGCGTGAGCACGCCCCTGATGTAGTCGGCTTTTTCACCTGGGTACCAGTAGTACTTGGTGACGCCCTCGGATATCTGTCGTTCGATCTTCCCCATGACGGTGGCTCCCCCTTCGCGGGTGGCGACAAAGGCCCGCGCCGCTTTCGGCACGATTGTCATTATCGGCGCTCGCGCGGGACGGGATAACTAAATCCGTCTAGTCACCTTTGTGAAATACAACCCAAGATGACCGTATTGTCGGTTTTACGGTTGCGTGAGGCGGCGCCTACCTGGGTCCACAGTTCAGCGTAACTGCGAGCCCAGGACAGGTAAGTCACCTATCCGACAGTCAGTGGACCTGGACGACCGGCCCGGCCAGCTCCTTGAGCTCGTCGGGGAGGTCGGCGCCCATCTGCTCGGCGAGGCGGATGGCCTCTTCGACGAGGGTCTCCACGATCTGCGACTCGGGCACGGTGCGGATGACCTCGCCCTTGACGAAGATCTGGCCCCTGCCGTTGCCGCTGGCGACGCCCAGGTCGGCCTCGCGGGCCTCACCGGGGCCGTTGACGACGCAGCCCATGACGGCCACGCGCAGCGGGACCGGCATGCCCTCCAACGCGGCGGTGACCTGCTCGGCCAGGGTGTAGACGTCGACCTGCGCCCGCCCGCACGAAGGGCAGGAGACGATCTCCAGGCCGCGTTCCTTCAGGCCCAGGGACTCCAGGATCTGGTTGCCGACCTTGACCTCCTCGACCGGCGGCGCCGACAGCGACACCCGGATGGTGTCGCCGATGCCGTCGGCCAGGAGCACGCCGAAGGCCGCGGCGGACTTGATGGTGCCCTGGAAGGCGGGCCCGGCCTCGGTGACGCCGAGGTGCAGCGGGTAGTCGCACTGCTGGGACAGCAACCGGTAGGCCTTGATCATCACGACCGGGTCATTGTGCTTGACCGAGATCTTGATGTCGCGGAAGTCGTGCTCCTCGAACAGCGAGGCCTCCCACAGCGCGGACTCGACCAGCGCTTCGGGCGTGGCCTTGCCGTACTTGGCGAGCAGGCGCTTGTCGAGCGAACCGGCGTTGACGCCGATGCGGATCGGGGTGCCGGCGGCCTTGGCCGCCTTGGCGATGTCCCCGACCTTGTCGTCGAACTTCTTGATATTGCCCGGGTTCACGCGGACGGCGGCGCAACCGGCGTCGATGGCCGCGAAGACGTACTTCGGCTGGAAGTGAATGTCGGCGATGACCGGGATCTGCGACTTGCGCGCGATGATCGGCAGCGCGTCGGCATCGTCCTGGGTCGGACAGGCCACGCGCACGATCTGGCAGCCCGAGGCGGTCAGCTCGGCGATCTGCTGGAGCGTCGGCCCGATGTCGGAGGTCTTCGTGGTCGTCATCGATTGGACACTGACGGGGGCGCCGCCGCCGACGAGGACGCCGCCGACATTGAGCTGGCGGGTCTTCCGCCGCTCGGCGAGCGGTTCGATCTCGTGGCGCTTCGAAGGAATTCCGAGGTTCACAGCAGTCATGCGACTAGTTTCCACCTAACTGACGCAGGCTAATTGAAGAGAGTGATGGGATTGACGATATCCGCGGTGATCGTCAACAGCATGAAGCCGCCCAGCACGACGATCACAGCGTAGGTCAGCGGCATCAACTTCAAGTAGTCCACTCGGCCCGGGTCGGGCTTGCCACGTTTGGCGGCGATCGCCGAACGGGCCTTCTCGAACCAGGCGATGGCGATGTGCCCGCCGTCCATCGGCAGCAGCGGGAGCAGGTTGAACACCCCGATGAAGTAGTTCAGGACCACCAGCAGCATGAAGAACATGGCCCACTGGTCGTACTGCACCATCTCGCCGCCGAGGCGCGAGGCGCCCACGACGCTGACGGGGGTGTCGTCGGCGCGCTCGGCGCCGAAGATCGAGTCCCACAGCGGCGGGATCTTGCTCGGCAGCTGGCCGAGGGCGATGAAGGTCTCACGGAACATGTCGCCGGTGAAGGACACGGTCTCGCCGACGCCGTCGATCGGCCCGGCCGCGACGGTGATCGGAATCGTCGGGTCGACATAGGCGGTGACGCCGAGGGGGGCGACGGTCTCGGTGGTGCCGCCCTCGGTCACGACCTCGGCGGGGTACGGGGTGATCGAGAGATCCTGCGGGGTGCCGTCGCGCTCGATGGTGACGTCGACCGGCTCCTCGGGGGTCAGCTCCGAGACGGTGCCGACGAGCGATTCCCAGTCGGTGACGGGCTGCCCGGCGACGGAGGTGATCTGGTCGCCCGAGCGGATGCCGGCCTCGTGGGCGGGGCTGGGCTGGTCGGCGGAGGAGCACTCGAAGTCGGCGGTGGCGTCGGCGGGCGGGATGCACTCGGCGACGGCGACCGTCGCGGTCTCCTGCGCGTGCTCCACCGACTCGGCGTAGGCGGGGTTCTGCGTGACGCCGATGAAGGAGACCAGGATCCACAGGACCACGAAGCCCAGGATGAAGTGGGTGACCGAGCCGGCCGCGAGCACGATCGTGCGCTGCCACAGCGGTTTGCGCCAGAAGACGCGCTTCTGGTCCTTCTCGTCGAGCTCTTCCTCCTCCTCTTCGAGGGGGGTCATGCCGACGATCTTGACGAAGCCGCCCAGGGGGATGCCCTTGAGGCCGTATTCGGTCTCGCCCTTGCGGAACGACCACAGGGTGGGGCCGAACCCGACGAAGTAGCGGGTCACCTTCATCTTGAAGGCCTTGGCCGTGAGCATGTGGCCGAACTCGTGCAAACTCACGGAGATGAGGATCGCGAGAGCGAACAGGACGATCCCGGTGGTGTACGCCAGCAAGTCTTGACTCCTTCTATCGCTCCGACGCGTCCAACCCTAGCCGCCGGGCGCTCGAGCGCGCCCAGGTCTCGGCTTCGAGTATGTCTGCGACACTTTCAGGTCGGCCGAATTCCGGCGCTTGGTCCAAGACCGCGGCAATGGTGTCGACGATGCCGAGGAACGGCAGCGCCCCCGCCCGGAAGGCCGCGACGGCTTCCTCGTTGGCGGCGTTGTAGATCGCGGGCAGCACGCCCCCCGCGCGGCCGGCGTCCTTGGCCAGGGCGACCGCCGGGAAGGCAGTCTCGTCCAGCGGCTCGAAATGCCAGTCGTGGGCCTTGCTCCAGTCGACCGGGCGGGCCGCGTCCGGGACGCGGTCGGGCCAGGCGAGGGCGTGGGCGATCGGCAGGCGCATGTCCGGCGGGGAGGCCTGGGCGATGGTGGAGCCGTCGACGAACTCGACCATCGAATGGATCACCGACTGGGGGTGGACGACCACTTCGATGTCGTCGTAAGCGATGTCGAACAGCTCGTGCGCCTCGATGACCTCGAGGGACTTGTTCACCATGGTGGCGGAGTTGATGGTGACGACCGGGCCCATGGCCCACGTGGGGTGGGCCAGGGCCTGTTCGAGCGTGACCTCGCCGAGCTCGTCGCGGGTCCTGCCCCGGAAGGGGCCGCCGGAGGCGGTGACGACGAGTTTCGCGACGCGCTCGGCGGTTCCCGAACGCAGGCACTGCGCCAGCGCGGAGTGCTCGGAGTCGACCGGGACGAGCTGGCCGGGTGCGGCGGCCTCGCGGACGAGGGGGCCCCCGGCGATCAGGGATTCCTTGTTGGCCAAGGCGAGCGTGCGTCCCGCCTTGAGGGCCGCGAGCGTCGGCCCCAGGCCGATGGAGCCGGTCATGCCGTTCAGGACCGTGTCCGCGTCCCAGGCGGCGATCTCGTTCATGGCGCCCGGACCGGCGATGAGCTTGGGGATCCGGGCGTCGCCGGAGGTCCAGCCGCGTTTGGTGGCGGCGGCGAACAGGCGCAGCTGGACGGCTTCGGCGGCGGTCGCATTGGCGACGGCGACGGCCTCGACGCCCAGTTCGATCGCCTGCTCGGCGAGCAGGGCCGGGTTCGAGCCCCCGGCGCCGATGGCGACGACGCGGAAGCGGTCGGGATTGGCTTTGACGATGTCAATGGCCTGGGTGCCGATGGAGCCGGTGGAGCCCAGAAGCACGATCTCGCGGAATTCGGTCACAGGGTCATTATCCAGCCTGATGGGTGGGCGTCGATTGGGGAGGAGCACCCGTCTAGCGGAAAACGACGGTCTTGGACCCGTTCAACAGGATGCGGTCGTCCAGGTGGGCCGCGAGTCCGCGGGCCAGGCAGGTCGATTCCAGGTCGCGTCCGGCGGCGACGAGGTCGTCGGGGCCGGAGGCGTGGTCGACCCGGGCGACCTCCTGGTCGATGATGGGGCCCTCGTCGAGGTCGGCGGTGACGTAGTGGCAGGTCGCGCCGATGAGCTTGACCCCGCGGGCGTGGGCCTGGTGGTAGGGCTTGGCGCCCTTGAAGCTCGGCAGGAACGAGTGGTGGATGTTGAGGATCTTCCCCGGCAGCTTGGAGCAGAAGTCGGAGGAGAGGATCTGCATGTAGCGGGCCAGGACCACCGTGTCGATGCGCTCGGTCTCGATGAGGTCGAGCAGGCGCTGCTCCTGGGCGGCCTTGCCGTCGGGGCCGACGGGCAGGTAGTGGAACGGGACGCCCGAGGAGGCGGCCAGGTCGGCCCAGTCGGGGTGGTTGGAGACGACGGCGGCGGCCTCCCCGTGGAGTGCGCCGATGCGGAAGCGGTACAGCAGGTCGTTGAGGCAGTGCCCCTGCTTGGAGGCCATGATCAGCACGCGGCGCTTGACGGCGCGGTCGTGCAACTGCCAGTCCATGTCGAACTCGCGGGCGACCTCGGCGAAGCCGACGGCCATCTCGTCCCGGGCGCCATCAGAGGTGAACTCAACCCGCATGAAGAACCGTCCGGAGCCGTGCTCGGAGAACTGCTGGGAGTCCTCGATATTGGCGTTCCGGCGGGTCAGGAACCCCGAGACGGCATAGACGATGCCGAGACGGTCGGGGCACGAGAGTGTGAGTACGAACTGGCTGGTCATCCCGTTAATGGTACGGGGAGCACGGGGGAGGTGCCAATCGCCTTCAGCTTCCCTTCAGGTGGCGCCCCGCTTCCGTCGGCGCTAGGGGCGGGACCGACCGGTCCCGCCCCTGGCCATTCGTTGCTATTCGTTTTCTATTGCCCGTCCGGGTCAGGCTCCGATGGCCGAGTTCGTCTGCTCGATGAACGCCGCCGTGGTCTCCTCCACGGTGGCCTGGTCGAACAGCAGGGCCTCGTAGATGCCCAGCATGATGTCGGCCACGCCGCCCGCGCCGATCGGCGGCACCGGCGGGCCCGCGGCCAGCTCAGGGGTGATCGCGGCGACGAAGTCGGCGCCGAGCTTCTGGTCCGCCGGCATGTCCGGCAGGATCCGCTCGCGCTGCGCCAGGTTGGACGGGAGGCCACGGTCGCCGAGCGTGAGGTCGATCGCCTCGTCGCTGTTGAGCAGGTAGTCCACCAGCTTTGCGGCGGCGGCCTGGTCCGAGGTGTCGCGGGCGATCGACCAGTACATGGCCGACTTGAGGAACATGCCCGGTGAACCCTCGGATTCGCCCGGGACGCGGAGCAGCACCAGGTCGGAGCCGAGAACGGTCTGGATCGCCCCGATCTGGTTGGTCCAGTAGAACTCCGTGACGCCGGTGCCGGTGGCCAGGGGGGCCTGGTCCTGGCCGGCCGCGACGGACTCGACGATCTTGTCGGCCGCGGAGATCGCGCCCGCTTCGCGCAGGTCGATCACCATCTGCCACCACTCGTTCATGGTCGCTTCGGTGAACCCGAGCTGCCCGTCCTCGGTGAAGAGGCTCTCGCCGCGCTGGCGCGCGAACACGTTGAACAGCGACTCGTTGTTGAACGACAGCCCGGAGTTGCCGATCGCGTCGCCGCCGGCCGACAGGTCGGTGGTGAACTGGGCGAAGTCCGCCCAGGTCCAGGTCGTGTCGTCGGGCATCTCCATACCCGCGGCCTCCACCAGCGCCGGGTTGACCAGCAGGCACAGCGCGTTGACGCCGGTGGCGATGCCGTAGGTCTTGCCCTCGAGCTGGCCGCTCTTGAGGGTGTCCTCCTCGATCTGGGACAGATCGATGTCGAGGTCGTCCAAGGCGATCAGGGCGTTCTTGTCGGCGTAGTCGCGCAGGTACCGCTCGTCCTGCTGCATCACGTCGGGCGCGTTGCCGCCCGAGACCGAGATGTTCAACGCGTCCCAGTAACCGGAGAAGTCGGCGGGGCTGGGCTTGAGGGTGACGTCGTCGTTCTCGGCCTTGAAGGCGTCGAGGATCTCCTGGGTGTACGCGTGGCGGGGCTCGGAGCCCCACCACCACACGTCCAGCTCGCCGTCGCCTTCTCCGCCGCCGCCGCCGCTCTCATTGCCGCAGGCGGCGAGGAGGGGGCTGGCCGCGAAGCCGAAGATGCCGACCTTGGTGAGCGTCCGCCTGGACACTCCGGAGGGGTTGGATGACTTCATTGTCTCCGTCCTTTCAGGACTTTGTGAGGGTGGTTTGCCGTGTTATTTGATGCCGGTGGTCGCGATGCCCCTGACGAGGTACCGCTGGCCGGCGAGGAAGAACCCGAAGATCGGGCCCAATGCGACGATCGACATGGCGAACAGCGCGCCCCAAGAGGTCTGGCCCTGGCTGTCCATGAACAGCCGCAGTGCCAGGGGCACGGTCTGCATGTCGGGATCGCGGAGGTAGATCAGCTGCGAGTAGAAGTCGTTCCACGTCCAGATGAACGTGAAGATGGCGGTGGTGGCCAGCGCGGGCATGCACAACGGCATGATGACGCGCAGATAGGTCCCCCAGTAGCCGCAGCCGTCGATCGAGGCGGCCTCGTCGAGTTCCTTGGGCAGGCCGCGAATGAACTGGACCATGAGGAACACGAAGAACGCGTCGGTGGCCAGCAGCTTCGGGACGAGGAGGGGCCAGAAGGTGTCGACCCAGCCGATGTTGTTGAACAGGATGTACTGCGGAATGATGATGACGTGGATCGGCAGCATGATGGTGCCGAGCATGATCGCGAAGAACATGCCCCGGAACGGGAAGCGCAGCCGTGCGAACGCGTAGGCGGCCATCGAGCAGGACACCAGGTTGCCGAGGATGCACCCGGCCACGATGATCAGCGAGTTGAAGATGTACTTGTGGAACGGGTGGGGCAGGGCGTTCCAGCCCTCGGAGTAGTTGCTCCACTCCCACTGGGTCGGGATCAGGCCGGGGTCGGAGAAGATCTCCTCGATCGGCTTGAACGAGGCCGAGAGCATCCACAGCAGCGGGTAGATCATGACCATCCCGGCCGCGATGAGCAGCAGGTGGAAGATCAGCTTCTTGATGGCGCCGGAGGCGGCTCGCACCTCGGTGCGGTTGTCCGGACGCTCCGGGGCGGGGGCCTTAGTCATTGTCGCCATAGAACACCCAGAATTTCGACATGAGGAAGTTGAGAGCGGTGAAGATCGCGATGATCGCCAGCAGGAGCCAGGCGATGGCAGAGGCGTAGCCCATGTTGAACTGGGTGAAGCCCTGGTCGTACAGGTACAGCGTCAAGAACAGCGTGGAGTCGGCCGGGCCGCCCTTGCCGCCGGAGACGATGAACGCCTGCGTGAACGACTGGAACGACTGGATGACCTGGAGTACCAGGTTGAAGAAGATGATGGGGGTCAGCAGCGGCAGGGTGACGCTGCGGAACCTGCGCAACGGGCCGGCGCCGTCGACCTTGGCCGCCTCGTAGTACATCGTCGGGATCTGGCGGAGCCCGGCGAGGAAGATGATCATCGGGGAGCCGAAGGTCCACACGTGCAGGATGATCAGGGTCCCCAGAGCCGTGTCGGGGCTGGAGACCCAGCCTTGGCCCTCGATACCGAAGAGTGCCAGGAACTGGTTGACCAGTCCCTCGGTGCCGAAGATCTGGCGCCACATGATGGCGATGGCCACCGAGGAGCCCAGCAGGGACGGCAGGTAGAACACCGAGCGGTAGAACGCCATGCCGCGCAGGCCGCGGTCGAGCACGATCGCCAGCAGCAGCGCCATGGCGAGTTGCAGCGGCACCGAGACGAAGGTGTAGATAGCGGTGACCTTGACCGACTGGGCCAGGCGGCTGTCGTCGGCCATCCGCCGGTAGTTCTCCATACCGGTCCACTCGCCGTAGCCGAGGCTGTAATCGGTGAAGGACAGGTAGAAGGAGTACACCATCGGACCGATGGTGATGACCGCCAGGCCGATCAGCCAGGGGGCCATGAAGCTCAGCGCGGCCCAGCGTTCGCGGCTGCGAATGGTGTTGCCGGTGCGCCGCCGCGTTCGCGCGGATGGCGGTTTCGAGGTGTTCAGGTCGTCGTCCGGGCTGCGCGGTCGCACCGGCACCACGGCGACATCGTTGTCGGTCATTGAGTGTTGAGGCCTTTCGGAGGGGGTCGGCTCCAGTTGAACCCAGGCTATGCAACCGCTTGCTTCGTTGTCAATGGGTCAACTTAAATTCCTCAATATCTTTGGCATCTTCCTGCCACAAATGACTCATTGGAAACTTTCACAACATCAATCTCATTGGACACGCGAATCGGCCCGTCCCGGGGAGGCCGGAACGGGCCGTCTATTCCTATGTGGTCGGACGTCGCCAAAGTGGTCGGCGACGCCTATTTCGGGACTTCTCGCAGCGTCGGATCCGGCTCAGACCTCGGCGCGGATCTTCGCTGACGGGGCTTCGGCGGTCTCGTCGGACTCCTTGATGCCGTACTTGGAGTACAGCTTCGCGAACGGCCCCGGGACCCACCAGTTCGCGCTGCCGAGCAGCCGCATCGTGGCCGGCACCAGCAGCATCCGCACCACGGTGGCGTCGAGGAGGATTGCCACGGCCATGCCGAGGCCGATCATCTTCATGAACGTGATGCCGCCGAAGGCGAACGCCCCGACCACGACGATGAGGATCGCCGCGGCGGCGGTGATGATCGAACCGGTCTGCTGCATGCCGCGCATGACGGCGGTCCGGTTGTCCGCGCCGCGGTCCCACTCCTCGCGCACCCGCGACAGCAGGAACACCTCGTAGTCGGTCGACAGGGCGAACAGCAACGCCACCATGAGCAGGATGTTCGACGGGTCGATGTAGCCGGAGGGCGTGAAGTCGAGGAACTCGTGCAGGTGCCCCTCGCCGAAGATCCACACGACCACGCCGAGCGCCGCCGCCAGGGACACGCCGTTCATCAGGACCGCCTTGATCGGCAGCACGATCGACCCGAAGGCCAGGAACAGCACCACCATGGTCACGATGACGATGTATCCGAGCATGTAGGGCAGGCCGTCGGCGATGGCGTCGAGCATGTCAACCCGGTCGGAGGCCCCGCCGGTGACGTAAAGCTCGGCGGACCCGGCGTCCAGGTCTCGGACCTGTTCGATGAGTTCGCGGGCCTCGGAGCTGAACGGGTCGGCGTCGTAGGCGACCTGGAGCAGGACCGCGTCGCCGGACTGGTCGACCGGCGTGACGTCCTCGACCAGGTCCAGGCCTTCGATCTCGGCGGTGGTCTCGGCCGCCTGGGCTTCTCCCCCACCGGAGACCATGACGTCGAAGGTCTCGGCGTCTCCGCCGGGGAAGTCGGCGGCGACGGTCTCGGTGACCACCCTGGATTCGGCGTCGGCGGGCATGTCGCGCTCGTCGACGCCGCCGAACTGCATGTCGAAGATGGGGGTGGCCAGGATCGCGAGGCCGGCCAGCACCGGGATGACCACCAGCACCGGGCGGCGCATGACGCCGGCGGCCAGGCCGTGCCAGAATCCGGCGTCGGTCTTCGGCCTCCGGTTCTTGGCCCAAGGGAGCCGGCCCTTGTCGACGCGGTGCCCGAGCAGGTAGAGCATCGCGGGGAGGGCCACCAGCGCGGCGATCATGGCCACGCCGACGGCCGACATGACGCCGTAGGCGATGCCGTGCAGGAACGGCACGTCGACCAGGAGCAGCCCGACCATCGACAGCACGATGATGAGCCCGGAGACCATGACGGTGCGCCCGGCGGTCGCGACGGTATTCATCACGGCGGCCCGCTTGTCGCGGCCGGCGGCCAATTCCTCCCTGAACCTCCTCAGCACGAACAGGGAGTAGTCGATGGACATGCCCAGGCCGATGATGGTGATGACGTTGGCGGCGAACACCGAGACGTCGGTGAACTCGGTGATGACGCGGGTGACGGCGAAGCCGCCGAGGATCGACATGCCGCCGACGAGCAGCGGCAGCGAGGCCGCGACCAGCGCGCCGAAGACGATCACCATGATGACCAGCAGGATCGGCATGGAGATCATCTCGGCGATCTCCAGGTCCTCCTGGACCTGCTCGTTGAGGTCGGCGAAGACCGCGGCGCCGCCGCCGAGGGTGACCTCCAGGTCGCCGGTGTCGCCGGCCTCGCGCAGGTCCTCCTCGATCGCGGCGAAGGCGTCGCCGAGCGCCTCGTCCGACGAGCCTCCGGCCAGGGAGACCGCGAGGTAGGTGGCGTGCCCGTCCTCGGACACGAAGGAGGGCAGATCGGTGTCGTAGTAGGAGACGACGTCGTCGACCTCGGGGAAGGCCTCGATCTCGGCCTCGGCGGAGGTGACGGCGGCGGCGAAGGACTCATCGTCGGCGGTCTGGTCGGGAGAGGTGTAGAGGACGATGGCGTCCGCTCCCGTAGAACCGAACTCGGCCTCGATCGCCTCGGCATCGGTCACCGAGCGGGCGTCCTGGGAGACGTAGCCGCCGTCGGTGAACTCGTCGAAGACCCCCAGGCCCCACGTCGAACCGATGGCGAAGACGCCCGCGATCCCGACGATGATGAGCCAGCGGGCCTTGATGACCGCGCGGCCTAGCAGGGAATACATATGCTTCTCCTCTTGAAGCGATCCCGGCCGGTGGTGGTGTCGGCCGGGTCGGCTATAGGATGGTGAGCAGTGACAAGTTTGCTAACACTGTTTACGTTAGTGAGCAATAATTGCGGAGTCAACGCCGTTAACAAAAATTTATCCGAGGGAGTGCAGTGACTTCGAACACCGCGGGACCGAGCCGTCGTGAGCGGATGCGCGCCGAGACGATCGGCGAGATCAAGGCGAGCGCCCGACGCCAGCTGCTGGAGCACGGCCCCAGCGGCGTCTCGCTGCGAGCGATCGCCCGCGAGGTCGGCGTGACGCCGGCGGCCCTGTATCGGTACTTCGACAACCTGGAAGCGCTGCTCACGGACCTGTGCTGCGACTTCTACGACGAGCTTATCGAGGAGAGCCGCCAGGCCATGGACGCCGCGGCCCAGGCGTGTTCCGTCGAAGGTTCGAAGTCGTGCCACCTGGAGCGGATGAAGGCCTGGATCTGGTCGTTCCGGTCATGGGCGGTGTCGAATCGCCGCGAGTTCGAGCTCATGCTCAGCCTCCCGGGCGGCGACAGCGCGTTGTCGCTCGGCCCGGATCCGGTGGGACAGTCGCTGGAAGACCTGGACCCGGTGTACCGGAAATCGATCGAGCACTCGCAGATGTGCGGGGGCGAGCTGGCCGCGTTCTACCGGGAGACCGAGGGGAAGGGCTTCGACTTCGACGGTGCCACGATGCCCGAGATTTCCGAAGGGCTGCAAGCGGAGATCATGGGGACCTGCGCCGGGCTCATTATCGGGGATGAGGTCCCATTGACCTGGGCCTACAACTTCGTCTCCGGGTGGGTGCGGGTCTTCGGCCTGGTCGTGATGGAGGCCTTCGGGTCACTTCCGGTGCAGGAATATGTGGACGAGTTCTACACGGCGCAGATCCAGTCGATGATGAAGGACTTCGGAATCAGCCCTTGAGCGGAGTCAAATATCGGACACCGCAGCTGCGGCGTTGAACGTGAGTTCCGATCATGAGGAGAGGCCGGTTCGCAACCGGCGCTCAACAGGAGGGAACTCATCATGCGACGGAGCATGACCAGAGCACATCGACGGGATCATCCCGGCCGGCGCCTCGGTGCCCTGGTGCGGGATCGTCTACGGCGGCACCTACACCGCCTGCGGCGTGACCAACTGGGACTACTGGGATCAGGTGAACTGGAACGGCCAGTCCGGATTCGTGGCGGGCGCTTGCACGGTGCTCGATGAGTAGACGGCGGTAATGCGACGAGGGCCGGACCGCGCGAGCGGTCCGGCCCTCGTTCGCTCGTTCTCGGCTACTCGGAAGCCGCTTCGGCGGGCGCCGTGTCTGCGGGACAGCTCCGAATGTCATGTCCGACGCTCGTCATGCACTTGCCGGACTTCAGGTTCCACTTCCAGCCGTGCATCTGGCAGGTGAGCACGCCGTCCTCGATCTTCCCGAACACCGACAGGTCGGCCTTCAGGTGCGGGCAGCGGCGCTGGACCTGCCAGCCCTGCATGGTGATGTCCTCGTCGTCGGGGCGCTGCTCGGCGTACCAGCCCTCGGCGTACTGGAGGCGTTCCTCGGAGAGGCACTTGAAGAACGCGTAGACGTACTCGTTGTACTGGCCGATCCGCGCGGCGGTGAAGCGGCAGGACAAGAACAGCGAGTTGACCCAGTCGACCTCGCGGATGTAGAGCAGGTGCTCGATGAGACGACGCTCGGTGCGGAAGCGGTAGCGGACCTTCGCGCCGTCGTCCGGGTAGATCTTGCGCTCCAGGAAGTCGAAGATGATCGACTCGACGACCTCGTCGGAGTCGGGCGCGGTCAGGTCGAACCTGACGGGGCCGCCGACGCCGGTGGCGATGTGCTCGGCCGATTCCATGAGCGGCTCGATGCGCTCGCGCAGGGTCTCCAGGACATTGATCTCCGGGTGCGACCAGGAGGCCTTCTCGGCTGCGAGGCGGCCCCGCTGGCGTTCCTTGAAGGCGTCGAGGTGCTGCTTCTTGTTCGCGAACCACTCGCGGACGTCGTCCACGGGGTGGGTGACGCTGGCGGCACCCTCCGAGTTAATCTCGGCGACCGAGCCGGGCAGCAGGATGAGGTTCTGCTTGTGGCCCTGCTCTTCGAGCCAATCGGTGTAGGTGAGCTGGTCGGGGAAGATATTGCCCTCGTCGCCGAAGACGTCATTGAACTGGTAGAGCTCGTCGTCCAGGAAGCAGGGCGGGCCCGCGATGGGGAAGACCCAGTCGCCGGCGACGTCGTCAATGTAACGCAGCGAGCGGTCGAAGCCGCGCTCGCGCTTTTGCTTCCCGAAGGCGCGCTTGGCGTTGTCGGGCAGCTCGTACACCATCGGGAACCAGATGGCGCCGGAGAACTGGAGCAGGTGGGCGTGGATCTTGCCGTGCTGGAGGAAGACGCTCATGTCGGTGGGGCGCGCGTCGTTCTGGTTGAGCATGCGAGTGCCGTCGGCGTCCTCGACCCAGAGGGAGGAGTCGCCGATGGGGCCGTCGGTGGGGCTGGTGAGCGCCTGGATCATGACCTTGACGCCGCCGGGGAGCTC
Source organism: Glycomyces buryatensis (assembly GCF_004912275.1). GTDB lineage: Bacteria > Actinomycetota > Actinomycetes > Mycobacteriales > Micromonosporaceae > Glycomyces > Glycomyces buryatensis. The sequence continues at coordinate 30,732 of NZ_STGY01000005.1, forward strand.
GACGATCTCCTCCGAGACGGTCTTGATGAACTTGTGGAAGCCGAGGGCGCGCAGCTCCGACTCCAGTTCGTCGGTGGGGTACTCCGGCAGCAGGACTGTGGTGTCCTTGCTGATGTGGTCGCGGAGGTTCTGCTCGTCGAAGTGGTCGCGGTGGAGGTGCGAGACGTAGAGGTAGTCGGCTTGGCCGAGGGTGTCCCAATCCAGCTGCGAGTTGTCCGGGAACGGGAACCACGAGGCGAAGTATGCGGGATTCACCCAGGGGTCACAAAGGATGGAACCTGCGGCGGTCTCGATGAACATGCTGGCGTGGCCAGTACCGGTAATTCGCACGGATAACCTTCCGGAATTCAGGACGACAGAGGCTCAACTTTACAGGTCACAAGCAGGGCGGTCTGGAGACGTTAGTCCTTGTGGCGTGTAAGACTCGGTCCGGCCGCCGCCCGGTGGCCTTAGGTCGTGACGGGTCTTGCCGCGTGTAAGACTATGTGCGATATCGAATTGGTTGGAGGAACTCCCATGTCCGCCGAAGAGCAGATTCTCTCGCCCGATCAGCGCAAGCCCACCAGCCGCAAGGGCCTGTATTCCGCGCTGCTCATCGGGGCCGCCGTGCTGCTGTCGTTCCTGTTCGGCAACCACCTGGGGTATGTCGAGGACGTCTTCATCGGCACCACTGCCGCAGTGCTCATCGGCATCGTGGTTTTCGACGCCTGGCTGCGCCGGACGGGACTCCGATAAGCCACGGATCCACATTTATCCCGATAAATCCCCCTTAAGGGACCCCTGGCTCAAAAATACCGGGCGGGTACGACACTTCGTAAAACTGAGGGCGGGTCGCATTGGGCGACCCGCCCTTCAGTTCGTCTTCGCCTACGTCAGTGCATCATCCCGCGACGGGCGAACAGCTCCCGCACCTCGCGCAATGCCGAGTCCACTTCGGCTTCGAAGTAGCCGCCCTGCACCAGCGAGAACTGGCTCGTGTCGAGCTCCCGGTCCGACAGCGGCACCGGGTTGCGCCCGGTCATCGCGGCCGAGACGGCGTCGAACATCTGGTCGACCTGGCCCGGGTCGTAACCCGAACCGAAGCGGCGGGGCTGGAAGGCCCGGCGCAGCTGCTCGAGCCGCTGGACGTCGTCGGACGTGAACGGGGAGTCCGTCGCCCGCATCTCGGTGGTCATCTCCTCCCGGCCGTGCCGGCCGGGCTGCTCGAACTGGCCGCGTCCCTCGTAGGGGTTGCGGCGCCCGAAGTCCGGCGGCGTGGCCGCGCCTCGCGGCTGCTGCGGAGGGGGGGAGACGGGAGGAGCGGGAGGCGCACCGAAACCGCCTTGGCTGTCGGCCGGGCCGCCGAAGCCACCCTGATTGTCGGGAGGACCGAAACCGCCCTGGTTCTCCGGCGGTGCGCCGAATCCCCCTTGATTGTCCTGCGGCGCACCGAAACCACCCTGGTTGTCGGCCGGGCCGCCGAAGCCACCCTGGTTATCCGGAGGCCCGCCAAAGCCGCCCTGGTTGTCGGCCGGACCACCAAAACCGCCCTGATTGTCCTGCGGCGCACCGTAACCACCCGGCATCGGCGGGCTCGGGGCGGCCGCACGACGGCCGTATCCGGTGTCCTCCTGACCCTGCGGCTCGGGGGTGAACCCACGACCGCGCTGGGCCCCGTACGGGGGTTCCTGCGGCTGGGCCGCGGGCATGCCCTGGGTCTGCTGACCGGGTACGAGGTGCGAAGGAATCGCCTGCGTCGGTGGTGCGGGCGGCATCGGCTCGCGCTCGGGCGGGGCCTGCTGGCCGTATCCCGCCTGCGGGATCGCACCGGTCGGCGCGCCCGGGTACGCCTGCGGCGCGGGCGGAGCCGGCGACGGGGCCTGCTGCGGCGGCACGGCCGCCCGGCGGCTCCCGGTGTCGCTGAACTCGTCCTCGTAGGCCGCACCGAATCCCGGGGCCGGCCGCTCGGGCCCGCGGCCCTGCGGCGGACCGTAGCCCTGAGCCTGCTCGGGACCGTAGCCCTGAGCCTGTTCCGGTGGCCCGAAGCCGCCACGGCGCGGATCGGACTGGAGCGGCAGCTGCTCGGTGTTCCCATGCGGGGATGAACCCGCTTGGGGCCCGGGCATTCCCGCGCGTTGCGGCGGAGCGCCGGCGCCGCGGGGAGGCGGACCGAAGTCGCCGCGAGGACCGACCGGTTCGGGACCGCGAGGGGCCCCGAAGTCACCTGCGGGAGCCTGAGCGGCGGGAGCGGGCTCGGGCATGCCGCGAGGCGTCCCGAAGCCGGGCTCGGCGCCGCCTGGCGGCGGGGCCATCCCGGGGTCCGCGCCATTGCGCTTGGCGAACGGGTCGTCGTAGTCCTCGCCGGGAGGACCAGCGAGGAAGCCGAAGCCCTCGTCGTCGTCACCGCGAAGGTCGCCGAAGCCGTCGGCGTCACGGGGGGCGGGAGCGGGTGCCGCCCTGCCGCCGCGGGCGACGGGCGCCGGCGCGGGAGGCGGCGGGGCCATCTCGCGGGCCGCCATCACCTCATGAGCCGGAATCGCTTGCGTCGCAGCGGGGATGACCTGCGTGGCCTGGGGTTCGCTGGCGCGCCGCTGACCGGGCGCGGGCGTGGGAGCAGCCGGTGCCTGGGCCGGGGCCGCCTGCGCGGCGCCGGTGTCGGGCTTGCCGTAATCGGGGGCGGGGGCGCTGCCGAGCACACCGCGCTCTTCGAGCTCGGCGAGCTGTCTTGCCACCCGGTCGAGATAGACGTCGACCTGCCATTCGTCGTAACCGCCGAATCGGACACGGAAGACGACGTCGTCGACCTCATCGGCCGTGACCGGGCTGCCGACGGGTTCTCCGGCGAGCGTGGCCTCGACACGGTCCAAGAAGGCGTCCACTTCGTCGACCTTGTAGCCCCTGCTCAACGCTCGGCGCCTGAATCGATCTCCATGACTCGCCACTACCAAGCCACCCTTCTCCGCCTAACTCGCAGCACCCGAGGGCTGCTCGCCGGACTTCACGTCGGCAGAACCGGCAGGACCGGCCTCCCGAACTGAAGCGGCCAGCTGCCCACAGGCGCCATCGATCTCTTGGCCACGCGTGTCCCGCACCGTAGTGGACACACCAGCGGCTCGCAGTCGACGCACGAACTCCGCCTCGACCGGCTTGGGACTGGCGTCCCAGCGGCTCCCCGGCGTGGGGTTGAGCGGAATCAAATTGACATGGGTCAACTTCCCCGCGAGTAGCTTTCCCAATAGGTCAGCCCGCCAAGGCTGATCATTGACATCTCGAATCATCGCGTACTCGATCGAAACGCGACGCTTCGTCAAGGAAGCGTACTCCCAGGCCGCCCCCAGGACCTCGGCGACCTTCCAGCGGGTGTTGACGGGGACGAGCTCGTCGCGGAGCTCGTCGTCGGGGGCGTGCAGCGATACCGCAAGCGTCACCGGCAGGCCCTCGTCCGCCAGCTTCTTGATGGCCGGGACCAGGCCGACGGTGGAGACGGTGACATGTCTGGCCGACATGCCGATCCCGTCGGGGACCGGGTCGGTGATCAGGTGCAGCGCCGCCTTGAGGCGCGCCCAGTTCGCGAGCGGCTCGCCCATGCCCATGAACACCAGGTTCGAGACGCGGCCCAGACCGTTCTCGGCCGCGATGCGGGAGCAGGCGACGACCTGGTCGACGATCTCGGCCGTGGTGAGGTTCCGCGTCAGCCCGCCTTGGCCGGTGGCGCAGAATGGGCAGGCCATGCCGCACCCGGCCTGGGAGGACACGCAAGCGGTCACCCGATCGGGATAGGCCATGATGACGCTCTCGACCAGGGCGCCGTCGTGCAGGCGCCACACCGCCTTGACGGTCCGGCCGTTGTCGCACGAGTCGATGCGGACCGGCTCGAGGAGCCGAGGCAGCAGCGCCTCGCCGATGGCCTCCCGCGCGGACGCGGGCAGGTCGGTCATGAGGTTCGCGTCGCCGACGTGGCGCCCGAAGTACTGGTTGCGCAACTGCTTGGCGCGGAAGGCGGGCTGTCCTATCTCGGACAGGACGGACTGGCACCCCGCCAGATCGAGATCGGCGAGGTGTCGCGGCGCCGCCTTGCGAGGGCGCGGCTCGGTCAACGTGAGTGCTACAGACATGTCACGACCTAGTCTCGCATGACAGGGCATGGGCCCGCCAACCCCAGATAGTGGTTTTCAACCCGGGCCCTCCTTCTACGCGCGAACCAATCAGGACAGATCACCCGAGCAGGTAACGGAACCACACATAGGCCACAGGGGCCACCATCAAAATGGAGTCAAGTCGGTCCATCACCCCGCCGTGTCCGGGGATGAGGTTGCTCATGTCCTTGATGCCGAGGTCCCGCTTCAGCAGCGAGACGGACAGGTCCCCCAACGTAGCGGCGAGCGCCACGCAGACGCCGAACGCCACGCCCAAGGCGAATTGAACCTCGAAGAAGAAGTACAGCGTCACCGAACCGCCCAGGGCGGCGGCCACGATCGAGCCGGCCAGTCCCTCCCAGGACTTCTTGGGGCTGATCTTCGGCGTCATCTGGTGGCGCCCCAACAGCACTCCGGCGGTGTAGCCGCCGGTGTCGGACAGGACCACGGTGAACAGCATGATCAGCACCTGCGCCGCGCCGGTCTCGATGAGCTTGGACGAGCCCTCGGTGGAGGTCGCCAGGAGCAGCACGAAACCGGCCAGGAACGGGATCTGGATGAGCACCAGGGCGGCAGCGGGGACGTCGGCCCGGTATCCGGTGGCGCCCTCGGAGAGTCGCCACACGAACAGGGCGGCCACGCCGACGGCGGTGCCGAGTAGCAACCCGGTGGCGCCGCCGAACCAGGCCAGGACCACGATGAGCGCGCCGGCGGCGGCCAGCGGGATCACCGGGACGTTCTTGCCGCCCTGGCGCATCGCATTGCCGGTCTCCCAGCAGGCGACGGCGACGGCGATGGCGGCCAGGACGAGGAAGGCGATCGGATTGATCACCAGGGAGGCGATGACGACTGCGGAGAGGCCGAGCCCGACGCCGATGGCGACGGGCAGATTGCGTCCGGCCGAGGGCTTGCGTCGGCCCTCGGAGCCGGTCTCGGCGGTGTCAGACCCTCGTCCATCCCCGTCTTCCGACGGGCCTGGACGACGGTCGGGGGGACCGTCGGGGAGCGCGCTCATCAGATCTCGAGCAGTTCGTTCTCTTTGGCGCTCACCATTTCGTCGACGTGACCGGTGAACCGACCGGTCAGGTCGTCGAGCTCCTTCTCGGCGGCGTGGCCCTCGTCCTCGCCGGCCTCGCCGTCCTTGACGATCTTGCCGATCTCATCCTTGGCCTTGCGGCGGATATTGCGGATGGCGACCTTGGTGTCCTCACCCTTGCCGCGCGCGACCTTGATCATTTCGCGGCGGCGCTCCTCGGTCATGGCCGGCAGGTTGAGCCGCAGCTGGGTGCCCTCATTGGACGGGTTGACGCCGAGGTCCGAGTTGCGGATGGCGTCTTCGATGTCCTTGATCTGCGAGACGTCGAACGGCTTGATGAGCACCATGCGGGGCTCGGGAATGCCGATCGAGGCGACCTGCGAGATCGGCGTCTGGGCGCCGTAGTACTCGACAGTGACCCGGTTGAACATGGCGGAGGAGGCGCGGCCGGTGCGGATCGCGCCGAATTCCTCTTTGGCGTGCTCGATGGCCCGCTCCATCTTCTCCTCGGCTTCGAGGAGGGTGTCGTCAATCACGGCTTTCTCACATTCTTTTGCAGCCTGACAGCAACTCTGACCGTACCGCGCCGCTGTTACACGTCGGCGGCGTGGATCAAGGTCCCGAGCTTTTCCCCGATGATGGCGCGGCGCAGGTTGCCGTCGTCATCGGCGCCGAAGACGCGCATCGGGAGGGCGTTGTCCTTGCAGAGGCTGAAGGCGGTCTGGTCGACGACCATGAGCTCGCGCTTGAGGGCCTCGTCGAAGGTGATGTCCTCGAGGCGCTGCGCGGACGGGTCGGTGCGCGGGTCCGCGGTGTAGACGGCGTCGACGCCGTTCTTCGAGACCAGGACCTCTTGGGCGCGAATCTCAAGGGCGCGCTGGGCCGCGACGGTGTCGGTGGAGAAGTACGGGAGCCCGGCGCCGGCGCCGAAGATGACGACGCGGCCCTTCTCGAGGTGCCGGATGGCCCGCAGGGGGAGGTAGGCCTCGGCGACCTGGGCCATGGAGATGGCGGTCTGGACTCGGGTGTCGACGCCTTCCTTCTCCAGGAAGTCCTGGAGGGCGAGGCAGTTCATGACGGTGCCGAGCATGCCCATGTAGTCGGCGCGGGCGCGGTCCATGCCGCGCCGCTGGAGTTCGGCGCCGCGGAAGAAGTTGCCTCCACCGACGACGACCGCCACCTGGACGCCCGCGGCGACTCCGGCCGCGATCTCGCGGGCCACGCCCTGCACGACGTCGGGGTCGACGCCGACGGCGCCGCCGCCGAAGGACTCACCGGACAGTTTCAGTACGACCCGGCGGTTCGTGGTTTGGCTCATGACGCTCCCCTGCTCTGGCTCGGATGTATAACCGGCTCCATGCCCTGGTGGGCCGCGGAGCGGGACTCCTTGCGGCCGCCGTGTTCATTCAAGACACGGCACTCCAGGCATGGAACGAGGCGGCGGCCTGCGCCGCCGCCTCGTTCCGTCGCTATACGGCTGAAGCCAGTGTAGTCGGCGGTCTCAGACCGGAGACTACTCCTGACCGACCTCGAAACGGATGAAGCCCGTCACCTCGGTGCCGGCCTCCTTGAGGACGGCCTGGACGGTCTTCTTGTTCTCGATGACCGAGTTCTGCTCGAGCAGGACGAAGTCGCGGTAGTACGCCCCGACCTTGCCCTCCACGATCTTGTCCCAGGCGCGCTCGGGCTTGCCCTCTTCCTTGGCGGTTTCGAGGGCGACGCGCTTCTCGGCCTCGATGAGGTCCGTGGGGACCTCATCGCGGGTGAGGTAGCGCGGGCGCATCGCGGCGGCCTGCATGCCGACCTGGCGGGCGGCTTCGGCGTCGCCGGTGTAGGAGACGATGATGCCGACGGCGGGCGGCAGGTCGGCGGACTTGCGGTGCATGTAGACCGCGATGTCTCCGTCGAGCGAGCCGATGCGGCCGAGGACGATCTTCTCGCCGAGCTTGACCGATTCCTCGGAGATGAGCTCCGAGACGGTCTTGCCGCTCAGCTTGGCGTCGGCCAGCGCGGAGGCGTCGGCGGGGCGGACCTCATCGGCGAGTTCGACCAGGCTCTGGGCGAGCTCGATGAAGGAACCGCTCTTGGCAACGAAGTCGGTCTCGCACAGCAGCTCGAGGATCGTGCCGCCGGCCTGGGCGACGAGGCCCTGGGCGGTGGTGCGCTCGGCCCGCTTGCCGACATCCTTGGCGCCCTTGATGCGCAGCGCTTCAAGCGCGGCATCGTAGTCGCCTTCTGCCTCTTCAAGGGCCTTCTTGACGTCCATCATTCCGGAGCCCGTGGCTTCCCGGAGCTTCTTGACGTCAGCCATCGTGAAGTTGGCCATTGCTCCCCTTCTTACTTGTCGGCTTCTTCGACGGTCTTCTCGCCAGACGGCTCGACGACCTTCTCGGTGTCTTCGGTCTTCTCGGCGTCGAGGAGTTCCTTCTCCCACTCGGCCAGGGGCTCGCCGTCGGTCTTGCCGGCCTTGGCCTCGGTTCCGCCGGAGCGGGCCAGGAGGCCTTCGGCGGCGCCGTCGGCGATGATCTTCGTCAGCAGGGCGACGGAGCGGATCGCGTCGTCGTTGCCGGGGACCGGGTGGTCGACCTCGTCGGGGTCGCAGTTGGTGTCGAGGATCGCGACGACGGGGATGCCGAGCTTGCGGGCCTCGTCGACGGCGATGTGCTCTTTCTTGGTGTCGACGATCCAGATCGCCTGGGGGACCCGGTCCATGTCGCGGAGGCCGCCGAGCGTGCGCTCGAGCTTGTCCTTCTCGCGCATGAGCTGGAGCATTTCCTTCTTGGTGCGGTTGGCCGCACCGTTGGCCTCGATGATCTCGAGTTCCTTGAGGCGCATCAGGCGCTTCTGGATGGTCTGGAAGTTGGTGAGCATGCCGCCGAGCCAACGGTGGTTGACGAAGGGCATGCCGACGCGCTGGGCCTGCTCGGCCACGGCTTCCTGGGCCTGCTTCTTGGTGCCGACGAAGAGGACGGCGCCGCCTTCGGCCACGACGTTCTTGACGAAGTCGTGGGCCTTGGAGGCGTAGTCGACCGTCTGGCGCAGGTCGATGACGTAGATGCCATTGCGGTCGGTGAGGATGAACCGCTTCATCTTCGGGTTCCAGCGACGGGTCTGGTGCCCGAAGTGCACGCCGCTTTCCAGCAGCTGCCTCATGGTGACAACCGACACGGTTGTAGTCCTTTCGTTCCCTGGTTTATAGCGGGGAGGTGCTCGAAGTCCGAGCCCCCGCTCCTGGCGCTCACCAACGGCGATCATTCAACCGGGAAGTACCCCGGACCTGGGAGATCGCGGTGGCCAGACCTCACCCATTTGGGAATGGCATGGAGTCTTGGCCGCGGCGAGCGCGCGAAGTCGGTTCAGTGCGCAATGGCGCTGTACCGCTCCGATCAGTGTACTCAGTGCGCGGGCCGGGCTTCCAGGCCGGTGCACCGCAGTGACAGATGCAATGAGGGGTCCCGGATTCGGCTCCCCCGAACGGCGGATGAATGCCTCAGTCGATACGGCACATCTCAAAGTTGTCCACAGGGTGCGATCGGGGTTATCCACAGGCGGAAAACTTTTTTTGGCCGAGACTGGACAGCCGCCGACCATTGAGTCATGCAACGACTACACCGAGTCCTGGTAATTGTTCTCACTGCGGGGAGCCTGCTGGCGGCCCTGTCGATCGCGGCCCCGACGATGGCCCGGGCCGCACCGTCCGCGGCAGAGGCGAGTGCCCTGACCGTCACGACCCCGGCCGGACCCGGCGGTCCTGTGACCCGAATCCGGGCCGACGTTCCCGCGGCCGCCCCCGGCGGTTCGTGGCGTCCTCCGATCGGACCGATCGACGTCGAGACGCGCTTCGATCCACCGCCGTTGCCCTGGATGCCCGGGCACCGCGGCGTCGACCTCGGGGCCGCCGCGGACGGATCGGTCCGGGCCGCCGGAGCGGGGACCGTCGTCTTCGCCGGCGATCTCGCCGGGAGGGGCGTGGTGAGCATCGACCACGCGGGCGGCCTGCGCACCACCTATGAACCGGTCGACGCGCTCGTCGCGCCGGGCGACGCCGTCGCCGCGGGCAAGGTCATCGGCCGGCTCCAAGCGGGACACGCCTCCTGCCCCGGCGCGATCTGCCTTCATCTCGGCCTCAAGCGCGGCCCGCTCTACCTCGACCCGCTACTCCTATTCGGACAAGGCCAGGTGCGACTACTCCCCCGGCCGGGACGAGCGGAGGCCGCGCCGTGAACCGCCGGTGCCGCGAACGGCCTCCCCAGTCCTCGCCGCAACCCGGGACGCGCGGCTCCGGCCGGCTCGATCGGGGCCGGGCCCATCGCGTTACTGCGGGGGCACCCGTGAACCTGCGACGGCTCCGCCCGCACCAGCTCGGACGGATCGGCGAACTGTTCGCCGCCGCCCACCTCCAGCGGGACCGGATGCAGGTCCTCGCCCGCAACTGGCGCCATCGGCGCGGCGAGATCGACCTCATTGCCCGCCAAGGCGACACGGTGGTCTTCTGCGAGGTCAAGACCCGCCGTTCCGAGCGGCACGGCGGCCCGCTCGGTGCCGTCGACGGCGAGAAACTCCACCGCGTCGAACGCCTCGCCCGGGCCTGGCTGCACGAGCACTGCCGCCATGACCAGCCCTGGCGGGTCGACCGGCTCGCCCTGACCGTCACCGGCACCGCCCGCATCGCACTCGAACACCATTGGGGGACCCGCCATGGGTTACAGCCGCACCTTCACCGTCTGCATGATCGGCGCCGTCGGCACCATCGTCACCGTCGAGGCATCGGTCTTCAAGTCCTCGTCCAAGGGCGCCGACACGGTCCGGATGTCCGGCCTCCCCGACAATGTCGTCAACCAGGCCCAGACCCGCGTCCGCTCCGCGATGGCCAACTCCGCGTTGAAGTTCCCAGACCGCTCGATCTCCGTCAACTTCGGGCCGGCCTCGGTGCCCACCACCGGTTCGGCGGCGGACCTGGCGCTCGCGATCACCATCATGTGCGCCGACGAGACCCTCCCCGCGGAGCGGCTGGCCGATACCGTCCTCCTCGCCGAGCTCGGTCTCGACGGCAGCCTCCGGGCGGTGCCGGGCACCCTGCCCGCCCTCATGGAGGCCCGCCGGGCGGGCATGACGACGGCGATCGTCTCCCCCGCGAACGCGGCCGAAGCGGTGCTGGTCGACGGCCTCACGGTCCTGGCCCCAAGGAACCTGGCCGAACTGGTGGCGTGGATGTACGGACAAACCGCCCTGGAACCGGCCGCGCGCACGCCCGCCGCCCCCGGGCCGCCGCTGCCCGACCTGGCGGATGTGGTCGGGCAGGCGGGGGCCAAGCACGCCTTGGAGATCGCGGCGGCCGGAGGACACCACATGTTGATGATCGGCCCTCCCGGCGCCGGAAAGACGATGCTGGCCGAACGGCTGCCGTCGATCCTGCCGCCGCTGACCGACGCCGAGGCGGTGGAGGTGACCTCGCTGCACTCGATTCGAGGACGATTCACTGGCGGGGCCGCTTCACTGATCCGCCACCCCCCCGTTCGAGGCACCCCACCATTCTATGACGATCCAAGCGCTCATCGGCGGAGGACGCATCGCCGGACCAGGCTCATTGGCTCTGGCGCATAAGGGAATCCTATTCATCGACGAAGCTCCAGAATGGCGCCGAGAAGTCCTTGATTCACTGCGACAGCCACTGGAGAGCTGGCAGGTTCTAGTCCGCCGCGCGGAAAACACGGTGCGATACCCGGCTCAGGTGCTGCTGGTGATGGCGGCAAACCCCTGTCCATGCGCCCCTAATCGACCAATCGATTGCAAGTGCCCTTCAGGGGACAAGAAGCGCTACTTCAGTCGCCTCTCCCGACCACTGCTCGACCGAATCGATCTGCGGGTCGAGGTCTCGACGCCGCCGGCTTCGGTGATCTTGACCGACCAGTCGAAGGCCGAACCGTCGGAGACGGTGGCGAAGCGGGTGGCCCGGGCGAGGGAGGCGGCCGCGGCCCGCTGGGCGGAGGCGGGCCAGGGCTGGCGGCTCAATAGCGAGGTGCCGGGCCCGGCGCTGCGGTCGCCGGAGTGGAGGTTGTCCCCGAAGGTGACTAGGAGCGCCGATGAGCTCCTGCTGAAGGAGCGTATTACCGCTCGAGGGTACGACCGGATCCTGAAGCTGTCGTGGACGATCGCCGATCTGGCGGAGCACGACGGACCGCGGGAGGAGGACGTGGCGGCGGCCAGCCAACTGAGGATCGGCTACACGATGACGTGACCGCCAAGGGAGGAACCGCACCGCACCGCACCGCACCGGTCCGGACCGGGGCAGTTTCTCCGCCCGACCACCGACCGTCAATCCCGCCGCGGCCCCATCAGTTTTGTCCGACCGTCCGACCGTTCACCTTTGGAGGAACCGTGTTTCAGCTTCCCGATGACCCGCGCCTGGCGCTCATGCTCCTTTCCTCGATCGTCGAACCCGGCGACGCGGAGCTCGATGAGCTGCTCGGCGAGGTCGGGCCCGTCGAGGTCGTGGGGCGCATCTGGGAGGGAGACGTGCCCGAACGTCTGCGGCGCCTCACCAGTGCTCAGGTCGCGTGCACTCCCGATCCCGCCGACCGAGCCGACCAGATCGCCTCCGCCACCGAGTCCTGCGGCGCACGCTTCCTCATCCCCGGCGATCCGGCCTGGCCCGAACAACTCCGCGACCTGCATCTGGTCTGCGACGCCGACGAACCGCATCTGCGCCCGCCGCGCTGCCTGTGGATCCGAGGAACCGGAGAGCTCGCCGCGATCTGCCGCCGCTCGGTGGCCGTCGTCGGGGCACGCGCCGCCAGCGAATACGGCCAACACCTCGCCGACGACCTGTCCGCCGACCTCACCGAAGCCGGGTGGACCGTCATTTCAGGTGGAGCCCTGGGCATCGACCGCTCCGCTCACCTGGGCGCGATGGCCCGCGGCGGTCCGACCGTGGCGGTGCTGGCCTGCGGGGTGGACCGGCCGTATCCGAAGGCCAATCGGTCCATGTTCGACCTGGTGCTCGAGAGGGGGCTCATCTTGAGCGAGTGGCCGCCCGGGTCGGCGACCATGCGGCACCGCTTCTTGACGAGGAATCGAGTGATCGCGGCGCTGTCGGCCGGAACGGTGGTCATCGAGGCTGGCAGCAGGTCGGGCGCCCGGAACACCGCCCGCCACGCGGCCGAACTCGGCCGGGTCCTCATGTTCACGCCGGGACCGGTGACGTCTTCACAGTCGGTGGGCGTGCACCAGCTGGCGCGGGAGGGGTGGGAGGCGCGCCTGGTGACGCGTGCGGAGGAGGTGATCGAGGACCTGACCGGCATCGGCGGCCCAATGGCCGCGCCACCGCCGATCCCGAAGCGGCCGTTCGACCGGCTGAACGAGGTCGAGGCGAGGCTGGTGGAGTCGCTGCCGAGGGGCTACGTGGTCGAGGAGGCCCAACTCGCGGCAGCGGCGGGAGTCCCGGTGGAGACGGCGACAGAAACCCTCCGGAGCCTTCGAAAAGCCGGATGGGTGGAGCTCATGGAGGGAAGGTGGCGCCTATCGAGGGGAGGAGTCGCATAGCCGCTGGTCGAGCAAAGCCGAAGGCGCCCAACGGTCAAGCCGAAGCCGAGCCGATTCGGGGAGCCCCCCAGCCTCGAATGGCTTGGGGCGATTAGCAGTTGGTGGTCGCGGTCGGGTAGTCGACCCAGATCGTTTGGGGATCTTGGAGTTCGGCCCTGGGGGCCCAGCATTCATACACCGCTCGTTCGATGCAGGCCGCCCCGGTGTTCGCCACCGATTCCACGTCCGGAGAGGCCAGGCGCAGCCGCACCCAGTCCTCGTTGCGGCCCAGCACCAGCATGTCCGTGTCCCGCCAGCGTGCCTTCGTGTAATACCGCTGCGGCGCGGTCACCGGACTGCGGCTTACGGCGCCTCGCACATAAGCGCTGTATCCGTGTCCCGGATCGGCCGTGACCGTGATCTGCTCGCCCTCGTGCCGGCCCACCAGGCCGGCGTGCACGGACGGGTCGACCCTGAACAGGGCCCGCCCCGTCTCCAGGCCGGGAATCCGGCTGATCAGTTCGCGGTGCCGGGCGCCGGCCATGCGGTCCCACACGTTCGTCTGGGGTTGGTATTGGAACAGCGAGATCTCATTGCCGTCGGCGGTATAGGCCAGAATCTCGGCCCGCGCCGTCAGCGGAAGGTCGGCGAGGTCGGCGGTCGCGAATTCGGGGAGGAGATGGCTTCCGCTGGGGACGAATCCGGTTCCCAGGATCATCGATCCGCGCCGCTCGCGCCCGGGCATGGCGACCAGCCCGGGGAATTGCTGGGCCTCGGTGCTCACGTAGTCGCGGGCGCAGATCGCCTTCCACCGCAGTGCGAAGGTGACCTCGTGGTCGTTCTCGGGGTCGCCGTTGAGGACCACCCGGTCGGCGGGGGTCCGCAGGTGTGCGACGTCGAATTCGCGGAAGCAGACCCCGCTGACCAGTGGCGCCGAGGTGAGTTGCCGGGCCACTTGGTTTCGGCTGAGCGGCTTGGTCATGCGGGTGCCGACGGTGACGAAGGCGGTGGCGCGCACCGCCGAGACCAGCGCCCGCTCGGAGGCGTCGATACGCGGGTTCTGGCTGTACTGGTGGACGATCTGCGCGTCGGCCCCGGGCATGACCGGGACCGACAACGGTGCGACTCCCGCCCGGAGCAGTTCCCCTCCGCCGCTTTCGACTTCGGAGGCGTGCACATAGCGGTGGAAGGATTTGCCGCTGGGTTGGAACCCGTGTTCCTGGGTGTCCGAATAGAGCTCGAATGCCGCCCCGCCCGCGATCGAGCGCGCTCGGTAACGCCGTTCGTGCCAGACAATCTCGGTGGTGCCGGTCGAGGTAGCCGGGGGGGCATGCATAAGCGGAGCCTACCGAGATCGGGGAACGCCGAGGTGAATCAAAAGTGAACAACTACAGATGGGCACGGCTCCGCGCGCTCACGTAGTCTCAGTGACTTTTTTGAGACCGCGTGGCGCGTCCGGGTTCTCGCCCCGCCCGATCGCCAAGTGGAGCGCGAGTTGCTGCAGGGGAAGGATGTCGAGGATAGCGGCCATGCGCTCGTCCACTGCGGGCGTACGGAGCCTAGCGGTCTGACCAGGGAGGTCGGCCGCGCCGACCACGACCACGTCGGCCCGTTGGCGGCCCAGCTGAGTCAGCACGTTCCACATCGCGTGCCCGCCGGGGCCTGCGCCGACGACGGCGAGCACCGGCACGCCCGCATCGGTCATGGCGAGCGGTCCGTGCAGCAGGTCGGCTCCCGAGAATGCAAGCGAGGGAAGGTACGAGGTCTCCATCAACTTCAGCGCGGTCTCACGGGCGGTGGGGTAGGCGTAACCGCGCCCGGTGGTCACGAAGCGCTCGGCGAAGCGGTAGCGCCCGGCCAGTTCGGCGGAGGTGGAGCCGTCGAGGACGTCGCTTGCGAGCTCGGGGAGCTTGTCGAGCATGGCGCTCTCGGCCGCTTCGAGCCGGCCGGTGCCGGTGCGGATGCCCTCGATGAGCAGCAGCAGGGTGAGCAGTTCGGCCGTGTAGGTCTTGGTGGCGGCGACGGCCCGCTCGTGTCCGGCGCGGATGTCGATCTGCAGTTCGGCCTCGCCGGCCAGACGCGAGGCGGGGTTGTTGGTGACGGCCAGGGTGAGCGCGCCCGAGGCGCGAGCGGCCGCGATGACCTGCGAGAGGTCGGGGGAGCCGCCGGATTGGCTGACGGCGATGACCAGGCAGTCGGACCAGTCGGGCCGCGAGTCGTAAACGGTGACGACCGATGGGCTGGCCAGGCTCGTGGGAATGCCGAGCCGGATCTCGGTGAGGTAGGCGGCGTACAGGGCGGCGTGGTCGGAGGTGCCGCGCGCGGTGAAGACGATGGAGCGGGGCTTGTACTCGGCGATGCGGGCGGCGACCGAGGCGATGTCGGCGGCGCCGTGGTCGAGCAGGCCCGCCAGGACGTCGGGCTGCTCGGCGATGTCGGCGGCCATGCCCTGCCCGGGTCGGGCGGACGACTCCGGCCGGTCGGCCGGGGTGGCCTCGTCGGCTTCGCCGGCGTGGGGTTGGTTCACGTGACGCTCCTAATGCGCGGTTGCCTCGAAATATTAAATAAACCTTCATAATGAGCCTAGTCGACCCCGGCCCGCGGCGTCCACCCATCTACCTCTGTGTTCCCAGTCAACGCCCTCTGACCCACGGGGATGATGCCGGTATGGTTGAGCGGATATTCAGACCGACCTAGGAGGATGCCGTGGCTAAGGCAGCCCGCAAGCGCAAGTCGCGCAAGAAGAAGTCCGCGAACCACGGGAAGCGGCCGAACAGCTAGCGTCCTGCGGGGCAGGAGCACCTGCCCCGCTATCGCACTGGTCGAACCAGGACAAGAACGAGACTTGCCCATATGACCGAACCGCCGCGCGAAGCGCGCGAAACGGAACAGCAGCCGCAGCCGAGCACCCGCGAGCGCATCCAGCAGACCGCGATCGCGCTGTTCAGCGAGCACGGCTACGAGCACACCTCTCTGCGTGAGATCGCCGAGCACCTCGGCGTCACCAAGGCCGCCCTGTACTACCACTTCAAAACCAAAGAAGACATCGCGGCGAGCTTTTTCGACTCCTACGCCGAGGACGTCGACCGCATCTGCGATTGGGGCGAGGCGCAGCCCCGGAGCCTGGAGACCAGGACCGAACTGATGCGCCGCTATGCCGAGGTCATTCGCGCGCACGTCCCGGTCCTGCGATTCCAGCAGTACAACCAGGCCGCGCTGACGCGACTGGACCGCGGCTCGATCTTCAGTCGACGCAGGCTGCGGCTCTTCGCGCTCCTGGCCGACGAGGACGACCTGCTGCTGCACCGCATGCGGGCCTGGGACGCGATCACGACGCTGTACAGCAACTGGATCACCTTCCCCAGGTCCGGGGACACCGATCAGGAGCTGCGCGAATCGGCGCTGACGATCTCGATCCGCCTGCTGGAGGCGAACGCGCGGGAACAGCGCGAGCAGCACCAAAGCTAAAGGGGAACAAGCGAAACCGCCCGGGACATTGCCGGGCGGTTTTTCGTTCGGGTGCGAGCGAGCCGGGCGCGAGCGCGAGCGTCGCCGCTCGCGGCGCCGGCCGGGCCGAGCACGGCCCGATGCCGGACTAGCGTTCGCGCTCGGCGACCTCGGTGAAGACCTCGCTGACCTGCTCGATGGCACTGAGCTTGCGGCGCAGGCGATCCTTGACCTCGTCAGGGGCCCGCTCGCCGCTGCAGCAGCGGTGCACGATCGCGCGCACCTCCTGCTCGATGCCGTATTCGGCCAGGCACGGCGAGCACTCGTTCAGGTGCGACTTGATGACGGTGCGGCGAGCCTCGGAACACTCGTCGTCGATGTAGAGGTAGACCTCCTCGAGCACTTCACGACAGTCGAGGTCGGGCATGTCCGATTCTGGGCTGGTCACCGTTATCCCTCCTGTGCAGGCGACAGGCCGCGGTCGGCGGCGTACGAGCTCAGCATCTGGCGCAGCTGCCGGCGTCCCCGGTGCAGCCGCGACATGACGGTTCCGATCGGGGTGCCCATGATGTCGGCGATCTCCTTGTAGGAGAAGCCTTCGACGTCGGCGAGGTAGACCGTCAGGCGGAAGTCCTCGCCGAGCCGCTGGAGGGCCTCTTTGACATCGGAGTCGGGAAGGTGGTCCAGCGCCTCGGTCTCGGCCGAGCGCAGGCCCGTGGGGCTGTGCGATTCCGCGTCGGCGAGCTGCCAGTCGGTGATCTCGTCGGTCGGCGAGGTCTGCGGCTGGCGCTTCTTCTTGCGGTACGTGTTGATGTACGTATTGGTGAGGATCCGGTACAGCCACGCCTTGAGGTTGGTGCCCTCGCGGAACTGGTGGAACTTCGAGTAGGCCTTGAGGTAGGTCTCCTGGACCAGGTCCTCGGCGTCGGCGGGGTTGCGGGTCATGCGCAGAGCGGCGCCGTAGAGCTGGTCGAGCAGGGGCATCGCGTCGCGCTCGAAGCGCTCGCGCCGCACCTGGGCCGTCTCCTCGCCTGGCTCTGTCACCGTCTCCCTCTCGTTGAGCATCACTTCCGAGACTACGGCAGCGGTGTTCGAGAGGGCGGGGGAAATACCTCCGGCAGTGACGTCGGCGGAGGTCTCGCCATTGGCGTCAAGGGCCCATTCCGGCCCACGCAGCAGCGCGGCCACGCGCTCATCGTCGCGGGGTTGCCGAACGGTCATCATCATGCGGGTGCTCTCCTTCCCGGGAGACTCGAACCTCACAACGCCGCCCGCCCCGGGTTCATTCCGCGTCGGCGCCAAGACTCCCAGTCGCCCTCGCCACACCCGCCGTATCCGGGGTCGGGCGTGTTGCGATTGCGCTCCCCCCAACGGCAACAGTGCCCGCGCGGTGCGACATTTCGACGTCGCGCGGCGCGCCCCACGACGTCGGTCACGAAGCGGGGGAAGTGCGAGAAATTCGGGTATTCGTACTAATTTGCTACCTTATGGAGCGAACTAGTAACTTTCGGTGCCCGAGGTCGTTATCGTGGGTGGACCCGCGAGGGTCCTGATCGCGTCGGACACTCGATGCGTGAACTCCCAGTACCTGCCCCGGGTCGGCGGACTTGACACCGCCGTCGGCCCGGGGAGGTCCACTCCCCCACCGGATCGGTCCCGCGAATCGCCGTCCTGATCCGCCCCGGCGACCGGTTCCGCTGAACGCCGACCCGTTCCGGGCACAGAAAAACCGCGGCGCCTTCGGGCTCGCGTCGCGGTTTTCCGGGCACTCGGTTCAGTTGTCTCGCGCTTACGCACTCACGGCCAGCGGGTCGATGGGCGCCATGTCCTTCCAGACCTCCATCATCGCCCGACGCTCGCGGGGCGCCGTGGCACCCCACACGCCGTGCCGGTCGCGCGCTTCCAGGGCCCGCACCAGGCACGGAGTCCGGACCGGGCACGAAGCGCACAGGGCCAGCGCCTCGTCCACGGGTTCCCGGGGCTCGGGGTACATGAGGTCGGGCTCGGCGTCGGCGCAGTTGCCTTCGCGCAGCCAGTCGTCCGCGCTCATGCGGTAGTTCCCTTGGATCTCATTGCGGTATTCGCTGGCATCGAGCAACCGGGGGTCCATCCGGGCTCGGTCAACTTCTTCGGGGCGGATACGCCGCATCACTGCCTCCTCTTCCTTTCACCGTCCGACCCCGTCAAGCTGGGTTCCTCAATCGGGGGATGGAGCGCTGCTTTACCTCCGTCGGCGGCTTGTACACGAAAGAACGACGCGCGTGGGTACAGATACCGTTCAGTAGGGGTGATTGAATTCACAATCCTGGGATGGTCGAAGACCCCGAATCGCCACCTGGCGAAGCTTGCGAGCCAGGCATTTGCTCAGCAATGGGACGCACGAGCTCGGGCCCGTCGTTGCCGGTGCGGCCGACGGCGCGACCGACCTTTCGGATCTCCAGCCGGTCCTCCAGCGCCGTCTCGGGGCCGGCCAGCAGCTCGCCCTCGTCGGCGTCCTCCTCACCCAGCCAGGCGCCGAACCGTTCGGGCGGAAGGACATACGGCATCCGGTCGTGCACGGTCTCGACCGCCTCGTTCAGCGCCGGGCAGGTGAGGACGGTGAAGCTCAGCATGCTGACGTCCCCCTGGGACCAGGTGTCCCACAGGCCCGCGAACACCACTCCACCCGGTTGGGTGAAGAAATAGGGCTGCTTGCCGCCGCCGGGGAGCTTCCGCCACTCGTACCAGCCGTCGGCCGGAATCAGGGCCCGCCGCGAGGCGAATGGGCGCTTGTAGGCCCGCGAGGTCGCGACGGTCTCGATGCGGGCGTTGAACATCCGGGTGCCGACCGACGGATCGGAGGCCCACGGCGGCACCAGGCCCCACCGGGCCAGCTCGACCACGCGGGACTCCCGGCTCCCCGAGCGGCGCACCACCGGCGCCTGCACCGTGGGCGCGATGTTGTAGCTCGGCGTCCATGCCCCGGCGATCAGGTCGTCCGCGTCGAACAGGGCGGCCATGTCGGCGCCCGACTTGCTGTTGGCGTACCTCCCACACATGGCCCCACGCTAACCCCGACCCCCGACATTCCGTACCCCCAATCTGGGACACCGCACCGTTCCTGTTGCGAATGAGGTACCGGCCGGTCGTGTCTCCGGGTCCGGACGGTCCGCAAACTAGACTGGCGGGGTGAACGCAACCGCCGCTCCCAAGCAACGCCGTTGGACGCCGCCCTTCGCCGAGCGCGCGCTCGACGCCGTCGTGCGCGTGCCCGGATCCAAGTCGCAGACCGCGCGCGCCCTCGTCCTCTCCGCGATCTCAGACGGCCCCTCGACCATTCGGCGGCCCCTGGTCGCGCGCGACACCCTCCTCATGGTCGACGCGCTGCGCTCGCTCGGCGCCGACATCGACACCGGCGACCCAGAACAGTGGACGGTCACCCCCGGTCCCCTCCGCGGCGGCGCCGACGTCGACTGCGGCCTCGCCGGCACCGTCATGCGCTTCCTCCCGCCGATCGCGGCCCTCGCCGACGGCCCGGTCGCCTTCGACGGCGATCCCCACGCGCGCAAGCGCCCCAACGACGGCGTCATCAAGGCCCTGCGGGACCTCGGCGTCGAGGTGGACGACGGCGGCACCCCGGCCCTCCCCTTCACCGTGAACGCCACCGGCTCGGTCACCGGGGGCGCCCTCGAAGTGGACGCCTCCAAGACCTCCCAGCTGGTCAGCGCCCTGCTCCTGGCCGCTCCCCGCTTCGAGCGCGGCCTCGACCTGCGCCACACCGGCGACAAGCCCGTCCCCAGCCGCCCCTACCTCGACATGGTCGTCCAGATGCTCCGCCAGGCCGGCGCCGACGTGGACGACTCCGAGGAGAACCGCTGGCGCGTCGCCCCCGGCACCCTCGACGGTCGCGAATGGGTCATCGAGCCCGACCTGCAGAACGCCGCCCCGTTCCTGTGCGCGGCGGTCGTCGTCGGCGGCCGGATCACCATCGCCGACTGGCCCACCCGGACCACCCAGGCCGGCGACCGCATCCGCGACGTCCTCACCGAGCTGGGCTCGCGCGTTGAGTGGAGCCGCGACGGCCTCACCGTCATCGGCGCGCCCTCCACGCTCGAAGTGGACCTGGATCTGGCCGACGCCTCCGAGCTCACGCCGTCCCTGGCCGCCCTCTTCGGCGTCTCGCGCGGCACCTCCTCCATCTCGGGCGTCGCGCACATCCGCGGCCACGAGTCCGACCGGATCTCGGCGCTGGCGACCGAGCTGGGCAAGCTCGGCGCCGAGGTCGACGAGCGCGAGGACGGCCTGGCGATCACCGGCCGCGAGACGCGCCCCATGACCTGGGAGACCTACGCCGACCACCGCATGGCCCACGCCGGCGCCATCGTCGGCCTGGTCACCCCCGGCCTCGCGCTCTCCGACGTCGCCTGCGTGTCCAAGACCTGGCCTGACTTCGCCGAGGTCTGGGAGCAGACGATCCGCGGCGGCGGCAACGCCGAGGAGGCCGAGGCCTAGTGCCGGTGCAGGGCTGGGACGAAGCGGACGAAGAGCAGGACTGGGACGAGGAGGACGTACGGGTCCGGGCCTCGCGCCGGTCCCGCCCCCGGACCAAGATCCGGCCCAAGCACGCGAACGCGCGCGAGGGCCTCGTCACCGCCGTCGACCGCGGCCGCTACACCTGCCGAGTCGAGGGCGACCCGGTCACCGCCATGAAGGCCCGCGAGCTCGGCAAGCAGTCGATCGTCGTCGGTGACCGCGCCGGCCTCGTCGGCGACCTGTCCGGGGCCCCGGGCACGCTCGCCCGGATCGTCCGCATCGAGCCCCGCAGCGGCGAGCTGCGCCGCTCCGCCGACGACGAGAACGCCCATGAGCGCGTCGTCGTCGCCAATGTCGACCGGCTCGTGATCGTCGCCAGCGTCATCGACCCGCCCCTGCGCTACGGCTTCGTGGACCGCTGCCTGGTGGCCGCCTTCGACGCCGGGGTCGCCCCGGTGCTGTGCCTGACCAAGAACGACCTCGCACCCGAGATCGTGGACGAGGCCCGCTCCTACTACTCCCAGCTCGACCTGACCATCGTCACCACCCGCCCCGACGAGCCGCTCGATGAACTGCTGGCCCTGTTGGCCGGCAAGGAGAACGTGTTCTTCGGCCACTCCGGCGTCGGCAAGTCCACGCTCATCAACCGGCTCGTGCCCGGCGCGGGCCGCGCCGTCGCCGAGGTCCGCTCCATCGGCAAGGGCAGCCACACCTCGACCAGCACCGTCGCCCTGGAACTGCCCGCCGGCGGCTGGGTCATCGACACCCCCGGCGTCCGCTCCTTCGGCCTCGCCCACGTCACGCCCGACTCGATCCTCAAGGCCTTCCCCGAGCTCAAGGCCATCGCCGAGGACTGTCCCAGGGGCTGCACGCACACGCCCGAGATCGGCGACTGCGCCCTCGACGCGGCGATCGGTCCCGACGACCCGCGGGCCGGACGCCTCGCCTCGTTCCGACGCATGCTCGCCTCACTGGCGGAGGCCGACGGCAAGACTTGATTAGGATGGGCGCATGTCCTCCTCTTATAACGACGACCTGGGTCTGGCGCATCTGCTGGCCGACTCGGCGGCCCAGATCGGCAACGCCAGGTTTCGTTCCTCGGACCTCCGCGTCTCCACCAAGCCCGACATGACCGAGGTCTCCGACGCCGACACCACCATCGAGGAGGTCCTCCGCTCGACCCTGTCGCGCGCCCGTCCCCGCGACGGCGTCTACGGCGAGGAGTTCGGGGACAACCCGGGCGCCTCGGGCCGCAAATGGGTCATCGACCCGATCGACGCCACCCGCAACTACGTCCGCGGCGTCCCGGTGTGGGCCACGCTCATCGCCCTGTTCGAACGCGGCGAACCCGTCGTCGGCGTCGTCAGCGCCCCCGCCCTGAACCGGCGCTGGTGGGCCATGAAGGGCGCGGGGGCCTGGGCCGGACGCGATCAGCGCGGAGGCAAGAAGATCCAGGTCTCGCGCGTCTCCAAGCTCGCCGACGCCTCCGTCAGCTACTCCTCGATCACCAACTGGAACAAGGTCGACCGCCAAGGCGCCATGCTCGGCCTGCTCCACGAGGTCTGGCGCGAGCGCGGCTTCGGCGACTTCTACTCCTACTGCCTGCTCGCCGAGGGCTGCGTCGACATCGTCGCCGAACCCGAAGTGGCCCTGTGGGACCTGGCCCCGCTGGCGCTCATCGTCGAGGAGGCCGGCGGCACCTTCACCGATCTGAAGGGACGGCCCGGACCGGACGGCGGCACCGCGGTCGCCACGAACGGACTGCTCCACGAACCGGTCCTCGACCGGATCGGCATCCGCTAGAACCTGCGAACGCGAAGACGAGCCGGACCATCTCGGTCCGGCTCGTCTTCGTCGTCTCTAGCGCTCCGCGAGGAACTTCAGGTGCTCGCCGAGCTGGTGGACGCCGCCGCCCTCGTGCTTGTTCCACGGCCACACGGTGATCCGCTTGTCGCCCTGCCAGCGGTTGTAGGCCGCGAACACCGTCGACGGCGGGCAGACGTCGTCCATCAGGCCCACCGAGTACAGCGCCGGAGCCGTGCCGCGCGCGGCGAAGTGCAGCCCGTCGAAGTAGTTCAGCGTCTCGAAGACCCGGTCCTCGCGCAGCCGCTGGCCGGAGAGGAACTCCACGATCTCCTGGTACGGGAACGAATCGGTGATCACGACCGCCCGCTGGAAGTGCGTCAGGAACGGCACGTCGATGATCGCGCCCGCCACGTCGTCGCGCAGGCCGCCGACCGCCTGGGTGATGCCGCCGCCCTGGCTGCCGCCGGCGATGACGATCCGGTCGGGGTCGATCCCGTCCAGGCCCTTGGCGACGTCGACCGCGCGGTAGGCGTCGGTGAACACCCGCCGGTAGTAGTAGTGCTCGGGCGATTCGAGGCCCTGGGTCATCCAGCCCTTGTTGGTGGGGCCGGTGGTCCCGTACGGGTCGGCGGTGTCGCCGGGCTGCCAGTTGCCGTAGCCCTGGCCCCGCGTGTCCATGACCAGCTTGGCCCAGCCGGCCGCGGGAACGGCGGTGTGCGCCCACGGGTAGGAGCGGCCGCCCGAGTAGCCGATGTACTCGACCACGCACGGCAGGGGGCCCTCGATTCCCTTGGGCCGCAGGAACCAGCCCTTGATGGGGTGGCCGCCGAAGCCGGCGAATTCGAGGTCGAAGACGTCGATCGTCGGCAGGTGCGTCTCGAACGGTTCGAGCTTCACGGCGAGATCGTGCGATCCGGACTCCGCGACGGTCCGCTTCCAGAACTCGTCGAAGTCGGCGGGTTCGGGCACGTCAGGACGGTATTCGCGCAGGGCCTCAAGGGGGAGGTCGAAAAGAGCCATGTCGAGTTTGTATCACGATCCAACAAAGGCGTCCACAGCGATGAACACCGATCGTCGTCACCCTGTGTGCAAAAGTGACGTTTGTGCGTTATGTGATAGACAGGAGATCGATATGTCAGCGACATGTCCCTTGCGGAGCCATCCCGGCACGGACCTCCGCGGGCGATCGCCAAGGGCGGCAATACGGTTCAAACCATTTTGCATGCCTTCGGGCGATTAGTTCGCGCAACCGCTTGCATCTCATGGATGGCGTCGGTAACATATCGACACAATTCAATAGATTTAGTCCATCTACGAGAGGAACGGAAACGTGAGCACCAACCCGGCAGTTCCGCGCATGAAGCGGCGCGTGCTCCTTGCTTCCAGTGCGGGCGCCGCGGCGGCAGCCAGCGGCATCGGCATCTGGGCCACCCAGAACGCCGGCGCCGACGAGGCCGGCGCCACGGAATCGGACGCCACTCAGAGCGATGTAGGCGTTCAGCAGGAAGGCCCGCTGGGCTGGGGCAGCCAGAACGGCGGCGTCACCGGCGGTTCCACCGAGACCCCGGTCTCCAGCGCCGACGAATTCCTGGCCGCCATCAGCGAAGGCGGCCTCATCGTCCGACTCAGCGGCTCGATCTCCATCTCCGGGATGAACGACGTAGCCTCGGACACCACCGTCATCGGCGACTCCGGCGCGACGATCACCGGCGGGGGCCTCAATGTCTCCGGCGCTTCGAACGTCATCATCCAGAACCTGACCTTCGACGACTGGGACGACGACGCCATCAACGTCCAGTCGCAGTCGTCCAACGTCTGGATCGACCACAACACCTTCGGCGTCGGCTACGACGGCTGCGTCGACATCAAGCACGGCTCGGACTTCGTCACCGTGTCGTGGAACGTCTTCAACGGGCACGACAAGAACATGCTGCTCGGCCACTCGGACGACAACGGCGACGAGGACACCGGCCACCTGCTGGTGACCTACCACCACAATTTCTTCAACGGCACGAACCAGCGCAACCCGCGGGTCCGCTTCGGCGACGGCGTGCACGTGGTCAACAACTACTACCTCGACATCGGCTCCTACGGTGTCGCGACCACGATGGACGCCGGGGTCATCCTGGAGGCCAACTACTTCGAGAACGTCGCCGAGCCGGTTCACATCGGCGAGGGCGACTCGGAGCCCGGCCGCCTGGTGGCGATCGACAACTTCCTCGTCAACTCCGGCGAGCCGGAGACCGCGGGCGAGGTCTCGACCGACCTGCCCTACGACTTCCCGGTCGAATCGGCAGAGGGGATCGCCGATACCGTCTCCGGCGGTGCGGGAGCCTCCTAGCCACTCTGGACACTGAAGGCGTCTGACGTCAGACGGGGCCGACGAGACATCGTCGGCCCCGTTCGTATCTACTTTGGAGACTTTTTTGAGGCACCGCTAGGCAAAGGCTTGCACAGATTCGGATGGTGGGTCTACTCTGCTGATATCGAGTTATGTCGATACGTCGACCTAACTCCCCCTCCCTCCGAAAGGATCAGTGCGATCATGTCGAATCTCTTCGGCGCCAAGTACTCACGGCGGCGCCTCTGGAAGGTCGCCGGACTCACCGCGGCGGTGCCGGTGGCGGCCTCGGCCGGACTGTGGGCCGCCGCCCCGGCGCAGGCGGTCACCCCCGGCACCTGGTACTTCATCCACTCCCGCCACTCCGGCCTCGTCCTGGACGTCTACGGGTCGCGGACCGCTCTCGGCACGGAGATCGTGCAGTACGCCAACTCCGGTGCGACCAACCAGCAGTTCCGCTTCGTCGACTCCGGCGGCGGCTACTACCGCATCCAGGCCCGGCACTCGAACCAGGTGCTCGACGTCTGGGAGTGGAACGCCGAGAACGGGGCCGTCATCGCCCAGTACACCGACCTCAACGCCACCAACCAGCAGTGGCAGGTCAGCGAGTCGGGCGGCTACGCGACCTTCGTCAACCGCTTCTCGGGCAAGGCGCTCGACGTGTGGGAGTGGTCGACCTCGGCCGGTTCGCGCATCTCCCAGTACGACCCGGCCGGCGGCTGGAACCAGCAGTGGCAGCTGGTCCCGGTCGGCACCGCCCAGACCGGCCTGGTCGGCTGGGCCACGCAGAACGGCGGCACCACCGGCGGCGGCAACGCTTCAGCGCAGACGGTCTCCTCGGCCTCGGCGCTGGTCTCGGCGATGAGCGGCAACTCCGCCAAAGTCATCCGGGTCAGCGGCACCATCAACCTGTCCGGCATGAACGACGTCGGTTCCAACACCACGATCATCGGCAACTCCGGCGCGAGGATCACCGGCGGCGGCCTCGACGTCGACGGCGTCAGCAATGTCATCATCGAGAACCTCACGTTCGACAACTGGGGCGACGACGCGATCAACATCCAGGACGGGTCGACCCGCATCTGGATCGACCACAACACCTTCGGCACCGGATACGACGGCGCGTGCGACATCAAGCGCGGCTCGGACTTCGTCACCGTCTCGTGGAACCGGTTCAACGGCACCGACAAGACCTGCCTGCTCGGCCACTCCGACGACAACGGCAGCCAGGACCGGGGCCACCTGCGGGTGACCTACCACCACAACTACTTCAACGGCACCAACCAGCGCACGCCGCGCGTCCGCTTCGGCAACCCGGTGCACGTCTACAACAACTACTACCGGAACATCGGCTCGTACTGCGTGGCGACCACGCAGGAGGCCGGCGTCATCGTCGAAGGCAACTACTTCGAGAACTGCAACCGCACTGTCGACCTCGGCCAGGGGTCCTCGCCGGCGGGCAACGTCGTCTCCCGCAACAACCACGTCGTCAGCTCCCCGACCCCGACCTCCCGAGGGTCGGTCGGGAGCGTCCCGTACAGCTTCTCGCTGGACACGCCCGCCAACGTCGCCTCCATCGTGAGCGGAGGCGCCGGCGCCCGCTAACCGAAGTCCAGCGTCGGGCGGTCGGGGCCTTTCCGGGGTCCCGGCTGCCCGCGCTCCGGCGGCGGCTTCACCGGATCGAACTGGAGCGTGGGCCGGTTGTCGAACGCGTGCAGCCACTCGACGGCGTGGCACCGCTCGCCGTCGGCCACCCGCACCGCCAGCTCGGCCACCCGGTCGCCGAGCTGCGCCCGGCGCACGGGGTCTGACGCGACGTCCTTCGGCGTCGTCTTAGGCTCGGTCAGCAGGACTCGGATCACCAAGAGCGCCAACTTGAACCGGTCGCTCTCGAAGGTCGCCCGACCGGTCTCCTGGTCGGGGTCCTCCCAGTCGGGGGTCTGCGCCTGTGGAGTAGGTGGGTCGTAGCCGTTGACCCTGAACCCGTCACAGTCGAGGGCGTAAACGGTCGGGTGCGGCTCCACGCTCCACAGGAAGTTGCGCGGTGAGACGTCGCCGATGATGATGTCGACGTCGTGCAGCGCCTTGAACAGCCGCACGAAGCCGAGCACGAGCTCGCGGCGCTGGTCCGGGTTCGGCAGCACCAGGCCCTCGCCCCAGATCGGCTTGCGGCCGAAGATCAGGTACTGAAGTTCCTGAAGTTTCGACCTGCCTCCGATCTGGGCCGTGAACTTCGACGCGGCCTCGGGCATGGTCATGCCCGTGTACTTGCCCTGCTCCAGGACCACACCGGTCGGCCAGGCCGTGCTGTGCAGGATCAGCTCGCGGGCGTGCTCGGGCATGGGTTCGGCGTAGACGCGGCGGACGAGCCGCTTGAGCTCGGCGACGTTGAGCTCCTGCGGATTGTGGTAGCGCTTGTAGAGTTCCCCGGGCATGAGAGCGGCACGGTGAACGGTGCCCTGACCACCGTCGGCGAGCTTGGTGAGCTGACCGAGCTCTTCGAGGCTGGTGGGCTCGTCCTGGTAGGTCATCGCGCTCCCCAAACTGCCACCATGAACTGGTCATCGTCCCCGGTTTCCCGGTCGACGACGTCGAAAGTCTGCAGCGGTCCCGGGCGCGAATCCGCCTCGGCGATGCACGCCGGATCGATCCCGTAGGTGAGCAGCAGGGTCTGGTCCTCAGCGAGCCGGTCGGAGTAGATCCACAGCTCGTGTTCCCCGTAGTCGTGATGGTGTTCCGGCGAACGCAGCTCGGCGAGTTCCCTGTGGAGTCCCGCTCCCGCGATCGAGGCGGACAGGCCCGCCGAGTGGCTGAGCGTGTAGTCGACCATGCCGTCTGAGGCAGGTTCGACGCACAGGATCGTCGCCGCCACGGCACCCGAATCGAAGTTCGGGTCCTTCTCTGACAGCGAACGCAGCGCCTGGGTCCAGACTCTCGGGGCCCACCAGTCCTCGAAGGGGTCGAGAAGTGGACGGTTGTCGGCGGTCTCCTTGAAAGTGCGTGCCCACAGATCGGCCGCCTCGGCAGCGTCCGGTCGGACGGGAGCGGTCGCGATGGCGACCAGGCGGTCGCCGTATTCGAGGAGCGAGACGCGGGACCGCCGGGCCCGGCCCTCGGCGGCGGCGACCGCTCCGCGAGCCGCTGCGGCCCTGACCTCGAGACCGCGCGTCTGGGCCGCGCTCAGCTCGACGTCCCGGACCACCGGACCACCGGGTTTCATCGCCGCACTCGGTCTCAGCGATGGGGCCTTGTCCGCGTTCTCCGGTACGGCCCAGAGCACAGCGGCCGAGCGGTCGTCGTCGAACCCCCGCGACCGAACCTGGACCTGGCGCATCAGGTCGAGCGGGCTCGGCACCAAGCCCCAGTTATCGGCGAAGTACCGCTGTGGACCCTCGGACGCCATGAGGTCGCCGATGCCATCGCTGACCAGCATGAGTGCCTCACCGGGCAGCAGTTCACCGCGTATCTGCTTGAAGACGTTCGCGATGTCATGGTTCGGCAACGCGGCGGTGGCGGTCCCGAATTCGTCCTCGCGCTCGGCGATGAGCAGCCCATGGGTCTCCCCTTCGCTGATGAGATAGGCGGGACTGTCGCCCACGCTCGCCGCCCAGAACGGATACCGACCGGTGCCGTCGGGGTGCGCCGCCACCACGGCCACGGTCAGGGTCGTCTTCGGCCCGGTGAGTTTGCCGAGCGCGCGGTTGATTTCTCCGAACAGGCCGGAACCCTGCGTCAGCGCTCGCTCCCCGGAGTCTGCGATCCGGCGGGACATGTAGCGCGCGAAGACCCGCACCGCCTCCTCCGAAGCGAGCCGGCTGTCATGCACCGAGCCCACCCCGTCGGCCACCGCCGCCAGCGCCCACGATCCCACCGCTTCGACCGCGATGGCGGCGTCTTCTCTGGAGGTCCCCTCGAAACGGTGCTTGGCGCCGCGTGCGGCGCAGGCCATCGCCGTGATGTCGCCGACCGTCCCGTGGTCGAGGACGGTGTCGGGGAATCGCGGGTCCGGGTCGGGCTTCCAGGCCGCTTCGGCGGCCCTGGCGGTGCGGCCGATGGTGTCGGGGATCCAGGGCCCCTCCCGGTCTCCCCAGGCGGCTCGGGGGGCGGGAGTCGCCAGGTCGAGTCGGCGGTCGGTCATGTTCGGCCCTCTCAGAGCTCTTCGGCCTTCAGCTGGGTGAAGCCCGGTACCTCGTCGGGCACTTGGAGGTTCACCTCTCCGTCCTTCATGTTCGTGCCCGATTGGACGATGGACTTGGTCAGCGCGCCGGCGAATTCGTGGAGGGCGGCACCGGGGCTGATCGAGTTGTCGGCGACGAATGATTTGAAGGTGCCGATATCGGCGATCGTCGCGTGGTCGACATCGCCGAATCCGAAGGCGACGATATTGGGGCGCGCCTTCCAGGTCGGGTCGATCAGGGCGTCGTAGTCGGTCTTCCAGTCGTAGTTGGGCTGCCCGTCGGACAGGAAGAATGCGACGGGCCGGTAGACCCTGCATCCATCCTGCTTGAGCTTGGCCACGTCGCCGTCGATGGTCTGGCGGAGCAGTTTGAACGCGGCGCCGTAGTTGGTACCGCCCTTGACGGCGAGGCCCTGCATCTGGGTGACCTCGCTGAGGTCGGACAGTTCGAGCAGGATCTCGGCGTCGTCGGAGAAGCCGATGACGCCGAACCGGGTCTTGTCCGCCACGACGGGGTCGGAGCCGACGGCGGTGTGCAGTTCGCGCAGGCCGTCGTTGAGTGCGTCGATGTTGTCCAGCATCGAGTAGGACTCGTCGCAGACGACATAGAAGGGGAGGACTTGCTCCATGGTTTCGCCTTTCCTGTTTAGCGCCCGAACTTGTACCAGGGCTTGGGCGGCTCTTGCACGGGCACTGGGAGGTTCGTTTGCCCCAGTGTCTGGCCGAGGTGGTGGACGGACTGGGCCAGTGCGTCCACTGCGATATTCAGTTGGCGGTTGGTCTGGCCGATCGCGTCGAGCTGGGCCCGCAGACGCTGGTCCACTTCGATCTCGACGGCGCCGGTGAGTTTGGCGGCGATGTCCTCGCCTGCGCGCCGCAATTCGTCGGCGAGCTGCCCTTGGCGCTGCGCGATCGCTTCGGCCAGGGCCCGGGCGTCCTCGTCGCGGCCGTCCCGCATGATGCGGCCGAGCGCGTCGCGGTGGCGCTCGCCCTGTCCGACCGCTTCGGTGACGGCGGCGCCGACTTGGGTCAGCACCTGTGACGCCTGGTCCTGCTGTTCCGCGATGCCGGTTCGGAGGCCGTCGGCGGCCGCGGCGATCTCGGCCGCGGCGGCGGTCCCGGCGTCGTGGAAGGCCTGCGCCGCGCGGTTCTGTTCGTTGGAGACGGTGGTGTCGAGCTTGTGGGTGGCCGCGGCGATGGACCGGGCGCCGCCTTCGAGTCCGGTGATGACGGTGCGGAACTCGCCGCTGGAGGCTTCGAGCTCGGACAGTTCCCCTTGGACCGCGTTGACTGCGTCGAGCAGGGCCTGGATGAGGTCGGCCGAGCGGCTCACCATCTCCTTGAGCTGTCGTTCGGCGTCCTCGGTCGTCGCGCCCGGTGCCGCCCGCAGGTGGAGCGCCGCTTCGGTCAGGGCGTAGTCGAACCGGCCCCGCAGCTCGGCCTCCTCGCCGATCGCTCTCCGCTGCAACCATTCGGACGCGATGGACACGGCTATGAGGGCGAGGACGCAGCCGACGATGACGGCGGCCATGCGGTCGAAACTGAGCCACAGGTCGCCGCCGAAGCCGCCGAGCCATTCCCGGAAGAACGTCTGCGCGCCCTGGTCGGGATCGGCGGCGAGCCGTTGGCCATAGGCGCTGACCGCGCCGTGGATGCCCCACCAGGACACCAGAAGCGGCAGGAAGATGACGGCGCCGCGCAGCATGTGGAGCGGTTGCAGCAGCCTGCTGCGGGACCGGGGTTCGGGTTCGAATTCAAGGCCCGCGAAGGCGTCGTGGAGCGGCACCTCGCGCCACAGCAGCGCCTCGTCGGGGTCGCGGAGCGCCGCCGCGAGCGAGCGGAGCTGGCGGCCCCGCTCGGCGTGGTCGCCGCGCGTTGCCAGGTCTTCGAGCTTTTTCGCGGTGACCTTGGCGGCGGCGGTTCCGGGGCCGTACTCCGACATCGGCCGGGGCGGCGACGGGGTGGGCGCGGCCTTCACGGCCGGTGCGTTCGGGAAGGAGATCATGCTTTTCACTCCGGGGGCGTCTAGACGGCCAGCAAATACAGTTCGATCTGGAGCGTGCCTTCCTTGATGTCACCCTTGCCGCTCACCGTCCAGAAGTGGCGGGTGGGCGCGTCGCCGAACAGCTCGGGGAAGGCCTTCCGCAGCACCTTGTTGGCGGCCTCGGCCAGGTCGCCGCCGTAGCCGGGTTCGGCGGCGCCGCCGAAGGTCAGCGCGAAGCCCACCGTGTAACCCTGGTCGACCAGCTCCTCGAAGTCGTCCCGCAGCTTTCCGGTGAGGCCGTCCTCGGCCTTGTCGTCGCCCGAGATGATCCCGTCGGCGTCGGTGTCCACGTAGAACACGTGAGGTTCTGACTCGACGCCAGGCTCGGCGGTGGGGCTGGGCGAGGGTTCCTCGGAGGGTGTCGGCGAGGGCGATTCGACGGATTCGGTGGAGGCATCGGCGGTGTCGAACGGGAAGTCCGCGGCGACGGCGACGGTGATGATGAACAGCAGTAGGGCGAGATCGGCGAAGAGCCAGCCCGCCAGCGACATCGGCGAAGACGAGTCGATGCTGCGGCGGCGGTCACGTCGTCCAGGTAGCACAGAAGATCTCCCGGGGGTACGGGACAACAACGGACAGTGAGCACTCTACTTGGACAAAGCAAGTCCACTTCGCGTGGTAAAGCGGGTAGCGCTCATCCCGAGTCTGCGCCCGGTCCCCCGGGAGGGGTCCCGACCGCGTTACGCCCAGGGGAGGGCGAGCTCCGAGAAGAGCTTGTTCTCCTTCGCCGCGCGCTCGACCGCGACGTCGGCGCCGTCCAGGATGGCGATGGGGTCCTCGCCGACGCGGCGGAGGTGCTCCTCGCCGACCAGCCGCGGCAGCGGGTCGTTCAGGACGGTCTCCAGCACGGCTGTGAAGGTCTTGGCGCGGCGCAGCCCCGAGATGAGGCCCACGCCCCGCTGGCGGTGCAGCATGAGATTGTCGAGCAGGTCGGTGCGACCGTAGGTCTTCGGTTCGTCGTCGCCGGGCAGGCGCAGCCGGTCGGTGGGGTATTCGAGCCAAGCCTCGCCCTCGGAGCCCTTGACGTAGACGTCGCCTTCGAGCTTGCGCTCGCCGCACAGGGTCACGGCGACGGTGATGTCGACGCCGCCCTTGTTCCTCCCGCGCCACACGGCCGTGTCGTCCACTTCGATCTGCTCGCGGCAGCGCAGCCGCTCCAGCTCGATCGACCCGGCCAACGGCCAGTCCCCCGCCGCGGCGAGCGCCTGCTGGGAGGCGTGCGCGAAGGGGTTCGCCAAGGCGCCGTCGGCGACGGGGGTGCCGTTCGCCTCTCGTTTTCCGGCCCAAGGGGACCGGCGGTAGTAGGAGTCGGCCCGCTGCCAGGAGCCGGCGACACCGACGGACTGGATCTCGCCGAGCTGGCCGGCCTCGACGGCGTCGCGCAGCGCACCGAAGGCGTGGGAGCCGAGGGCCTGGAATCCGACCTGGACGTTCTGGCCGGTCTCCACCATGATGGCGTAGAGCTGGGCGTACTCGTCCAGGTTGGCGACGGGGGGCTTCTCCAGGTAGACGTCGGCGCCGTGGCGCATCGCGAGGGTGGCGATCGGCAGGTGAGTGGGGGGCGGGGTGGCGATGATGACGATGTGCGGGTCGGTGGCGTCGAGCATCCGCTGCACGTCGTCGAAGACGGGGACGTCGCCGATGGGGATGTCCGCGTTCTCGATGATGTCGGCCGTGTCGCACATGCCGACGAATTCGACCTTGCCTTCGCGGCGTTTGGGTTCGAGATTGTGCCGGTGGTGCAGGCCGTAGCCGTTGGCGCCGACGAGTGCGATGCGGGGGATGCGCAGATCCATTAAATGCTCTCCAAGGTGGGGGCTACGCCGTGCCGGTCGAGGTCGAGCAGCCATTTCGTCGCGGCGAGGCGGAGTTCGTGATCGTCCGCGACGGATTCGGGGACGACGTGTCGGACCCCCAAGATAGCGTCGATACGGGCGGCGGGTCCTCCCCCAGCCGCCGCAAGGCTCTGGCGCAGCACATCGGAGAGGGGGTCGTCGAGCGGCAGGGCCGCACCGGAATCGGACGTACCGGCGCAGAACCGCGTCCATGCCGCCAGCGGGAGCGCGATGAGTTCGCGCGGAATGTCGGCGGCCGCGAGGTCGGCGATGGTGGCGAACAGTCGCTGCGGGAGCTTCTGACTGCCGTCCATGGCGACCTGGAGGCACCGGTGCCTGATGCCGGGGTTGGCGAACCGTTCGAGGACGTCGTCTCCGTAGCGAAGCGGGTCCTGCCCGTCGGGAGCGGTGAAGCTGGGCGCGATCTGCTCGGCGATCAAGCGCTCGGCGAAGTTCCTGGCTCCGGGCATCGCGAGGGTGCCGGCGATCGTCTCGATGTCGGCGAGCGCCCCGAGGTAGGCCAGTGTGGAGTGGACGCCGTTGAGGGTGCGCAGTTTCAGGCGCTCCCAGCCGGCCACGTCGACGGTGAAGGTGGCGCCCCACGCGGGCCTGGGCCCGGCGAAGTCGTCCTCGATGACCCACTGGGTGAACGGTTCCGCCTCCACGGCGGCGGCGTCGACCACGCCGAGGTGTTCGAACGCGCGGTCGTAGGTGGCCGGGGTGGAGGCGGGGACGATGCGGTCGACCATGCTGGAGGGGAAGGTGACGTGCCCGTCGGCCCAGGTCCGTGCGGCGCCGGAGAGGAGCGGTTCGACGGCGCCCCTGGTGGTCTTGCCGTTGTCGGGGAGGTTGTCGCAGCACAGGATCGTGAGCGGCGGTCCGCCCTGCTCGGCCCGGCGGGCGATCCCGGCGGCGAGGAGCCCGGGGATGCCGGCGGGGTCGGTGTAGGCCTTCTCGGTGACCGTCAGCGTGATCACGTGGGTCTGGGCCGAGGCGATGAGGTCGAGTGCCCGCTCGGTCTCGGTTGCGACGTGGAGGGTGTCCACGATGGATCCGATGACGCGGTACCGGGAGCCGCCGGGTCCGAGGGTGGCCACCGAGTAGAGGCCGTCCTGGGCGGCGAGGGCGTCGATGACCTCGCGCGACCGAGGGGCGGCGACGGTGATGCCCCAGTCGGTGTCGTCGGTGTAGACGGCCTGGTGGGCGCGGTGAAAGGCCCCGGCGCCGAAGTGCAGGACGCCGCCGCGTTCAGGGCGGCCGCCCGGGACGGTGACGTCCTCGGGCAGCCGCTTCAGATGGTCGTTGTTTAGAACGTCGTTCATGAGCGCAGCCACGCCGGTCCGTTCGGGAAGGAGAATTCGGCGATGGACTCGTTTTTCAGCGTGACCGAGTAGCCGGGCTGCGTGGGCAGCCGGTAGCGGCCGTCAACGACCGTGACCGGGTCGGTGTAGTGCTCGTGCAGGTGGTCGACGTACTCGATCATGCGGCCCTCCAGAGTCTTCCCGACTCGAAGGTATTCGAACATGCCCAGGTGCTGCACGTATTCGCACAGTCCGACGCCGCCGGAGTGGGGGCAGACGTCGATGCCGTGCTTGGCGGCCATGAGGAGGGTCGCCAGGACCTCGGGAATGCCGCCGACGCGGCAGGCGTCGATCTGGCAGACCTTGATGGCCTGGGCCTGGAGCAGCTGCTTGAAGATGACGCGGTTGGCGGCGACCTCGCCGGTGGCGACCCGGATCGGGGCGACGGCCTTCGCGATCGCCGCGTGCCCGAGGATGTCGTCGGGGTGCGTGGGCTCCTCGATCCAGTAGGGGTCGAAGGCGGCCAGCCGCTTCATGTTCTCGATCGCCTCGGGCACCGACCAGATCTGGTTGGCGTCCATCATGAGCAGGCGGTCGGGGCCGAGGATGTCGCGGATGATGCCGGCGCGGCGCACGTCGTCGGCGACGTCGGGCGAGCCGACCTTCATCTTGGCGGCGCTCCAGCCGTCGGCGACGGCCTGCTCGGTCAGGGCCCGCACCTTGTCGTCGGAGTAGCCGAGCCAGCCGACCGAGGTGGTGTACGCGGGGAAGCCGTCGGCCTCCAGGACCTTGAGACGGTCCTCGTAGCCGACGCGGCCCTCGTCCAGAATGGCCTCGGCCTCGGCCGGGGTGAGCTCGTCCACGATGTGGCGGTAGTCGATCTGGGCGGCCAGCTCGGCGGAGTCCATTTCGGCCAGCAGCCGCCACATGGGCTTGCCCTCAAGCTTGGCGCGCAGGTCCCACACGGCATTGACGATGGCGCCCACGGCCATGTGGGTCGCGCCCTTCTCGGGGCCGAGCCAGCGGATCTGCGGCTCCTGGCTGAGCGAGCGGGAGAACTCGACCGGATTGGCGAAGATCTCCTCGACCGTCTTGCCGACCACCAGGGGCTCGAAGGCCTTCACCGCGGCGGCGCAGATCTCGTTGCCGCGCCCGCCGGTGAAGGTGAAGCCGGTCCCGGTGGGTCCTCCGTCGGTGAACAGCTCGACGTAACAGGCCGAGTAGTCGGCGCGGTTGATCGAGTCGGAACCGTCGGCGTCCGCGGCCGTGGGGAATCGGACGTCGTGCACTTCCAGGCGTTCAATCTTGGTCATCTATTTCTCCAGGCCGTAGATCTTGCGGGGCAGGTTGTAGGCGAGGTCGACCGCGACCTCTGCGGCCTCGTCCTCGGTCATGCGGTGGTCGGCGACGAGCCGGGACAGGTAGGCGGCGTCGACGCGGCGGGCGACATCGTGGCGGGCGGGGATGGAGCAGAACGCGCGGGTGTCGTCGACGAACCCGGCGGTGTTGTAGAACCCGGCGGTCTCGTGGATCGCCTCGCGGAAGCGCATCATGCCCTCGGGCGAGTCGAGGAACCACCAGGGGGCGCCGGCGAACACCGCGGCGTATCCGCCGGCCAGCGGGGCGATCTCGCGGCTGAAGGTCGTCTCATCGAGCGTGTAGAGCACCAGTCGGAAGCGCGGGTCGTTGCCGAAGGCGTCCAACAGCGGCTTGAGGGAGCGCGCGTACTCGGTCGCGCGCGGGATGTCGCCGCCGACATCGCGGCCCCAGCCTTTGTAAAGCCATTCGTTGTGGTTCCGCAGCGAACCTGGGTGCAGCTGCATGACCAGGCCGTCCTCGACGCTCATGCGTGCGAACTCGATCAGCATGTGCGCCGGGAAGCTCTGCATCTCGAGGTAACTCGCCTCGCCCTGAATCGCCCTGTCGAAGATCTGGGCGGCCTTGACCGGGTCGTCCACGGTGCCGGCGGTCGCGTTGCCGTGGTCCGAGCACGTCGCCCCGGCTGCGATGAAGTCCTGCCTCCTGGCCCGGAGGGCGGCCAGGAAACCGTCGAAGGTGGACGTGTCCTCTCCGGTGATCTCGCCGAGCTGCTTCACCCGCTCGGCCCAGCCGGGCCAATCGGGTTCGACCAGGTTGTCGGGCCGGAAGGTCGTGATGACCTTGCCGCCCTTGCCGCCCCACCTCCGCCCGTTCCCGGCGGCCATGCCCGCCAGTGCGGCGTGGGGGTCGAGCGAGTCGATCGGCGTCTCGGTCGTGGCCAGCACCTCGATATTGAACCGGTCGAACAGGGCCCGCGGCCGGTAGTCCGGTTCGGCCAAGCGCACGGAGAGGTGGTCGTAGAACTCGTCGGCGGTCTCGGCGTTGAGGTTCTTGTAGATGCCGAAGACCTCGGCGAAGGTGTAGTCGAGCCACAGCTTCGAAGGGGTGCCGCGGAACAGGTGGTAGTGCTCGGCGAAGCGCCGCCAGATCGTGCGGCCGTCCACCTCGGACGGCGAGCCGTCGACCGAGGGGACGCCGAGCTGGTCGGGCGTGACGCCCTGGCTGAAGAGCATCCGGGTCAGGTAGTGGTCCGGGATGACGAACAGCCGCGCCGGGTCCGGGAACGGCTGGTTCTCGGACATCAGTCGCGGGTCGACGTGGCCGTGGGGTGACACCAGGGGCAGGTCGGTGGTGCGCTGGTGGATCTCGCGGGCGATGGCGCGAGTGCGCTCATCGGCCGGGAACAGCCGATCGGGGTGCAAGCTCATCAGTGTTTACTCCGGTTTGGGGAGAGGCGGCGCGAAGCGTCGCCGGTCGGGTGGGGCGACGGGTGCGGGCTCATAGTGACTCCTATTTGAACAATTCAGCGACGACAACGGGTTGCCCGGACTCGATCGAAGCATTGGACGCGAGGCCCGCGGCGAGCGCGTTGATGCCGTCCTGGGCGTTGGCGGATCGGTCGTGCGGGTCGGTGTCGCCGTCGAAGAGGACGCCGAGCATCCGGACGTCGCCGCCGCCGTGGCCCTTGCGCTGGTACTCGCCCACATCGATCCGCTCGGGCTTGGTCCACAGGGGATGAACGGTCAGCTCGTACCAGCCCTGCTCGGCCGCGGCCTCGGCGCCGTGGAGCGAGGCGCCGTTGGGGCCGTGGGCGGCCGGGTTGACGTGGTCGTTCTCGACCACCAGGAGTTCAAGGCGCCCTTGGGTGCCGTTGAAGTGGACCCGGTAGCCCTCCCAAGGCGAGTAGGCGGTGAGCCGGTAGGACAGCGTCACGCCGGATTCGTAGTCCACCAGGGACATCATGTCGTCGTAGATGGTGACACCGGGGGCGAACACGTTCTGGTCGCGGATGTATCCGTCCTCGGACTCGGCGTCGAGGAACATCGACTTCAGGCCCTCGTTGTCGTCCAGACGCAGCGCGAACGGGTCCTCGGCCGAGGCCGGGTCGCCGGTGGCGCGGGCGTAGCCGCGGTCGTGCCCGTTCCGCTCGCCGTTCTCGCCGTAGAAGGCGAGGCGACCTTTTGCAAACGCTTGTATTGGCGCGGAATCAAGCCACCAGTTCACGAGATCGAAGTGGTGGCCGGACTTGTGGACGAGCAGCCCGCCGGAGTTCGCACTCTCGCGGTGCCAGCGGCGGAAGTAGTCGGCGCCGTGGCGGGTGTCGAGCAGCCAGTCGAAGCCGACCGAGATGATCTCGCCGATCGCGCCTTCGCGCAGGAGGTCGGCGACCTTCTCGTGCAAGGGGTTGTATCGGTAGTTGAAGGTGACCGTGACGGTGCCCTTCGACTTCGCTTCGGCCTCAAGGATCTCGGCGGCGTGCTCGGCCGTGGTCGTCAGCGGCTTCTCGCAGATGACGTCGCAGCCGGCGGCCAGCGCGGCCAGGATGTACTCGTGGTGCGTGGCGTCGACCGAGGTGACGATGACCGTGTCGGGCTTCGTCTCGGCCAGGAGGCGGTCGAAGTCGGCGGCGTCGTAGGCGGCCGGGGCGGGGTGGCCCTTCGCCTCGATCGCGGCGGTGTGGACGCCGATGCGGTGGGCGTTGGTGTCCGCCAGGGCGACCAGGGAGGCCTTGTCCGCACGCTCGATCAGGGCGTTGACGTACATCGAGGCGCGTGAGCCGGTCCCGACGAGGGCATAGCGTTTCGGCATGCCTGACATGTGACTCCTTCGTCAGCGAGGTTTTGGTAAACGCTATCGAAGAACTTCGTTGCAGACAAGTACCGGGGTTGCGTGTGTCTACTTGGTGGACGCCTTCACGAAGGGGGGCTTGACGACCCGTACGGCGAGGCGGCGGCCGCGCACGTCGAGTTCGAGCTCGGCGCCCGGCTTGTAGGCGACGTCGATGAGCGCCAGCGCCACGCCCTTCTTGAGCGAGGGACCGAAGGTGCCCGAGGTGGTCTCGCCGACCACCGAGTCACCGTCTTCGCCAGCACTGTCGAGGACGTTCATATGGGCGCGGGGTACGCCTCGGCCGATGGCCTCCAGGCCCCAGAGTTTGCGCTTCGGTCCGGCGGCGCGTTCGGCGGCGAGTGCTTCCTTGCCCCAGAACGCGGGCTTGTCCCAGCCGATCGCCCAGCCCAGGCGGGCCTGCACGGGGGTGATGTCCAGGCTCAGGTCCTGGCCGTGGAGCGGGTAGCCCATCTCCAGGCGCAGGGTGTCGCGGGCGCCGAGCCCGCAGGGGTGGGCGCCGGCGGCGAGCATCGCGTCCCACAGGTCGACCGCCGATTCGGCGGGCACGACCAGTTCGTATCCGGTCTCGCCGGTGTAGCCGGAGCGGCAGACGATGTAGGCGCCGTCGTCGACCTGATGTTCTTTGAAGGACATGTACTCGTGGTCGTGCGGCAGGCCGAGGTGTTCGAGAATGCGCGGGGATTCGGGACCCTGGACGGCGATGACGGCGAGCGAGCGGTGCGCGTCGCGGATCTCGATGCCATCCGGTGCGGCGGCTTCCAGGCGCCCGGCCACCTCGGCGGCGTTGGCGGCGTTGGGAACCAGCAGGACCCGCTCGCCCGAGACCCGGTAGGCGATGAGGTCGTCGACCACGCCGCCGGTCTCGTCGCAGCACAGGGTGTACTGCGCGCCTCCGGGCTCGACCTTGTCGAAGTCATTGGTCATGCACGAGTTGACGAAGTCGGCCGCGCCCGGTCCGTCCACCCACAGCTTGCCCAGGTGCGAGACGTCGAAGACCCCGACCGAGGTGCGGACCGCCTCGTGCTCGGCGAGCACGCCGCTCGAATACTGGAGCGGCATGTCCCAGCCGGCGAATTCGGCGAACTTCGCCCCGTGGGCGACGTGGCGGGCGTGAAGCGGCGAGGTGATCAGCGACGTCTCAGACATGTAACAGACTCTAACCTGAGTCCGGCGGTCGCTAGGATCGGAGCATTTGGTCCCCGATGAAGCTACATGAGAAGGATGCAAGTTGACTGACTTGATCAGCGCCTCCGGAGACATCGCCGCCCAGTCGGCTGACGTCCTCGTCATCGGCGTCTTCGCCGGCGAGGACGCGCCGGTGATCCCCGAGAGCGCCGCGACCTTGGACGCCGCGTTCGGCGGCCGCCTGGCCCAGTCCCTGGCCGCGTTCGACAACACCGGCAAAGCCTCCTCCCTGACGCGGCTGCCCGCCCCCGAATCCCTCGACGCGAAGCTGGTCTTCGCCGTCGGCCTCGGCGACGCCGAAGACCTGGACGACGAGACGCTGCGCCGCGCCGCCGGAACCGCGATCCGGTCGGCGTTCGGCAAGGAGACCGTCGCGCTCGCGTTCGAGGGCGACCCGGAGGCCACCGCCACCGGCGCCGCCCTGGGCGCCTACAAGTTCGAGGGCTACAAGACCGAGGACAACGGCGACGGCGCCCCCGAGACGATCACGATCCTCGGCGCGGGCGAGGCCGCCGTGACAAGGGCCGCGATCCTCGCCGAGGGCGTGGCCCTCACCAAGGACTGGGCCGACACCCCCGCGAACCTGCTGCGCCCGCCCACCTTCGCCATCGAGATCGAGCGGGCCGCGACCGCGGCCGGCATCGAAGTGGAGATCCTGGACGGCGAGGCCCTCTCGGCCGGCGGCTACGGCGGCATCCTCGCCGTCGGCGGCGGCTCCTCCGCCGAGCCGCGCCTGGTGCGCCTCTCCTACCGGCCCGAAGGCGCGACGGGGCACGTCGCGCTGGTCGGCAAGGGCATCACGTTCGACACCGGCGGCATCTCCATCAAGCCCGTCGCGGGCATGTGGGATATGAAGGGCGACATGGCCGGGGCGGCCGCGGTCGTCGGGGCGACGATCGCCGCCGCGAAGCTCGAGCTCGAGCTGAACGTGACCTGCACGGTGGCGCTGGCGGAGAACATGGTCTCCGGTTCGTCCTACCGCCCTTCCGATGTGGTCACCATCCGCAATGGGATGACCGTCGAGGTGCTCAACACGGACGCCGAGGGCCGCCTGGTCCTGGCCGACGCGATGTCGCGCGCGCTGGAGGACGAGCCGGACGCGCTCTACGACGTGGCCACGCTCACCGGCGGGCAGGTCGTGGCGCTCGGGAAGCGCACGTTCGGGCTGATGGGGACCGATTCCGAGACCGAGCTGGTCCGCCGCATCGGGGATCAGACCGGCGAGCGCGGCTGGCCGATGCCGTTCCCCGAGGACATCGTGAAGCTGATGGACTCGTCCATCGCGGACGTCGCCCAGTGCGCGACGGGCCTGAAGCGGGACGCGCACATGATCCAGGGCGGGGTGTTCCTGTCGAAGTTCGTGCCCGACGAGGTCCCGTGGGCGCATCTCGACATCGCCGGGCCGGCCGACTCGGACTCGTCGTACGGCTATGTCTCCAAGGGCGCTTCCGGGGTGCCGGTGCGAACGCTCGTGGCGCTGCTGGAGGAATACCAGTAGGAAACCGCCGCACCGTCCCGCGCGGCTCACGATCCGGACATGAACTCCGGCTCACGACCAAGTGGCGGGACGGTGCGGCGAAATTTACAAGCGGCGCTGCCGCTCCAGTTTCCTTTTAGCGTCGTAATCGCGCTTACGCTGGGGATATCCGGTTTTCGCGACCTCGTATACCGGGATGTTGTGCTTGCGCCCCAAGGCGAACGCCCCTGCCGGGCCGTCGACGCGCCGCCGCGTCCACTCCCCGTCGTGGGCGATCAGCATCACCGTCGTCTCGGTGACGGTGGTCTTGGGTTCTACGTAAGCCTCGACGCCGGTCCTGGTCTTGATGAACTCCGCCAGATGCCGCTGGTCCGTATTGTCGGACGCGCGGTCCAGGGTGCCGTTGTTCTTCTTCTTCCGTCCAAACAAGCCCACTGCGGCTCCTTCCGCACCGTTGAGGTGTCAACAATCTAGCGTACACACGCTCGATGAGAGTTGTGTCCAGCCGCACATTGGGGGGACTTTCGGAAGGCACTCCCGAGGAGTTCAATGGTGTTGCACACTCCAAACCATCGGGTCTCGTCATGAGCGAGCCACGCCCGGTGGAAGGATGGGCCCCGTACCTAAGCATCGTTAAGTGGGGAGAGCAATGAGCGACCCGAACGCAGGATACGACGTAGTCATCCTGGGCGGCGGCAGCGGAGGCTACGCGAGCGCGTTCCGCGCTGCGGAGCTGGGCATGACCGTGGCCCTTATCGAAAAGGACAAGGTCGGCGGCACCTGTCTGCACCGTGGTTGCATCCCCACGAAGGCGCTACTGCACGCCGGCGAGGTCGCCGACACCACTCGCGACTCCGAGGACTTCGGCGTTCTGGCCGAGTTCAAGGGCATCGACATGGCCGCCGTCAACAAGTACAAAGACGGCATCGTCGCCAAGATGTACAAGGGCCTCCAGGGCCTGTTCAAGGCCAACAAGGTCGACATCATCAACGGCACCGGCAAGCTCGTCGGCCCGAACACGATCGCGGTCGACAACGGCCGGACCGTCACCGGCAAGCACCTCGTCCTCGCCACCGGGTCCTACTCCAAGACCCTCCCGGGCCTGGACATCGACGGCGACAGGATCATCACCTCCGAGCACGCGCTCGAACTCACCGAGCTGCCGAAGAAGGCCATCGTCATCGGCGGCGGCGTCATCGGCGTCGAGTTCGCCTCCGCCTGGAAGTCCCTGGGCGTCGAGGTCGAGATCATCGAGGGTCTCCCCCGCCTCGTCGCGGCCGAGGACGCCGACACCTCCAAGCAGCTGGAGCGCGCGTTCCGCAAGCGCGGCATCAAGTTCCACACCGGCAAGTTCTTCGAGAAGGTCGAGA
The DNA here is from genome assembly GCF_004912275.1 of Glycomyces buryatensis. Lineage (GTDB taxonomy): Bacteria > Actinomycetota > Actinomycetes > Mycobacteriales > Micromonosporaceae > Glycomyces > Glycomyces buryatensis. The sequence goes on from NZ_STGY01000005.1 coordinate 73,069, forward strand.
AGACCGCCTCGGGCGTCCAGGTCACCATCGCCGGCGGCACCGTCGTCGAGGGCGACGTCGTGCTCGTCGCGGTCGGGCGCGGCCCGGTCACCGCGAACTGCGGCTACGAGGACCAGGGCGTCAACATGGACCGCGGGTTCGTCCTCACCGACGAGAACCTGCTGACCAACCTTCCGAACGTCTACGCCGTCGGCGACATCGTCCCGGGCATTCAGCTCGCCCACCGCGGCTTCGCGCAGGGCATCTTCGTGGCCGAGCACATCGCGGGCCTGAACCCGGTGCCGATCGACGAGACCGGCATTCCGCGCGTGACCTTCACCGAGCCCGAGGTGGCCTCCATGGGCCTCAACGAGGACAAGGCGAAGGAGCAGTACGGCGCCGAGAACATCAAGACGGTCAACTACAACCTCGCCGGGAACGGCAAGTCGAACATCCTCAGGACCCAGGGCTTCATCAAGCTCGTCGCGGTCGAGGACGGTCCGATCGTGGGCATCCACATGGTCGGCGCCCGCATCTCCGAGCAGATCGGGGAGGCGGAGCTGATCTACAACTGGGAGGGCTACGCCAACGATGTGGCGCAGCTGATCCACATGCACCCGACCCAGAACGAGGCGATCGGCGAGGCCGCCATGGCCCTCGCCGGCAAGCCGCTGCACGTCCACGACTGAGACTAGACACGACACACAGGAGTTGAACGAAACGATGTCGACATCGGTAACGATGCCCGCCCTCGGTGAATCGGTCACCGAGGGGACCGTGACCCAGTGGCTGAAGAAGGAGGGCGACACCGTCGAGGTCGACGAGCCCTTGCTCGAAGTCTCGACCGACAAGGTCGACACCGAGGTGCCTTCCCCGGTCGCCGGCGTGGTCCTGAAGATCGTGGCCGCCGAGGACGCGGAGGTCGAGATCGGCGGCGTGCTCGCGATCATCGGCGACCCGTCCGAGGCCTCCGGGGACGCCCCGGCCGCCGCCCCGACTCCGGAGCCCGCCGCTCCGGCCCAGGAGCCGCTGCCGACGCCCGAGGCCGCGGGGCCCGCCGAGCCCGAGGCTGCGAAGCCCGCGGCGTCCTCCGGTCCGGCCGAGGGCACCGAGGTGCTGCTGCCCGAGCTGGGCGAGTCGGTCACCGACGGCACCGTGACGACCTGGCTCAAGGCCGTCGGCGACACCGTTGAGATGGACGAGCCGCTGCTGGAGATCTCGACTGACAAGGTCGACACCGAGATTCCGTCCCCGGCCGCCGGCACGCTGCTGGAGATCCGGGTCGCGGAGGACGAGACGGCCGATGTCGGCTCCGTCCTGGCGATCATCGGCTCCGGTTCCGCCGCTCCCGCGGCGGCCCCGGCCGCCGAGCCGACGCCGTCGGTGACCTCCGAGCCCGAGTCGGAGCCCGCTTCGGCCCAGGCCGAGGGGACGCCGACCAAGCCGGCCCCGGCCGTGCCGGAGTCCGTTCCGGCGACCCCGGCCCAGCCGGAGTCCGCTCCGGCCCCGACCGTGCCGTCCGCCGAGAAGCCTTCGAGCTCCTACGTCACGCCGCTGGTGCGCAAGCTGGCCGGCGACAACGACGTGGACCTGGCCGACGTCACCGGCACCGGTGTCGGCGGTCGCGTCCGCAAGCAGGACGTGCAGGCCGTCATCGACGCCAAGCAGGCCCCGGCTCCGGAGCCCGCTGCCGCGCCCGCCAAGGCGGCCCCGGCCAAGGCCGAGGTCAGCCCGCTGCGCGGACGCACCGAGAAGATGTCGCGGCTGCGCCAGGTGGCGGCCAAGGCCCTGCTTCAGTCCATGACCACGATGGCCCAGCTGACCACGGTCCGCGAAGTCGACGTGACCAAGGTGGCGAAGCTGCGCGCGGCCAAGAAGGACGAGTTCCTCGCCCGCCACGGCGTCAAGCTCTCCTTCCTGCCGTTCTTCTCGATCGCCGCGATCGAGGCGCTCCAGCAGTACCCGATCATCAACGCCTCCATGAACATGGAGGAGAAGACGATCACCTACCCCGAGGCCGAGAACGTCGGCTTCGCGGTGGACACGCCGAAGGGCCTGCTCGTCCCGGTCGTCAAGAACGCGGGCGACCTGAACATCCCGGGTCTGGCCAAGCGGATCGCCGACATCGCCGACAAGGCTCGCACTGGCGGCCTGGCTCCCGACGACCTGTCCGGCGGGACCTTCTCGATCACCAACACCGGTTCGGTCGGCGCGCTGTTCGACACGCCGATCGTGCCGCTGGGCCAGTCCGCGATCCTCGGCACCGCCGCGATCGTCAAGCGGCCCAGGGTCATCAACGACCCCGAGCTGGGCGAGATCATCGCGGTGCGTTCGATCATGCACCTGACGCTGAGCTACGACCACCGGCTCATCGACGGCGCCGACGCCGCCCGTTACCTCGCGGCGGTCACCGAGCGCATCGAGGCCGGCAACTTCGAGCACCAGCTGGGCCTGTAAGGGCCGAAGCAAGACAGCGCCGAGGGGGCGCGGAGGGCATTCGCCTTCCGCGCCCCCTCGGCGCTGTACCGGTATGGCATTTGGGGACGAAGCGCCGTTGCGTCCACCCGATTCCCGTGCGCCGTGATTCGTCCCGTTCGTCTTATCCCCCAACGGGAGGCGACCCGACCCCCACCTCGGCGCGATCCCGGCTGGACGGTCTCGTCATCTTGTATTGACCACCCGTAACCCGGCAACTAGTGTCCTCGTTGTTCCTGCAACCCACCTTTTGTGACCCCGCGCGGAAGTAAGGAACTCGGATGTCAATCGAGTACAACGAGATTCTCGCAATGCTGATGGAGAAGCGCCCGGAATTCGCGACCGAGCTCTACAACGCGACAGAAGGCCCCGACCTCCCCGCCTACGACAGCATCGCGATCAACCGCAAGAGCATGATCCTGCCCCACCAACCCGACCGCCTGCGCGTATGCCCGCTCGCCAACTACTCCATGGCCGGAGAGCGAGTGTTCGCGCTGCTCTTCGACGCGGTCCTCGCCCCGGACTCCGACCAGGCCGAGGCCTGGCTCCAGTTCATCACCGACACCCAACGGACCCTCAGCTGCATGGTCGCGTTCGTAGTCCTGTGCCGCGACCTCCCGACAGCGCGTTGGGCGCTCGCGTACAGCACCGTCGGCGACATCGGCTGTTACGTTCTGCCCGTGGTGATTCCGTCGCTCCTGGCAAGGGCCTGACACGGCCCTCGCCGCCCTCCCCGCCTGGCGGCGGGGCCATAATCCATTGCGGCCCCGCGTCTCTCACGCCAGACTGGGGCATGTCCGATTTCGACGAACCAGTCCCCTACGACGCCACCGCCGTCCGCCCCGCCTACGAGACCCTTCCGGCCGCCGTGCAGGCCCGCATCGAGAAGGAACTGGGTGGGCGACCCACGGCGATCACGATGGCCGGCGGGGGCTTCACCGGAGGCTTCGCGGCGAAGCTCCGCACCGAATCGGGCGCCGAGCTCTTCATCAAGGCCGTCGGAGCGGACAAGCCGTACGTGCATCGCGCCTACGTCCAGGAGGCGCGCATCAATCCCGCACTGCCGGAAGGACTTCCGGCCCCGAGGCTGGAATTCTCCGTCGATGTGGCCGACTGGACGGTTCTGGGCTTCGAAGCGGTGGAAGGGCGTGCTCTGGCCCTCCCGATGAGCGCGGAGTCCCTCCAGCTCATGCTGAACGCCTGGGCGGAGGCGGCCGCCCTCCTCACCCCGGCCCCGCAGCAGCTTCTGGACCTGGGCGTCAGCGCCGTCCCGATAGACGAATCGCTCCAGCGTTTCAAGGGAGTGGCGGCGGGAGACGTGGCCCCGTTCTGGCTGCCGCCGGCCCTGGAAGGACGAGTGGACCAACTGGCGGAGCTCGATGCGGGCATAGACGAGGCGCTCCAGGCCGACTCGGTCATGCACTTCGATCTGCGACCGGACAATATGATCCTCGGAACCGACCGCGCCTGGATCTGCGACTGGAACTGGCTCCAGGTCCACGCCACCTGGTTCGACACGGCCTGCTTCCTGGTGGCGGCACACGGGGACGGACACGACGCGGAATCCCTGTTCTGGTCCCACCCGACCGCCAAGGGCGTATCGCAGGACCAGCTGGACACCGGACTGGCGGCGATCACTGGCTACTACCTGGCGCAGTCCATGGAGGACTTGATCCCGGGAGTGTCCCCCTACATCCGCAAGCACCAGCGATGGAGCGGCATAGCGGTGGCCGACTGGCTGGCCGCAAGACGAGGCTGGAACTAGTGTCCACATATCAAGAACATTCTTCCATTCAGTGAGACGATGGAGGTAGGTTGTCGTCATGGCAAGAGAGTCGGCAACCTACATCCACGGCCACCACGAATCGGTCCTGCGCTCGCATTCCTGGCGCACCGCCGAGAACTCGGCCGCATACCTCCTGCCGCATCTGAAGGCGGACCACCGAATCCTCGACATCGGCTGCGGCCCCGGCACCATCACGGCCGACCTGGCCGAACGGGTCCCGAACGGCCACGTGACGGGAGCGGATCGCGCAGAGACCATTGTGGACCAATCCAGGAATCTGACAGCCGAACGATGCCTGACCAACGTCGACTTCACCGTGGCCGACGTCCACGCCCTGGAGTTCGAGGACGACACCTTCGACATCGTCCACGCCCACCAAGTCCTCCAACATGTGGGAGACCCCGTCCAAGCTTTGGAGGAGATGCGCCGGGTGACCAAGCCCGGCGGCATCGTGGCGGCCAGGGACAGCGACTATGCGGCCTTCACCTGGTTTCCGGGGTCCCGGGGATTGACCGACTGGCTCGACCTCTATGAGCGAGTGGCCCGAGCCGGAGGAGGAGAGCCGGACGCGGGTCGCAGGCTGAAGTCCTGGGCATTGAAGGCCGGATTCTCGGAAGCATCCGTGGAGGCCACGTCCTCTACTTGGACCTTCGCGAATGAGGAGGACCGCCGTTGGTGGGGCGACTTGTGGAAGGACCGGAGTCTGCACTCCGACTTCGCCAAGCAGGCGGTAGCGGGCGGTCACGCAGTCCAGGAAGAACTGCAAGCAATCTCGGACGCATGGAAGGCCTGGGGCGAGGCGGAGGAATCCTGGCTGATGATCCCCCACGGCGAAATCCTCTGCCGGGCCTCGATCCAGTTAGGTCAGACGGCTGCGGGCCTGGTGGTGTCGAGGGTTGCCGGCTCCGGCCCGTCCCACTCGACCTTCAAACATCAGCGACGCAGCGGTGGCGAACCTCTCGGGCGGGAGTTCTCGGCGCCCCGCCCCGTGCTTCTCGAACTTCAGGCATCAGCGACGGAAGAGCGGAGAGGGGCGCCCGCGCGACACGCCCGACCGCAGGGTACATGGCCATTGAGCTGGGAAAACACTGCCACATTCACCCGTTAGGGTGATGCATCCCGACCGTCCCCATGAGATCATTGATATAGGACAGGACGACTGAAACCGTCTGAATGTTCGACTTCGATTTCAGGCACTCGTGTCATTCGAGGAGGTGGAAGGCATGGCACCTACGAGCACCGGTTCTGACCGGCGATCCAAGTCCGAAGCCATTCACACCGAACTCGATGCCTTCGCCACCACCATGAATGCCGTCCACGCCGCTGCCCTTGCCCAGGTGATCACCGCCAAGGACTGGAACATCCACCGCGATGTGGACGGCTACTCCAGCCTCGGGGATTGGCTCGTCACCGTCTTCGGGTTCGGCCGGGCCAGCGCTTATGAGATCGCGGCGATCGCGAGGCTGTCCAGGAAGTTCACGGTCCTTGCCGAGGCCGCCACCACGGGATCGGCGCGGGTCGATCAGGTCGCCTGCGCGGTCCGGTTCCTGGACCGCACCCCGGTTCTGCGGCAGGTCGTCAGACTGCCCTACCGGGAGCCGCTGGCCTCCCCCTTCGACCCCGAGGTGTCGTGCCCGACTCCGGAGCACCTGATCACCCAGTACTGCCGGCATGCCTCCCGGGCGGAGTTGGAAGCCCATCTGGCCCAGGTCGAGGCCGCCTCCGCCGAGAACGCCGAACTGTTCGAAGACCTCACCGAGGCGTCCTTGCAGCGGTTGGAGATCACGCGTCTGGGCACGGGCATGTGGGCCCTGGACGGGCTCTTGTCGGCCGACACGGGCGCCATGTTCGACAAGTTGCTGAAGACCGCCGTTCCCCCGCCTCGTCAGGGCGACAAGGACACTGATGAGGTTCTGCCCGCTCAGGCGAACCGCGATGCCGAAGCACTCCACCAGCTCCTCGCCCGAGACGCCGCCTCCGGCAACGCCCCCACCCGGCACGGCCACACCGCCACCCTGAACCTGACGGTGGACATCGAGACGTTGCAGGGCAAGGACACCGGTCGCCTTCCCCTCCTTGAAGGCAGGCCCATCTCCCTCGCGAGGGCCCGCCTTCTGGCCTGCGAAGGTCTGGTCATCCCCTCGGTGTTCGACTACTCCGCTGGTGAGGCCGTCGAACTCGGCCGCGCCGCCCGCCTCCCCAACACCGCGCTCCGTCGGAAGCTGGAGCTTGAGCAGCAGGGAGGGTGCGCCTGGTCCGGTTGTTCGCGCCCGGTCGCGTGGACCGAGGCGCACCACATTGTGCATTGGGCCGATGGTGGGAAGTCGAACGCCGACAACCTGATCCTGCTGTGCCGGTTCCACCACGGCCGCATCCACACTCCCGGCTGGGAAGTCACCAAGACCGGCCCCGGGCAGGCCCTGATCGTCCACCACGATGGCCACCAGGCTGCCCCGGCCGACCTCGGCGAATACGCCGATGGCAATGGCTGCGGCTGCGCGGACTACCGCACGGACGCCGACCTGGACGCCGAGTTCGAAAGCGACATCGCGAACATCTTCCCCACGGGTCTCTACCCCGAGGAACAGGCACCGAAGCTCCGAGACGAGCTCAGGGGCATCGCACTCGAAGCCGAACGGCGCGAGGACGAAGCCGCGATCAGAGCGGCACGGGCCAAAGCACGGGAACGGTTCACGAATCCCGCCAAGGCGAACGATCTGCAACCTCCGGCTGTGGCCCCGGCATCACCGGCCGCAACAATGCCAATGAGCAGGGAAGCCATGAAGGAGATCGACCACGACCCGCCACCCTTCTTAGGCCGCCCGGCACGGCAACGTGCCGGGGAGCGCACCTCACATAGCGCTCAAGCCCGACCCCCGAAGCGGGGATCGGGCCCCTCGGCATGCCTGGGGTTTGTATCCCCCGACCCCGGCCTCGATCCCGGCAACCCGGCAGCGCACCAGCCAGCCAGCCAGCCACCAAAGTCTCTCCATCGTTGACCGCCCGAACCGTGATCTTCGACTGCCGGCGAGTGGACGAACCCTCTCCGCCCATCCCCTACCTCTTGTCGCTGATCGACTTAGGGTCCTTCTGGGAATTAGTTGATGTCTGGTGGCTAT
>NZ_STGY01000025.1 GCF_004912275.1 Glycomyces buryatensis
GTCGCTGCCCGTCTGAACCCCGCCCAACACCGGGACAGGGATGCCGGCAACGCCCGCCCGGCCATTCCCCCACCTCTCCATCGCTGCCGCTCGAAGCCCAAGGAGCACGGGGCGGGAAGCTGGAGTGAGGGCCGGGCCGACTCCTTCCCGGCTATCGCCGCCCACACGCGAAAGGCGCGCTCCCCCTTGCAGCTCGACCCACCCCCGCCCTGAACGGAAGCGAGCGGACGGTAGTCGTCCGGTCGCAATGGGGCGGTCTTCGGGCCGTCCCGTTTCCCATGTCTTGGAACAAACATCGCGAACTCATAACGATGGTCTTCCATTTCCACGTATGGCGTTTCCAAAACTCGTCCACCCGTGGAACGCTTTGCCCATTACTGCCGAGGGCGGTCCGCCAGGCCCCCCCCGGAGCCCGCATCCACGTGAGGCAACGTTGCCCAATCCCTTCCCGATGCGAGGGCTTCCCTTGGCCGGAACCTTTGGAGGACATACAAATGGCTCTGACTCGTAGAGCTCTCGGCGGCATCACCATCGGCGGTTCGGCCGCGCTCACCCTCGCCGCCTGCGGCGGCAACCAGGGCGGCGGCGCGGACAACGACGCCGAGCTCGTGTGGGCGGTTTCCTATGCATGGGAAGCCTGGTACATGACCACCACGACCGGCAACAACTCGGCCACCAACCAGGCCATGTCGGCGATGACCCCGGCGGGGAAGATCGGTTACGACTTCGACCCCGAGGGCAACATCTTCTACGACGACGCGATCTTCGCGGGCGCTCCGGAGCTCGTCAGCGAAGAGCCGATGACGCTCAAGTACACGCTGACCGAGGGCGCGCAGTGGTCGGACGGCAAGCCCGTCCGCGTGGAGGACTTCATCTTCTACTGGTACAGCATGTCCGGCAACAAGGACCACGCCAACCAGGAGCTGGCCATCCCCTCCTCGACCGACTGGGGCGCGAACGTAGCCAGCATCGAGCAGGCCGAGGACGGCACCATCGTGGTGACCTATGTCGACGGCTACATCGACCCCGAGTGGGCCTTCACCGGCGGCGTCCACGCGCCCAGTCACTACGCCGAGGAGAACGGCTTCGAGGACTGGCAGAACGACCCGGACGTCATGGGCGAGGCCATCAAGTGGTTCAACGAGAACCTGTGGACCGTCGTCACCGGCCCGTACAAGCCGAAGACCCTCGAGGACGGCAAGCCCGACGCGAAGCTGGGCGAGTACGTCAAGTACGAGATCAACGACAAGTACATGGGCTCGGTCAAGCCGACCATCAAGAACTTCACCACCAGGACGGTCGAGACCCTCGCGAACGAGGTCACCGAGCTGCGCCAGGGCAGCATCGTCGGCTGCTGGCCCAACGAGTTCCTCCTCGAAGAGCTGGAGAAGCTCGACGAGGCCGAGGAGTTCAAGTACGAGACCTATGCGGGCTCCACCTGGAGCCACCTCGACCTCAACTTCAAGAACGAGTTCCTGGCCGATCTCCCGCTGCGCCAGGCCGTCCTCACCGCGATCGACAACGTCGACCTGGCCGCCAAGATCTACCCGGGCACCGAGGTCCCCTGGAAGGGAAACCACTTCTTCAACGAGGGCGACGCCAACTACGTCGACTACATCGGTGAGACCACCCTCGGCTCCGGTGACATCGAGGCCGCCAATCAGATCCTCACCGACGCCGGCTACCAGGGCGTCGGCGATGCGCTGAAGACCAAGGACGGCAAGGAGGTCACCTTCAACTTCCGCTACGCCGACGACTCAGAGCCCGCCAAGCTGATGGGCGAGCTGATCCAGTCCTACCTGGCCGGGATCGGCATCGACCTGGAGCTCAAGAGCTTCGCCACCGACGAGTTCGCGGCCGTGCTCTCCGAGGCCAAGTTCGACCTCATGAGCTTCGCCTGGGTCTCCGACCCCGCGTTCACCGTCGGCCCGGGCCAGTTCTTCGCGTCGGACTCCGGCTCGAACTACGGCAGCTACTCCAACCCCGAGGTCGACGAGGCCATCACCAAGGTCCGCTCCACCTTCGACCTCGACGAGGCCGCCGACTTCGCCAACCAGGTCGGCGAGCTCGCCACCGCGGACGCCTACATGATCCCGCTGTACCAGCGCCCGCTGTCGGTCATCTGGAACTCCAACCTCGTGGAGGGCGTGGAGGTCAACGGCAACAGCCAGTCCGGTCCCCTGTACAACGTCCGTGACTGGAAGCGTCCGTAAAACAGCAGTCCACCAACTGAATTCCTTCGCAGGGCCGATGCCGCATCGGCCCTGCGGCCTTTCCCATGCACTTCGAAATCACGAAATCATCACGAATAAACTCCAGTTAGGCCCGTGGCGGTATCGAATCACTCACCACTGTGAGAGTGTTTGTCGCAACACTGCCGAGGACAGGACCGAGCTTTCCCCACCCGCATCTTTCGGCCGCCCGGCATCGCCGCCGGCGCGCCCGCGGAAAAGCCCCTCGGCATGAACCTAAGAGGAGAACATTCATGGCTCTGACTCGTAGAGCTCTCGGCGGCATCACCATCGGCGGCTCGGCCGCGCTCGCGCTGAGCGCCTGCTCGGACGACGAAGGCGGCTCCGGCAACGCCGAAGTGGTGTGGGCGATCGCCAACCCCTGGGAGGCGTGGTGCGAGACCACCAGCACCGGCAACAACTCGTCGGGCCACCAGGCCATGACACCGATGATCCCGATGGGCGGGGTCGGATACGACTTCACCCCCGACGGCGATGTGGTCTACGACGATGCGATCTTCGACGGCGCCCCCCAGCTGGTGAGCGAGGAGCCGATGGCGCTCCAGTACACCCTCAACCCCGACGCGCAGTGGTCGGACGGCAAGCCGGTCCGCGTGGAGGACTTCATCTTCCATTGGCACGCATTGTCGGGCAACCCCGAGCACGCCAACCAGGATCTGGCCATCCCGGCCTCGATCGACTGGGGCTCCAATGTCGCCTCGATCGAGGAGCAGGAGGACGGCACCATCCTCGTGACCTACATCGACGGCTACATCGACCCCGAGTGGGCCTTCACCGGCGGCGTCTACCTGCCCAGCCACTACGCCGAGGAGAACGGCTTCGAGGACTGGCAGAACGACCCGGACGTCATGGGCGAGGCCATCAAGTGGTTCAACGAGAACCTGTGGACCGTCGTCACCGGCGCGTACAAGCCGAAGACCCTCGAGGACGGCAAGCCCGACGCGAAGATGGGCGAGTACATCAAGTACGAGATCAACGAGAACTACCAGGGCTCGGTCAAGCCGACCATCCAGAACCTGACCATCACGATGGTCCAGACACTGGAGAGCGAGGTCACCGAGCTGCGGCAGGGCACCATCGCCGGCTGCTGGCCCAACGAGTTCTTCACCGAGGAGTTCGACAAGCTCGACGAGCAAGAGGAGCTCACGTACGAGTTCTTCCCGGGATCGCAGTGGACCCACCTCGACTTCAACCTCAACAATGAGTTCCTCTCCGACGTCGCACTGCGCCAGGCCCTGTACACCGCGGTCGACCTCGCGGACATCGCCGAGAAGTCCTACCCCGGCACCGAGGTCTCCATGCGGGGCAGCCACTTCTTCAAGCGGGAGGCCCCCGACTTCGTCGACTACATGGGCGAGCTCACCAAGCAGGGCACCGGTGACCTGGAGGAGGCCAGGCGCATCCTCGAAGAGGCCGGATACACCTGGAACGGCGAGGAAAAGCTCCTGACCCCCGACGGCGCGCAGGTCGCCTTCAACTTCCGCTACGGCCAGGACAGCGAGCTGTCCACGCTGACCGCCGACCTGCTCCAGGCGTACTGGGCGGAGATCGGCGTCGACCTGGAGCTCGTGAGCTACGCCGCCGCCGACTTCACCACGGTGCTCACCGGGTCCGAGTTCGACCTGATCAGCTTCGTGTGGTCGGGCGACCCCGCGTTCACGGTCGGCCCGGGCCAGTTCTTCCAGTCGGAGTCGGGCTCGAACTTCGGCTCGTACTCCGACCCCGAGGTCGACGAGGCCATCCCGATGGTCCGCTCGACCTTCGACCTCGCCGAGGCCGCCGGTTACGCCAACGCGGTCGGCGAGCTCGTCGCGCCGCTCGCCTGGACCCTGCCGATGTTCGACCGGCCGCAGTCGGTCATCTACAACACCAACCTGATCACCGGGCCCGGTCCGAACGGCAACAGCCAATCCGGCCCGCTCTACAACGTTCGCGAGTGGACTCACGCCTAGAGCCTGATTAAAAACCCCGGGACGAACGTCCTGGTCATTCACTGAATTCCTCCGCAGGGCCGATGCCGCATCGGCCCTGCGGCCTATCCACGAGACCGCAATATCACGGAATCATCACGAATAAACTCCAGTTAGGCCCGTGACAGTGTCAAACCGCTCACCGCTGTGACAGTGTTTGTCGCAACAGCGCCGAGGGCAAAACTGAAGCTTTCCCCACCCGCATCTTTCGGCCGCCCGGCATCGCCGTCGGTGCGCCCGCGGAAAAGCCCCTCGGCATGAACCCTAAGAGGAGAACACTCATGGCTTTGACGCGTAGAGCTCTCGGCGGCATCACCATCGGCGGCTCGGCCGCACTCACCCTCGCCGCCTGCGGCGGCAACGAGGGCGGCTCCGGCAACGGTGCGGGCAAGGAAGAGATCACCTGGGCGGTCGCCTCGGGTTGGGCATCTTGGAACCTCAACACCAGCACGGGCTCCAACTCCTACCTTCAGCAGGCGTCGACCCCCATGAACCCGTCGGGTCAGACCGGCGGCGACTTCGACGGCAACGCCGAGTACCACTACGACGACGCCCTCTTCGCCTCCGAGCCCGAACTGGTCAGCGAAGAGCCGATGACGGTCAAGTACGTGCTGAACGAGAAAGCCCAGTGGTCCGACGGCAACCCCGTCCGCGTCGAGGACTTCATCTTCCACTGGTACAGCGTCTCCGGCAACGAGGACCACGCCGACCAGGAGAAGGCCCTGCCGGCCTCCACCAACTGGGGCCCCAACGTCGCCGACATCGTGCAGCAGGACGACGGCTCGATCCACGTGGTCTACATCGACGGCTACAGCGACCCCGAATGGCTGTTCTCCCCCTGCCTCTACCTCCCCAGCCACCTGGCCGACGCCAACGGCTTCGAAGGCTGGCAGGACGACCCGGCCGTCATGGGCGAGGCCATCGCCTGGTTCGAGGAGACGCCCCCCACCGTCGGCACCGGCCCGTACAAGCCCGTCGACGCCAAAATGGGCGAGCACATCATCTACGAGATCAACGAGAACTACCAGGGCTCGATCAAGCCGACCATCAAGAAGGTCACGATGAAGGTCGTCGAGGGCACCGAGGCGATCGTGACCGCGATCCGCAACGGTGAGATCGACGGCGCCTGGCCGAGCGAGTTCTCCGAAGAGGAGAACTCGAAGATCGCCGAGGACCCGGCCATCAAGACCGAGGTCTACCCCGGCTCGATCTGGCTGCACATCGACTGCAACACCAAGGGCCTCCTGTCCGACGTCGAGCTGCGCAAGGCCGTCTTCACCGCCATCGACTCGGCCGACATCGTCGCCAAGAACTACCCCGAGTCGGGCCTGGAGCCCAAGGGCAACCACTTCTTCGCCAACGCCTCCGAGTACTACGTGGACTACGTGACCCCGACCGGTCAGGGCACCGGCGACATCGCCGCCGCCACGGCGATCCTCGAGGCCGCCGGCTACACCGGGATCGGCGACGCGCTCATGACACCGGAGGGCGAGGCCGTCAAGCTCACCTTCCGCTATGGCGAGGGCGACGCCACCCGCACCACCGCCGGCGAGCTCACCCAGGCCTACCTGGCCGAACTCGGTATCGAGGTCGAGCTCAAGTCCATCGCCGACGGCGACCTCGGCCCGGTGCTCGCCGGCGCCGACTTCGACCTGATCATCTTCGGCTGGTCCGGCAACGCCGCGTTCACCCTGGCGCCCAACCAGTACTTCCTGTCGACCTCTGAGTCCAACTACGGCAAGTACGAGAGCGCCGCCGCCGACGAGGCCATCGCGAAGGTCCGCTCGACCTTCGACATCGCCGAGGCCGCCGAGTTCACCAACGCGGTCGACGAGATCGTCGTCCCCGACGCGTACACCCTGCCGCTGTTCGACGAGCCGCAGACGTACTACGCCGTCTCCACCGTCCTGGAGGGCCCCGGCGCCAACGGCTACAGCCAGTCCGGTCCCATCTGGAACATCCGCGAGTGGAAGACCATCTAGTCCCCGAATGAGTCGAGCGGCGGGGCCAGGGCCCCGCCGCTCGACTTCATTGCGGAAGCAGCATTGGTCCGCTGGGCCGATCCCCTTCATCGCGGCAGAAGTAAAGCCCGCTCGGACGATCCCCAATCCGTAATCCGGGCGCCTTTCCACCCGCTTTTCGGTCGATTCGAGTCGGCCCGTCATTGCGACTTCATCTCACCGAAACGAATTCCCGGTCCCAGCGTCGCGTAGCGGGTTTTCCCTGGTGGACAACGGATTTTGAATAATCCCAAATCTATTCAGGGAATGAATATCACGGGAATATAACGAACGAAGCTCATCTCTGGTTCGACTCTGCGAAAGTCGTGATTCCCGTGGAAGGCTGTAGTTCGCGTCACGCGGCCCCGCCGGTAGACGCCCACCCACGAGAGGAACCATGAAGCGACACCTCAAGGCGTCCGCGGCTGCCGTCTCGGCCGCCGCGCTGGTACTCACCGCGGCCCTGGCCGGCTGCGGTCAGGACGCGACGGCCTCCGCCGGACTCGGCGACTGCACGACCGATCCGGTCGGCTGCAACGCGGGTGAGCGGATCGACGGCGGCGAGGTCACCTGGGCCGTCGACGGCTCGTGGGTCGGTTGGAACACCGTCAAGACCAGCGACAACAACGCCTACGTCACGCAGGCGCTCGTCGGCATGTGGCCCACCGCGGGCCAGTTCGGCCCCGACGGCAAGTGGGTCGTCAACGACGGCCTCTTCGCGGCCGATCCCGAGATCGTCTCGGAGAACCCCGTCCAGGTCAAGTACACCCTTCAGGACGGCGCGAACTGGGGCGACGGCACCGACATCTCCATCGACGACTTCATCTACCACTGGTATGCCAACTCCGGCGACCAGGACCTGTGCGACGGCTGCACCCCGGCCTCCGACTCCTGGGGCTCCCAGGTCGAGTCCATCGAAGGCTCGGGCGACGACGTCACCATTACCTACAAGGACTCCTACCACTCCGCCGAGTGGCAGTACGAGGAAGTCCTCTCCGCCCCGGCCCACGTCGCCGAGGACGCTGATTTCGATTGGGAGTACGACGCGGCGGCCATGAAGGACTCCCAGGACTACTTCTCGGAGACCGTCCCGACCTGGACCACCGGTCCGTACCGGATCACCAAGGCCGTGGCCGGCGACTACGTCATGTACGAGCCCAACCCCGACTGGGCCGGCTCCGCCGAGGTCACGCTCGACAAGGTGACCTTCCGCGTCATGGAGGGCCTGGACTCGATCGTCACGGCACTGCGCAACGGCGAGATCGACGGCGCCTCCCCGGCCACCGTCGACGTCGAGACGATCACCCAGCTCGAAGGCGCCGACGACGTCTCCTACGCGATCGCCGGCGGCAATGGCTGGGAGCACATCGACCTCAACGTCGAGAACGAGTTCTTGTCCGACCCGGTGCTGCGCACGGCCGTGCTGACCGCGATCGATGTCGAGAACATCATCGAACGCACCCACGCCTACGTGCAGTCCGACATCGAGCGCAAGCTCAACCCGTTGTTCCGCAACGACTCCGAGTACTTCCAGGACTTCCTCACCGTCACCGGCCAGGGCACGGGCGACATCGAACTGTCGGTCGGCCTGCTCACCGATGCCGGCTACGAGTGGGACGAGAACACCCGCCTCATCACGCCGGAGGGCGAGCGGGTCGAGCTGGACTACCGCTACACCCAGTCCAAGGAGTCCCGCGTGACCACCGCCGAGCTGGTGCAGGCCAACCTGTCCGGCCTCGGCATCAAGGTCAACCTCGTCCCGATCCCGGACGCGGACCTGGGAACGGTGCTCGGCGAACACGACTTCGACATGGTCAACTTCGGCTGGTCCCAGACCCCGACCTTCGTGAACTCCGTGAACCAGTACTGGAGTTCGGACTCCGGTTCCAACTTCGGCCGGCTCGACGACGAGGAGCTGGACGGGATGATCGACCAGGTCTCCGGGACGCTGGACTTCGACGAGGCGGCCGAACTGGCCAATGTCGCGGTCAAACAGGTCGTGGCGGACGCCTACACACTGCCCCTCGTGGACACACCGGTCGCGGTCATGGTCTCCGATAGGTTGGTCAACGTCCGCGACAATTGGGCTTCGCAGCAGCGGGCCGGGTACAACATCGCGGAATGGGGAGTGTCGGAGTGAAGGCGCAAGCATCGCCTCCGAGACGGCCCCCGAACCCAGTAGAACGGGGTGGCACGGAGTGAGGTCGGGTAGCGGGGCAGGTCCCGCGCGCTCAGGCCGCGGCAAGAGGAGTAAGTAGTGAGTGATGACGGGCCATGCCCGTTGATGCATGAGGGCCGGCCGGCAGGCGAGCCGTTCCACCGCAAAGAAACCGTTAACGAGGCATTATGGTTGTATTCATAATCCGGCGCACCCTATTGATGATCCCGGTGCTGCTGGGTGCGACCCTCCTGTCCTTCATCCTGGTCGATCTTTCCAACGACCCGGTGGCGGAGCAGGTTTTCCAGATCCAGCAGTCCACGGGCGAGGCCGTCCCCCAGTCGACCGTCGACGCCATCGAGTCGCAGCTGTACTACGACCGGTCCCTCCCCGAGCGATACTGGCTCTGGCTCACCGGCATCGGCGAGACCAATGGCGACATCGGCCTGTTGCAGGGCGAGTGGGGCCCGTCGATCGAGGGCACCGCCGTCGATATCGGCTACGAGATCTCCACCAGGTTCTGGATCACTCTGAGGCTCGTCCTCTTCGCCACCGTCGCCTCGATCGGCATTGCCATTCTCTCGGGTGTGGTCAGCGCGGTCAAGCAGTATTCCAGGGTCGACTACTCCCTGACCTTCGTCGGCTTCCTCTTCCTGGCCATGCCCTCCTTCTGGCTCGGCTCACTGCTGAAGGAAGCGGCGGTCCAGGCCAATAAGGGGCTGGGGTCGACCGTCCTCCAGACGTACGGCTCGGGCACCACCGGTTTCCAGGGCACGGGTTGGGAGGTCTTCGTCGACTCCCTGCCCTACCTGGTGGTCCCGACCCTGGTGCTGACGCTGGCCGGATACGCGGCCATCTCCCGCTACCAGCGCGCCAGCATGCTCGAGGTCATGAACTCCGACTACGTGCGCCTGGCCCGCGCCAAGGGCGTCCGCAACGGCACCGTCATGCGGCGCCACGCCCTGCGGACCGCGCTCATCCCCGTCGCGACCTTCGCGCCGCTGAGCCTCGCCGGCGCGATGGGCGGCGCGATCGTCACGGAGCGGATCTTCGGCTGGAGGGGCCTGGGGGCCTACTCCTACGACGCGATCCTGCACGGCGACTCCTTCGCCGTCATGGCATACCTGCTCATCTCCGGGATCGTCGTCCTCATCGGCGTCCTGATCTCCGACCTCCTGTACGGCGTGCTCGACCCGAGGATTCGCTATGAGTAACTTGCACACCGCCATGCTTGAAGCGGAAGCCATCACGACCAAGGAACGCGGCCAGTGGTCGATGGTGATGACGCGGTTCTTCAGGCACCGCGCCGCCGTCATCAGCCTCGTGATCTTCGTCCTCATCGTGCTCTTCGCCTACATCGGGCCGTTCCTGTGGAAGTGGGACTACAAGATCCACTCCGAGATCCCCTCGTGGGTCGGACCGAGCCTGGACCACCCGTTCGGCACGGACAAGGCCGGACGCGACATGCTCGGCGCGATGATGCAGGCGACCAAGCAGTCGATGAACGTCGCGCTCGTCGTGGCGGTCGGCTCGACCGTCATCGGCGCGCTCGTCGGCGCCTGCGCCGGGTTCTACCGCGGCTGGGTCGACTCGGTGCTCATGCGCATCGTCGACGTGCTGTTCGTGATCCCGTTCCTGGTCATCACGGCCGCCATCGCCGGTGCGATCGACGGTGGCGCGCAGTGGTACCACATGGCGTTCATCCTCGCGGTCTTCGGCTGGCTCTCCACCGCCCGCGCCGTGCGCGCCGAGGTGCTGAGCCTGCGCGAGAAGGAGTTCATCGAGGCCGCCAAGGCCGCCGGCGGCTCCGACTGGCACATCATCACCAAGCACCTCATCCCGAACACGATGAGCGTCATCATCGTCTCGGCCACCCTCCAGATCGCCTTCGCGATCCTGTCGGAGACGACCCTGTCGTTCCTCGGGCTCGGCATCCAGAGCCCCGACACCTCGCTCGGCCTCCTCATCGAGGCCGCGGGCGCGTCGGCGTTCAACGAGCACTGGTACCTGTTCTACATTCCGGGTCTGATGATCATCCTGATCGCGCTCACCATCAACTTCATCGGTGACGGACTGCGAGATGCTCTCGACCCGCGGCAGACGATGGTGAGGCGTTAACCGATGGACCTGACAGTCAACGGCACCAGAGCGGACGGACAGTCCGGCAAGGGGCCCAAGGGAAACCTCGTCCTCGAGGTCAAGGACCTCAACGTGGCCTTCCCGACCGACGACGGGCTCGTGCACGCCGTCCGCGGCGTCTCGTACGACCTGCGCCGGGGCCAGAGCCTCGGCATCGTCGGCGAGTCCGGCTCGGGCAAGTCGGTCACCTCCATGGCCGTCATGGGCCTGCTCCCGAAGACCGCCCAGGTCTCGGGCTCGGCCAAGCTGGAGGGCGAGGAGCTCCTCGGCCTGAACGACGCCGCGCTCTCGAAGGTGCGCGGCAAGCGGATCTCGATGATCTTCCAGGACCCGCTGACCAGCCTCAACCCGGTGTACACCGTCGGGTTCCAACTGGCCGAGGCCATCCGGGTGCACTACCCGGACGTGAAAAAGGCCGAGGCCCGCACCCGCTCGATCGACCTGCTCGACATGGTCGGCATCCCGAACCCGCAGCAGCGGGTCGACGCCTACCCGCACGAGCTGTCGGGCGGTATGCGCCAGCGCGTGGTCATCGCCATCGCGATGGCCAACAACCCGGACGTCATCATCGCCGACGAGCCGACCACGGCCCTCGACGTGACCGTCCAGGCGCAGGTCCTGGAGGCGCTGGAGAAGGCCCGCGAGGAAGTCAACGCGGCCCTGATCCTCATCACGCACGACCTCGGAGTCATCGCCGGGCACACCGACGACGTACTGGTCATGTACGCGGGCAAGCCGGTCGAGCAGGGCACGGTCGACGAGATCTTCTACGAGCCGCGCATGCCCTACACGCTCGGCCTGATCGGCTCGCTGCCGCGCATGGACGAGGACCGGGGCCGCCGGCTCACGCCCGTCCACGGCACGCCGCCGTCAATGCTGCACCTCCCGCCGGGCTGCCCGTTCCGGCCGCGTTGCCCGATGTCGCAGGACATCTGCTCCGAGGTCGAACCGGGGCTGGAGCCGGTCTCGGAGACCGGGCACGTCTCGGCCTGCCACTTCGCCGACCAGTTGGAGGGCAAGCGGCCCATCGACGTGTTCACGTCGGATGCCTCTGACGCCGAGCTCGCGGCCGAGGTCGACGCCGAAGTCGAGGCGACCGAGACCGAGACCGAGACGGCCGAGACCGACACAGCGCAGTCCAACGACCCGCAGGAGGGCAAGTGAACGCCATGCTCGACTCGCCGCAGGCGCAGCCGGTCCCGGTCATCGAGGGCCGCGACCTCGTCAAGGAATTCCCGGTGCGCTCCAAGGGGATCGTGCGGCGCAAGGTCGG
Organism: Glycomyces buryatensis; assembly: GCF_004912275.1. Classification (GTDB taxonomy): domain Bacteria; phylum Actinomycetota; class Actinomycetes; order Mycobacteriales; family Micromonosporaceae; genus Glycomyces; species Glycomyces buryatensis. The sequence goes on from NZ_STGY01000025.1 coordinate 11,793, forward strand.
CGCGATCCACGCCGTCTCGGGCGTGAACCTGGAGATCGGCGCGAACGAGACGCTGGCCCTGGTCGGCGAGTCCGGCTGCGGCAAGTCCACGACCGCGCGGCTGATGATGAACCTCATCCCACCGACCTCGGGCGAGGTGCTGTACGACGGGCGGGATCTGACCAGCCTGTCGCGCAAGCAGATGCGTCCGGTCAGGCGCGACATCCAGCTGGTCTTCCAGGACCCGATGGCGTCGCTCGACCCGCGCATGACGGTCTTCGAGATCATCGCCGAGCCGCTGCGGGTGCACGGCATGTTCAAGAACGGCGGCCGCGACCGGGTCAACAGCCTGATCGAGATCGTCGGACTGAACCCCGAGCACCGCAACCGCTACCCGCACGAGTTCTCCGGCGGCCAGCGCCAGCGCATCGGCGTCGCCCGCGCGCTCGCGCTCCAGCCGCGGGTCCTCATGCTGGACGAGCCGGTGAGCGCCCTGGACGTGTCGATCCAGGCCGGCGTCATCAACCTGCTGGAGGACCTCCAGGACGAGTTGGGCCTGTCCTATCTGTTCGTGTCGCACGACCTCTCCGTGGTCCGCCACATCGCGGACAAGGTGTCGGTCATGTACCTGGGCAAGATCGTCGAGGAGGGCACCACGGACCAGCTCTTCGCCGGCCCGGCCCACCCGTACACGCAGGCGCTGATGTCGGCGATCCCGCTGCCGGACCCGCGAAAGGAGCGGACGCGCGAGCGCATCGTCCTCCAGGGCGATGTGCCGAGCCCGTCCAACCCGCCTTCGGGTTGCAGGTTCCGGACGCGCTGCCCGCTGTTCCAGACGCTCTCGGAGGGCCACCAGGCCAAGTGCATCGAGGTGGAGCCCCTGCTCCGCTCCGACCACGCGGGCCTGACCCGGGCGGCCTGCCACTACGCGGAGCCGAAGCAGCTGGTCTAGTGATCGACGGCTTCAACTGAGGCCGTAGGAAAGCGAGCGACAGGGGCCGTCCAGCAAAGCTGTGGGGCGGCCCTTGCCGCGTCCTCCCGTAGAGTCCTGGAGATGCCCAGACTCATCCTCCTCAACGGGGCCCCGGCGACCGGGAAGTCGACCCTCGCCGAGCGCTACCTGGCGGACCACCCGATGGCGCTGAACCTCGACATCGACCGGCTCCGGCGATGGCTGGGCCGCTGGAAGGACGACCCGGGCGCGGCGGGCCTGCGGGCGAGGGCGATCGCCCTCGCCGGGGCGAGGGACCATCTGACCGCCGGATTCGACGTGGTGGTCCCGCAACTGCTGGGGCGAACGGAGTTCATCGAGCAGCTCGAGGCGACGGCGGCCGAGGCGGGCGCGCGGTTCCACGAGATCTACCTCGAGGATTCCGTCGAGAACGCGCTCCGGCGCTTCGCCGCCAGAACCGAGGCGGCCGCCGACCCCGTCCATGCCGACGCCCACGTCCTCCTCCCCGACGGCGAGGCCACCCTGCGGCGGATGCACGAGGCGGTCGAGGCCATGAAGGCGAAGCGCCCCCAGGCGATCGGAGTCAAGACGATCCCGGGAGACGTGGAGCGGACGTACGCCGCCCTGCTGGACGCCGTAAATAGGGCGCACATTCAGGACCGCGAATGTTAGCTTCGCGGAATGACTATGCAATGGCAAGCCATCTCCGTGGACTGCGACGACCCTCGAACCCTCGGAGCCTGGTGGGCCGAGTTCCTCGGCTGGCGCATGACCTTCGAAAGCGACGAGGAGACGGTCCTCGAACCGCCGAAGGGCAGCCCCCAGGACGGCGTATCGCCCGACATCCTGTTCCTCAAGGTCCCCGAGGGGAAGTCGGTCAAGAACCGCCTGCACCTCGACCTGCGACCCCAGGACCAGGCCGCGGAAGTCGCCCGGGCCGAAGCGCTCGGAGCGACCAGAGTCGATATCGGCCAAGGCAATCCGACCTGGGAGGTCATGGCCGATCCGGCCGGGAACGAGTTCTGCATCCTGCGGGCCTTCACCGCCGCGGAACTGGCCGAGATCAACGGCGAAGAGGCGGCCTAGCCGATGGCGGTCGTGATGAACAGGCCCGAAATCGACGGGCTCGAGGAAGCCATTGTCGTGCTGCGGGAATGGCAGTACGACGGGGCCCCGATGCAACTGCATCCAGGGGACCTGGGCTGGTTCTGGCGGTTCGGCGCGGCGGCGACCGCCGCGGCGGTCCGGACCTGGAGCCGGGACGGACGGGTGCTCGCCGTCGGATTGCTCGACGGGCCCGGGCTGCTGCGGATCACGTTCGCGCCGGACGCGATGCGGGACGAGGAGCTGGCCCGGGGCGTGGTCGAGGACGTGACCGAGCCCGAGCGCGGCGTCCTGAACGCCGGGAAGGCGAACATCGAGGCCCCGGCGGGCGCGCTCGTCCACAGTCTGCTGTCCGAGCGGGGCTGGAGAACCGACGAGCCGTGGTCGCCCCTGCGCCGCGACCTCACCGAGCCGGTCGAGACCGCCCTGTTCGCGGACATGGGCTTGCGTATCGAGGTGGTCGGGCCGGAGCGAGTGGACGTGCGGACCGCCTTGCAGCGGGCCTCGTTCGACGGGTCGACGTTCACGGACGAGCGCTGGCACGCGATGGCGGCCGGGCCGGCCTACGCCGACGCCCGCTGCCTGGTCGCTTACGACGACCGCGGCAACGGGGTGGCCACCGCGACGGTGTGGTCGGCCGGCGTGGGCCGGCCCGGGCTGCTCGAACCGGTTGGCGCGCATCGGGAGCATCGCGGTCACGGATACGGCAAGGCGATCACCGTCGCCGCGGCGGCCGCGCTTCGGGAACTGGGCGCTTCGAGCGCGGTGGTCTGCACGCCGAGCTCCAATGTCGCCGGAGTCGCCGCCTACAAGTCCGCCGGCTTCCAGCCACTCCCCGAAGTCCACGATAAATACAGGGACGCATAGGTGGTGTCCGGCGATGCCGAACGGTCTGGCTTAGGGACCTTGGTCCCTGAGGAGAACCGCGAATCATCACTGCCAGGTCCGCCGCACGGTGTACCCATGCCTTGATCTCGGTACTACACCATCGACTCCGGGCCGACTCGATTTAACCGGAAAACCAACACTGAATGTATCAGGAAAACGTCACTCTACACACCGGAATTTTATCAATTCCCTAGTCATCACGTGTAAGATACGCTCATGGAGCCTCATCGACCATACATCGACCGCATCATCGACCCGATCCTGCTCGAGCTCTTCGCCACACTGCCCGCGTTGATGCTGACCGGTCCACGTGCGACGGGCAAGACCACCACGGCCGCTCGTCTGGCTGAATCAGTGCTGCGATTCGACAAGCGCGAGCAGGCGGCCGTGTTCGAAGCGGACCCCGATGCCGCACTGGCGAGCTTCCCGGAACCGATCCTCATCGATGAGTGGCAGCTGGTTCCGAACGTGCTCGGTGCCGTCAAGCGCGCCGTCGATGCCGACCATCGCCCAGGACGATTCATCCTCACCGGGTCGAGCCGGGATCAGCTCGACTCCCAGATGTGGCCTGGCACTGGGCGAATCGTGCAGAAGTCCATGACGGGGCTGACCCGGCGCGAAATCGAGGGTGATCCAACGAGAGTGCCGTTCATCGACCGTGTTGCGGCCGAAGGCCACAAAGCAGTCGCCCCGTCTCCAACTGACCTCGGCTTGGCTGACTACCTTGACCTCGCGCTGAGCGGTGGTTTCCCCGAGCCCCTGTCATACCCTCCAGGGTTGGCCCGCGACGACTGGTTCGCCAGCTATATCAACCAACTCGTGACCCGTGACGCGCAAGGACTCGACGGGCACCGCGACCCTGTCAGGCTGCGGCGGTTCTTCACCGTGCTGGCGCTAACCAGCGCGGGGATCGTCACCGATAAGACGCTTTACGACAAGGCCGAGGTCAACCGAGCGACCGCCGTTGCCTACCAGCAACTCTTGGAAGCGCTCTTCATCCTTTACCGTGTACCCGCTTGGAGTACGAACCGTCTTAAACGACTCACTAAGGCTCCCAAGCGGTACCTGGCCGATCCGGCGTTGCTTTGTTCCGCTGCCGGCCTTGACCGCATCGGGATCATGCGCGATGCCGACTTGCTCGGACGGGTCATCGACACGTTTGTCACGGCTCAGTTGCGCGGCGAAGTGGCCGCCTGCCGTACTCGGCCGGAGTTCTTCCATCTCCGGCAGGAGGACGGCGCCCATGAAGTCGACCTCGTCATCGAGCTGGCCGACCAGCGTGTGATCGCGGTGGAGATCAAGGCGGATTCCACTCCGACCCGCAAGGCGGCCAGGCATCTAATATGGATGCGTGACGCCCTCGGAGACCAGTTCGCACACGGTTTGCTCCTGCACACCGGCCCGATGGCGACTCAAATGGATGAGCGAATCACCGCCGCACCGATCAGTGCCATCTGGAGGTGAAGGATGACGCGGTAGGTCGGCCGGCTTCCATCCGCTCCCCGAAGTCCACGATAAATACAGGGACGCATAGGTGGTGTCCGGTGATGCCGAACGGTCTGGCTTAGGGACCTTGGTCCCTGATTTCTTCTGTCGGGTACCCGACAGATTCCGTTCCCGTACCCAGCGTGTCACATTGGGCGACTTCAAGATCCCCATTGGTCCGAGAATTTCGCTAGCGTGTTCCGGGTACGGGCCCGAGTGGTGAAATCTGGTAGACACAGTCGGCTTAAAACCGGCCGTCATAAGGCATGCGGGTTCAAATCCCGTCTCGGGCACAGGTTCCGATCCCCATGGATCTCCGTGCCGGTCGGTGAGGTCCCTTCCGTGATCGCCCCTCGTCCCCCGTTCGTGTTCCCTCCCTGTCCTTTCCGAGATTCCATGCCTGCTCAATGCCGCGATCAATGCTCCACTCTGTGCACTCGTCCGCCGGTTTCCGGCCCGTCCGGCGCTCCTGCGGACGTCCGCACATCCCATGTATCTGTAAGCCTTGCTGCGTGAATCCGCAGGTTGACTAAGCAAGGCGGTCATGCTATCCAAGGACCTGAGCGTTGATACCATTCTGTCGAACCTGGCGGTCTGGGGACCCGTTTCCCAACCGCCACAATGACTTTGCCAAGATCCAGGTATCGCGAAGTCGGTAAGCCCGTGTCGTGAGGATGGCGATGCCCGAACAAACTCGGACCACTACCCAGACATACCAAGCAGAATGGCCCCCACACCAGACCGGCAGCAATTCCAGTAACGCCCCAAGCCACACCCCCAATCGCGCCCCGGGTTCGACCCAGGGCGGCGACTCCGCGGCGGAGCTCCGGCCCCGCCTGATGCGGCTGGCGCTCCTGCCGGTCGTCGCTGTCGCCGTCATAGGCGCCGGGGTCACGGTCTTCTTCTCCCTGGCCCCCACCGCCCCTTCCTGGGGCCCGCTCGCCGTGTTCGGCTCCTCTGTGGTCCTCGTCGTGGTCATCGGATACTTCGCGGTGCACAACGCGGGCAAGATCGATGACGACCTGGGCCGCAAGGTATCCGGCATTCGCAGGTCGACGACCGAGACCCACTACAAGGTCTGGCAGATCATCGACGACCTGCAGCGGGGCCTGCCGCCGGACCAGCGACGGTTCATCCCCATGCCGTCCGGCGCGGACGCCGCGGGAGGCTCCGGCTCGTCCGACTCCACGGAGACGGCCCTGCGCCGCCTCGGCGTAGCCGCCCGCGAACTTCGCGCCGCGGCCGAGGCGATCGCCTCGCGCTCGTTCCCCGCCCAGGCCCCGGCAGCGGCGACCCAGAACGGGCAATCCCGGCCGCCGACCGCGCTTCCGGCCGGTCCCGCCATGCCCGCCGGCGCGAACGGGGTGAGCGCCTCGATCGGATCGGAGCCCGGCGCGCCCGCCGATATCGCCGGCAAGGTCCCCAATCCGGCCCCCACCCTCCCGAACCTCGATGAGCCGCGCGTCGGCATCTTCGTCAACCGGGCCCGCCGGCTCCAGACCCTCGCCCACCGCGAGATCGTGGAGTTGGACGAGCTCGAGCGCCAGGTCGAGGACCCCGCACTCCTGAAGGCGCTCTTCTCCATCGACCACCTGGCGACCCGCGTGCGACGCCACGCCGAGAACCTCGCGGTCCTCGGTGGCGGCCCCTCGCACCGCCAGTGGTCGCGTCCGGTCAACCTCTACGAGGCGCTGCGCTCCTCGATCGCCGAGGTCGAGCAGTACGCCCGGGTGAAGCTGGTGCGGCCCATCGAGGGCACGATCCAGGGGCACGCGGTCGCGGACTTCGTCCACCTCGTGGCGGAGCTCATCGAGAACGCCACCATGTTCTCCGAACCGAACACCCAGGTCCTCATTCGCGCCTCCCGGGTCCGCTCCGGTCTCGCCGTCGAGGTCGAGGACCGCGGCCTCGGAATGGGCCAGGAGGAACGCGAGCACTACAACCGGATGCTGTCCTCGCCCGAGACGATCGACTTCGACGAGCTGCTGGCGGACGGCCGCATCGGCCTGTACGTGGTCTCGATGCTGGCCCGCCGCCACGGACTGACCGTCCAGTTGCAGTCCAATATCTACGGCGGCACACAGGCCGTCGTGGTCATCGGGCCCGACGTGCTCGGCGACAGCGTGAAGATCGACGCGACGGAGGACGAGGGCGAGTCGGCCCGGAGTGCTCATTCGGGTGACCCCAAGGAGATCCCGCTCGAACCGCCGCGGCCGCGAGGCACCGAGTCGACCCCGGCTCCGGTCCAGACCCAGCCGCCGGTCGCGGCTCCCGAGCCGGACCCGACTACTACGCCCGTCCGCCGGCCGGCCGGCCCGGCCACGCAGGTGCCGTCGGTCCAGCTGGGCCAGCCGCCGAGGAGCGCGCCGCCCGGGCAGCACGCCACCCGGCCGAGGCCGATGGCCGGGAGCGGCCACGGGCCTTCGAACGGCTTCGCCCCGGGCAACACCGGCGCGATCCCCGTCCCTCGCCCGGGCCCCGAACCCGGCGCGCCGCCCGGGCCGATCGCCCCGATAGCTCCCTCGCCGACGCCGCCGGCCCTGACCGCCGGTCCGCCGACCGAGGAGTTCGACGCCTTCGCCGAGGACTTCGACCCCTTCGGAGCCTCCCCGCCGCCGGGCGCCCACAGCGCGCCGGAGCATCCCGACTACTGGTCCGGGGACCGGTCCAGTGACCGGTCCGCGGAGCAATACCCCGACCAATACTTCGACCGACCACCCGAGTCCAGACCCGAGGCCAGACCCGACGACCGTCCCCCGCTTCCCAAGCGGACCCGCCAGGCCCACCTGGCGCCGCAGCTGCGGGACGAGGCCCAGAGCCGCGTCACCTCGGAGGTCGGCCACGACCCCGGCCTGATGTCGGCCTTCCGGAAGGGCCGCACCAGAGGCGACACCCCCGAAGACCAGACGATTCCCGAAATCGAAAGTTCCGTAACTCCGAACAACGACGAGGAGGCCTGATGGCAGGCGATGAAGCAGCGTCACCGGCATCCGATCTAGGTTGGTTGCTCGCGAGCCTGGTCAAGAAGGTTCCGCACGCCCGCAGCGCGCTCTTGCTCTCGGCTGACGGCATCAAGAAAGCCTACAGTGGACTCGACATCGACCAGGCCGACCAGCTCGCCGCGATCGCCTCGGGCATGTTCTCCCTGGCGCGCAGCGCCGGAGCGCAGTTCGGCGCGAACCCGGGAGTCCGACAGGTCATAGCCGAGCTGGACGACACGCTCCTGTTCGTCTCCACCGCCGGATCCGGCGCGGTGCTGGCCGTCGCGGCCAGCCGCGACGCCGACCCCGGACTGGTCGGCTTCGAGATGTCGATCCTGGTCAAGAGCGTGCGGCCCGTCCTGGAGACGCCCATGCGCAGCCCAGCGGCCGCCAGCGGGGCGGTAACCGCCAACGATGCGGTGGGCTGATGGCCGACTACGAGGAACGCCCGCTGCTCGACGATGACGCCGGACCCCTGATCCGGCCGTACATGGCCAGCGGTGGGCGCACCACGCCATCGGCGTCGCTCGACCTGCTCACGCTCGTCTGGGGCACCGGCCGCGTGGCACTATCGCATGTGGAGCCAGAGCACGCCGAAGTGCTCCTGCTCTGCAAGGATCCGATCTCGGTGGCGGAGATATCGGCGCACATGCGGTTGCCCGCGATGGTCATCAAGGTCCTGGTGTCAGATCTCCTCGAGCGCGGCGCCGTGGCCGCCCTGTCGCCGGACCCCTCCGCAGACACCACCAACACAACTGTATTGGAGGCACTCCTCAATGGCCTACAACGGCGACTTTGAGGCGGCCGAACCCCGGTCGCAGGGACTGCCCACCGCGCTCAAACTCCTTGTCGCGGGCGGCTTCGGCGCCGGTAAGACGACCTTCGTCGGAGCGGTCTCCGAGATCGAACCGCTCAGCACCGAGGAGACGATCACCACCGCCTCCATCGGCACCGACGACCTGACCGGAGTGGGGGACAAGCGGACCACCACCGTCGCCCTCGACTTCGGACGGATCACCATCGATTCGCAGTACATCCTGTACCTGTTCGGCACCCCTGGACAGGACCGGTTCTGGTACATGTGGAACGAGCTGTCCGAAGGCGCGTTCGGTGCGGTCGTCCTGGCCGACACCCGCCGACTCGAAGACTGCTTCCCCTCCCTGGACTTCTTCGAGCGGCGCGGCACCCCGTTCATCGTGGCGGTCAACGAGTTCGAAGGCGGCCACGACTACGGGCCCGAGGAGGTCCGAGCCGCGCTCGACCTCCCGCCCGGCGTCCCCATCGTCGGCTGCGACGCCCGCGATCCCCGGTCCGCCACCATGGTTCTGGTCACGCTGACCAAACACCTGATCTCGGCCGCATCCGCGACCGTTTAAGTCCGCCACCTGGTTCTGGTCACGCTGGCCGAACACCCTGCTAATAAGGAGAGCACGATGACCGATCTCGGAACCGAATTCCGCCTCACCATCACCCCGGACGACCCGGACGGCTCCAAGCGCGCCGCCCGCCTGGTCGCCCTCGGCGCCCTTCCCGAGGCCGTCCCCGAATACGACGACGTTGCGAAGCAGATCATCGAGATGACCGGCGCCACCTGGGCCGGAGTGAACTTCGTCGGCGAAGAGCAGAACCAGTTCTTCCCCGGCATCGCCGGCCCCGGCACCGAATCCGTCGACGGCGCCGACCCCGAGATCGGGCGCGAGATGCCCGGCAACGCCGGCTACTGCGTGCACGTCGTCGCCCGCGAGAAGGCCATGGCGCTGAACAATGTCATGGACTACTCGCGGTTCGCCACGAACCCGGTGGTCGACGCCCTCGGCATCCGCTCCTACATCGGAGCGCCCCTGGTCGACCAGGAAGGCGCCACCATCGGCACGGTCTGGGCCATCGACAACAAGACGCACTCGTGGACCCAGGAGGACGTCGACCGCATGAAGGGCATGGCCGCCAAGGTCATGCGGAGGATCATCGAACGCAATGCGGAGCGCCACGCCCAGTAGGCGCTAGATCGCGGCAAGACCTATGGAGCGGAGGCGGCGACAGTCGCCTCCGCTTCGCCGTCGCCTGGCCGTTATCGCGCTTTTGTGAACTCGTTATGCTCCATTGACGCCGAGGCAATCGTCCCATGATTGGATCACGATGGGAGGCCTCGTGGTCCGCCCATCTCCTATCGAAACCCCCCGGGAGCGCGATGTTCAGTACGAAGAAGCGACGGTACCTAGCCGCGGCCTCGGCCGCCGCGCTCGCCGTCACCACCCTCACCGTCGGCGCCTGGTCGGCGAACGCCGGTTCCAATGGCCACGGTCGCGAGATCGACCTGCAACTGCTGGCGCTCAACGACTTCCACGGCAATATGGAAGCCGGTTCGGGCCTCACCCACCCCGTCGACGGCACGGACGTCCCGGCCGGCGGCGCCGAATACCTGGCCACCCACCTCGAGGAGGCCCGCGAGGGCGAGCGGTACTCGACCACCGTCGCGGCCGGCGACCTCATCGGCGCCAGCCCCTTCATGTCGGCCGTCTTCAACGACGAGCCCACCATCGAGGGCCTCAACGCGATGGGCGTCGAGGTCTCCTCGGTCGGCAACCACGAGTTCGACGACGGCTACGAGGAACTCCAGCGCATCATCGACGGCGACGAGGACTTCGAAGGCGCCGACTTCCCCTACCTGGGCGCCAATGTGGTGGACGAGGAGACCGGCGAGCCGGTCCTCGACCCCTACTGGGTCAAGGACTTCGGCAAGGGCGTAAAGGTCGGCTTCATCGGCATGACCCTGGAGGGCACCGGCGACATCGTCTCCAAGGCCGGCATCGAGGGCCTGGACTTCCTGGACGAGGTCGAGACCGCCGACAAGTACGCCGAGGAGCTGAAGTCCCAGGGCGTCAACTCGATCGTGGTGCTGCTGCACGAGGGCGGTACCCCGGTCGAAGAGGACACCGGGCACGAGTGCGAGTCGCTTGACGGCTCCGGCGTCGGCATGTCCGGCCCCATCGTCGACATCGCCGAGACCGTGTCCCCCCAGATCGACATGCTCATCACCGGGCACACCCACCAGGAGTACGTCTGCTCCGTGCCCGACCCGGCCGGCCAGCCCCGCATGGTCACCTCGGCCTCCTCCTACGGGCGCGTCTTCACCGAGATCGACGCGACCTACGACCGGCGCACCAAGGACATCATCCGCTCCTCGGTCACCGGTTCGAACACCGTCGTCACCCGCGACGTCGACCCCGATGAGACCCAGGGCGACATCATCGCCGAGTACTCCGAACTGGCCGACGAGGTCGGCGCCCGCGAGGTCGGCTACATCGCCGAGGACATCAAGCGCGGCGCGACGCGGGCCGAGGAGTTCCCGCTGGGGAGCCTCATCGCCGACGCGCAACTGGCCCGCACCGCGGGCGAGGACGTCGGCGGGGCCGAGATCGCGTTCATGAACCCCGGCGGCGTCAGGGCCGACCTGCTCTACGACGAGGGCGACCCCGGCGTGCTCACCTACGCCGAGGTCTTCACGGTGCAGCCGTTCGCGAACTACCTGGTGACGGTCGATCTGACCGGCGCCCAGATCCTGACCGTGCTCCAGCAGCAGCTGCCGAGCGACGACCGCGCGACGACGCTGTTCCTCCAGGTATCGGAGGGCTTCACCTACACCTGGGACACCAGCCAGAGCGGCACCGACCAGATCGTGGCCGACTCGCTGGAGCTCAATGGGGAGCCGATCGTGGCCGACCAGACCTACCGGGTCACGATGAACTCGTTCCTGGCCGACGGCGGCGACTCGTTCCACGCCTTCGCCGAGGGCCAGAACCGGCTCTTCGGCGAGATCGACGTGGACGCCCTGGAAGCGTGGCTGGCGGAGAACTCGTCGGCCGACGCCCCGGTCAGCGCCCCTGAGCTGGGTCGCGTCAACGTCATCTAACAGTCTCAACAGGATCGCGTCACCGGCGGGAGACCCAGGTCTCCCGCCGGTGACGTATATAGGCGACGACCGGATAGGCTTGAGTCGCCCTGACATTACGGAGGACGTCACAATGGGAATGCAGAGCAACAACTCATCCCTCAGAAACATGATGAAGAGCCAGTACCGCGAGCAGCAGAGCATGGGCGCGGCATATGGCCAGTACGGGCAGATGACGCAGGCCCCGCGGGTCGAGGCCATGCGCATCGACGATGTCATCGTCCGCACCGCGGCGCTCGTCGGCGCGACCTTCGTGGCCGCGATGGTCACCTACTCGATGGTGGCCAACGGCATCGCCACTGGCGACCAGGCCGCGATCAGCACCGCGATGACGCTCGGCATGGTCGGCATGTTCATCGGCCTCGGCGTCATCATCTTCTCGATGTTCAAGCCGATCACGAATCCGATCGTGGCGTTCGTGTACGCGGGCGGACAGGGACTCCTGCTCGGCGGCGTCAGCGCGATCTTCGAGCAGCAGTACCCCGGTATCGTCGTCAACGCCCTGGTCGGGACCGTCATGGTCTTCGGCGGGATGCTGGCGCTGTACAAGTTCCGCATCCTCAAGAACTCGCCGATGTTCGCCAAGGTCATGATCGGTGCCGGCTTCGGCATCTTCGGTCTGATGATGGTCAACCTCGGCGCGTCCATGTTCGGCATGAACCTGGGCCTGTTCGCCGGACCGACCGGCGACGTCTCGACTCTCCAGTGGATCATCGCCATCGGCATCACCCTGTGGGCGGCGTTCTCGTTCATCCTCGACTTCGACATGATCGAGCAGTCGGCCGCGGCCGGCGCCCCCAAGAAGTACGCCTGGGCCGGGGCCTTCGGCCTCACCGCCGGGCTCATCTTCCTGTACTGGAACCTGCTGCGCCTGCTGAGCTACTTCCAGCGTTAAGCAAGGCAATGACAGCACCGCAAGCGGTGACGTTGGAGCGGGCGATCGGGCGCGTCGTAGAAGGCACGCGCCACTGGTCGCCCGCTCGCTGGTCTTCGGGCGGCAAGGCCGAGGCGATGCACGAACTCGTCCAGACCCTGGCCGACCTGTGCGCCGAGGCCGAGGGCGAACCGAGACGCGAGGTCCCCCGCCTCCCCAACGACCTCCACCTCCCCGAGCAGCTCCAGGTCATAGGCCTGGACCTCCTCGACGTGGCCGACCGCCTCACGCCGTCCCAGACGGCAGCGGCCCACACGGCCATAGAGAAGGCCCGCACGGTCTTGTTCTAGGCGATCCGGATGACGTCGCCGTCCTCGAAGAAGATCGACTGAGACAGGTGGCCGCCGAGCGCCTCCGCATAGCGAGCTAGGGTCTCCTGCCCGGAGATGCTGCCCTTCTCGATCTGGGAGACCCGTCCTTTCGTGACGCCCATTCGGTCGGCGATCTGTAGCTGGGTCAGACCGCGTGCACGCCGGAGCTCGGCAAGCCTGAATCCCTGTGCCTCGGCCAAGATGCGTCGCTTGCCTTCTTCGAACGCCGCTGCTCCTCCTGCGCGTTCGATGGCCTCGCTGCGGATATCGCTCCAGCGAACGTAACCTTTCATCGGCTTTCCTCCTCGGCTCGTCGGTCTGTTAGGTACCGGTCATATCGCTGTTCTGCCAGGGGAACGGCTTCCTTGTACCACTGGTTCCACTTTCCCGCCTTGTTGCCAGCGACAAGCAGAACGCTGCATCGCCACGGGTCGAAGGCGAACAGGATCCGATTCGAACCTGACCGTAGCTCTTTGAGGTTCGGCAACTTGGACCCTTTCAGCGTGTCGACCGTGGGTCGGCTTAGGTGAGGGCCGTGCTCGACCAGCAGGTCGATCGTCTGATCGATTCGCGTACGAGCCTTGTCGTCAAGTCCGTCGAGCCACTCTTGCACCTCGTCGAAGATGAAAATGTCCCACTGCTTCTCAGGCATGCAATGAGTTTAGGAAATATTATACCTGAATTCTGGGAGGCGCGTCGGATGGCGTGTCGTCGCCGTCCCAGCCGGCCATGAGCAGCGACGCGTCGTTCAGGGCCTCGACGAGGTTGTCCGATTCCCAGCGCAGCACGCTTCTTCTGGTTCGCGTGGACGAATCCCCTTCGGCCAGTTGGCGGTCGAGCTTCCGGGCCGCCGCCTCCAGGTCGACCTTCCGGGGCGGCTTCTGGCCCCGGGCCAGGGCCGCGAGGCGCAGGTATGACCCGTCGACCGCGTCGGCGAAGGCGTCCACTCCCGGCAGGCCCGCCGTGTCGCTCTGCTCCCGGCCGATCGTCGCGTTGACGGCCACCAGGGCGCGCGCGGCCCGCGAGAGCGCCGCCTCGGCCCCCAAAGCATCGTCCGAGAGCGGGCCGGGACCGGCCACCGGTTCGGCCTTGGCCTGGTCGGCGGCCGTGTTCAGGGCGGCGCGCTTGGCGCGGACCTCGTCGATGGACGCGTGGATGGTCTTGCGGTCGTAGTCGACCGGGTGGGCTTGGCGGTCCAGGGCCAGGCGCGCGTAGTCGCGGTAGGAGTCGACCAGGTCGCCCAGGAGATCGCCGAGGCGGCGCGTCTGCCAGGTCGGCACCAGCACGTAGAAGCCGATCGACAGCGACGCGCCGACCGCCGTGCACACGCCCCGGTCGACGGCTGCGACCACCGGGTTCTCGCCCGAGAGGTCGATCTGGAACACCGTGAACCCGGCGACGGCGGCCGCGAACAGCAGCATCGAGACCGGCCGCATCAGGTACGCCACGAGCGCGCAGCCGAGGACGACCAGGCTCAGCAGCAGCGCCGTCTGCGGGATGAGCAGGGCCAAGAGCGAGGCGATGACGACGCCGCCGAAGGTGCCGATGCCTCGGGTCACGCCGCGGGTGAGCGTCCCGGCGAAGTCGGCCTGGAGGACCAGCCACGCGGTCAACGGGATCCAGTAGCCGTGGTCGGTCGGCCAGGCGAGGCCGATGGCCATCGCGGCGGCGACGACGGCGGCGCGCCGCGCGGAGTGGTGGACGATCGGGTCGCCGGGGCGCAGGCGTCCGCGCAGCCGCCCCAGCGCTTCGCGGGTCTTGCCGGTGGCGTGGGCCAGGGCGGGGTCGGAGACGATCTCGTCGCCCCCGCCGGTGATGCGCGAGGCGAAGGAGCCGGTGTCGTGGAGCGTGCGCAGGAGTCCGGCGATCTCGGAGGGGATGGTGCCGGTGGAGGTCGCGACGGGATTGTTGGCGAGGTCGTCGAGGAGGACGTCCCAGTCGAGGGCGGCGGGGCGGCGAGTGGTGATCTCGGCGGCGAAGTGGCGCAGCAGCCGCGCGGTCAGCAGCAGCGCCTCCGAGTAGAACGCGACGGTGTCCCGGTCCTGGGCGTCGGCGCGGGCCCGGGCGGAGGCGACGCGGCCGATGGCGGCCGAGACGGCGTAGATCTGGCCGCGCGCCTCGAGGATCGCGGCGGGCAGGGCGCGGCGCCGGTCCAGCTCGCGGGCGGCCTCGACGAGGGTCTCGGTGCGGTAGGGGGCGAGGGGGTCGGCGGCGAGCTCTTCGGCCTCGACGGCCAGCGCCGTCCAGGCCCCGGCGAGGGTCTCGCGGTCGGCGGCCCACCGGTAGTAGGGCGGCAGGAGCGCCATGATCGCCTGCACGGCCCCGCCGGCGACGACCGCGCCCGCGGCCAGCCACGGGGAGGTGTGGGCGGTGAGGTGTTCGGCGAGGAAGAACATGATGCCCGAGACGGTCAGCGTGATGCCGATGGCCTGGGTGATCGAGCCGATGAAGGTGAGGGCGAAGGCGTAGGCGGCGGAGGCGGCGACGAGCACCGGCGGCGAGTCGATGGCGCCGAGGAGGACGCCGCCGGCGCCGGCGACGCCGATGAGGAGCGGGGTGACCGGTCCGGTGCGGGAGTCGGGGGTGAGTAGGCCGACGCCGCCGAGCCAGGCGCCCATGATGGCGGCCTGCGCCCAGCCGGGGTTCCCGATGCTCTGGGTGGCGATCAGGGCGATCGCGATGCCGCAGGCGGCGCGCACGGCGAGGACGGGCGCGACCTCGCCTCCGTTCCAGGAACGCAGGTCTCGGCCGACCCGTTCGAACGATTCCCTCACGCCCGGGTTGAGCACGCCATGAGCTTAGGGCCTGTGCCGTGGATCCGGGCGGTCGCTATCCAGTCCATTTGTTCGCTCGCTGCGTTGTCGGGCTCCCAGATCCAACACCGGGATCTGGGAGCCCTTCCGCCTTGCGAGCGAGCAAATGGCCTCGGATATCGCCTCTCCCGGATCCACGGCACAGGCCCTAACCGCGCCTACCAGTGTGAGGTCGGCCTCCGGCTACGCTGGTGGCATGCAACAACCGGTGCTGGTGGTCGACTTCGGGGCCCAATACGCGCAGCTCATCGCCCGTCGGGTCCGTGAGGCCCATGTCTATTCGGAGATCGTGCCCTCCGACATGTCCGCGAGCGAGATGCTCGCGAAGGATCCGGCCGCGATCATCCTGTCCGGCGGCCCCTCCTCGGTGTACGCCGAGGGCGCGCCGCAGGTGGACGAGGCCCTGTTCCAGGCCGGCGTGCCGGTGCTGGGGATCTGCTACGGATTCCAGGCGATGGCCAAGGCCCTGGGCGGCACGGTCGCCAAGACGGGCCTGTCGGAGTACGGCGGGACCGAGCTCGACGTGGTGCGTGCTGGGACCCTGCTCGCGGGCCTGCCGGAGCGGCAGTCGGTGTGGATGAGCCACGGCGACTCGGTCACCGAGGCCCCCGAGGGCTTCGAGGTGGTCGCCCGCACCGCCGGCGCGCCGGTGGCGGCGTTCGAGAACCTCGACTCCCGCCTCGCGGGTGTCCAGTACCACCCGGAGGTCGCCCACACGCCGCACGGCCAGGCGATCATCCGGCACTTCCTGCACGACATCGCCGGGATCGGGCCGTCGTGGACGAACACGGCGATCATCGACGAGCAGGTCGCATCGATCCGCGAGCAGGTCGGCGACAAGCAGGTGCTGTGCGCGCTGTCGGGCGGGGTCGACTCCTCGGTCGCGGCCGCGCTGGTGCACCGGGCCGTCGGCGACCAGCTGACGTGCGTGTTCGTCGACCACGGGCTGCTGCGGGCCGGCGAGGCCGAGCAGGTCGAGAAGGACTACGCGCAGCTGACCGGCATCGACGTGCGCTGCGTGGACGCCTCGGACCAGTTCCTGACCGCCCTGAAGGGCGTGGCGGACCCCGAGGAGAAGCGCAAGATCATCGGCCGCGAATTCATCCGCGTCTTCGAGGCCTCCGCGCGCGACATCGCCGCCGAGAAGGACATCGAGTTCCTGGTCCAGGGCACGCTCTACCCGGACGTGGTCGAGTCCGGCGGCGGCACCGGCACCGCGAACATCAAGAGCCACCACAATGTCGGCGGGCTCCCCGACGACCTTCAGTTCGCGCTCATCGAGCCGCTGCGGGCCCTGTTCAAGGACGAGGTCCGCGCGATCGGCATCGAGCTGGGCCTGCCCGAGGCGATGGTGTGGCGCCAGCCGTTCCCGGGCCCGGGTCTGGGCATCCGCATCGTCGGCGAAGTCACCCGCGAGCGTCTCGACCTGCTGCGCGCGGCCGACGCGATCGCCCGCGCCGAACTGACCGCCGCCGGACTCGACCGTTCGGTGTGGCAGTTCCCGGTGGTGCTGCTCGCCGAGGTCCGCTCGGTCGGCGTCCAGGGCGACGGCCGCACCTACGGCCACCCGGTCGTGCTGCGCCCGGTGACCAGCGAGGACGCCATGACCGCGGACTGGTCGCGGCTGCCGTACGAGCTGCTGGCGAAGATCTCCACCCGCATCACCAACGAGGTGCCGGAGATCAACCGGGTCGTGCTCGACATCACCTCGAAGCCGCCGGGCACGATCGAGTGGGAATAGTCCACGCCGCTACGCGTCGTGCCTCACAAGCACCGCTGACGCTGTACACAGGTCCGGCTCGCAAGCTTCGCCGGGAAGGCCAACCAAGGTCGTACAGTTGAGGGATGCAATTCCGGATAGCTGCGTACGGGGAGGTACGTGACGAGAAGGGCCGGCTCCTTCTGACCAGGCGGCAGCGCTCAGGGCGCGAAGCGGGGCCTTGGCATCTCCCAGGCGGACTCATCGACCACGGGGAACCTCCCAAACGGGCCGCCGCGCGGCTGGTCAAAGAACACACCGGCTACGACGTGACCATCGCCGAGCCGCGCGAAGCGGTCGCCGTGGCCAGGCGCGGCACCCACACCAACGCGATCATCTATGCGGCGGCCGCCGTCGGCGAGCCCGATCCCGGGTTCGACGGCGACACCGCCGAATGGGTCGAGCCGACCCGGGCGGCGGCCGAATCCCACTCGCCGTTCGTCTCGGCGTGCCTGCGACTGGCCGACGACCGGCTGGCCGGGCGCGTCGACAAGACCCCGACCGAGCTGCGTCCCGTTCCCCCGGCGAAGGCCAAGAAGGGGCGCCGCAGGAGGGGACAGCGCTTCGGCGCCTACGGCGTGGTCTCCGACCATGACGGGCGGATCCTGCTGGCGCGCATCTCGGACGGCTATCCCGGCGCCGGCACCTGGCACCTGCCCGGCGGCGGCGTCGACTTCGGCGAATCGCCGCGCGCGGCGGTCTTCCGCGAGATCTACGAGGAGACCGGCCAGGACGCCCGCGTTGGCGACCTGTTGAACGTGACCTCGTTCCGCCATCGCCGCGCGATCGGCCCCGAGGGTTATCCGCTCGACTGGCACGGGGTGCGGGCGATCTACTCCGCCACCGTCCCCGATCCCTCCGCGGCGCAGGTGGTCGAGGCCGCCGGCGGCTCGACCAGCGAGTCCCGCTGGTTCGCCGCGGACGCCCTCGCGGACCTGCCGCTGTCGGCGGCCGTCGAGGACGCCCTCGAAGTCGTCGACCTCGAAAAACTGGCGGCCACCTGAGGGATCGCCGATCGGGGGAGGTTCGCACCTCCTCCACAATCGGCGATCACCCGGCTAACGCCAGCGTGCGATGACCGTCTCCCCTGCCCGCACCGGCTCGCCCGGGGCGATCGAGGCATCGGCGGCACCGGCCGGCAGGTAGATGTCGGTGCGCGAACCGAACCTGATGAGTCCGTAGCGCTCGCCCTTGGCCAGGGCCGCACCCACCTTGGTGCGGTTGACGATCCGCCGCAGTACCGCGCCGGTCCGCTGGGCCACCACGACGCGGCCGCGGGGCGTGTTCAGCACCGTGTAGCAGGCCGCATTGTGCTCGGCCTCGGGCGCGGACACCTTCGCGTAGCCGCCCCGCTCGGTGAACACGTCGGCCACTTCACCGGCGACGGGGGAGCGGTTGATGTGGACGTCCCACAGCGACAGGTAGACCGAGATGCGCAGCCATTCGGAACCGGCGGTGCCGGTCGCCGCGCCGAAGCGCTCGTCCACGACCGTTTCGACGGCCATGATGCGGCCGTCGGAGGCGGCCAGGACCGCCTCGGGCTCGTCGTCCTCGACGCGCAGGTCGGACTGGCGCACCGGGTCGCGGAAGAACGCCGCGACCGGGAGCGCGGCCGCCGCCGGGAGCATCCACGCCTTCGACTTCGGCCGGATCTTCTTTGCCGCCAGGGCGGTCCCCAGGAGCAGGCCGCCGGCGATGATCCCGTTGGAGTCGACGTGGACACCCGGGGTCAGGGCCACCGACGAGGCCCGCCAAGCGGGAGCGAGGTCCGTGGCCGGGGCGATCGCCCGAGCCTGGCCGTCGTGCTCGGAGGCCGAGCCGATGCGGAGTTTGTGGATGCGCAGCGGCGGGAAGGACCGGACGATCAGGTCCGTGCCGATGCCGTAGTCGGCGACGAGTTCGGCGATCTCCTCGCGCGCGGGCGCGGTGAGCGTGGCGGCGAAGGACAGCACCCCGCCGGGCAGGACCTTTTCGCGCAGCGTCTCGATGTCGGCGATGAACGCCTCCGCCTCGACCGTGACCGGTTCGGCGAGCATGACCTCTTCGACCGCTTCGGCTTCGGCCAGGTCGGCGACGGCGGTGACGTTCCCGGCGGTCCAGGAACCCTCGGCCTCCAGCGCCGAACGTAGGTCCTCAATGGATGTGCGGTCGCACACGACAGTCAGGTGATCGGAGGGCATGAGCGCCTCCATCGCCGCCGTCAGCACCGGGTTTCCCCAGGCAGCGCCCAAGACCAGACCGGTCTTGGGGCCCCTCCGGCGAGCGAATTCGTCGGTGATGCCGCGAGCGGCGGCTTTCGAGATCGGCATATTCCAGACTATAGAGCGCCCGGTCTGCGGGGCGGGCGCCGCCGCAGGCGGGTCGCCCGGCGGGAGCGGAATTGAACGCGGACGAGGCGGCACCTGATGGCAGAGTTTCGCCTGCGACAAGAGTTCCGAATCGCGACTTGCGCCCCGATTTGGCATCGTCCTTTCGGCGCGTTCCAAACATCATTCGTATGAGCGCCCGCGCCCGCCTCCCCAGTGTCCTCGTTTCCCAAGGTGTCGGGCAATCCCCCGCCCGACACCACCGCTTCAGGAGGACCGACCACGATGACACGACACTTGCGACTCGCACCCCTGTTGGCGCTCATGGCTTTCGCGCTGGCGCTACTGGCCCCCGCCGGGGCCGCGCTCGCACAGGATGAGGCACCCGTCAGCGGCGACATCCAGATCGCCGAAGGGCTCAATCTGCACGGGAAGCTCGACGGGAAGCGATTCGACGTGTGGGCCAACGTCCTCAGCCTCAAGCCGCACGACGGCGGCGAGGCGCTCGGGGTCTACTGCATCGACATCCGCACCGCGCTGGACACCGACAGCCCCTACGCCGAGGGCGACTGGGAGAGCGCCGAGGTCGCGAACCTCGAACAGGTCCGCTGGGTCCTGTTCAACGGCCACCCCAATGTCGCCGCCGGCGACCTGCTCGCCGAGTCAGGCGCCGAAGTGGACGGCGGCTGGGAGTCGGCCGACACCGCCCGGGTCGCCTATGTCGCGACCCAGGCCGCCGTCTGGCACTTCACCGACGGATTCGAACTCGACGCCGACGAGCCAGTCATCGACGGCACGGACGCCCAGAACGAGGCCGTCGCCGCCGTCTACAAGCACCTGACCGCCGACGCCGAGCGCCTGCCCGACCCGTCCGAGCTCTACGTCGACCTCGAAGGCGAGGAGGAGGCCGCCTACGCCGACGGCCGCTTCGGGCCGTACACGCTGCGCTCCACCGCCGGACCGGTGGAGCTGTCCGCCGAGGGCGGCAGGCTCGTCGACGCCGAGGGCAACGAGGTCGACACCCTCGAGGACGGCGAGCAGTTCCACATCGAACTCGACGACGACTCGGACGGCATCACCATCACCGGGCACGCCTCGTACGACCTGCCGGTGGGCCGGGTGTTCCTGGCCACCACCGACGAATCGCTCTCGGGCGACGCGCTCAACCCGATGACGTCCGGGGCGTCGCAGAAGCTGATCCTGGCCGAGGCCAGGGAGGCCGACATCCCGGCCGAATGGGCCTTCGCCCTGGAGATGCCCGAGAACGGGCAGCCGACCGAAGCAGAGGCGGCGCCGAAGCTGCCGTCGACCGGTTCGAGCCTGACCATCGCGTTCGCCGCCGGACTGGCGATGCTGGTGGGCGGCATGACGGTCCTGGCATTCGCCCGCCGCGGCAGGACGCTCGAACACTGACCTGCCGATGCGGGGCGGATAGGTGCTCACAGCGGATTCCCAGGTCCGCCCCGCTGCCGCCGGAGAGTTCCGAACGACTCGATCCCGTTCGGGCCCGGGCCCTCTCCGGCGGCTCTTAAGCCACAATCCAGCGCATGGTGAAGCCGGGGGCCGAAAGGCCCCCGGCGCTTCTGCATGCCCCGGGCCTTTTTCGTCCGTGCACTTGCACCACACGCGCATCCACCCGTCACCGATGCCTGTCCTGATTGGCCGCCGATGCCGAATCGTTATGGTGTTGCGTCTCATGGGTGCTGACCTGTTACCTTGCCGCGCAATCGAAGTCCCTGGTTGGGGCGATTCTGCCGGGTTTGGGGGGCCTAGTGCAACCGGCAGGTGGTCGCTAACGTGTCGTATGCAGAATCAATGCGTCAATCCCTCGGAAAACATAAGGGACTTCAACTGATGATGAACAAAGCCCTCAAAGGGTCATTGGCCGCTGCCGCAGGCATCGCGCTCAGCCTCACCGGCGTCGGCGCCGCCTTCGCGCAGGACGAGGCGCCCGAAGACACCGCTCCGGTGGCCTCCGGCACCGTCGATTCCAGCCAGGACGGCGTCGGCCTCAACGGCATGCTCGGCGAAGAAGAGGAGAACGTCTGGGCGAACCTCCTCCAACTGCACCTGAGCGAAGAAGACACCCGCCTGGTCTACTGCATCCAGATCAGCGAGCCGCTCCAGGACGGCAACGTGTACGAGGAGCGCCCCTGGGAGGAAATCCCGGTCGAGGACCTCCCCCTCGTGCTCGGCGTCCTCACCTCCGGCTACACCGGCGACAATGCCGGCACCCTCCTCGAAGAGGCCGGCGTCGCCGGCGACAACGAGGACTACGACGGCTACTCGTGGGACCAGATCGCCTACGCGGGCACCCAGGCCGCCATCTGGCACCTGACCGACGGCTGGGAGATCAACGCCGACGACCCCACCGTGGGTGAAGCGGCCGCCGACGGCGCCGTTCTGGCCGTCCAGGAATACCTGCTCACCGAAACCGAACCGGTGGACGAGCCCGACTTCACTCCCGAGTTCGAGGTCGACAGCACCGAAGCCACCGTCGACGGCACCACCGCCGGCCCGTTCACGATCGGCACCAACCTCGGCCCGATCGGGTTCACCCAGCCCGAGGGCGCGACCATCGTCGACGAGAACGGCGAAGAGGTCACCGAGTTCACCGACGACCAGACCGTCTACGTCGAGTTCGCCGACGAGGTCTCCACCACCGTGAGCGTCCTGACCGACACGGTCACCTGGACCACCCCGATGGGCCGCGTCTTCGTGCCGACCTCGACCCCCGCCGCCGAGTTCGTGCCGCAGGCCGACACCGGCGCCGAGGACATCGACGGCCAGCGCGTCATCCTCGCGGAGGAGCACTCCGAGGAGATCTCGGCCGAGCTCGAATTCAGCATCACGGTCGAAGAGGCTCCGTCCTCCGAAACCCCCCAGGCCACGCTGCCCACGACCGGTACCAGCCTGACCGCCGTTGCCGGAATCGGTGGCGCGGTGCTGGTCGCCGGTGTGGTCGCGCTGGTGCTCATGCGCCGCCGCGCCGCCACCGCCGGTGCCGACTGGGGCGATGACACCGAAGAGAAGTAGTCCGAAAGCCGCGTGCCCGGCACCGCCTGGGCACCGGCACGGAAACTGAGAGAACGACCACACGCCCGCCGACTCAGTCGGCGGGCGTGTGGCATACTTGGCGACGTGAACTTGAACGCGCGATTTTACTTTTACTACGGCACGGATCGTCCGAAGCCGTAGGTCGCGCTGAACACTGACCTACTGCCCCGGGCGAGTCGCCCGGGGTTTTTTCACGCCCAGGGCCTGGACCCGGACTCTTGATCCGAACACTCTGAAGGAGAAGCCCTGATGTCAAGCACGACCGCCGCCCAGACCGGCACCGACGAGCTCAACGAACTGCGCTCTGAGATCGATGAACTCGATGCCGAGATCGTCCGACTGTGGCAGCGCCGCGCCGAGGTCTCCAAACAGGTGGGACAGATCCGCATGGCCAACGGCGGCACCCGCCTAGTCCTCGACCGCGAGCGCGCCATCCTCGACAAGTACCGCACCGCCCTGGGCGAGGACGGCACCCAGATCGCCATGTTGATTCTGCGAGCGGGCCGAGGTCCGCTATAGGAGGTCGAGTCCGTTCCGGTCGGGCAGGGCCGTGGGCCCGACCCGCCCAGACGGCCGCTGTGCCTCGGACCGTGTCAGGGGTCCGAGGCATAATTGACTTCCTATGAATGACGCTTCCCAGGCCCTGCTGGCCGGCCTCAACGAACCGCAACGTCAAGCCGCTGAGCACGCCGGATCCCCGCTGCTCATCGTCGCGGGAGCGGGCTCGGGCAAGACCCGCGTCCTCACCCACCGCATCGCCCACCTGCTGTCCGCGCGCGGCGTGCACCCCGGCGAGATCCTGGCGATCACCTTCACCAACAAGGCCGCCGCCGAGATGCGCGAGCGCGTCGACGCCCTCGTCGGGCCCCGCTCGCGCGCCATGTGGGTCTCCACCTTCCACTCCGCGTGCCTGCGCATCCTGCGCCGCGAGGCCCACCGGCTGGGCTGGAAGTCGAACTTCACGATCTACGACACCGACGACGCCCGTCGCCTGCTCACCCAGATCGTCAAGGAGCTCGGGCTCGACTCCAAGAAGAACTCGCCGCGCTGGTTCGCCGCCGAGATCTCCCGGTTCAAGAACGAGCTCATCGGCCCCGAGCAGGCCGCCGACGCCGCCGACGACGCCAAGTCCCGGCTCATCGCCGACGTCTACTCCCAGTACACCGAGCGCCTGCGCCTGGCCGCCGCCGTCGACTTCGACGACATCATCGGCACCACCGGCCACCTGCTCCGGACCTTCCCCGAGGTGGCCGAGTCGTACCGGCTGCGGTTCCGCCACGTCATGGTCGACGAGTACCAGGACACCAACCACGCCCAGTACGTGCTCATCCGCGAGCTCGTCGGCACCGGCGACAATGCCGCGGAGCTGTGCGTCGTCGGCGACGCCGACCAGTCCATCTACGCCTTCCGCGGTGCCACGATCCGCAATATCGTGGAGTTCGAGCGCGACTACCCCGATGCCAAGACGATCCTGCTGGAGCAGAACTACCGCTCCACCCAGACGATCCTGGACGCGGCCAACAACGTCATCCGCAACAACTCCGAGCGCGGCCGCGAGAAGAAGCTGTGGAGCGACGTCGGCGACGGCCCGCGGATCCTCGGCCACACCGGCGACAACGAGCACGATGAGGCCGCCTGGGTCGCGAACCGCGTCGACGCGCTCGTGGACGAGTCGCAGACGAGCTTCGGCGACGTCGCGATCTTCTACCGCACCAACGCCCAGTCGCGGGCCTTCGAGGAAGTGTTCGTGCGCCGCGGCATCCCGTACAAGGTCGTCGGCGGCGTTCGCTTCTACGAGCGCAAGGAGGTGCGCGACATGCTCGCCTACCTCAAGCTCACCGTCAACGGCGACGACACCGTCTCGGCGATGCGGGTCGTCAATGTCCCCAAGCGGGGCGTCGGCGACCGGGCCGTGGCCGAGATCGAGGCGCTCGCCGCGCGCGAGCGGATCTCCTTCGCGGCCGCGCTGCATCGCGCCGACGAGGCCCCCGGGGTGTCCTCGCGGGCGCGGGGCGGCATCAAGCAGTTCTGCGAGATCATCGACGCCGCAACGGAACTGGCGCTCACCGCCCCGCCCGAGGAAGTGCTCGACAAGCTCATCGCCGACACCGGCTACCTGGAGGGGCTCGAGCAGTCCACCGACCCGAGGGACGAGGGCCGGGTCGAAAACCTGCAGGAACTGGTGGCCGTCTCCCATGAATTCACCGAGCAGGTGGTGCGTGGGGAAGTGGACGCGGCCGACGACGACGAACCGGACGCGGCGGCCGACGTGGCCTCGTTCCTGGAACACGTCGCACTGGTCTCCGATGCCGACTCGATCCCCGACCCGGAGTCCGAGGAGGGCGGGCAGGTCACGCTGATGACGCTGCACACCGCGAAGGGCCTCGAATTCGACACGGTCTTCCTGACCGGCATGGACGACGGACTGTTCCCGCATGAGCGGTCGATGTCGAAGCCGACCGAACTGGAGGAGGAACGACGACTGGCCTATGTGGGCCTGACGCGGGCCCGCAAGCACCTGCACCTGACCCGGGCCGGGACGCGGAACATCTTCGGGCAGCCGGAGTTCTATGCGGCGAGCCGGTTCCTGTCGGAGATTCCCTCCGGCCTGATCGAATGGAGCGAGTCGGCCCCGCCGCCATCCAGAGTCGTCAAAACGGGGAAGACGCCGTCGTTCGGCCAACCGATCACGATGCGCAACCCGGCCGACGTGCCGTCACTGGAAGTCGGAGACCGGATCACCCACGACAAGTGGGGCCTGGGTCGAGTCGTGGAGCTCAAGGGCTCGGGCCCGAGGGCTCAGGCGCGCATCGACTTCGGAGACGGAGA
Source organism: Glycomyces buryatensis (assembly GCF_004912275.1). Classification (GTDB taxonomy): domain Bacteria; phylum Actinomycetota; class Actinomycetes; order Mycobacteriales; family Micromonosporaceae; genus Glycomyces; species Glycomyces buryatensis. The sequence continues at coordinate 37,140 of NZ_STGY01000025.1, forward strand.
ACCGAAGTGGGTCATCCTCAGGCTGGCACCGGTGAGCAAACTCTAGGGGGGGTCCGCAACCACCCCCTAACCGAGGCTGAGGCCGGCCTCGTCCAGGTAGCCCAGGGGCTCCACCGGTTCGCCGTCGACGTGGACCTCGAAGTGGACGTGGGAGCCGAACGAGAAACCCGTATTGCCCGCGTTCGCGATCTGGTCGCCCATGTCGACCCAGTCGCCTTCGGACACATTGATCTCGGAGTTGTGCGCGTAGTAGGTCTCGACCCCGTCGCCGTGGTCGATGATCACCAGGTTCCCAAAGCCCGACTCCCAGCCCGCGTGCTTCACCGTGCCCGGGTAGACCGTGTACACCGGCGTGCCGGTCTCGGCCGCGAAGTCGATGCCGTTGTGGTTGCGGCCCCAGCGCTGGCCGAACAGCGAGGTGATGTTCACCGAGTCGAGCGGCGCCGTCCATTCGACCTGCGCGGCCTGCGGCGTCACCGGCGAGGTCCGCTCCTCTTCCTCGGCCGTCTCCTGCTCGGCCGTGGCCTCGGCGCCGGGCTCGCCCGGGGTGGCCGCTTCACTCGTCGCCTGTTCGCTCTCCTCGGGCGTCTCGGCCTCCGCGGCCAGCGCCGCGATGTCCGCGACCGCCTGCGAGGCGGCCGGGTCGGGCTCGCCCGAGGGCATTCCCGCGGCGGTCGCCAGGGCGACGATGGACGCTCCGGTGACGGCGCTGCCCACCACTGCGGTGTAGCGGCGCTGCGTCCCCGAAAGAATCGGCGTGAGTTCGGCGGCCCACGAGGCGCGGTGCTGGCCTCGTGTTCGGTGCGGCCGGGCGGCGTGGCGCCTAACGGTAACGGCGCCTTCCAGTCCGGTATCGGACATCTATCCTCCGGGTCCGTGGCTGCGCTCTCCGACGCGGGCGTGAATCACGCCGGGGCCGTGAGCTTGGCAACCGGACCACTGTAAAGCCGAGCGGGCCTAGCACGCGAGATTCGTCACGACGCGGCGTGTCGCACCGCTTGGCCCGGACCGACCATCCCGCGCCGTCAGGGGCTGTACTCCGGCGCCGTGCCGGGCCGCTCCTATGCGCCCGAGAGCTGCGCCTGCGACTCGGTGAAGATCCGCACGACCTCCGGGCGGACCTCGGCCCGCTCGGACAGCTTGCGGGCCCACGGGATCCGGATGGTCTCCGCTTCGCCGTCGACCACCACGACGTAGTCGCCGCCGTGGGCGTCGAGCCCGGTCATGCTCGCCTCGGTCGCCTCCGGCCGGTCCCCGGCTCCCTGGCACATCACGAGCGTGTCCGAGGCGTGGTCGGTGTTCATGTGCTTGCAGATCGCCGCGATCACGTCGTCGGAGAACGGGTTCTCGTTCATCTTGTCCGCCAAGGCCTTCAGTACCTCGCCATTGTAGTCGTACGCGAGCAGGATCTCCTCGATGACGCGGAGCCGGTCGGCCTCCTCCAATGCGACGGCGTCGAGGCGGGCCCGGTAGTCGTCCTTGAAGCGCTTCGGGCTGTCGATGCCGTCGAAGGAGTAGAAGCCGGCGCCGGCGTCGTCCAGGTCGTAGTTCTGCCTGGCGGCCTTGCCGAAAGCCTGTCCGCCGGACAGGTCGCCCAGGTATCGGGTGTAGGAGTGCGCGATGTAGCCGCCGGCCCAGTCGTTCGCCACGGCGCTGATGCGTTCGGCGTAGCGGAGGGTGGCGTCCAGCGGTTCGATCCGCTCGCGCCAGTCCGGTCCGATGAGGAATTCCAGGTCGGCCTCGATCGCCCCGCGGCGCGCCAGCTCATCGAACACGAACGCCCCGGCGACATCGTCACCGCGCCACCGCTCGGCGGCGGTCTCGATAGCGTCGTAGATGAAGTACTGCTGGGCGTGCCACTCGGTGTAGTCGTCCAGGCTGAGCGAACCGTCGAAGAGCCGGTCGAACACGCCGGGGACGCGGTCGGCGGCCTCCGCGGCGGTCGGGTCGAGGCCCTGGTGGCGGGACCAGCTGGCCTCGCGAATGCGGGCGGAGAACGCGGTGGCCTCCTCGCCGGCCCCGACTTCGTTCGGGGCGGTGGGGTTCGCGGTCATGGACGTCCTCCTGGGTCGAGCAAGAAACTTACTCATTATGTAAGGCGACCCTAACTTACTACAATCGGGGCGGACACGGGTAGTGACCGCCCGACCCGTAGGAAAGTCCCGCGCGGGCATCGGCGACAATGGTGTGAAGTCGCACCCACCTGTGCGACTGAATCAGAAAAGCCCCGAGATTCACGGTCCCAGGACTTCCCAAGTGAGGGGAGCCTGTGGCACCATGGGCTCATCTGGTCCCCTTGACGACAGACGAACTCGCACCTCACGGGAGGCCTCGTGAAACCGGTCAGACTTCTAAAGAGACTCACCGCACTGTTCGCGGCAGGGCTCATCGCGTTCGGCATCGTTGCCGCCACTTCGTCCGCAGCCTCCGCCGGCAACTCCGCCGATGTCGGTTCCGGCGCACCGTCGAACTCCGCGGACGTCGGCTCGATCGACACGCTGGACAACTCCGCCGATGTCGGTTCCGTCGTTGCCGCGCTGGGGAACTCCGCCGACGTCGGCTGAGCTCAAGCCGATGTCGTACTGAACCAGAGTGCCTGTGAACCGCGACCAGTACCCCTTCCTGTTCCGGGCGCTTCCGTGGACGCTCACTACGGCACTCCTCGCGGTCGACGCCGTTCTGCTGGTCTCCTTCGCACCACCGCCTGATTATCCGATCCTCCAGGCGGTCCTTCTCGTCGCCTGCTTCGTGGTCGCCCAGAACCTCTTGGTCCAGCAGCATGTGCGGGGACTGCGGATCGCCTTCAACCTGGCGGACATTCCGCTCATCCTCGCACTGTTCTATCTCGACCCCTTCTGGGTCGTGACCGTTCGGCTGGTTTCGGCGCTCATCTACTACGCCGGCCGCTACCTGCGCAGCAGGGACGCCGGGATCATGAAGCCGCTGTTCAACATCGGGATGTCGATATTCGGCGCGACCACCGCGGTCCTGGTCGTCCAATACACCGGGATCGGCAGCGCCAACGACCCCCGCACCTGGGCCGTCCTGGTACTGGCCATCGTCGTGACCGGGTTCGCCGCCACGACCCTCGTCTCGCTGCTCATGCTCATCCTCGGCGGCTGGAGCAGCGTCATCAAGGCATGGGTGGGATTCGTACTCACCCTGGTCGGCCCCATCATGGCCGCCTGCGTCGGCCTGATCTTCCTGATCCTGCTCGAAGCCACCCCCTGGTCCGGCATTCCCATCGTGTTCCTGCTCCTCACGATGGTCTTCCTGGCCAGCAGCTACATGACGCTGCGCCGCCAGAGGCACATCCTGACCGAGCTGAACACCTTCACCCAACTCGTCGCCGACTCCGTGCGCTCGAACCGCCTCATCGACGCCACCCTCGGGCGCCTGCGCGAGATCCTGGCCGCCGAGTCCGCCACCGTCTGGGTGCCCGCCGGAGGCCGCTACCCCGAGGTCCGACTGACCTCCACGGTCGACGACGTGGGACTCACCGATCTCGACCCCGTTCCCGAAGAACTGCAGCGCAACGTCATCGAGAGCAAGGAACCGCTGCTCATCGGCCTTCGGCACGGCACCTCCAAGCAACGCGACCAACTCGAAGCCACCGGACTGCGCGGCGCCATGCTGGTTCCGCTGCGCAGCGGCGACGACGTGTACGGCTGCCTCTCGGTCGCCGACCGCATCGGCGGCGAGCTCTCCTACTTCCAACCGGTCGACCTGCAACTGCTGCAGACCGTCGCCGCCCACGTCAGCACCGCCGTCGAGAACTCCAGACTGGTCGACCAACTCCGCTACGACGCCTACCACGACCCGCTCACCGGCCTGCCCAGCCGCCGCCGCTCCCTCGAAGCGCTCCAAGAGGCCCTGTCCATCACCGTGCCCGGCGAGGTCGTCGCCGTGCTCATGTTCGATGTGGACTCACTCCACGAGATCAACGACGCGCTCGGCCACGAAGCCGGCGACGCCGCCCTCATCGAGTTCTCCCACCGCCTCACCGAGCACGCCCCCGACGCCTCCTTCATCGGCCGCATCGACTCCGACGAGTTCATCCTCCAGACCCGCCTGCCCTCCTCCGACGAGGCCACCGACACCGCCCGGCGCCTCCGCGCCGCCCTCCAAGGCCCCTTCGAATACACGGGGGTCGCGGTCGACCTGTCCGCCGCCGTCGGCGTCGTCACCCACCCCGACTTCGCCACCGACGCCGATGAACTCCTCCAGCGCGCCGACACCGCCACCCGCGGCGCCAAGGACGCCACCGACGGCGTCCTGGCCTACCACTCCGGCCTCGAATCCGAGAGCCTGCGCCGCGTCGGCCTCGCCGCCGACCTGCGCCGCGCCCTCGACCGCGACGAACTCGAAGTCCACTTCCAGCCCAAGGTCGAACTCGAAAGCGGTGCCGTCGCCGGGGCCGAGGCCCTGGTGCGCTGGCCGCATCCGACGTTCGGGCCCGTCCCGCCCGGGGAGCTCATCGCGATCGCCGGCTCGACCGGCCAGCTCGGGCAGCTCACCGACCAGGTCCTGGAGGAGGCGCTGAAGCGCTCCGCCGAATGGGCCGGCCCGGACGGTCCGCTCCCGATGGCGGTGAACCTCTCGCCGCGCACCCTCGCCGACGGCGGCTTCCCCGCCCGGGTGGCCGAGGTGCTGGGGCGGCACGGCGTCCCCGCCGCGCGGCTGACGTTCGAGATCACCGAGGACGACGTGGTCGCCGACGGCTCCCGCCTCATCCCCGTGCTCGACCGCCTCCACGAGATGGGCGTGCGCCTGTCGGTCGACGACTTCGGCACCGGCTACTCCTCGCTGGGATACCTGCGGCGCCTGCCGGTGCAGGAGATCAAGATCGACCTCAGCTTCGTGCAGGGCATGGCCACCGACGCCGACGACCGCGCGATCGTGGCCGCCGTGCTCGGTCTGGCCCGGCACTTCGCCATCGACGTGGTCGCCGAGGGCATCGAGTCCCACCGGACCCTGGAGGAGCTGCGCGCGATGGAGTGCGAGATCGGCCAGGGCTACTACTTCTCCCGCCCGCTCCCGCCGGACCGCTTCCGGACCTGGCTGGAGACACAGGGCGACGGTGGCGCCGGCGGGACCCGGCTGAGGGCCGTCTGAGCCGGCCGGGATACCACTGCGGCGGCGCTGCGGTGCCCCGAACCGACTCGTAAACGTGGTGTCTTCGAGTCGCTTCGCACCCCGGTGTGGCCTGAGCCGCAAGGCTGGGCCCGCTTCGGCACCTGCGCCCACATCATGTAGTCTTGTCAAGGCCGCGTGAGAGCGCGAGCGCCCCAATAGCTCAGTCGGTAGAGCGTCTCCATGGTAAGGAGAAGGTCAACGGTTCGATTCCGTTTTGGGGCTCTGAAGTACTGTTGTGTCAGTGCTTTGACTGCCATCAACAGTTTCTTCTCGATGGCAGTGGGCGCACGGCGGTGTAGCTCAGTGGTAGAGCAAACGACTCATAATCGTTGTGTCGGCAGTTCGATCCTGCCCATCGCTACTTTTGTCCAGCGTCGACTACCGAGCTAGGCTAGTCGACGCTTTTGTTTTGTACCAGTAGACGACGAGCCGCCAGGCTCGTCCTTAGAGGAAGGCACTCATCGTGGCCAAGGCTACTGACGTTCGCCCCAAGATCACCATGGCGTGCGTGGAGTGCAAAGAGCGCAACTACATCACGAAGAAGAACCGGCGGAACCACCCCGACCGGCTCGAGCTCAAGAAGTACTGCCCGCGCTGCCGGACCTCGCGTCTCCACAAAGAGACCCGCTAGTCCCTGGCAAGCTCCCGGGATGCTCAACACTTCGTATGTGGGCCGCTCTCTGCCGGCGACCGAACCGGTGGCGATCAGCGCCGACTCGGTCTCACGCTTCGCGCACGCGCTCGGTTTGAGCGACACCGCGGCGGTTCCGCCTACCTACTTGATCTCCCTCACCCTGCCCGCCGCGGACCCGCTCATCGCGGATCCCGAGTTCGGGCTCGACTGGTCGAAGGTGCTCCACCGCGACCAGCGTTTCGTCTACCACCGCGAACTCCGCGCCGGCGACGAAGTCTCTTGCGTACCCACGGTCGAGTCGATCAAGACCGTCGCGGGTAGCGATCTGCTCAGCCTGCGCACCGAGGTCCGCAGCTCAGGCGAGACCGTCGCCGAGGTCTGGACGACCCTGTTCGTGGCAGGGGATGCGGCATGAGCGACTTCACCGAATTCGAGGCCGGCCAGGTCGTGTTCGCCACGTCCTTCCCGGTGAGCCGCGAAGATCTGGTCGCCTATGCCGACGCCTCCGGCGATCACAACCCGATCCACCTGGACGAGGCCGCCGCGAAGGCGGCCGGGCTCCCGGACGTCATCGCCCACGGCATGTTCACCATGGGCCTGGTCTCCCGCGCCGTCCTCGAATGGCTCGATGCCTCGGGACGTGATGCGAACCTCACCGACTTCTCGGCGAAATTCGCCAAGCCCGTCGTAGTGCCGGCCGGCGTCACCGTGAACGTCGACGTCGAGGCCAAGGTCCGCAAGTCGGACGCGGACTCGGTGGAGTTGACCATCTCGGTGCGCTCGGGAGCGGACAAGGTCCTCGCCCCGGCCCGCGCCACGTTCACCCTGCGTTGACCGAACGCCGCGCGCCCGAACATGAACGGGAGCGTCCCGGCAAATCGGACACCTGGGGACCCCCGACACGGCGACGCTTGCGAGTCGTGAATTGGCACAGCAAACGTACAACGTACGCGTCGGTTGTGACGCCTGGTTGCAGGTGGCGTGCGGGTTGACCGGGACGCGAACGTGAACGGAGGGTCCGGGCAAATCGGACGTCCGGAGGTCCCCCCGTTTCGAGGCTACGCGGCGGCTATGACAGGCGCGCCCTACTCGTAGCTGAAGAAGCCCTTGCCGCTCTTGCGGCCCAGCTCTCCCGATGCGGCCATTCGCCGCAGCAGGGCGGGCGGGAAGAACTGCGGGTCGGCGGTGTCCTCGTAGATGTTCTCGGTGGCGTGCGTGATCACGTCGATGCCCGTCAGGTCGGCCGTCGCCAAGGGACCCATCGGATGACCGAATCCCAGCTTGCACGCCGTGTCGAGATCCTCGGCCGAGATCACGCCGTCCTCGACCAATCGCGCGGCCTCGTTCACCAGCGCGCAGATGAGCCGCGTCGTCGCGAAGCCGGCCACGTCCCGGTTCACCACCACGCACGTCTTGCCGACACTCTCGGCGAACTCTCGCGCCGCCGCCAGCGCCTCGTCGCCGGTGTGCCGCCCGCGCACCAGTTCGCACAGCTGCATCATCGGCACGGGGGAGAAGAAGTGCGTCCCGACCACCCGCTCCGGATGGGTTGCGGCGGCGGCGATCTCGGTGATGGGGATGGCGGACGTATTGGTCGCCAGGACCGTCTCGGGGCCGCAGACCTCGCTCAGGCGCCCGAACACCTCCCGCTTGATCGGCAGCCGCTCGAAGACCGCCTCGACCACGAGGTCGGCCCCGCCCGCCGCGTCGATGTCGGTGGTCGAGGAGATGCGCTCCAGACCGGCCTCTGCTTCGGACTCACCGACTTTGCCCTTGGAGACGAACTTGTCGAGCGAGGCGCCGATCGCCGTCCTCGCGCGCTCGAGGGCCCGCGGATCCGAGTCGATCAGCGTCACCTGCCAGCCCCCGACCCCCGCCACCTGGGCGATCCCCGACCCCATGAGCCCTGACCCGATTACCGCAACGTGCGCCATGGGCCGAGGCTATATGGTCAGGGGTATGGCGGTCAATCTCACCAGGATCTACACCAAAACCGGCGACGACGGCACTACCGGACTCTCGGACTTCTCACGGGTGCCCAAGACGCACCCCCGACTGGCCGCCTACGGCGACGTGGACGAGCTGAACGCGGCGATCGGTGCGGCCCTGGCGCTGCACCGCGGCGAGATCGGCGAGCACATGACCGAGGCGCTGCTCGCCATCCAGAACGATCTGTTCGATGTGGGGGCCGACCTCTCGACCCCGGTCGCACCGGATCCGAAGTATCCGCCGCTGCGCATCGACGGGAGCTACACCGAGCGCCTCGAAGGCTGGATCGACGAGTTCAACGCGGACCTGGAGTCGCTGCGATCCTTCATCCTTCGCGGCGGCAACCCGGGCGCGGCGCTGCTGCACCAGGCGTGCACCGTCGCCCGCCGCGCCGAGCGATCGGTGTGGACGCTCCTGGAGGCCGAGCCGGACGTGACGCATCGCGAGCCGGTCACGTATCTCAACCGGCTCTCCGATCTGCTGTTCGTGTTGGCGCGCACGGCAAACGGTGGTGCTGATGTGCTGTGGGAGCCCAAGAAGTCACAGGAGTGACGGGTGGGGCTGAAGTGAAAGTACGGGCTCGCGTTGCCGAATCGTTACAGCTCAGAGCATGTTATCGCTTGACCTGACCGGTAACACTGGCAAAGATGAATGCAAACTCCTCACATTTCTGTCGAGACTGAAAGGCATTCCCCGTGCTCAAGAAAGCCCTTGCCGGCATTGGCGCCGGCGTACTCCTCCTGAGTCTTGCCGCCTGTGGATCAGATGACAGCGGCCAAGGCGGATCCGGCGGATCCGGCGACGAAGGCCTGCTCATCGGCTTCGCCCAGGTCGGTGCCGAGTCCGCTTGGCGCACCGCGAACTCCGACTCCGTGCAAGCGGCGGCCGAGGCCGCCGGCCACGAGCTGAAGTTCGTCGACGGCCAGCAGGACCAGGAAAAGCAGATCACGGCGGTCCGCGACTTCATCGCCCAGCAGGTGGACGTCATCGTCCTGGCACCGGTGGTCGAGACCGGCTGGACCGATGTGCTCGAAGAAGCCGACGCGGCCGGCATCCCCGTGGTCCTGGCCGACCGCGGCGTCGACGCCGCCGACGAGGACCTCTACGTCACCCGTCTCGGCTCTGACTTCGCCGAAGAGGGCCGCAAGGCCGGCGCCTGGGCCGCCGAGACGTTCGCAGACACCGGCGCCGCCGTCCTCGAACTCGAGGGCACGGTCGGCTCGGCTCCGGCCAACGACCGCGCCTCGGGCTTCCGCGAGGCGGCCGACGAGGCCGGCCTCGAGTACGAGGTGCTCGAGACCCAGTCCGGCGACTTCACCGCCGAGGGCGGCAAGAGCGTCATGGAGACCTTCATCGAGAAGTACGACGTCAAGAACGACGTCGACCTGCTCTACGCCCACAACGACGAGATGGGCCTCGGCGCCATCCAGGCCCTCGAAGAGAACGGCATCGTGCCGGGCGTGGACGTCCAGATCATCATCGTCGACGGCTCCAAGGCCGGCTTCGAGGCCGGTGTCGCGGGCAAGCTCAACTACATCGTTGAGTGCAACCCGGCCTTCGGCGAGCAGCTGATGGAGGTCGTCGAATCCGTCGATGCCGGCGACGAGCAGGAGAAGTTCACCCCCGTCGAAGAGGGCGTCTTCGGCCCCGACGACTTCGAGGCTGAGCTTCCGAACCGCCAGTTCTAGACCCTGGTTCGGCCCAAGGCCGCACTGATGGACCGCCCGGAGTCCGGCAGGTGGATCTGCCTTGATCCACCTGCCGGACTCCCGGTCCCAGTCCGGGCGGCGGCTCACCCATCTAGCCCCAGAGTGCAACCACCACAGTGAAGGTCAGAATCAATGTCCGACGAGCCGATCGTCCAGATGACCGGCATCACGAAGGACTTCACCGGCGTCCGCGCCCTCGATGGCGTCGACTTCACCCTCAGGCCTGGCGAGATCCACGCCGTCATGGGGGAGAACGGCGCCGGGAAGTCCACGTTGATCAAGGTCCTGACGGGCGTCCATACACCGGACGCCGGCCAGATCCGCCTCGACGGCCGCCCCGTCAGGTTCAATAGCCCGAAGGCCGCCCAGGCCGGGGGCATCTCCACGGTCTACCAAGAGGTCAACCTCACCGAGAACCTGTCGGTGGCCGAGAACCTCTTCGCCGGGCGCGAGCCGCGACTGGGCCCGTTCATCAACTTCCGCGCCATGCGGCGCCGGGCCCGGGCCCTGTTGGAGGACATCGGGATCGACCTGAACGTCGCCGCGCCGCTGGGGTCCTATTCGATCGCCATGCAGCAGCTGGTCGCGATCGCCCGCGCCGTCGACATCAAGGCGAAGGTCCTCATCCTCGATGAACCCACCTCCTCGCTCGACCGCGACGAGGTCGCCGTCCTGCTGCGCGTCATGCGCCGCCTCGCCGAGAACGGCACCGCGATGGTGTTCATCTCCCACTTCCTCGACCAGGTCTATGAGATCTCGGACCGGATGACGGTGCTGCGCAACGGCACCCTCGTCGGCGAGTGGGAGAGCGCCGCCCTGCCCGAGTCGGACCTGATCGGGCACATGCTCGGTCGCGAGGCCGCCACGCTGGAGCAGATCGAGCGCCAGGCGGGGGAGCACAAGCCCGACCGGGGCGAGCCGATCGTCTCGGCGAAGGGACTGGGCCGCAAGGGCTCCATCGCCCCGTACGACCTGGAAGTCCACGCCGGCGAGGTGGTCGGCCTGGCCGGACTGCTCGGCTCAGGCCGGACCGAGACGGTGCGGCTCATCGCCGGCGCCGACCGGCACGACTCGGGCACGCTCGCCTTCGAGGGCAAGAGCGTCGGTTCCCACAACCCGCGCACCGCCGCCCTCCGCGGCATCGCGTTCTGCCCGGAGAACCGCAAGACCGAAGGGCTCGTCGGGGACCTGACCGTCGCCGAGAACATGATCCTGGCGATGCAGGCCTCCAAGGGCTGGGCCCGGACCGTTCCCCCGGCGCAGCGGTCCCGCCTCGTCGCCGAGTTCATCGAGAAGCTCGACATCCGCCCGGCCAACCCCGACCTGCCGGTCAAGAACCTCTCCGGCGGCAACCAGCAGAAGGTGCTGCTGGCCCGCTGGATGCTCATCGAGCCGAAGCTGCTCATCCTGGACGAGCCGACCCGCGGCATCGACGTCGGCGCGAAGGCCGACATCCAGCGCCTCGTCACCGAGCTCTCCGGGGACGGCATGGCCGTCCTGTTCGTCTCCGCCGAACTCGACGAGGTCACCCGACTGTCCGACCGGATCGCGGTCCTGCGCGACCGCGAACTCATCGCCACCCTCGAGACTGAGGCCGACATGACCAGCGAGAAGATCGTGGACACCATCGTCGCGAAGGGCGGTGACCAATGAGCGCCCTCCTCGACCGGTCCAAATCGGCGGCACGCGCGGCGTGGGCGCACCAGTACTTCAGGCGCCTGATCTGGCCCCTCGGCGTGCTGCTGGTGCTCATCGTCGTCAATATCGCGGTCACCGGCTTCGACTTCATCATCCCGAGCGTCCATGACGGACGTCTCGGCGGCGCGTTCGTCAATATCCTCCGGCGAAGCGCCCCGCTGCTGCTCATCGCGCTGGGCATGACGCTCGTCATCGCCACCAAGGGCATCGACCTGTCCGTCGGCGCGGTCTACGCGATCGGCGCGGCCATCGCCTGCCAATGGATCATCGGCCGCGACCAGATGAGCCTCGGCGTCGTCTTCGTCGCGGTCGCGATCGCGATCGCCGTGGCCGCCGCGATCGGCGCCTGGAACGGTCTCATGGTGGCGAACTTCGGCATCCAGCCGATCGTCGCGACCCTCATCCTCATGATCGCCGGGCGCGGTATCGCCCAGCTCATCACGGGCGGCCAGATCCCCTCGGTGTCCGACGAGACCCCGTTCGTGGAGCTCGGTCGCGGTGCGGTGCTGACGATCCCGGTGCCGATCATCATCGCCGGGGTGGTCCTGGCCGCGCTCGCGCTGCTGACGCGGACGACCGCGCTGGGCATGCTGCTCGAATCCGTCGGCGGCAATCCCGAGGCCTCGCGCCTGGCCGGTATCCGCTCCAAGTCGATCACCGTCCTCGTCTACCTCGTGTGCGGCCTGTGCGCCGGTCTCGCCGGGCTCATCGGCGCGGCCAACCTCGGCAGCGCCGACGCCAACAACGGCGGCCTGTGGATCGAACTGGACGCGATCCTCGCGGTCGTCATCGGCGGCACCGCCCTCCTGGGCGGCCGGTTCTTCCTGCTGGGCACCACCATCGGCGTGGCCATCATCGGCACCCTCGAAGTCACCATCATCAACATCGGGCTCTCCAGCCAGTGGCAGTTCACCGCCAAGGCCATCGTGGTCCTCGTCGTGGCGCTGCTCCAGAGCCCCGAATTCCGGGCCTGGGTCGCCAAGCCGTTGCGCGGCAAGCGCCCCGGCGGCGCCCCGTCGGCGAAGGCCGAGTCCACCGGAGAGGAAGCCCTCGTCAAATGAGCACCGACACGCTGACCGAGCGCCCCGCGCGCTCGACCCTCTTCGACGGCCTCAGCCGTTACATTCCCATCGGCGCGACCGTCGCGCTGCTGGTCGTCATGTACCTCGTCGGTACCGGCAACTACCGCAACTTCGGCGAGCCGCAGGTGGTCGCCAACCTGTTCGTCAACAACGCCGCGCTGCTCATCATCGCCGTCGGCATGACCTTCGTGATCCTGTCGGGCGGCATCGACCTGTCCGTCGGCTCGGTCATGGCGTTCTCGGCGATGTCCTGCGCCTGGCTCACCGTCGAGGCCGGGATTCCGGCCGAGACGGCCGTGGCGATGGTGCTGGTCCTGGGGACCGTCTCGGGCGCGGCGACCGGCGCGGTCATCCACTACTTCAACGTGCAGCCGTTCATCGCGACGCTGGCCGGCCTGTTCCTCTACCGGGGCCTGACGCTCCAGATCTCCGATCGGGACGTCGCCATTCGCGACAACGCGTTCTTCGACTGGGGCATGGAGCGGACCGAATTCGGGAACGTGCGCGACGGCGGCTTCAGCCTCCCGAACATCGTGTTCATCGCCGGCGCCGTCGTGCTCATCGCCTTCGTGGTGCTGCACTACACCCGGTTCGGGCGCGGCGTTTACGCCGTCGGCGGCTCCGAGCAGTCCGCGCTGCTCATGGGGCTTCCGGTGGCGCGCACCAAGGTCGGCGTCTATGCCGTCAGCGGTTTCTGCGCCGCGCTGGGCGGGGTCGTGGCCGCGTTCTCCACCAAGAGCGCCGACCCGCTCGGCGGGCTCGGGCTCGAACTCGACGCGATCGCCGCGGTCGTCGTCGGCGGGGCCCTGCTCACCGGCGGCGCCGGCTTCGTCCTCGGGACCGTCGCCGGCGTCATGGTCATGGGCATGCTGTCCACGATCATCTCGTTCGACGGCCGGTTCTCCTCCTGGTGGGCCCGCATCATCGTCGGCATCCTGCTGCTGGCGTTCATCCTGCTCCAGCGGGTCCTGGCCCGCTCGGGAGAGAAGCGCAAAACCTGATTCCAGACCTGCTCCCGGGCTCGGGCGAGGGCCGTCGACCTATCGGTCGGCGGCCCTCGTCGTATACGGGGTTGGCAGAGCCTTGCGACAAGATGTAGTATCTCTACTACAAATCATTGAAGGACTACCACGGAGACATGATGGGACACCCCCCGTTCAACGGGCCAGCCATTGCCGTGTCCGATCTGCGGATGCGCTACGGCGACAAGGACGTGCTCACCGGGCTCGATCTCGAGATCGAGCCCGGCGGCGTCACCGCCCTGCTCGGCCCCAACGGCGCCGGCAAGACCACCACCATCGAGATCCTCGAAGGCTTCCGGGCCCGCTCGGGCGGCGACGTCTCGGTACTCGGCGTCGACCCCGTCCACGGCGGCGAGGACTGGCGCGCGCGCCTCGGCGTCGTCCTCCAGGAATGGCGCGACAACGGCAAATGGCGGGTGCGGGACCTCCTGCGCCACTTCGCCGAGTACTACCGGCCGTACGCCGAGCCTTGGGGCGCTGATGAACTGCTCGACCTCGTCGGTCTCGCCGAACAGGGCGGGCAGCGGGTCCAGACGCTCTCGGGCGGCCAGCGACGCCGCCTCGACGTCGCCCTGGGCATCATCGGCAAACCCGAACTGCTGTTCCTGGACGAGCCGACCACCGGCTTCGACCCGCACGCCCGCCGCGAGTTCCACGAGCTCATCCACCGGCTCACCGACCTCGACGGGACCACGATCCTGTTGACCACGCACGACCTCGACGAGGCCGAGAAGCTGGCCGAGCGGATCCTCATCCTCGCCGGGGGCCGCATCATCGCCGACGGCTCGCCCGACCAGCTGGCCCGCGCGGCCGCCACCGTCGCCGAGGTCTCCTGGACCCAGGACGGGCGGCGGCAGGTCCACTCCACCGAGGACGCCACGGACTTCGCCCGGAAGCTCCTCGCCACCGACGACGGCGCTGTCTCGGACCTGGAGATCCATCGCGCCAGCCTCGAAGAGGCGTACCTGACGCTGGTGGAGCAGTTCGAGACCGGACAGGCCGAGGCCGCCGTGGACACCTTCAAGGAGGCGACCAAGTGAACACCACCGCACACTCCTACCGGACCGGCCTGAAGCGGGCCCTGATCGAGACCCGCAACACCCTGACGTCCCCGAGCGACCTCATGGGCATGCTCCTGCCGATGCTCATCTGCGTCGCCGTGCTGTACTTCCTGCGCGGCGTCGACATCGAGGGCGCACCGATATCGCTGGGGGCGATGAACATGCCGAGCCTCATCGGCATGAACATCGTCTTCGGCGGGATCGTCACCATGGTCAGCGCACTGGTGATGGACCGCGTCAGCGGGACGCTCCTGCGCGCCAAATCGATGCCCGGCGGCATGACCGGCTACCTCATCGGACATCTGGGGTCGACGGCGATGTTCCTGTCGTTCACCACCCTCGTCCTGCTGGTCGTCGGCCTGCCGCTGTTCGACGGGCTGGAGTTCGCCACCCCCGACCGGTGGCTGCTGTTCCTGGCGGTCCTGGCGATCGGCCTGGTGGCGGTCCTGCCGCTCGGCGCCGTCCTCGGCTCCCTCATCAACGACTTGAAGAACATGAGCCTGGTGATATTCCCGGTCATTGCGTCCGTGGCGGTCTCGGGAATCTTCTACAAGATCACCGCGCTGCCCGAATGGCTGCAATGGATCGGGCAGGCGCTGCCGATGTACTGGATGGGCCTGGGGATGCGCCAGGCGCTGCTGCCGGACTCGATGGCGGCGGTGGAGATCGGCGGCGAGTGGCGGACCCTTACGATGTTCGCCGTGCTCGCATTGTGGGCCGTGATCTCGATGGCTCTGGCGCCCAGGCTGCTGCGGCGGATGTCGCGGCGCGAGTCGGGCTCGGCCGTCGCGGCGCGGCGGCAGCTGGTGCAGCAGCAATGGGGGTAGGTCGCGATGGCCGACGACGTCGTCTATAACCGGATCGCGATGCTGCGCGCCGAACGCGGCATCTCGAGACGGCAGCTGGCCGACGCCCTCGGCGTCCACTACCAGACCGTCGGCTACCTGGAGCGGGGCGAATACTCGCCGAGCCTCCACCTGGCGCTCAAGATCGCCGAATACTTCGAGGTGAGCGTCGAAGTCGTGTTCTCCACCAAGCCCTTCCCGCGCATCGGAGTCTGACTCTCCGGGAAGGCGGGCCCTGCGGCCCGGCACTGAAGCGGCCACAACACCACCTGCCGCGTGCCGGGCCGTAGGGCTTTTGTTCACTTCATCGTCACCGCCGTGTCGGGCTCGCCTGCGACCGTAAGGGCGTATCGCCGATCCCACCCCACTGGAGACCGATGTGAACATCGACCGACGCAAACTCCTCGCGGCAGGCGCCGGCGGCGCCCTCTCTCTGGCCGTGCCGGGCATCTCGTTCGCCTCCTCGCGGCCGCAGCTGACCCACGGCATTCAGGCCGGAGACGTCACCGCCGACTCGGCGGTGGTGTGGACGCGCGCCGACCGGGCGGGCGAGATGATCGTGGAGGTCGCCGACCGCCCCGACTTCAATGGCGCCCGGACGATCCGGGGCCCGCGCCTGAACGAGCGGCACGACTTCACCGGGAAGGTCCGCGTCAAGGGACTGGAGCCGGGCAGCGTCGTGCACTACCGCGTCCGCGCCGAGGGCGAGCGTTCCTCGCAGGACCTGACCGGTTCGTTCACCACCGCTCCCGATGCGCCGCAGGACATTCGCTTCCAATGGTCGGGCGACCTGGCCGGGCAGGGCTGGGGCATCAACCCCGACCAGGGCGGCTACCGGATCTTCCAGACGATGGCCGAGACGCAGCCGGACTTCTTCATCTGCTCGGGCGACTTCAACTACGCCGACGGACCGCTCACCGACACCGTGACGCTTCCCGACGGGACCACGTGGCGCAATACCGTCACCGAGGAGAAGCGCAAGGTCGCCGAGACCTTGGACGAGTACCGGGGCCAGTACAAGTACAACCTCATCGACGACAACCTCCGCGCCTACCTCGCGAACGTGCCGATGATCAACCAGTGGGACGACCACGAGGTCGTCAACAACTGGTACCCCGGCGAGATCCTGGACCTGCCCGCCTACACCGAGAAGAACGTCGACGTCCTCGCCACCCGCGCCCGCCAGGCCTTCGGGGAGTACACCCCGTCCTCTCTGGACTGCGACGGCGAGGGCAGGATCTACCGCCGGATCGCCTACGGGCCGCTGCTGGACGTGTTCGTGCTCGACATGCGCACCTTCAAGGACGCCAACGACGCGAACGGCGAGCCGACCGGCCAGATCCTCGGCCAGACCCAGCTGTCCTGGCTCAAACGGGAACTGAGGCGGTCGAAGGCGACCTGGAAGGTCATCGCCGCCGACCTGCCGATCGGCCTCATCGTCCCCGACGGCAGCGCCGCCCAGGAAGGCATCGCCCAAGGCGAGGACGGGTCCCCGCTCGGCCGCGAAGCCGAGATCGCCGACCTGCTCTCCTACGCGAAGCGCAAGGGCGTCAAGAACATGGTGTGGCTGACCGCCGACGTCCACTACACCGCCGCCCACCACTACAGCCCCGACCGCGCGGCCTTCGGGGACTTCGACCCGTTCTGGGAGTTCGTCTCCGGCCCGCTGAACGCGGGCGGCTTCGGCCCCAACAAACTCGACGGCACCTTCGGCCCTGAAGCGGTCTTCGTCAAGGCCCCGCCGACGGCCAACACGTCCCCGGCCGGCGGCTACCAGTTCTACGGCGAGGTCAATATCGACGCCGAAACCGAGGCCTTCGAGGTCTCCCTCAATGACCTCGACGGCAATACCCTCTTCACCCAGACCATCGAACCGGCCGCCTGAGACGCCGAAGGGCGGGGCCAGCGGCCCCGCCCTTCGTTCATTCAGGTGGTCACGGCAGGAACGGCAGCTCGGTCGCCGGCGCGTCGAACGTGCGCGAGTCCGGCTGCGCCGCATCGAGGTCGATGCCGCACAGGGCCGCCGCGAGGAGGCCTTCGAGGGCGTCGGCCAGCGCCGCGGGATCGTCGTGGCCGAGCTGGTCGTCGACGTTCCAGGTGACGGTGATCTGATGCTGCCCGTCGACGGAGTGGAGCGAGTAGGTCTGGTGGCCGAGGCCGCCGCCCGTGTGCCCGATCCACGGGTCGTCCGCGGTGCAGCCGCCCATCTGCAGCAGGCCGAGCCCGTAGTCGAAACCGGCCTCGGTCTCGAAGAACTCGGTGGCCTCGGCGAACTCCGCCTCGTTCAGGATCTCGCCGTCGACGTAGGCGCCGTAGAAGTCGTTCACGTCCTCCATGGTGGAGATGACGCCGCCGGCGGCCCACATCTGACTGTTCGACAGCCTCGTCGTGTCGAACAGCGGATCGGCGGCCTCGCCGGTCGTCACGTAAGGCACCGGGTTCGGGCCCCGGATGCCCGAGGACTGCGGCTTCGGGAAGTACGAGTCGTCCATGCCGGCCGGTTCGAAGACGCGGTCCTCGAGTTCGACGGCGAGGCCGTTCCCGGTGAGCTCCTCGATCAGCAGGCCCAGGGCCATGTACCCGGTGTTCGAATACGACCAGTCGGTGCCCGGCTCGAACAGCAGCGGGTCGACCGTGGAGAGCTCGATCAGCTCCTCGGCGCCGTAGTAGTCCTGGTAGTGGTCGTACACATCGGACATGTCGCCCTCGAGCAGCGACGCGTACAGGTACGTGAAGTAGTCGTGCAGGCCGCCGGTGTGGTTCATGACCTGGCGGATCGACGGCTCGTCCTGGTAGGGCAGCAGCCCGGGCAGGTAGTCGGAGACGGTCCGGTCGAGATCGACCTCGCCCTCGGTCTGCAGTTGGAGCAGCACCGAGGACACCATCGTCTTGGTGAGACTGGCGATCCGGACCCGGTCGTCCGTCTCGACATAGGCGCCGGGAGCCTCGATCGAGCGGGGGCCGAGCGCGCCCGACCAGTCCTCGCCCTCGGAGCGGACCTCGGTGAGCACCGAGTAGCCGGTGATCTCATGGAACTCGTCGAGCTTCTCCTGCACCAGGGCCTGGTCGAATGGTTCGGCGGAGGTGTCTGTCGTGGTCTGTGCGGAGGCGGCGGCGGGCAGCGCGATGAGGCTGAACGCCAGCGCACCCGCTATCGGGAGGTGTTTGCGCATACCGAAAGCCTAGGGGCGCAAGGTATCGACAACTACCGCTAAAAGAACGAAATTCGCTATACGCCCAACGGAGGAGCCGTCTCCTCCGCGAGGGGGACCTACTCGGGCCCGGTGCGATACAAGGCCGCCCTCGATCATCCAGGTCCGTTGCGACGCCACGATGCCATACGTATGGCATAATAGTGACATGTTCAAAACGACGGTCTACTTGACCGGTGATGAGAAGGAAGGGATCCGCAGCGGCGCGGCGGAGCGAGGCGTGTCCGAGGCCGAGCTGATACGCCAGTTCATCGATGCCGGACTGGCATCGGCCACGCCGCAATGGGACCAGCTTCCGGTGATCAGCAGCCCTGAGCTCGCCGCGATCGATGACGAAGAGGACTTCCTTCGCTCGAACGGCTTCGATCGGTGATCATCTGCGACACGAACTGCCTCATCAGCTTGGTAAACGACCAGGATCCGCATCATGAGGCGGTGCGCGAGATCGCGGCCGCGCAATCCCGTCCGTTGGTCGTGAGTCCGTTGGTGCTCGCCGAGTTCGACTACTTGGTGCGCAAACTCGTTAGCGGGCAGGCGGTTCGCGCCATCTTGTCCCGCCTGCTGCAAGGCCGCATGATCGAAGTGGCGGCCATGAACCACACCGACCTGCTCACGGCCTTCAGGCTTGATGGCAAGTATGCCGCGTTGGATCTCGGCCTCACCGACGCGACTGTGGTCGTGCTGGCTTACCGGTATAGGACCGTCGACCTGCTTACTCGCGATGAACGTGATTTCCGGCCGATCACGCCGCTTCAGGGAGGGGCGTTCCGTCTGCTTCCCAGCGACCGCTGAACTAGAGCGGATTCGTGGATGCTCCGGGCGCGGGCGCCTCGGCTAAGTGGACCTACTCGGACCCGGTGCGATAAAAAGCCGCCCCGGGTGGAGCGGCTTCGAGCCAGGAGAGAAAACCGTTCGCGGCGGACTTGGTCATTGCCAACTCCACCTCACCACCGGAATGCTTACAGCGGATGATCTCCACCTCCGGCGGGAAGATCTGCGCCTCGGCACCGGCCGGGTCTCGCTTGTCCGCGACATGGAGATCGGTGCGCGAGAGCGTATAGCGCGGACCCAACGCGAGGGAGAACATGCGGTACCAGCGGAGCGTGTCCTGCCGGTACACCGCGAAACCCGGGGCCCAGCCGCGGCCCTCCATGCGACGGGAGAGCCTGGCGGCCATCGCCACCGTCCCCATTCGCGACAAGAGGGAACGGCGCACGTAGGTCAGCACGAGGAACACCGCGACGGACGCCACCAGCGCGGCGGCGACGAGCAGTGCCTTGACCATGGCTTAAGCCGCGGTCGGCGCGACCGCCTCGGCGGTCTCAGCGAGGATGGTGACGCCATCGGGGGTCACCGAGAGGAAACCGCCCTCGATGTTCCAGGCGAGCTCCGGGCCTTCGATCGGCTGCACCCGGACCTGGCTGTCGATGCGAAGCTCGCCCAGCATCGGCTGGTGGCCGGCAAGGACACCCAGCTCGCCTTCGGTGGTCCGAGCGTAGACGGCGGACGCGTCACCGGACCACACCTTCGATTCGACGGCGACGACTTCGACGTTCAGTTGCTTGGCCACAACGCTCCTTACCAAACTCCGAGGATGGTTACGGGAAGTCTAGACGGCCGAGGCCCGAACGTCGAATCGGCCACTCACGGCCGCAGGCAAGATCACTGCCGGTCCAAAGCGAACGGCCCCCGGTCGAAACCGGGGGCCGAACGACGAACCGAATAGCGCTACACGCGGGCGCGGCGCGCCAGGCGCTCCGGGTCCATGATGATGACGCTCTTGCCGTCCAGGCGCAGCCAACCGCGCCCGGCGAAATCGGCCAGGGCCTTGTTGACCGTCTCGCGGGAGGCGCCGACGAGCTGCGCCAGCTCCTCCTGGGTCAGGTCGTGCGTCACGCGCAGGACGCCGCCGTCACGCGTGCCGAAACGGCTCGCCATGTGCAGCAGGGCCTTCGCGACGCGACCGGGCACGTCCGTGAAGATCAGGTCGGCCATCGAGTCGTTGGTGCGACGCAGGCGACGCGCGATCACGCGCAGCAGCTGCTCGGCGATCTCGGGCCGGTTCGCCAGCCAAGGACGCAGCGCCGTCTTGGACAGCCGGGCCAGACGGGTGTCGGTCAGCGCGGTGGCGGTGGCGGTGCGGGGACCGGGGTCGAACAGCGCCAGTTCACCGACCATGTCGGACGGGCCCATGACCGCGATCAGGTTCTGACGACCGTCGGCACTGCGGCGCCCGAGCTTCACCTTCCCGGACATGACGATGTACAGACTGTCACCCGGCTCGTTCTCGGTGAAGACGGTCTGGCCCTTGTTGACGTCGATGTACTCCATCTCTTTGATGAGTGACTCGACCGCTTCGGGGTCCACCCCCTTGAACAGGGCGGCCCTGGCCAATACATCTTCCATGTCCGTTCGCACCTTTCTTCGACGCACCGCTAGTGCAAGTCCTGAGTCTATGCCTGTTGTCCGCATAGCGGGAGCAAGACCCCCGTAAATCCGCATGCGCACCGACGACGCCGTATTCGGCATTCGTATCCGAATGCCGCGATCCCCGAAGCCTCCGAGTATCACAGCGTGAACATGAACTCACGCGATGAGCAGGGGATTCACCCGGAATTGCACTCGCTGTCGGCAGTGCCCGCTACAGCCTACCGCTAATGTGACGTCTCGCCCAACGGCCGCACGCGGCAACGGCGCTGGCAGGCGTGCTGCGGACGGTCGGTTGTGCGCGTCGTTACGCGGAGGAGGGCGCTGGCAGGCGTGCTTCGGTCGTGCGGCTGTGCGCGCCGTTACGTGCAGGAGCCGGTGTCGACCGCTCCGGAGGCGGTCAGGCCTTCGTCGAGCACGGGCTGGGTTTCGGCCATCGTCAATGCGTATCCGGTGTCGGGATCGTCCACTGCGGCCGCGAAGATCACGCCGAGGACTTCGCCGTCGGGGTTGAGGAGCGGGCCGCCGGAGTTGCCGCCGATGATGCGGGCATAGAGCTGGTAGACCTCGCGGGTGACATTGCCGGATTCGTAGATGTCGGGGCCGGTGACCACACGCGCTTCTCTGACGCGGGCGGCGGTCGGGGTGTAGGGGCCGCCGCCGGGGTAGCCGAGGACGATCGCGTCGTCGCCGGAGGCGGCCACGTCGTCGGCGATCGAAATCGTGGGGGCGTCGAGGCCGGGCACGGAAAGGATCGCCAGGTCCTTTTCGGGTTCGAAGACGATGACCTCGGCGGGGAGGAGGCGACCGTCGGATTCGACCTCGACCTCCTCGGTGCCGGCGACGACGTGGGCATTGGTGGCGACGAGGTCGTCCGCGTAGACGAAGCTGGAGCCCTCGATCTGGCGGTCGCACTGCGGGGCCCATCCGTGCACCTTGAGCACCGACGCCTCGGAGCCGGTCACGACCGCGGAGGCGGCCAGTTCGGCGTCGGGCGGTTCGACCTCGCGGACCTGGGTCGGGTCGAGACCTGAGAACACGTCGGGGATCTCGGAGGTCGCGAGGGAGTCGCGCATGGAGTCGTAGACGCCGCGGACGGCCTCGGGCATGTTCTCGTCGATGGTGACGACGAGGCTGGAGTTGCGCACGGCGGCGGCGACGGCCGGCATCGCCGAGCTGGCGAGCGGCGCAGCGGCCATCCAGGTGACGAGGAGGACGGCGGCGACCGAGACGACCGGTCCGGCGAGCTGGTCGAGTTTGCGGGACCCGCGGCGTTTGACCTTGCGGCGCAGCTTGTATCCGACCGCGGTCATGGCGGCCTGCCCGCCGAGGGCGAGTCCGAAGACGACGATGAGGGCGGCGACGAGTTTCGCGAGCGGGTCGGTGTAGAAGTCGGCCGCGAACGGCGCGAGCTGGACGCCGATGAGGGCGCCGCCGAGGAAGCCGAGGAACGTCGCGGCGGAGATGAGGAAGCCCTGCCGGTAGCCGTGAATGGCGAACAGCAGGGCGAGCACGACGATGATGACGTCGACCATGATGCCGGCGTCCGTCGGTTCCATCGTCTTTCCTCCTCGCAGAGCGGGGTTTTCGGAGCCGGGGACTCAGAGCCCTTCGAGTTCCATCATTCGGCCAGTGTCCCACGGCCGCGACCAGCCGCCCAATTCCAGCAGCCACGACAGGATCCCCGCCGTGAAGCCCCAGATGAGCGGGACGCCGGGGACGGAGAAGCCGGGGCCGGTGCGACCAGAGGGGTAGAGCGTCGACCCCCGGTTGGCCGGGTCGGCCAGGTCGGTGAGGGCGACCAGGTGGGCGGCCGCGACTTCTTCGCCGGGCGCTGGGCTGACCGGGTGCGGCTCGCGCCACCAGGCCAGGACCGGGGTGACCGCGAAACCGGAAACCGGAATCCACAGTGGCGGGAGGGTGATGCCGATGTCGACGCTGGCGGGGTCGACGGCGAGCTCCTCGGCGGCCTCGCGCAGGGCCGTGGCGGCGGCGTCGGCGTCGCCCGGATCGGCTGCGCCGCCGGGGAAGGCGACCTCGCCGGGGTGGTGGCGCAGGGTCGCGCCGCGCTGCTGGAGCAGCACGCGCGGTCCGCCCGAACCGGCGGGAGCGCCGGCATTGGTGTCCGAGTCGTCGCCCGCGTCGGTGAGCAGCACCAGGACGCTGGCGGTGCGCGCCCGGCCGGGGGAGTGCAGTCGCAGCCGGTCCGAGGCGACGCGCGGCACCTGCGGGCGATCGGCCTGCTGGGCGGCGTCCATGAGCGAACCCCACCAGCGCGGGTGGTCGTCGGTCGCTTGGTAGGTCACGTCAGCTCCAGGCCGAAGGCGGACTCGGCGTCGGCGGCGAGGGAGTCGGCGGTGATGCCCGGTTCGGTGATGAGTTTCTCGACCGTCCCGTCGGGGGCGACGAACGCGACGCCGGGCAGCGCGGGCACGCCGAGCCCGGTCCGGATCGTCTCGTCGGCGTCGAACACCGACGGGTAGGTCATGGCGAACTCGGAGGCGAACCAGCGGCCCGCCTCGGCGGTGTCGGCGGTGTCGACGCCGAGCACACCGACCTGGTCTCCGTATTCGGAGAAGAACGCCTCGACCTCCGGCGCCTCGGCCGCGCACGGCTGGCACCAGCTGGCCCACAGCACCACGATCATCGGACGGGCGCCGTCCGTGCCGACCGCCGTGGCCACATCGTCGCCGAGGCAGGGCAGTTCGAGCGAGCCGATGCCCTCGATCGGGACCGCGCCGGCGGTGCAGGCCACCGCCCAGTCGGCCTCGCCGGCGCCGTCGTCAGGAGAGGCGGCCTCGCCGTCGGGTTCCTCACCGCTGCAAGCGGACAAGAAGAGGAGGCCGGCCGCGGCGCAGGCCAGTGCGCGACTCAACGTGCCGCCGCGCATCGCAGTGCTGCCGCGCATCATAGGGCCGCCCCGGATTTAGGGCTCGTGCCGGCCGATTCGTCGGTCGGAGTTATTCCCGCCAGCTTTATGAGCTCCTCGATATTGTCGCCGCGCAGCAGCGAGGCCGCCTCGGCCGGGTCCGTCGGGCCCTCGCCGAACGACGGGCACTGGGCGGCGAGCGTGCACGCCCCGCACGCGGGCTTGCGGGCGATGCACACCCGGCGGCCGTGGAAGATGATCCGGTGCGAGAACATCGTCCACTCGCGATGCTCGATGAGCTTCTGGAGCTGGAACTCCAGCTTCACCGGGTCCTTGCCGGAGACCAGGCCGAGCCGGTTCGTCAGGCGGATCATGTGGGTGTCGACGGTGATGCCGGGGACGCCGAACGCGTTGCCGCGGATGACGTTCGCTGTCTTGCGGCCGATCCCGGGAAGCTTCACCAGCTCCTCCATCGACTTCGGCAGCGTTCCGCCGTGGTGGGCGGCCAGGGCCTTGCCCAAGCCGATGATGGACTTGGCCTTATTGCGGTAGAAACCGGTCGGGCGGATGATCGCCTCGACGTCCTCGGGGTTCGCCTCCGCGTAATCCTCCGCCGAGCGGTACTTCGCGAACAGAGCCGGAGTGGTCAGGTTGACCCGCACGTCCGTGCACTGGGCCGACAGGATCGTCGCCACCGCCAGTTCGAGCGGATTCGCATAGTCCAGCTCGCACTTCGCATCCGGATGGGCTGCGGCCAGCAGTCGGTCGATGACGCGGGCGCGGCGCTTCTTGGCCAGCTCGCTCTCGGTTCCATTGCGTGCGTCGGCGGCGGTCACCCGGCAATCCTACGCGGACCTCCGGAAAACGCCGACGCGATGCGGCTCACCGCGGACCGGACGAGGCAGCGGCGCCCGGACGGTGCCGCCTCCGGCCGCGCAGCAGCAGCGCCGCCGCGCCCAGCAGCGCCCCGCCCGCCGTCGACATCACGGCCGAAAGGCCCACCGACGGCGGCTCCGACCCTGCCGCGACCTGCTGCGGTTCGGGCAACTGCCCGATATCGGCCGCGAGCGCCGCGCCCGCGTCAACCAGGCCCGCACCCAGGGCCGAGTCGCCGCCGCGGGCGGTCTCGGTCAGCAGCAGCCGCACCTGTGCGGCGCTCAGCTTCGGATGCTCCGCCCGCACCAGCGCCGCCGCCCCCGACACGATCGCCGACGCGAACGACGTTCCCGTCACCTGCTTGTGCCCGCCCCCGGCCGCCGGAACCGCCAGGTCCGCGCCCGGCGCCGCCAGATCCGTCTCCGAACCCGTCACCGCCGTCGGCCAGCGCTCACCGGTGCGGTCCGAACCAGTCACCGCCAGCACATTGTCGATGCGCGCGGGGAACCAGACCGGCTCCTCCGCCCCGTCCCGGCGCTGATTGCCCGTGCACGCCACCACCAGCACGTCATGCCGGGCCGCATAGTCGATCGCGTCGGCGAACGCCCGCGAGTCGTAATGGCCGCCCAACGACAGATTGATGACGTCGGCGCCGTTGTCCACCGCCCACTCCACGGCTTGACCGACCATCGCTGAATCGTGGTAGCGGTTCTCGTCGTCCAGCACCCGCACCGGCAGGATCTTCGCACCCGGCGCGACCCCCGGATGCCCCGACGACGCCCGCCCCGCGATGAGCCCGGCCACCGCCGTGCCGTGGCCGACCGGGTCGGCCTGAGCGAACGCCCGCTCATAGGCGGGACTCGGATCCGAGCCCAGGGCCAGCAGGCGCGGTTCCTCCCCGGCGTCGGTGTCGACGTAGCTGCGGCCCGGCAGGACCGCCCCGTCCAAGTCGGGGTGACCGGCGTCCACACCGGAGTCGATCACAGCGACCGTCACCCCCGAACCGGTCGACGTCCGCCACGCCTCCTGCGCGCCGATCGCGGCCAAATGCCACGCCGGCGGGGCAGCCGCCAGCGCCGCGGGCGCGTTCAGCAAGAGCGCCAACAGTGTCGAGCAAATCCACGCGATGATCCAGCGTGCGCAGCGGTCCCTCATGAGAACGGGATCGTTACACAGCGCAGCCGCCCGGGCGGGTGAATGACACGCGCTCGTCTTTATGAATTCGTTATTTTCAGCCTACTGACGGAAACTTGACAATGCCCTCGCGTTACGGTGACGATCGCGAGGGAACGCCGCGTTCACTCGACGCTGCCCCATCGCTGACCGGTAGGGGGGAAGGGCTGAATGGAATCGATGTGGGAACCGAGTAACGAGATCGAGCACCGCCTGAGAGAGGCCCTGCGCGCCGACGACCAGGACGGGTACTTCCGAATACTCTCCCAGATCGAACTCGTGCTTCCACTGTCCTATGAGGATTCAGCGGGCCTGGGCGGCGCCGACACGTGGGCCACCTGGACCACCGACGACCGGACGCACATCCTCGCCTTCACCTCCGAGAGCGCCCTCGGCCAGTGCCTTCGCGACAACGCCGGCGCCTCCCGCCGCGTCGGCTTCGCGACCCTCGCCGAATCCTGGCCCGACGAAGAGTGGTGGCTCGCGGTCAACCCCGGCCTCCCCATCGAGGGCTACCTCCCCGCCTGGTTCGTCTCCCAAGTCGCCCAAGGCATGACGACCGTCCCGGCCGAGCCCGAACCCGAGGCCGACCACTACGGCACCGACCAGACCTTCGCCACGCTGGCCCAGTCCGACCCGTTCGCGAACCCGATGGCACCCGCCGCTCCGGCCCGCGAGGGCAGCTTCATGCCCCCGGCCCCGCCGGTCCCCGAGGTCCCGCCCGCGCCGCGCCGCTCCAAGGACTTGAACAACACGACCGGCCAGCAGTCCACCATCGCCGGTACGACTTCGGCGGGACTGCCGCTGCGCCAGCCGCCGCAGGTCGAGAGCGAACTGGCCGCCGAGGCCGACGGCCTCGCGACGCCGCCCGTGTCCCCGCCCGCCGCGCCGCACGGCGACGGCTTCGCCCCGCAGTCCGCGCCGCAGGACGGCTTCGCCGACCAGCGTTTCGCCTCGCCGCCGACCGGTGACCAGCGTTTCGCTTCGCCGCCGCCCGCCAACGGTTTCAGTGACCAGCGCTTCGCCTCGCCGCCGCCCAGCGATGGCTTCAGCGACCAGCGCTTCGCCTCACCGCCGCTCGAGAACCGTCCGCCCGAGCAGGGCTTCTCGGGCCAGAGCTTCGCCTCGCCGCCGCTGGAAGGCCGCCGGCCCGAGCCGGGCCACGGCGAGCAGCAATCGGCGTGGCCCGCCGAGCAGACCCAGTGGCCTGACGCCCCCGACTGGCTGCGCGACCAGCAGCCCGACGGCATGGGCGAACTGTCGCAGCGCGCTCCGGCCGCCACGGACCTTCCGTCCGATCCCCAACCCGACCAGAGCTCCACCTTCGGCGCACCGGCCGAGCCGGGGCTTGCGACGGGCGCCCCGTCGGCCGAGTCCTTCACGTCCATGTCCAGCGCTTTCGGGCGCCGCCCCGCCGAACCGGCCCCGGCCGAGGCTCCCGAGCCCGAACCGCAGCGGGCCGCGCAGCAGGTCGTCGAGCTCACCGGCGAGGACGCCGAGCGCGCGCTCGCCGCGGCCGCCACGTCGGGCGACACGGCGACGTTCCTGCAGACCCTGTTGTGCACCAGCGTGATCCTGCCGGTGGCCGACCCCGGCGCCATCGCCATCCGGGTCGGCGATCCCGCCTTCCGGTGGGCCTCCGACATTGTCGACGGCATCCACGGCATCACGATGTACACGACCATCGAGCGCATGGCCGACCGCGTCGGCCCCGACACGCCGCACACGACCGTGCCGTTCGGCTGGCTGATCCAGCACTGGCCCGGCGTCGAGTACGCGCTGTACGTCAACCCCGGCACCGAGGTCGGCGCGAACATGTCCGGGCCGGAGATCGAGCCGCTGCTGAAGTGGGCCGAGTCCCAGGACCTGCTCGCGTTCGCCACGGAGATGGAACGACACCAGGCGGCCGCGGTCCGCGCCGCAGACCCGGCATCGGTGGTCGCTCCCATCCTGTGGCAGAAGACGATCCCGCACCAGCAGGTGCCGTTCTACCTCGAGCGCGGCTACGACCGGGTGGGCGGCTTCATCCACCCCGCCGAGGCCGTCGACCACCTGCGGACCCCCGCGCAGCTGTACCTGGCGCTGGGCCTCATCCGCACCTCCGAGGAATTCAGCCCCACGGACGATTCGGTGCACGTGCTGCGCTGGACCGGCTACCGCACCGACCTGTACCCGGCGGCGGTCGGCGGCAATGACGCGGCCGGTGCCGAGGCGCGCGGCGGCTGGGTGGTCGAGCCCGGGCCGTTCCGCGGCGACGGCTTCGCGCCGTCCGAATCGCCCGAGGACCGCATCCCCGAGCACAAGGTCGACTCCGTGCGACTGCCGCAGGGCGCGCAGATCCTGCGGATCGACTCGCGCGGCGAGGTCACCGAGCTCGCCGTCTACGACGCCGACACCCGCGAATGGGCCCCCGCCGACGGCGGCGGACCGCGCGCGATCGAGGCCTCCTCCGTTCCCGCGCTCCCGGCCGGACCTTCGGCCGAGACGCCGCCGGCGGGCCCGATGGGCGAGGCGGCCCCCGGTTACGACGAAGGCTACGAGGGTTCCGCGCTCGGCGAGGCCTTCGGCGGCGACGCGGGCGGGCACTACGACCTGGTGCGCCCCGCCCCGGAGGACCGGGCGGCGTCCGTTTTGGACCACCGGGACCGTGAATGGAAGGGGGCCTAGCCATGCGGGACGGCTACATTGCGCGCTGGAACGGCGCCGAATACGACTCCAGCCCCGACGGCGCACACGTGCGCCTGTACTCGCCGACCGGCGGCGACGGCTTCGTCAAGGTCGCCGACGGACGATTCCGGCGCGGGGTGCCGATCGGCGAGCTCGAGGACTTCTTCTACGTCCGCACCGTCTGCACCTGGAGGGGCGAGCCGTTCTTCGTGCTCGGCGACTCGGGGGACTGGATGCGGCTGGAATACCGGGGCGGCCGCAGCGACGTGGCGATGAGTCTGGGCCTGGAACCCTACGACACCGGCGTGTACCAGATCTGGGCGCCGGCCGGCGAGGTCAACGACACCGCAGAGGAATACTTCTAGCCTCCGTCGCGAGCGATGCTTCTAGGGGCCTGTCCTGCGGATAGGTCCTTTCTTTCGGGTGTTCCCAGCGCGCCCTCATTCCATGAAATTCTGTCGAGAGACCGCTTTCCTGCGGGCTCGGTTTTGCTGTATGCTTCAGGAAACCTCAAGAAAGCGTTTGCCTGTAGCTCGGTCGAGCCACTGAGCTCGGCGAACGCCTGCGGAACCGCACCTTGCTAGCTATTGACTGGAGCATTCCCCTATGGCAGAACGAATCAACGTCGGCATCGCCCTCAACGGCGTGACCGGCCGCATGGGCTACCGGCAGCACCTGGTGCGGTCGCTGCTGGCCATCCGCGAGCAGGGCGGCGTCGAGCGCGCGGACGGATCGGTCATCTGGCCCGAGCTCACCCTGATCGGCCGCAACGCCGACAAGCTCGCCGAGATCGCCGCCCGCCACGGCCTGGACCGCTACACCACCGACCTCGACGAGGCGCTGGCCGACGAGTCCATCAGCATCTACTTCGACGCGCTCACCACCCAGCACCGCCTCAGCGCGGTCGGCGCGGCGATCAAGGCCGGCAAGCACGTCTACACCGAGAAGCCCATCGCGACCAACCTGGACGATGCGCTCGGCCTGGCGCGGGCCGCCCGCGACGCCGGCGTCAAGAACGGCGCCGTCGCCGACAAGCTGTACCTGCCGGGTCTGCGAAAGCTCAAGCGCCTCATCGAGTCCGGCTTCTTCGGCCGGGTCCTGTCGGTGCGCGGCGAGTTCGGCTACTGGGTCTTCGAGGGCGACTGGCAGGGCGGCCAGCGTCCGTCGTGGAACTACCGCGCCGAGGACGGCGGCGGGATGGTGCTCGACATGTTCCCGCACTGGTCCTACCTGTTCGAAGGGACGATCGCGCCGATCAAATCGGTGACGGCGCACGTGACCACGCACCTGCCCGAGCGCACCGACGAGGCCGGGAAGCCCTACGCGGCCACCGCCGACGATGCGGCCTACGCGATCTTCGAGCTCGCCGACGGCACCGTCGTCCAGATGAACTCCTCCTGGTGCACCCGCGTCGACCGCGAGGAACTGGTGGAGTTCCATGTGGACGGCACCGAGGGCAGCGCGATCGCGGGCCTTCGCAAGTGCCGCGCCCAGCACCGCGCCCACACCCCCAAGCCGGTGTGGAACCCCGACATCGACCAGCCGATCGACTTCCGGTCGCAGTGGTACCAGGTGCCCGACAACGACGAATTCGACAATGGTTTCAAGCTGCAGTGGGAGGAATTCCTGCTCCACGTGGTGGACGACGCGCCGTGGCACCACGACTTCCTGGCCGCCGCCCGCGGCGTGCAGCTGGCCGAGGCCGGCTACCGCTCGGCGCGCGAGGGACGCCGCATCGAGATGGAGGACCTGGAGCTGTGAGCCGCCAGTTCGACTCCCGCGTCATCTACTCGGCGGCGCACGTCGTCGCCGACCCGCTGGCGGACAACGGCCCCGGACGCCCTGCCACTGTGGACTGGGATGCCACCATCGCCTACCGGCGCCACCTGTGGGACCTGGGCCTGGGCGTGGCCGACGCGATGGACACCGCACAGCGGGGCATGGGCCTGGACTGGGCGGCCACCAAGGAGCTCATTCGCCGTTCGGCCGAGGCCGCCGGAGCGGGTGACCTGCTCGCCTGCGGGGTGGGCACCGATCAGCTGGGCGCCACACAGACCACAATGGATGAGATCAGGTCGACGTACCTCGACCAGCTTTCGGTCGTCGAAGACGCCGGGGCGGGCACGATCCTGATGTGTTCCAGGGCGATGGCGGCGAGCGCCAAGGGACCGGACGACTACCGGGAGCTGTACGCCGAACTGCTCGGCGAGGTCAGCGGCAAGGCGATCATGCACTGGCTCGGCCCGATGTTCGACCCGGCCCTGGAGGGCTACTGGGGCTCCAGCGACCTCGAAGAGGCCGCCGACGTCTTCGTGGACATCATCACCGAGAACGCCGCCAAGATCGACGGCATCAAGATGAGCCTGCTCGACGCCGACGCCGAGATCGCGCTGCGCCGCAGGCTCCCCGAGGGCGTCCGCTGCTACACCGGCGACGACTTCAACTACCCCGAGCTCATCGCCGGCGACGACCAAGGCCACTCGGACGCGCTGCTCGGCATCTTCGACCCCCTGGCCCCCCTGGCGGCCAAGGCGGCCAAGCGCCTGGACGAGAACGATGTCGAAGGGTTCCGCGCGATCCTGGACCCGACGGTCCCCCTGGCCCGCAAGGTCTTCGAGGTCCCCACCTTCAACTACAAGACCGGAGTGGTGTTCCTGGCCTGGCTCGGCGGCCACCAGGACCACTTCAAGATGGTCGGCGGCCTCGAATCCGCCCGCTCCATCGAGCACTTCGGACAGATCTACGACCTCGCGTTGGAGGTCGGCCTCTTCGCCGACCCGAACCTCGCCGAGGACCGCTTCAACGCCCTCCTCAAGGTCGCGGGCCAGAGCCCGAGGGGGAAGCGATGACCGACATCCTCGAGCGTTTCTCCTTCAACCACGCCACGGCGAAGTTCTGGGACCAGCGAGAAGCCATCGACGCGTGCGCACGCACCGGCTCGGCGATCGGCCTGTGGCGCGAACCAGTCGCAGAACAGGGCCTAGCCTCCACCGCCGAATACCTACAAGATGCCGGAGTACCGGTCACCAGCCTGTGCAGGGCCGGATTCTTCACCGACCCGACCCCCGAGGCGATCGAGGACAATAAGCGGGCGATCGATGAAACGGCCGCCCTGGGCGCACCGACCCTCGTCCTGGTCTCGGGGCCGATCCCCGAGGCCGGCACGATCGACAGCGCCCGCGAAGGCGTCAAGGAGGCACTGAGCCTCCTGGCCCCCTACGCGATCGAACAAGGCGTGACCCTCGCGATCGAGCCCCTCCACCCGATGTTCGCCTCGGACCGCTGCGTGGTGACCACCCTCGCCGAAGCCCTCGACCTGGCCGCCCCCTTCGCCCCCGAAGCGGTCGGCGTCGTGATCGACACCTACCACCTCTGGTGGGACCCCGAGGTCTGGAACGGCATCACCCGAGCCGGCGCCGAGGGCCGCATCGCGTCCTTCCAACTCGCCGACTGGATCACCCCCCTCCCAGCGGGCGTCCTCACCGGCCGCGGCCAACTCGGCGACGGATGCATCGACATGCGCCGCTACCTGGACGCGGTCGACGCCACCGGCTTCACCGGCAAGATCGAGGTCGAACTCTTCAACGACGCTCTCTGGGCCCGCCCGGGCCAAGAGGTCTTCGACGAAACCAGGGCCGCCTTCGAGGGCGTCCTCACCAAAGCAGCACGGGCCTGACCACCGCGGACGCGGGGCCGTCACGGGGTCAAGACCTTCGGCCCCGCGTCCGCGGTTCTACTGGTGCCACATAGCTCCAGGAGGGCCCGCAGCTCATCCTCGGCCCGCTGGCGGTTCTTCTTCCCGGTCCATGCACTGGCCCTGTCGTGAGCGGGCCGCCGGATGCGGTCCACTCGCTGGTATGGCGCGGACGAGTCGCCGGATGCGACTCGCCCGCGCGTCGGTTGGGGCCGTGAACACTGTGGAGTTGTAGGGCGGGCGCACCGGCTGGTTGCCGGTGCGCCCGCGATTTTCCTCGCGAGTTGCCGGTGCAGGAGCCGCACGCGGAGGCCTCCGCGTGCGATCTTCGGGGGCGGCTCCCGGGATAACCCAATGTTCTTACCGCCGATCCTGCACTGGCCGACACCAACTCGACTAGCCGGAATTGGTGCCACTACTTCAAAAACACAATCACATCATGCGCACCAAGGACCCACCAAAACTATTTTGCCGCCTGTGGATAACCTGTGGATGGGTCAGAGCAAACGCAGCTCAGCGGCCAATTGGTCAGCGGATGCGGACCGCTTGGGGGCCTGTGGATAACTCCTGGCATCGTCGGTCAGTGGCCTTGGGAAACACAGAACTCATTGCCGTCCGGGTCCGTCAAGACCGTCCACGTGAAGTCGACCCCGGGGATTTCGTGGTCGGCGACTCTGGTGGCCCCGGCTTCGATCAAGCGGGCGGTCTCGGCTCCGGCATCGGAGGCGGCCAGGTCGATATGGAGACGGCCGGGGGTGGTGTCCTCGACGTATTGAAAGGAGATGCCAGTCAGCTCCTTGCAGCCGACCATGATGTATTCGCCGTAGTCGGCGGTGATCTCGCCGCCGAGAGCGGCCGCCCACCATTCGGCGAGCTCGCGGGGGCGCGTGGTGTTGACGGTGACGTTCGCGATTTGCAGTGTCATGCCCGACAACCTAACCACTGCCTATGACACAAGGGCTTGATCGCGGCGGCCGTGGTCTCGTTCCCTCGGTTGTGCTTCAGCCACTCCGGCCGTTTCTCAGCAACTTCGGAAGTGCTTCAGTTCCTTCGACCGTGCCTCAGTCCCTTCGGCTGTACTTCAGTCCCTTCGGCTGTACTTCAGTTCCTTCGACCGTGCTTCAGTTCCTTAGGAAATGCTTCCGGCCGTGGAGGGGACGGTCCTCGTCCTCCGCAGTGGCGCCGCGGTGCCCCGTGTAAGTCGCGAAGACGACCAGGTTCTCGGTGTAGTCACCGATCTTCCGGTCGAAACGGCCGCCACAGGTGATCAACCGCAGCCCGGGCTTGCGCTCGATCCCGAAGATCTCCTCGTAGGGCAGCTTGTCCTTCGGATATGACTCGCTGCCGGTCACCTCGTAGGTCACCACGATCCCGTCCTCACGGGCCGCCTCGATCTCGTCGCCCTTCTCCAGGTCCCGAAGCGGGAAGAACACCGCCGGGCCCGACCAGTCCGAGTCCACGTGCCCGAACAGGACCGTCGGCCCGAACTCACCCGGGCTGGCCGCGCCCTCATACCAGCCGGCAAGGTGCGGCTGCGACAGCGGCGGCACCTCGAATCGTCCCTTGTACCCCATTCCCAGGTCCGTCAGCGGCGCGTGGATGTCGACCGCGTCCACGTCGACCCGCGTCGGCACCGAGCGGTCCAGCCACTCCCCACCGGTGGGGTCGAACCCGACGAACGAGTCATCGCCCCAATGATGCTCCGGCCACGACGGCAGCCGGAACGACGGCACCGGCACCACCCCGCCGATCATCAGCCCCAGACCCCCGGCCAGCAGCAGTGACAGGAACAGCGTGAGCACCGGCCGGAGCGCTGGCTCCGGCCGGTGCACGGTCTGATCGTCGGTCATCGGCTAGGCGGAGACCTTGCCGCGCCGTTTGAGGAGCCACAGCCCGATCACCGCCACGGCCACCACGGCCGCACCGGTCATCGCGATCGCCGAAGCCACGCCCTTAGAAGGACCAGTGGAGGCCATCGAGCCCGAGCCGGTCTGGGCACCCGACCCGTCGGTCACCGTCAAGGTCGCGTTCGCGGTCTGGTCGCCGCACTTCACCGCGACCGTGTACGTGCCGACCTTCCAGTCCGCCGGGACCACGAAGGTGCCCTGCGCCTGGCTGTTGTTCGTCTGCATGCTCACGTTGGTGCCGGTGTTCTGCACGATCGCCGTCGCGGACTGCGAACAGCTCGCCGCGAGCACCGTGACGGTACTGCCGCTGGTCGCCGTGGACGGCGTCATCGTCACCGTGACTGCGGCGCCCGCCGGCTGCGCGGACGCGAGCACCAGCCCCGCGCCGAGCGTCAGGGCGACGGCGAATTGCTTGACGGCCTTGAACATGGGCTTCCTCCCCGGTCGGACCCGGTCGCTCTCGGCGCTCGGCCGATTATTCGACCGGGCGCCTCCTGCCGATCACCGTAATGGCCGCTCTCGGCCCCGCACCGCAAATCGAGAAAATTTCAACGGGCTCGGCGGGTGGAGAACATCGATGTGATCTGCGACGATGAGGACATGAAGGTTCCCGGAAGCGGACTCCTCAGCGGTCTCGCCGCGACCGCGCGCACCGCCACGCGCCGGGCGGTCACCAGCCAGTACCCCGAATCCGAACCCGAACTGCCTGAGCGCACCCGGGGCGTGATCGCCCTGCTGGAGACGAATTGCACCTCCTGCATGCTCTGCGCACGCGAATGCCCCGACTGGTGCATCTACATCGACTCGCACAAGGAGACCGTCGAGGTCGAGGGCGCCGCCCGGCCCCGCCAGGTCAATGTGCTCGACCGGTTCGACATCGACTTCTCTCTGTGCATGTACTGCGGCATCTGCGTCGACGTCTGCCCGTTCGACGCGCTGTTCTGGGCCCCCGACTTCGACTACGCCGAGGGCGACATCCGCGACCTCCTCCACGGCAAGGAACACCTGGGGGAGTGGATGGAAGGCGTCCCGGCCGCGACCCTGCCCGAGACCGGCGACGACGCATGAGCCTCACCGACGTCCTGGCCGCAGCCTTCGGGCTGCTCGCGCTCGGGGCCGGAATCGGTGTGGTCACCACCCGGCGGATCGTCCGGGCCGGACTGTGGCTCGCCGTGTCCTTCGCCGGGATCGCCGGGGTCGCGCTGGTCCTCACCGCCGAATTCCTGGCGTGGGTGCTGGTGCTCGTCTACGTCGGCGCGATCGTGGTGCTGCTGCTGTTCGCCACCATGCTCACCCGCGCCCCCACCGAGGCCTCCGATGAACTCGACCGTCGCCAACTCCCGGGCATCCTCATCGCCTCAGGCGTCGGACTCGGCCTCGCGGCGGTGCTGACCGGCGCGTTCGGGTGGACGAGGGTGAGTCTTGTCGGGCGGGAGAACGGCGACGCGGCCGCCATGGGAGAGGCGATCTTCTCCGAATGGGTGCTGCCCTTCGAGGTGCTGTCGCTGCTGCTGCTCGCCGCGCTCGTCGGCGCCATCGCCGTCTCCACGCGCGACCGCGCGCAACAGTCAGGTAACAGTGGCTGACTAGCCGCGCGGTAAGCTACGGCGCATGAGCTCACCGATCTTCGCACTGGCAGACGAGTACGTCACCTTGTTCGCACGGCTGCACCCCATGTACGCCGGGATGGCCGGCATCAAGGGCGACTTCGGCGTCGCCTCAGATCTCGGACCGGACGCGACCGGCGAGCGCGCCAAGCTGGGCCGAGACACCCTCGCCCGCCTGGGCTCCCTCGAGTCGACCGGCGCGGCAGATGACCTGGCCAGGCTCCACATGGCCGAGCGCCTGGAGTCCGAGGCCGCGCTCTTCGACGCGGGGGAGTGGCGCCGGGCGCTGCGCGTCCCGTACGGGCTCATCCAGAGCCTGTGCTCCTATGTCGACTTGGCGCCGCGCGGCAATGAGGGCCAGTGGCGCACCACGATCTCGCGTATCCGGGCCATCCCCGAGATGCTGGCGACCTGGCGTCAGACCATGAACGCCGGGATCGCCGCCGGTGAGACCGTCGCCATCCGGCAGGTCGTCGAGGGCGCCCGGCAGGCGCGGCGCAATGCCGAGTCTCGCGTGTTCGACAAGCACGTCAAGGCCTACGGTTCCGGCTCGCAGGCCGGCGACCTGGCCGCCGCGGCCGATGCCGCCTACGCCGCGTTCATCTGGGTCGCCGAATATCTCGAGACCCAGTACGCGCCGCATGCCGTCGCCCGTGACGGTGTCGGCGAGGAGCGCTACCTGCTGGCGGCCCGCAATACGCTCGGCGCGACGCTGGACGCGCGCGACGCCTACGAGTGGGGCTGGGAGGAGCTGCACCGCCTCGAGGACGAGATGTCCGCGGAGGCCGCCAAGATCGTGCCCGGTGCGACGCTCGACGAGGTCATCGCGCACCTCGACTCCACGGATCTGCTCACCGACCACGAGGCCTACCTCGACTGGCTCAGCGAGAAGCACCACGGTGCGTTGGAGGCCCTCAACGGCGTCCACTTCGACATCGATCCGAGGCTGATGAACCTCGACGTCGAGCTCGTCCACGGCTCCTCGGCCGGCTCGGCCTACTACTCCGGCCCGAGCGAGGACCTGTCCCGTCCGGGCCGCACCTGGTGGCCCGTCGCGGCGCGCGAGAAGTTCGCCGTGTGGGGCGAGCTGACCACCGTGTTCCACGAGGGCGTGCCCGGCCACCACCTCCAGATCGGGCAGACGAAGATCGTCGGGGACGGCCTCTCGCGTTTCGCGAAGTCGGCCGGGTCGATCTCGGGCCACGCCGAGGGCTGGGCGCTGTACGCCGAGCGGCTCGCCGACGAGCTCGGCTGGCATTCGGACCCGGCGACGCGGCTGGGGATGCTCAAGGGCTCGGCGCTGCGCGCGGCGCGCGTGGTCATCGACATCGGCTGGCACCTGGACCTGCCGCTGCCGCCGGCCGAGGCGAAGCGCCACGGCGAGAAGTGGAACTTCGATGTGGCGCTTGAGGTCCTGACCCAGCGCGGACGCATCGCCTCCCACCGGGCGCACCCGGAGATCGTCCGCTACGCGGGCTGGCCGGGACAGGCGATCTGCTACAAGCTCGGCGAACGGGCTTGGATCGCGGCCCGCGACGAGGCCAAGGCCGCCGCCGGCGCCGACTTCGACCTGAAGGCCTGGCACACCCGGGCCCTCAACCTCGGCCCGATCGGCTTGGACAACCTCGCGGGAGTCCTTCGCGGTTAGCGAACAAAGTCCCGGGGGCGCGCCGGAGCCCGGTCGCGTGCCCGGGAATTGTCCTACCCCCGAAGTAAACTTTCGCCTAGGGGCCCCCTTGGAACACCCCCTTCGGCGTGCCCGCAATCCAGCGGTCACTTGTCCAGCGCCCGCTCAATTCGGCAACCTCGAGTCCAGCGGCCGCACGATTCGGCGCCTACTAATCCAGCGCCCACTCATTTCGGCGCCCGCTCTTCGAGCGCCACCGACATCCGGGCCCACAACCTCACAGGGCAATACATCTAGCGCCAGAGGTCGATCATTCCCGACGTGACCTGGTCGATCTCCTCGCCCAACTGCCGCAGGTGCTCCCGCTCCAGGTCCGCCAGCGCCGCCGTGGTCCGGTCCGCCCGGTCGGCTCCGGGCAGGCGCAGCAGCCAGTTGCGGGCGATGACCGCCTGCCGGTACTGGGCCAGCAGATGCTCCAGATTGGATACCGGAATGATGACGTCCTCGGCCGGTTTCCCCAGCGCTGCATATGCGGCCTCGGCGAGGTAGTGCGTGTCCCGCGCCGCCTGCCTGGCCTCGTCGCGCGCGGCGACCAGGTCCGTGGCGTGGCTGAGCTTCGCGTAGGTGTCCAGCAGATGCGTCTTCGCCTGCGAGAGCACTCCCATGAGCGAGGACGCCGGCTTGTCGCCGTCCCGGCTGAAATGGGCGTGCTCGGCGAAGATCCGCACCTGCCCCATCAGCGCCGCCACCCAGGCCTGGGTGCTGGTCCGCTCGATCTCCCGGTAGGAGGCGCGCATCTCCTTCTCCAGCGCGTCGTACCACCTCGGATACTCGGCGACGGTCAGGTCGAGCTGGTCGAACCGGTCGGCGAAGTGGACTCGGAGCGATTCCAGGTCCTCGGTGTGCTTGAGCGCCGCGAGCAGCTGGTCGAGCTGCTCGCCGCCGTAGGGGACCTCGGTGAACAGGTGCCGGTAGCCGCGGATCGCGGTGCGGATGCGGTGGATGGACGCGCGCACCGATCCGGCCGAGCCGGGTGCGTAGCGCTGGGTGGCCGCGATCGCCTCATTGAGGGCGTCGACTTGATCAGAGATGTAGTTGCGGACGACGACACCGGACCGTGTGGATGCCGTCATCGCCTCGGCCCGGGCCGCTTGTTTGGCGGACGCTGTGGCTGCTGCTGACATGGCTCCTCCCCCCAGCAAGACCTGCTGCGACAAGTATCGCAGCGGGCCCGCGGGGGGAGGAGCGGAAGTGACGATTTTTCAGTTGCCCGATCAGGTCGGGATGCACTCCAGGGCCGGCATCTGCGACAGGTCCCCGGTCACGTTGAAGCCGAATGAGGCCGTGCCATTCGTTGGCACGCTTCGGTTCCAGCTGACCGGCGAGGCCATCTCCATATCGCCCATGGAGCTGATCTCGGCGTTCCAGTAATCCCTGATCTCTATGTTGGAGCCGGGCTCCCACAGCCAGTGGATCATCCAGTCGCTCAACTGCTTCGTCCCGGTGTTGGTGACCGTCATATTGACCGACGCACCGCCCGAATAGGGGTACAGGTTCGCTTCGACGTCGCAGGAGGCGTCGGGGTCCTCCGTCGGCATGTCGGTCGGGTCGTCAGTCGGGTCATCGGTCGGGTCGGTGGAGGGATCGGTCGGCTCGTCGGTCGGCGAGGTCACGCCGCCGTCGTTGCCCGGCAGCTCGGCGTCCGGGTTGATGCCGGTGATCTCGCCGTTGCCGCCGTCGAACTCCACGTCGGAGCAGGCGTAGAAGTTCTCGTTCGAGTCCGAGCGGACCCAGTGCGTGTAGACGATGTGGTAACCGTCGCGCTCGGGCAGGGTCAGGTCGGCGTAGTAGTAGTTCGCCTCGTTGCCCGATCCGCCGGTCTGGGGCGGGTCCTGGATGGTCTCGAACAGTTCCAGGTCGTCCCAGCCGATCGGCTCGTCCGGGTTCCATCCCTCCTTGGTGATGTACAGGTCGAACTTGCCGGGGTGGTGCGCCCAGTTGTTGTAGCGCCATTCGACGGTGGCACCGGCTGTCACGTGGGTGCGCGGCCAGGCGCCCGGGTCGTTGAACGGCTCGAAGTCATACGGGCCGTTGCCTCCGCCGTCGCACAGGCGCCCGTCGGGGATGTACCCGACGGTCTGGCCCGCGCCGTTGGAGTCGAGGTTGCCGAACCAGTTGTAGAACGGGGTCGCTCCGACCTCGTCGAAGGCGGCCTGGCAGGCCTCGTTGTACGGGTCGAGTGAGCCGTTCTGCGTAAGGGCGTCGAAGTAGCAGAAGTATTGGCGGGAACCGGGGAAGACCGTCGCGCCGTGCGCCTCCGACTTCGACTGCGTGAACAGCGTCGAGATCCCCAGGGCCGCTACGACCGCGAGGACTAGCGCCATTACGGCGGCGAGGCGGCGGCGTCTGCTCTGCAGCCCCAAGACTGCGGTGGTGGACATCGAGGTACTCCTCTGTAGTACATGGAGCGCTCCCAACCTGACTCCCGAGAGTCAGCACGTTCTTATGGACGGATGAGGTGAGGGTCAGCGGCAGTGCCGGGCAGTGCCACCGTGATTATGATATTTGAGTGTATCTATATATGGTGATTCGCGCAATGGGGGTCCTTCCAGCACCGCAAGGGGGCTGGGCGGCTCTGGTGACCCTTCCGTTGCGGGGAACGCGGGCTCGGAGCGTCGCTTCGGCGACCGGGCCGGTGGGCTGCGGCGGCCTCGTTCGCGGACGAGCCGGTCGAGGGCGGCGTGGATAGACTGGGATCCATGGACATCGGAGACATCGCCCCGGACTTCACCCTCGCCGACGAGACCGGCGAGCGGCGCAGCCTCACCGGTCTGCTCGAATCGGGACCGGTGGTGCTGTTCTTCTATCCCCTGGCCATGTCGGCCGGGTGCACCGTGGAGGCCTGCCACTTCCGCGACGTGGCGGCCGAGTTCGCCGCCCTGGGCGCGACGCCGGTCGGGATCTCGCACGATGAGGTCGAGCGCCAGGCGGAGTTCGCCGCGAAGCACTCGCTCGGGTACCCCCTGCTGTCCGATCCGGACGGCGAGGTCTCGGCGGCCTTCGACGTGAAGCGCAAGATCAGCGTGCTCCAGACCAAGCGCAAGACCTTCGTGATCGACACCGACCGCAAGGTCATCGGCGCGGTGAAGAGCGAGGTCAAGATGAACGCCCACGCCGACAAGGCCCTGGAAATCCTCCGCGATCGCGCCGCCGCTTAACCTCCGGCCCTCACGGCGGCCGCCTAGGCCAGCGCGCCTCGGATCAGGTCGTGCAGCGACATCGTCGGCCGGTGCAGCAGATCGACCAGGTCCGTCGCGTTCGAGTCGAGGTCGCCGCGCGCGATGCCCTCGTCCACGTCGGTGAGCATCGCCGCCATCGGCAACGGCAGGCCCGCCTGCGTCAGGGCTTCGGAGTAAGCGTCGGGGTCCATGTTCTGGTAGACCACGTCGGTCCCGGCGACCTTACCGATCTGGGCCGCCAACTCGTCGTAGGTGAACGGCTCGTCCCCGCACAACTCGAAGACCTTGTCCACGCCGTGGTCCTCGGTCAGCAGCACCGCCGCCGCCTCGGCGTAGTCATTGCGCGCCGCCGCCGCGACCCGCCCCTTGCCCGCGGCGCCGTAGATCGTGCCGGACTCCACCACCTGGTTCAGGTTCCCGGTGTAGTTCTCCATATACCAGCCGTTGCGCATGATGAGGTGCGGAAGGCCCGATTCTACGATGTACCGCTCGGTTGCGATGTGCTCCTCGGCCGAAGCCATCATCGAGGTGTCCGCGTGCAGGATGCTGGTGTAGACCAGCAGCCCGACGTCGGCGTACTTGGCGGCGTCAATGACATTGCGGTGCTGGGGCAGGCGCCGGCCGACCTCCGAGCCCGAGATGAGCAGCAGCTTCTCGACGTCGCGCAGCGCGGGCTGAAGCGTATTGGGCTGGGCGTAGTCGGCGTGGCGGACGTCGATGCCGCGGTCGGCGAGATCGTGTGCCTGGTTCGGATCCCTGACCAGCGCGCTGATCTGCTCGGCTGGGACCCCTCGTTCCAGCAGGTGTTCGATGACGAGACGGCCCATATTGCCCGTCGCCCCGGTTACAGCGATCATGTTGCACTCCCCCTCGCAATTCGTGCCCACCGGTCATCGAAACACAGCTAAAGGGGCTTGTCAGGGCATGGCGGAAGTCGGGTGCGGAGCTGGCTGGGAGGAGATGAACCTGGACTCACGGCCGACCGTCGAGGTCGGCCGCGAGCCCCGGTCGTACGTCAGATTCGGGTCGCCAGCTCCCTGCTGCGCCTCAGATTCGGGTCGCAAGCTCCCTGAATGCCTTCCCGCGGTGGGAGATCGCGTTCTTCTCCTGCGCGGTCAGTTCGGCGCTGGTGACGTCGCGACCCTCGGGGAGGAACAGCGGGTCGTAGCCGAAGCCGTTCTCGCCGCGCTCCTCGCGGCCGATGCGGCCGGGCATCTCGCCGTGGACGACCAGTTCGCGGCCGTCGGGCCACACGATGGCGGCGGCGCACACGAACTTGGCGCCGCGCCGCTCGTCGGCCAGATCGCTGAGCTGGTCGAGCAGCAGGGCGTTATTGGCCGCGTCATCCTTCTTGGAGCCGGCCCAGCGGGCCGAGAGCACCCCGGGCATGCCGTTCAGCGCGTCGACGGCGAGACCGGAGTCGTCGGCAATGGTCGCCAACCCCGAATGGCGGACCCCGTCGCGGGCCTTCAACAGGGCATTGCCCGCGAAGGTCAGTTCCGTCTCGGGGGTCTCCGGAAACTCATCGACGGCGTCGAGCCCGACGAGTTCGACGCCCGGCGCGGCCTCGGCGAGGATCTGCCGCAGTTCGTCGATCTTGCCCGCATTGCGGGTGGCCAGCAGGATCTTCATGTGCGCTTCCCGGCCTCCGGCTATTCGAGCAGGGTGCGGGCCTGGAGCCCGGCGAGTTCCTTGCAGCCCTTGACGGCGAGGTCGAGGAGGGCGTCGAGCTCGGCGCGGTTGTAGACCGCTTCCTCGCCGGTGCCCTGGATTTCCACGAAGTCGCCCTCGCCGGTGCAGACGACGTTCATGTCGACCGCGGCGGCCACGTCCTCCTCATAGGGGAGGTCCAGGACCGGCTGGCCGTTCACGATGCCGACGCTGATCGCGGCGACGGAGGTGGTGAGGACCTTCTCCGGCTTGCGGGCCAGCTTCTTGTCGCGCAGCCAGTCGACGGCGTCGTGCAGGGCGACGTACGCACCGGTGATCGCGGCGGTACGGGTGCCGCCGTCGGCCTGGAGGACATCGCAGTCGAGCGTGATCGTGTTCTCGCCGAGCGCCTTGAAGTCCACGCAGGCACGCAGGGAGCGGCCGATGAGGCGAGAGATCTCGTGGGTGCGTCCGCCGATCTTGCCGCGGATGGATTCGCGGTCGGACCGGGAGTGGGTCGAGCGGGGGAGCATCGCGTACTCGGCGGTGACCCAGCCTTCGCCGGTGCCGCGCCGCCAGCGCGGGACTCCGGGGTTGACCGAGGCGGTGCAGAGCACGCGGGTGCGGCCGAACTCGACGAGGACGCTGCCCTCGGGGTGGTCGGTCCAGGAGCGGGTGAACTTCACGGGGCGCAGCTCATCGGCGGCGCGCTTGTCGGGTCGAGTCATCTCCACCAGCGTACGGGAACGCACACGAGTATGACACACTGGTTGCTGCTCAATGGCGCTCTCGCACGAGTGGCGGAACTGGCAGACGCGCAGGATTTAGGTTCCTGTGCCCTAGGGCGTGGGGGTTCGAGTCCCCCCTCGTGCACAGAGGAAAGGCCCTGATGACAGGGTCTTTTCATGTATCTCCCTTTAGTCGGAAAACCCCCATGGTGACGACTGCGCTGAGGGTCGCGTGGAGCCAGCAGGGGAGTTGATCGAGGGTCGACTTGGTCCATGCGGAGGAAGCCCTTGCCGACTGAGGCGGTCGTGGACTGAGTGAACGGCTAGAAGTGCGCATCTGGGCTAGTCGGGTTCAACGAAGTACCTCGCGCTGGTCTCCCAGTAGTCTTCGACGGATATTACTGCCGCATCGACTCCGTCGCTTGGCACCTCGACGCAGGCGTTCCCAGATGCCGTCCCGCCTTCATACACCTCGGGAGTTTCGAAGAGATCATTGGGAATGACCCCGCACTCATCCGTGTACAGGGTGTTGTTGAAGTATATTCCGAGTTCAATGTCGTCCCAGGCGAACCCGGAGTCAGATCCTTCATAGATGGCGTCGACCTGAAACATGAAGAATTGGTGCCCGTCATCTGGGGGCTCGTTGAACTCGTTTTCGGCGAGGATCGTGTCAGTACTGTCAGGAACGACGTTGCTGAAGGAGACGTTCCAGTCGCCGATGTCGACCGCTGAACCAGATGGCAGGGGCGAGTTTGGATCGGTGCCGTCCGCACTGTCCGAACCCTCATCGTCGTCGGCGTCGTCGCGACCATCCGCGCCTTCGTCGGTCAGGTCCTCTACGTCCGTCGGCCAGTCCTCGACCACGTCTTCGACGGCCCGCCCGACTGCGAGGCTGATGACGGTCGCGATGATCAGGCCGATGACCGCCAGCGCGATGCCGATAATCGCCATCAGCCTGTGGGACTTGAAGATGCCTATGATCCCGAGCGTGATCGCGGCCAATCCGAACATTCCTCCAAGGAAGATTCCGGCGACTGGAATGAGCCCGAACAGCAGTGCGGCCGCGCCGAAGACCACGGCGAGGATCGAGATCGTATTGCTGGGCTGCGCTTGGCCTTGAGCCTGCGGCGGGTAGGGCGGTTGCACTGGTGGCGGTGAAGCGGGCGTCTGGGTCATGATGCCACCAACCAATTCTGGTTATGTGTTGGGCGTCACTTTCAGGACAGCATGAAAATCCGA
This sequence comes from Glycomyces buryatensis, assembly GCF_004912275.1. Taxonomy (GTDB): domain Bacteria; phylum Actinomycetota; class Actinomycetes; order Mycobacteriales; family Micromonosporaceae; genus Glycomyces; species Glycomyces buryatensis. Next base: position 81,231 of record NZ_STGY01000025.1, read on the forward strand.
GGGTGTCTTATGTTTGGCTGGATGCGAACCACTGCGAACTTGGCGAACGGTGCGCCAGGCGTCCGATGTCCTTCGGTGATCGGTTCGAATTTATCAGAAGTGATAATTTTGAGTCATGGAATATACCGGGCATGCTTACGATGAGGCGAGTGGAGACCTGCGAGCGGTACTGGAGTCGGCCGCGAAGCTGCAGGAGTTGGTTCCGGACGCGGTCCTGGCGGGCGATTCCGCCGCGGCGCTCTATGCCGGGCACAGGGATTCGTACGACCATGATCATGCGGTCGCCGACCTCCGCGACCGATTTGATGTGGTGCTCGAGGCACTCGAGTCCGAAGGCGAGTGGGTAACGAACCGGGTGCGGCCGGGCAAGATCATTCTCGGTCGTCTCGGCGACATCGAGACCGGCGTGCGGCAACTGATTCGCAGGCGACCGCTGGAGACTGCCGAAATCGAGCTGGGAAGTGGGTGGCTCCTTCGGGTCCCCACGCCTGCCGAGACCCTGCGGGTGAAGGCCTTTCTGATTGTGCGGCGCAACCAGACTCGCGACTATCTCGACGTGGCGGCATTGAGCTCTTGCTACGGCATCGAGCGCGCGGCAGTGGTCCTCAGCGGCATCGACGAGTACTACGCCGATCAGCGCAGTGAGGAGGACGGGGTCCGTTCGCAGCTGATCCGGCAGCTCAGTGAGCCTTGTCCGGCGGACTTCGCTGTCACTGCGGAGCTGGGTGCCTATCGCAACCTCAGTGAGCAGTGGACCGACTGGTCCAAGGTGGTCGCCGTCTGCGGGTCCCTCGCTGAGCAGATCGCGAGAGAATGACCGCATGGCACTTCGGTTCCGGAATTTGAACATCTCACCGGACGATCCGGTGGAGCGCTGGCCGGTCGAGGCGGTCCAGACCGCGCTCGAGCGCGGCTCGGTGCGGGACTGGCGGCGGCTGATCGACGCGATCGATCGCGACCCCTGGGGAAAGACCTCCCGTCAGGTCGAGCACGTACTGAGCTACAGCCGCCCTTACGGCGTCGCAAACCTGATGGAACGAGTGGTGCGGAGCGCCAGAACCGCCGCCGAACGCGTCGAACGCGAGGCCGTAGCGGGCAGGATCAGGCAGGCCATTGCCGATTCGGGACTGGCACGCTCCGAATTCGCATCGCGCATCGGGACCTCGGTCTCGCGTCTGTCGACATATACCACCGGCAAGGTGGTGCCCTCTGCCGCGCTCATGGTGCGCATCGACAGAGTCGCCGAAGAGGCGAGGCGGCGGACAGAGACCTGAGGCCGCACTCCGCGAGAGCGGCGGATCATTGCGGCCGAGTTCACCGACGCGGCCGCGAGTTGCGAGATCAGGACCGCGATCTGGGGCGGTGGGTTCAGATAGGCCGACGCCAGGTACAGATTCTTCTTCCCCGAACCCGGCAGGTTGATCCTGCCGGGTTCGTTGGTTTCCCCGGGCCGACGCGTCAGGTCGCCCGGGCGGGGCTGTGCCAGGTCGCGCGGGGGGTGAGCGGGACCAGGGCCGGGCGGTCGACGGTGGTGGTGATGTCGAGTCGCCGGCCGGTGGTCGCGGATCGGATGAGGGCGGTCATGACCTCGAGGGCGTGGAGGGCGAGGTCGCCGCCCGCCCGTGCCGGTCGGTCGTGGTCGGCCAGGGCCATGTCGATGAGGCCGATGCCCCGTCCGGCGTCGGCGTAGCCGGCGCTCGGCGTCAGGATGTCTTCGCTGGTTCCGTCGTGGAGGGTGACATCGCCGCCGAAGGTGTTGGGGTCGGGGACCGAGATGGAGCCCGCGGTGCCGTGGACTTCGATCGGCGGTGCGCTGGTGGCGCTGCCGTCGAAACTCATGACGAGGGTGCTCAGGGCGCCGCCGGCGTGTTCGAGGATGCCGGTGACGTGGGTGTCGATGCTGACCGGGACCGGTTCCCCTGCACGGGGTCCGGAGCCGATGATCCGGCTGTCGCGGGAGCGGCTGGAGGCGCCGGTGACGGCGCTGACCGGGCCGAGCAGGTGTACGAGGGAGCTGACGTAGTAGGGCCCCATGTCGAGCAGGGGTCCGCCGCCTTCGGTGTAGTAGAAGTCGGGGTTGGGGTGCCAGCGTTCGTGGCCGGGGGTGATCATCGTGGCGGTCGCGAAGGTGGGCGAGCCGATGTCGCCGCGGTCGATGGCGGCCCTGGCGGTCTGGGTTCCGGTGCCCAGCACGGTGTCGGGCGCGCAGCCGATCGGGACGCCGGCCGCGGCCCCGGCCTCCGCGACGCGCCGGGCGTCGTCGAAGGTCGCCGCGAGGGGCTTCTCGCCGTAGACGCCCTTCCCGGCCGCGATCGCTCGCAGCGCGATGTCGGCGTGCGCGGCGGGGATCGTCAGATTCAGGACGGTGTCCACTTTGGGGTCCGCGACGAGGGCGTCGACGTCGAGCGCCGCCGCTCCGTGCTCGGCGGCGACCTCGGCGGCGCGCGCCTGGTTCAGGTCGGCGACGGCGGTGACCCGGAGGTGCGGGTGGTCCGTGAGCGTGGCGAGGTATTGGGCCGAGATGGCCCCGAGTCCGACTATGCCGATGCCGTGCGGGTCGCCCACAGGATGCCCCTTTCGATGATGGTGCGAACGCTGTTGTGCTGCAGGATGTCGACGCTGTGCCCGGGGGTGGCGACGAGAATGCGTCCCGCCCCCCACTGGCGGGTCCACACCGCGGGCGAGGTGATCGGCCGGTGCCACGGGTGCCACGGCCGCACGGGGTGGGTGGTGGTGGCGAGGATGTCGATGAGGTCGTCGTGGAGCACCCAGTACTGCTCGGTGTCGAGTTCGAAGTCGGCGATGCCGCCGGTGACGGGGTGTTCGCGGCCGAGGTCGGTGATCTCGATGGTGTGGCGCAGGTAGTTGTCCTCCTGGCCGCCGACGCGAAGCTCCGGCTCCTTCGCGGGATGCGTGGCGAACTGGCCGCCGATGAGCTGGAGGTAGTCGGAGGAGGCGCGGTACGAGTCGGCGATGCCGCCGTGCCAGCCGACCAGGCCCGTGCCCGCCACGACCGCGTTCCGCAGGCCCTCGACCTGCGGCCCTTCGATCTGGGCCATCGTCACGCTCTGGACGACCAGGTCGGTGCGGGCCATGGCCTCCGCGTCGGCGTACACCTCGGGGGATTCCTCGACCCGGACGCTGTAGCCATTGTCCTTCAGGAAGGGCAGGAACAGTTCGGTCGCCTCGACCGGCGCGTGCCCTTCCCATCCGCCCCTGACGATCAGCGCTGTTCGCTCGCTCATGCGGCTCCTTCGTCGATGCAGGCCAGTTCGCGGTCGCCGGCTTGAGCGCCGCGGACGATCGTCCGATCGGCCACGTCGCCACTCCTCGCTCCCGCACTGGATTTACCGATACAAAGCTAGAAGTTCGCCGACGGCCTGTCAATCCCGTTGTCCCACGATCCCGAATGCGCCATACCCGAACGCGGACGAACCCGCACAGGCTCTGCATCGAGGCGGAATTCGTTGCCCGCGGAGGTTCCGCCCCGTGACGGCACCCGTCGCTAGTCGAGTTCGAGTTGCTTGCGCAGCCTCGCCACGTGCCCCGTGGCCTTGACGTTGTATTGCGCCAGCGAGACATTGCCCTCGTCGTCGATGACGAACGTGGATCGGATGACGCCCGTAATCGTCCGCCCGTAGTTCTTCTTCTCGCCCCACGCCCCGTAGGACTCGAGCACCTTGTGCTCGGGGTCGGAAAGCAGCGGGAAGGTCAGGCCGTCGCGCTCGACGAATTTGGCCAGCGCCTCCGGTTCATCGGGGCTGATCCCGAGCACCGCGTAACCGGCCGCCTGCAGACCTGCGAGGCTGTCGCGGAAGTCGCAGGCCTCCTTGGTGCAGCCGGGGGTCATCGCCCGCGGATAGGCGTACAGGATGACCTTGCGGCCCTGGAGGCTCGACAAGGTCACCGTGTCACCGGTGTCGGTCGTCAGCGTGAAGTCGGGTGCCGCGTCGCCAGGCTGAAGTCGTACGTTCACAGGTTGCAACCCTACCGGCAGACCCTGACAATCCCCTGGGAGTCGGCTTGACAATGGCTGGCCGGACGCCGCGGCCAGCACGGTGCTGGACACCGCGGCGGGCCCGCCTTGACGAGCGCCGCGTCACTATTGCAAAATTATTGCAATAGCCCAACGGTGGGCTGTAGATTCCGCAGTCGGCGTCCGGCGATCCAGCCCGGCGTCGGCGCCCTCTCCCCCTGTCGAAAGGCGGCCCGGCCCCATGACGGACCTTGCGCTGCACATCCCCACCGGCGTCATCGACATACCCACGTCCCTGGTGTTCGCCGCGATCGCCGCGCTCGCGGTCGGCGCCTGCGTCATCGCCGCCCGGCGCGGCCTGGACGAACGCCTCGTGCCCCTGGCGGGCCTGGCGACCGCGTTCATCTTCGCCGCCCAGATGCTCAACTTCCCGGTCGCCGCCGGCGTCTCGGGCCACCTCCTCGGCGGCGCCCTGGCCGCCGCGCTCCTGGGCCCGTGGGTCGGGGCGCTGTGCGTCACCGTCGTCATCGTGATCCAGGCGCTCCTCCTAGCCGACGGCGCCGTCACCGCGATCGGACTGAACGTCCTCAATATGGCCGTCGTCTCCACCTTCGTCGCCTACGCGGTGATCACGCTGGCGCTCAAGGCCTTCGGACGCAACCGCCGCGGCCTCATCGCGGCCGTCTTCGTCGCCTCGATCTTCTCGGTCGTCGCCGCCTCCGCCGCCTTCATGGTCGAGTTCGCGATCGGCGGCGAGAGCGTCCAGAGCTTCGGGGCCATGCTCACCGCGATCCTCGGCACCCACGTCCTCATCGGCATCGGCGAGGGTGTCATCACCGCCGCCGCGGTCACCGCCGTCGCCCTCGCCCGACCCGACCTCGTCCACGCCCTCAAGGGCGCGCGCCTCGACGCGCCCGCACCGCAGCAGGAGACCGCCTGACCATGAAGACCTCCCGATTCATCCTCGGCGGCATCGTCGTCGCGGTCCTCCTCGCCGGCGGACTGTCCCTGTTCGCCTCTTCCTCGCCCGACGGCCTCGAATCGGTCATGCTGACCGGCTGCGTGACCGACGCCGAGAATGAGATCACCGGCGGCCGCTGCGTCGCCGAAGCCTCCGGCGACCACGAGATCGGCGGCCCGCTCGCCGATTACAACGTCTCCTTCATCGACAACGAGATGCTCGGCGGCTCGCTCTCGGGGATCATCGGTGTCCTGATCGCCCTCGGCGTCGGCACCGGCCTGTTCTGGCTGCTCGCCCGCGGCAAGCGTGCCCGGTCTGACGAGGGCGCGTGAACGGCGCCGAAGGACTCTTCCGACCGGGCGATTCGCCGCTGCACCGGCTCGCCCCGCAGACCAAGGTGGTCGCCCTGGTCGTCTTCTCCTTCGCCGTCGCCGCGACCGACCGCGAGGCCGTGTGGGCCTTCGGCGCCTACGCGGCGATCCTGGTCGCACTGTTCTGGCTCGCCCGCATCCCGGCCGGTTGGATTATGGTGCGCAGCCTCGTCGAGACGCCGTTCCTGCTGCTGGCGCTGGCATTTCCGTTCCTCGTCGGTGGTGCGACCGTCGAGGCCGGTCCCCTGGATCTTTCAATCGACGGACTGTGGGCCGGCTGGAACCTGTTCGCCAAGGCCACCCTCGGCGTGTGGGCGGCGCTGCTGCTCGCCGCGACCACCCCGGTCGCCGCGCTCCTGGCCGGCCTCGCCCGGCTGCGCTGCCCCGACATCCTCCTCCAGATCACCGCGTTCGCGGTCCGCTACGCCCACTTGACGATCGCAGAGGTCACCCAGATGCGCCTGGCCCGCCTCGCCCGCTGCGACGACCCCCGGTTCCTGTGGCAGGCCGGAGCGCTCGCCCGCAGCCTCGGCACCGTCTTCATCCGCTCCTTCGAACGCGGCGAACGCATCTGGCAGGCCATGGCCGCACGCGGCTACACCGGGCGCCTGCCGCTCGACGTCGGCCCCGCCGCCGCCAGCGCACGCCAGTGGACGGCCGCGATGGGCGCCCCGGCGCTCGCGGCGGGCATAGCGATGTGGACGGCGGTGGCAATGTGAGTGCGTTTACGCTGGACGGCCGCAATGCGAGCGCGAGCGAAACGCCGGGAGGTCCCGTGAAAGCACTCGATGTGGCCGGCCTGGGGCACGTCTACCCCGACGGGCACCGCGCCCTCGACGGCGTCGAACTCGCCGTCGACGCCGGGGAGCGCGTCGCCGTGCTCGGCCCCAACGGCGCCGGCAAGACCACCCTCATGCTGCACCTCGCCGGCCTCCTGGAGGCCACCGAAGGCGCGGTGAGCGTGGGGGACTTGCGGATCGAGAAGCGGACGCTCGCCGAGGTCCGCCGCCGCGTCGGCATCGTGTTCCAGAGCCCGGACGACCAACTCTTCATGCCGACCGTCGCCGACGACGTTGGCTTCGGCCCCGCCAACCTGGGAGTCAAGGGCGAGGCGCTGCGGGAGCGGGTCGCCGCGGCACTGGCCGACGTGGGCCTGTCCGATCTGGCGCACCGGCCCCCGCATCACCTCTCGGTGGGGCAGCAGCGGCGCGCCGCGCTGGCCGGGGTCCTGGCGATGCGGCCCGACATCGTCGTCTGCGACGAGCCCAGCGCCAACCTCGATCCGGCCGCCCGCCGCGACCTCGCCGGGATCCTCCAGCGGACCGCACCGACCCTGCTGCTGGTCACCCACGACCTGCCGTACGCATTGCAGCTGTGCGAGCGGGCGGTCATCCTCGACGCCGGGAAGGTCGTCGCCGACGCGCCGACCGCCGAGATCCTCGCCGATGCCGCGCTGCTGGCGCGGCACCGGCTGGAGCTGCCGTTCGGGTTCTCGCTCGAAGCGGCCCGATCTTCGCTCCGGCATTGAGCGGCCCTTCAGCGGCCGTCAGGGGTTCGTAAACACCCCTTAGGACGCTTCGGCGATCGCGGCGTTCACGGCGTCGGCGAACGTGGCGGCGTCCACGACCTCGCCGTTCAGCTTCGCCGTCGGCGTCCCCTCGATGCCCTGGTTCGCCGTGGCGTCCTCGGTGCCCTCCTGGACCCAGCCCTTGTAGGTCTCGTCGTTCACCAGCTGCTCCCAGTCGGATCCGAGCCCGACCTCGTTGGTGCCGATCGCGATCAGCTCCTCATCGGTCAGCCCGTCGGTGTTCTCCGCGGGCTGGTTCTCGTACAGGGCGAGGGTGTAGTCGAGGAACTCCTGCTCGCCGGTGTCGGCCGCCGCCACGGCCGCGGCCGCCGACCGCGTCGAGAACTCGGTGCCGTTGGAGAGCCGGTCGAGGAAGTTCAGCGGGTGGTAGTTCACCGTGACCGTGCCGGCGTCGAGCCAGCCCTGGATGTCCTCGGCGTAGGTCGACTCGAACTGGTTGCACGCCGGGCACATGTAGTCGATGTACAGGTCGACCTCGGTCGGGCCCGTCCCGAGTGTCACCCCGTAGTCCTCGGTGGTGGTCGCGGCCGGCTCGGAGACCTCGTACTCGGTCGGCCGGTTCATCCAGATGCCGAGCCCGATCAGCCCTCCGATGAGGACGACGGCCGCGCCGATCGCCACTCCGAACAAGGTCTTGCGGCGTCTGGCCTCGGCGGCCTGCGCCCTGCGCATTGCTTCAGCGGCCTGCTTGCGCTCCGACTTTCCCATGCCCTGGATTCGCCTCTTTCGCCATGGTCGATTCGCGAGGTGGTTTCGAGTAGTGTCAGCGGCGATGTCACGCCGAATTCCCATCCGCCTCGTCCTGTTGTCATTGGCCGCGGTCCTGGTAGGAGCGCTGTGGGCCGCACCGGCCCAGGCGCATGCGCTCGCCACAGGGACGCAGCCCGCCTCCGGTGAGGTCCTGGACGCACCGCCGGACGACGTCGTTGTCGAATTCAACGAGCCAGTCGACCCTGTAGACGCGGCCACCGGCGTGGTGGCTCCCGATGGTGACCGAGCAGACACCGGGATCGCCGAAACCGACGACGCCGCGACGCTGGTCATCGAGGTCGACGCCGACCAGGAGGGCACCTACCTCGTCGCCTACCGGGTGGTCTCCGACGACGGACACCCCGTCTCGGGCACCTTCACGTTCTCCGTCGGGACCGAGACCGAGCCGCCCAGCGCCGACGCGCTCGCGGGAGGGACCGACGGCCTCGTTCAGGCACTGCTCTATGCCGACCGCTGGGCCGGCTACGCGGGACTGGCGCTCGCGCTCGGCGCGGGCGTCCTGCTCGCCACCGGCGCCCGCCCGCGCGCCTTCTGCGCCCGGCTCGTCGCCGGGGGCCTGTCGGCCGTCGCGATCACCGCCGTGCTCGGGATTGTCCTCCAGGCCGCCTACGAGTCCGGCGTGTCCCTCTCCGAACTCGATGCGACCGCGCTGCAAGCGGTCATGGAGTCCAGCTTCGGCCTGGCCGCGCTGCTGCGCCTGCTGATCGTGCTGCTGGCGATGCCGCTGCTGCGGGTAGTAGTCACCGCCGCCGGGCCGCCCGGCCGGGCGGTGACCGCGGGCCTCGCGGGGATCGGGCTGGCGATGGCCGCGACGTGGCCGCTGGCCGGGCACGCCATGACCGCCGTGCCCCTCGTCGTCGCCTACGTCGCCGACTGGGTCCATGTTGCCGCCGCCCTCACCTGGGCCGGCGGGGTCGCGGTGTTGTTGATCCTGGCGTTCCACACGGGCGGTGAGATCCCCAAGTCGACCGCGGACTTCTGGATCGCTCTGGTGCCGTGGCTCATGGCGAACCTTGTCGTCGCCGGGCTCGCCTCGGCGCTGCTGCACATCCACTCGCTCGAGGCGCTCACCGACACCGAGTACGGGCGCCTGGTCATGATCAAGGCCGCCGTCCTGATCGTCGTCGTCGTGGTCGGCCTGTTCACCCGCAAGGCGGTGGTGCGCGGGAGGGAGGGCCGTAAGCTCCTGCGGCGCCTGGCCGGGGCCGAGGTCGGCCTGGTCGCCTTGATACTCGGTGCGGTGGTGGTGCTGGTGCAGGCCGTCCCCGCCGACACCGCCCTGACCGAGAACCAGGCGCAGCAGGTCGAGTCGACCGAGCAGTCGGCCATCTTCACCTCCGACGCCTTCGCCGGCCAGCTCGTGCTGGAACCGGGCCGGCCCGGCCCGAACGGGGTGCGGCTGCTCGTCGACGACCTCGGCGGCGCCGCGTTCGAGGCCGTCGAATGGGAGGCCACCTACGGACTCGAAGGCGCCGAACCGGAGACGTTGCGGCTCATCGAGTTGCGCACCGGCATCCTCGGCGGCGAGGTCAGCCTCTCCGAGGCCGGACGGTGGGTCTTCACCTTCACGCTCACGGACGCCGCAGGGAACTCCGCGACCGCCGAGGCGGCCATCGACATCTCCTAGGGCGACTTGTAACGCCGTGTCTGAATAGGACCTATGGCGGCGGTGTCTCACCAGTCGCCGAAGGCCCGCCGGGAGTTCTCGGCCAGCTGCGCGCACCATTTTTCCAGGTCCCGGCCGAGGTGGTCGGCGAGGAATCGGGCGGTGTAGGCGCACAGTGCGGCGTGGTTGCGGTGCCCGCGCACCGGGATCGGCGCCATGAACGGCGCGTCGGTCTCGACCAGGACCAGCTCGGCGGGGGCCACGCTGACCGCGTCGCGGAGCATCCCGGCGTTCTTGAACGTCACGTTCCCGGCGAAGCTCATGAAGTAGCCGCGCCGCGCGCACTCGGTCGCGAACGCGAAGTCGCCGGAGAAGCAGTGCATGACCACCCGCTCGGGCGCGCCCTCTTCATCCAGGATGGACATGACGTCGTCGTGCGCGTCCCGGTCGTGGATGACCAGGGTCTTGCCGCGGCGCTTCGCAATCTCGATGTGGGCGCGGAAGGACCGCTGCTGCGCGGCCCGGCCGCTCTCGTCGGTGCGGAAGTAGTCCAGGCCCGTCTCGCCCAGCGCCGCGACGCGGGGCAGCGCGGCGAGTTCATCGATGACCGCCAGCGCGGCGTCCAGGTCCCCCAGGCGCGGCGCCTCGTTCGGGTGCAGGGCGGCGGCCGCCAGGACCCGGTCGTCGTGGGCGGCCAGGGCGGCGGCCCAGCGCGAGGAGTCCACATCGACGCCGACCTGGACGACGCCGCCGACGCCGACCGAGGCGGCCGCGTCCAGCAGTGCGGCAACGTTGGGGCTCGACGGTTCGGGAACGGTCTCGTCGGCATTGCCTTCGGCGTCGGTATTCCCATAGGATTCGACGAGGTCGAAGTGGGTGTGCGAGTCCACGATCGGGACGGGAAGCGGTGCGGGCAGGGCCGCGGGTTCGGGTCGGTACACGCCCTCAAGCGTGCCACGGATGCTCGTGGCGGGAAGATGGGAGCGGTCTTGCCGCAGCTCGGCGACGGTAATGCTGCCGACGTAACATAACCTTCACTTTCTGGACATGTGCGGCTGACAGCCCGGGCCTACGTTGACGGCAGCGGTGTATACCGGCCGCGGATACATCCACCTACTGCGCTCACAGCGTTCGGCGACAACGCTGTCGCATCGCGCGAAACCGACGAGGCAGCGGCCCCCACGGCTTCTCGCCCCACCAAGCACCCCGCGTCGAATCGAGCCGACCATGACACGTGACCTCGCGTCCCGTCGTAACCGGGCCGCGGCCTTGCAGCCGCGCCGCCCGGCAGTTCCGAACGAAGCACCCATGCCGCAACTCGTCACCGTGGAGTGGCGCGGGGAGAAATATCCCGGCGTCCCGATCGCCGGAGGCACCGCCTGGGAGCTGTTCTCGGCCCTCCCGCGCCCCGACTTCCTGTCGAATCCGCGCGCCGGGACCGAGTACCCGCACCGCGGTTTCGCGCACGCCAACGAGGTGCTGCGCGACGGCGTCCCGGTCAGCGTCGACGACGACCGGTCCATGATGGTGCCGCTCGCTCCCGGCCTGGACCTGGAGTATGTGCGGCGCCTGACCCAGACGCCGCATCTGGACCCGGCCGCGCGGGTCCTGCTCGATCGGGTGCGCGCCTCCTCGCCGCTGGTGGTCGGCGAGCTCATGGAGCGGCCCCTGACGTCGGCCCAGGTGGCGCGGCTGACCGAGACCGCCGCCGTACCGGGCGGCTTCTGCTACCGCCGCCGCGACGTCGCGCACCTGCGCACGCCCACCACTCGCAGCATCCTCGGCGGCGAGACCGAACCGAACGAGCCGTGGGTGTTCGCGCTCCAGTGGCGGGTCGCCGACCCGGCCGACTACCACGCGCCGATCGCCCCCGAATACGAAGGACTGTCGTCCATGCCGTCCTCGGACCGGCGCGGCATGCCCGTTCTGGGCACCGGTTTCGCGATCTCGAACGGCCACCTGCTGCCCGAGTACGTCACCGCAGACCTGGTGGATCTGCCGCTGCCCGACGCGGCGAAGATCGTGGCCTACACGCCGAACGGGACCGAGAGCGAGCTGTTCGCCTACGCCGACAAGCAGTGGTCGCCGCTGACGCTGGAGCGGCGCGTCGACATTCCCGGCGTGGAGATCGGCCGTGCCGCGCCGGTGCGGCGCATCCTGCGCGAGGCGACCCGCGTGGTGTGGAAGGGCGTCTCTGGGTCCCTTGTGGACGCCGATGAGGAGTGGGGCCGCTTCCGGCTCTCCCGGCCGGGCCCGGACGCCTTGTCTCGCACGGGAGCCGAGCCGGTGCGCCGCGGCGTCTACGAGAAGTGGGTCTCGCGCGGAGAACTGGTCCCGGCGGGATAGCCCCGTCCGCTTGACCCTGAATCGTGCAGGATATATCCTATAGGATTTACGGAGTCGGGCCCAGTGATGCCGGGGCCCGATCGCTTGCACTCCTGCGGTTTTCGGCCGCTCTAGTCGATGGTCAGGACGATCTTGCCGGTGACGTGGCCGTCCTCCATCGCGCGGTGCGCGGCGGCGGCCTCCTCCAGCGGGAACGTCTGGGACACATGGACGTTCAGCTGACCGGCCGCGACCAGGCTCGACAGTTCCCGCATGCCGTAGACCTCTTCGCCCACCTCGAACCGGGATACCCCGGTGCCGACCTGCTCCACCAGGTCCGACACGTCCCAGCCGAGCGTGAACGGCGGTTGTCCGATGTAGAGCCAGCGTTCGCGCGCGGCGGGGTCGACCGGGTTCACACTTCGCGGATGTCCAGCATCGACCGCAGCGGTTCGAAGTCCTTCGCGTTGCGCGTGTAGAGCGGCAGTTGATTGGCGATCGCCACGGAGGCGATCAGGAGGTCTGCGAAGAACTTGCGAGGCTTGCGGCCGGCGCTCAGATAGAGCAGATGGGCGGATCCGTACGTGGCCGCGGCCTGGCGGTCGAAAGGCAGCGGATCAGGGAAGGACACCTGGGCCCATTGCAGGCGTTGGCGACGGCGCACTTCCTCGGCCGTGTCGTCCCGTGCCGCATGCGGACCGGCTTCCAACTCGGCCATGGTGATGGTGCATACCGCGCTGATCTTCGGCAGGTGTGCGCGGTCGATCTCTGAGAAGTCGATGACGGTGCAGGTGTCCAGCAGCCCGAGCGCCGACAGTTCAAGGCCGTCAGTCATTGCGCCGCTCGTAGGGGTCGCGCGGCTCGTAGTCGAGGGCGTCCTGGAGATCGGCTCTGAAACGTCGGTGGTCGACGCGCGGCAGGCCTGCCGCGCTCTTCAGCAGCTCCTCCGTGGAGACGAACCGGCGGTCGGGTTCGGCGAGCGGGACGATCCGGGCGACTGGCGTGCCGTTCCGGGTCACCGTGAAATCCTCGCCGCCCTCGGCGGCGCGGAGGATGGCACCGCTGTCGTTGCGCATTTCGCGCTGCGTGATGGTCTTGCTCATGCGACCATTATAGCAAAGAAGCTACGAATGGCTACACTCGAAGTAACCTTGCAAAAGCTACCGGCCCGGCGCTTGAGCGCAGGGCCGGTTCGCAGTCTCGATCAGGAGTTCAGCCGCTCGATCTCCTCTTCAACGATCGACGGTTCGAGCTTGGTGAAGATCGGCGTCGGCTTCTCCAGCGGCGTTCCCGCCGTCACCGGCACCGACTCCCACTTCGGGACGTTCGAGTAGTCGCCGGTGAGGATCGGGTAGACCCCGTCGGTCGCGCCGCCGTCGTCCAGGTCCTCTACCTCTTCGATGCGCGGCATCGGCGCGAAGACGCCCTCGCCGCCGAGCAGCTCGTACACCTGCTGCGACGAGTGCGGCAGGAACGGGCTCATGATCGTCTTCAGGTCGCTGACGGCCTGGAGGACCGTGTGCAGGACGGTCGCCTGCCGCTTCGGGTCCTCCTTCATCTTCCACGGCGCGGTGTCGGCCAGGTACTTGTTGGCGGCCGCGACGGTCTTCATGGTCTCGCCGATCGCGGCGCGGACCTTGTTGGAGCCGATGAGGTCCCCGACGGTGTCGAACGCGGCCCTCGTCGTCTCCAGCAGCTCGGCGTCGACCGGCTCCAGCTCCCCGGCCTCGGGGATTCCCCCGAAGTTCTTGGCGGCCATGGCCACCGACCGGTTCACCAGGTTGCCCCAGCCCGCCACCAGCTCGTCATTGTTGCGGCGCAGGAACTCCGCCCACGTGAAGTCCGAGTCCTGGTTCTCCGGGCCGGCCGCGCAAATGTAGTAGCGCAGCGCGTCGGCCGAGTACCGCTCCAGGAAGTCGCGCACGTAGATGACCACCCGACGCGAGGACGAGAACTGCTTGCCCTCCATCGTCAGGAACTCACTGGAGACGACCTCGGTCGGCAGCTCCAGCTTGCCGAGCGAGCCCGGCTCGCCGCCCTTCGAGCCTTCGCCGTTGTTGCCCAAGAGCATCGCCGGCCAGATCTCGGAGTGGAAGACGATATTGTCCTTGCCCATGAAGTAGTACGAGACCGCCTCGGGGTCGGCCCACCACTGCTTCCAGGCCTCGGCGTCGCCGGAGCGGCGGGCCCATTCGATGGACGCCGACAGGTAGCCGATGACCGCGTCGAACCACACGTACAGGCGCTTGTCGGGACGGTCGACCCAGCCCGGCAGCGGAATCGGCACGCCCCAGTCCAGGTCGCGCGAGATCGGCCGCGGCTGCAGGTCGTCGAGGAGGTTCTTGGTGAAGCGCACGACATTGGTGCGCCAGCCCGTCCGGGTGTCCAGCCACGAGTGCAGCGCGTCGGCGAACGCCGGCAGGTCCAGGAAGAAGTGGTCCTCCTCCACGAACTTCGGGGTCTCGCCGTTGATGCGCGACTTCGGGTCGATCAGGTCGGTCGGGTCGAGCTGGCGGCCGCAGTTGTCGCACTGGTCGCCGCGCGCCGAGCCGAACCCGCAGTGCGGGCACGTGCCCTCGATGTAGCGGTCGGGCAGCGTCCGTCCCGTCGACGGGCTGATCGCGCCCATCGTCTTCTTCTGCAGGATGTAGCCGTTGTCGTAGAGCGTCGTGAACAGCTCTTGGACGGTCTTGTAGTGGTTCCCGGTCGTGGTGCGCGTGAACAGGTCGTACGACAGTCCGAGCGCGTCCAGGTCCTCGACGATGATCCGGTTGTACTTCGCGGCCGCCTCCACGGCCGTCAGCCCCTCGGCGTCGGCCTGCACCAGGATCGGCGTCCCGTGCTCGTCGGTGCCGGAGACCATCAGCACGTCGTGACCGCGCATGCGCATGTAGCGGGCGAAGACGTCGGCGGGAACACCGAACCCGGCTACATGTCCGATGTGGCGGGGGCCATTGGCATAAGGCCAGGCCAGCGCGGTCAATACGTGAGTCATGCGCCCCATGGTATCCGTCCATCATCCGAGACTTCCAAGGTCGGGGCCACGGGCGTCCACCGACACGGCGAGTGTGCGCCGATTGCACGCGGCGTCGCCGTATCGGTGGTGCAATACCGGTATGTCCAGAACGCACCGCGCCGCCGAGCCCCACGGCGATATCGCGCCCCGCCGCCCCGCCGACGAGGGCGCCCCGCCGCAGGCGGCCGGGCCGCCGCCACCGGAGCCGCAGTGGAGCCCGATCGGTTCGCAGACCGAGGGGCTGGCGGCGATCCGGGCGGTGTGGGAGCGGGCGGGGGAGACCGAGCGGCGTATCAGGCCGGGGCGGCCGGTGCAGCGCAAGGGCCCCAAACCGTTCGCTCCGGCGCTGGCCGGGGTGCTGATCTGCGCGTGCGTGCTCATGTTCCTGGCTTGGGTGTCGGCGCCGGCGCTGTGGATGTCGCTGGGCCATTCCGAGACGGGGACGGTCACCGTGACCTCCTGCCGGGAGGGCTTCGCACCCTCGTGCGACGGCCTCTTCGAGGCGGCCTCGGCCGGGTGGACGAAGGAACTGCGGCTGACCGGTTCGGTCACCGCCACCGATGTCGGGGACGTGCTGATCGCCGAGACGACCGGCCCGGACGCCTCCAGTGCCTACGTCGGCGGCCTCGGCGGACTCATCTGGCGCTGGGCCCCCGGCCTGGTCCTGTTCATGGTCTTCGGATTCGTCCTGGTGGCCGCCTCGGGCGCGAACCGGCTGTTCGACGGGCGCGGCCAGGCGATCGGCCTGTGCTGGGCCGCGACCGGCGCGGTGCTGGTCTGCGCATTGGCGTTCGCCTGGTAACGCGATCCGTCCACATTCACTCCCACCCGACCCTGTAACCGCCCCCACCCGCGTCCGGACTGCCCCGAAAGTCCCCGGCGGCACCGTCGTAGAGTGAAGGCGCCCCCGAATCTCCGCCCGAGCGGCGGCACCGCGCCCAATTGCATTTGACCGTACTTCCCCGTACAGCGGGGCTCCTCGGGAGACAGCGTGAGAGCACCTTCGAAACCGGTGGCGCAGAGCTGGTTCGGACCCATCACCGCCGTGCAGCGGCGCGCCATGTTCGCGCTCGTGCCGGTGGCCGTGGCGTTCGGTCTGGTGGTCGGGCTCGCGTTCCTGCCGCTGACGAGCGCGTTCGGCGGCCTCGCCAAGACCGGGTCGGAAAGCGTCCTCGAACTGCCCGAAGAACTCGTGCTGCCCCCGGCGCCGGAGTCGTCCACCCTCTACGCCTCCGACGGGAAGACGGCGATCGCCACGTTCGGCGACCAGTACCGCGTCCAGCTCGAATACGACCAGATCCCCGACTCGGTGAAGAACGCCCTGGTCGCGACCGAGGACTCGAACTTCTACGACCACAACGGGGTCGACCCCGAAGGCGTCATGCGCGCCCTGGTCACCAACATCTCCAACGGCGGCGCCTCCGAGGGCGCCTCGACGATCACCATGCAGTACGTGCGGCAGGTCCTCTCCTACACCGCCACCACCCCCGACGAGGTCGCCGCGGCCAGCGAGGTCACCATCGACCGCAAGGTCAAGGAGATGGGCTACGCGCTGGCGCTCGAGGAGGAGATGTCGAAGGCCGACATCATCACCAACTACCTCAACACCGTCTACTTCGGCAATGGCGCGTACGGAATCGGCGCGGCCGCCCAGGTCTACTACGGCAAGCTCCCCGCCGAGCTGACCGACGCCGAGTCGGCGATGCTCGTGGGCCTGGTCCAGTCGCCGTCGAACTACGACCCGATCAACGGCTCCTCCGAGGCCGCTTTGGCCCGCCGCGACCACGTCATCGACCGCATGATCACCACCGGATACCTGTCCCGCGCCGAGGGGGAGACGGCCCGCGCCGAGGAGTTGAACCTCAACCCGCAGGAGGCCAACAACACCGCCGGCGGCGCGATCGACTCCAAGTACGGCTTCTTCGTCGACTACTTCGAGCAGTGGTGGGAGCAGCAGGCCGACTTCGGCGACTCGGACGACGAGCGCAAAGCCCGCCTCTACCGGGGCGGCTACGAGATCGTCTCCAGTCTCGACAAAGACCTGCAGAAAGAGGCGCAGGACGCGATCGAGTCGGAGAAGGAGACCGGCTCGGAGTACGCGCTCGGGTCAGTCGTCGTGGAAGCCGGGACCGGCTCGGTCCAGGTCATGGCGGTCAACCGCGAGTACTCCAACGACATCTCCGACAACGGCGAGAACACCGCTGGGTCCGAGTACGGCAAGGGCACGTATCCGAACACGACGAACCCGCTGCTGACGGGCAACTCGGCCGTGCCCGGCTACCAGGCCGGGTCCTCGTTCAAGATGTTCACCATGATCGCGGCCCTCGAAGCGGGCATGCCGCTGGACACCACCATCTACTCGCCCTACCAGTACACGTCGAAGTACGTGACCGGCGCGGGCGAGGCCTCGTGCGGGAACTACTGGTGCCCGCGCAACGCCTCCAAGTCCGAGGTCGGCAACTACAACATGTGGACCGGCTTCGGCGAATCGGTGAACACCTACTTCGTGCAGCTGGTCGAGCGGGTCGGCGCGGACAAGGCGATCGAGGTCGCCGAGCGCCTCGGGCTCGAATTCCACAACTCGACCGACCTGGGCTACACCTCCGGGGACGCGGCGAAGAACTTCGGCCAGTTCACCCTCGGCGTCACCCAGAACACTCCTATGGAGATGGCCGCGGCCTACGCGACCCTCCCGGCCGACGGCATGTACTGCGAGCCGATCCCCGCGACGTCGGCGACCACCGCCGGCGGCGAGCGGATCGGGTTCCAATCCGAGTGCGAGCAGGTGATCGACGTCGAGGTGGCCCGCGCCGCCGTCGACGCGGCCCGCTGCCCCACCGGGTACGGCGCCGCGACCGGCAACTGCACCTGGGGCACCGCCGAGCAGGTCGGCGAAGAGGTCAAGGGCCCGGTCGCCGGGAAGACCGGCACCACCGACTCCAACTCCACCAACTGGTTCATCGGGTTCACGCCGAACGCCGCGGCAGCCGCGTTCATCGCCGACCCCGACAGCCCCCAGCACTACGTCGGCAAGGGCAACCTCGGCAAACCCGCCGACGCCGTCGCCGAGATCCTCGCCGCCCAATGGGAGAGCAACGGCGAGGGCGACTTCACGCCGCCGACTGATCTGGTGAGCTAGCTGGGTGGTCGCCCAGCGGATCCGCCGGACCCATCGGCGGCGCCATTACCCTAGACTCACCCCGGTGAGCGCCACCGCAGTCCGGCCACAAGAGCCTCCCGCCGCCTGGCGGCCGACCCCGCCCCCCGGGCCCCGGCCCGGCGTGCGGGCCCGGCTGACCGACCGCACCCCCACCGACGGCCGCCGCGCCCTGCTCGTGACCGTGGGGATCACCGCGATCGCCGCCGTGCTGCGGCTGATCGGCCTCGCCCACCCCAAAGGGCTGATCTTCGACGAGGTCTACTACGCCCAGGACGCCCACTCGATGCTCAACCACGGTGTCGAATGGGACCCCGGCGACGACGGCTCCGCGTTCGTCGCCCACCCCCCGTTCGGCAAGTGGCTCATCTCGACCGGCGAGACCCTCCTCGGCTATGACGAGGTCGGCTGGCGCATCGCCGCCGCCGTCGCCGGGATCATCGGCGTCGCGATCCTCATCCGGCTCGTGCGCCGCCTCACCGGCTCGAGCCTGCTGGGCGGCACCGCCGGGCTCCTGCTCGCCGTCGAGGGCAGCCACCTGGTGCTCTCGCGCACCTCGCTGCTCGACATCTTCCTGGCCACGCTGATACTCGCCGCCATGTACTGCCTCGTCCGCGACCGGACCTGGCGGTGCACGCGCTGGCTGCGGGCGATCGAGGACGGGCTCGACCCGGTCCGCGAGCGGCCGTTCATCGGCATTCCGTGGTGGCGGATCGCGTGCGGGGTGTTGCTCGGACTCTCCATGTCCACCAAGTGGAGTGCGGTGTGGTACATCATCGTGTGCATCGTGCTGTTCATCGTCTGGAACCGGCGGCTGCGCATCGACGTCGGCGCCCGCAAGCCCGTGCGCGACACCGTCATCTACGAGTTCGGGCAGAACCTGTGGTTCGGCCTGCTCGCGATCGGCACCTACCTGGCGACGTGGATCGGCTGGTTCGCCAACGACACCGGCTCCTACCGGCACTGGCTGACCGAACAGGGCCGCTCCGAGCCCCCGGTGTTCGGCGCCCTGGTCAACTGGTGGGAGTACCACATGGCGGTCCTGGATTTCCACGCCGGCCTGTCCTCGACGCACTCCTACCAGTCCACGCCGATGGAGTGGCTGTTCAATATCCGCCCGGTGGTCTTCTTCTGGAGCTCCGACGTCGCCTGCGGAACCGACGACTGCGCCGCCGAGGTCCTGCTGCTGGGCACCCCGCTGCTGTGGTGGACGTTCGTCCCCGCCACCCTCGCCCTGCTCGCCTGGGCGCTCTACAAGCGCGACTGGCGGGCCTGGTTCGCCTTGGGCGGCATCGGTGCCGGCATCCTTCCGTGGTTCGCCTACCCCGACCGGACGATGTTCTTCTTCTACACCGCCCCGGCCGTCCCGTTCTTCATCATCGCGGTCACCTGGTGCCTGGGAATGATCATCGGCATCCACCCGGTACGCGGCACCTTGACCGGCTCCCCGGAGCGACGCCTCACCGGTGCGCTCATCGCCGGCGCCTTCATCGCCGTCGTCGTGCTGTGCTTCGCCTACTTCTGGCCCATCTAC
This sequence comes from Glycomyces buryatensis, assembly GCF_004912275.1. GTDB lineage: Bacteria > Actinomycetota > Actinomycetes > Mycobacteriales > Micromonosporaceae > Glycomyces > Glycomyces buryatensis. The sequence continues at coordinate 100,536 of NZ_STGY01000025.1, forward strand.
ACCGGCGAGGCACTGACCAGGACCGATTGGCACGCCCGGATGTGGCTCAAATCCTGGATCTGACCCCGAGACGGGGGCCACACGGCACGCCCCGAGCCCACTTCCACCCCTGTGCTAAAGTTGTCGGCGCTCGGGGCTTTGGCGCAGTTGGTAGCGCGTTTCGTTCGCAATGAAAAGGTCAGGGGTTCGAATCCCCTAAGCTCCACATCTATGAACAGGCAAAACAGGCCACAAGGGTTTCCCTTGTGGCCTGTCTGCTACTCAATCTGCTACCGACCGATCGGTGTATCCGCAGGTCAGGCCCCGAATTCTTGCTATAACCCGGTGTGGTCCGGGTCCGCCCTCTTGTAGTCGACGCTCTTGCCGGCGGGGCAGAACCCGTAGGTCCGTCGGGCGTCGGCCGGGACCCATCCGCTGGTGCGGTTCCAGTTCTCACCGGAGCAGCTCCAGACGACCCTGAACCGCCAGTAGCCACCTCCGAGATCGTCGTCGCACTTCGCCCAGGCGTGGCGAATCAGGGTGCCCCCTTCATTGGTCGAACCGGTCCCGCTCGAGCAGGTCAGGGCCTGAATGCTGATGTCGTCCGCGGGCGTGGCCGGGTCGGCGGAGGCGGATCCTGCGATACCGAGTCCGGTGATGGTGAAGAGGAAGCCTTGCCACCGAATGGCCGAACATGTGAGCCGTCGAGGCAGGCCGCCGACCAGTCGATCTTCCCGAGCGATGGGATTCGCGGATCCGTCAAGGCGGTGATGGCCTTGCGCCGCTACGCTGTTGCACCTGGATCTTAAGCTCACGAGCATGAACGACGAGCGAGCCTTCGAACTGCCGGATGAGGACCATCTGGAGCTTCGTCCGGAATTGTTGCGGCATAATCAGATCGCGCTACTGGATGGCGCGATCCCCCGCAGGGGCCGGCGATCGACGGGGCCGTACGTGCCCCTGGGGAACCTGACCGAGCATTGGAAGGAGGTCGGGGTCCGCCGCCGCATGTCCCATCTGCGTCACGCCGTCGAGTCGCCGCAGAGCGATCCCGTGGTGGCCTCGGCGCTTCAGTCCTACCTGCGCGGTGAGCCCGACCCCCTCGGGGCGGCGGCGGCCTTCCAAGTCGTCTCCCGAGCCGGAACACCGCTCTGGGCGATCGATTACCTCCAGTTCGACGCCTGGCTCGGTGAGCATGGAGCGGAGTTCGCGGTCGCCGCGACCGCGGAGCTGCTGGCGGTCCACGCCGTGGGATCCCAATCCGGGCAGCCTGCCGGCCGCTACTCCAGCGAGATGTTCGCGGTCGAGTTCGTGCCACCCAACCCCCGGGGAGCCTACTGGGTGAGCAGGGGAGTCGAAGCGCATCGCGTCCGCGAACTGCTCGCCGCGCTGCCCGAAACCGAGTACCGGCGCTTCCGCGACGTGTTCGAGGACCGGGGAGGCAACGTCCGGCAGCGACTGCTCCGGGCCTTCTGCATGCCGACCGAGCAGGACTGGGTCGAGGAGTCGTGCGCCGAGTGGGGCGCGTCCGGCGAGGAGAGCTGGATCCACCAGGAGATGCTCATCGCCAGCGTCGCCTCGGCCGAGCAGCTCGCCACCGCCGGGATCACCACGCTCGACGAGTGGGGTCGGAGCTTCCGGACCGTTCAGGCGCTACTGGACAGCGTCGGCGTCGGCGGCGTGCCGATCCTGACCGAGACGATCCTCAACGGCGAGGGCAAGCGCAATAAGGACTACCTCTGCGAGGTCCTGGCGCAACTGCCCAGCGATGAGGCGATGGCGTTCCTGCTGGATCACGTCGTCGAACAGGGCACGTGGCAACTCCTGCGCGAAGCCGCCGAGCGCTTCCCGCAGCGGACGCTGCGGGCGATCGCGCGACTCGCGGATGCCGCGGATCCGGGGCAGCGGGCGCGGTTCTCCTCCCTGGTCACCGCGATCCCGCTGGTCGGCGAGGCCGCCTACGCCGTGGCCGAGCCCGGCGTTCGCGAGACCATCGACCGGCTCTTGAACCTGGACGGAGTGCCGTCCGTGGCCGAGGAGGTCCCCGAATTCCTCGCTAGTCCGCCATGGAAGCAGAAGCGCCCCAAACGGAAACGCGCGGTGGTCGAGTTGACGCCGATCGGCGGGACCAGCCTGCGTTGGGCCGAGGGCGAGCGCGAGCTGTGGGCCGAGGGCGGCAAGGCCATCGTGGAGGCGCAGGTGAGCCTCGCCGAAGGCGGACTCGACGCTGTCCCGGAAGTGCTGGCGGCGCTGGCGAAGCAGCCGCGCGAACATCGCGCGCTACCGCCGATCGGCGGTAGTGAGGCCGCCCGTCTCGTCGCCGACTGGCTGGTACGCCTGCGCTCGACCCGCGCGAGCGTCCTCACCTGGATGAACCGGCACGGCCTTGACGCCATCGCCTGGCTGGTGCCCGACGCCGTCGGCAAGGCGGGCAAGCAGAAGCAGGCCGCCGAGGCCGCGTTGCGGTTCCTCGCGGGCCGCCACGGCGTGGACGCGGTCCTGGCCTCCGCTGCCGACTATGAGGACGAAGCGGTCGCTGCGGTCAAGACGATCCTCGACGCCGACCCGCTGGACCCGGGCACCCGCAAGCCGAAGGCCCCGGACTGGGCCGGGCAGGTGCGCGAAGTGCCGGTGTTGCTACGGGGCCGTGAGGCGCGCCTGCCGTGCGAGGCGGTCGAGCACTTGGTGGCGGCGATGTCCCTGGACTCGATATCGATTCCCTATGCGGGCCTTGACGAGGTGAAGCGGCATTGCGACGCGGCGAGTCTGCGCGCGTTCTCCTGGGCGGTCTTCGAGGCCTGGACGGTGGACGGGGCGCCTCCGAAGGACGTGTGGGCGTTCACGCAGCTCGCCCGCTTCGCCGACGTCGAGACGGTCGAACGCCTCGAGGCGCAGATCCGGCGCTGGCCCGGTGAGGGGCTGACGAAGCGGGCTGTGAACGGCCTGGAGGTGCTGGGCGCAATCGAGTCGGAGGAGTCGCTGAAGGCCGTCTACGACATGCAGCGGAGCGGCAAGTCCAAGCCGCTCAAGCAGGCCGCGGAGGACCAGGTGGAACTGATCGCGGCCGGGATGGGCCTGGATGCGGAGGAGCTGGCCGACCGCTTGGTGCCGGACTTCGAACTGGGGGAGGACGCGACCCTCAGGCTCGACTACGGGAATCGCCGATTCAAGGTCGGATTCGACGAGCAGTTGCGGCCCTTCGTGATCGACGAGAAGGACAAGATCCGAAAGAGTCTGCCGAAGCCGGGACCGGGGGACGACCTCGAGGCCGCAGGGGAGGCCAAGCAGAAATTCGAGCGGCTGAAGAAGGGCTTGAAGTCGGTCGGCACGGAGCAGACCAAGCGCCTGGAATTCGCAATGGTGGAGGGTCGGACCTGGTCGAAGGGGGAGTTCCAGCGTCTGCTGGTCGACCACGCCCTGATGTGGCACTTGGCGAAGCGCCTGGTCTGGCAAGCGAACTCGGAAACCGGGACGGTGACGTTCCGGCTGGCCGAGGACCGCACGGTCACCGACGCCGAAGAGAACGAGAGAGATCTGCCCGAGGACGCGCGGATCAGGATCGCGCATCCTCTGCTGATGGGCGGTGAGGTGGAGACCTGGGCTGAGATCCTGGCGGACTACGAAGTGCTGCAACCGTTCGAGCAACTTGGGCGCCAGGTCAAGGCCCCGACCGAGGCGGAATCGAAGGCCGGAAAGCTGACGAGGTTCGCGGGTACGAAATCCAATACGGGAGCCCTGTACGGCCTGTCGAAGAAAGACTGGCTGCCGATGCGTGAGCCGTCCAGCGGCTGGACTTCGGGTCTGAAGCGGCGGTTGCGAGGCGGGGGAGCGGTCGAAGTCGACATAGAGCCGGGCTTCGGCGGCGGCTACTACTTCGAAGCCGAAGAGGTCCAGACGATCAAGGAAGTTCGCTTCCCGGCCGGTCAGGTCGAGGCGGTGACGATCTCGGAGATCATCGGAACCCTGGCGAGGGCGACGAGGACCGAATAGGACGATCGGCCGTGGCCCTCGTCAGCGAGGTAGCGGGCGGCGTGGAAGCCGTTCTCGGGCGTCCTTGTCGCGTCAGGCGAACCCTTCGACATCGCATACCTTCCACTCGCCGTCTTCCTCGACGACGGTCAGGATCGTGATGATGTCGCCGGGCCTCGACTCCTTCTCCCAGATGTAGTCGTAGGTCGGCTCCTGGTCGAGCAGGAATATCGCCACCTCGGTGTCGCCGTTGTACTCGCGCGAGGTCACGAAGATGTTCGAGACGGTGTAGTCGTCGTCCCTCGCCTCGTGTGCTTCGGCGTCCTGCAGGTCCGCGGTGACGACAGATGACGGGTTCGCGCACGTGCGGGGTTCGAGCGCGTCGAGGTCGTCATTGATTCGCGCTTCGAACCAGAGCGTCGCCGCACCTTCTCGGCTGTCCAGATCGACTTCTTCCGTGGTCGAGTATTCCAGCGCCGGTCCTGGTTCGTCGCTTCCCGACTCCGCCGGGTCGGCGGCCAGCGGTTCGGGAGCGGGCTCGGCCAATTCGCCGGGGAGCACCGTGATGCCGAGGAACCCCATGGCGCCGAGGATCGCCAAGACGCTGATGGTGACCACGAGCATTGCGGCCTGGTCCCAGGTCATTCGCCGGGACCGGGCGGGCTGACGGGTGGGACTGGGGCGATCGGTCATGCGGTTTCGGCCTTCTTCGTTCCGGACGTTGACGGGTGGACCGAGGACGCGGTGCCGCCGCACGGCGTCATGAGGGCACGCATGGCACCGAATCCCCTTCGGTGGTTGGAAACCTTCCGTTCAGGGCGAGGTTATGACACCCGATCCTTCTTCAAATATTGTCCATTAAGCACTTCCACTACCGCTGGAACCGCCATCGCGACTGGTCACGGACGGTATGCGGCCGCATTGTCGCCGATAGCCTCGCGTGAGAGGCGGCCGCCGAGCCGCCGGTATCCCGCCGGTGCCCTGCCGCCCGATCCGGCCGATCTGACCACGACTCGCCCGGCCGCGTGGTCGGTCGGGGCTTCGACGTGAGCCGTGATCTGGATTACCAGGGGTCGGCTTGCCGTCTTGCTTTCATGTCGGTCAAAATAAACGTATGTCGAAGCAACCTGGTCGCGAGCCGATCGCGCTGACCCTGGCGGACTGCCGCACCCCGCTGATCAAAGAGCCCTTGAACGCCGATCAGGCCGAGCGGCTCGCCCCGTCGTTCAAGGCCCTCGGCGACCCGATCCGGCTGCGCCTGCTCTCCCTCATCGCGTCCCACGCGGGCGGGGAGGCGTGCGTCTGCGACCTGACCGAAGGATTCGACGTGTCCGCGCCGACGATCTCCCACCACCTCAAGGTGCTCAAGGAGATCGGCCTGGTCACCTCCGAGCGCCGCGGCACCTGGGTCTACTACCGCGCCGCGCCCGCCGCGCTCGACCTGCTCTCCACGGTCCTGTCGGTCCCGCAGGAGGCCGGCGTATGACCGCCACCGCCACGGCCGCCCCGACCGCGATGGGCGGCAGGCTCTCCACCCTCGACAAGTACCTGCCGGTGTGGATCGGCGCCGCGATGGTCGCCGGCATCGCGCTCGGCCAGTGGGTGCCCGGAGTCGGCAAGGTGCTCAACGCGGTCCAGATCGGCGGGATCAGCCTGCCGATCGCGGCGGGCCTGCTGCTTATGATGTACCCGGTCCTGGCGAAGGTCCGCTACGACAAGCTCGACTCGGTCACCGCGGACAAGCGGCTACTGGTCTCCTCGATCGTCCTCAACTGGCTCATCGGCCCGGCGCTGATGTTCGCCCTCGCCTGGATCTTCCTGCCCGATCTCCCCGCGTTCCGGACCGGACTCATCATCGTCGGCCTGGCCCGCTGCATCGCGATGGTCATCATCTGGAACGACCTCGCCTGCGGCGACCGGGAAGCGGCCGCGGTCCTCGTCGCGTTGAACTCGGTCTTCCAGGTGATCGCCTTCGGCGCGCTCGGCTGGCTCTACCTCGACGCGCTCCCCAGGTGGCTCGGCCTGGACTCGACCGGCCTGGAAGTCTCCGGTTGGGAGATCGCGCTCAATGTCGCCGTGTTCCTCGGCGTGCCGCTCGCCGCGGGCTACCTGACCCGCCGCGTCGGCGAGCGCCGCAAGGGCAGGGACTGGTACGAGTCGAAGTTCCTCCCGAAGATCGGCCCGTTCGCGCTCTACGGACTGCTGTTCACCATCGTGGTCCTCTTCGCCCTGCAAGGCGAGGCGATCCTCGGTCAGCCGATGGACGTCGTCCGGATCGCGATCCCACTGCTCGCCTACTTCGCGATCATGTGGGCCGGCTCCTTCGCCTTCGGCAAGGCCGTGGGATTGAACTACGAACGCACCACCACGCTCGCGTTCACCGCCGCGGGCAATAACTTCGAACTGGCCATCGCCGTCGCGATCGCGACCTTCGGGGCGGCCTCGGGCCAGGCCCTCGCGGGCGTGGTCGGCCCGCTCATCGAGGTCCCGGTCCTGGTGGGCCTGGTCTACGTGAGCCTGTGGGCCCGCCGCCTCTTCCGCACTCCCGCAGCCAAAGTCGCCTGATCATGTCCACCGACCACCGTCCAGAGCAAAGGCCCTACTCACAAAGGAAGCCCACCATGTCCGAGAAGCCGTCCGTCCTCTTCGTCTGCGTCCACAATGCCGGACGCTCGCAGATGGCCGCCGGGTGGCTGGCCCACCTCGCCGCCGGCCGCGTCGAGGTCCGTTCCGCCGGGTCCGCCCCGGCCGACCAGGTGAACCCGGCCGCGGTCGAGGCGATGAGGGAGGTCGGGATCGACATCTCGGCCGAATCGCCGAAGATCCTGACCTACGACGCGGTCGAGGCCTCCGACGTGTGCATCACCATGGGCTGCGGCGACGCCTGCCCCGTCTTCCCCGGGAAGCGCTACCTGGACTGGAAGCTCGACGACCCCGCCGGGCAGGGCGTCGAGGCCGTCCGCCCCATCCGCGACGAGATCAAGACCCGCATCGAGGGACTGATCGCCGAACTCTTCCCCGAAGACGACGGAAAGGCCTGAGCAGCGAGAACCTCGGTGACCGCGATCGGCTCGTCAAGCGGCTCAACCCGGCTTGAGGATCGGGCCTTCCGGGCGTTCGTTATGTGGGCGGTGAACTCTTCCGTGGCGTCATTGTTAGACGGCACACCACCAGACACGATGAGCGCCGATACTCTCCGGTTGCACAGTAGTATCGGTGAGGTCTTCCGGCACCGTCCCAACGCCGTCTCGGTGCGCCCTCGCCCGCTTACCGTGAACGGTGTTGCATGCCTCTTGCCGCCCAGCTGCGCTCTGCGCGCGGCCGATTCGTCCTGCCCAGGCCGCTCGTGCCCTTCCTGCGAATTGAATTGCTCGCCGGTCTGCTGGTCGCCCTCGCGCTGATCCCCGAGGCGATCGCGTTCTCGATCATCGCGGGCGTCGATCCGCGCGTCGGACTGTTCGCGTCGTTCGTCATGGCCTGCTCGATCGCCTTCCTCGGCGGACGCCCGGCCATGATCTCGGCCGCGACCGGCGCGATGGCCCTGGTCGTCGCCCCGCTGGTCGCCTCGCACGGTGTCGGGTACTTGATCGCGGCCACCGTCCTCGCGGGCCTGATCCAGGTCGTCCTGGCGTTCACCGGCGTCGCCAAGCTGATGCGGTTCATTCCCCGCAGCGTCCTCACCGGGTTCATCAACGCGCTCGCGATCCTGATCTTCATGGCGCAGATTCCGCACTTCTGGGGCGCGAACTGGATGGTGTGGGCCCTGATCGGCTCCGGACTCGCCGTCATCTGGGGCCTGCCCCTGGTCTTCAAGGCCGTCCCCTCGCCGCTGGTCGCCATCGTCGGCCTCACCGTGGTGACGGTGGCCTTCGGGATCGCGGTGCCGAACGTCGGCGACATGGGCGAACTGCCTTCGGGCCTGCCGTTCCTCGCCCTGCCGGACGTCCCGTTCAACCTGGACACGCTCTCCGTCATCGCGCCGTACGCCCTGGGGCTCGCGGCGGTCGGCCTGCTCGAGTCGCTCATGACCGCCAAGGTCGTCGACGACGCCACCGACACCCGCTCCAATAAGACCCGCGAGGCCGCCGGCCAGGGCATCGGCAATGTGCTGGTCGGGTTCTTCGGCGGCATGGCCGGATGCGCGATGATCGGCCAGACCATGATCAACGTCAAGGCCGGGGCGCGTTCGCGCCTCTCGACCTTCTCGGCCGGGATCTTCCTGCTGATCCTCATCGTCGTCCTCGGCGGCGTGGTCGCGCAGATCCCCATGGCCGCGCTGGTCGCGGTCATGATCTTCGTGTCCGCGGTGACCTTCGACTGGCACTCCATCCGACCCAAGACCCTGAAGAAGATGCCGGTCTCCGAGACCATCGTCATGGTCGTCACCGTCGCGGCGACCGTCGCGACCCACAACCTCGCCATCGGCGTCGGTGCGGGTGTCATCGTCGCGATGGTCGCCTTCGCCCGCAAGGTCGCGCACGTCGTGGAGGTCACCAGCGTCACCGACCCCGACGGCTCGACCGAGGTCTACGCCGTCACCGGCCAGTTGTTCTTCGCCTCCAGCAATGACCTCGTGCATTTCTTCGACTACGACGGCGACCCCGACAAGATCGTCATCGACCTGTCCGACGCCCACGTGTGGGACGCCTCCACCGTCTCCGCGCTGGATGCGATCGAGGAGAAGTACGCCGCCCGAGGCAAGACCGTCGAGTTCGTCGGCCTCAACCGGCCCAGCGCCGAACTGCACGGGGAGCTCTCGGGGAACCTCACCTCGGCGCACTGAGGGGCCGAAGGCGCGGACGGAGCGACCGCACCGGGTCCGGTCAGGACTTGGGTGCGGTGTCCTCGCCGGCGGGTTCGAGCGCGGTGATCCGGTCGGCCACGTCGGCGGCGAACTCCTCGGCGCCGACCAGCTGCTCCCGCATCAGCGCGCAGCGGGCGCGGGCGATCGCATGGAACGCGGCCAGGGATGAACGCAGCACGGCGGCCTCGTCGGGACCGACGTCATCGGCGCCTGCGCGGTCGAGGGCGGCGAGCAGGTCCCGGATCTGGTCGAGCGAGAGATCGAGGGGCTTGAGCTTGCGGATCAGCCACAGGCGGCGCACATCGGCCTCGGTGTAGAGCCGGAACCGGCCCTGGCTGCGCTCGGAGGGCACGACCAGGCCGACCTCCTCGTAGTAGCGAATCGTCCGCAGACTCAAAGACGTCCGCTCGGCCACCTCGCCGATCTGCATGTACTCGTCGCCGTCCATTCCCACCCCGCCCTCTGCGTCCTGGACTGCCACCCTACCGGCCGGTTTTCGTCGGCGCGGATGAGCGCGGGCGCAGGCGACGGGCCCGACCGCGCGTGCATCGCGCGGCCGGGCCCTGTGGAATCACCCCACCCGAAGGCTGAGGCTCATGGGAGGCGATCGGCGTCTCCCACGTCTGCGTCGACGCGTGGCGCGTCGGTCATGCCGCCTTGGCCGCCTCGTATCGGGCGGCGACGTCCTGCCAGTTGACGACCTCCCACATCGCCTTCACGAAGTCGGGGCGGACGTTCTTGTATTGGAGGTAGTACGCGTGCTCCCAGGCGTCGAAGGCGAGCAGCGGCACCGAGGACTGGGCGACGTTCCCGTGGTGGTCGTAGACCTGCTCCACGATGAGGCGCCCCGACGTCGGTTCGTAGGAGAGGACGCCCCAGCCCGAACCCTGGACGAGGGTGGTCGCGGCAGAGAGCTGCCCGTGGAAGCCCTCGAAGGAGCCGAAGTACTCGTTGATCGCGTCGGCCAGGTCGCCCTCGGGCCGGTCGCCGCCGTCCGGGCTCATGTTCTCCCAGTAGAGGGAGTGGAGAACGTGGCCGGAGACATTGAACGCGAGGGTCTTCTCCAGGCCTACGATCCCGCCGAAGTCGCCCTTGTCGCGCGCCTCCGCGATCCGCTCCAGGGTGTCGTTGGCGCCCTTGACATACGCGGCGTGGTGCTTGTCGTGGTGCAGTTCGAGGATATGGCCGTTGATGTGCGGCTCCAGCGAGCCGTAATCGTAGGGCAGGTCCGGGAGCGTGTAGACGGTCATCGTGGGCGGTCCCCCTTGGTGGTGCGGCGGTGCAGTGCTTATTGCCAGAAGCTTACTATTGCAAGTGTCTTGCAATAGAAGGACCCAGGGGTTCGCGTTTCGCTCATGAATACCCCTATAGGGTACGATCATGCGGTGTGACGGCGAGTCGCCGTGGCCAATGTCGTTGAGCGAGTACCGAAGTGCTCGTCCCGCCCGCGGATTGGAGGACGCCGTGCTTCGCATGCTGCTGCGCCTCGCCTCCGTTGCCGTACTGGCGGTGGGCATCATCGCGATGCACGCGTTCGGGCATCCGGGCGGGCACGGCGAGGGGCACGGGCATATTGCGGCCGTGATCGCGGTGGAGGGGCCCGACGTTTCCGGGCCCGCGACGGCGCACGGCGCCGGGCATTCGGCGATGGGGGCGCACGCGATGCCCGTCGAACCGGTCGACGTCGATCCGGAACCGGTGCCGCTCATGTCGTTTTTGAGCGTCATGGTCTGCGGGGCGATCCTGGTCGGGCTCTCACTGAAGTTCCTGCGCGCCTTCTGGTCACGCCTGCCGGCGTTCGTGTTGCGGCCCGTCCCGGCGGCCCCCGCGAATCCTCGGCGGTGGGCGCTCCCTCCACCTGAACTGCCGCCGACCGGCCTGCGTCTCAATCGGATCGCGGTGCTGCGGATTTAGATTCGGCCCCCGCCAGGGGATAAGCCGCCGAATCCATTCGCAAACCGTGAACCGAAAGGTCCTTTCATCATGCGTGCTCTGACACGTCGCTCCGTGCTGCGCTCCGGCGCCGTCGCGATCCCCTTCGCCGCCCTCGCGGCCTGCTCCGAAGACCAGGAGCCGAAACCGTCCTTCGTCGGCCCCGACTCCGAGCGGGTCGCCGCCGCCGAGGCCGCCCGCAATCCCGGTGCCGTCCGGGAAATCACGCTCAATGCCGTTGCCGCCGAGGTCGATCTCGGCGGGTTGATCGTCCCCACCTGGACCTACGGCGGCACCGTTCCCGGTGCTCCGATCCGCGTCGCCAAGGGCGAGCAGATCAAGGCGACCCTCGTCAACGACCTGCCCGCGGCCACCACCGTCCACTGGCACGGCCTCCAGCTGCGCTGCGACGCCGACGGGGTCCCCGACCTCACCCAGGCGCCGGTCGAGCCCGGCGAGACCTACACCTACCGGTTCACCGCCGCCGATTCCGGGACCCACTGGTTCCACCCGCACATGGGCACCCAGCTCGACCGGGGCCTGTACGCGCCGCTCATCGTGGAGGACCCGGACGAGGCCGCCGAGTGGGACCTGGAGTGGACGGTGGTGCTCGACGACTGGATGGACGGCGTCACCGGTACGCCCGACGACGTGCTCGCCGCGCTCGCCGCCGGGATGGACATGGAAGGCGAGGGATCCCAAGGCGGGCACGACGGCCACGGTCAGGCGCCGACCGCCGACGACTTCCTGCTCCACGGCGCCGAATCCGAGCTCCTCGGTCCGGACGCGGGCGACGTCAGGTATCCGCACCACCTGGTCAACGGCCGCATCGCGGACGACCCGGAGGTGTTCGAGGCCGAACCCGGCGCGAGGGTGCGGCTGCGGATCATCAACGCCGGAGCCGATACCGCCTACCGCGTCGCCCTGTCGGGGCATAAGTTCACCGTCACCCACACCGACGGGTTCGCGTGCGAGCAGGCCGAGGCCGACGCGATCCTCATCGGCATGGGCGAGCGCTACGACGCGATCGTGACGCTCCAAGACGGCGCCTTCGCGCTCGTGGCCGAGGCCGAGGGCAAGCAGGCCCGCGGCCGGGCGCTGGTGCGCACCGGTTCGGGCGAGGCCCCGGCGGCCGACTTCGCCCCCGCCGAACTCACCGGGCACGTGCTCTCCTACGCAGAGATCGTCCCGGCCGAGACGACCGCTTTGGAAGCGCGGGAACCGGACCGGGTGATCGACCTGGAACTGACCGGCGGGATGGCGGCGTTCGACTGGGCCATCAACGGCCGACCGCACGACCTCGGCAATCCCTATCCGATCGAGGAGGGCGAGCGGGTCCGGCTGCGGTTCGTCAACGGCGACGAGATGTGGCACCCGATGCACCTGCACGGGCACTCCTTCGCGCTCGCCGAGACCGGGCTGCGCAAGGACACCGCGATCGTGCTGCCCGGCGAGACCGTCGAGGTCGACTTCGACGCGGTCAACCCCGGCACGTGGATGCTCCACTGCCACAACCTCTACCACGGGGAAGTCGGCATGATGGCCGCCATCGGCTACCTGGATTAGAGGACCGAACGACAGTGTCCGGCCCCATTGGCGGGGCCGGACACCTACTGCATGTTCTCAGTTGCGGAACTTGCGCTGCCGCTGCTTACGCGGCCGAGCAGGTCACCCCCGGCGTCGCGGTCGCGGAGGTCGCGATGAAGCCGAAGACCTGGCGGGTCTCACCCGAGGAGACCTTGGCGTTCCAGCCGACGCTGGTGGCGGTCACGGTGCTGCCCGATTGGGTCAGTTCCGTGTTCCAGGACGAGCTGACGGTCTGGCTTCCCGGCCAGGTCCACTGGAGCGTCCAGTCGTCGATGGCGTCGGAGTCGGCGGTGACGCTGACATTGCCCTGCCAGCCCGAACCCCATGAGTTGGACACCGTGATCTCGGCCGAGCAGTCGCCCTCGGGCGGCGTGGTCGGGTCGTCCGGCGAGGTGGGATCGTCGGGGCTGGTCGGGTCGGTGCCGTCATCGAAGATGCTGGCGCGTTCGGCGGTGGCGCCGATGCCATAGGGGCCGTTGAACACCCGCTCGCCCCAGGGCGTCAGCTGGTTCGGGTCGAAATTGAGGGTCTGGTCGTGGGTTTGGCCGTTATTGCCCGACCAGGACCAGGAGATCCAGCCGATCCCGCGGGCCTCGGCCTCGGACTCGATCGTGGTGGTCGTGTCCTCGCCGAACTCGCCGATGATGAGCGGCAGGCCCTTGGCCTCGAACGCGTCGAAGTAGTCGATGACGGCCTGCGGCTGGGCGTAGACGCTGTACATGTGGACCGAGAGCAGGGTGTTGGCCTGCGGGTCCGCGTCGAAGATGTTCTGCGCGGCGGCGCCGTCGCGCATGGTGTTGGTCCAGTCCTGGCCCCAGTTCGGCGCGTCGATGACCAGCGTGTGCTCGAAGCCGAGGCTCCGCATCCGCTGCACGGCCGCCGTCGCCGCCGGCTCCCAGCCGGAGACATTGTCGTTGCCCCAGGCCTCGTTGCCGATATTGATGAGGACGTACGCCTCTTCGCCCTCGAGGACGTCCTGGATGCTCGCCCAGTAGTCCACCGCCTGGTCGAGCGAGGCCGCGTTCGGCGCGTACTGGTCGCCGTACCCGGTGGTGTCGTGCACTTCGAGGACGCACACGACCTGGTTGGCCTTGCACTCGTCGATGAGCGCGGCGACGCTCGACGCCGGAGTCGGGCCCCACTGCTGGCCCGAGCCGAGGACGACGCGGATGGTGTTGGCGCCCTTCGCGCTCATGTCGCTGATCGATTCGTTCTGGCCCTGGTACCACTCGTACGGGTGGGTGGAGCCGCGCATGATGAATACGTTGCCGTTGGCGTCGACCAGGTCGTTGCCGACGATGTGGAAGCCGTTCGCCTGTGCCTGTGCCGGTGTGAGGTACAGGAATCCGGCTACGGCGAGTGCGGCCGCTGTGAGTGCGGCCAGTAGAAGTCTTCGCACTGAACGGCGCGAGCGTATGCGGGCTGGCGTTGTCATAACGCTGCCTTTCACAAGAGGGGAGGCCCGACTCAAGACGCCGCAGAGCGCCTGGGGACGGACCTGCAAACGATTGTTCTACCCAACCACATATAGGTAAGCATCGATTTTTTGTTTTGGCAATCACCAGGAGCAACTTAACTTGTCAAGTGTCCGAAAAGGGATGATCAAGCTCGATTACCTTGGGGCAGAACAAGGCGGTCAAAGCAAGGGTGACGGACCGACGAACCCGGAAGGCCGGTTCCCGTTGGGAGAACCGGCCTTCCGGGTTCTGGACGCGGCGGCCGGTTCAGGTCAGGGCCGGGACGCGGCTCTGGTTCAGGTACTCGACGGCGCCGTCATAGGGGCCGTCGTAGGGCCCGTCATTGAGGCCGTCGCGGTGCAGGCCCGCGAGCGGCTCGGTGGCGAAGAAGCGGGTCATGAGGTCGACCAGTTCGCGGGGGCGTTCGAGGTGCAGCAGGTGGTCGGCGCGGGGCATGACGGTGAACCAGCTGTCGCGGCACGTCAGCGCGAGCTCGCGGCACAGCTCCGGCGGCGTCAGCGTGTCGTGGGCGCCGACGGCGAACAGGGCCGGGACGACCGGGGAGAGCGAGGTGTCGATGAGGTCGCGTTCGAGCAGGCGGCGGGTGTTGGCGACGAACTTGGCGAGCTCGTCCTCGCTGACGCCTTCGAAGCGGCGGGACAGGATGCGCCGCACCACGGCAGCCGAGGCGATGTCGATGCCGGGATCGGCGCACATGAGCATCTCGACGGCGGCCGGACCGAACCGCTCCCGGACGCCCGAGAGCGCCAGGTCGATCGCGCCCTGCATGCCCGGCCGGGCCTCGTCGGGGATGGTGCTCATCGTCCCGGCCAGGACCATCCGGGCGATCCGGTCGGGCGCGGTCTGCGCCAGCCGGTAGGCGATCGCGGTGCCGTACGAGCCGGCGAAGACATTGGCGCGCCGCACCCCCAGGTCGTCGAGCAGGTGCCGCAGCGCATCGGCCAGCAGGTCGGGGCCGTGTTCGGCCGCCAGCAGGTCGGCCTCGCCCCAGCCGGGCAGGTCGGGGCAGATGACGTCGGCGGCCTCCAGCATCCCCTGCTCCAGCCGGCCCCAGTCCTCCTTGCGCTGCATGGCCCCGCCGATGAGCACCACCGGGTCGAGCCGTGCTGCCGGCGAGCGGGTCAGCCGCGAGTAATAGCGGAAGCCTTTCCAGTGGTGCGCATGGACAGTGGACTGGAGGCGCGTGCTTGCCATCGAGGGCTCCCCGTTCGAGCTTTCAACCATTGGTACGGGGAGCCACTTTAATGCCGAAAACGCGAATTTCTGGTATTTTGTAGCGCGGCTGTTGATATGTCCGTCTTTCGGGTTGGGTTGCGCGTCCGAAGCTCGAACGACGCTCAGGCGGCGACGCCCTTCCACACGCTCCACAGGCTCGCGTACACCCCTTCGGCCGCAAGCAGTTCGTGGTGCGTGCCCGCCTCGGCGATGCGGCCCTCGCGGACCACCGCGATCCGGTCGGCCGCCTCCGCCGCTTGAAGCTGGTGCGCGATCGCGATGACGGTGCGCCCGCCCAGAGCGGCGGCCAGCGACGCCTCCACGTTCCCCGCGCTGCCGGGATCGATCCCGGCCGTGGCCTCGTCCAGGATGACCACGTCCGGGTCGGCCAGGATGACGCGCGCCAGCGCCAACTGCTGCGCCTCGGCGATCGTGACCTCGCGGTATTCGTCCCCAAGCGCGGTGTCGAGCCCGTCGGGCAGGTCGCACGCCCAGCGCGCGTCGACCTGGTCCAGCGCGTTCAGCAGCTGCTCGTCGCCCGCCTCCGGCGCGGCCAGGTTCAGGTTCTCGCGCAGCGTCGCCGTGAACACGTAATGCTCCTGGGTCACCAGGACCACCTTGCGGCGCAGCACTTCCAGCGGGATATCGGCGACCGGGACCCCGCCGAGCATCACCGAACCGGTGCGGGGCCGGTCGATCCCCGCGATGAGCCGCGCGATCGTCGACTTGCCCGCCCCCGACGGGCCCACGACCACCAGCCGCTCGCCCGGCCGCGGGTGCAGGCTCAGGCCGTGCAGGACATCCGGGCCGTCGCCGTAGCCGAAGGTGACGTCGTCCAGGCGCACCTCGGCGCCCGAAGGAGCCGCCTCGCGCACCTCGTCGGGCATCAGGTGGACGCCCTCGACGCGGGCCAGCGCCGCCCCGCCCATCTGGAACTCGCTGAGCGACATCATGGACCGGAACACCGGACCGTCCAGGCGCAGCGTCAGCATCGCGACGGCCACGACCTCGCCGATCGTGACCCACCCTTCCAGGTACCAGAGCCCGCCCACGATCGTCACGACCACCGTCGGGATCAGGAACGTCAGGTCCGTGGCAGGGAAGAACCAGGTCTGCAGGCGGATGATGCCCTTGAGGCGGTCCAGGTGCGTCGCGGCCCGCCCGTGGCCGGCGCCCCGGCGCTCGTCCTGCATCCGGTAGGCCGCGATGGTCTGCGCCCCGGCGGCCGAGGCCGTCAGCGTCTCGGCGATCTCGCTCATCGCCGCCCGCTCGGAGATGAACACCGGACTGGCCAGGCGCGCGTAGCGGCGAGCGGCGAACACCAGGGCCGGCACGCCGACCAGGAACAGCAGGCCCAGCAGCGGGCTGACCACGAACGCGGCCACCGTGATCACGATGAGCTCGATGAGGGAGACCGCCACCTCCGGGCCGGTCTTGCGCAGTAGCTCGGCCACGGCCCCGACGTCACCGGAGGTCCGCGTAGCCAGGTCGCCGGTCCCGGCCCGCTCCACCGTGCCCAGCGGCAGCCGCATGACGCGCTCGACGAACGACTCGCGCAGCCGCGCCGCCGCCCGCTCGCCCAGCCGGTAGCCGAAGAGACGACCGGTGCGCATCAGGACCAGCTGCGCCACCACGCAACCGAAGATCGCTCCGCACACCAGGTCGACGCGCGAGGCCGTCCAACCGGTCCCGATGCCGTCGATGACCGCGCCGAGCATGACCGGCAGGGCCGCACCCGCCCCGGCCGCCGCCACATACAGGGCGAGGACCGCGCAGAACGCGGCCTTGTCGTCGAGCACGAGCCGGCCGATCGCCCGCAGCATGGCGGAGCGGTCGGCGATCGGCAGCCGGTGACCGGACTGGCTTTGAGCGGTCATCAGGACTCCTGTCGGGAGGTGAGGGCGCGGTACTCGCGGTCGAGCGAGAGCTCGGCGTGCGTTCCGGCGGCACGGACCTTGCCTTCCCACATCCATACGACGCGGTCGGCGCGGGCCAACCACAGCGGCGAGGCGGTGACGACGGCGGTGGCGCGACCCGCCCGGGCGGCCGCGACCCGCTCGGCGATGAGGGACTCGGTGTGGGCGTCGACGGCGGAGGTCGGCTCGACCGCCAGCAGCGCCTCGGACTCGGCGGCGAGCGCGCGGGCCAGGCGCAGCCGCTGGCGCTGGCCGCCGGAGAGGTTGCGGCCGCCGTTGGTGATCTCGGCGTCGAGGTCGGAGCCGAGACTGGAGTAGACGTCGGCGGCGCAGGCGGTCTCGATGGCGGCGAGGGCGGCCTCGGGGTCGCCCCGGAGGGTCTCGCCGAGGGTCTGGGCGAAGAGGTAGTCCTCGCCCAGCAGCAGGACGCGCTCGCGGATCTCGGTGAGGGCGATCTCGCCGAGGGGCTCGGAACCCCAGGTGGCCTGGGAGTCCTTGTATCGGGCGAGGCGTTCGAGGGCGTCGGCCGCCGGCCTGCCCTCGGCGCTGACGACGACGGTGAGGCGGCCCGGTTCGATTTGCAGCCCGGTCTCGGCGTCGGCGAGGGCGCCCGAGGCGCCGGTGGCGTCGCCGGTCTCGTCGATGTCGGTGCGGGTGGCGAAGAACGCGGTGAGGCGGCGGGCGGAGACGCGGGCGGCGATGACGGCCTGCGCCATGCCGATCATGGCGCCGGCGTGGGCGCCCAGAAGCGTGGTCATACCGAAGGCGGCCGAGAGTTCCCCGACGGAGATGGTGCCGGTCAGCGCGAGTCGGGCGCCGACCCAGGTGATCGCGGCGATGAGTGCGAGCGGCAGGGCGTTGCGCAGGCCCTGGACCCAGGAGTCGGCGGTGGCGACGGCGTAGCCGGCCTGGCGCAGGTCGGTCGAGGAGTCGCGGTAGCGCGAGGCGAACTGGGCCTCGCGCTACCGCGACTCCTCGACCGACCTCGCCGCCGATGCCGCGCAGGACCCGCAGGCCGCCGACGACGTCGGCGGCCTGGCTGGTGAGGGTGGCGACCGAGGATCGGTAGCGGATCTGGTGGCCCTGGAGGCGCCCGAGCGAGGGTCCCACGAGGAAGCCGATGACGATGACGCCGATGGCGGCGGTGAGTCCGAGCGCCGGTTCGGTGTTCCACAGGATGCCGCCGCCGACGCCGAGCATGACCACGCCCATCCACCCGAACCCGAGCTGGAAGATGAACGAACCGGTCTTGTGGGCGTCCTCGGTCGACAGGTTGACCATCTCGCCGGGCGAGATGGCGCCGCGCACGCCGGTGCCGGCCCGGTTGAGGTGGTCGGTGAGGTGCTCGACGGTGCTGACGCGGGCATGGGACTCGGCCATGAACAGAGCCCGGTATCCGATCACGAACACCCATGAGCTGGAGAAGGCGATGATGCCCAGCGCGATCGACCAGGGGAGCAGCAGGCTGGTGTCGCGCGCGAGGAGGACTTCGTCGACGATCTTGGAGATCGCCCACGGCAGGAGGACCCAGGCGGTGCCGGCGAGGCTCAGAAAGATGAACCCGAGCGCGACCCGGCCGGTCTGCGCCTTCGCCACCTGGAGCAGGTAGCGGAGTGGGGCGGTGGGGATATCGGGCGGCGACAGGGGTTGGGGGCGGGGCGGTTTCGGGTTCACAA
The DNA here is from genome assembly GCF_004912275.1 of Glycomyces buryatensis. Taxonomy (GTDB): domain Bacteria; phylum Actinomycetota; class Actinomycetes; order Mycobacteriales; family Micromonosporaceae; genus Glycomyces; species Glycomyces buryatensis. Next base: position 119,092 of record NZ_STGY01000025.1, read on the forward strand.
CCATCAAACGTAAGTGCCGCCTCCGACAGCGGCAATCGCATTTCCCCGGAACGCCCGTGTGATGATCGACCCAAAATCTAGCCGCGCGGCTAGGAGTTTCAGAGTTTGGTGCGAGTGGACCGCTGGATGCGGTCCACTCGCGTATTCCTCGCGAGGTGTGGCTGTAGGAGCCGGGCGCGGGTGCACCCGCGCCCGGACTTTCCTCTACGGGGGCGGCTCCCGGGATACCCAATGTCTTACCGCCGGTCCTACAGCCAACGTCTCCTCGCTCTCCTCCGACCTCCGGCGAAGAGACGTTTTTGCTATCTACCATCACAGGCCCGGCCAACATTTCCAACAAAAACTTTCCCCCTGTGGATAACTCCCACCCGCAAATGGTCCTACCCCAGGTAACGCAGCATTCGGCGTGAAGATGCGACCTATTTCTCGCCTGTGGATAACTTCCGGACGGTCAGTGACTCTGCGCCCGTACCAGCGCTTCGGCCGCCGCGTGGAGGCCCGAGGTGAACCTCGGGTTCGCGCCCATCGCCGGTTCGGCGCGGGCCACAGCTCGCCAGGCGTCGTCCTTATAGGTCTCGTCGCCGGTCACCTGGTATGCCTCCAGCAGCGCCGCCGCCGCTAGGGCCCAGCCCGAGGCCGTCGGGCCGTCGTGCACGTCCGCCGGGCGCGTCACCAGGGCCTCGGCGTCCTCGGCTGTGTCGAAGAATCCGCCTTCGCCGTCGGTGAAGCGCTCGCGGATCTGCTCCAGGAGCGCCGTCGCCCGCTCCGTCCACCTTCCACCCAGGCGCAGGAATCCCAGCGCCACCGCCGCGTAGTCCTCCAGGATCCCCGGCGCCTCCGAGGCGACCCCGCTCAGTGACGCCCGCGCCAGCCGCCCCTGGGCGTCAAGGTGGATGCGCGCCAGCACGTCCGCCGCCTGCTCGGCCGCCAGGAGCGAATCCCGGTGGCCGGTGCGGGAGGCGTACTCGGCCAGCGCCGCGATCGTCAGCCCGTTCCAGGCCGCCACGACCTTGTCGTCGCGGCCCGGCTGCTCGCGCTTCGATCGCGCCGCCAGCAGCCGGTGCCGCACCGCCGCCATTCGCGGCCCGTCATCGGGGTTCTGAGGGAGCAGCAGCACGTTCGCGCCGTGCTCGAAGTTCGGCCGCGCCGGGTCGAGCCCGAACGCCGAGGCCGCCCACATCGCGTCGTCCACGCCGAGTACCTCGGTCAGCTCCTGCGGCGTCCACACGTACGTCAGGCCCTCGACTCCGCCGGTGTCGGCGTCGAATGCCGCCGCGAAGGCGCCCTCGCCGGTCGTGAAGTGCTCCAACAGGAACCACGCCGTCTCGTCGGCCACGCGCGCGAACAGCTCGCCCTCGCCGTACAGCCGCGAGTACAGCCACAGCAGCTCGGCATTGTCGTACAGCATCTTCTCGAAGTGCGGGACCGTCCACGCCTCGTCCACGCTGTACCGCGCGAAACCGCCGGCCAGCTGGTCGTAGATGCCGCCGCGCGCCATTCGTTCGGCGGTCAGCTTGACGTGGTCGAGCGCGGCCTCGTCGCCGGTGCGGACGTAGTAGTCGCACAGGAATCGCAGGGAGGGGACGCTCGGGAACTTCGGGGCCGTCCCGAAGCCGCCGTTCACCCGGTCGGCCGAGGAGAGCAGCGACGCGGCCGCCCGGTCGAGCAGTTCGGTGCGGATCGGCGGCGCGGGCGGGCAGGGGCCGTCTAGCGGGCAGGCGATGGTGACGTCGGCGAACGCGGGCCCGCCGCCCGCGGCGGCCTCGACGATGGCCGCGCCCTGGCGCCCGAGTTCGGCCCGCTGCTCGGTCCAGGCGGTGTGGACGGCGTCGAGCAGGCGCAGGAAATGCGTCTTGGGGAAGTAGGTCCCGGCGAAGAACGGGGTGCCGTCGGGGAAGGCGAACACCGTCATCGGCCAGCCGCCCTGCCCGGTGATCGCCATGGTCGCCTGCATGTAGACCGCGTCGAGGTCGGGCCGTTCCTCGCGGTCGATCTTGATCGCCGTGAACCGGTCGTTCATCGAGGCCGCGACGGTCGGGTCCTCGAACGACTCGTGCGCCATCACGTGGCACCAGTGGCAGGTCGAATAGCCGACGCTCAGCAGCAGCGGGACGTCGCGCCGCTCGGCCTCGGCGAGCGCCTCGGGGCCCCACTGCCACCAGTCGACGGGATTGTCGGCGTGCTGGCGTAGGTACGGGGACATCGCCCCGGCGAGACGGTTCATGCCTCCAGCGTGTCACATCGCGGGCAGGCGGGAGCGCGGTCCGCGGGCTGGGGAAACGGCGGGTACCGACACCGGGATGGTAGGGCTGGCTGTACCTAGGGGTGGGGGCCTGCAAGGGGGTGGATTCGGGCGCCCGCGTCACTGCGCTCGCGAGCGTTTCCGACGAGTCTTTAGTCATGAGTTCACCAGCGCCCCTTGGCACTCCCGACAAGCTCCTGAATCGACTGACCGTCGCGGGCTTCGCCGCACTCGGCGTGGGTCTGGTCGCGATGGTCGTGCTCCACGCGACCTCCGGGCTCAACCCGCTGACGGCCGTGATCAGCCTGCATCTGTACACGCCGCTGGGTTGGCTGCTGCCGACCTCGTTGGGGCTGTTCGCCTCCGGCGCGTGCCTGTTCGCCTTCGCCTCGCGGCGCACGGCCGCACCGCGCTGGATCATGCCGGCGCTGCTGACGTGGGCGGGCTTCCTGACCCTGGTGGCGGTCTTTCCGACCGACCCTCCCGGACTTCCCGAGGTCTCGCTGATCTCGGCCATCCACCGCTACGCGGCGTTCTGCGCTTTCGTCACGCTCGCGGCGACGGGCTTGTGCTTCGACCGCTGGGCGAAGCGCAGCGAGGTGCCGGTCGCGGCGAATGCCCGCCGCACCGTGGTGGTGTGCAGCTGGATCGCGGTGAGCGCCTTGGTGATCTGCTCGGCGCCGTACGTGGCCGAGTGGTTCGGGGTACCGCGAGAGCCCGGCGCTTTCGCGGCCGGGCTCACTCAGCGGTTGACGGTCGGGTCCGAGGTCGTGACCTTGGCCGTCGTCGGTTTCTGGCTGCGGTCAGTACCAGCCCTGTTCCTCGGAAGCCGCCCAAGCACTGCACGGCTCTCCGTAGCGGCCTTCGATGTAGCCCAGGCCCCAGTTGATCTGGGTGACCGGGTTCGTCTCCCAGTCGTCGCCTTCGGTCGCCATCTTGGAGCCGGGGAGCGCCTGGGGAATGCCGTAGGCGCCGATGCCGTTGGCGGCCTTCTCGTTCCAGCCGGATTCGCGGTCCCACAGCAGCTCGAGGCAGGCGAACTGCTCGAGGTCGAAGCCGTGGTCGAGGGTGAGCGCGCAGCCGGTGGCCTTGTTCCCCGAGAACTCGTCGCAGCTGGACGGAATGTCAACTGACGTGGGGTTGGAGTTGGCCGCCGCTTCTTCTTCGGCGGCCTCTTCGGCTTCCTTGGCCTCTTCGGCCGCCTGCTCGGCGTCGTTGAGGCCTTGGGCCTTGTCCACCGCGTAGTCGGCGACGGCGTCGGCCTTGGTCGTGACGTCGGCACCCGCGGTCTCGCGGATGTAGTTGACGTGCTGGAAGCGGACCTCTTCGTACATGGCCTCGGCCTCGGCCTGCTGCTCTGCGGCGGCCTGGCTGGGGTGGTTGGCGTCTTCTTCCGCGGGGGTGTCGTTGATGGCGTAGACGGCGATGACCGCCCCCAACGCGAGGACGAGTACGGCAGCGAGTCTGGAGCCGTACCGGGTCAGCAGTGGGATCATCTCTCAACTCCTGTGTCGCGGGTGCTTATGGACACACCCGCGACACAGAATGCCAGAGTCTCTTCCTCAGCCTTCGAGCAGGTTGGTCACCATCTCCGCGATCTCCGAACGCTCACTGCGCGTAAGGGTCACATGCGCGAAGAGTGGGTGGCCCTTGAGCACGTCGATGACGGAGGCGACCCCGTCGTGGCGGCCGACCCGCAGGTTGTCGCGTTGCGCGACATCGTGGGTGAGCACCACTTTGGATCCCTGTCCGATTCGGGACAGCACCGTCAGCAGCACTCCGCGTTCGAGTGACTGCGCTTCATCGACGATGACGAACGCGTCGTGGAGGCTGCGCCCCCGGATGTGCGTCAGCGGCAGGACCTCGAGCATGCCGCGCTCGAGGATCTCGGAGACGACGACCTCGGTGGTGACCGCGCCGAGCGTGTCGAACACGGCCTGGCCCCACGGGCTCATCTTCTCGCCCTCGGTGCCGGGCAGGTAGCCCAGCTGCTGCCCGCCGACGGCGTACAGGGGCCGGAACACGATGACCTTCTTGTGGGTCTCGCGCTCCAGGACCTGTTCGAGTCCCGCGCACAGCGCCAGCGCCGACTTGCCGGTGCCGGCCTTGCCGCCCAGGGAGACGATGCCGATCTCGGGGTCGAGCAGCAGGTCGAGCGCGACCCGCTGTTCGGCCGAGCGCCCGTGGATGCCGAAGGCCTCCCGGCTGCGGATGAGCCGGACCTGTTTGTCGGCGGTGACGCGGGCGAGCGCCGAGCCGTTGTTGCCGCCCAGGACGAGCCCGGTGTGGCAGGGCAGGTCGGATTCGGGCGGCAGGTCGACGTCGTGGCCGTCATGGAGCGACTGCATGTCCTCATCGGACACGAACAGTTCGCTCATGCCCGACCAGGTGGGGTCGACGGCCTGGCCGTGGCGGTACTCCTCGGTGGAGATGCCGACGGCGGCGGCCTTGACGCGGAGCGGCACGTCCTTGGTGATGAGCACGGCTTTCGAGCCGTGTCCCTTGCCCGGCTTGGCTTCGGCCTCCTTGCCGAGGTTGTGGGCGACGGCGAGGATGCGGGAGTCGTTGGAGTCGACGGCGAACCCGGCGGGGAGCCGGGAGGTGTCGACGTGGTTGAGCTCTACGCGGAAGGTGCCCCCGGCGTCGCCGATCTCGATCGGCTGGTCCAGGCGTCCGTGCTTGATCCGAAGTTCATCGAGGCGCCTGAGGCATTCGCGGGCGAACCAGCCGAGTTCCGGGTGGTGCCGCTTGGCCTCGAGTTCGCTGATGACGACGAGGGGGATGACCACATGATGTTCGTCGAACCGTGAGAACGCTCCAGGATCCGATAGGAGAACCGAGGTATCGAGGACGTAGGTGCGCTGTGTTAGCACGGTCGCCTCCCGGGTGTCGATGTGTGGGGGACTTAGATGAGCGGTCGTCAATTGGGAAGGACCTGCGGACCTCCCCAATTGACGACCCCTCATCTGGCCCCGTTGGTACTCACACTGTAGTTGGGAGGTGTGTCACTTCGCCACCGTTAAATGCATTGAAACCATGACTCCAGGTCACGGGCATGTCGGGAATCCGACAAAGCAGACACGCTGTGCGATCGGTCAATCACGGAAAGTCGACGGGATTTCGGTGAGAATGAGAATCGTGTCAACCGTGAGCGTCGCCGAACTCAAGTCGGCCATCGCCGCCGCGCTCCAGCAGGTCCGCGACGGCCAGTCCGCCATCACCACTGCCAGCCAGAACATCGAAGCCGCCCAGGGAAGCCTCACCGCCGTCACCGCCGGGTCGGGCCACGACGCCGTCGCCACCGCCCAGGCCGCGCTCGCCCAGGCCGCCACCGAGCTCGAGCAGTCCCTCGCCGCCACCTTCGCCGCCGCCGAGCAGGCCGAAGCCTACGCCGCCACCCTCTAGAACGGAGACCCCTCTTGGACGTCGCCGCCCTCGCCGGCCACCTTCGCACCCTCGCCGCCGACTTCCCCTCGCCCGGGCTCGCCGCCGCCGACGCGCACCTGGAGGCCGCCCAGGCCGAGCTCAAAGATGCCGCCCGCGAATCGAACGCCGAGGTCGGCCTCCACCGGCTCGGCACCGCCCGCGAGAAACTCGCCGACGCGCGGAAGCGACTGGCCGACGCCGCCGGAGCCGTGGACGACTACCTCGACTCGATCGGCGCCGGAGCCGCCGCCTCGAGCTCCAGGGCGGCCCCGACCGGAACGGCACCGGCCGCACCCGCCCCGGTCGACCCGAAGCGCTGGTGGACCGACCAGATCAACGAACTGTGCGACCGCTCCGGCGACGCCGACCCCCAGAACGTCCCGCCCACCCGACTGTTCAACGACCTGCTGCGCTGCGCCGCCGACGGCAACGCCGACGGTTATCACAAGCGCCTGCGCGACGCCGGTCCCGGCGCCGGGGTGAAACTGCCCGGCCTGGCCTGGCCACTGGTGCGCACCCTTGCCGCCGAGCACCTGGGCCGCACTCCGGGCGGCGGCGACGTGGGCACCCTGCGCGACCGGTGCTCCGCGAAGGTCCGCTCCCTCGTGCCCCGCGCCGAACCCGACCACATCGCGGCCGCGCTGGCCTCCGCGTGCACCCTCGGCCCGCCGCCGCCCCAAGACGGCGAGGACCACGCCGCCGCGGCCCGCACCGCCGCGATCGGCCCGGCCCTGGTCGCCGCGCTCCACCGACTGGGTAAGACCGACCGGAAGGCCTGAACCATGAGCAGCTGGCGCCGACGACTGGTGGTCGCGATGGGCGACGAGCTCGGGAGGGCCCGGGCCGAGGCCCGCGCCCTCGCCGAGCACACCGCCGCCGCATCCGAGGCCGTGCGCGCCGAAGCGGACGCGCTCATCACCGGCTCCACCCGCAAGCAGGCCAAGCTCGGCGCCATCCACCGCCGCATGATCGAAACCCTGGAGGCCCGCCGGGAGAACGCCGTCGCCGCCAGTGTCCAAGCCGTTCGCGACGCCGCCGCCGCATGCGCCCCGGCCGCCGCCGGAACCGACTGGGCCAGTTGGGAACCCGCCTCCGGTCTCGGCCGCGGCGCCGCACCGCTGCTGCGGATCGGCCGCCTGGCAGGCGACGCCGACCTGCCCGCGCTCGTGCCGCTGCTCGACCGCGCCCACCTGTGCGTCGACGCGGGCGCCGCCGCCGCGCTCCCCGGACTCCTCCTGCGCGCCATCGGATCCGTCCCGGCCGGGCGCGTCCGCTGCCACGTCTACGACCCCGAACACCTCGGCGGGCCCCTGTCGGCCTTCGCGCCCCTCGGCAAGGCGGGCCTGCTGTCCTTCGTCGGACCCTCGGGCCTGCGCGAAACCCTCGACTCCCTGGTCGAAGAGGTCCGCCGCGTCAACGCCGACGTCCTCGCCGGCGAACACGCCTCCCTCGCCGAACTCGCCGCCGCCACCGGCCGCCGCCCCGAACCGTGGCGCGTCCTCGTCCTCCAGGGCGCGAGCCTGTCCGAATGGCACGCCCACGAGAAGGCCCAGCTCGCCCGCCTGCGCCGCACCGGCATCGCCGCCGGCGTCCACCTCGTCGTCGTCGGCGACCAGGTCGAAGACGTGCCCCGCCTCGAGACCGCTGGTTACTCCGGGCTCGGCGCTCCCGTCCGGCTCGACGCGGCGCCGCCCCTGCCGCTCATCACCGCCGCCGCCAAGTCCATCGCCGAGAAGCACAGCGCCGGAAGGGAACCGGCCCGCCTGGTCGACCTCCTCCCGCAGCGACTGTGGGCCGAGTCCTCCGCCACCGGACTGGAGGCCGCGCTCGGCGAACGCCCCACCGGCGAGATCGCCCGCGTCACGCTCGGCGACAACCCGCCCCACGCCCTCGTCGGCGGCCCGTCCGGCTCGGGCAAGACCAACCTGCTGTACGCCTGGATCGCCGCCCTCGCCTCCACCTACCACCCCGACGAACTCGCCCTCTACCTCCTCGACTTCAAAGAGGGCGTCTCCTTCGCGCGCTTCGCCGCCGGTAGACGGGACCCGTCGTGGCTGCCGCACGTGCGCCTCGTCGGCGTCAATATCAACGACGACCGCGAATTCGGGCTCGCCCTCCTGCGCCACCTCAAGGCCGAACTGCGCCGCCGCGCCGAGGCCGCCAAGGCCCACGAGGCCACCAAACTCGAAGAGCTCCGCGCCGCCGACCCCGCCGGCCACTGGCCCCGCATCGTCGCCGTCGTCGACGAATTCCAGGTCCTCCTCGAAGCCCGCGACGCCGTCACCGAAGAGGCCGTAGGGCTCCTCGAAGACCTCGCCCGCCGCGGCCGCAGCCAGGGCATTCATCTCGTCCTCGCCTCACAGGACATCGCCGGGATCGAAGCGCTGTGGGGCCGACCCAGCCTCGTCGCCCAGTTCACCCTCCGCATCGCCCTGCCCAAGGCCCGCCGCGTCCTCGCCGAGAACAACCACGCCGCCGACACCGTCCCCCGCTTCCACGCCATCGTCAACGACGAATCCGGGCACTCGGGCGCCAACAAATGCGTTGCTATACCCAACGCCGGCCACGCCGACGCCTGGGAACCGCTCCAAAAACGACTGTGGGAGGGCCGCCCCGCCGACAACGAACCACCCGCCCTCTTCGACGGCGACCACATCCCCGAACTCTCCGGCCGCACCCCGCGGCCGGAGACCGCGATCCTCGGCCAGACCATCGACCTCGGCGCCGCCGGCGCCGAACTCGCGCTCCACCGCGCGCCCGGCCGCAACCTCGCCATCCTCGGCACCCGCTCCGGCGAGGCCGCCGACATCCTCGCCGCCGCCGCACTCACCGCCGCCCGAGCCCAGCCCATCGCCGTCGACCTGTGCTGCCTCGAAACCGACGCCGCCTCCGGCGCGCTCAACCTCGCCGCCGCCCTCGAAGCCGAAGGCGCCCAAGTCAACTGGCACGACAGCCTGACCGACGCCTGCAAGGACTGGGAATCGCGCTGCGACGGCACCCTCCGCCTCGCCCTCTGGTACGCCGTCGACGCCGGCTCCGCCCGACTCGACGCCGCCGGACGAGAAGCCATGCGCGACATGCTCCTCAACGGCCCCGAACGGCACCTGCACACCCTCGGCTGGTGGCGGTCCGTGCCGCGCCTGCGCGAAGACCTCGGCGGATACGCCGCCCGCTTCGACGCCGTCGACGCCTGGCTCGCCCTCGACGTCCAAGGCCCCGAACTCGCCCCGCTCTCGCCCGCCTCCGGCGGGCCCGCCTGGTACCCGAGGCCGCGACGCGGCCTCTACTTCGACCGCGCCCGCCACCGCGCCCCGCAGGTCGTCATCCCCTATATGACGTGCGCCCACCTGCCGAACGCCGTCCTCGACAGCCTCGCCTAGCCAAGGCGCGCAACACCAAGGGGTGCCATGCCAGACAACTACACCGCCGCCGTCGAGACCTACCTGCGCGAACGCGCCGCCACCGCCGCCGAGATCGAAGCCGCCCACGACGCCTACCGCACCGAGACCGCCGACCTCGCGGGCACCGTCGCCGCTTCTCGCGCCCGCCGCGACGAGGCCAACCGCGCCGCCGTCGAAGCCTCCACACTGGTCGCCGAGACCGACAAGACCGTCGCCGTCCTCTGGAGGGCCCTCGGCGAATTCGTCGGCCACCGCCGCACCGGCCCCACCCCCCACGCCGCCCACTCGGGCCGCATCCCCACCGCCGCCGGCATCCGCGCCCGCCTCAAACGAGCCGACCGCCTCCTGAGCCTCGCCCGACGGGGTGAACTCCCCATCGAAGCGCCCCGTCACACCGAGATCACCGCCGCTGCCATCGGCGCCGCGGTCGGCGCACTCGCCGTCGCGGCCGCCGCCTGGATCCTCAGCACGGCAGCGGACGGATCCGGCGGAGTCGTCCGCGGGGCCTTCGCCGCCGCCACCCTCTTCGCGGGTATCGGCACCGGTCCCATCGTCCTGGGCGTCTGGCTGTCCTGGCAGTACCGGGTCCGGCCCCGGCCGGGCCAGATGCTCGCCTGCGTCGGTGCCGCCATCGTCTGCACCTGCGCGCTGGCGGGGGCGTTTCTCCGAAACATGTGAACACAGACTCAGGGGCATGTGAGTCCGGTTTGCCTCCATGCTGTACACAGGAGTCCTCGGAAACGTGAGGAGATCCGTCCATGGCACCAGGCATCGACGACACCGGCTCGTGGCATTACGGCCCCCTGCCGTCCACCGACGACGCCCCGGCCTGGATCTTCGGAATAGTGCCCGACGGGTGGATCGCCGGGATGCCCGAGGTGACCGCCGATCGCGACGAGATGATCGTCATCTGCCCGCTCCCGGCCCCGGACCACCCGGCCGACGCCACCGAGTCCGACAGGGCCGCAACCGAAGAGGGCCGCATCTCCCGCTTCCGCGAAGCCACCCGCGACATGCGCGTCCAGATCGCCCAGCAGCTCCAGTACCGCTACCACCGCCAGGCCTCCTGGGGCGCGCGCTGCGGGGCGACCACCATGGTCTTCACCCACCAGTCCCTGCCGGTCACCACCAGGCTCCGCCAGCCCGAGCGCCTCGTCCTGGACACCCTCGTCGGCTCCGGCGTCGCCGCCTCCCGCTCCGACGCCCTCGCCTGGTGCGTCCGGCTGGTCGAGCAGCACGCCCAGGACTGGCTCAAGGAGCTGCGCGAGGCCATGACGAGCGTGGACGACCTGCGCCGCCGCGGTCCGTCCGTCTGACGACGACCCGACCTGACGGCCCCTCCCGCTGAGCGCGAACGTGCCCGGCGCCATGCGCGCCCGTTAAAAGGCCCGGTAGACCAGCCACGCCGCGAGCAGAATCGCGACCGGAATCGCCAGCGCGATGATCCAGACCTTGGCGCGGCCACTGCGGGCGTTCGATTCGGTTTCGCGGTGTGACATCGGTGCCTCCGTACTCGGGCCGAACTGGGTGTGCAGTGAATCCTGTAATACCTCGCCCCGCCGTGCGCCGGAATGGGCGAAACCTGGCGCTGTTCGCCCCAGTAACCCATTCGAGACGGCGATCTAACGCGCTCGTTCGCTGCGCGAAACAGATCGCTTTAGTTGGGGGAATGAGACCAATTCATTACATCGTGCTCGATGCTGCTCGGTCACGCTGAAAACACCGATATATATGCTTGTTTCGAGCTTGAATAAGCACGTTGTAGGTATCCGCAGGCGGAGTCCCTGTTCAACTGCTCCCTCTTCGATCATGAGTTCCTGCGCGGAAGCGTGCGCTCACGTAGCGTCCAAGACACCGGCCGGGGCCCTGAACCTGCCCGCGACCGGCACTGCCCTCGACGGTGAAGCATGCGAGCCGTCAATGAGCACCAGACGAAGGAGCGACAGTGAGCGCACAAGTCACGACCGCCGCCGAACCCGCCACCGGGCTTACGAGCCCGCCCACCCGCCACGCGCGACTGCTCGCCTGGGTCGCCGAGATCGCCGACCTCACGACCCCCGACCAGGTCGTCTGGTGCGACGGCTCCCGCGCCGAGTGGGAGCGCCTGACCGCCGAACTGGTCGCCTTCGGAACCCTCGAGCCCGTTCCGGGCAAGCCGGACTCGTTCATCGCCCGCACCGACCCCGATGACGTCGCGCGGGTCGAGGAGCGCACCTTCATCTGCTCGGTCGATCCGGAGGACGCCGGGCCCACGAATAACTGGACCGCGCCGGACTACATGCGCGAGACCATGACCGACCTGTACCGGGGTTCGATGCGCGGGCGCACGATGTACGTCGTCCCGTTCTGCATGGGCTCGCTCGAGGCCGAGAAGCCGATGTTCGGCGTGGAGATCACCGACTCGGCCTACGTCGCGGTCTCGATGCACATCATGACGCGCATGGGCGCCGAGGCGCTCGAGAAGATGGGCGAGAACGCGGACTTCGTGCCGTGCCTGCACTCGGTCGGCGCGCCGCTGGAACCGGGCCAGGCCGACGTGCCGTGGCCGTGCAACGAGACGAAGTACATCTCGCACTTCCCCGGGGACCGGGAGATCTGGTCGTTCGGTTCGGGCTACGGCGGGAACTCGCTGCTGGGCAAGAAGTGCTACTCGCTGCGCATCGGCTCGGCGATCGGCCGTGAGGAGGGCTGGCTCGCCGAGCACATGCTCATCCTGCGTCTGACCAGCCCGGAAGGGAAGGTCTTCCACGTGACCGGCGCGTTCCCCTCGGCGTGCGGGAAGACGAACCTGGCGATGCTGGAGCCGACGATCCCGGGGTGGAAGGTCGAGACGCTCGGCGACGACATCGCGTGGCTCCGCTTCGGCGAGGACGGCCGGCTGTGGGCCTCGAACCCGGAGTACGGCTTCTTCGGGGTCGCCCCGGGCACCGACTACAGGACCAACCCGAACGCGATGCGCACCATCGAGAAGGGCCACACGCTGTTCACGAACGTGGCGCTCACCGAGGACGGCGACGTCTGGTGGGAGGGCATGGGGGAGCCCCCGGCCCACGCCACCGACTGGAAGGGCCAGCCCTGGACGCCCGATACGGGGACGCTCTCCAGCCACCCGAACAGCCGCTTCTGCACGCCGATCCGGCAGTGCCCGGTGCTGGCCGACGAGTACGACGACCCGCGGGGCGTCCCGATCGACGCGATCCTGTTCGGCGGCAGGCGGGCCGACACGATCCCGCTGGTGACGCAATCCCGCGACTGGGTGCACGGGGTCTACATGGGCGCGACGCTCTCGTCCGAGACCACGGCCGCCGCGAAGGGCAAGGTCGGGGTCGTGCGCCGCGACCCGATGGCGATGCTGCCGTTCATCGGCTACAACGCGGCCGACTACTTCGGGCACTGGATCGAGATGGGCAAGGCGGCCGTGGACGAGGACCTGATGCCGAAGGTCTTCTACGTCAACTGGTTCCGCCGCGACGACGACGGCAAGTTCCTGTGGCCGGGCTTCGGCGAGAACTCGCGGGTCCTGAAGTGGGTGACCGAGCGCCTCGACGGCACGGCCGAGGCGGTCGAGACCCCGATCGGGTACTGCCCGACGCCGAACTCGCTCGACGTCTCCGGCCTGGGCATGAGCGACGAGGACCTGGAGGCGGCGCTGAAGGTCGACCTCGACGAGTGGACCGCCGAGATCCCCCTCATCGAGAGCTGGTTCGCCCGCTTCGGCGACAAGCTCCCGGCCACGCTCTGGAGCGAGCTGGACGCGCTCAAGCACCGCCTGGGGCTGGAGTAGTCGGGTGTTATTAACCGAAAGGTCACAACCCTCGGGGCCGGGACGCTGCACGTCCCGGCCTACAATTGCTCGTTGTGGCGATCTCGAACCTGCTCTACCGCATTTACGAACGGCGTCTGACCCGTGAACTGGTCGGCGACGCCGCCCTGCCCCGCCATATCGGCGTCATGGTCGACGGCAATCGACGCTGGGCGCGCGACATGGGATACACCGACCCCAATGACGGCCACCGGGCCGGGGCGAAGCACATCGAGCGGTTCCTGGGCTGGTGCGATGAGCTCGGCGTCGCTCACGTGACGATCTACATGCTCTCCACCGAGAACCTCGAGCGCCCCGCCGACGAGCTCGATCCGCTGCTCGACATCATCTGCGACCTCGCCGTCGAGCTGGCCGGCGACGACCAGCCGTGGCGCGTGGGCATGGTCGGCGCGCTCGACCTGCTCCCGACCGAGCACCAGAAGCGCCTCAAGCACGCCCAGCAGCGTGCCGCCGGCAAGCAGGGCATCCAGGTCAACCTGGCGATCTGCTACGGCGGCCAGCGCGAGATCGCCGACGCGGTGCGCTCGTACATGCTCGAACAGGCCGCGACGGGCGCGAGCCTGGAGCAGGTGGCCGAGTCCATCGACGCCGAGGGAATCGCGGGGCACCTCTACACCGCCGGCCAACCCGACCCCGACCTGGTCATCCGCACGTCGGGGGAGCAGCGGCTGTCCGGTTTCCTGCTGTGGCAGTCGGCCTATTCGGAGTACTTCTTCTGCGACTCGAACTGGCCGGACTTCCGCCGCGTCGACTTCCTGAGGGCGGTCCGCTCCTTCGCCACCAGGGACCGCCGCTTCGGCAAGTAGTCGCGCTCAATAGAGACGGACTTCGATGGTTCTCGATCCGCGTTCGATCTTCGCGTCGGTGGTCACCAACGGGCATCCGAGATACTCCGCCAGCGCCACGTAGCTGGCGTCGTAGGGATTAAAATTGTCCTTCAGGTCCCAGGCCCGGCGACCTGTAACCGACTCGGGGTATCGCACGAAGGGCAGGGTTTCCTTGATCATGATCGCTCCTTCTGCGCGGGTTCGGATGATCTTGCCACCCAGCAGCATTCCGCGAAGCGCGTTCCGAAACTCATAGTCGATCAAGTGTGGAACGTGCAGCTCTTGACCTACGAGTTCCTGGTCGAGGCCCGGCCGGTCGTCGTGGCCGATCGTCGCTTCGATGAGCGCCGAGTTGTCGAGGACGATCACGATTCGCGGATTCTGCGGATCTCTTCCATGATGTCCTCATGGCTCGCACCGCCGCCGAGCTCGCGTAGCGCCTTAAGGCGTTCCAGAAGATCATCTGGGCTCGGGTGTGAAACGGCCTCGGCGAGGATCTGTCCGGCGTAGGTCGATAGGGACTGCCGGGCGCGGGCGGCCCGGGCCTTGAGTTCGGCGACGACTTCCTCATCGAGATCGCGGACTTGCAGGTTCTTTGGCATCGTGCTCTCCAATGACATACCCGGACGGTACCAATCTCGATGGTACATATACGGGACGTGCAATGGGCGTGTCGTCTATGTTCAGCGTCACATTATGGTCAGGCTAGGGTGACGCCGGCCCGCGTGAGCTCGTCTAGAGCCTTTGCCCTGGTCTCTTCCGCCACTGCCGCGGTGTAGTCGAGCAGGACCGTGGACTTGAAGCCCTCGGTGGCCGCGTCGAGCGCGGTGGCCCGGACGCAGTGGTCGGTGGCGATGCCGACGACCTCGACCTCGGTGACGGCGCGGGCGCGCAGCCACTGGGCCAGGCTCGTCTCGCCGCTCGATCCCTCGAAGCCCGAGTACGCGGCCTCGTAGGCGCCCTTGTCGAAGACCGCTTCGGCGAGCGAGGCGTCGAAGTCCGGGTGAAAATCCGAGCCGGGGGTGCCGACCACGCAGTGGGGCGGCCAGGAGTCGAGGAAGTCGGGTTCGGCCGAGAAGTGCGCGCCGGGGTCGATGTGCCAGTCGCGGGTGGCGACCACGTGGTCCCAGCGCCCCGCTGAGTCGTTGATGAGTTCCGTGACCGCACGGGCCACGGCAGCACCTCCCGCCACGGCGAGCGATCCGCCCTCGCAGAAGTCGTTCTGCACGTCCACCACAATCAATGCCCGGCTCATGTCCCCGATCCTAGTGATATCGAGGCCTCGGTAACAGGGGCTGGCAAGGAAAAAGCCCGGGAGCTCGGCTCCCGGGCTTCGTCTTGCGGCGTTAGTGGCCTTTGACTTCCTTGACCAGGTGGCCCCACTTCTCGTCGAAGACGGGGCGCTCCGAGCGGATGCGCGGAAGGCGGTCGAAGTTGCGCAGCGGCGGCGGGCAGGAGGTGGCCCACTCCAGCGAGCCTCCGTAGCCCCACGGGTCGTTGGTCTCGACGATCCGGCCGGCCTTCCAGGACTTAAACAGGTTCCAGATGAACGGCAGCGTGGACAGGCCCAGGATGAACGCGCCGACCGTCGAGATCATGTTCAGCGTCGTGAATCCGTCGCCGGCCTGGTAGTCGGCGTAGCGGCGGGGGAAGCCCTCGGCGCCGAGCCAGTGCTGGACCAGGAAGGTGGTGTGGAAGCCGATGAAGGTCAACCAGAAGTGGACCTTGCCGAGTCGCTCGTCGTACATGCGTCCGGCGACCTTCGGGAACCAGAAGTACACGCCGGCGTAGACGGCGAACACGATGGTGCCGAACAGGACGTAGTGGAAGTGCGCCACCACGAAGTAGGAGTCCGAGACGTGGAAGTCGACCGGCGGGCTGGCCAGCAGGACGCCCGAGAGGCCGCCCAGCAGGAACGTCACCAGGAAGCCGACGCTGAACAGCATCGGGGTCTCGAACGTCAACTGGCCGCGCCACATGGTGCCGATCCAGTTGAAGAACTTGACGCCGGTGGGCACAGCGATCAGGAAGGTCATGAGCGAGAAGAACGGCAGCATGACCGAGCCGGTGGCGTACATGTGGTGGGCCCACACCGCCATCGACAGGGCCGCGATCGACAGCGTCGCGTACACTAGGGTCTTGTAGCCGAAGATGGGCTTGCGGCTGAAGACCGGGAAGATCTCGGAGACGATGCCGAAGAACGGCAGGGCCACGATGTACACCTCGGGGTGTCCGAAGAACCAGAACAGGTGCTGCCACAGGATGGCGCCGCCGGTCTCGGAGTCGAAGACGTGCGCGCCCAGTTGGCGGTCGGCGACGACGGCGAGGAGGGCGGCGGCCAGGATCGGGAACACCAGGACCATGAGCAGGCTGGTGATGAGGATGTTCCAGGTGAGGATCGGCATCCGGAACATGAGCATGCCCGGGGCGCGCATCGTCACGATCGTGGTGATCATGTTGACCGCGCCGAGGATCGTGCCCAGACCGGAGATGGTCAGGCCGACGAACCACAGGTCAGCGCCGATGCCGGGGGAGTTGATCGCGTTCGACAGGGGCTGGTAGGCGAACCAGCCGAAGGCCGCGGCGCCGCCGGGGGTGATGAAGCCGCTGACGGCCATGATCGAGCCCAGCAGGTACAGCCAGTAGGCAAAGGCGTTCAGGCGCGGGAACGCCACGTCCGGGGCGCCGATCTGCAAGGGCACCAGGTAGTTGCCGAACGCGAACACGATGGGCGTCGCGAACATCAGCAGCATGATGGTGCCGTGCATGGTGAACAGCTGGTTGAACTGCTCGGACGAGACGATCTGGAGGCCGGGCTGGAACAGCTCGGCGCGGATCAGGAGCGCGAGGATGCCGCCGATCGCGAAGAACGCGAACGACGTCACGAAGTACAGCAGCCCAATCTGCTTGGCGTCCGTGGTGCGCAGCGTCCGGGCGAGCCAGGAGCCCTTGGGTTCGCGACGCACCGGCCAGGGCCGCGCAACGATGGGCGTGGGTTCGACCTTGGGTTCAACCGTGGTCACCGGTGGGCCTCCAGATTTCTATTACCAGGTAGCGAACGCAGAATAGCCTCCCGATCGCCCGCACGTGCGGAGGGCCGGGCGTCAAGCGGCGTTTCCGAGCGTCACTCACTCATCGGCGTTCGGTGGTTGTCGCAGGTGGAGAGTGCAACACCGGCTTCGGCCGTCGGACGCCGGAGCGGCCGCCCCGAGGGACGGCCGGGCACAGGTGAGCAAAGTCCCAGAGGAATGGTCGTCAATTGGGGAGGTCGTCAGGCGCGCGCGTCGGGTTCGAGGGCGGCGTAGACGCGCTTGACGAGCAGCGCGGTCTCGTAGCCGACCTGGCCGAGGTCGCAGCCGGCGTTGGCCAGCACGGCCACCTGGGCGCGGTCGCCGACGGCCATGAGCAGCAGTACGCCCTCGTCCATGTCGATCACGGACTGGCGGATGCGGCCGGCATCGAGGACCTTGGCCGCGCCGGTGGTGAGGCTCGCGAGCCCCGAGGTGATCGCGGCGAGCTGGTCGGCCCGATCGGTCGTCAAGCCCTGGGAGGCGGCGATGGCGAGGCCGTCGACGGAGACGGTGAGCGCCTCGGAAACGTCAGGCACTTTCTCCACGAAGGAGGTGAGGAGCCAGTCGAGGTCGCCGACGTTCTTTTCCTTGGTGTCCATCTCGCTGCTTTCTACGTTATTGGCGCTGTTCGTGTTCCGATGCGGCCGCGATTCCGGAAGCGAATCCGGTCAAGCGGTCGCGGATCTCTGCGGGGTCCAGGTCGACCCCGTTGCCACTCGGACGGGAACCGGGTACGGAGCCGGGAAGCAGCTTCGATCCGGGCGCCCGGCGCGGCAATGCCGAACCGTTCTCCCTGCCGGTGGATTCGAGTGCTCTGTTCACCTTCCTGAAGGTAACATCCACCGGCTCGCCGCCGGGCCCCGCAGTGGCCGGGGCCGAGGTTGCAAGCGTAGGCGTCACGGCACCAGGAGTGCCGGTGGCGCCGCGAGAACGACCCGCTTGAGGGATGCTTCCGGAGCGCGCGGGCACCGGGTCCGGCTCGCCGAACGCGTCGCCGGCCTTGCGGGGCCTGGGAACGATGGGTTCGGTCGCCCCGGCGGCCGCGCCGTCGGTGCCCGTCCCGGTGATCGGCAGGTTCGCCGCTCGCGCCGACAGGGCCAGCCGCGCGGCGGCTCCGCCGCCGTGCTGCGGGACGAGCCCGACCGGGTCCTCGGCGTGGGCGGCGGCGGGGATGCGCACCAGCGCCAGCGTGCCCTTGCCCATCGTCGAATGGAGCTGGACGCTGATGGCGTGCTCGGCGGCGAGCCGCCCGACCACCAACAGGCCCATGGTGGCCGTCAGTTCGGAGTTCAGCTGGGTCGGCTCGGCCAGGCGGCGGTTGATCGCCGACATCTGGTCGGGCCCGAGGCCGATGCCGTCGTCGGCGATGGAGATGACGATCTCCGAGCCCGAGCGGCGGGAGGTGACCCGGACGGCCTGCGTCGGCGGGGAGTAGGACGCGGCATTGTCGAGCAGCTCGGCGAGGATGCGGACGACGTCGCCGGCGGGCTTGGTGTCGAGGCGCGCCCCGACCTGGTTCTCGACCACGACCCGGCCGGCGTCCTCGATCTCGGAGACGGCGTCGCGGATGATCGTCTCCACGTCCGAGGGGTGGTTGTAGCGCCGCTGCGGGTCGCCGCCCGCGAGCAGCAGCAGGTTCTCCTCGTTGCGGCGCATGCGCGACAGCAGGTGGTAGACGCTGCGCCACTCGTCGGGGATGCGGGAACCCCCGCTGTCGTCCACAAGGGATTCCATGACCTGCTGCTGGCGCCGGATGAGGCTCTGGCCCCGGCGGGCGAGCGTCTTCATCATCGCCTCGACGTCGATGCGCAGCAGCGCCTGGTTCGCGGTCTGGCGCAGCGCCTGGTGGTGGGCGGCGCTGAAGGCCTCCGCGAGGGAGTCCAGCTCGTCGGAGTAGCGCGAGTCCGTGGCGATGACCGTCTGCTTCTTGGCGGACTGCAAGAGGCGGTCGACATCGTCGGCGTTGCCCGCCTGCGAGACCGCGGCGACGGTCTTCGGCAGCGTGTCGTACGCGGCGGTCAGGGTCGCCTCGCGGACGCCGTCGACGCGCAGGCTGATGCGGCGGGCCAGCATGGCCGCCGAGATGATCGCGGTGAGCGACAGGGCGATGATGAGCGCGAACGTGGTCAGCAGCGTCCGCGTCGAGGACTGCCCGAGGTCCTCCACGTCCTGGCGCAGGTACATCATCGCGGTGTTCGTGGTCCGGTTCCACGAGTCCACGATCTCGCCCTGCGCGGCAGAGAACTCGGGGGGCGAGATCGTGGGGATCGAACCGTTGAGGTAGATCCCGAGCGCCTCGCTCGCGGACCTCGGCCCGTCGCCCTCGGCCAGGTCCTGGAAGGCGTCGATGACCTGATCGGAGGCGTTGTTCTGGAAGTCGGTGAGCTGTCGGTCGTAGGCGCCGGCCCGGACGGCCACGTTGCCCAGCGTCTCGCGGTCGACCGTCAGCGCCTGTTCGACGGCGATGAACGCCAGGTCGGCGGTCACCCGGAACTGGATCTCGGCGGCGAGCCGGCCGAGTTGCATGGCCGAGGCGATGGAGTCGAGCTGCGCGGAGATCCGCGCGTCGTTCACCAATGTGGGCAGTAGCGACGAGAGCTCGACGATCTTGTCGGCGATCGCCGTGTACGTGCCGAAGGCGCCCAGGACCTCTTCGCCGGAGAACTCCAGCTCCCCGGCGGCGAGGCCGTCCAGCGAGGTACGGGCCGCGCCCAACTCGTCGGCCCGTTCGAGCAGGTCCTCGATCTCCGAATCCAGCGACGGGAAACGCGTGGCGGCCGTGCTCCCGACGGACTCGAAGTCGTCGATCGCCTCATCGGTGTCCGCCCGCGCCGCGGCGGCGTCGAACCCCTCCATGTCCTGCGTCAGCACCGCCTCGAGGAACGGACCGCCCTCGTTCTGGTGGCCGTCGAGGACCCGGTTGAGCGAGCCGGCCAGATCCGCCAGCACCTCCGCGTCACCCGAGTCCTGGTACTGGTCCCATACAGTGACGGTCTGGAACAGCCCGAGCACGAGCATGCCCATGAGCGCCGCCGCGATCGGCAGCATGAGCTGCATGCGGATCGGGAGCCTACTGGTGCGCTGCCGGGCTTTACGGGACATCGGGGGGCGTCCTTTCCTAAGCGACGATCCGCGCTGCGGCGTGCTGGTGACCATCTTCGCTTGTGCAGGGGTACGGGCTCGACCGGGGGGCTCAGCCGACCAGCGGACGCCCTTCGGGATAACGGTACAGCCGCTGCCTCGTGCGCATCGCCAGGGACGTCGCCAACAGCACCGGCCCGATCCTGCCGACGAACATAAGGAACACAATGAGCAATCTGGACGGTGTGCTCAGGTCGGCGGTGATGCCCGTCGACTGGCCCACGGTGGCCAGAGCGCTGGTCACCTCGAACATGATCTCGTGCAGCGCGAACTGCGGCTCGAACATCTGCATCGTGACGATGGCGGCCGCGTTGGCGGCCACATAGATCAGCGCGATCGTCAGCGACTGGCGGATGACGGCGACGCTCAACCGGGTGCGGAAGGCCGAGGCGTCGGGCTCGCCGCGCACCTCGGACCAGATGACCCACAGCAGCACGAAGAACGTCGTGACCTTGATGCCGCCGGAGGTCGAGGCCGACCCGCCGCCGATGAACATGAGCACGATCGAGGTCAGCAGGGAGTGCTCCTGCATCGCACCGACGTCGATGGAGTTGAAACCGGTGGTGCGCAGCATGGCCGACTGGAAGAACGCCGGCCAGAGCTTCTCGTGCCAGCCCATCGGACCGAGCGTGGCGGGGTTGGACCACTCGAAGGCCAGGAACACGACCATGCCGCCGGCGAACAGGATCGAGGTCCCGGCGAGCGTCATCTTGGTGTGCAGGGTCCATTTACGCCGGCCCCAGCCGCGCCGGGTGAGCTCGAAGATCACCGGCATGCCGAGCGAACCGATGATGGAGGCGGCCGCGACCGGGCCGATCACCCACGGGTCGTTCACGAACCCCATGAGGGAGTCGGAGAAGAGGCTGAAGCCGCCGTTGTTGAACGAGCTGACCCCGTGGAACAGGCCCTGCCACATCGCCTCGCCGGTCGGCATGCCGTAGTGGAAGTGGAATCGCAGCGTCAGAATCACCGCGACGGTCAGCTCCACGAGCCCCGCGACGACGAAGGCGCGCAGGATGACCCCGCGCAGGTCGCCGAGGCTGACCGAGGTGTGCAGCTCGGCCTGGGCGATCAGGCGCGAGCGCAGGCCGAGCTTCTTGGACACCAGGAGGCCCAGGAACGCGGCGCTGGTCATGATGCCCAGGCCGCCGACCTGCATGGCGACCATGATGACGCCCTCGCCGAACATCGTCCAGTGCACCGGGGTGTCGAGGGTGACCAGCCCGGTCACGGTGATGGCGCTGGTGGAGGTGAAGAACGCGTCGACCCAGTGCGTGGAACCCGGGTCGGCCTGCGCCACCGGCAGCATGAGCAGTCCGCCCGCGGCCAGGATGACCACCACGAACGTGATGGGCACCAGGCGGATCGGGTGCCGGGCGATTCTCGCGAAGAGCTTGGACATATCAGGTGGTGGAGGCGAAGGCCTCGACCTTTGTGGTCGCTCCAGAGACGATGAGGGTGTCGCCCTCGGCGACCACCGTTTCGGCCGTGGCGTAGGTGAAGTCCTCTCCGGTCTTCTTGACGCCCACGACGGTCACGCCGTACTTCGAGCGCAGCCGGGAGTCGCCCAGGCGCTTGTCGACCGCTTCCGTCGGCGCCTTGGTCTTGACGATCGCGAAACCGTCGTCGAACTCGATGAAGTCCATCATCTTGCCGCTCACCAGGTGTGCGACTCGCTCACCCATGGCCGCCTCGGGGTAGACGACGTGGTGCGCGCCGGTGCGGTGCAGGATCTGGCCGTGCTTGGCGTTGATGGCCTTGGCCCAGATCTCGCGGACGCCGACCTCCTCGCACGCCAGGACGGTCAGCACGCTCGCCTCGATGTCAGTGCCGATGGCGACGACGACGTGGTCGAACTCGCCGAGGCCCAGCTGCGCGAGCACCGCCGATTCGGTCGAGTCGGCCTGCACGACGTGGGCGAGCGACTCGGCCGACCGCTGCACGATATCGGCGCGTTCGTCGATGGCCAGGACCTCGTGGCCGAGGCGGGTGAGGGAATCGGCCACGGCCGAGCCGAAGCGGCCCAGGCCGATGACGGCCACGGCTTCCTCGGGGGTGACTTCGCCTCTACCGAACAGATTCATCGGCTCGCTGGCTCACTTTCTGGCTACTAGGTCTGGCGACTGAGTCTGGGTGCCGGGAGTCGACACGAAGTTAGATTCTGCCACTCACGCGATGTGACCGCATCCCATACCCAGCGGCTTCGCTCGGGCGCGAGACCGAGCCGAGGAACCGGGCCACGTTCTGGACGCAAAAAAATGAGGGGGACGGCCTTAAAACCCCTCTGGCCGTCCCCCTCGAACACCCCTAACACTCTCCAAGGATGGAGGAGCATTCAGTCTACTCCGAGCGCACGGCCCTGAGGAAGTCCTGAGTGCGTTCTTCTCGGGGATCGCCGAACATCGCTTCCGGCGCACCCTCTTCCACAATGACTCCCTTGTCGAACATCATGATCCGGTCCGAGACGTCGCGGGCGAAACCCATCTCGTGGGTCACGATGAGCATCGTGATGTTGGTCGAGGACGCCACGTCGCGCAGGACGCCGAGCACGTCGGCGACGAGCTCCGGGTCGAGCGCGCTGGTGACCTCGTCCAGCAGCAGGATGTCGGGGTCCATCGCCAGGGCGCGAGCGATCGCCACGCGCTGCTGCTGCCCGCCCGAGAGCTGGCTGGGGTAGTTGTCGACCTTGTCGGACAGGCCCACCAGGTCGAGCAGCTCCTTGGCCTTGGCCGCGGCCTCGTCCTTGGAGCGCTTGAGGGTGTGGACCTGCGCCTCG
Organism: Glycomyces buryatensis; assembly: GCF_004912275.1. Taxonomy (GTDB): domain Bacteria; phylum Actinomycetota; class Actinomycetes; order Mycobacteriales; family Micromonosporaceae; genus Glycomyces; species Glycomyces buryatensis. Next base: position 141,799 of record NZ_STGY01000025.1, read on the forward strand.
GTGACGTTGCGCATGACGGTCATGTTGGGGAACAGGTTGAACTGCTGGAAGACCATGCCGATCTTCTGGCGGGCCTGCCGCAGGTGGCGCTCGTTCGCGACCACCAGCTTCCCGCCCTTGTCCATGTGGGAGAAGGGCTCGCCCTCGACCCACATGACGCCGCCGTTCTCCTCCGGGTGCTTGACCGGGGTGATGTGCTCCAGCGTCATGAGCAGGCGCAGGATCGTGGTCTTGCCCGAACCCGAGGGTCCGATCAGCGTGACGCGCTCGGCGGGGGCGATGTCGAAGCTCAGCCCGTTCAGCACGTTCAGGTCGCCGAAGGACTTGTTGACCCGGTCGAAGCGGATAATCGGTTCATTAGAAGTGGGACTTGGCAAGACGGTTCTCCAATCTCCGCGCTGCGACCGCCACCGGGTAGGAGGCGGCCAGGAACAGGATTCCTGCGATGGTGTAGCCCTCGACAACGCCGGTGTAGTTCTGGCCCTGGTACTTCTGGGCTTGGGCGATCATCTCCAGCACGCCGATGGCGAACAGCGTCGGGACCTCTTTGAACATGGCGATGACCCAGTTGGCGACCGCCGCGGTCGAGCGCCGCAGCATCTGCGGCAGGATGATCGCGCCCCACACCCGGTGGGTGGGCAGGCTCAGCGCTGTCGCGGCCTCCCACTGGCCCTTCGGGATCGCTTCGATCCCGGCCCGGTAGGACTCCGAGGTGTAGGAGGCGTAGTGGACGCCCAGCACCGCCGAGCCGACCGCGAAGGCGGTCCACTCGGGGTTGATGTACAGGCTCGTGGCGGTCCAGACGAACAGCACCTGCACCAGCAGGGGGGTGTTGCGGATGAACTGGAAGAAACCGGAGAGGACGCGCTTCAGCCACGGAGGGCCGCTGCGCTCGCCGATCGCCACCAACAGGCCCAGGAGCACGGCGATGATGCCGGCGACCAGGGTGACCTGGAGAACGACCAGGAAGCCATCCCAGATGGCCGGGAAGATCTCGACGACGGTCTCGTTGTTCCACTCTTGCATCAGGCCGCACCTCCCCCGCCGGCGGCGGCCGCCGGCGCGTCGATCGCTCGGTTCTTGGGAAGCTTCGCGTCAATGCCGACGCCCCGCTTGGCCTTGCGCTCCAGCGCTCGCATCCCGTTCCAGATGAGCCAGGCCAGCACGAAGTAGATGACCAGGATGAGGGCGAGGTGCGGCAATTGATTGACGCCGCCGCCCTGTCCGCCGATGAGGGTGGCCATTCTGGTGATGTCGGTGACGCTGATGAGCGAGACCAGGGCGCTGGCCTTGAGCAGCATGATCGCGAAGGAGCACAGCGAGGGGATCATCTCGGGCCAGGCCTGCGGGAGGATCACCAGCCGCATCCGCTGAATCGGGGTGAAGTTCAGCGCGGTGCAGGCCTCCAATTGTCCCTTGGGGACCGAGGCGATGGCGCTCCGCACCACCTCAGAAGAGTAGGAACCGTAGTTGAGGGCGAGCGCGATGATCGCGGCGGCGATGGCGTAGTCGAACTGGATGCCCAGGATCACCGGCATGGCGATCGCGAACCAGAACAGCTGCACTACGACCGAGGAACCGCGGAAGAACTCCACGACCACGCGGGCCGGGGTGCGCACCACCAGGTGCTTCGAACTCGTCATGAGGCCCAGTGCGAACGCCACGAGCAGCGCCAGGGCCGCCGAGGCGACGGTGACCTGAATGGTCACCAGCAGCGGCTCGGCGTACCTGGGCAGCGAGTCAATGACCGCTTGAAAGTCCATGGGGCTACTGGTAGGAGTCCCCGCACAGGTCCTGCGCGGTCAGTCCGTCGGGGTGGTTGTCCTCGACGGTGAACTGGTATTTGCCGACCAGGCCCTCCCACGTGGCGGTGTCCTCCAGGAGCTCGGCGAGCTTCTCGTTGACCGCGTCGCGGAAGTCGGTGTCCTTGGGCTGGAACACCGCGGCGCCGGCGCCGATGATGTCCTCGCCGGACTCGGGGTCGACCAGCCAGAAGTCCTCTGTCACTTCGAGTTCGCCGTCGGCCTCGGCGGCGAGCTTGAGGTTCGCCCCGGTCAGGCCGATGGCGTCGCAGCGTCCGGCCTTGAGCTCCAGGATGAGGGCGGGAAGGTCGGCCCCGACGTTGATCCTGTCCTCTTCGAAGAGCTGATCGGCCACCTCCTGCTCGCTGGTGGCGTTCATGACGCCGATGGTGCCGCCTTCGTCGGCCATCGCGTTGAGGGTGGTCCACCCGCCCGGATTGTCCTTCAGGACCAGCAGTGCGTCCGGCATGATGTAGTCCGGGTCTGCGAACGCGACGTTCGCACAGCGCTCAGGGGTGACGTACATGCCCGCGATGACCATGTCGTGGGTGCTGCCCAGGCCACCGATGAGGGAGTCCCACTCGGTGAAGATCCACTCGATCTGGCCGGGTTCGATGCCGAGCTCGCCGAGCAGGTGGGTGTGGACGTCGACGGACTGGCCGGTGACCGACTCGTCGTCGGCCGTGTAGGCGTAGGGGTTCTCATCGGCGTAGGCGACGCGGATGGTGCCGCCGTCTTGCGCGTCTGCCAAGAGGCCGCCACCGTCTTCACCGTCGCCTCCTTCGTCCACACGGGAGCAGGCTCCCAGGGCGGAGGCGGCAGCGATGCCGGATGCGCCGAGCATCAGGCTGCGGCGGTTGAGATTCAATTTATCGGACACGTTGGGCTCCTCCAGAAACTTACTCGTGTTCATTGCCGACCCTAGCCGTCTAATGTAAGTTTGTCGACAATCTGATTATCGACGTTCGGTAACGAAAACGTTGTCAAACCTTGTCCTGTCGGCGCGTGCAACCGGGGCTTTAGACGGAGCGTGGTTTTCGGGTGGCGCTAAGATCCTGGCCAGAGCGGACAGAAGGAGAACAGACAGCCGTGTCAGATCGCAAGAGCGGTATTTCGGGCACTCGCCAGGTCGGGCGTTTGGCCCCTGTGCGGCGCACGTCGACGGTGGACCTCATCGCCGACACCATCCGCGACGCGATCGTCGACGGCTCACTGCCGCCCGGCGCTCCGCTGGGCGAGGCCGAGATGGCCTACCAGCTGGGCGTCAGTCGCGGGCCGCTGCGGGAGGCCATGCAGCGCTTGGCCGCCGAGGGGCTGCTGATCATCCGGGGCCGCCGCGGCCTCGCGGTGCGCACCATGACCGCCGAGGACGTGCGCGACGTCCACTGGCTGCGCTCGCGCATCGAGCCCGAACTGGGCCGGCGCCTCTTGGGGCTGCCGCTGGCCGAACGCAAGGCCGTCATCAAAGACCTTGGGGGAGAGGTCAAGCGGATGCAGCGTGCGCTCCGCACCGATGACGCGCGCATCCTGGGCGACGCGTATCTCGCCTTCCACCGCATGCTCTCCGACGCGGCCGGTTCGCCCCGTCTGGGCCGCATGATGGGCACCCTCCTCATCGAGACCCGGCTGAGCACCTTCTCGATGTACGAGCACTTCGAGGTCCACCGCGACCTCGTCGGCGAGCACGAGGATCTCCTGGCCGCGCTCTCGGCCGGCGACTCCGAGTGCTTCGGTTCGCTCCTGCGCGCCCACCTGGAGGCCGAGGTGGAACGGCTGCTGGTCGGTCCCGGTGAGGCCAAGGAGGACGAGGACGAGCGCCTGCTCGCCGAGACCCCCGACGAACCCCAGCCGCTCGACCGGCTCGACCTGCCCGAGGGACTCTGACCCTCGCTGGTCCACTTACAACAGCACCGGCTCCGCCTCCCGTCCTCGGGGCGCGGAGCCGCTGGCGTGCAACGGGAACGTTCGGCGTCAATTTTCCGACTCGCCGCGTTCCGTTGGTGGATCATTCGTTATCGAATTGCTATAAACAGGGCTCCACTACCCGGACAAAATTCGAGATGGAGCCCGAATGACCCACCCCCGGAGAATCTCCACAATGGTGGCGAGCTTGGTCGTAGCCACCCTGACGACCCTCCTAGCCGCCACCGGAACCGCACAGGCGCAGACCACCGAATACGTCGCACTCGGCGACTCCTACGCCTCCGGTGTCGGAACCCGCGAGTACATCGAGGACGGCTCCGGTTGCAGCCGTTCCACCTACGCCTACCCCTCGCTGATCGCCGCCGGGACCGGCGCGGACTTCACCTTTGCGGCCTGCTCGGGCGCCGAGACCGGCGACCTCATCGCCAACCAGCTCGGAGCCCTCTCCGACAGCACCGACCTCGTCACGGTCACCATCGGCGGCAACGACACCGGCTGGGCGAGCGTCATCCAGCAGTGCGCCTACCCGTCCCCCTGGACCTGCGACGCCGAGATCGCCGCCGCCGAGCGGTATATCGACGAGCAGCTTCCGACCGACCTCAGCGCCGCCTACGACGCCATCGCAGCGGCCGCTCCGAACGCCCGCGTCATCGTCCTGGGCTACCCGCGCCTGTTCAACGGCGAGGAGTGCAACGCCATCACCCGCATCAGCTCCGCCGAGCAGGCGGCCCTCAATAACGCCGCCGACCACCTCGGCCGGGCCATCGCCTCGGTCGCCGGCGGCTACGGCTTCGAGTACATCGACGTGCGCGATTCCTTTGAAGGACATGCCATCTGCGACGACACGGAGTGGCTCAACGGCTTCTCCTGGCCGGTCGCGGAGTCCTACCACCCGAACCGGGCCGGCCAGGCTGGCTATTACGACCTGCTGTCCGCCCTCGTCTAACGCCTTGAGACGCAAAGCGAAGGCCCCGCCGGTTTTCTGGCGGGGCCTTCACTTCGCTTGCGGGGGTTTACTCCTCGCCGCCACCACCCATGAACGTGGCATCGCAGACGACCCAGACGTCGTTCTCCTTGACCATGTCGAGGGTTTCGTCCGACTCGGTGGGCTCCCCGGTCCAACCGGTGATGTTGTACTCGTCGTCGAACTCCGGGGTCGGGACGTTCATGCTGGTGTGGACGTCGACGGTGGCCGTATCGCCATCGATCTTCTCGCCGGTGACCTCGTACTGGATGTCCATGTCGACGTCCATCTCCGGGAGGTCCGTCTGACCGAGTTCCTCGGCCGCCGACTCCATGTCGGCTTCTGCCAGCGACGACTCCATGTCAGACACCGCCTCGGCGCAGAAGTAAGGCTTGATGTCCTCGACGAGTGCGGCGGCGTCGGCGTTGTCGCCGCCGGAGTACATCGCAACGAGGACCTCGGACATGACCGGAAGGAACTTCTCCGCCACCTCTGTGGGGGAATCCGACGCCGACGGCGCGCCCGCGCCGTCCCACGGCTTCAGGACGAGCAGCACGATCGCGACGACCAGGACCAGGACGCCCGCGCCGATGCTGACGAACAGGCCGGTCTTGGACTTCTTCGGCGCCTGCCCGGGAACGCCGGGGCCGCCGAAACCGGGCTGGGCCCCGTAGCCGGGCTGCTGACCGGGTTGTCCTGGCTGACCCGGCTGCTGCCCGAAGCCGCCGGGCTGCTGCTGGCCGTAGCCGGGCTGTTGCGGCTGTTGACCATAGCCGGGTTGCTGCGGCTGCTGGCCGTAACCGGGTTGCTGGCCGTATCCGGGCTGTTGCGGCTGCTGGCCGTATCCCGGCTGCTGCGGCGAGTACCCGCCCGGCTGGCCTTGGGGCGGTTGCTGATTGGGGTCGAACCCAGGCTGCTGGGGCGGGAAGGTCATTGTGAGTCCTCGGGTTGTGGAGTGTTAGGCGACAGGCTAACACGGTGGAACCAATGGCACCGCCCACCAAAATCTGGTGAGCGGTGCCGCCGGTGCGCTTATTCGCCGCCCTCGTCTGCGGCAGGCGACTCGCCTTCGGCGCCCTCGGATTCGCCTTCGGAACCGCCGGTGCCGTCGTCGGCGGCCGGGTCGCCGCCCGTGTCGTACTCGGGGACCTCGGCGTCCGGGTTCTGCTCCTTCTTCGCGTCCTCGGGGTCGAGGTCGGCGCCCTTGGGAATCAGATCGAGCATGACCTGCGGAACCCCGGTCGAGGTCACGCCGTCATAGCCGAGCATCTTCTTGGTCGACCCCGTAATCTCGTGGTCCACGATGCCGAAGCGGTAACCCCGGTCGTCGATCAGATACGTGGCCATCTCGAAACTCTGGCCCGGACTCGACTGCGACTTCACCAGCGCCGCCGTCCCGGCGGGTAGCACGGTCTGCGCGGTCTGGCCCGCGATGTTGGAGATGATCTCACCGTTTTCGTCGAGCGTGATCTCCTTCGCCCGGGTGGTCAGCGTGCTGGGAGCCGAGTCGTACAGGTTGATCTCGACCTTGGCCTCCTCAGCAGAGGTGGCCGGGTCGAAGACCGCGCAGACTGCGGACTGCTCGGGGCGGGCCGTCCACAGCTCCTGGACGCCCTGCGGGAACGACTCGGAGTCCGCTCGGTACTGGGCCTGCGAACCAGTACCGGAGACGACCGAGGACTGGACCGGGAGCCGGTCCCCGGTGTTCTCGATGCCCGCGCCCTCGAGCAGCGTCACATCGGTCTCGGAGATCGGAGCGAACTGGGCCTCCCCGCCGTCCTGCATCAGCACGAAATACGACCCGCTGGCCTCGACCGTCTGGCCGAAGTACAGGAACTGTCCCTCACTCTCGACCTCGGAGGGGGTGCCGAAGTACTCGTAGTCGGAGGTCTTGGCGGCCAGCGGCGGCCCGGGAGAGATCGTGTTCATCACGTTCTCGTTGATGGGAACCGCATCAGCCCGTTGCAGGTTCAGGAGGTCCAGGTCCGGGATCTCGAACTTCAGGTCGTTCCACAGCAGGAAGTAGTCCGGTTCCTCGGTCTCCTCATGCACTGCGGTCTTGGCCAGCATCCATTGCTCGGTTCCGAGCTTCTGCCCACCGGTCATGTCCGCGACGACCAGCTGGGTCAGGTACAGGTGGGGGTCGGAGCCCGGCTCGCTCGGCATCGAGCAGGCGTTCCAGTTCTCGTTCTGGAGCAGGTCCTCCTTGCCCGGAGGAATGCTCGGGGCGCCGGGGATGCCGACGGTGAAGCCGCGCGGCCGGTCCTCCAGCGACGAGAGTTTCAGGTTCTGCACGGTGGGCATGCCATTGTCGCCGGGCTGGGCCAGCAGCAGCGCGGAGGTGTAATTGTGCACCGGCCACAGCATGGCCGGGTTGTCGTCGGTCGCCTCCTGGCCGTCCTGCGTCGTGTAGACGTAGACCGCGCTGGTGCCCTTGACGACGATGATATTGCCCACGACCGGCTCTTCATTGCCCTTGCCCAGCAGCGCCGCGATCGCGAAGCCACCGAAGACCAGCACCATGATCATCACGGACACGAAGATCGATACCCCGATGCGCCGCAGCGGACGCTCGACGGAGTCGGGGTTGGCCAGCACCAGCGCCTGGTTCATCCGCGAGGTTATGAACTTGTGGGCGTCCACCTGTTCGCGGCGGGAACGCATCTGTGCCATCAGATATCCCTTTCAGAGGTGGGAGAAACTAGCCCCGGAGCGTCAGCGCAAAGGTGTACAGGCCGCAGATCCAACCGACCAGCGGCAGGATCGCCACGATCAGGAGCGCCTCGCAGATGTCGAGCGAGCGGCCCCACGTCGGGGCGATCTTCTTGCCGGCCACGGCCAGGCCGTAGACCATCGCGATCACCGTGAGCAGCACCAGCGAGCCGAGGATCGCCGCGAGCTGGACGACCATCGAGTTGGTGCCGATGAAGATCGCCGTCAGCACCAGGGCCAGGCTGCCCATGCCCGAGGCCAGCATGACGATGCGGGCCGGGCGGTCCTCGACGGTGCGGGAGCGGCTGAGCATGATCAGGCCGACGATGGTGGCCAGGAGGACGCCGGGCAGGGTGCCCGAGAAGGCCAGGGCGATCGAGGAGACCAGGCCGACCACGGCGGCGAAGGAGTACAGGGCCTCCAGGTAGTTGCCGGCGTGCTCGGAGAGCTTGAGGATCCGCTTGCCGTCGATGGCCTCCGTGTCGCCCTCTTTGAGCTCCTCGGTGGTCGTCGGCAGGGTCGGGGTGGGGACCATCGCCATCGTCAGCGCCAGTCGCGGCGCCGAGGGCAGGATCGTCATGGCCAGCGGGGCGGCCAGGGCGGCGCCCGCCGCGGCGGTTCCACTCTCCTGCAAGGCCATCATGAAGCCCACGGCGATGCCGAGGACGACCGCGCCGAGGATGGTCACGATGAACACCGGTGCCGAGGCCATATCGCCGACGGCGACCATCGACAACACACTGAACAGCAGGACCGCACTGGCGGCGATCATGACGTGCGGTGCGGCCAGATCCCACAGGCTCTCGTCGCCGGCGGCGATGAGCAGCCCGCCGACCCCGCTGTAAATGACGGCGACGACGCCGAAGTAGGTGGCCGCGCGGGAGTCGCCGACGGCCCGCGACAGCAGCGCCGAGGCGCCGACGAGGACCGCGGCCACGCCGAGGGCGACGATCGCACCGGGCAGGTGGTTCGGCCCGGTGAACAGGATCGCGATGGCGCCCGCCGCCAGGGCCGCGGTGCCGACGCCGATGCTGAAGCGCTTCGTGGCCACGTGGTCCCAGCGATTGCCGCGGGAGTCGGTGGCGGTGGCGACCGCGTCGATGATGTCGTCGAAGACGACCTCGGGCTTGGCCGCGTCGGCCGGGTTGAGGTACAACATCTCGCCGTCGGTGATCGACAGCTGGGAGCAGGAATGCCCGATGTCCACGGCGTCCTCGCCGAGGCGGGACAGGATCCAACCGCCGTTGTCGCCTGCCTCGTCGATGTAGTACTCACCGGCCTGATGCAGGATCGTAGGCAGCAGGTCCGACAGGGGGACATCTGAGGGCAATGCGAGGTCGATCCTGGTGCGAGGACTGACGATCGTCACCCTGCTTAGGGTGGCCGACTTGGTGCTCACCGCACGAACCTCCGGGTCGGGTTGAAAATCGGGGGACATACACAGGATAAACGCATTGCGCCAACGACCGAGTACCGCATGAGTGGCGATGCGGCTCTACCCTGTTAAGTGCGATACTCGTACAGAGCGCGCTTCGTTCGGCAGGGCGCATCCCCGGTGAGTACAAGGACCCAGTGTGACGACCAAACTCTTCCGCAGGCCGCCGCGTAAACGCGGTCCGCAGGCGCCGCGTGGCGACATCTTGCTCGAGTCGCCGCCCGACATGCCCGACCCGCAGCCCAAGAACATCGCCCAGTATCTGATGATATTGCCGATGCTCGCGGGCGCTGCTGCCATGGCGCTCATGATGATGAGCCGCTCCGGCATGGGCGGCGGTGGCGGTGGCGGCAACAACACGCTGCGCATCGCCATGGGCGCGATGATGGGCATCTCGATGGTCGGCATGATGGCCACGAGCATGACCTCGAACCGCGGCCAGAAGAAGGCCGAGTTCAACGCGGACCGGCGCGACTACATGCGCTACCTCAACCAGGTGCGGCGCCGCGCCCGCAAGGGCGCCGAGCGGCAGTGGCGGGCGGCGCGCTGGCGCCACCCCGACCCGAAGGCGCTGTGGTCGCTGGTGGGTTCGCGGCGCATGTGGGAGCGCCGTGCCAAGGACGATGACGCCCTGGACATCAGGGTGGGCATCGGCAAGCAGCGCATGACGATGAAACTGGTGCCTCCCGAGACGAAACCGGTCGAGGACCTGGAGCCGATGACGTCGATGGCGCTGCGAAGATTCGTTGCCGCCCATTCGAACGTGATCGACATCCCACGTTCAATGAGCTATACCGAGGCCGGGCGCGTGGTCCTGCGCGGCGACCGGCAGATCGTCATGGAGAACCTCCGGGCGCAGCTGTGTCAGCTGGCGGTCCTGCACTCGCCCGACGATGTGCTCATTGCGGTTGTCGCCGACCAGGAGCGGATGCCCGACTGGCACTGGGCCAAGTGGCTGCCGCACCTCCAGCACCCCAGCGACGAGGACGGCGCCGGGCCGGTCCGCATGTTCTACAACTCGACCGGGAAGCTCGAAGCCGCCCTGCGCGATCAGCTGTCCAGCCGTGGCGGCTGGTCGCCGGGAGCGACCTCCGGTGACGGCGAGAAGCACCTGGTGATCATTCTCGACGGCGGCGAGGTCGACCCGACGGGCATCGTCGCGGCCGATGGCATGGCCGGCGTCACCGTCTTCGACTTCTCCGGTTACCTGCCCCGCAAGCCCGGGGCGCACATCAAGCTGTTCGACGTCGCCGTCGAGGAGGTCCGCACCGAGCAGGCCGGGCGCCGCCGCGTGCTGGGCAAGCCGGACCGCCTCTCTACCAACGAGGCCGAGGGCGTCGCCCGCAGCCTGAGCCCGTGGAGGCTGACGCTCAAGGGCGCCGGCGGCTCCACCGAATCCGGCGACGAGGACGCCTCGCCGATGTCGAACCCGTCGGGTCTTCCCGAGATGCTGGGATTCAACGACGCCGCCGCGATGGACCCGGCGGTGCACTGGCGCGAGAAGCCCATCAAGGACTACCTGAAGGTGCCGATCGGGCCCGGCCCGGACGGTGCGCTCGTCGACATCGACTTCAAGGAGGCGGCGGTCGGCGGGATGGGCCCGCACGGCCTGCTCATCGGCGCGACCGGTTCCGGTAAGTCCGAGGTGCTCCGCACCATGGTCGGTGCCCTGATCGCCACGCACTCTTCCGAAGAGCTCAACTTCATCCTCGTCGACTTCAAGGGTGGCGCCACGTTCGCGGCCCTGGACGACCTGCCGCACGTCTCGGCGGTCATCACCAACCTCGCCGACGAGATCGAGCTGGTCGACCGCATGCAGGACGCCCTCGAGGGCGAACTGGTTCGGCGCCAGGAAGAACTGCGCAAGGCGGGCAACTTCACCAACCGGTGGGAGTACGAGAAGGCCCGCCTCGCGGGCCAGCCGCTCGACCCGATGCCGACCCTGATGATCATCTCGGACGAGTTCTCCGAAATGCTCGTCGCCAAGCCCGAGTTCATCAACCTGTTCCTGCAGATCGGCCGCATCGGCCGTTCGATCGGCGTGCACATGCTGCTCGCCTCGCAGCGACTGGAAGAGGGCAAGCTCAAGGGCCTGGACACGTTCCTGTCCTACCGGGTCGCGCTGCGCACGTTCTCCGCGCAGGAGTCGCGCACCGTGATCGGTTCCGGTGCGGCCTACGAGCTTCCGCAGGCGCCCGGCCACGGTTACCTCCAGGTCGGCACCGAGGAACTGGTGCGCTTCCGTGCCGCCTACGTCGGTGGCACCTACAAGCCGCCGAAGAAGGTCGCCTCCCGCGCCGAGCGGATCGCCGCGGTGTCGCAGAAGGTGCAGCGGTTCCTGCCCGGCTTCGTCGAGCTCCCGCCCGAGCCGGAGCCCGAGGAGGAGCCGGAAGAGGAGATCGAGGAAGAGGAAGAGGAGGAGAGCAAGCTCTCCGTCCTCGAGGTCATCGTCCAGAACTGCATCGGCATGGGCCGCCCGGCCCACGAGGTGTGGCTGCCGCCGCTGCTCGACCCGCCGACGCTCGACCAGCTGTTCCCGCCGCTGGAGGCCGACCCGGTTCGCGGCCTGACGCCGAAGAACTTCGCGCTCAACGGAAAGCTCCACGCCGTCCTCGGCGAGGAGGACCGCCCGTTCGAGCAGACCCGGTCCCCGTTCATCGTGGACCTGTCGGGCGCCCAGGGCACGGTCGCCATCGCCGGCGGTGCCGTCTCCGGTAAGTCGACGATGCTGCGTTCGCTCATCGGATCGCTGGCGCTGACGCACACGCCTCGGGAAGTCCAGTTCTACTGCCTCGACTTCGGTGGCGGTTCTCTGCGCGGCATCGAGGAGCTGCCCCACGTGGCCGGCGTCTTCGGCCGCCAGGAGGAAGAGGGCGTGCGGCGCACGATCCAGGAGGTCTCGACCATCCTGGACGAGCGCGAGGCGTTCTTCACCGCCAACAAGATCGACGGCATGGGCACCTACCGCCGCATGAAGGCCGACGGCAGGTACCAAGAGGACCCGTACGGCGACGTCTTCCTCGTCATCGACAACTGGATGACGCTGCGGGAGGACTTCGAGCCGTTCGTGGACTCCATCCGCGCCATCGGTAACCGCGGTCTGTCCTACGGCGTGCACGTCATGGTCACCTGCACCCGCTGGGGCGACATCCGCATGAACATGCGCGACATGTTCGGCCTGAAGCTGGAGCTCAAGCTCTCGGACAATATGGAATCCGAGATCGACCGGAAGGCCGCGGCGAACGTGCCGAAGGGCCGCCCGGGCCGGGGCCTGTCGCTCCAGAAGCTGCACTTCCTCTCGGGTGTGCCGCGCATCGACGGCATTCGTGACGGCGACGACTTGCAGCCGGGCGTGGAGGACTTCGTCAAGAAGGTCAAGCAGGCCTGGCGCGCCGCGCCTTGCCCGCCCGTGCGACTGCTGCCGCGCGAGCTGCACGTCGAAGGGTTCCTGCAGGCCGTCGACCGCTCCAAGCCGGGCATTCCGATCGGCCTCAACGAGGCCGGCCTCAAGCCCGTCTACCTGGACTTCCAGACGGAGCCGCACCTATTGGTGTTCGGCGACTCGGAGTGCGGAAAGACGAACCTGCTGCGGCACATCGCCCGTCAGATCCAGGCGACGTACACGGACAAGGAAGCCAAGGTCATCATGGCCGACTACCGGCGCGGCATGCTGGAGGAGATCTCCAAGCCGACGCTGTTGGACTACGCCATGTCGGGCAAGCAGTTCGAGAACTCGATCAAGAACCTCAAGGGCCCGATCGAACGGCGAATGCCCGGCGACGACGTGACGCCGCAGGCGCTGCGCGACCGCTCCTGGTGGACCGGCCCGGACCTGTACCTGATCGTGGACGACTACGAGATGGTCGGGACCAGGCAGAACCCCATGGCGCCCATCGCAGAGCTGATCCCGCAGGGCCGCGACATCGGCTTCCACGTGATCGTCGCCCGACGTGCGACCGGCGCCAGCAGGTCCATGATGGACCCGATCGTGGGCCAGATTAAGCAGCTCGAATCGCCGGGCCTGCTCATGAGCGGACGCAAGGAGGAGGGCGCGATCTTCGGCAAGCTCCGCCCGAGCCCGCAACCCGCCGGCCGCGGCACCCTGGTGCGCCGCAAGGACGGCGAACAGCTCATCCAGACGACCCTGCTGCCGCCCAACGGCAGCGGTCAATAACCACCGACAGAACAAGGGGGCCGTCGATCTTCGGATCGGCGGCCCTCGCCTTTGTAGGAGCCCCTTGCATGGACGACGATCAGGTCCGCCCCGCTCGCGGCGGATGGTGGACGGCGCTCTGCTGGACCCCGCTCGCCGCGGCCGTCGTCTTCGGCGCATTCTGGCTGAACGCTTTCTACGGCGGCAGTGGATATCCGACCGGCGCCGTCATTCTGGCCTTCTGCATCACGTCGGCCTTCGGCATTGCCGACAGCGTGAAGTATCGCCATCGCGCCGCCTGGCTCATGAACCTGCCGCTGATCGGGGTGTTCGTCTGCTCCGGTTTCGCCGTCTACGACATCGCGATGGACTACCGCGGCATTGTCGACCAGTGCGTGGTCTTGGACGTGACCGACCGGGAGGTGAGCGGTCGATTCGGCTCTCACATGGAGAGCGAACTCGCGGTGGACTGCTACGGCTTCGCCACCGAGGTGACCGTGGGCTTCGGCGAGTTCGAAGACCCGAACGGCTACGGACTCTCCGATGACCACGGCCTCGAAACGGACCCATTGGACGGCTGTTGCTTCTCGGATTCGGTGCCCGAGCAGGCCATCGAGGTCGAATACGATCCCCGCGAGATCCTGGACTCCCGCGCATCCCACATCGAGCGGGATCCGGCCGACTTCGGCGTCTACGTTTTCGTGTTCCTCGGGCTGGCCCTCTTCGTCCGCATCGCCTTCGCGATCAAACCGCCGTGAGCCGAGCCCCCGCATCGAAAATCGATAACACCGGGGCGACGTACTACGCCGCGATCGAGCAGACGCTGTTGAAGTCGAAGCCGCCGTCCCAATCCTCGGCATCCTCATCGGTGGCGCTCTCGACCTGGCCGTTCTCCCATGGGGCAATGAGATAGCGGCCCTCCTCGTCGTACTCGACCCAGAACCGGCTGACGTCGATATCGCATTCGAGCACCGCGGTATCGTCGGTCTCCTCAGAGGTCAGCGTGACCGCCGCCAGCCCCGGCGTGCGGTTGACGATGTGGAGGTCAGAGGTGGCGTTCACCATTTCCTCGGTCGTGCCCACGCTCACCTCGGGATAGGTCAGGACCTCCCAGGACCGCTCATCGTGGATCGAGAACTGATCGGGGAGATCGCTGATCTCCGACCAGCCGAGCCCGAACGGGCAGCCGTAGCCGACCGATCCGTCCTCCGCGGCCAGACAGTCATCGAGGAAGGTGTGAACGCGGGCGTTCAGGTCCTCCTCGTTCACTCCGGAGACCGTGAAGCCCCCGATGTCGGAGAGTTGCAACCCATAGCCCATGGCCTCGGCAACCGCCAACTTCTCGGCGGTGACCTCGTCAATCTCGCCGTCTACGACGAACTTGTCCCCGAGCGAGAGCAGCGCGGGCACTTCGAATTCGAGGCCTTCGGGGGCATCGGCGTAGAACTCGTACAGGCCGGGGAGCACATCGAATTCCACCGACTCGGAGGTGAACATGTCCTCCGACTCGTCAGCCGCGTTCTCCAGCGGCGCAACGAACCCGTTCACTTCGAAGTACGGGACCGGCTGACTTGAGACGGTGAGCGTCCCGAACGGGTGCGACAGCTTCCATTCGCCGTCGACGCGGTCCAGCTCGAACTGCTCGGTCGCGCTCGCGCCGGCGGGCCCGGTGATGGTCGCCCGCACCACGGCCGAGTCGTACTGGAAGCTCGGATTCTCGGCCTCCTCGAAGACCTCCAGCTCGAGCTCGCCGATCTCCCAGTCGGCGCTGGCGGCCTCGGCGGTGAGGAGGTCGTCGCGGTTCTCATTCTGGCCAGCGGCCAAGGCCCGCGCGGTCTCGACGTCGCCGCTGCGAGAGGCCTCCAGGAACTCCCGCACCGTCTCCACCGGTTCATGCGCGATGGTGCGGGACTGAAACCACCCGCGGGTGAACCCGGCCGCGGCAGCCAGGAGCAGCAACGCGAGCACCGTCGCGGCGATGACTCGCGCCCGGGAGGGCCGGTAGTCAAGAGCCGGTTCATCGTGGTTCTCTTGTGATGCTGGGGATGGCATGGGGATCCTCGGGGGTCACGGAGGGTGGGGCGAGGGCCATTCTATGTGGTCTCGGCGAGGCCTGTGGTCCTCGCGGGAACCGGTTATCTTGGGACTCATGCACCCTCGCCTGCGATCTTTCGCTCACACCGTCGACCGTGTCCTGGAACGCGTGCCTTACCCGGTAACGGTCCTTGCCTGGATTTTCGTGGTGCTCGCCCTGATCGTCGGGTCCTCCTGGCAGCCTGACCCAGCAGTGTTCGCGAATCCGACCCCGGCCGAGTCCACTGAGTCGCCTGCGGCGGAAGAGGAACCGGTGCAACCGAACACCGATCCGGTGCAGCTGGACGAGGACGAGATCGGGCTCGGTGTGGGCATGGGCAACTCGGGGTTCACGATCTTGCAGGACGATTTCCGCCAGGGCGCCGATGTGAGCTGGGGTGTGCTGCTGGCCAATGACCACCCCGACTATGTTGCCCTGGTTTCCGTGGCACTGACGGTCGAAGCCGAGAACGGTGACTTCGCGGTACCGCGCGTGCTCTCCGTGGCGCTGGAACCGGGCGGGACCAGCTGGGCAGGTGACTCCGGCGAGACCTACCTGGAGGACGAGTCGGTGTTCGACGCCGCCGAGCCGGTGCGGGCCGTGGACGCGACCCTCGAGGTGGACGAGATCACCTGGTACGAACCGGAAGGCGTGACGGGTTGGGAGGTCTCCGACGCGGATTTGCAGGTGACCGAGTTCGAGGACGAACCGCGTGGCGGAGAGCAGTTGCTGACGGTCACGGTGGAGAACGACAGCGGGCTGGCCGTGAGCCTCGGCAATCCCACGATCGTCTACCGGGATGAGGAAGGCAATATTCTCGGGGCCGAGAGTGGTCTCCACAGTCTGGGTTGGATGCCGACCGGTTCGGCGACGAGAACCCTGCGGGTCGACGCCGAACGAATCCCGCCCGGAACCGATCTCACCCTGACGGCCTTCGGCACCGGCTGACCGGTCATCGAAATCCGTTGCGAGAACACGCTAGAGGCGAACTACTCGAACTCGTCGGTGCCTGCCGAAAGACAGTCGGAGAAGCTGCCTTCCGCGAACCCGCGAAACTCGAAGGTGCCATCCGGCGTGAGAACCGGAGTCACGTGCCCCGGATCGAGTTCGCAACTGGCATGGAACGCGACCGGCTCTGATTCGCCATCCGGAATGCCTTCGGCGTCAAGGTTGAGCGTGACCCCGGTGTAGCCCAGGCTGAACTCGTTTCGGTTCACCGCCAGGGCGACCGCCCCCGTCGCGCCGATCGACCAGACATGGCTCGTGACCTCGTCGTACTGCTTCAGGTCAACGAACACTGTGTCCCGGTCGAAGCGCGTGAAGCTCAGGCACTCTGCGGACTCGTCCCCCTCGGGTACACACCCTTCTAGGTAGGCGTCGAAGTCGGCCAGAACCTGAGCCTCGACCTCCTCGAGCGACGCGGCCAGAGCTTCCCGGTACACCGCTTCCAGGTCGACGGTTCCTCCCGGTTGCACGACGACCGTGGCCGGTTCGATGAAGGGGGCGAACTCGAATCGGTAGACGCCGGCCGGAACGTAGAGGCCGCCGTCACCTTCCTCATCCACCAGCTCGGAAAAGTCGACGCTCTCGCCATTGACGGTCGCCGCCGAGAACAACTCGGAGGACACGCCGGCGAGATCGCCGCCCATGACACCTACATCATCGTCTGGTTGGTGGAACGCGATCTCATACTCGGCCCCGCCGGATTGGACGGTCGCGACCACGGTGCGCCGGCCGCGCTGTTCGACGTCGAGGAGTTCCCAGTCGCCCAATGGCAGGGGCGATTCGTTCTGGGACTCGAAGTATTCGGTGACAGCCTGTTCTTGCTGGGTCGGTTCGGGCTCGAGTTCCAGGGCGAACAGGAACGATGTGGCGGCGAGGGCGATCACCATCGCCTCGGCTCCCAGCGAGAAGCGCCGTCCGATGCTCAAAGTCTTCATTTTCATCGGGTTCATGGGAGTACCTCGCAGCCCTCGTGGATTGTGGGGCCAGAGATTCCGTTCGGGTGGCTCACCTCTGGGGCCTCGGCATGCACAACGGGGTACGCGATCAGGTCCGGGAAATCGCAGGCCAGGTGAAACGCGTGCCGATACTTCTCACCTTCAGGCTCGTCTCGGTAGAAGGCGTGGCCGGAAACCTCCATCCGGAGGGGTGCGATTGAGTTGGCGACGAGAACCCCGTTGGCGTCGACTTCGAGGCGCCATTCCGGGTACTCGATGACCGTCCATTCCACGTCGAACGGGTCCCACAGGCCCATCATGAACAGATCGAGTTCGAGCTGGTCAATACCGAACGGGCAGCTGTCCCAGGCTGAGGCGGTGCCCACAATTGGTTCCGGGACCGATTGCGTCGCACAGTCTTCGATGACATTCGTGGCCGTATTGTGGGCCACTTCGGCGAAGTCGCCCGGATTGAGCGGAGGCGTCGCTGTCGCATCCGCAGGCGGATCGTCCCCGGGGAAGAGTGCGACCCGCCCGGCCTCGGCACCGAAGTCGTAGACACCCGGCAGCACGGTCAACTCGACCGTGCTGCCAGTGATTGCGAGGCCGTTGACTTGCACGAAGTCGCGCGAGACACCGGCCTCAAGGATGAACATGTTGGTGGCAGGGTCCATGATGTACGGACCGTTCGCCCCTTCTCTAACAGTGAACTGGCCGGTCTCGGTCTGGCCGTCGAAGTCGAGGTCGACGTCCACGGTCGCCTCAGCTGTCACGCCCATCGGCAGTTCGGCAGCCTCACTGGTCCCGACAGTCTCGACGCGGCCGACGGACCAGTCCTCGCCGATCACCTCGGGGTCAAGGTACTCCGGGTGACTGGGGTCCGGGACGTAATCGGTCAGTGCGAGTGCCGACTGGATGTCCTTGTCCTGCAGTGCTTCAAAGTAGGAGGTCACCGTCTCCTCCGCGATCCGCGAGAAGTCGCTCTCGTACTGGTGACGCCAGATGAACGCGGTGCAGGTCAGCACCAGCGAGACGACGACGACCCACACCGTCACCCGGAATTCGCGCCTGGCGCGATCGGGTCCGGACTTCGGGGCTGTCGGCGGCTTCGAGGTCGGGTCAGCCATAGGGGTATGGGACACGCTTCCGTCGTTGATTTCCATTTCAGATCGCCAAGATCATGGTGTTCTCGAAGTCGGCGCCCGCGGGCGGTTCGGAGAACCGGGGAATCTCCAACACGCGAGTGGAGGTGCCGGGCGGCAGCACATCGCCCATCGAGCCGCTCGCCTCAGCGCCGCCGAGGAGCGCGCCGTCCGCGTCGTAGAACAGGGCGAAATAGTCGACCTCGTACGCGTAGGCCGCGACGTTGTCGACCGTGAGGTGGAAGGTCACCGTGGAACGGTCGGAGGCGATCTCGATCTCTTCGACCAGGAATCCGATGGCGGTCCGAGCCTGGAGTGGTTCGGCGTTTTTGGTCTCGAACCACGCGAGCTCGGTGATCGATACGGTCACCTCGGTCACGTCAGGGAGGCCATAGATCGACATGGCGTTGCCGAACGTGACCGACTCGCCCGACCGCAGCGGGGACTCGAGCGTGAACACCTCGAACTCCTCCGTCTCGGTCTCGTCTCCGCCGACCGCCGTCACCTCGATGACGAAGGTCGCGGCATATTCGGTGTGCGGGTTGGAGAAAGAGGCCGCCCAACTGACGTACTCGCCGTCTTCTGAAGCGCGGAACACGATGTCGGCGACGCTGATCTCCGCGCCCACCTCCGCATCCTCGACCAACTGATACTCGCTGACGACATACGGCGGGTCATTGGCCTCCTCATAGTGTTGTTGATCAACGAAGCTGTCCTGCTTCGGAGTCCAGCCGAGGACCATGAGGAAGATGAGGACGACCAAGACCGCCCCCACGACGAGCACCCGGTCTGGCAATCGGGAGAAGACTCGGGCGGGATTAAGGTGGCGAGGGATTCGGGGCAGCCGCACCGGTCCATGATAGGAGCACGACACCACCGAATGGAAACATCGTTGTACGGTGAGTGCCGAATGCCCCTGAGCCCCTGGGAAAGTAATGGTCGCCCGCAGAATTCAACCGCAGGAACGCCGCCGCCGACACTGGCCCGACGCGCCCCTGCGCTCCAGCACCCGTCGCATCCTCGCCCTGGTCATCGCGCTCGCTTTGACGGCCGGCGTCGCAGTTGTCGTCGGACGGTGGACGACCGCCCGCGGGTACGCGGATGAACCGGTCGAAACGGTGCGTGCGTTCTTGGAGGCCTCCCGGGACGGCAATGTGGACACCGCGCTGGCAATCGCGCTGGACGAGCCGACGGGTCGCACCGACTTCATTGCCCCGGACGCGATCAGCGGCGACTGGGAGATCACCGAGCTCGGCCTCCATGTCTGGTCACCGGACTCCGGCTCAGCGGTGGTTCTGGCGACGATCACAGGTCCGGAGGCGACGGCCGTGACCGAAGCGTACGAATTGGATCGCGTCGACGGTGCATGGCGCATCGAGAACGCGTTCGCCGAGCTGGAAATCTCGCAGCCATTGCTCCCTTACTTCGAGCTGAACGGCCACTCGGTGCCGGTGGAACCGGATGCCGGCGTCCTCTCCTTCTCGTTCCTGCCCGGGGTCTATCAGCCCTACCGAGAGACGTCGCCGGACATATTGGAATCTCACAGCCCACCGGTGATCGTCTTGGGCGACACGGTGTTCAAACACCCCAACGATGAGACTCCAATGTGGGGTGATCAGTTCTTCAACTTCGCGATCACGATTGGGGCCGAAGACGCGGTGAACGAGCGCCTCGCCGCATACCTGGACGACTGCCTCTCAGCCGAAGACGGGCCCGAACGATTCGGCTGTCCCTTCGGCCTCCCGGACCACCGGGTCAATGACCATTTCGGGGGCGAGGGCGACGACTTCGAGAAGTCCTGGGAGATAACCACATATCCGCGGGCTGCCGTCACCAGCCTGAGCGGCGTCATCACCTCCCCCGAAGAGATGATCTTCGCGACGAGGGAGCCCGGGACCGCCAGGCTCACCGCGACTGATGCGGACACCGGTGAGGAGGCCGTGATCGACTGCGATATCCCGCTGGCGGCCCTGTACCCGTACTTCGGCGCGGACGGCGGCTTCGGGATCGGCCCGAACGAGGACCCGGAGGGAGAGTCGAGCGGCAAGGCGAGCTGGTGGAGTTCCGACTTCGACTCCGGCTGCGAGGGCGCCGAGTGAGCATCGATCCGTATGTCGAGTTCCAAGCCGACGAACCCGTTCCGGATGAGTTGATCCCGGTCCGTTTCCGCCGCAGTTGGGTGGTGATCCTCCTGGTGGTCATGGCCGTGCTCGTTGCGGCCTTCTCCTTCATCCTCGTGAAAGATTTCGAGTGGCTGGCCTTGGGGCCGTTCACGTCATGCGTCGGTGTATTCCTGCTCTTCAGCAGGTGGTTGCGGCACCCGTGGACCTACTACGATCCGCGCTCCAACAGCCTGGTCAACCCGACCATCTTCGGCATCTTCGACCACCGGACCCGCTTGCCGCGCACACCGGACCGGGGACGCTTGATCACCAGTGGCGATCGCATCCTGCTGGAGCTGCCGAGCGGAAAACGCCGCTCGCCAATGCGGCAGATGTTCACCGATGACGACGACTTCCTCGCGGTGCATTGGGCCATCCAGGAGCGCCACGATTCAGTGGTCGAGCCGGGACCCCCACTGCCGGCTCCCAAGCTGGGCAAGGGAACCAGCATCATCCTGGTCACGGTGCTGGTGGTCATGCTCGTGGGCCCGCTGACCGGCTTGTCAATACAACTCGTGTCCGACCGAGAAGAAGACCGCATGACGGACCTGGCCGCGTCCGTGTCGCTCGACCTGTGCGACAGGGAACGCTGGGAAACGGCGCTCGCGCCGTTCGAGGAGGCGGAGCTGAACAGAACCGAATCCGACCCCAGGCCATGGCCGTCCGCCAGCTGCGATCTCGAAGTCACGATGGATTTGCCCTCGGGCGAGCGCCTCGAGGAGATGGGGGTGTCGTTCGAGGTCGATCTGGCGGACGACCCGAATCGCTGGACCGAATACACCTGCGACGAGGTCGAACCCATTACCTGGCGTTCGTTCGCGGACCGATTCGAGGCGCTGGACGCCGGTGCGCCGCAACCGCTCTGTATGGGATCCGGCATCGCCGACCTCGAAGTCATGGAAGCCGGATTCGTCAAGGGAGCGTGGATTGTCACGGCCCGGATCAACTACGGCGCGAGCAACAGTGACCCAACCCAGGAAGATATTGAACGGATCGAGGAGCTGTTCCTCGAAGCGATCGTCCCCTCGATAGACCAGTACCCGTTCGAGCTCATCGACTGAGCGCTGTCCTGCAAGCTTGATGTCGCACCTCGATGGCAATATCGCGAGCATGACCGACACCAAGGCACGGCTGCACCGCGATCTCCGCAACGCCCGCGAAAGCCTGCTGTGGAAACTCGACGGCCTGGGCGAATACGATCTGCGCCGTCCCATGACTCCGACCGGAACCAACCTCCTCGGCCTGGTCAAGCGCATCAGCGGCACCGCCGGACTGCGTCCCGACTTCAACGGCCTGCCCGAAGGCGACGAGGGCTGGTGGTCCGACTACCGCGACCGCCTCGAACAAGCCGCCGACAAGGCCGCCGGGCAATAGTCAGGTGCGACCCATGCCGTCGCAGGATTCCGCATGGCCGGGATCGGGGAATGCGATGGTGTCGCTTCCGTTGATCACCGCAGTGGTGGCACGGAAATCGGTGACGAGGAGACACCGACTCCTGACGGTCGTGGACCGCCCTTCGTTATCCTCGCCGGTCGCGGTGAGTTGCAGCTCCGCGCCGTAGAACCCGAACTGGGCGGTGGCCCCGGCATATTGCAGGACCTCGATGACCTCGGGCGGCACGACCGTCCACTCGTGGCCCTCCAGATTGTCGTACCCGTCGTCGTCGATAGTGACCTCCTCGAGGACGGGATCCGGCAGGCCGGTGCAGTCGGCGTCGGATTCGCCGGAGTAGCAGTTCTCCAGCAGCGCAGTGAGATCGGCGGCGATCTGTTCCTGGAGGGCAGCGGAATCGGCCGCGGCGGCGTCGGCGAAGAGCTGGTTCAGATTGAGATTGTCCCAGGGGCCGAGGGCCACCGTCACGCTTTCGATGAAGGGCGCGAACTCGACGGCGTAGACCCCGGGGCGGAGGTAGATGGTGCCCTGCGAGCCCACAGATTCGGCCTCAGGCAGGTCGATCTCGGTGCCGTTGAACTTGACCGGGCCGGTGAAATCTCCGGGGGAGTAGTTGACGGGAACCACAGGGACCCAGAGCAGGAGCTCGTCGCCTTCAGTGTCGACGCGGAAGGAGAAGAGGTGCTCTTCCTCGCCGTGCCTGATTGTTGCCTGGACCACGCTGCTGTCGCGGGTGCGTTGGGTGACCTCGCCGATTTCCCAGTCCCCGCTAGGCGGGGCCTCTTCGTGTATCGGAATTTCGGAGGATGCAACGGTCAGGGCGTCGGCGGCGTCGAAATCTCCACCGCGAAGGGCCTCAAGGTATTCGGTGACCAGCTCGACCTTCTCGGTATCGACTTCGACGATGTCGGAAGAAGCGAGCTGGAGCAGGCTGAGGCCCCCGAATCCGAGAGCGATCGCCACCGTCACCGCGATGTCCGCGGCGAGCAATTTGCGCCCCGGTCCAGTCAATATCCTCATTGGATGAACTCGCATTCGGAGTCGTAACCTGGGGCGAGGCCCGGGAAGTACCCTTCCCCGTCCGCGTCGATCGCCATATCGAAATAGCCGGTGTTGATCTCGCAGCGGAGATGGAATGCCTGCCGCTCACCGGTTTCGCCGGAGTCGGCCCGGTAGAAGGCCGAACCGGACACCTCCACGCTCCCCGCCTCGACCGTGTTCACGGTGAAAAAGTAGACGCCATCATCGGTGCTGACCTGCGGATACTCCACGATCTCCCAGTCGAGGTCGGTCACATCATGCAGATTCGGCAGGTCATCCTCAAAGTATTCGAGGCCCGCGGGGCATCCGCGAGGTACCGGGAAGGCCCACTCCGCGCAGCGATCGAGGTCGGCCTCCACTAGACGCTGAGCGGCATCGGTGTACTCGGACGGATCGGGAAGGTTGACAGTCTCGCCCGCTGAGAGCTCGGTGTCGGGAAACACCGCATGGCGTCCGGCCGCCTCGGATCCGAAGTCGTAGACCCCGGGAAGCAGGAAGATCGAGTCGAACTCGGTGGGCTCGACGGCCTCGCCATTGACGGTGATCCAATCGAAAGCGCGCTCGCTCTCGACTCGAGTCTCGTTGAGCGGCATCTTGATATGCGGAACGTCATCCGTCTTTCCGACCTCCATCACCCCTGAGTCGGACTCCCCGTCGAACTCGAGGATCACCGTCACGTCGGCGCCGGAACTGGATTCGGTGCCGGCGGCGGCGATGGTCGTGACCTGCCAGTCGTCCGCGATGATCTCGGGCCGCAGGAACTCAAGGTGCTGGTCGGTCAGATCCAGATCGGTCAAGGCCAAGGCGGCATCGATGTCCTTGGCCTGGAGCGCATCGAAGAACTCCCCGACGATCTCCGAGGCCTCATCGTTGGTGAGCGGGGGATCCGAGCTGGCCGGACCGGTCAGGACGACGAGGCTGAAGATGACCGAGATGAACACAATCGAGGTGACAATGTGGACCTCGCGGTCGGCCTTGCCCTGGGGCTTCGGGGGTTTGTAGGGGGGAGGGGGCGGGGGATCGTGCAGTGTGACCACGACGGAGAGTGTAATTCACCGGTGCCGCTCCGTCAGGACGCCGAATTCCACCTCGAACTTCGTCCCCAAGCGAGGGCCGTGAACTGAGACGGCATGAGCACTTGGGGTTGCTTTGTGTCGCTACGATACCCATCAGTAACCATTGGTACTCGACAGCGGATGGTTCCGGCGAACTCGGATGCACCTCAACGAGGATCGCGATCCGCGATGATCGAAGACGATCACATCCACCACCCGACCCCGCAGCCCGACCTCCACCGATCCCCTGGAGCGACGTCGATATGTCCTACCCTCCCCCGCAAGGCACCCCACCGAACCGGTTCTCCCAGCCGGAACCGCAACCCGGCCACCCGGGTCCGCAATCCGGTCCGCCGCTCGGTCGGCCCGGCCCCCCACCGGGCCAACCCGGCCCGCTCCCGGTATGGGAACCGTCAACCGGCCCGACGAATCCCCGACCCCCGGGCCAGCCGTCCCAGCCGCCCTACCCGCCCGTGCCGGGAAACGTCCCATCCCGCCCGCCGCCATACGGACCACCCGGTCCCCCGCCACCTCCCAAGATGTACCACCGCCGCCACATCCTCAGGGTGGTCCTGATGATCGTGCTGCTCCTCGGCGGCGGAACCGCCGCGGGGTGGTGGGCGGCACGCAACAGCTGACCGACGTCCCACGTCCACCTGCCCCTCCGAACCCGTCGAAGCGGACGACTTCGACTTCCCGGACCCGATTTCGATCACTGAAAAGGTAATTCGACGATGAATAGCCCCCACCCCGGCCGGAACCGACCGGTCGAACCGCGTGACGCACAGAGCGCGTCGCGGCACCACGCCATACAGCGCGGCGACGGCACGATCGATTGGAGCCGTGGCGAACGCATCAGTCCGAAATGGCGCATGGGCGCCGTGCTCCTCGGGGCGCTGCTATTGCTCGGGGGTTCGGTGCAGCCCAGTACATTCGTGCCGACCGACGAGGTCTTCGCCAGCACCGATCCAATTCCCTTCTCGCCCGAGGGTTCCGAGCACTTCTGCGCCACCGTAGGCGCCGACATGCCCTTTGAAGTCGATCCCTCGGTTGAGACGGTCGTGGACGACTGGTACGAGCCCTACGTGGTCGGTCTGGAGTGCTGGTTGGCAGTGGCGGATGAGGAAGGCGTCGATTTCGAGCTGGAGTTCTTTCAAGACCCGCAGGACTGGCGCGAGGACGTCGCGGACGCCTACGAGGACTTCAAGAGTTTCGCCGACGGATCGGATGCCTACGTTTCCGGGATCGATCTCGGGGACTTTGGCGACCAGGCGCTCCTGCTCCATTCCCAGTACGACGACGGCTCCGGCGGCTATCGACTCTTCACATCGGTCGGGAATGTCGCGATGGTGTTCTACGCGAGTTCCGCTTCGACGCAACGGGAACTCGACCTGACCCTCCATGCGGCAAACCTGGTGATGGCCGAGTTCGACCCCGACACCCAAGCTCGCCCCACCCTCCCCGAGACGCCGCGTCGCTCCGAGCTGCTTCCGGACCTGTGCGACTCAATGTCGTTGGAGGGCTGGGAACTCGCGGCGGACCAGGCGCCAGTGCAGGGCCGAACCGAAGACGACGGCGCCCGATGCGACTGGACTGGAACCGGATCGAACGATCTCACGACATTGACCGCGGACATCGAGCTCCTAAAGGCGGTCCCGATTCAGGAGCTCACCGACGAGGACGCCGCAATCTCCCGCTGGTACGAGCTGTGCGAGGTTCCCGGCAGGGAGTTCGTCAACGACCGCCTGGCGTTCCTGCATTACGACCGCTCGGTGAAGTACGGCTACTTCGAAGCGGAGATCTTCTGGTACTTCGAGAATATCGTCATGCGAATCGAAGTCGTCCAGCCGAACGACTCCGACGCCGAGCCGCAGGCCCAGGCCGTGGCTGTCTCCCAACTGGTGGCCAACGAACTGCGAGCGCACCTTGAATGATGAGGCGAAGACCCGGCGCGCCTCACCATGAGGACGCGATCTCGGCAAGCTCCGCCCGAGTCCGCGAGCCGCCGACCTCCGCACCCCGCTGCGCCGCAAAGGGCGATTCACGTGGACTGTGAAGGATGCGGGATTCTGTTACTGTCCGTCCGTGGCGAAGTGATCACGTTACCCGCCCAATCTCCTGCTCCGCACCCTTGAAGGACACTCCTGTGGCCGACCACAACCAGAACCCATACCAGCAACCCGGACCCCAGTCGGGTTTCCAACCTGGACCGCCACCGGGTTACCAACCCGGACCCCAGCAGCAACCCCAAGGCGGCCACCCCCAACAGGTCCCGCCCCCAGCCGGCTATTCGTCTGGGCCCCAAGCGCAATCCGGGTACCACCCTCCGCAGAACCAGCCGCCCCACGGGTACGGCCCCCAGCCGCCCGCCCCGCCGAAGAAATCGGCGGGCGGCAGGATCGTCCTCCTCCTGGCCCTCGTCCTGGTCCTGGTCGGATCCGGGGCCTGGGCATTGTGGATGATGCAACGTCCCGATACCACCTGCGCCTCCGGCGCCGAACTCCTGGCCTGCGACCCGCCGATCGAGTCGGGCTCCGGCGAGCCGACCCCCGACGAGAACCGCGTCGAGGACGTCGACGCCGGCATCTCCTACGAGCTCCCCGAGGGCTGGGAACAGCAGGAGTCCGGCGACCTGATCGAGGCCTTCTCCTCGGCCGCGGCCGGTCCCGACGGCGGATCGGTGGTCGCCTTCCACGGCGATCCGATGACGGGGGAGGAGATGTCGTTCTCGACCTCCACCATCGCGGGCGAGAACTCGGAGTTCTTCTACCCCTATCCGGACGAGAGGGAAATCCTCATCTCCGAAGCCACCGAGGTCGACGGCGAGGAGGCCTACACCTTCACCTGGGAGGTGTCCACGGAAGGCGAGGACGCGATGTACGGCCACATCGTTCACGTCCTCACCGAGGACAGCTCGATCTTCCTCATGGGCATGGCGATGCCCGACACGGACGAGAACCGCACCGAGATCGACACCGTCGTATCCAGCATCGCCCTCCTAACCTGATCCAGCTCGTATCCAGCATCGCCCTCCTAACCTGATCCAGCGCCATCGCCGGACTCATTGCAACCCAACGCATTAGAAGGAGCATCCAGAAGTGCCCGTCACAGTCCCGAGCGCGGACCAGATCCTGGGAGAGACCGCGAGCCAGATGCGCGAGATCGCCGCCGACCCCCATTTCCGAGGCGACCCGGTAGCGACCGGCCTGTCTCGGAGCATGGTCACCGCCGCCTCCACCACCCACTCGATCGAGGCGACCATGTCCCTCGACCTCAAACTCTCGAACATCAGACTCCCGCACGACATCGCCCGCTCGGTCTCCTTCTGCGAAGAGGTCTCCGCCGAGGCCGGAGTGGTCCTGACCGAACTCCACGCCGCCTGCGCCAGAGCCCGAACCAAGATCCTCGCGGCGGTCCGAGGGGAGGGCAAACGATGAGCGATTCCGATGGGGGACTTGACGACCTCATGTCAGCGCTGGCCGAGGTCGGCTCGAGCCAGGTCTCGGTGGTCTCCGATACCCACGCAGCCAACGGCCTGGTTCGCCTCATAGTCCACTCCGACGCCACCGTCAGCGTCGAGATCGACCCCTACGCCGCCGAGGACTCCCCGGTGGCCGACATCGAGCGCTACCTGACCGACCTGTTCCGGGCCGCCCCCATCCCAGATCCGACCAGTGGTTCTAAGCCCACCGACCACTGAGAACGAGGACGCGCCTTGATATCCGAGGACCCAGACAGCGGCGAAGCCGCGCCGCCGCAAGAAGAGCCGATCGCTCAGCAAGAGCGCACCCAAGGATCGGTGCTGGGCCTGCGCGTAGCCCTGTGGTCCATGGCCGGACTCACCGGCATCTGCGGCGTTCCGGCGATGACGATGATTCCCGGCCTTGAGCACGCTTTCAAGCCGGATCCGCCCTTGGACGAGATGCACAGCACGGCGCTACTGGTGATCCTCGCATTCGGCACGGCGCTGCCGGTCTATCTGCTCGCGGCTATCCATGTCGGGTTGACCGGGCGGGGGATGGTTTATCTGGGCTTGTCTGTGCCCGCTTTCGCGATCCAGATGGTGCTTGCCCTCAATGCTCAGGCCTTCCTTGGAATCATCACATTCCTGCCAGCGGCTATCGCGGGGATCTTCGCTCTCTACGAAGCGACCCGGGCCGACATTAAGCATCAGCTCGCAAACCCTCGCTCCCGCAAGCTGATCCTGTGGCCGGACCTGGTGGTCATCCCGGCAAGTATCGCGTTGGTTGCAGTGTTGATTGGCCACATCGACGCGGAATACGTTCCCGGGGAACCGAACACGCCGCGCGAATTCGATTCCTCCGAAGGCTGGCAGCGCCTCGATGCCGTGGTGCAGGACAGTCTGTCCGCGCTCGAAGCCGTCGAAGGATTTGCCGTGGCCAGGGGCCCGGACTACAGGGACTACTCGGGCCTCAACGAATGCGAGCACGGTGCCGCCCGGGACGAGGAATGGGTAGATCTCCAGATCGTCTACCGCTTCGGTGAACTCGAACCGGACAGCGAGCTGAGCTTGGCGTACATGGAGAGCCTCAAGGAGTCATGGACGGAGCACGGATACACGATCACCGGTGATTCCTCCGCTGAGGCCGCCACCGGTGACCAGTCGCGCGGCTATCGGGTCTCGGCTGCCACGGATGAGGGCATCACCATCTCCTACACGGTCGGATACGGACAAGCCAAGCTCGAGGCGAGGACGGGGTGCATCCTCAAGATCGGCGAGATCGACACCGTGGATCCGCTGTGAGCGGCGAACCTCGGTCACGATGGTTTCGCGGTTGGTGCTGGCATGGATGCTTAGGTAGAATTATTATACGTAGAATACTTCTACATAATAAGAGGTGCCTATGAGCAGCGAATTTATCGGTAGAATACGCGAAATTCGAGTGTTGCAAAAACGGATTGAGCGAATCTCGAGCTCTGGCAGGGGCGCGGCGTTCACGATCCGCGGTCGTCGCCAGGTCGGCAAGTCCCGATTGGTGCAGGAGCTCTGCGACCGAGCCGGGCTCCCGTACTGCTTCTGGGCGGCATCCAAGGGGGCGGCCCCGGCGCTGGCGGTCGAGGACTTCGTTGCCGCGCTCGCGGGCTCCAGTCTGGGGGAGAACGCCCCGATTCCCTCGGTGAGAACCGGCAGTTGGCCCGACGCGTTCGCCGTGCTCGCCTCACTGTTGCCGGATACGCCGTCCATAGTCGTGATGGATGAACTCCCCTGGGCGGCCGAACAGGACCGAGCCTTCGACGGGGCCCTGCAGACCGCGTGGGATCGAATGCTCTCGAATAAGCCGGTTCTGCTGCTGCTCTTGGGATCCGATCTGCACATGATGGAACGCCTGACTGCTTACGACCGGCCTTTCTATGGACGAGCCGATACCCTCAGGCTGCTGCCGATGAACCCGGCCGAAACGGCCGCCGCAACCGGCCTGGACGGGGCCGATGCGGTCGATGCCCATCTGCTCAGCGGAGGTCTCCCCGGCATTCTCCGAGTCTGGCCGTCCGGCATGACCGCCTTGGACTTTCTGCGCCAGGAATGCGATGATCCCGCTTCGCCGCTGTTCGGCGTCCCACAGCAGACATTGGCGGCCGAATTTCCCGCACCCGACCAGACCAGGCGAGTTCTGGAGGGCATCGGCAGCGGCAATCGGACGCGTCAGAACATCGCAGTCGCCTCCGGCAGCGTCGAAGGCGGTCTTCCTTCCGGAGCGCTCAGTCCGATCCTGCGACGTCTCGCCACGGAGAAGAAGGCGGTCGTGGAGGCGGTGCCACTATCGGTCCGTCCGGGCAAGCCCGCCGTGTACCGTATTGCCGACCCCAACCTCCAGCTTTACCTGGCCGCACTGCGCGGGGCGTTCGAGCTGGTGGAACGCGGGCATGCGGATCAGGCATTCCGTTTGGTGCAGCGGCGCTGGGATGCCTGGCGGGGACGTGCGGTCGAACCGCTCGTGCGTGAATCGCTCCAAATCGCGGGGGCGACCGGAGATCTCCCGTGGGACGGTGTCGAGACCGTCGGTGGTTGGTGGAACCGGCAATTCGATCCCGAGTTGGACCTCGTGGGCGCGGACCGAGCTCCTGTCGCGGGAAGGGTGTTCTTCGTGGGATCGGTGAAGTGGCTGAATCGTCCGTTCGACCGGCATGACCGCGACGCGTTGCTGCGGGTGGCGCCGCAGGTGCCGGGCTACGACCCGGACACCACCGGTCTGGTCGTGGCCAGCAGGTCCGGTTTGGATCGGCGGATCGACAGCGAGGGCATCGACCTCGTCTGGACTCCTGAAGAGCTGCTTTCCGCGTGGGGCGACCGACAGTTACACGGTCCGAGTTGACGGAACTGTACTTCCCATAAGTACAGTTCCGCGCTGAATGGTCGGCGAGCGTCGACGCGAAAGTTCGGGGAGGGGCCGGCCAATCCCCACCGATTGACCGGCCCTGAGGTGCCTCCCGGCCCGAGCCGCGTCGGGCCGGGAGGCGGTCTTCAAAGGTCAGCCGTCGCAGAAGCGAGTGCCGCGCTGCCAGATGCGGGCGGCTTCGGCCACAATGGCTTCGCGGTTGTTATTAGCCCATTCGGCGTGAAGCGGCGCCGAGATCCTCAGGTCGGGCCCGTCGGTGTCGAGACCGGTGACGGAACCGAGGGCGCCAGGCTGTCCGGTGTCGGCCTCCGGTTCCCAGGGAGGGTTGCCGCAGAAGGTGATGCGGAGCCGGGCCTGGTAGGGGAGGGACGTGTAGCGCAGGTACCGGCCGTCGACGCAGGCGATCCCGGTGAGGTGGAGGTGGGTCATCATGCCACCGCCAGACTGACGGGACGCCCGATCGGACCGGGTCGGGGCGGGTTCGCGCGTTCCAATCTGTAGCGCCGGGCCCCGGCGAGAGCAGAGGTCATCGAGCCGGTCCCAACCCCAGAAGCATTATGCTGTACCGAGGTTCGAGGATCGGCAACGCGTTGAACAGGGATCGCCGCAGAAACCACGCGGGTAGGCGGCCCGCCCGTGGAAGGCATCCCCCGCCCGCCCGCCGACGGAGCCGGGCCGGTACCCGGAACCGGCCGCAAAGGCCGAGGCGCGGTGACGGTGCCGAGAGCAAATACCCACAGCAGCCAGCGCGCCAACCAGCCGAGGCGTTCGCGCAGGGCGGGCGGGTCGGGTTCGAAGTGCGCGGCGGCCAGATCGGCGGAGTTCGCCATGAAGCGGGTGAAGGCTGCCTCCCGCATCCGGGAGAACCGGTGTGGCGCATCGCGATGGGGCCGCGGTCGACCGGCCCGCGGCACATCGGCGCTGGCCGCCTCACGCCGCAAGTTCGCCCGCATCGCAGACACCTTCCGCCCCGAATCGGCGGAGCACTCGGCATGGATGGCCTGAACCTCGTCCTCGGTCCAGCGGCGCACCGGAACCATTTCGATACCGGCCCATCGAGGGCTCGGCATTTCCCTTTCGCTCGGAGGCACGGGATCCGGGAGTTCACCGTGGCGGTGCCGCCCGGTGCGCCTATCGGGTTGCCACCCCTGCGAACCGAAAGGCCCGGGATCGTCGGGATCGAAGGGCCGGCCGGAGTCGATGCTCCAGCCACCGCCGGTGCTGCGCAGGTAGGCGGGTTCGTACCGAGGCGAGACCGGATCGCCGTCCCAAGCGCGGGGGTCGCAGCACTCGGGCGAGTGCTGGTACCGATAGGCCCCAGAGGTGTCGGGGTCGGGAGAGCCGTCAACCAAGAACAGTCGACGACCAGCCCAGTCGAAGAACCCATCGCCTTCGACGTATTCAAGCGGGTCACCCGTCCGCACGGGCCGGGCTCCGTAGCCGACCTCGAATTGCAGGGGAGGTGCCTCGAACGGGGTGGACGCCGGGGCGTTTCGACCTGGCGTGCTGGCAGGATTTTGGCGTACGCTGACGCTAACCACGGGAGGGTTCCCTTCCTGGTGGTGAGTGACGGGTCGCCCCTGTCGCCAAACATGTCGGCGACCCGTCGCGGATTATTCAATTGGGATTCTGGATTCCGCGCACTGCGCGTCCTCCCACGGTGCCACACCGAAACCCCGTCACATAGGCATCGACACGCCGAATCCGAACCCTGTTCTTACGCGTCTAGAAGTTTTGGGTTACGACGCTCCCACGCTGGCACGATCTGAGGACCTCACGCCTCGCATCGCCTTGGTAGCATCACTCTCGGTGGTCCCAGACCACCACATCCCCGTCAAACCCGAATAGATGGACTTCCCCTGATGTCGCACCACCTCTCCCGCACGGAGGCAGCCGTTGTCTGGCGCTGACGTCTTCACCATGGAGCCCGATGAGGTCCACAAGTCAGTGGAGATCCTCTTCAACGTCGAATCCCAGATCGACACCCAGACCGAACGCCTCGCCAACGACACCCACCCGCTCATCACGCATCTCGTAGACTCCTCCACCGCATACGGCCCGGCTCTGGCCGAGGCCGTCGAATGGTGGCGCCACGAGCGTGCGGGCGGATTCAAGCAACGCTGCGGCGACACCGGCGAATATCTGGCCGTCTGCACCGCCGAAGCCGTCGAAGTCGACGACTACACCGCCGGAGACTTCGAAACCTACGCAGACACCGACCGCTACCCCGGCCGCAGCGGCATCTAGGGCCGACAGGAGGAGACGCTGATGAGCGACATGACCTGGAAGGACCTGCTCGACCTCGACTGCGCGGCGATCAAAGAAGCGGGCGAATACTGGAAGTCCTACGCGTCCACGATGATCGACCACACCGAAGTACTGCGCACCGAAGTCATCAACGGACACCTGAGCACCGACAACTACGAGTCAGACACCGCCGACCTGGTTCGCGAACACATCGACCTGTCCGCCGGACGGTTCGAGGACGACGTGTCCGACTACGCCGACATCCGCATCGCCACCTCCCTGCTGGAGCTCGCCGACGCGCTGGGGGCCGAGCAGACCGAGGTCGTCGAGGTGCTCGGCCTGATCGAGGAACATGACTTCGAAATCGAGAAAGGGCCGCACGACTACGAGGTCAACCCGACCGGGCACCTGCACCGTGCTATCTTCCTGCACCTCGACCCGCCGCAGTGGCTGTGCGACCGCGTCGGAGTCGAAAAGCCCTCGGCCTGGTACGACCTCTTCAGCGAAGCCGAAGTGCTCGTCAAGATGAACGCCTTCTACGACTCCGCCTACGATTTGTGCGGGCAGTACCAGGACTGGCTGCGCGCGATCATGTCACGCGCCCACGACGCCGACGACGACGCAGCGGCCTCGCTGGCATCGATGAGTGAAAACCAGACCGAGCTCCCGCCACAGCTCGGAGGCGACTACGACGACCAGATCGACGGCTACAAGGACAAGCTCAGCGAGGAAGTCGCCACCGAGATGGAGGCGATTGCCAATGGCGAGTCCGACATGTCACCCGAACAGGTCAACCAATGGTGGGACGACCTGACCGATGCCGAACGCGAGGCCTTGATTGCCGAGCACCCCGAATGGGTCGGTCCCACCGACGGCATCCCCGTGGAAGCCCGCGACGAGGCGAACCGAGTCGTCCTGACCGACCAGATTGACGACCTCGACAGCCAGATCACCGACATCGAGCAGCAGATTGCCCAGATGGAGGCTGATGGCACCGATCGAGGCGGTCGCGGAGGCAATGAATACGACACGGCAGAATATAGCGACCTCAAAGACCAACTCGCCGAACTCCAGGGGCAGTACGAAGGTCTCACCTACCTGCAAGACAAGATCACCGACGACGAGGGCCACCCGGCGGTGTACGACGGGACCGATCAGCCTTACTACCTGTTGGGCACTGGCACCGAGGGCAGTGGTCAGGCCATGGTCTCCATCGGCAACCCCGATGAAGCCGCCAATGTCCAGACCTACGTCCCCGGTACATATGCGGGGATCGACAACCTCGGCGGTGACATGAACCGTATCGAGACAATGGCCTACGACGCCGATTACTGGGGTGACGGGAGCGAGACAGCCACGGTCATGTGGCTCGGATACGACGCGCCCAGCAGCTTGGTCACCGAGGCGACGGA
This sequence comes from Glycomyces buryatensis, assembly GCF_004912275.1. GTDB lineage: Bacteria > Actinomycetota > Actinomycetes > Mycobacteriales > Micromonosporaceae > Glycomyces > Glycomyces buryatensis. The sequence continues at coordinate 175,612 of NZ_STGY01000025.1, forward strand.
CACAGAACAGGCCGAGGACGCCGCAGCAGACCTGGAATCGTTCACCCAGGGCCTCAGGGCCACCGCCGAGGGAGACCCGGCGAACCTGACGCTCACCGGGCACTCGTACGGGTCCACGGTGATCGGCACCGCCGCGTCCACCGAGGGCGTGGACGCCGACAATCTGCTCTTCGTCGCTTCTCCCGGCACCAACGTGGACACCGCCGACGCGCTCGGGGTAGGAGCGGAGAACGTCTATGCCACCCGGAATGACCAGGATGTCATCCAGCACACCGTGGTCCACGGGACCGATCCGACCGATACAAGCTTCGGAGCCAATGTGATCGAAAGCGAAGCTCAGGGAGGGTACAGCTGGTGGGACCAGTACAACGAAGGTAAGGATAACCACAGCACCTACTGGCAGGACGTGAATTTGGCCGGGCGAGAGCAGATGGCCAACGTCGTCACCGGACAAGCAGGAACCTGACCATGAGATACGAACCACAGCCACAGGCCAGGCGAGTGAGCGCGCTCTTGGGAGGAATTGCCGTGTCCCTCGCGGCTCTCTTCACCACCGGCTGCTCATCAGCGGAGGACACTATGGATACCCCACCCAAAAGCGAATACACCCAGGCCGAGGCATACGGCCCGATGGAGGCCACCGCCGCGGACGCAGTCGCGGCCCTGCCCGACTTCCCTGGGTTTGAGCAACGCTCATGGGATGAATTGCCGTGCACCCACAACGGCCAGGACGATCCGGATTACACGAACATCGAAATCAGATACCGCCTCTCGGCTGAGGATTCCGAGTCAGCACTTGTTCGCGAACAGTACGTCGATGTGCTGCGTGACCATTGGACTTCGCTCGGCTACGAAATTACCGCTGACAGCGTCACTGAGAAGAGCGAACGTACCGACCGCCTTCTGGGTGTCGAGCTTGAACATGGCATTAGCATCTCGTACGCAGTCGGCAGGTACGGAGGGCTATTCGTTCAGTCAGGCTGCGTACCCGTAAGCGACCTCAGCGAATTCGAGTACATTCCCCCGGCTGGTGGCATCGAGCCTGGCAGTGAAGGTGACAAGGTCGAGGAATACTTCCCCGACGGCATCCCGAGCGCGGACGCCACCGCGATTGACCCGTTCGCGAACACCCAGTCCGTCGCAGCCCTGGCGCCGTTCGATTCGCCTGGCTCGTATGAGGGCCAGCTTTGAGCGGAAGTGGATCGCGGTACGAGCCCGCGCGGAGTATCCGCCGTCCCATGGTGCTCATCGCAGCGGTCTCAGCGCTCCTGTTGCTGCATTGGGGAATTGAGGTCGTGTTCCTCGGCAAGGCCATGAGAGAGACGAGAGCGATCCCCGATGTCCCTCCCCTACTTCGACGGGCCGCCGCCTGGAGCTGTGTTCGCATTGCGCATCCTGCTCGTTGTCCACGCCATTGTGGCCATCTGCCTGGCCGCGAACGCGTATCTGCTGCTGCTTGCCTTCACCGTGATGGTCGGTGGGACGGACGAGGAAGTTGTCCAGATGATGATCGTCATGGCCATCCTGTTCCTACCGTCGCTGCCGCTCAATCTGCTCGCGGCCATCCATGTTGGCCAGCGTCCCGCGCGAGCCAGGGCCTTTCTAGGGCTTGCGGTGTTCGGGGCCGTGTTCCAGACCCTCGCTGGCGCGCTGTACGTGTTCTCCACCCGAGGTATCGGTCTCCTTTCGGCGGCCCTGGCAACAGGTCTGTTCATCGCTTGGGTGGTGGCCTCCAAGAGGGCGGAAGTCTGGTCGGCCCCCGATGAGTCACCAGAGCACCCGGTTCGACTCGCGCTCCTGGACCTCGGGATCGGCATTGCGGCGATCGTTGTGGCGGCCGGGATAGGGGTCGGGACCATGTTGGTGCGTTTCGGATGGCCCTTGTAATGCCGCCTGTTGCAGCACCTGCTCGATTCGACCCGCCCGGAACCTACGAGGGCCAGCTTTGATGACCAAGTCTCTTCGCGGGGCCGGTTCGCAGCGCCGGCCCTGGGTGATCATCGCTGCGGTCTCGGTGCTCATCGCCCTTCATTCGTGCGCCGAAATCACGCTCCTGGGCAAGGCCATCCATGAAACGACCTGCGCCCCTGGCGATTACGAGTGTGAGGTCTGGGTAGGCGCGTACGGGCTCTTCTTCGGCGCCGCGATCGTATTCGCGGTGCCGATGCTGATATTCGCGTTCCTGATCTGGCGCCGGGAGATCGCGGTCTGGTGGGTGGCCGTGGTCCACACCGGGGTAAACATGATCGCCGCGGCAGTCAAAATCTTCACGGCCGACCCCGGCCAGCAACCACTTCTGCCTGGTCTGTTCTGGCCAGTGACGTGGATCGAACCGGCTGATAGACATGCCAGCCTGCTGATTCTCGCCTCCCTGGGACTGAACTGTCTGTGCTTGGCGCTACTCGTCCTTCCCCGGATGTACCAGTGGTACCGCGAACCTAAGCTGATCCCGACACCGACGATGTAGACGACGTCGAAGCACCCGGTTATGCCCTCGCCTTCCGCATCGGCAATGTCGTCCTTTAGGGCCGCAATACCGAAGGCACTGCGGACTCGTGCTCTGCGGCGATCGCTGCGGCCGAGATGATCGCCTCCCGAACTCAAGTGCTTTTGGAGAAACAGTGAGTCCTACCGCCCCTCCTGCGAGCGAACACGCAGCCCTTTCGTCGGCGCCGACCTGGATAGTGGGCGTGCTTGCGGCCGTCGGCGGGCTCTCACTCTCCTGCACGGCGCTGGCGCTGCCCCGCGGACGTGACCTGATGGGGGCAACCGAGCTTGCCGTGGCGGCAATGAACTACCTGGCGGTGCTCATTGCCGCCGCGGGTGTGGTTCTGGTCGTAGCCGGGGCGATGGTGCTCGCCGGACGCGCCGGCGCTCGCGGGCCGCTCCTCGTGTCCGCCGCGCTCATGCTCTCGACCTTCATCCCGCAGTTCCCGGTCCCGCCCAAAGGCTGGGTCGAACTGGCGTGGTTCTGGGGTTCGCTGGGGATGATCGGCCTGCTGTTCTTCCCCGACGCACGCCGGTGGTTCGACCAGCCCCGCTATCGCAGAGGGGACGGCAGGGCGATCCCGCAGATGCCCTTGACGGTGTCGGTGCCATTGACGGTGCTGTGGACAGGCATCGCTGTTTCGCTCCTATTCGCTCCGTTCCCGTTCCATGCGATCGATGCGCTCCGGGCCTCGGGTATGGACGGCTCGGAGATTGCCCAGCTGCAGATGCTGACGCTGGTCGGCGCCGCGTGGTCCGGGCTCCTCGGCTTCCTGTCCGTGAGCGTTGCCCGGCGCAGCCGCGTCGGCCTGCGGCTGCTGATCGGGGCGGTGGTAGCCGGTGGACTCTTCCAGGTGGTCGCGCTGGCCGTCGGCCCGGCAACGGTGGGACTTCCGGGGCAGGCCGGAATGGACTCGGTCCAGGCCGGGATCGGATTCGGATCGGTCGCATTGAGCCTGGCCCTGCTCGCCATTCCCCGCAGCCGGGGCTGGTGCACCGAATCAGCCTGGCGCGCACCGCTGTATGAGAAGCGGGAGGCCGCTCGTGAACGGAGGTCGATGCGGTCTCGGCGTCGCGCGAGGATCCGTGCGCAAGCCGCTGAGTACCGCCGGAATGCCGACGCGGAGCGGAAGAAGGCGCGCGCCCATCGTCTCGGGCGATGGCGCCGACTTGCCCGCCGGATGCCGAGCGCTCTGGCGAGTGTGGGAAGGAATCTGGTTGGCGACTGCATAGAAGCGGTTCGGAACGCCGCCAAGAAGGAGCGGCACCTGACGGAGGAAGGAGTGGCCGCGCTCATGACTCTGGGCGCAGTCGTCGTCGTGGTGCTCCTGGTTGTCGTCACCCAGCCCGGCCGGTGACGGTGGGGCGACAGGTGAACCCGGCATTTCCCGATGCGGAAGGGTGGGGCAGCCTCGCGGAATCCGTCGAGACACAACTGCGAACCCCGAGAGACATTGAGGGATACGGAAGGCCAGTGGTCGTCGGAACCCCTCGGTTGCGGGGGCGCGGAGTGGGGGTCGGGTCGGTATTGTGTCCGATAGAGCGGGCTTCGCTGGACTTGTTTGCGCACGGAAGGGTCGGCCTCATGGCTACACCTCTCATCCATGAACCCTCACGATGGCCGCATCGGACCAGCGGCCTGGGCCGCAGAGCGATCGGAGCTGGACTCGGGGCTCTCGCACTGGCCGGGGCCATCGTTGCCACCCCGAGCGCCGCCCTTGCGCAAGACGACCTCGCGGCCGCGAATGCCTGGGTCACCGATCAGATCCAAGCTGACGGCGCGTGGGCGACCACCAGAGGCGAGGGAGTCACCGTCGCCGTGGTCGACACGGGTGTCGGCGAGCATCCCTTCTTCGAGGACAAGGACATCCTGCCGGGCTACACGACTTTCTCTGAAGAAGGGGAAGGGGATGCCTGGAATGACACCGATGGGCACGGCAGTTCCGTCATCGCCGGGGTGCTGTACACGGCGCCCGAGGCCACCATCCTGCCCGTTCGCATTGCTACCAGCTGGGAAATTGAAGGCTTGACCGGCGGCGCGGGCGGTCAGACCGATATCGACGCCATCAAGTGGGCCGTCGATAACGGTGCGGATGTGGTGGCGTTTCCCTGGGGCATCATTAGTGGTGCTGGACCGGACGAGGCAATCCTTGAGGTCTTCCAATATGCCCTGGACCAGGGCGTGGTGATGGTTGCCAGTGCGGGTAACGATCCGGACCTGGAACCGGTGCCCTTTCCTGCGTCCATTCCGGGTGTCGTCGCGGTTTCGGGAGCCGACCAGAGCGGAGATTCATGGGATCTCAGTACGACCGGTCCTGAGGTCGTGGTTGCGGCTCCCGCTGATGAGATGACCCACCCCATTCCCCAGGGCGAAGAAGTGGGATGGGGCGATGATTCCAGCGCGCCCACCACCGAGAGCGGTGAAGGTGGTACCTCGTTGGGAGCTGGCATTGTCAGCGGCGTGGTCGCATTGACCTTGGCGGCGGATTCGAACTTGGATGGCAACAATGCCATCAACCGACTGATCCAGACTGCTGGTGATGGCAGTGGCGAGAACCATACCGAGGAGCTCGGATACGGCTTGGTGAACGCGGACCAGGCCGTCAATGCCGAGGGCATCGAGACCGTCGATGAGAACCCGCTGGGATACCCGCTGGGCGCTCCTAGTGCCAGTGGGGAGGGCGAGGGGGAAGATACTGAATCCGAGGACGGATCGAACGCCGGCGAGCCTTCAGCCGCTGCTGCCGACGAGGATTCCGATTCCGGTCTCTCCGCGATCATCGTGGTCGCTGCCGCGGTTGTCTTGATCGGTGCGGCCATTGCCGTGTGGCTGGTGCTGCGGGGCCGTAGTCGGAAGACGGCAGCCGCCAATGGCCAGCCCGACGTCTTCAATCCTCAGAGCGGACCGGTCCAGGGCGGCTATCAGCAGCCTGGTCCTGGAATGCAGCAGGAAGCGGGGTCCGGCCAGCAGCAGTACAGCCCTCCGCCCATGAATCTCGGGCAGCCTGGGCAGCCCGGTCAGCCTGCGCCGCAGGGTTACGGCGGTCCGCCGTCCGGTGGTCCACAGGCTCCGAGCGGTGCGCCGGGATTCAGTCCCCCTCCCTCGCCACCCGCGAACAATGGGGAATCCGGCGCTCCTTGGGGACCGAGCGACCCGAACCGGCGCTGAGCCTACTCCACTCGAATAGGCACCGAACCACGTTGGTCGCGCTGGCATTGAGCCCGTGTCATTTGCAAGCCGACCTGCTAACACAAAGCGTGAGGGGCGAGCGGCCTAGGCCGCTCGCCCCTCACGCTTTACTGTTTGGCTTTAGTCGTCGAGTTCCTCGTCCGGCGTGCGGTCGCCGCTGCGCCAGTCGATCTCGTCTTCCTTCAGCCACGTCTCGCGCGTGACTTCTTCTTCCTCGTCATCGTCGGCGTAGCCCGAACGGGTTCCCCCGCGAGGGTTACCGACTCCGGCCTTCCCGGCCCCGGCACGAGCGCCGGTACCGGTGCCGCGACCAGAGGTGCCGCCACTGCGGCCCGGAGCGGTCGAGCCGGCCTTGCCGGTCGTTGCGCCGCCGCGCCCCGGACTCGTTCCGGCCGTGGAAGTTGCTCCCATTGCTGGACCGAACAGGCCAGCGCTGCCGACCAAAGCGGCGCCGCCACCGCCGGCTCCCATGCCTCCCGCGGCAATGGTGCCGCCACTGACCGCTGAAACGCCGCCGGTTGTCAGACCGCCGGTGAGGCCCGAGTCCATATCGTCATAGGATCCGGGGTCCCAACCCTCATCAGTGGGCTCCAGGTCGTCATCGTGGCCTTGTCCGTCGAGGCTTCCGCCATCGGTACCGGACCCATCGCTTGCAGGTGGGGCGGACGGGGTCGACCCGGCCGTGGTCATGCCATCGGTGCCGAAGACGCCTCCGGTCGGGGGCTGGAAGGTCTCATTGCCGGGCATGCCCTCGGGCGGGGACTCCGGAGGCTTGTACCCGTTCGCTGCACGGGCGTACTTGTGCCCGAGGTTCCCGACAATGGCCGCCAGCGCCTCATGGCGCTGCGTCTGGTATTCCGCATACTCGGCCTTGTACTGTTCCTGCTTGTCGATGAGGTCAGCGTCCGAAGGCTTCGGATCCCTAACCTCGTCAACCCAGACTTCGTACGTGGGCTCATTGTCGGGGTTGAGGTCCTGATCTCGGGCCGCCTGCTGGGCCTCGGTCAACCACGCTGCAATGTTAGGAATCGTGCGGGCAGAGGCCTCCATCATTTCTTCCTCGGCTACCTCGCTGTATTCGTAGACGAGTCGCATGCGCCGCTGGAACTCTTCGGAGGCGGGGCCCTGCCAGTAGTCGACCGTGGCCAACATGCTGGTATTTAGTTGGTCGCGGGCGGATTCAAGACCGCCCTTGGCGGTGCTCCAGACACTTCCGGCCTGCTCCACGCTCCAAGGGTCACCTTGGGTCATGAGCTTTTCCCAGAGTTCATGGGGCGTATAGGTACTGAAGTAGTACTCCTTGCCCTTGCCTTCTCCTTCAGACATAACAGGACTCCTTCCTCGGGGGTCAGGGCTGGGATTCTTGTCGTGACCGGATAAGGCCCGGGGAGTTCCGGAGTCCTCTTCGAGGTCGCTCTCGGTGATGCTGTTGCCGGAGTCGAACTCCGCGCCGACTGCTCCCACATCGGCGGCGACATTGCCGTCCTCGTCCAGGTAGGTCTGGGTGATGTCGCGGCTGACCTGTTCGCCGGTCGCATAGCCGTGGTTGATCCGCTCGATCTGCTCGGCCTTGCCCTTGTAGAACACTTCCCGGTACGCCTCTTGGAGCAGTTCGGCGTCTTCGAACGCGCCGAGCTTGAGGTTGATCGCATCGACCTGCTCGAACTGGAAGTCCGGCATGATGTGGAACGTCATCGACTTGATGCGGGTGAGGTTGCCGTTGGTGACGAGGTCGCGCGTCTCGGCGAGGTCCGTCTGGATGAGCACCAGGTTGCCGCTGAGCTCGTTGAGGGCGTCCTCGTCGACCTGGACGAACTGGCCGGCCGAGGTCTTCTGGTAGTAGACGGTCTCGCCGGTAGCCGCGTCCTTCGACGCGTAGATCGGCTCTTCAACCATGCGGGTCTCACCTCAAGGAAATCGAGTTCGGGGGTGCCGTGGCGGCTCGGCAGCGACGCTCGCCTTGGACTGCTACCAGGATAGCGACTCCGTGCGACAAGACCCCTACCGGAATCAGGCCATGGTGTGAATTGATGAGCCTGTGACACAAGAGAGTCAGCGGGTGGGGGTTGACATGCCGCAGAACTTCTGACCCAGACCGGATGGGCACGCACTGTTTATAGTGATTGTCAATTCCCGTCCCCTTTTTTCCCGGAGGAGATGTCTCATGCCCCTTCTGTGTTCCCCCAAGGTGATCGGGAAGGCCGCCCATGGCCGGCGCTGATGTCTTCACAATGGAGCCGGATTCGGTTCACCGGGCCGTCGAGGTGCTCTTCGACGTCGAAGGCGAGGTCGACCGGCAGACCTTGACCGTCGCGGATCAGACCGCCGAAGCCGCCGAGACCCTGAAATCGGCGAATACCGCTCTCGGTGCGGCCCTTGCAGAAACGGGGGAGTGGTGGAAGATCCACCGCGCCGGCGGGTTCACCTCTCTGGTCGGCAATACCGGCGAATACCTCGCCACCTGCGCCGAAGAGGCCGTGGAGGTGGACGAGTACAACGCGGGAGCGTTCGCCTCCTTCGCCGACTCCGACCGCTACCCGGGCCGTGACAATGCCAATGCCTCCTCCCGGCCGGATTGGTAAGCACCCGTGAGCGAAATGACCTGGCAGGACCTGCGCGGTCTCGACTGCGATGCCGTCCGGACCCTCGGAGACTCCTGGAAGTCATACTCGGACAACATGATTGGACAGTCGCAGCGGCTCCGCGATGAGGTCGTCAAGGGCCACCTCGGCACCGACTACTACGAGTCCGACACCGCCGACCTGGTCCGCGAGCAGATCGGCCTCACCGCCGACCGGTTCGAGGACGACCTGTCCGACTACGCCACCATCCGCCTCTCCACCGGCCTCCTCGAGGTCGCCGATGCGCTGGAGGCCGAACAGAACGAGCTCACCGAGCTGATTCCGCTCATCGAGTCCCACGACTTCGAGATCGCGGGCGGCCCTGCCGAGTACGACGTGAACATGTCCGGCGAACTGCACCGGGCGATCCTGACTACCAATCCTCCACAATGGCTGTGCGACATGGTCGGGATCGAGAAACCTGACGGATTCTTCGACCTCGACCGCCTCAAGGCCGTCTTCAACGGCGTCGACCTCTACGGCACCGCAATGGAACTGGCCGACCAGTACCAGGACTGGCTGCGCGCCGTCATGTCCCGGGCCCACGACGCCGACGACGACGCGGCCGCCGCGCTGGCCCAGATGCGCGAGAACCCCGCCGAGCTTCCCCCGCAGTTCGGCGAGACCTATGACGAACTGTTGCAGGAGTACAAGAGCGACCTCTCGAGCGAGGTCGCCGGCGAGATGCGGGCGATCGCGGCCGGCGAGTCCGGACTCTCTCCCGGACAGGTGAACGAGTGGTGGGACGGCCTGTCCGAGGCCGAGCGCGAGGCGCTCATCGCCGAGCACCCCGAGCTGGTCGGTCCCGTCGACGGCATCCCGGTCGAATCCCGCGACACCGCCAACCGCACGGTCTTGGACCGCGACATCAGCGGGCTCGACAGCCGGATCGCCGCGAAGGAGGACCAGCTCGCCGGCCTCGACCCCGATTCCGATGAGCACCAGCGACTCCAGGAGGAGATCGACGGCCTCAAGACCGATCGCACCGATCTGGCCCGCCTCCAGGACCGCATCACCGACGACGACGGCAATCCGGAGACCTACGACGAGACCGGGCAGTCCTATTACCTGCTCGACTTCGCCACCGAGGGCAGCGGCCAGGCCGTCGTCTCGATCGGCAATCCCGACACCGCCGACAATGTCAACGCCTACGTCCCCGGGACCGGCGGCGGCATCGCCGGCGCCGGCGGGGGACTGATGAACCGCGCCGAGACCATGGCCGCCGACGCGCAGGACGCCTCACCGGACACCGAGACTGCGACGGTCCTGTGGATGGGTTACGACGCACCGGACGACCTGCTCCAGGCCACCGACGACAAGTGGGCCGAGCAGGGATCCGACGAGCTCGAATCGTTCACCGAGGGCGTGCGGGCGAGCGCCGAGGGCGAGGCGGCGAACCTGACCCTGACCGGGCATTCCTACGGCTCCACCATGGTCGGCACCGCCGCCGTCACCGAGGGCGTGGACGCCGACAATATGCTCTTCATCGGCTCCCCGGGCGTCGGCACCGACACCGCCGATGCGCTCGGCGCCCAAGACGTCTACGCCACCCGCAATGATTCGGACGTCATTCAATACGGCACGGTCCACGGCACCGACCCCGTCGACGGGTCCTTCGGCGCCGACACCATCCACAGCGACGTCGATGGCAAGGACTCCCCCTGGTACGAGGAGTACAAGGACCCCATCCGCAACCACAGCAGTTATTGGGACGACACCAACCTCCAGGGCCGCGAGGACATGGCCGACGTCGTGACCGGGAGGGCCTGATGAAGGACGACACCGTGGAATCGCCAATGGAATCCCCGCCGGAGACCGTGTACACCCAGGCCCAGGCCTACGCCCCGATGGAAGCGCTCGCCGCCGCCACCGCCGCGGCCCTGCCCGACTTCCCCGGCTTCGAACGGCGCAGTTGGGGCGAGATGCCATGCAGCCACGACGGAATCGACATTCCCGGCTACACCAATATCGAGATCCGATACCGCTTCTCGCTCGCCCACTCCGGGAGCGAGCTCGTGCGGGAGCACTACGTGCAGGTGCTGCGAGAGCACTGGGGCGGGCTCGGCTACGCGTTCACCGAGGACTCCGAGGACCTCGACCCGGACGGGCGCATCGACCGCAACCTCGCGGTGACGCTCAAGGACGGCATCACCCTCTGGTACCGAGTCTGGGGCTACGTGGGCCTGCTGGTCCAGTCCGGCCCGGTCACCATCAGCGATGTCGACGAGTTCCAGTACATCCCCCCGACCGGCGGGGTCACACCCGGCGGCATCGGCGACCTCGTGAACCGGTACTTCCCCGACGGCATCCCCACCGGACCGGTCGTCCTGCCGTGCGAGGGCGACGGGCTCGCGGTGGACCCCTTCGACTCCCCGGTCACCTACGATGACCAGCTGTGAGGCCGGCCGGCTCACTGCGGCGCACGACCCGCCGGGTGCGGTCATTGCGGGCGGTTTCGGGATGGCTTGTGGGCCTTGGCACGATGTGGGGATACACGCGATTGGTGACACCTAGTAAACTCAAAGACGCACCGCCAGCCCGGTGAGTTTGCACGGACGGGTTATGGTGACTGCGGAATCGATGAAAACACTCACTGGGATACCCCTGACGGCCTAGATCCCTAGTGCCTCAGCCCCCGGTTTTACCACTTGGAGGTGAATGATGGCCGGTGTAGCAATGGACACAGAGACAGTCGCGCAAGGCGCGACTGACACTGTGAACGCCAAGCTGTCTGTCGACGGGAACCTTGACCGTCTGAAGGCGCTCTGCGACGAACTCGCTGCGTCCTGGACCGGCGCGGGTGCCACCGCGTTCAACCAAGTCATGCAGCAGTGGGACGCCGAGTCGGCGAAGCTGCTCGAAGCCCTGCAGGAGATCGCGGACCAGCTCGACTCGTCCTCGGCCGCCCAGGCTGAGATGGACGCCGACTCTCAGAGCGACTTCAGCAACTTCGACGGCGATCTCTAGAAACAACCCCCCCGATACCAAGCAAGGAAAGAGGTGAACCGTCATGGGTCGCATTGCAATGAGCTACGAAGAGCTCGACGCAGCGTACTCCGAGATCCTGTCGCAGTCGGGCGAGATGGAAGGCACCCTCAGTGACCTCCGTTCGCAGCTGGACAACATGGACTGGCAGGGTGCGGACCTTGAGGCTTACAACGAGTCCAAGGCGCAGTGGGATGCCGCGTTCGAAAAGATCAATGAGATCTTGCAGGGCGTCGGCAACGCTGTGAACAACGCCAAAGAGCGCTACCAGAACACCGAAGCCTCGAACGCGGCTCGTTTCGCTGGCTAGAAACTTCCTCGTCGCGACGAGAAAGGGAAACCCGGGCAGATCGCGGGATCAGCCCGGGTTTCTTAGTGCCCGCATGACGCCGCATGGTGCCTGAGTTCGCTTCGGCATCGCAGCGACAAGGCCGCTGTAAGGCGGTGGCGAGTCAGCTGTAAGGCAATGGCCAGGTAGCGGCGAGACGGCATTGCAAAGGCGCGGAGCCCGACCAGAATGGTCGGGCTCCGCGCCTTTGCCTCAAGTCGGGCTCGCACTCTTCTAGAGGGTGACCTCGTCTGGACTGTGGCCCTGAAAAGCGCCTCTGCGCCGCGCCGCTAAGCGGTGTCCTCGGCCCCGGCCTTGACCGGTAGCCGGTCCACATCACGGGTGCCGGGGCGCCAACCGCGCTTGCGGCCATCGGGAACGATCTTCCGCAGCACGAGCACCAGCGTGATGACGACGATCGCAATGCCGATGCTCGCCCAGGCGACCGTCTTCGCGGTCGAAAGCGGGTCGTAGTCGACGTCGATGCCCGCGATGGAGCGCTGCTCGGCGTCGGCCGGCGGCGCCGGCGATTCGGACTCGCCATCCTCGCTCGGGTCCGGGGCGGTCAGCGCGGCCGCGACATTGAGGACTCCGTAACCCTGGTAGCGGTTGAAGTCGTCCGGTGGGGGGAGCGCGGTGTCCTTCAAACGGTCCGAGATCCACTTGACGTCCGTCGTCTTGCCGAACTCCCCCTTGAGCAGCGCGGCCGCCCCGGACACGAACGGCGCGGCGAAGCTGGTGCCCGAATCCGTGAACCAGCCGCCACCCGGGAATGGCATCGTGACATTGACGCCCGGCGCGAGAATGTCGATCTTCGCCCCGAAGTTCGTCTCCTTGTAGTACGCGCCGTTCTCGTCGTGGGCGCCGACGGCGATGACTTCCTCGTAATTGGCCGGGTAGTACCCCGCGTCTTCGCCGCTGTATTCGGTGCTGTCCATGTCGATTCCCGCATTGCCGGTGGCGGCGACGATGACAACGTCGGCGGCAATGGCGTCCTTGACCGCCTGCTCCAGCTTAGGGGTGGGCGGCGTAACGAGCGAGATATTGATGACGTCGGCGCCCTTGGACACCGCGTCATTGATCACCGAGGCGAGCTGCTCGCTCTTGTCGAACCCGGCGCCCTCTTCGGCGTCGAGGAAAAGCCGGATCGGCAGGATCTCGGCCTGCGGGGCCACCCCCACGAACTGGTTGCTCTCCGCGCCGCCGGCCGCGATACCCGCCACACCCGTGCCGTGCTGGTACCCGTCGCACTGCCCGTTCCCGTCCGGGTCGAAGATGTCGAAGCCCGAGCTCACCCGGTCCCCGAAGATCTCGTGGGTGGACTGCACCCCCGAGTCGATCACGGCGATCTTCACCCGCGAACCGTCCTCGAAGCGCCCCTCGTTGTACTGGTGCGCCTCGTTGAGGCCGAGCTTGTCGGTGGTCCATTCCTTCGCGGTCAGGTCCTCGCCTTCGGTTTCTGGCGTCTCGCACGGCTGCACATCGTCCCCCGTGAAGGTTCCGGTGCCGAAGTCGGCCGACGCGGGGGCACTGGTCAACAACACCGTCGACGCCGCGGCCAAAGCCACGGCCGCGGAGTAGAGAGGAAGACGCGGGAGGATACGCACGCGATCAGTCTAACGCCGGGGCGCAAACGGGGCGGTACGCCCGCAGCACAGCACGGGTGGTCACCAAGAGGTGGACACTTCCGCTTACCATGGGTACGACCACTCACCTTCATGATGGAGACGTCGCAAAATGACGATGTTGCAGGGGCAGCAGCAAGCTCGCGGCACCGCGTCCGTGCAGTCTCAGGACACGGGCCCGGCCCCGGGTGAGTCCGTCGTGTTCACGACGCGCTCCTCGGGCAGGCTCGGCCCCCTGACGGTAGCGCAGCTGATCGCGGTCCAGATCGGCCTCGTGATCGCCTTGGCCGCCTTGGGATTCGGCATGATCCCGGGGGCCGCCGGCGGCGGCGTCGCCCTGGTCATCATGATCATCGCGTTCTGGCGCAAGGGCGACTACTGGTGGTACCAGACCTGGCCGCTCAAGTCCCGACTGCGTCGCCGCGTGCGCGCACTGGACCCAGAGCAGCTCACCGAGGTCCTCCACCGCATCGCCCCCGACCTGGGCATCACCGGCGTCGAGGACCGCGACGAGAACGTCGGCATCGGCCACGACAACGGGGGCTGGTTCTCCGTCATCGAGATCGGCTCCACCGACGGCGTCACCAAGGCCATCCCGCTCGAGCGACTGGAACGGCTCTTCGACGAGACGTCGGTGCCCGTCACCGCCGTCCAGCTCGTCGGCCACACCACCCCGGTCGGCCTGGCCGCCTACGACAACAGTGCCGCCGCCCGCTCCTACCGCGAACTGCTCGGGGACTCCCCGGCGGTCGTCCACCACAAGGCGTGGCTGGCCGTCCGCCTCGGTGCCCGCGACGCCCGCGAGGCCACGACCGACCGCGGCGGCGAGGTCGACGGCGTCTACAAGGCGCTGGCCTCCACCGCGCAGCGCATCTCCAAACTGCTCGGCAACGTCGGCGTCCCCAACCGGATCCTCGACGCCGAGAGCGTCCGCGAGGCCGTGTCGCAGTCGCTCGGTGTGGCCTTCGCGCCGGTGCCGGGCGAGCGCACCGCCGAGGACTGGACCCACTGGTACGCCGACGGCCTGCGCCACGTCTCCTTCCGGATCACCAAGTGGCCCACCGACGCCAATAACCTGTACCGCACCGTCGACGCGCTCTCGGGTGTGCCGGCGGCATTCGTCACCGTCTCGACCCTGGTCACCGCCGGTACCTCCGGCAAGGTCAACCCGGACGGCCGGGTCACCGGCCGCCAGCTCGCCGTCGACTCGGTGGTGCGGCTCGCGCTCGACCAGACCGCTTGGGAGTCGGCGCAGAACCAGCTGCTGAACGTCGCCGACCAGCTCGGTGTCCGCCTGCAGCGCCTCGACGGCGAACACGGCCCGGCCGCGTACGCATCCGCCCCGACCGGAGGAGGTCCCCAATGAGCGACCGGAACAGCGGCAACGGCAACGGCAACGTGTACGGCGGCGGTACCTACCAGGGCGGCACGTACTCGGGAGGCTCATACCGCGGCGGCGGGCGCCACTCCTCCGAGGAGGAGGAAGAGCAGAAGCGCGAAGATGGCAAGCGCGCCGAGACCGTCGACGACGAGGACGGCGGCACCATCAAGGTCGCCCGCCAGGGCGGAGCGCGGGGGACCGACTCGACCACGCCGCTGCGCCCGGCCCCGTCCGAGCCCACCCGCGGACCCGAAGCGCCGCGACCGCCCGCGGGCGGCGCCGTCTACGGCAGCGCACGCTCCGGCGCCTCTGGCGCCGCATCCCCGGCGCGGCAAGGGCAACCGTCCGAACCGACGCCGGCCTCGCCGCCGCGTCCCTCCGCTCGCGGCGGTGCCGCCCCGCCCGCACAGCCGCAGCCACCCGCGCAGCAGTCGCAGCCGCAGATCCAAACGCCTCGGCCTCCGCAGGCCGCCGCGCCCGTGCCGCCGCGTCAGGAGACGCCGAAGCCTCCGGTGCAGAAGCCGCAGCAGCCGCAGCCTCCTGCGCAGCAGTCGAAGCCGCCGGTCCAGCAGTCGCAGCCCCCGGTCCAGCCGCCTCGGCCGCCGGTGAGCCCGCCGCAACAGTCGGCGCAGCAGTCGCAACCGCCGGTGCAGTCGCCCCGGCCGCCGGAGAACCGCTCGCCCGCGCAGCCCCCGGCTTCGCCGACGTCATCGCCGTCGACGCCGCCCTCCGGGAACCGCGGGCCGGTTCCGCCTGTGCCGCAGCCGAACGTGCCGATGCCCGTCCCGTCGCAGCCCCCGGTACGGCAGCCCTCCCAGCCACCGGCCTCCGCACCGGTCTCGGCCGCGCCCGTCTCCGGGC
This sequence comes from Glycomyces buryatensis, assembly GCF_004912275.1. Lineage (GTDB taxonomy): Bacteria > Actinomycetota > Actinomycetes > Mycobacteriales > Micromonosporaceae > Glycomyces > Glycomyces buryatensis. The sequence goes on from NZ_STGY01000025.1 coordinate 191,090, forward strand.
CCTCGGTGTCGCAGATCTCCCCGGTCTCGGTGCAGCCGGTCTCCGGCCAGCCCGTCTCGGGCCAGCCGATGTCCGGCCAACCCCTGTCCGGGCAGCCGTTCTCGGGCCAGCCCGCCTCGGCCCAGCCGTACTCGGGCATCCCGTACTCCGGCGCCGGCGGCCCCGTCAGCGCCACGCCCATGTCGGCCGGCCTGTTCGGCGTTTCCCAGGTCTCCGCCGGGCCGCAGGACGGCACCGTCTACGGCATGGCCGTGACCGACCGAGCCGTCGAGACCGCTAGGGACGCAGGAAAGTCGATCGAGCCGCTGCGCTCCTCGTCGCAGATCCCGACCGCCCGGGCACTCGAGCTCATGACCTCGGCCAGCCCGCCCGCCGGGCTCGTCGTCGGCCGCGACGCCGAGCAGGTGCCCGTCGTCGCCCCGTTCTTCCGGCCCGAAGAGACCCGCATCAACCTCATCGGCGGCGTCTACCTCGCCCGCCTCCTGGTGTTCCGCGCGCTCGCGCTCGGGACCCGCGTCGCGGTGTGCACCACCCGGCCCCAGGAGTGGAACGGCTTGGGGGAGACGGCGACCGGACGTGGCGACCGCCTCGCCGTTCTGCACGGCGACCAGCCGGTGACGGTCGAGGCCAGCCAGCACTCCCCGGCGCTGTACGTCTACGACGTCGGCGAGCGCGGCTCCCAGACCAAGCCCGTCCTCGGGCCCTGGCGCACCCAGCTGACGGTCCTGCCGCGGCTGACCAACTACGCCGACAGCCTCACCTCCGACGCGCACATGACGGTCCTCCAGCGGCTCACCGCCGAAGAGGCCCAGATCGCCCGGTCGAGCATCCGCGTCAACCAGGAAGTCCTGCAATGGCTTCAGATGCTGCACGACGACATGATCGCGATGCTTCGCAAGGGCCAGAAGGAGAAGTACCTCTGGTGCTCGCCGACCTCGATCGAATCCCAGATGTTCGGCCAGCCGATGCGCACCTACTGAGCGGATAGGCGATCCGCCCGGCGAAGAGACGAAGAAGGAGGCGGCCCCCGAGGGGACCGCCTCCTTTCGCATGGTGCGGACTAGGCCGCGTCGTTCCAGGCCGTCAGGTACGACGACGCCAGCTCGGCGGCCAGTTCGCCCAGGCCCTGCTCGTCCAGGTCCGAATCGACCACCGAGAGACGCACCACCAGGTAGGCGTTCTCGTCCTGCAAGTGCAGCTGGTAGTTCGACGTGCCCTCTTCGGCGATGCGCGCCACGGCGGCGGACTCGGCGCCGACCTCCGGCGCCTCCTCGACCACGGTCCACGGAGCGGACATGTCGGCGACCTTGCGGGCCTCCAGCTCGTAGCTGACGCTCGCCCGCTCATTGGACTCGTAGGCCACGCCCTCGAAATCGACCAGGGCCAGCGACGAGTCGGCGTCGCCGAAGTTCAGGGTGCACGTCTGCTCGAAGCCGCTATTGCGCTCCTCGGACGCGGCCGTCGGCTCGGCCTCGGCCCCGTCGACATAGTCGGCCAGCGGCGCGGAGTCGGCGAACGAGCACGGGTCATCGCTGCCGGAGAACGCCAGACCCGAGGTCGCCTCGCCCTCGTCCGCGGAGTCGGGACGGTTCATCCAGAACCAGATGCCCCCGCCGACCAGGCCCACGGCCACGACCGCGGCGATGATCTTCGGGATAGGGCTGGATTTGCGGGCCCGGCTGCGGACCTTCTGGAAGTCCGAGCGCTTCCGGGTTCCCTTGTCGGAGTAGCCGATCCGACCCATAGCCGTGGTCTCCTGGCCCGACCAGTCGCCGCGCGAGGAATCGTCGAAGAACGCGGCCTCCTCGAACGGCTCCCGCGAACGCTCCCCGTCGACCGGAGGCGCGGGCTGCTGACGCTGACCGTGCGGAGGAACCGCGGGCGGCTGGCCGTGCGGCGGCGTCGCGGGAGGGGGCGACTGCTGCGGCTGCTGTGGAGAAGGCTGCATCGGCCGCTGCGGGGACTGGTACGGGGACGGCTGGCCCTGCGGCGGCCCCGCGGGGCCGCGAGCCTGCGGGCCACCCGCACGAGGAACGGCACCGGTCTGGTGACCACCGGCCTGCGGTCCACCCGCGACCGGTCCACCGGCCTGCGGCCTGCCGCCCGCCGCGGGCATCTGCGGCCCGCCGGCCTGCGGCCGCCCCGCCTGGGGACGACCTCCGCGTGGCGTGCCCTCACCGGGCACCTGTCCAGAATCGCCTTGCGCCCCACGAGGACCGCCCGCTTGGGGCTGCCACTGATCCGCCCGGCGCCGCGCACCGTCGTCGGGCGGTTGGTCATAGGCAGGGCCAAAGGGTGGTGTGGCGCTCACAATATCCTCCGCGAATGATTCCCGGCGTGTCGACTTGACGCCGAGGTAGTCACGGCCAGCTTAAAGGGAGCCGCTCAATTCTCGACTCGGGGGAGCGCGTCGATGAGTCCCGACGTCAGATCCTCGGTCAGCTGCCGACCGTCCCCGCCCTCCGGCGGAGCACCCGTCAGGAACATGCTCACCGTCACAGTCGCGTTCGACTCCTGGGCATGCAACCGCAGCTCCGTCTCTTCGCCGGACTCGACCACCGAGATAGAGGCCTCCTCGCCGACCCCGCCGACCGACGACGTGTCCCGGCCCTTCGAAGCCTCGAAGTCCAAAACCCCCGCATGGGCCGCCCGCGCATCCGCCGACGACTCGTACACCTGCACCGTCGCGAAGAACGAGACCAGACGGTAGGCATCCTCACCTGCGTGTTCGGCCGCATAGGCGCAGTCGAACGTCCGCACCTCCTCATCCGAGGACTTCTGCGGCTCCCGCGTCTGCTCCGTATCGGCCCAACCGGCCAGCAGTTCCTCATTCACGGAGAGTTCGCACACATCGCCGATGGCGCCTGCATCGATGGCGGGAGCCTCATCGCCGAAGCCGGAGACCCAGAACAGGACCGTCCCACCGGCGGCCAGCAGCACCGCGACCGCGACGAGGACCCCGCCGGCGCTGGCGAGCTGACGCAGCCGGTCGGCACCGCGATGCCGCCCCTGGTACGTGCCGGTTTTTCCGGTCTCCTGGGGCTTCTCAGACTCATCCGAGTCGATGACCTGGAGTGCGATGGTCCTGACCTCCGTCTATCGGCGTGCCTCAGGCAGGCCAGCACCGAGCCTATCGAGTACATCGGACGCAAGCCAGGCGCCAGGCGTGCCAAACACGGAACGTCCGGGGATTCTCACCCTTCCGTGAGGGTTCGTTATGAGAGGAGGGGCACCGAGAAGTCGACCGACTCGGCGAATGACGCAGAGTGTGCGATACTCGACCTTGTCGTACCGCACACAGCAACGAATTGTGCGACTGAAGATGTCTAGTCCTCGCTGCTCACGGCGATGGACCTGACCACTCGTCCGGGGCAGAGGTGTTTCCCCGGAGCGAGTTGAGGCTTTCAGTGCGATCGAACGGCAGCGCTCGGCGAAGCTTACGAGCCACCTACGAGCGGGGCCGGGATGGCCGCACTCTTTGATGCCGCGCCCGTGCGGCAGCGGACGCACCAGCGTCACGCGCCCGGGCGGCGGCTGGAATGGAGATATATCCGCATGCGCGAGAACGAGCCGCGCGAACAGGTGCCCGCAGTCGTGGTCACCTTCATGGCTCCTCAGAAACCGACCAAATCCGAACCCGCCGAGGCCGAGTCGAAGAACGACCGACCCAAGGCGGCCAAATCCGCACCCGGCGCCGTGCCGGTGTTCGCGCCCCCACCCAAGGTGGCGAAGGCCGAACCCCGCGAGCGTTCTTCCGAACGGAAGACCGAGCGCGAAGACGCGCCGGCCGAGCAGTCGCGGCCCCAGCAGCAGAAGAAGGCGCAGCCCAAGAAGGGCCAGCAGCCCCAGCAGTCGAAGCGGGCCAAGGACCGTCAGGTCAAAGAGCCCGAACCCGAGCCCGAGGCGGAAGCCGAGGACTTCGACGACGACTTCGACGACGACGAGAACAGCGAGGCCGGACGGCGGCGCCGCGGTCGTCGTGGACGCCGTGGCCGTGGCCGAGGCAAGGGCGGCGAGAACGCCTCCGACCTCGACGAAGATGAGGAAGACGACGACTCCTCGTCCTCCGCCTCGTCCTCCGACGATGAAGAGGAGGAGACCGAGTCCGGCTCCGCCTCCGACGGCCCCGAGGTGACCCGTCGCCGCCGTCGTCGCCGCAAGCGCGCCGGCTCCGACGACTCCGACCGCTCCAAGCCCGAGGACTCCGATTCCGACGCCGAAGTCGTCGTGAAGGTCCGCGCTCCCCAGCGCAAGTCCTCCAACGACGATGTGCGCGGTGTCTCCGGTTCGACCCGGCTCGAAGCCAAGCGCCAGCGGCGCCGCGACGGCCGCAAGGGCGGCCGCAACCGCGTCCAGGTCGTCAGCGAGGCCGAGTTCCTCGCCCGCCGCGAAGCGGTCGAGCGCCAGATGGTCGTCCGCGTCCGCGGCGGCCGGGCCCAGGTCGCCGTCCTCGAGGACGGCATCCTCGCCGAGCACTACGTCTCGAAGTCGGGCACGCAAGGCCTGGTCGGGAACGTCTACCTCGGCAAGGTCCAGAACGTCCTCCCGAGCATGGAGGCCGCCTTCGTCGACATCGGACGCGGCCGCAACGCCGTGCTCTACGCCGGCGAGGTCAACTGGGACGCCACCGGCCTGGCCGGCAAGGCCCGCTCCATCGAGCAGGCCCTGCGTCCCGGCGACCCGGTGCTCGTCCAGGTGACGAAGGACCCGGTGGGTCACAAGGGTGCGCGGCTGACCAGCCACATCGCCCTGTCCGGCCGCCACCTCGTCTACGTCCCGGGTGGCAACGCCTCGGGTATCTCCCGCAAACTCCCGGACCGCGAGCGCACCCGACTGCGCGCGGCGCTGAAGAAGCTGGTGCCCGAGGGTGCCGGCGTGATCGTGCGCACCGCCGCCGAGGGCGCCGGGCCGGAAGAACTCGCCCGCGACATTTCCCGCCTCCAGATCGAGTGGGAAGAGATCCAGACGAAGAGCAAGAAGGGCAACGCGCCGAGCGTGCTGCACTCCGAGCCCGACGTGCTGATCCGCGTCGTCCGCGACGTCTTCAACGAGGACTTCAAGGAGATCGTGGTCGAAGGCGAGGACGCCTACGACGAGATCCACAAGTACCTCGAATCGGTCTCGCCCGAGCTCCTGCCTCGCCTGCACCGCCACACCGGAACGAAGGATGTGTTCGCGGAGAAGCGCGTGGACGAGCAGCTGCTCAAGGCCCTCGACCGCAAGGTCTACCTGCCTTCGGGCGGCTCGCTGGTCATCGACCGGACCGAGGCAATGACGGTCATCGACGTCAACACCGGCCGGTTCACCGGCGAGGGCGGCAACCTCGAGGAGACCGTCACCCGCAATAACCTGGAAGCGGCCGAGGAGATCGTCCGCCAGCTGCGGCTGCGCGACATCGGCGGCATCATCGTCATCGACTTCATCGACATGGTGCTCGAATCGAACCGCGATCTAGTGCTCAGGCGCCTCACCGAATGTCTGGGACGCGACCGCACCAAGCACCAGGTCACCGAGGTCACCTCGCTCGGCCTGGTCCAGATGACTCGCAAGCGCGTCGGCCAGGGCCTCATCGAGGCCTTCTCCGAGCCCTGCGACCACTGCAAGGGCCGCGGCGTGATCGTCAATACCGACGAGATCTTCGGAACCTCGAAGAAGAAGAGCGGCAGCGGCGGCGGCCAGCAGAACCAGAGCCAGGGCCAAAGCCAGGGCAACGGTGGCGGCAAGAAGAAGCGTGATCGCTCGAGGTCCGGCAAGAAGCAGGACAACGACGATCAATCCTCGAAGTCAGCGGCGTCCGAGACGGCGAAGATCGCCGCGGCCCTACCCGACTCCGAGCACGATCACTCGAATGGCTCCGACGAATCGGCCTCCGAGGCCAGCGGGTCGGAGACCGACACCGACTGAGGGCGGACGGAGGCCGTCGACTGTGACGCCGGCGGCCCCCGCCCGATCCCGATGCCGGATCCAGCGAGTACATGACGTACCCTAGTGAGCGGCCCATAGAGCCCTAAGCTTTCCTCACTCTCCACCTCGGTGGAAGTGGTCGGAGCCGATCGGCGGGCCTAGGTGCGTGACACCGCAAATTTGTAAACACCGTTCCCCTGCGGGGAACTTATTCCCCGCACCGGGGAGGACCCAAGGAGACCAGCGTCGACATGTACGCAATCGTCAAGACTGGCGGAAAGCAGTACAAGGTCGCCGAGGGCGACGTCCTCGAAGTCGAGAAGCTTCAGGGCGCGCCCGGCGACACGCTTACGCTGCCCGCGGTGTTGCTCGTCGACGAAGGCACTGTGGTCACCGACGCCTCCGGCGTCACGGTGAGCGGTGAACTTCTCGAGCACACCAAGGGCCCGAAGATCAAGATCCACAAGTACAAGAACAAGACCGGTTACCACAAGCGCCAGGGGCACCGTCAGCCCTTGACGCTTGTCAAGGTCACCGGGATCAAGAAGTAAGGGGTTGACTGATGGCACACAAGAAGGGTGCATCCAGCTCCCGTAACGGGCGTGACTCCAACTCCCAGCGCCTCGGTATCAAGCGCTACGGTGGGCAGCACGTCAACGCCGGCGAGATCCTGATCCGCCAGCGTGGCACCAAGTACCACCCGGGCGACCTGGTCGGCCGCGGTGGCGACGACACGCTCTTCGCTCTCGCTGAGGGTGAAGTCCTGTTCTCCAGCAAGCGTGGACGCAAGCTGGTCAACATCGTTCCGAGCGCGTCGTAGAGCACTAGCTCGACAAGACGTAAAAAGCCGGGGATCGCCGAAAGGCGGTCCCCGGCTTTTGTCGTACCCCCGGAAGACCCTGAGCCCCAAGGCACCCCTCCTTCCTTCCCTCCCTCCCGAGTTCCCCTTCTCGGGTTCTTCCCCCCCCCGCCTCCTCCCCGCTTTCCTTGTCTCCCTTCCTCCTCCACCGACGAGTCCAAACCGAGCACGTGGCTCCCCAACTGCCAACGGCTCCTCTCTATAAGAGGAAGAAGAGGAAGGAGGCCGGCGCGCGCCGCGAGACGCGTCGCCCGGACTCTATTGGCCTACAGCGGTATTCGCCCAGCTCAAGCGCAGATGAACGAGAGGGGTACCCCCCCCGATTCACGCCCCTGAAACAGCGTGTATATTTGTCTTTGCCCGCGGGGGAACGGAACAGCCGA